>JBNMJH010000006.1:0-163249 GCA_050873685.1 Treponema sp.
GGAGCGATACCAAAGCGGTCGTACTGGGGCGGTCTTGAAAACCGTTGATCTTCACGGGTCCGGGGGTTCGAATCCCTCTCGCTCCGATAGCTGGAGGTGTGGTAGAGCGGTAATACAACGGATTGCTAATCCGTCAGTTCCTTAAAAGGGCTGGGCAGGTTCAACTCCTGTCGCCTCCGAAATCACACAGCTTTAGCTGACATATTTGAATGAGATTGTAGCTCAGCTGGATTAGAGCACCACCCTGCGGAGGTGGGGGTCGCACGTTCGAATCGTGTCAGTCTCAAGGCTAGTGAAAACCTGTCTGCTTTTGACAGGTTTTTTTATTTGTATTATAATCGGCTTATAAAAATTGAACCCTTTGATGAGTCCAGATGCCTTTCAAAGCAGCCTTCAAAACTCCGCCAGGACGGGAACGTAGCAACGGTATGAAGTTTCTGCTTGTGCTTAGGATTATCTGGGCTCTTCAAAGGGTTTTGTTTTTCTGCGGTTGTTTCTTATTTTTCAAAAACCTTCTTTCCGCTGATAAAAACAGCTTTTACAGTTCCGGACAAAATTTCTCCTTCAAAAGGAGTTGCTTTTCCTTTGCTGAAAAAATTCTTCGGCTCAACTTTCCATTCTTCATCAAGATTTACAAGCGTTAAATCCGCGTCGAATCCCGTTTTCAGCAAGCCTTTGTTAAGTTTTAAAATTCTTGCCGGGTTTGCGGACATAAGCTGGGAAAGTTTTTTTGCGGAAATCTTGCATTCTTTTACAAGTTTTGTGTTGCACACGCCGAAGCTTGTTTCCAGACCTGTGAATCCCGGTGCTCCAGCGGCCTTGTCTTCCGCGGTGTGCGGCGCATGATCGGATGAAATGCAGTCAACAGTTCCGTCACGGATAGCTTCAATAAGCGCGAGCCGGTCGTTTTCTGGGCGCAGCGGAGGATTTACCAGCGCGCGGATGTAAGGCTCTTCAGTTCCGCAGAGGCCTATGTGATGCGGTGTTACCTCGCAGGTTACAGAAAAACCTGTGTCAGAAAGGTTGAATTTGCTTTCAGAGATTTTTTTCTTTGCCCGGCGAGCTGCTTCAATTGATTTTGCCGTGCTGACGTGGCACAGATGTATGTGGCATTCCGCATTTTCCGCAAGCTCCAGATTTCGTTCTGTGGCTATGTCTTCCGCAAGGGCAAGAAGTTCGTTTGCGTTTGAAAGCGCAGCCTGAATTTCTTCCATTGCTTTTTCTGGAGCTTTTTTTTGATTTTTTGAAATTCCCCAGGCTGAAAGATTGTATTCTTTCATAATTTCAAGGGCTTTTTTTCTGAAAGGCTTTGCGGCCGCGGCTAGCTCCGGATCTTCGCAGTGGCAGGCGACAATAAGTTTTCTGCTGGCGGCGTTCTTCATTCCTTCAAGCATAATTGCGCTGGAAGCGACTTCCTTTCCGTCTTCTGAAATTACAGGAACTTCTTCAGGATTCAGCTCGTTGATATGGGAAACATCTTTTCCTTCAAAATTTCTTGTTATGGAGCAAACTTGGAACATATTCGCAAGATTCAGCGCTTTTGCCCTTTTCTGGATTTCTTTTGCCTGCTCGCCGGTTGAAACCACAGGATTTGTGTTCGGCATTGCGACAACAGTTCCGTATCCGCCGGCAACTGCAGCCCGAAGCCCGGATTCCAAATCTTCTTTCTGGGTAAGACCTGGATCGCGCAGATGAACGTGCATATCGATGAAACTTGGCGTTACGGTAAGCCCTTCCGCATTGAAAAATTCTACCGCGGAATTTTCATCGATTTTGTTTTCTATTAAAATTGCCTTGGCAAGCTCGGAAGCAGCTTTTTCCGTGTTGAAACACCCCTGAAAAACGGCGCGGATTTTTCCTTCTATTGAAAGAACCGCGCCTGGCGAATCTGTTGACTCGTCAAGCAGCCTTGCGTTGTAGATAAGCAGAATTGCTGGCTCTGAATTTTTCATTACGCTTTCTCCACTACATTGCCGTCTTCGCCGGCTTTGTACATTGTGTCGCAGTATTCGCAGCGGTAAAGCCCTTTTGCTTTGTCAACAAGAAGGAATGTCGGTTTCTCGTAGGTTTCTGTTGCGGTTATGCAGCGCGGATTTTTGCATTTGAAAATATTCTGGATTCTTGAAGGAAGCTCCATTTTTATTTTTCGGACAATTTTTTCATTCTGGATTACGTTCACGCTGATGTTCGGGTCAATGAAGCCGAGAATTGAAAAATCAATGTCCATTACGTTTTCAATTTTGATTATGTCTTTTTTGCCTGTTTTCTTTGAAGGCGCGTTCATTATCAGCGCGGAGCAGAACGGCGATTTATCCAGTCCGAGCCACTGGAAAATTCTCCAGCCGGAGCCTGCCCTGATGTGGTCAATTACAAGTCCGTTTTTTATAGAATCTATATTTAGCATATTTTCCTCTTTTTTTTATTTGGTTAAAGCGCGCCGGTCAGTTTTGCAATCAGCGCCATTCTTGCGTACATTCCGAATTTTACCTGCTTGAAATAAGCTGCGCGCGGGTCGTTGTCGATTTCCGGGGAAATTTCGTTTACTCGCGGAAGCGGGTGAAGCACAAACATTCTTTCCTTTGCGAGCTTCATTTTTTCCTTGTCAAGAATGTAGCTGTCCTTTAGGCGCAGGTAATCCTGCTCGTTGAAGAAACGTTCCTTCTGTACGCGTGTCATGTAAAGCACATCGAGGCTTCCGATTACATCTTCAAGGCGTTCCGCTGTCGTGTAAGGAATTCCCTTGTCGTCCAGCTGCTCAATCATATATTCAGGAAGGCAAAGCTCCTTCGGGCTTATGAAAACGAATTTGTTTCCCTTGTATCTGCTGAGCGCCTGCGTAAGGCTGTGAACGGTTCTTCCGAATTTCAGGTCGCCGCAGAATCCCACGGTGAGCCCCTGGTAGTCGCCGAGGAGCCTCCTGATGGTAACAAGATCGGTCAGCGTCTGTGTAGGGTGGCTGTGGCCGCCGTCGCCGGCGTTGATTATTGGAACCGGCGAGTATTTGCTTGCGAGCAGAGCCGCGCCTTCCTTTGGAGTTCGCATTGCGATTGCATCAACATATGAAGAAACAACGCGGATTGTGTCTGCAAGCGTTTCACCTTTTGTTGATGAAGTGTATGAGGCATCTGCAAATCCTTCTACCGTTCCGCCAAGATGAAGCATCGCCGCCTCGAAGGAAAGCCTTGTTCTAGTGCTTGGCTCAAAAAAAAGTGTCGCAAGAATTTTCCCGCGACACACATCTTGAAAAGAAATAGGATCTACTATCATCTGTTCTGCCAATGAAATAATTTCATCAATCTCGGAAACAGACAAATCACCAGGTTCAATTAAATGACGCCCTTTTAGCATTTTTTAGAACTCCTTGAAATTTTTATTGATTATATCGCATGGCCCCAAGTTGTGCAAATGAAAATGATTTTTAGGGCGTTCCCGCTTCGCGGTCGCTATGTCCGCACTTCGCCGCTAGCCGCGGCTCATTCCTCGCTTCGCTCGGAACTCCGGTGCTCCCAGCGCTAACGCAGGAACAGCAGAGGAATTTTTCGCGGCGGAAGAAATTTCCGGTGAAAAAGAATCTTGCGCAGGATTGGAAGGGCGCGCGGAGCGCGTTGCGGAGTGAAGCTTTGCTGAACGGAGCAATGGAGCGGCACGGAGTGCGTGCGGAACCCTGAAAAGCCTGTTCCGGGATTTTTGTTTGCGCCCGGAAAAAAAGAAAAAATCAGAAAATTTTTATTTTTTTTTTCTAAAGTCGGTTTGCCATAGTCCGATAGTAAAGTAAAGGGTGGTGAGACCCTTGCAATAAGTTTTGGAAACTTGCCAAGGAGATAAACTATGGTTATTAATCACAATATGAGCGCTATGTTCGCTCAGAGAGCACAGGGAATTCAGGATTTGGCCCAGCAGAAGAGCATGGAGAAGCTTTCTTCTGGCATGAAAATCAACCGCGCTGGCGATGACGCTTCTGGACTTGCTGTTTCAGAAAAAATGCGTTCACAGATCAGAGGCTTGAAGCAGGCTTCTACAAACGCTCAGAACGGTATTTCTTTTATTCAGACAACAGAAGGTTATCTTCAGGAAACTACTGATATTGTTCAGAGAATCCGCGAGCTTGCTGTTCAGTCTTCAAACGGTATTTATTCTGCAGAAGACAGAATGCAGATTCAGGTTGAAGTTTCTTCTTTGATTGCTGAAGTTGACCGCGTTGCTTCTGCCGCTCAGTTCAACGGAATGAATATGCTTACTGGACGTTTTGCACGCCCGACTGGCGAGAATGTTGTTACAGGTTCTATGTGGCTTCATATTGGCGCAAATATGGATCAGAGAACTCAGGTTTACATTGGCACAATGTCTTCTATGGCTCTTGGACTCCGCAATGTTGGCGACGAGACAATTATGTCTTTGGAAACTCCGGACGAAGCGAACCGCGCTATTGGAACTTTGGACGAAGCTTTGAAGAAAATCAACAAGCAGCGCGCTGACCTTGGCGCTTACCAGAACCGCCTTGACATGACTGTGAAAGGATTGAACATCGGCGCAGAAAACCTTCAGGCTTCTGAGTCAAGAATCCGCGATACAGACATGGCCAATGAAATGGTTGAATTCACAAAAGACCAGGTTCTTTCACAGGCCGGAACAGCAATGCTTGCTCAGGCGAACCAGTCAAGCCAGAATGTTCTTAGCTTGCTGAGATAGTTCTTAGTTTTTAGTGAAGTGATAAAAAAGCGTCCGGGAGGGCGCTTTTTTTTGTGCCAGAAGAAATCTGGTTTGCCTGAGCTGTGAAGGAGAAATTGAGGCGAGTTTTGCAGTGGCAAAACTCGTGAGCAGGTTGGAGAAACTTGCGGGCGGAGGAATTGCAACCTGCGTGCAAACCAGTGTTCGCAGAATGTTCTGTCGCTTCTCCGCTAGTTCTTGGTTTTTAGTGAAGTGATAAAAAAAAGCGTCCGGGAGGACGCTTTTTTTTGTGCCAGAAGAAATCTGGTTTGCCTGAGCTGTGAGGAAGAAATTTGTGCGAGTTTTGCAGTGGCAAAACTCGTGAGCAGGTTGAAGGAACTTGCAGGCGGATGAATTGCAACCTGCGTGCGAACCAGTCAAGCCAGAATGTTCTTAGCTTGCTGAGATAGTTCTTAGTTTTTAGTGAAGTAATAAAAAAGCGTCCGGAAGGGCGCTTTTTTTGTCTGGAGAAATCTGGTTTGCCTGAGCTGTGAGGGAGGAATTAAGGCGAGTTTTGCAGTGGCAAAACTCGTGAGCAGGTTGGAGGAGCTTGCGGGCGGAGGAATTGCAACCTGCGTGCGAACCAGAGTTCGCAGAATGTTCTGTCGCTTCTCCGCTAGTTCTTAGTTTTTAGTGAAGTGATAAAAAAGCGTCCGGAAGGGCGCTTTTTTTGTCTGGAGAAATCTGGTTTGCCTGAGCTGTGAGGGAGGAATTAAGGCGAGTTTTGCAGTGGCAAAACTCGTGAGCAGGTTGAAGGAGCTTGCAGGCAGAGGAATTGCAACCTGCGCCTGCTCTCGATTTGCTCTTTTTGTAAGAAAATTTGCATTCGCAAGTTTCCTATGTAGACACTCGTAAATTGCTGCGCAACTGCTCGCAATTTACTCGTTCTTATTAATAATTCTTGTTTCGTATTTGCCGGTTTGGATGTTGATGTAGCGGACGAAAAGGGATACTTTGTTCTGCTCGTTCAGCCATGACCACAAGTTGTTTGTGAATGTGTCGATGTCGCCGTCGATTTCTATTGGAGTCGGTTCACCTTCGTAGCTTGGCAGAGGATTTCCGTCTTTCATGTAAGTGTGTATGTAATGTCCTTTTCCCGGCTGCGGATTGTCGTATGTGAACGTGAAGCGCAGGCAGTTGTCCGGATTTCCGTTGTCACTTTTAAGAATTGAAACCGCATAGCTGTATTTTCCGCCTTCAATGTCCAGAAGACTTGAAATTCTTGGCGTGAAGTTTGGAGCATCGTGCTCATACTTGCGGCTTCTGAGCGATTCTTCAAAAGTTTTTCCTGCTTTCAGTCCGTCATAGATTGTGTCGGTCTGGTCGCCGTTTGTTACAATTGTCTTGGCTCCAAGAATACGCACTGCTCTGTAAATAATCAGGCTCGGATCTCCTGCAACAAGAGTCGGATCAAAAGCCTGGGTTCTGATTCCTTCTCCGTCGGTTACAAAAACTCTGTTCCGGCTTCCTGCGCTGCGCCCCATTGTCCAGTATGCGCTTACCGCAGTTTTTCCGTCTTTTGAAAGCCCGGCGATAATTCCACGCCCTGGATAGGCGTTTTCAGTCAATTCCTGTTTTATAGATGCGGTTTTCATTTTTTATTCCTTGTGCCCTGGCAATTCCAGGCATGATTTTTTCAGTTTGAATGCCGGGTTTCTTGCTAAAATTTTATAAATTGAAAGATTTACGGCTGCGAATCCCGCTTGGAAGTCAAGAGTTGAACTTTTTTTGGAAAAATCTTTCGTTCCGATTTGCTTTGCATATCTTCACTTCAAGATTTTTTTATGGCATACGCCAAAAAAGTGCAAATTGACTTCAGCGGGCCTTCTCCGCCTTCAATCTTTCAATGCGTTAAAATTGATAAAACCCGATATTCAGCCTGTAAAATATTATAATGAAAAGCCGCGCTTGATTCTATGCGTTTTGCAAAAGTTCAAGCACTGATTCCTTTGGAATTGCTCCGGTCTGCCTTGCTTTTTGTTCGCCGCCCTTGAATACAATCAGAGTCGGGATGCTCATGATTCCGAAGTTTTTAGCAAGAGATTCCTCTTCATCTACGTTTACCTTGCAGAATTTATACTCGCCGTGCTCTTCTGCAAGCTCATCGACCAGCGGAGAAAGCATTCTGCACGGACCGCACCATGGAGCCCAGAAGTCGATAAGAACCGGCTTTTCGCTTTTCAGAACTTCTTCGTTGAAATTTTTTTCTGTTAAAGTGGTTACGCTCATAAAATCCTCGCTTTTTTGAATTTTTATTTTTCTTCTATATAAATTGGCTGCAAGAGTTTTTAAATTCTGAAAAATTTCTGCCGGCATAAAACTCAAACATTCAATCTTTTATAAATATATTGAAAAAAAATCGTAAGGCAAATAAAAAAAATATTTGCTACTAGGACTTATTACTATTTACAAAAAGAAATTTATGTTTATAATATGAAATGTCAGACGTAGGAAAAAGGAAATTTTATGCAGAGCAGAAACACAAATCAGCGGAAATTGATTCTTGAGCTTATGACAGAAAATTATTCCCATCCGACTGCTGATGAAATTTATGAGCTTGCAAGAAAAGAGGACGCCCACATAAGCCGCGGGACTGTCTACAGAAATCTGAATTTTCTTGCGGAAAACGGAAGCATTCTGAAAATCAGTGTTCCGGATGGAGCGGATCATTTTGACAGCACAACAAAGGAGCATTACCATTTTCACTGTCTGAAATGCGGAAAAATGTACGATGTTCCGGAAAGTGTTTCTGTTGAAATGGCTGAGGCGGCTAAGGAAATGGAGCTTAAAGGTTTTTTGGTTGAAGGGCACAACCTGATTTTTACAGGAGTCTGTCCTTCTTGCAAAAATATATAGAAAATCTAAACGTAAGGAGAACAACGATGGATTTGAAGGGAACAAAAACAGAGAAGAATTTGCAGGCTGCGTTTGCAGGCGAGTCACAGGCGCGCAACAAGTATACTTATTTTGCAAGCGTTGCTAAAAAAGAAGGGTATGAGCAGATTGCCTCAATTTTTGAAGAAACTGCGAACAATGAAAAAGAGCACGCGAAGATGTGGTTCAAGCTTTTGGGCGGAATCGGAAACACTGCCGCAAATTTGAAGGCTGCTGCTGACGGCGAAAACTATGAATGGACAGATATGTATGATGAATTTGCTAAAACAGCCCGCGAGGAAGGTTTTGAGCAGATTGCAAAAATGTTTGAAGGCGTAGGCAAGATTGAAAAGCACCACGAGGAACGCTACAGAAAGCTTCTTAAAAATGTTGAAGACAAGCTCGTTTTCAGCAGCGAAGGCGATGCAATATGGATCTGCAGAAACTGCGGACATGTTTGTGTTGGAAAGGAAGCTCCGAAGGTTTGCCCTGTTTGCGCGCATCCGCAGAGCTACTTTGAAAAACTCAGTGAAAATTTCTAGTTTTCAGCCTGAATTAAAATAAATCTGAAAAAGCCGCGGTTCGCAGGATATGCACGTGGCTTTTTTTTGTTTTAGTTTTTTTTGTCCGGCGTTTTCTGCAGTGTTTCAACGGCATTCCGGCGGGGCAGGGCGTTCATTCTCTTTATTCATCTTGAATATTCTGTTACTATAGTTCTGCTATGAACAATGAAAATCAGACTGAAAAAGAAAATGAATCTGGAATCGGGGAAAAAACTGCGCTTGTCGCGATACTCGGCCGTCCTTCCGCAGGAAAATCAACTTTTATAAATACGGCCTGCCAGGAGCCTGTGTCGATTGTTTCTCCTGTTCCGCAGACAACAAGAAACGCAATCCGTGGAATTGTGAACACTTCGCTTGGACAGCTGGTTTTTGTTGATACGCCGGGCTACCACGACTCAGAGAAAAAACTGAACCTCCGGCTGAAATCTGTTACAGAAGAAACTCTTGAGGGCGCGGACTGCATTCTGTATGTTATTGACACAACTCGCGTTCCTGGCGATGAAGAAAAAATGAATGTCGAGCTTGCTTCTGGATATGTTGAGCATCTTGTTGTTGCGCTTAATAAAATAGATGCAAATGATTCAAAGGCTGAAAAAGCAAGAGAATTTGTGGAAGAATATCTTCCGGGGCTTCCGAAGGAACGCATTCTTGAAATGTCCGCTAAGGATGACACCGGCATAAACGAAGTTCTCCGCGCGCTTTACAGTGTTGCGCCTGTTGCTCCGGCTCTTTATACGGAAGATGTTTACACCGACCAGGATATTGCTTTCAGAATAAGCGAGATTGTGCGCGGCGAGGCTATCAACCGGCTGACTCAGGAACTGCCGCATTGCCTTTACGTTGATGTTGCAGATTTGGAAAAGCGCGGAAACAACGGAAAAATCTGGGTCCGCGCGTTTATCTGTGTTGAGCGCGACAGCCAGAAAGGAATGGTTATAGGCAAGGGCGCAAGCATGATAAAGCAGATACGCCTTGCTTCCCTGAAGAAAATTCAGGAGGTTTTCCCGTTCAAGGTTGATTTGGATCTTCAGGTTAAAGTTGACAAGAACTGGCGCCAGCACGATAATACGCTTTCAAAGCTGATTCCTGAGTGATTTTTTTGTAGAAATCGGCTTGCATTTGTGTTAAACTAAGCGAATATGAACGTAAGTCAGATTTCTGAAGGCCGTCCTGAAATACTTGGTGCAACTCCATCAGGAAACGGTGTTAATTTTGCTGTGTATAGCAAAAACGCAGAGAAAGTTGTTCTTGATTTGTTCGATGCGCCAGACGCAAAACAACCTTCTTTTTCAATTGAATTAGATCCTGTGAAAAACAAGACAGGAAGCATTTGGCATATTTTTGTTGAAGGTCTTTCAGCGGGAGCTCTTTATCTTTTTAGGGTTGACGGTCCGTACAATCCTCCGCAGGGACATAGGTTTAATTTCAACAAGTATCTTTTTGATCCGTACGCAAAAGCTTTTACTCAAGGCTCTGTTTTTCAGTCGTACAACCGCCAGCGAGAACTTGGTCTGGCCGGCGTGGAGAACGGAAAACTTTCAGACTTGTCGAATTTTCCGAAGTGCGTTGTTGTTGATGATTCTGATTTTGACTGGCAGGGCGACAAGCCTTTGAACTATCCGATGAGTGAAACAGTTGTGTACGAGGCTCATCTGAAAGGTTACACGGCTTCACAGACTTCCGGGGTAAGCGCGCCGGGAACATACAGGGGCTTTGTTGAAAAAATTCCTTATCTGAAGGAGCTTGGAATCACTTCCGTTGAACTTCTTCCGGTCTTTGAATTTGACGAGCATGAAACTGGAGCTATAAATCCAAAAACTGGAGAAACTCTTTCAAACTACTGGGGCTACAGCACAATCGGTTTTTTTGCGCCGAAAACAACTTATTCATCGGACAGAACTCCTGGCGGTTCGGTGCGTGAATTTAAAACTCTTGTGCGCGAGCTGCATAAGGCCGGCATAGAGGTGATTCTTGATGTCGTGTTCAACCACACGGCGGAAGGCAATGAGCACGGATATACTTTCTGTTTCCGCGGATTCGAGAATTCAACTTATTATATGCTGCCTGAAAATGAAAAGCAGTATTACCACAATTTTTCTGGATGCGGAAACACTGTGAACGCGGCGCATCCGGTTGTTACAAAATTCATTCTGGACAGCCTTCGCTACTGGGTGAGCGAAATGCACGTTGACGGATTCCGCTTTGACCTGGCGGCAGTTTTGTGCCGTGATCAAAAGTCTTATATGCAAAGTTTTCCGTTCCTTACAAATGCAATTTCAGAAGATTCAATTCTTTGCCGCTCAAAAATTATCGCTGAGCCATGGGATTGCGGCGGCGGTTATCTTGTGGGCGGATTCCCTGGCGGAAGGTGGAGCGAATGGAATGACCGCTACCGCAATGACATAAGACGTTTTGTCCGGGGTGATGAAGGCGTTGCCACGGCTGCGGCTACCCGTCTTGCCGGCAGTTCAGACTTGTACAATCATTCAGGAAGAAATCCGGATGCTTCGGTTAATTTTGTAAGCTGCCACGATGGCTTTCCTATGAACGACATTGTTAGCTACAACGGAAAGCATAATGACGAGAACGGCGAGGGCAACCGTGACGGTTCAGACGACAACAACTGCTACAACCACGGCTATGAAGGTGTTACTGTTAACCCGAAAATTGAATCGCTTCGCCTGAAAAAACTGAAGAATTTCATGGTTTGCCTCATGGTTTCCCAGGGAGTTCCGATGTTTGCCGCCGGCGACGAATTCCGCCGTACTCAGATGGGAAACAACAACGCTTACTGCCAGGACAACGAAATTTCCTGGGTGAACTGGAATCTTGAAAAGAAGAACCAGGAACTTTTGAATTTCACGAAAAAGGCAATCAGCCTAAGAAAACTTCATCCGGTTTTCCGCAGGGAAAAATTCTTTTCCGGCTCAAAAGTTGAAATTGAATGGTACGATGTGGACGGAAAAAATCCTGACTGGACAAAAATGAAGCGGTTCCTTGGCTTCAAGCTGGTCGGCTCTTCTGTTTCTGATAAAAATGGAAACCCGGACAACGATTTTTACATCGCCGGAAACACAGATATTTATGACGTTACAATGACTTTGCCGACTCTTCCAAAGGGAAAGAAATGGTATTACGTGGCGGACACTTCTGTTGTTGGAAACGAAGGATTTGCGGAGCCTGGAAAGGAAACGTTGCTTCAGGAGCAGCAGCGTTACGTTCTTCCTGCCGCAAGTTTTGCGATATTGATTGCTAAATAATCTGATATTTTGGGAATTCCAATTGAAAAATCTTGCAATTCTGTGTACTCTTTTTACACAGTGAAAAATACCGTGGAGGTTATTTTAAATGAAATTTGATGCCGCAAAATTTAAGGAAAATCTTGAAGGTCGACTTAAGAGACAATACGGTAAAGATATTTCGCAGGCAAACAAACATGATCTTTTTGACGCAGTTTCAGCTTCTGCGCTTGAAGTAATCATGGATAACTGGATGGCTACTCGCCAGGAATATGAAAAGAAACCTACAAAGCAGTTGTATTATTTATCAGCAGAATTCTTGATGGGCCGCGCTTTGAGCAACAACCTTATCAACGCAGGAATTCTGGATGATGTAAAGAAAGTTCTTAAGGGAATGAACATTGACTACAACATGGTTGAAGATCAGGAGCCGGACGCAGGTCTTGGAAACGGTGGTCTTGGCCGTCTTGCAGCTTGTTTCCTGGATTCTCTGGCTACTTTGGATTATCCTGGACACGGATACGGAATCCGCTACCGCTATGGAATGTTCGAGCAGAGAATTGAAAACGGCTATCAGGTTGAATATCCTGACAACTGGCTTGCTCACCGCGATCCATGGGAAATCAAGCGTTCAGACCTGGCTGTTACAGTAAAATTCGGCGGAAACATCGCTTATGGAAAAACTCCTGATGGCCGCGACAGATATTATGTTGAAAACGCAGAGGAAGTTACAGCAACTCCTTACGATATGCCGATTGTTGGCTATGAAACTGGAACTGTAAATACTCTTCGCTTGTGGCAGGCTTCTTCTCCGAACGGATTTGACCTTCAGCTTTTCAACAATATGGAATACAACCGTGCGGTAGAACGCCAGAACAGCGCGGAAAATGTTTCTGCTGTTCTTTATCCAAATGATTCTGGTCCGTCTGGAAAAACTCTCCGCCTGAAGCAGCAGTATTTCTTCAGTTCTGCCTCTTTGCAGGATTTGGTTCGCCATTACGTTTCAGATTATGGAACAGATTTCAGCAAATTCGCATCTCTTCATGTTATTCAGCTGAACGATACTCATCCGGTTGTTGCAATTCCTGAGCTTATGCGCATTTTGATGGATGAATACAATGTTGGCTGGGATGACGCATGGGATGTTGTTACACATACTTTTGCATACACAAACCACACAATTCTTGCAGAAGCGCTTGAAAAGTGGCCGATTGAAATTTTCCGCGGACTTCTTCCGCGAATCTACCAGATTGTTGAGGAAATCAACCGCCGCTTCATGATTGAGCTTTGCGCAAAATATCCGAATGATTATGCCCGACATGGAAGAATGTCTATTATCAACAACGGCAAAGTTTATATGGCTTGGCTTGCAATTCATGCCTGCTTCAGCGTAAACGGCGTTGCTGAGCTTCATACACGCCTTTTGAAGGAAAAAGAGCTTCACGACTGGTTTGAGCTTTATCCTGAAAAATTCAACAACAAGACAAACGGAATCACACAGCGTCGCTGGCTCTGCAGCGCAAACCCTGAGTTGTCTGCGTTTATCACAGCGCGTGTTGGCCATGGCTGGGAAAAAGATCTTACAAAGCTCAAGGGGCTTGAAAAATATCTTGATGATGACAAGTCTTTGAAAGAGCTTATGACTATCAAGGAAGAAAACAAGCGTCGTCTTGCTGAATATCTTAAGAACACACAGAACGAGCTTATCGATCCTGAGTCAATCTTTGATGTTCAGGTAAAGCGTCTGCATGAATACAAACGCCAGCTGATGAACATTCTGCACATCATGTACGTTTACAACAAAATGCTTGATGATCCGAACTACAAGCCGGCTAAGAAAACTTATATTTTCGGCGCGAAATCGGCTTCCGGCTACCGCCGTGCAAAGGCAATCATCAAGCTTATCAATACTGTTGCTGAAAGAATCAACAATGACCGCCGCGTAAACGACAGGCTTCACGTTGTGTTTGTAGAAAACTACAGAGTTTCTGTTGCGGAAAAGATTTTCCCTGCGGCAGACCTTTCTGAGCAGATTTCTACAGCCGGACTTGAAGCTTCTGGAACTTCAAACATGAAGTTTATGTGCAACGGCGCTTTGACAATGGGAACAATGGACGGCGCGAACATTGAGATTGTTGAGGAAGCTGGAAAAGAAAACGCGTTCATCTTTGGTCTTCTTACTGATGAAATCAAGAAGATTGAGGAAGCGCACAGCTATAATCCGCAGGAATATATCGAAAGAAATCCTGGACTTGCTAAGGTTCTTAACCAGCTTGTTGACGGAACTTACGATCCAACACATCAGCTGTTCAAGGAACTTTATGATTCTTTGGTATACGGAATTGAAGGAAACCGCGCGGATGTTTATTACGTTCTTGCTGATTTTGATGATTACTGCCGCGCGCAGAACGAGGCGGAAAAACTTTATTCAGATAAGAAGGCTTGGGCTAAGGCTTGCTTGAAGAATATTGCGAACGCCGGAAAGTTCTCTTCTGACCGAACAATTGAAGATTATGTACGCGATATTTGGCATTTGAAAAAAGTTTTGCGTCCTTTGGATGGCGAGACAAAATCTTCTGCTAAAAAATCGTCAAAAAAAGCTTAAGTCTGTTTTTGTAGAATAAGCTATATTTTTGCAAAAGGCTGCTTCGGGAAGATTCTTACGCTTCTGGAGGCGGCCTTTTTTTTGGAGAAATAAAATGGTTCAGATTTTTGCCGCGCTTGGACTGGTTTTTACTGCCGCAATCTGGGGATTTTCGTTTGTTGTTGTAAAAGACAGCCTGAATGACATAAGCGCTGTTTATATGATTGCAATCCGGTTTGCGATTGCGGTTGTTTCTGTTGGAATTGTGTTTTTCCGGCGGCTGAAGAAAATTAATTTGCAGTATTTGAAGAAAGCCGGGCTTATCGGCGTGTTTCTGTTTCTGGCGTATTTTGCGCAGACAGTTGGTTGCAAATACACAACTCCGGGAAGAAACGCTTTTCTGACAACATTTTATGTGGTTCTTGTTCCGTTCTGCTCGTGGTTCGCCTATAAAAAAAGACCGTCATGGCCGGTTTTTGCGGCTGTTCTGCTGCAGGTTGCAGGAATCGGTTTTTTGTCTTTGGGCGGAAAGGAAAATGCCGCTTCAGGATTTAATTTTGGCGATTTTCTTACGTTGGTCTGCGCTGTTTTCTTCTGCCTTCAGATTTTTCTTCAGTCGTATTTTTTAAAGGAATCTGAAGAAAATGATCCTGTTGTGTATGCGTTCGTTCAGTTTGCGGTTGGAGCGGTTCTTGCCTGGTGCGTTGCGCCTTTTTATGATGCTGAAAAAAATATGCTCACTGCGGTTTTTCAGCCGGTTTCCGCAATTGATTTTGGAAGCCGCGGGTTCATAATGTCTGCGTTGTATCTTGGAATAGCCTGCACGGCGGTTGCGTTTGTGCTTCAGAATGTCGGGCTGAAATATCTGAGTCCTTCGCTTTCTACAATTCTTCTTAGCTTTGAAAGCGTTTTTGGAATGCTTTTCAGCATTTTGATTCCGGTGAACGGCGTGCGGGAAAAACTGTCTGCATGCGGAATTGTTGGCTGCGTCCTTATATTTGCGGCTGTGGTGCTTGCTCAGAAACAGGAAAACTGAATCGGCTGAGGCGAGGTGTTGCGCACTTTGTTACCGAGTTTGCAAATCAAACATCACGGGGCGTTGCGGGGTGTCCCCGCTCGGTGGGTAGTGTAAAACCGGCGTTCTTGAACGCCGGTTTGGAGCGCAGGGCGGTTGTCCGCCCTTTTTTTTAATTTAAAATATATTTGAGCGGCAGGGCATTTATTTTTCGTTGCTGTCTTTTTTGATTCCTGGAATTTTTTCAAGGATTACGTTTTTCACGGAGCTAAGTTCTTTAAGGTTGCCGGCGATGTTTCCTGTTATGCTGCTGAGTCCAGAAAGGCTTTGCGCGATTACAGAGTCGCTGAACATTGACGCGATTTGCCACTTGTACAGCTCGTTTATTTTGCTGCGGATTACGGTTCCTTTGGCGGTCAGCTCGGTGCCTATTTCAAACTGGCGGTCGATGAAGCAGAATGCGCCGACTTTTTCAAACGGCTTGAATCCGTTTTTTGGTGTTATCAGCCGTTCTAGCTCGGAATTTATCAATGTCTTGATTTCGTTGCTTTTCAATAGCGCGGAAATGTTTTCGCTTTCAAGGTTGTTTGACTTTGCGTAGTTCAGAATGTTTTCTTTTTTAGGAATCAGAAGCGCGCCTAGATAGTTTTTGTCCTGGCCGACAATAACTGCCTGCGCGATGTACGGAGATTCCACGAGCTTGTTTTCAATTGGGAGCGGCTCCACGTTTTCTCCGGAACGCAGGACGATTGTGTCTTTTGCCCGGCCTTTTACCATGATGTCGCCTTTTCTTGAAAGCACAACGAGGTCGCCGGTGTTGAACCAGCCTTCCTTCAGAACTGAGTCTGTAAGCTCGGGCTGCTTGTAGTAGCCTTTCATAACGTTGTCGCCGCGCACGTAGAGAACGCCCATTTGTCCGGGAGCGCATTCCACGCCGAATTTGTCTATGACTTTAATTTCGTTGTACGGCATTGCTCTTCCGATTGTTCCCATGACCGGCCGCCGCGGATTTCTTATGCAGATTATAGGCGCTGTTTCTGTGAGGCCGAAGCCTTCAACAACTCTTATTCCTACAGAATTGAAGAATCGGTCGAGCCTTGGAGCTAGCGCGCCGCCTCCGCTCATTCCCAGCTTGAAGTTTGCTCCGAAAACCGCGCGCGCTTTTGAAAAGAACATTGCTTCGCCAAGTGCTCTTATCGGCAGAAGAAAGAAGCACGGAACGTAGAGCCATTTGTTCAGCACTGAAAGAATCCAGAGCGGCTTTTTGAACTGCAAATTTCTTCCCATTATGATGTCGAGCATCCAGCGGCGGGTTGTTATTGCGCCGATGCAGATTTTGTATAGAACTTTTCTAGGCGAGGATTTTTCCACGGCGTTTTTTTCAATCTGCTTGTAGATTGCGTCCCAGATTCTTGGAACGCAGGCGATGAATGATATGCTGATTTTCTTGAAGTCGGCGAGAATCATGCTTGGCACAGGCTTTGAATAGCACATTGAGATTCCCTTTGCCATGTAGTAATATTCCATTTCGCGCTCGTAGACGTGCCATACCGGAAGAACGCAGAGCGTCTTGTCGCCTTCCTTCAGGTTAAGGGTTTCTGAGATTCCTTCAATCTGGCACATGAAATTTCTGTGCAGAAGCTCAACGCCTTTTGGAGTTCCTGTTGTTCCCGAGGTGAATATGATTGTGGCTGTGTCTTCGTCTTTGCCGTTTTTTACAATTTCTTCAATTTTTCCGGGATTTGAAGCCCTGAATTCTTTTCCAAGGTTTATTGTTTCCTCGTAGGAAAGAACTTTTGCGCCGGCGGGTTCCGGCTCCACGTTTCTTTTGTCGATTACAATTATTGTCTGCAAGTCTTTTAGTTCCGGGCGGCATTCAGCTATTTTCTTGTAGCTGGAGCTGTTTTCCGCAACGATTATTTTGCATCCGGCGAAGCTTAAAATGTATGACAAGTCTTTTACGGTTGCCTCGCTTCCGCGCGGAATATCGCAGCATCCGGCGGACATTATTCCGACAGAGGAAACCAGCCATTCCTTTCTGTTGTCTGCGATAAGCCCGATGTGGTCGCCTGGTTCGGCTCCAAGTGAAAGAAGGCCGGCTCCGAAATTCAGTGCCAGTTCCAGAAATTCCGCGTAAGTTACAGGCTGAAAAATTCCTTTTCCGTCTTTTGCGTACTGAATTACGGCATCTGGAGAAGCTTTTGTTTTTTCAAATAACATCTGCGGAATTGTTGAATACATAATTGCCCTTCTTTTGTTTGTTTTGCCAAATTGACATTTTTTGTATTTTTGTCAGTATACTTGAATTCTAGCACAATTTCCATAGAAAAAATATATTTAGACACAATTTTTTTTGATTGGTTGCAGAAAAAAAATTAATTTTTGCAGTTTTATTTTTCAAAATCCGGTTGACGCAAATATTTTCTTAGTGCTAATGTATTGTATCGCCGGCAGCGTTACTGTTTTGGCGGTTCTCTGGAGAGTTCCCATTTTCAGATGGGACGCCGAAGGGTTAAGGTTATTAAAACCGATATCTCAGGCATAAGGGACAGGGCTAAAAGAATCTTGTCATACTCTTTGGAGAGCGAAATACGATTATGTATTTTCGCTCTTATTTTTTTTAAAGGACAAGCAAAATGTTCGACACAATTATCAACAAGATTGATGATATTGTTTGGGGACTTCCTACAATCATCTTGATTCTTGTAACAGGATTGCTTCTGACAATCCGTCTTCACGGCATGCAGTTCCACAAGCTGGGACGCGCATTGAAATCAATTTTCCGCAAATCAGACGGAGAAAAAGGTGAAGTTTCTAGTTTTGGCGCGCTCTGCACTGCGCTTTCTGCAACAATCGGAACAGGAAATATCGTAGGAGTTGCGACTGCTATTGCTGCCGGCGGACCTGGCGCTCTTTTCTGGATGTGGGTTGCCGCTCTTGTAGGAATCGCTACAAAATACACAGAATGTATGCTTTCTGTAAAATACCGTGAGCACAAGCCTGACGGACACGTTCTTGGCGGACCATTCTATACAATTGAAAAAGGATTGAAGGAACGCACAGGCTTCTCTTGGAAGTGGCTCGCAGTTCTTTTCGCAGTTTTTGGTGTTTGCGTTGGACTTTTCGGAATTGGAACATTCACACAGATAAATGGAATTGCTTCTGCAGTAAAAAATGCTTTTGACCCGGAAACAACTCATGTTGCGTTTACATTGTTCGGCACAAATTATTCTTGGGCAACAGTAATTGCCGGCGGTCTTGTAACACTTTTCGCGGCGCTGGTAATTATCGGCGGACTTCAGAGAATTGCAAAAGTTGCGCAGGTTATCGTTCCGTTCATGGCGATTCTTTATGTTTTCCTTGGCGTTAGCGTTCTTGTTATGAATGCCACAGAAATTCCTGGAGCGTTTGCGATTATTTTCAAGGCTGCTTTTTCACCTAAGGCTGTTACCGGCGGCGCTGTTGGTTCTGTGATTGTTGCGATGCAGAAAGGTATTGCACGCGGAATCTTCTCGAACGAAGCCGGACTTGGTTCTGCCGCAATCGCCGCATCTTCTGCGAAAGTTGAAGAGCCTGTTGCGCAGGGACTTGTTTCTATGACAGGAACATTCATTGATACAATCATCGTCTGCACAATGACTGGTCTTTCAATTGTTATTGCTTTCACTAACAACGGAGTTTTCTCTCTGCCTGTGAACGGAATCGGCGAAACTTTGAAAGGCGTTGAGCTTTCTTCTGCGGCGTTCAGCGCAGTTCTTGGCGGCGACGGACGTTCAGTTCAGTTCCTTCTTATGATTTGTCTTGTATTCTTTGCGTTCACAACAATTCTTGGATGGGATTTTTACTCAGAGCGATGTCTTGAGTATCTTTCAAACGGAAAAATGAAGCTCGTTATGGTTTACCGCGTAATCTACATTCTTGCGGTTGCGATCGGACCTTACATGACAATCAGCCAGGTATGGACAATCGCCGATATCACAAACGGACTTATGGCTTGGCCGAACTGTATCGCTCTTATTCTTCTGAGCGGAGTTGCAGCCCGAACAACAAAAGATTACTTCAATCGGTTCCCTACATTGGAATCTGAAAAATCGGCTTAACATTCGGCTTGCTGAAAAATAAATACAGGCGGGGAGCGAAAACTTCCCGCTTTTTTTATTCGGGAAGGGGAAAGTCTTCCCCTCGGCTCAACTGTTTCGTTCCTCAACATTTTCGCCTGCCCCTTCCAGCGGGCACATCCCGCAACGCCCTGCCGCTCATTTCCTTTATAAAAAACTGTTTTTGAATAATTCCAGGTGCCTTGCAGAATAATTCTATAAGGCAGTCTGAAAGATTCTACTGTATTGTTCGAAAAGTTCTGATTTGACTATTTTAATAATATAAGGGATAATTTTATTCGTAAAATATTACGAACTTTATTGAGGTTAATATGTTTGCAATAAAACCAATATCAGATTTACGAAATTATAATGAAGTGTTGAAGGACGTTGCGGATGAATCTCCGGTGTTTCTTACTAAAAATGGACGTGGCTGTTATGCTGTAATATCCATAGGCGATTATGAAAAACTTACAGCGACAAAAACTTTATTTAATGAACTCAAAAAAGGGGAAGATTCTGCAAAGGAAAAAGGCTGGCTTAGCACAAAAGATGTTCGTGCAATGGTGGGGTTATAATGTTTAAAGTGGACATTTCTCATCAGGCGGCGGAAGATTTGCTCGGAATTAAATTTTATATTGAAAATAAATTGCAGAATTCAATTGCGGCTCGTAATACGGTAGAAAAAATTATTGAAACCTATGAGGATTTGTCAAAATTACCAGATGCAGGAATTTCTTTGGAAAGATATGTGTCTTTTCCAACAGATTACAAATTTGTGCTTGCTAATAATTATTCAATTTTTTACAGAATTGAAGGCGAAGTTGTAAAAGTGATAAGAATTTTGTATTCAAAACGAGATTTTATTAGAATCCTGTTCGAAAAAAAATAAGACCATGTGCCAGGTGTTTTATACTGCGTTGCATAATTATATCTTTTTGAAGGAAAATGCAAAACTATGATAAATAAAGATTTTTCTATATTAAATGAAATAGTAAAGTGTTCGGAGGATAAATTTGATTTATCAAAAACTGAAAATTTAGAATATTTTATAAAAAGTTATCCGTTAATGGATATTTATAAAAAATACTACTTAGATTTATCAAAGAAAAATAATGATGATGCAAATATAAATTCGTTACTTTTTATGAATTTATTATTTCAAGAGTGTGCAAAGTACATTGCGGATAATCAGTCTGAAATAAAAAAAACACATCAATTTCGTTTGGGTGCTATTGGTAAAATTTCTTTTAGATTGATTGAAATAACAGATGAAAATTTAGCTTTGTTAAGAAATGGTTTTGGAACTTCAGTTATTTCAAATTTACGACTTATGCTTGAATCTTATTCTATTTCAAAATATTTAATGGATGCAGATGATTTAGAATCTGATAGGTTTCAAGATTTTGGAATTGTTCAAGAATGTAAAATACAGAATGCCGATCCAAAAATTAAATTAAAAGAAAAAAATTATACAGATGATTTTTATAATGCAAAATCTGATTTTGCATGGATATCAGATAAGAAAGTCCGAACACCTGTAGATTTGATAAATCGCATCGAAATAGAAGAAATAAAAGATTGGTACAAGTTTTATTGTAAGTATGCTCATGCATCTCCATATTCTTGTGGAAAAATTTTACAAATGAATCAAAATTCATCAAAGGGTGATAATGCGTATATGCCAATCGAAATGAATAAATTGATTCTTCAAAATAAATATTATCTATTATTAACTATTGAACTACTTGCAGATAATTTTATTCTTGAAAAATTGTTTAGGAAGCTGTTTAAGAAGGTTTCACAGCTTATATATGACTTTAAAAAATGATGTATAATATTCAGAAAAATGAAAAAATACACACTTATTAAACAGAAATTAAAAATGTGTTTGATTTCTGTTTTGCTATTGAGTTCGGGCTGTTTATTTGTTTCTGCTCAATCTGTGGCGGAGTTGAATGAAGAGAAATGTTATAAATTGGAAATAAATCAATATGATTATTCTGTTTTGAACTCATATCATGATTTTGCAGATACTCATTTTGATATGGTGAAATGTAATTTTAAAATCAAATATATAGAAAAATGAACTTGCTTGGCGTGCAAAATTTTCTCTCTCCATGCCGGGCATTTCTTTTTTTGCATTTTTTGAGCGTTCTTATTATTATATAAATATGAAAGAAATAAAACCAATTGAATTGAAAGAAAATCCGTTCAAGCTTATTGGCGAGGACTGGTTTCTTGTTGCTGCGGAAAAGGAAAGCCGCGTGAATATGCTGACTGCATCCTGGGGGCAGATTGGCGTTATGTGGGGAAAGCCTGTTGTGAATGTTTTTATCCGCCAGTCGCGTTTTACAAAATCATTTATAGATAACGGCGAAACTTTTTCTCTTTGCGTTCTTCCTTCGGAATTAAGAAATGTCTATAATTTCTGCGGAACAAAGTCCGGCCGCGATTTTGACAAGGTTAAGGAAACCGGACTTTCTGTTGAACATGACGGAGTTTTTCCGTATTTCAAGGAAAGCCGCCTTGTTTTTGAATGCAAGAAACTTTATGAGCAGATTGTGCCGGAATCAGCATTTCTTGACAAGGAATTGTATAAGAAATGGTACCCGACAAACGATTTGCATACGCAGTATATAGCTGAAATTTCAAAAATTTTGGTGGAATAGTACTGTCTTGCTGAATTTTTATGAAAATTCAGCAAGTTTTATAATTTCCGCCAAGTGTTGAGAATCATGTTTTTTTTGTGTAAACTTACAAAATCATGAAAAGATTTTTTGCAGTTCTTTTTTGTGCATTTTTCTGCCGGTTTTTGTTCTGCCAGGCAAAAATTCCTGAGAACGCTACTTTCTGGAGCGATTTTCCTAACGAGCAGCTTGCGGATTTTATTGTTGAAAGAATGTCCGACGAGGAGCTTCTTAGTCAGATTCTTATGTTCGGCTGGGCGGGCGCAGAGCCGGACAATCTTCTTTTTCAGTGGGTTGGCGGCAGAGGCCTTGGCAGCGTAAAAGTTTTTGGCTGGAATACTGACGACATAAATCTTGTTGCAAAATCTATTTCTTCACTTCAGCGGAGCGCGGCTTCAAGGCGTTTTAAAATTCCTCTTTTTGTGGCGACTGATCAGGAAGGCGGATGGATTCGGCATGTAAAAGGTGAAACTGCAATTACTCCTGGAAATATGGCGATTGGCGCGGGCGGATATCCGGTTGACGCATGGTGTTCGGCTTATTACATCAGCCGCGAAATAAAAGTTCTTGGCATAAATATGAATTTTGCGCCGACTGTTGATCTTTTTACGAACCACGATTCAACTATTATTGGAACTCGTTCTTTTGGCGACGACCCTGAGCTTGCTGGAATTCTTGGCGCGGCCTGGGCGAACGGCAGCATTGCGGCTGGAGTAATTCCTACGGTAAAGCATTTTCCGGGACACGGCGACACAAGCTATGATTCGCATATAAATCTTCCTGAAATAAATATTGACTGGAAAACTTTTAGCTCCAGGGAGCTTGTTCCGTTTGAATATCTGATAAAAGAAAATGTTCCGGCTGTTATGTCGGGGCATTTGAGTTTTCCGCAGATAGACAAGAGCGGAGCGCCGGCGAGCCTTTCAAAATATTTTCTGACGGAGCTTCTGCGGAACCGGCTTGGCTACAAAGGGCTTATTATTACTGATGACATGATGATGAACGGAGCGACAATGTACGCAGGTTCTGTTTCCGCCGCTTTTAAAATGGCGATTGAAGCTGGAAACGATATTGTTATTTCTTCAACAACGGCAAGACTTGGCGAGAATTTGTGGACTGGCAATCTTTCTGCTATGCGGACGGATGAAAACTTTAAAGCCCGTGTGAAGGATGCGGCTTTCCGGGTTATAAAGGCGAAGCTTGAATATTTCAAGAATGACAACGCGGCTCCGCTTTACCCTAAGGCTTCCGAAATAAGCAAATTTATTCCAGACAAGGAAGGCGAGAAATTTTTCCTTCAGCAGGCGTGCCGCTCAATTACATTTTACAAAAAAGCGTCGTCGCCCTTGACTGCTGAAAATGCCGGCCGGGTTTTGCTTTGCGGCTCGCTTCCGGAGTTCTTTTCGGAAGGAAAAAAGCGCTATCCAAATTCAGGCGAGTTTAAATTCAGCTATGAGCCTGGTCCGAATGAAACTGCCTGGATGAGCGAAAATATTCTGAAAATTTACGATTCATACGACACGGTTGTTTTTTTGGTTGCAAACCAGCGCAGCGCAAAAATTGCGGAGCAGCTCAAAGGAAAAGGAAAGAAAGTTGTTGTTCTTTCAATTATGACGCCGACTTATTCATTCGGGCTTGACTGGGCTGATGAAATTTTGCTTGGCTACAGCTGGAGCGGCTACACTTTGGAAGCGATGTTCGGAGCGTTGGCTGGCGAATTTGAGGCGGAAGGCGTTCTTCCATTTAAAAATTAGGCATTTCCTTCAGTTTTGTGTATTTTGCGTCGCAGTCGTGGATGTCCGGGCGCAATCCTAGAATTCGTTCGTTTTCTGCGCGTATCTGATTTTTTATCATCTGCTTGAAAACGTCCATGAGCGGCTCCGGATTTGCGTTTTTGTTTGCAAGCCCCGCGCTCTGAAATTCTTTTATTAAATAGTAGCAAGTTTCAATTGTGGAAACACATTCCGGGCGCGGCTCTTTTTTGAACGTGAAGATGGAGCGGTATTCCCCGGCAAAAGAAACTTTCGGCAGTTTCAGAAGATTCGGGTTGTGCTGGATTATCTTGCGGCTGCAGAACCAGGTTGCATCGATTATGATTGCAAGCACAGTTCGGCCGTTCACTTCTTCCTTGAAGCCAGGCTTGCTTGCATTCCACGCATCTTCACCGGGGTACAGAAGAACCGGAAAATACTGCGGGTCGTTCAAAAGCTCGTTCAGCCTTTCGTTTTCTGAAAAATCCAGCCCTTCAAGAATTTCGCAGCCTTTCAAGGAAATTCTTGTTATCCATCCAGTTCCAGTTCTGTTTTTCTTGACTTCTTTCGGGTGCATCAAAAGCACAAATTTTATTCCTGAATCAATTTCTTTTGTATATTTGCAGAGACAAAAATCGCCTTTTTTCTGGCAGCGCGGACAACGGTAACTCATTCTTCCATTATACCGATTTTCTTCGAGATTGACAAAATTTAGCCCATTGTCCGCAAATTTTCTTCTTCTATTGCCCAATATGACAAAAAGATGTATTTTGTCATATCATATTTTTTGGAGCATTTGATGTACAAGCCAGAGTTGTTGAATACGTTGAAAACTTATAATGGAAAACAGTTTTTAACAGATTTTATTGCCGGCGTAATTGTTGGAATTGTTGCGCTGCCGCTTTCTATTGCTTTTGCTATTGCCAGCGGCTGCAGCCCTGAAACGGGGCTTTACACTGCGATTGTCGCAGGTTTTTGTATTGCGGCGTTTGGTGGAACCCGCTGCCAGATTGGTGGTCCTACAGGCGCTTTTACTGTAATAATTTATGCGATTGTGAATAATCCTCAGCTTGGTGTCGGCGGTCTTGCGACTGCAACTGTTCTTGCCGGCGTTTTGCTGATTCTTCTTGGTGTTTTCAAGCTTGGCGGTTTGGTGAAATTCATTCCGTACACAATTGTTGTTGGCTTTACCGCTGGAATTGCTGTTACGATTGCAACCGGCCAGATTGGCGATTTTTTCGGGCTTCATCCGCAGTTTCCGCTTGTTGTATGCGGAAATGAATATTTGAAGATGCCGGGAACTTTTGCAGGCAAAATCCTTGTGTATGCGGCTTCTCTGAAAACGATAAATTTCTATTCTTTTGGAATGGCGGCTGTCTGCCTTGTAATAATTTTCCTGTGGCCTAAGGTTACAAAGAAAATTCCAGGCTCTCTGATTGTTATAATTCTTGCTACTTTGGTGAATCTTCTGGTTTCTCATTTTTCAGAAGGAAATCCTGTGTGGCACGCTGATATTATAAAAGACCGCTATTCGATTCCAACTGGACTTCCGAAGCCGGCTCTTCCGGATTTCAGCCTTTCCACTGTAAAAACAGTTTTTCCAACGGCGTGTTCAATTGCTGTTCTTGCGGCGATAGAATCTCTTCTTTCTGCTGTTGTTGCGGACGGAATGATTGGAACTAAGCATGACTCGAACAACGAGCTGATTGGCCAGGGAATTGCGAACATTGCAAGTCCTTTGTTCGGCGGGCTTCCTGCGACTGGAGCAATTGCACGAACGGCGACAAATATCAACAACGGCGGAAGAACTCCTGTTGCGGGAATAATTCATGCGGTTGTTCTTCTTTTGATAATGATATTTTTTGGAAAATACGTTGAATATATTCCGATGTCTGCCCTTGCGGCTGTTCTTATGAGCGTTGCATGGAACATGGCGGGAATTCCTTCTATCAGAAAACTTTTGAAAGGCCAGAAATCTGACATCACGGTTCTTGCCGTTACTTTTTTGATTACTGTTTTTGTTGATTTGACTTACGCGATTGGAATCGGACTTATTTTTGCGGCGTTCTTCTTCATAAAAAAGATGATTGATGTTAGCGAAGTTCAGGAAAAACGGAATACTATTGTTTCAGGAATTACTGGCGATGGAACAGAAGAGCAGCTGAATGTTCCTGAAGGCGTGATTGTTTACGAAATTGAAGGTCCTTTGTTTTTTGCGACTGTTCAAAAATTTGAGCTTGCAGTTGAGCGTGCCGGCGCGGAATTCGATGTTCTTGTAATAAGAATGAGAAACACAATCTATCTTGATGCGGGCGGAGTTCAGGCGCTTGAGCAGTGCAAGGCTGCTTGCGACAGGCGCGGCGTAAAAATTGTAATTTCAGGAATTCATACGCAGCCGTATATTTTGTTTGAGAAAACAGGAATGGCGGAAAAAATCGGCCGTGAAAATATTTTTGACAATATTGAAGGCGCAATGAACCGCGCTAAAGAAATTCTTGCTGAAAAAAAACAGTGATTTTCTAGAATTTTCGATTTTGGGCGGAAAAATTATTCTATTTTCTGTATTTTTCCGTCTTTTAAGCGCAGGAGCCGCTGGTTTTCAGAGCCGCGGAATCTTAGCATAAGATTTTTCTTTTCCTGAATAAACGGGCCGTCCACAAGAACATCGATGCAGCTTAGCATAAGGTCTGTGCATTCAGGAATGTAACGCTTTCCGCCTGGCTGCAGGTCTTTTTCAAAAATGTAGCCGGTCCAGCACCATATATCTTTCTGCGGAAAAATTTCCTTCAGTTTTTTTAGAAATGGTGCAAGAACTTTTTGGTTTTCCGGCTCGAATGGTTCTCCGCCCAGCAGGCTGAAGCCCTGTATGTGAGAAGGTTTCAAGGCTTCTATTATTTCACCCTGGGTTTCTTCCGTGAATTCATTTCCAAAGTTAAAGTCCCAAGTCTGAGGCTGAAAGCATCCTGGACAGCAGTTTCTGCAGCCGGAAACAAAAAGGCTTGTCCGGACACCTTCGCCATCGGCAACATCGAATTTCTTTATTGCGCCGTAAAACATAAAAACCTCTGGAGCTTCTGCTGTTGATTCAAACTAAAGGTGCAGAACTCTTTCCTTGATTTCCTGGGTTCGTCCCTGGTTCCAGTACTGAGTTCCGATGTAGCCGCAAGTTCTTCGGGCTACGTTCATTGTTGTCTGGTCAGTGTTTCCGCACTGCGGGCATTTCCAGATGAGTTTTCCGTCGTTGTCCTGAACAACTTGAATTTCGCCTGTGTAGCCGCATTTCTGGCAGCAGTCGGATTTTGTGTTCAGCTCCGCATACATTATGTTTTCATAAATATGCTTTAGAACCGCTATTACAGCCGGAATATTCTGCTCCATGTTAGGAACTTCAACATAGCTTACCGCACCGCCTGGAGAAAGTTCCTGGAACTGGCTTTCAAATGTAAGTTTCTTGAATGCGTCAATCGGTTCTGTAACATGGACGTGGTAGCTGTTCGTTATGTAGTTTTTGTCTGTTACGCCAGGAATTTCGCCAAATCTTCGTTTCAGCGACTTTGCAAATTTGTATGTTGTTGATTCAAGCGGAGTTCCGTACAAGCTGAAGGCGATGTTTGTCTCGTCGCGCCATTCAGCGCATTTTTTGTTCATGAAACGCATTATTTCAAGCGCGAAAGGTGTCGCTTCCGGATCCGTATGCGGCTTTCCTTTCATGTAGCGTACACATTCGCACAAGCCTGCGTAGCCAAGTGAAATTGTGGAATATCCGTTGAACAGAAGCTTGTCGATTTTTTCACCTTTTTCAAGGCGGGCAAGCGCTCCGTTCTGCCAGAGAATTGGCGCAACATCTGAAGGTGTTCCAAGAAGCCTTTTGTGGCGGAGAAGCAGCGCGCGTTTGCAAAGCTCAAGACGCTCCTCGAAAATTTTCCAGAAAAGGTCGATGTCTTTTCCAGAAGAGCAGGCTACATCAACAAGATTTATTGTTACAACGCCCTGGTTGAAGCGTCCGTAAAATTTAGGGCGTCCGGTTTCATCTCTGTAAACTGTAAGGAACGAGCGGCAGCCCATGCAAGGATAACAGTTGCCTTCTTTCAGCTCGAACATTTTCTTTTCAGAAATGTAGTCTGGAACCAGCCGTTTTGATGTGCATTTTGCGGCCAGTTCTGTAAGATAGTAATATTTTGCACCTTCCGTGATGTTGTCCGGCTCAAGAACATAAATCAGCTTTGGAAATGCCGGTGTTACCCAGTAGCCTTTTTCATTTTTTACGCCTTTGTAGCGCTGTTTCAGAACTTCCTCGATGATAAGAGCAAGATCGGCTTTTTCCTGTTCGTTCTTGGCTTCATTCAGATACATGAAAACTGTTACAAATGGACTCTGTCCGTTTGTTGTCATAAGAGTTACAACCTGGTACTGAATTGTCTGGACGCCGCGGGCAATTTCATCAGAAAGGCGGCGTTTCACAATTGCGTCGAACTGTTCCTTTGAGAATTTGATTCCAGTTTCTTCTTCTGTTTCCATTAGCTCCTTGGAAATTTTCTTGCGGCTAACGTCTACGAACGGCGCAAGGTGGGCAAGGGAAACGCTCTGTCCGCCGTATTGAGATGAAGCTACCTGCGCAATAATCTGCGTTGCTATGTTGCAGGCTGTTGAAAATGAATGCGGCCGGTCGATTTTTGTTCCGCTGATAACAGTTCCGTTCTGCAGCATATCCTCAAGGTTCACAAGGTCGCAGTTGTGCATATGCTGGGCGAAATAGTCTGCATCGTGGAAGTGAATAATTCCTTCGTTGTGCGCCTGCACAATATCTTCGTCAAGAAGAAAACGCTTTGTTATATCTTTTGAAACTTCTCCAGCCATGTAGTCGCGCTGCACGGAAACCACAGTTGAATTCTTGTTTGAATTTTCCTGTTTTACTTCCTCGTTTGCACATTCCAGAAGTGAAAGAATCTGCTTGTCTGTGGAATTCTGCTTTCGCATGAGCATATGCCGGTAGCGGTATGTAATGTAAAGTTTTGCGATGTTGAATGCGCCGATTCTCATAAGCTCGGTTTCAACAAGGTCCTGGATTGCCTCAACATTCAGTTCTACTTTGCTTGCATGGCACTGGTTTGCAACTTTTGAAGCCACCGCCTGGATATACTCTTCTGAAAGCCTGTCGCTTTCCGGAACTGCGGCGTTCGCCTTTTCAATGGCTGTTACAATTTTGCGTATGTCAAAAATTACTTCTTCACCGTTGCGTTTGATTATTTTCACTTTGTTCCCATCCTTTCTGTTTTAAGCATAAAAAAAACGCAACACCATATATAGCGTTTACGTTGTAAAAACTATACTATTACTAGCGTTTTTATACAAGATTTATAACGTAATTTTAAAAAACTATTTTTCTTGCAATATTTTAAAATATGTGATTTAAATTTCAGCGATTTTTTTATGCTGGTTTTGAAAAAAAACTAAAGTTGCCGCGAAAAACTTCCGATAAGAAATTTAGGAAAATCTAACTGGAAAAATCTGACTGGAGAATGACTATGAACAAAGAAGAATTTTACAAATTTATAAAAGCTGTTCCAAAGGCGGAAGTTCATATTCACATTGAAGCAGTTCCTTCAATTGATTCTATAAAAGCGCTTCACAAGAAAAACACAGGAAAAGAAATTTCTGACCAGGAAATAAAGGCGCTTTTTACTTACGATGATTTGAATGGATTCATCCAGGCATTTATAAAAATTCAGCAGCTTTATGCTTCTGTTGAAGACTTCGATTATATTTTCAATGATCTGGCGAAATATCTTGTTGAAAACGGAATTGTCTACACTGAAGCGTTTTTTGCGCCTACTTCATTTCTTAAGAACGGCTTTAAATATGAAGAAATGGTGAAAGTTTTTGACAGGAAGATTGCGGAAATCAAGGAAAAATATGGAATCACGGTTAAGCTTCTGATGGATGTTAGCCGCACGTTCGGAATTGAAAACGCCATGGCAAACTACAGCCTTCTGAAAAAGTTTCCAAGCGAAAATATAATTGGAATCGGACTTGGCGGCGCGGAAATAAAAGGTCCTTGCCGCGATTATGCGCCTGTTTTTGAGCTTGCACGAAAGGAAGGCTTTAAAGTTGTGGCTCATGCGGGCGAGGATGTCGGGCCGGAATCTGTATGGGAGGCGGTGAATCTTCTTCATGTTGACAGAATTGGCCACTGCATTTCTGCAGTTCAGGACGAAAAGCTTATGGAAACGCTGAAGGAGCGGAAAATCGTTCTTGAAGTTTGTCCGACAAGCAATGTTTTTACAAAAAAATTCGTGAAGTCAATCGGCGAGCATCCAATACGCAAATTTTTTGACCGCGGGCTTTTTGTTACCGTGAACACAGACGATCCGGTTTTCTTCAAGGTTTCTCTTTGCGACGAGTATTTCAAGCTTTACAGCGAGGCGAATTTCACGCTCAACGAAATAAAAACTTTAATCAAGAACGGATTCAACGCAACTTATCTTCCTGAGTCTGAAAAAGAATTCTGGTGCAAAAAAGTTGACGAAAAATATGACGAATATCGAGAAATACTACAATAAATTCAACGAGGATCACCGTCTTTATACTAGGCACGGGCTTGTGGAATTTTTCACGACGATGCACCATATTCAGGAAATTATCGGGGCGCGCAGAAATTTAAAGATTCTTGATGTTGGGGCTGGAACCGGGCGGTATTCAGTGGAGCTTTGCCATTCCGGCCACGAGGTTACGGCTGTTGAGCTTGTAAGGCGGAATCTTGAAGTGTTGCGCTCAAAGCACGAAAAAATCAAAACTTGGCAGGGAAACGCGCTGGATCTTTCATTTCTTGAGGAAGATAAATTCGACATTGCAATTTGTTTCGGCCCGATGTACCATCTTCATTCGCAGGAAGAAAGGCTTAAGGTTCTGAATGAAATAAAGCGTGTTACAAAAAAGGACGGAACGATTTTTGCCGCCTATATTTTGAATGAATATGCGCTTGTTCAGTATTGCTTTGGAAAAAATAAAGTCAAGGAGCTTATTGAAAACGGCTCGCTTTCAGAAGATTTTCATTGCATTTCTTCCCCGGAGGATTTGTACAGCTATTTGCGGCTTGAAGACATAAACGAAATTCAGCAGAAATCCGGGCTTGAGCGCGTAAGAATTTTCAGCCAGGAAGGACCCGCCGATTATATGCGCGCGCAGCTTAATTCAATGGACGAGGAAACTTTCCGCCTTTTTGTGGACTACGTGATTTCCATAAGTGGGCGTCCTGAACTTTTGGGCGCCGGCACTCATATTGTGGATGTTCTTAAAAATTCAAAGTAGCTTTTTCAGCGCAGATAAACCATAAGAAGCATGATGTCGGAATTTCGGATTCCGCTTATTCTTTCTGCCTGGCCTAATGTCAGCGGACGCACTTTTTCAAGTTTGTTGCGGCTTTCCGCGCTCAGGGAAGGAATTGCGCCGTAGTCAAAATCCGCCGGAATTTTCACGTTTTCCATTTTGTGCATTTTTTCAATGCGCTTGTCCTGTTTTTCAATGTAGTATTTGTACTTGAATTCAATTTGCGCTTCGTTCCAGATTTTTTCTGGATAGCCAGGATTTTCTGTCTGTGGCTTTTTTAGAAGAATTGAAACAATTTCATTGATTTGCGCGTATTTAGCTTCTGTTTTTTCCAGCTGAGCCTTTGTTTTCAGCCCGGCTTCAAAAGCGTATTTTGCGAGCCGCTGGTCTGCGGTGTCGTGGCGGAGTTTCAGCCGGTATTCCGCGCGGGCGGTGAACATTCGGTAAGGCTCTTTCGTTCCCAAGGTAACGAGATCATCGATTAGAACGCCGATATACGCTTCGTCGCGGCCCAGCACAAGAGGTTTCCATTCCGGAATGTCAAAGAAATGCCCGAACCCGGCTTTTGTCTGGCTCTGTTTTTCAAATTCATTCAGGCGGTTTTCTATGTTTTTGCTGATTTCGCGGAACTGCTTCTGTTCTGCTGCATTCATTGTTGCTTTTGTGCAGAATGCTCCCGGCTCCATGCTGACTGGAATTCCGTTCAGGTCGTGCGGAATTTCACAGACAGGACCGCAGAAATTCTTGTGCGCGCGTGAATAAAGCCCGGCGTTGATTCCTGCGATTATTCCCTGGCCGGCTGCTTCCTCGTAGCCGGAAGTTCCGTTTATCTGGCCTGCGTCAAAAAGTCCGGCAACACGTTTTGTTTCAAGTGAAGGATAAAGCTGCGTCGGCTCGACATAGTCGTATTCAACAGCGTAGCCTGGTCTGCTTTGAACTGCGTGCTCGAATCCCGGCATCGTGCGCATAAAAGCGTCCTGAACACATTCCGGCAGGGAAGATGAAAATCCGTTCATATACATTTCATCTGTTTCAAGACCTTCCGGCTCAACAAAAATCTGGTGGCGTTCCCGTTCGGCAAAACGCATGACCTTGTCTTCAATGCTAGGGCAGTAGCGTGGACCGACTCCGCTGATTTTTCCGCTGTAAAGAGGGCTTCTGCCGATATTTTCGCGGATGATTCTATGGGTTTCACTGTTCGTGTAGACAATATGGCAAGGCACGAGCGGGCGTTCAACTTTTTCATCGTCAAAGCTGAATGGAATGATTTCGTCGTCGCCGTTGTTTATTTCAAGTTTTGAAAAATCAATTGTGGACTTTAAAATCCGGGGCGGAGTTCCGGTTTTTAGTCTGCCTGTTGTGAATCCCAGTTTGTGCAGGCTTTCTGTAAGTCCGTATGCGGCCGGCTCGCCGATTCTTCCGCAAGGCGCGTCGTATTCACCGATAAAAATTCTTCCGCCCAAAAAAGTTCCGGTTGTAAGAACAACTGCGCGGCAGGGAATGATTCTTCCGCGCTCTGTGGCGATTCCTGTGATTTTAAGTCGTTTTCCGCCGGTTTTTCCAGATGTTCCGCGGTTTTCACCTGGAATTGTTCCTATTTCTGCGGAACTGTCTGAATCTGGCGGCATTTCTGTTGAGCTTTCCGCCGTAAGAATGTCGATTGCCGTGTCCATAAGCGTGAAAAGATTCGGAGTTGTTTCAAGAGTTTTCCGCGCAATCTGCGAGTAAGTTATTTTGTCAGCCTGGCTTCTTGGCGCCTGCACGGCCGGACCGCGGCTTTTGTTCAGCATTCTGAACTGAATCATTGAGCGGTCAATCAGTTTTCCCATTTCACCGCCAAGCGCATCGATTTCCCGGACGATATTGCCTTTTGCAATTCCGCCGATTGAAGGATTGCAGCTCATTCTGCCGATTGCGTCCGGAGACTGCGTTACAACAAGCGTTTTCAGTCCCATTCTAGCCGCCGCCAGACTAGCTTCGATGCCCGCATGGCCTGCGCCTACAACAACCACATCATAAAAATCATAAAAACCAGACATACCGCGAATTATAGCGATTTTTTTTCAATTGATAAATACGGAAAGAAAATAATGGGCGGGATATGAAAATGGCAAAGTTATTTCTTGATAAACTAAAGTTTTGTTCATATAATGAATCAAAAATAAAGAAAAATGTTATCTTATAGGAGATACTATGAAAAAGATTTTGACAATTCTTGCTGCAGCTCTTGTTCTTGCAGGTGGATTTTTGCTTTCGGGCTGTTCTAATGATGACGATGATGATTTTTTCGGACCGCTAAATACTTGGTGTGAAGCTCCGATTACAAAAACAGCAGAAGATGGTTCTGTAATAACTTTGGGATATATTGCTGCTGTGTATTGTGATGAAGATTATGTTAGCAATGGAACTGGTTCTTCTCAATTGAAGAATGGTGAAAAACTTGAGGCTGGAGTTACAGTTGTTATCTGGGGAGATTCCAATGCTTCTGAAGAATCTCTTGCTGGTTCGGTTTTGAATGGTTTGACTAAAGCTACATATATTAAAAAGACTTTCCCAAAAGGAAGTGAAACAGAAGTTTATGATAGTCAGGGTTCTTCAAAAGTAAAGGGTTCAAGACTTGTTTGGTCTGCAGCTTATGTTTTCAACAAAGACTTGCATAATATTAATACTCAGAAAAAACTTCCGCTTGCACCTGTGCCAGTTACATCTTCATTGTATTCTGATGCTTCAGAATCATTGAAAGATTTTTCTTGGAAAACTGTGTTGAAACAGTATCTTATTAATTCTCTTTAATTTTGATAAAAAAAAAGACGTTGGTTGTTTTCCAGCGTCTTTTTTTTCCGGACATTGTGCCTGCAATTTTTGTTGGTTCGGTTTTACTTTACCTCATAGGCTTTGTCGCCTGAAAGAATGTATTTTTTTCCGTCTACTGTTATCAGGCGGCCGGTTTCTTCCGGGGCTTGTCCTTCAGGATTGTTTTCTACAAGAAAATACAAGTCCTTGTTCTTTATGTAGAAATTTTTTACGGTTACTTTTTTGTTGTTGTCGCCGAAGTCAATTTCAAATGTGATTTTGTTTTGATTTTTCGTTGAAACTTTTCCGTCCTTTCCGAAGTGAAAAACTAGCTCCTCGTCCATGTCGTTGTCTTTGTAGCCGTCGAAATTTTTGCTGCGGCCAGGCTGAATCATTGGAATCGGAAGAAGATTCGATTTTTTTCCGTTGACCGCCATTTTCATCTGGATATTTGTCAGAACGAATGACGATGCGTTTTGAATTTTTATTTCATCGTGGAAACCTTTTTCCGCAAGCCCTGCGATTTCAAATTCAAATGAATGGTTTCCGCTGTCGTTCAAGTTTTCAGCAAAAACAAATCCTGCCAGAAATGCAACCAGAATTGAAGTTATTATTTTTTTCATTTTTTTCCTCTTTTTTTTTGATGTTTTCTGTTACCAGCCGCCGGAAGCTCCGCCTCCGCCAAAATGGCCGCCGCCTCCGCTGAAGCCTCCGCCGCCGCCAAAAGAGCTGTGTCCGCTTCCGTTAAAAAAGCTGCCGGATGAACTGTGGCTGCCTGAGCTTCCACGGTGGGATTTTCTGTATGCGCTTGTAAAAATTATCCAAGGCAGGAAATGGTTGCTTCTTCCGCTTGCAATGCAGGAAAAAAGAATGAACCAGCCGAAAACCCATAGAAAACCGTACAGAATTCCCATGTAGGAATTGTCGCCGTCTGATTCTTTCAGGACTTTTTTAGAGACAAGCTCCTCGTTGTTTGTTATAAGTCCGGCAATGTTTTTCACGCCTTTTAAAATTCCTTCCGAGTAGTCGCCGTTTCTGAATTCTGGAATTATGACGTTCCGAAGAATCAGGCCGCATTTTGTGTCGGTCAAAATTCCTTCAAGCCCGTAGCCGGTTTCAATCCGTACTTTCCGTTCTTTGAGCGCAACCAGAACCAGCGCGCCGTTGTCCTTGTCTTTCTGTCCGAGCTTCCATTTTTCTGCGACTTTCATCGAGAAATCTTCCAGGGATTCTCCTTCCAGGGAATTTATTGTAAGAACTGCAACTTGCGCGCCTGTTGAATTTTCAACATTTTCCAGGAATGCGTTTATTTCAGCTTCGTCTTTTCTGCTGATTATGTTCGCGTTGTCAACAATTCTTCCTGTAAGAGCCGGAACATTCAGCGCGAATGCTGCGGCGGAAAACAATGCGAATGCCGCAAGAATAAAATTTCTTTTAAGAACTATTTTTTCCATTTTAGTCCTCCAGAATCACAAGGCCGTCCGGCAGCTCGTTGGGATTTTCCTTTTCAGCTGGAAATTTTTCAGCAAGAAGCTCGCCGCATTTTTCCACGGCCGCAATAAATCCTTCTTTTGTGTTTCCATTCTTGATTCCGAGCGCAAGGTCATCGGCAATTATGTTCCACAAGTCCTGCCGGATTTTCTGGGAAATTCCTGAGTCGGCAACAATCCGGACTTGCTTTTCAAGGTAAGAAACAAAAATCAGAATGCCGGAATGTTCTTTTGTTTCGTAGACTCCGCTTTGTGCAAAATGTCTGAAAGCGCGGTTTGTTACAGCCTGGCTTTTTATGTTCCGCGGAATCACGAGCCTGTCGATGAATGGAATGTTTGAAAAATAAAATCCGAATATAATCGCCGCCAGGGTCGCTATTCCATAGAACGCAGGAAGAAGCCATACCGGACATCCCCAGAAGAATTTGTCGTACAAATTTGAAATGCCTGAGGCGAACGGAAGCAAAACTATAAAAACGAAAGCCGCGAAATATGTTGAAGCCAGCAGTTCCCAGAAAGAATAATGGTCGCTTTCCGCTGTGAGCGCCAGCGCGATTTCGCCGCTCGTCTTTTCCTCGGCTTTTTTCACCGCGTTTTTTATTTCTTCCATGTCGGAGTTGGAGAGCTTTATTTTTTTCAGAAGATATTTTTTTGTCATTTTTGCTCCAAATTTTCCGGGTTTAGAACTGAACTGAAGGAGCTGTTGATGCCTGCGCCGCCGCAGTGAAGTACGGTTTTGCCTTGAGCCCCATTTTTCCGGCGAACATAACTCCCGGCCATTTTCTTATTTCAGAGTTGAATTTCTGCGCAATGTCGTTGTAGCGTTTTCGTTCTGTTGAAATCCGGTTTTCTGTTCCTTCAAGCTCGTCCTGCAGCGCAAGGAAATTCTGGTTGGTTTTCAGTTCCGGGTAGTTTTCTGTAACGGAAAGAAGTCTTTGCAAAGCTCCGCCAAGTGAATCCTGGGCTTTCTGGAATTCCGCGAATTTCTCCTCGTCCTGAAGAATATTCTCATCGATTTTTATTACTCCGCCGGCTTTTGCCCGGGCTTCCGCAACTTGTGTGTAAAGTTCTGTTTCGTGGCTCGCCGCGCCTTTTACTGTTGAAACAAGGTTCGGAATCAAGTCGTATCTGCGCTGGTACTGGTTTTCAACTTGCGCCCATTGCGCTGAAACTTGCTCGTCCAGCTCGACCAGATTGTTGTATATGCTGCAGGAAGAAATTCCTGCCATAAGCGCGATTCCTGCAAAAAGTGAAGTTACAATTCTTGTGATTTTCATAAATTGCTCCAGTTAAAGTAATTTTTTAAGGAAAAAAATGAAATTTCCTACTATAAAAATAATTCCAGAAGCAAAATGGGTCAAGAAAATGATTGAAAAAAATGCTGATTCTGTATATCTTTATTTAGATATAGCAAAGTTTTTTTTACGCTTCGGCGTTATTGTAGGAGCAAAAATGTATAAGGCAGAAGATTACGATTTTACGGTAGAGCAGTTAGGTCCTTGCAAATATAATTCACCTATTCAGTTGTCAACAGTTGTCGGCGGTGCTTGCGCAAATTATGTCCGCGATGATTCTTTTGTAAGAAACAGAATAAATGTTTTCAGCAAGGATGAGCCGAATTCAGTTGATGCTACAAATCTTTTGCAGAAGGCTGGTCCGCGTGAAAAAATATATTTTGATCCTAAGAAAGTGAAGGCTGGAATCTGCACTTGCGGCGGTCTTTGCCCAGGTCTGAACGATGTTATCCGGGCTGTTGTACGCTGTCTTTGGAACCGCTACGGAGTTCGTGATATTGTTGGTTTCCGCTATGGATACCGCGGCCTTTTTAAGGATTCAAATCTTGAGCCGATTCAGCTTACTCCTGATGTTGTTGATGAAATTCATAAAATCGGCGGTTCGTTCATTGGAACAAGCCGTGGCGGCGGAAACAGAATTCCTACAGACGGCGTTGATACGATTGAGCGACTCGGAATAAATATGATGTTCGTAATCGGCGGCGACGGAACTCAGCATGGCGCTTTGGCTATGGCTGAAGAAATTCAGAAGCGCGGCCTTGAATGTGCTGTTGTTGGAATTCCTAAAACTGTTGACAATGACTTTCTTCTTATTGACCATTCATTTGGATTTGAAACTGCTGTTCAGCAGGCAAAAGAGGCGATTGCTTCTATGCATATGGAAGCCCGCTCTCAGCCGAACTGCATTGCGCTTGTGAAACTTATGGGCCGTGAGTCTGGCTTCATCGCAACTTATGCGGCTCTTGCTTCCCATGAAACGAATTTCTGCCTTATTCCTGAAATTCCTTTTGACATGGAAGGCCCGAACGGATTTCTTGCAAACCTTGAAAAACGTCTTATGGAGCACAAGCACGCAGTTGTTGTTGTTGCTGAAGGCGCTGGCCAGGAGCTTTTTGCTTCAAATGATGAAACTGACGCTTCTGGAAACAAGAAGCTCGCTGATATTGGAATTTATCTCCGTGATGCAATCAAGGCTTATTTCACGAAGAAGAATATTCCTGTTGACTTGAAATACTGTGATCCTAGCTACCAGATTCGTTCTGCGGTTACAATTGCTTCTGACTCTGTTTACTGCGAGCGTCTTGGAAACAATGCTGTTCATGCGGCTATGGCTGGAAAAACAAAGATTGTTGTAGGTCTTGTTCATGACAAGTTCGTTTATATCCCTACAAAAATGGCTATTGCAAGCCGAAACTTTGTTGATCCAGAAGGCGCATTGTGGCGCGATGCCTTGGATGCAACTGGCCAGCCAATCCTTATGGTTAACGATGAGGAAAAGGCGAAACAGATAATGCGCCAGAAACTTGACCTTTAATGACAGCGAAAAAAATTGCCGCCGGCGTTTTCTATGTTCCCGGTCCCACAAATGTTGGTGTGATTGCGGTCAACGGAAAGCGCGGCTCAAAGGCGAAAGAGCTTTATCTTGTTGATTCTGGCGGTGATTCTGCCGATGCCGAACGCATTTTTGCGGAGCTGAACGGGCTTTTTCCGCCTGAAAAAGGTGGATTCAGGCTCGTTGCCGTAATAAATACTCATTCCCATGCTGACCATTGCGGCGGAAATGCATTTTTTGTGCAAAAAACTGGCTGTGAAATTTGGTGCAGCCGGGTTGAATCTGCCGGGCTTGAATGTAGCCTTCTTCAGTCTATTGTTACCTGCGGCTCAATGCCTTTGCCGCATCTTCAGTCAAGCTATTATGTTGCGAAGCCTTCTAAAGCAGACAGAGTTATTGATGAAAATTCGGAAATAAAGCTTCGCGGCGGCGGAAAACTGAATTTTATCAGCCTTCCTGGGCATTATCTGGATATGCTTGGAGTTCTTTTTACAAGCAAGAAAGGCGAGACTGTGTTTTTTCCGGGCGATGCGGTTTTTGGTAGAATGCACGTTTTGAAATACTGGATTTCCTATCTTGTTGATTTGGGCGCGTTCAAAAAAACTTTGGAAAAGCTGAACGAAACGAATTTTGACTGGTATGTTCCTTGCCATGGCAATCCTGTAAGAAGAATTCAGGAAACTGTGGAAATGAACAATATTGCGATTCTTTCAACTGAATACTGTATTCTTCGCGCTTTGAAAGATGAAAAGCGGCTTACTTTTTCAGAACTTATGAAATCCGTGGCGGACATGAACGACATAAAGCTCCGGACTCCGCAATATCTTCTGATTGGAAGCACAATCCGGGCGTATCTTTATTATCTTTACCAGGAAAACAAAATCGACTGCGCAATGAAAGAAAACCAGCTCTTCTGGTTCAAGGTGAAAGGTGCGTCGATTTAGCTTTTAGTCGTCCCAGCCTGGAAATTTTATGGATTCATCCCAGTTTCCTATTATTTGAATTCCGCTTGAAGTTCCGATTCTGTTCGCGCCTGCGGCAATCATTTCAGCGGCTTTCTTTGCATTTCTGATTCCGCCGGAAGCTTTTACGCCGAAATCTTTTCCAACGGCTTTTCGCATTATTTCAATATGATGCGCGGAGGCTCCGTTCGGCAGAATGGCTCCAGATGAATCTTTTGGCGTGGCAAAACCTGTGGATGTTTTTACAAAATCTGCTCCGTCTCTTACAGCGCACTGGCAGCAGGTTGTTATTGTTTCATCGGAAATAAAACATGTTTCAAGAATTACTTTTACAATGATTGTTTTTCCCTGTTTTTCTCCGGCGGCTCTTGCGGCTTGAACAACTCCGGCTATATCCATTTCTATTGAAGAAAAACGACATTCAAGTGCGGCTCCGGAATTTATCACCATGTCAATTTCATCAGCGCCGTTTGCTATTGCTTCGGCGGCTTCCGCGGCTTTGCTGCTTGTTGTGGCTGCGCCCAGCGGAAATCCTATGACTGTGCAAATTTTCACGTCGGACTGCGCTAGCTCATTTTTGCAAAGCTGAACGTAAATCGGATTCACGCATACCGACTTGAAATTGTAGTTTTTTGCTTCGGCGCAAAGCCTTGTTATTTCTTTGATTCCGGCGGTCTGCGCGAGCATTGTGTGGTCAATAAGTTTCGCAAGAGTTTCTTTTTTCATTATTTTTATATTTTGCATAAACTTTCAGAAAAAGTCTATTGAGAAGCTCAAGATTTTCCTGAAGATGAAACAAAAGCGTAGCTGGAGGACAATTTGTGAAGACTTTTGGCGATTGAACCAGTTGAAGTGCGAAGCACCCGAATTTTTACAAGCGAAGCGCGAGCCAAATCCGTCTGGAGCAAATTGGAATCCGGCGGAAGCGATTTTTCACAATTTATAAAATCTTGAGCTTCTCATTCATTTTTTTTGTAGTTAGCTATTGCGAACTATATTTTGTTGAAAAATCGGTTTTCGTAGAGTAATATTTTTTCAGTTCATTTTAGCTGTAAGGAGAACGACTATGGCTTACAAAATTGATTCAGATAAATGCGTAAATTGCGGCGCATGCGAACCTGATTGTCCGGTTGGAGCAATTTCAGAAGCAAATGATAAAAGAACAATTGATGCGGACAAATGCATCAGCTGCGGTTCTTGCGCTTCTACTTGCCCTGCAGAGGCAATTTCTGAGTAATTTTTTGCTTTAATGTAAAAAATGCGGTAAAAAACAGGTTTTTGGATGCAGAAACCTGTTTTTTGTTTTAAAATAGCCGCATGCTAAAATTTGTTTTGAAATTCAGGGATTTTTTTCTTGATGCCTTGAAAATTCTTGGACTGGTTGTTTTCTGCCTGGCCGCTGTGTTTGCGGTGGTTTTTCCTTTGTGGAAATTTGCGGTTTCCGCGCCGCGTGCCTACTCGTTTTCCGTGCTTTTTGCGCTTCTTTCCGCCGTGATTTTTTTTATTGCAAGAAAAATTTTAAGAAAAAAGAATGGCTCGTAGTTTTTTCATATTGTTTTTTTTCGTTCTTGCGCATTTTTTTTGTTCCGCGGAAGAAAAATCCGTTTTTATAAATGCTGAAAAACTTCCAAGAATAGAAAAATTTTCGCGCTCAGATGTTGTTTTCTGCCAGTTTGAGGAAGCTGTTCTTCACAATGAAAAACTTTCCGCGGACGAATTGAATTCTGAGCCGCCTTCCGAGGAATTTTACGTTTATGTTCCAAAAAAATCAGAGGATGTGTTTTCAGTCTGCGCCGCTTCTGGAATTCCGTATGACACTTTGGTAACGCTGAATTCAATCAGCGGAATGTCTGAGAAAATCACCGGAAAAAAAATTGTCCTGCCTTCCGCAAAGGGAATTTTTGTCAGAAAAAATCCGTCGTCCTTTGTTGAAATTCTGATTTCCGCCGAATACAAGAGTTTTGTGGAAAATTCTGAGAAAATATGCTATATTTTAAATGATAAGGAATTCTATTTTCTTTATGGAAAAAGATTTACACCTGCGCAGCGGGCATTCTTCCTTGACGCGTCAGTGCGTGCGCCTTTAGACAGCATAAGAGTTACTTCAGGTTTTGGCTTTAGGAACAGTCCTGTGTACAAAAGATGGAAATCCCATAATGGAGTGGATTTTGCGGCGGCGGAAGGAACTCCGGTTTATGCCTGTAAAAGCGGAAAAGTTGCGTTTGTTGCAAAAATGGACGCAGTGTTCGGCAATTATATTGTTCTTTCCCATGACGGCGGGCTTTCGAGCGTATATGCGCATCTTTCAAAAATCAATGTTGAAAAGAATGAGCTTGTGCGTTCGGGGGAAATTATCGGGCTTTCTGGAAAAACCGGTGCTGTTACAGGTCCGCATTTGCATTTTGAAGTAAGGCTGAATGGCGTTGCGGCCGATCCTTCTGAATTTATAAAATATTAGGTTTTTTATGTTTAAGGTTTGCGCGAAATTTTTTGTTTTCTCATTTTTGCTGATTTTTGGCGGATTCGGCTTTTCTGAAACTTTCCGCGTAAGAAAAGTGTGCCCTGTGAATTTGCCGGGCGATTCCCTGGACGAGCAATGCGCGGTTCTTGGAATAAATGACAGTCTTGCTGTTTTTATGCCGGATGATATGACATATATTGAAGGTTTTGAGCTGAAGGTGAAAATTCCCCAGATTGTGGCGGACTGGCGCGATTCTGTGGCTTTTTCTGTCTACAACGGAATCAGGCCGCGACCGGCTTCTTCTGTTATAGATTATTCTGGAACAAGAATTTTTGTAACTCCGCTTCCTGCCAAGCTGAACTGGATTGTTCAGGTTCCTGTGAAATACAATAACTCAATCAAGGAAAACGGATATGTTGCAAAAGTTGACGCAGTTCCGGATGTTTCTTCCGGCTACGCTTTTATCCGTTTTCAGCCAGCGATGAAAGGCGTTCCTGATGAGGCTTACGAGGCCAAGCTGGATGTTTTTGTAAAGCCTGTGCTTATGAACAAGGGAACTCTGAAGCTGCTTGTTTCTGCACCGGAAGGTCAGAATTCAGCCTGCGAGATTTTTGTTGATGAAGCGCCTGTCTCCCTTGAAAATGGAAAAATTCTTCTTGACGCCGGAAAGCATAATGTGAATATCCAGTCGGAGGAATTCAGGAACGAAGTTCGGACAGTCTACATTGAGCAGGCGAAAACCAGCGAACTTCAAATCAGCTTGAAAAGTCTTGCGCCTACGCTTACTGTTTCAGCGCCGGAAAATTCTGATGTTTACATTGATGATTCAAAAGTTGATTCTTTCGGAACAGAATTTGTTGTTTCTGAAGGCGAGCATATTGTTAGATGCCAGCTTGGAAGCTATGAAATTGTCCGTTCTGTTCAGGTTGAGAAAGGAAAATCGTACTTTGTGAACCTTGCCGTGGACCTTGAAATTTCGGAAGAATAAAATAACTCAATATTAAAAAAAATATTCAAGATTTTTGCAGGTGATGGCGATAATATAAATGCCGGGGACATTTTCCCCTCCCACCCATGTACCCCGGCTGCCTGATGGGCATGGCTCGGTTTTTATGCCGGGCCTTTTTTTTCGCCGTTTTGCTTTTATAAACTTTAATTGACGAAATAAACCTATTTTTCTACAATATAAGAATGACAACAATTCGCAAGTCTACTTACATTTGGGTTGGCATTTTATTTTTTGCCTCGATTTTTATGGGCTGCCTTTTGGGATTCTGCCTTGCCGAAACCAAGAACATTGAAAATTCTGAATATATATCTTCTTTTGATACTGCGCTTCCAACAAAGCTTCTGGATATAAACGGCGAGCTGATTACTGAATTTTCTTCAGATGAGAAACGCGAGATTATAAGCCTGAACAAGCTTCCTCCGCACATGATTGACGCGCTGCTTACCCGCGAGGACAGAATTTTTTACAAGCACCATGGATTCAGCTTCAAGGCGATTATGCGCGCTGTTGTCGGAAAACTTACAGGACGTTCGCTGGGCGGCGGTTCTACTTTAACGCAGCAGATTGCCGGAACTCTTTACTGCGACCGCGCGGATATGTCTATAATGCGAAAAATCAAGGAGCTTTGGTGGGCGATTCAGATGGAACGCCGCTATTCAAAGAATGAAATTCTTGAGCTTTACCTGAACAAAATTTATTTCGGCGGTGGAACATACGGTGTAAATGCCGCTTCAAAATATTATTTCGGCCATTCCGCCGAGGAAATTACTCCTGCCGAGGCTGCGATTCTTGTTATTCAGCTTTCAAACCCGGCTTTCTACAATCCGTTTGATCATCCGAACAGGGCTATGGACCGCCAGAAAGATGTTCTTACAAGCATGGTCAAACTGAATTATATCAGTGAGGATGAGGCGAAAGATTCTTTTGATGATTTCTGGAGCGGCTTTGACTACACAAGAACCAGCTCTTCCGCGTATATGATGCGAGATGACAAGGCTCCTTGGTTCAGCGAGTACGTGCGCCGTGAGCTTGGAAATCTTATTTATGGTTCACAGAGCATTTACACGAGCGGATTCACAGTAAACACAACGCTGAATTTGAAGCATCAGGCGGCGGCGCAGAAGGTTATGGACAAATATATTCCTGAGGCGAACCGTCGTTACCAGCAGGAGCACAGCACTCGTTCCGGAGTTGCGTTCAGCACTTATATTCCTATGACGGAACTTATTTCGCTGATGTTCAACCTTCCGGCAATAAAAGTGAGCGAGCAGCGTTCTGAAGTTATTGCGAACGCGGCTTATGCAAACAGAATAAATCCTGTTCTTGACGTTGTTTCAATGATGACCGGAATTGACACGTTGAAAATAAGCGTAATCAACCGGGCGAACGCCGCTGCAAAAAAAGAAAGTGAAAAAACTACTATTGAAGGAACTATGGTTTCCCTTGAAAATACAACTGGATATATTACAGCGCTTGTCGGCGGCTCAAAGTTTGACCAGGAAAACCAGTTTATCAGGGCGGTTCAGGCGCGTCTTCAGCCTGGTTCAACGTTCAAGCCACTTTACTACACAGAAGCTATTGACTCAAAGAAATTTACTCCGGCAACTCCGATTTCCGATACTCCGGTTGTTTTCCACACTGCTGATGGAAAGCCGTATATTCCGCAGAACTTCAAAGGTGAATGGGTTGGCGATGTTCTTGTGTGGTATGCTTTGTGCCGTTCAATGAATGTTCCTTCTCTGAAAGTTCTGGATGGAATTGGATTTGATGCCGCAATAAACCGCGCGGTTTCGCTTCTTGGAATTTCAAAGGAAGAGCTTCCTAGCCGCGCGTTCGTTCCTGGTTATCCAATCGGATTGGGTGTTTGTTCAGTAAGACCGATTGAAATGGCCAGGGCTTTCTCTGTTATTGCTTCAAGCGGAAAAGAAATTACGCCTATGGCAATCCGCACTGTTGAAGACAGAAATGGAAATGTGATTTTGAACCCGGAGCGAGAAATTCGCCAGGCTCAGCAGGCTAAGGGCGAGGCTTACCAACTTCTTTCGCCGCAGACAGCATTTGTTATGGAAAAAATGCTTGAGGAAACTGTAAACGGACCTGGAACTTTGAGCGTTCAGAGCTGGAAATTTGATTTCAAGGATGAGAACGGAAAAAAGTATTCAATTCATGCCGGAGGAAAAACTGGAACAACGCAGAACTGGGCCGATGCTTGGACTGTCGGTTTTACGCCGTACAATACTTCTGCATTCTGGTTCGGTTTCGACAAGCCGGGACAGTCGCTTGGATTGAAAATTACAGGAGCAACTCTTGCCGGATTCGCATGGGGCGATTATATGAGGGAAATTCACCGGGGACTTCCTGCTAAGGATTTCACAAAACCTGTTGAAGGAGTTTTCCAGGCGACAGTTTGTTCTGTGAGCGGTAAAATTCCAACTGCTGAATGCGGACGGCATACAAAAACTTTGTGGTTCCTGACTGGAACTCAGCCAACGGAAATATGTCCGGTTCACGGCGGAAGGGCGGCAACGGCTTCAGCTATAAGCATTGGACGTCTTAAAAATGAAATGTATCAGTCCGGCCAGCGCAGAACTGTTGATTTTGATGTTTCTCCTTTGCGCTTAAACCTTGACTTTTTAAATGGTGGTGATGTAAATTTGAAGCAGGATAGCGAGGTCGGCGGAAAGAATGAAGCGGAATCGGTTGATACAGAAAATCTGCCGGACTACAATTATCTTATGGAATAGGGTTGATGCTTGTAAATATTAACGATATCAAGATAAAAAAACGTGTCCGCCGTGATCTTGGAGATCTTGAAGCCTTGAAGAACAGTTTAAGAACTTACGGGCTTCTGAATCCTATTACAATAAACAGCAAATATGAACTTATTGCTGGAGAACGCCGTCTTCAGGCTGCAAAACAGCTTGGATGGACAAACATAAATGCTGTTGTTCAGAGCAATCTTAGCGATGTTGAAGAGCTTGAAATGGAGCTGGAGGAAAACAACCAGCGAAAGGAATTCACAAAAGAAGAGCTTCTTGAAGGCTACCGCCGCCTTGAAAAACTCAGAAATCCTAGCATCTGGCGGAAAATAAAGCTTTTTTTCAAGAAATTGATTGAGGCCGTTGTTTCGTTCTTCAGACGCAGAAAATAAGTGAATCTTCCGCGCGGATAAATTCATTTTTCTGAATTTTAAGACTGAAGTAAATTCAATGCTTCCGGCAGTTTGTAGATTGTTTCGATTCTGATTGTTTTTCCTGGATGCGCCGGTTTTTCAGTTTTTCTTGCCGCAGCTTCTGGATTCAGGTGCCGGCCGTTCTTGTTCCCGACTAAAAGCGCAGTTCCTCCTAAAGATTCCCAGCCGTCTGTGTATTTCACCATGTCATCGATGAAAATTGAATTTTCAATTGTTCCGCCGGCTTTTTTCAGCGCTGTTCTGAATGCGGAAGGATAAGGCTTCCCTTGAAGATTGAAATCTCGTATGTCGCAAATTTCGTCAAATAAATCTCTAATGTTGAGTTTGTTCAGAACTCGTTCAGCGTGTTCCCGCGGCGAGTTTGTGCAGATAATTTTAGGAATGTTTATAGATTGAAGAAACGGACGGAGTTTCGGGTCTTCTTCCAGCTCGTCCGCCTCGTTTTCCGGATGAACGTATGCAAAAAAATCTTCCGCGCTGGGAAGCCCTTCGCTTCGGAGCCATTCGAGCGTTGTTGAAAAATTTCTTACTCTCTGCTGCCTTATTTTTATCGCTTCTTCGTAAGAGCAGTGGAAAAACTTCATGACACATTCCATCATCCGCTGGGTGATTCCTGCGTCCATTGCGTTGTTCGCATTGTAAAGCGTGTTGTCCAAATCGAAAATCAGATGTTCTATTTTCATGCCTTCATTGTATAAAAAAAACTGATTAATTGACAGCGGAATATTGCAGGGGTAAAATAAAAGGACATTTTAAAAAATTTTGGAGTATATATGGATCAGACATTGAAGGCAGTTTATGGAAAATATTTCGCGGAGATGATGCAATATTCAAAAGCGCCTGCAAAGATTGACAACACGAATGTTTATCAGGAAGCTAACAAGGATCTGACAAAATATATGGAAATGATTCTGCGCGAAAATTTTCTTCCTGGCTCAGGTCTGGGAAATGTTGAAAATTTCAAGGCTTTTTATAATGCTGTTGCAAAGGAAGGCAAGCGCGGGCTTATTCTTATGGAGCATTACACAAATCTTGATTTGCCGGCGATAATTTATCTTTTGAAGGAATATGGCGAGGACTGGTCAAAAGATTTTTCTGAAAGAATTGTGGCTGTTGCTGGAATGAAGCTGAATGAGGCGAGCCCGGCGGTTCGCGTTTGGACTGAGGGTTTTACACGTGTTGTTATTTATCCTACCCGTTCGCTTGATAAAGTTGAAAATTCAAATGAAACTGAAGAAGAAAAGAAGGCCGAGGAGAAAAAAGCCAGGACAATAAATCTTGCCGCTATGCGCGCAATGGACGACTGCAAGAAGCGCGGCCAGATTGTTCTTGTTTTTCCGTCTGGAACACGCTACCGCCCGGGGCATCCTGAAACAAAGAAGGGGCTCCGCGAAATCGACAGCTATCTTCGCCTTTTTGATGTTGTTCTTCCGGTTGCAATAAATGGAAACTGCCTTAGAATCAATCCGGAAAATTCAGAGGATATGCTTGCCGACATTGTTGCAAAAGACAAGGTTCTTCTTACGGCGCATGAAATGATGGACTGCAAGGAATACAGAAATTCTGTGCTGAATTCGCTTCCTGCCGACGAGCCGGATCCAAAGCAGAAAACGATTGACGGAATAATGGAAATTCTTCAGAAAGTTCATGATGAAGTTGAAAAAACTCGTCTTTAAACGTATAAAATTGTATATTTAATATAGAAGCTTTGAAATTCAGTTTGTTTTGAAGCTTAAAATCTCTTTAAGGAAAATCTATGGCTGATTTAGATATTGTTGACCGCGTAAAAGAGGCGATTGATATGTTCCGTCCGCAGCTTCAGGCTGATGGCGGCGATATGGAATTTGTATGCATTGATGAGCAGAACCGTGTTCATTTGAATTTGCACGGGGCTTGTGGAAGCTGTCCTATGGCGACAATGACTCTGAAAATGGGTGTTGAGCGGTACATAATTGACGCTGTTCCGGAAATTACGGAAGTTGTTCAGGATAATGCGAATCCAGAGCTTGCGGAAAATGGTCTTGGCGAAGGATTCTAAACAAAGGGCGGAAAAATGAAAATAAAAAAAGACGCAATGGTTTCAATTGCATACACACTTTACGATGAGGCTGGAAACCAGCTTGATTCTTCTGGGGATTCAGCTCTTCAGTATATTCACGGAAACGGCCAGCTGATTCCTGGTCTTGAGGCTATGCTTGAAGGAAAGGAACCTGGGCTGAAATTCAAGGCTGTTATTGAGCCGGAGGAAGCCTACGGCGCTTACAATGACAAAATGGTTGTTGAAGTTCCAAGAAACCAATTTGAGGAAGGCGCTCCTCTTGAAATTGGAATGAAATTTCAGGCAAGCACAGAAGACGGTCAGGTTTGCCTTGTCCGTGTTATAAAAATTGCAGACGACACTGTGACTGTTGATGCGAACCACGAGCTTGCAGGAAAGCAGCTTACTTTTGACATTGATATAAAAGATGTCCGCGAGGCAACAGAAGAAGAGCTTGCCGGACTTTCCGGCTGTGGTGGCTGCGGAGGAAATTGCGGCGGCTGCGGCGGTGAATGTTCGGGCGGATGTGAAGGCGGTTGCGGCAACTGCGGTAATTAATCTGCGCTTTTAGTTTTCCAGCGCGCTGATGATTTTTCTGGTGTTTTCTTCTTTTGAGTCGTCAGCGGTTGGAACAATCAAGTCTGCGATTTCCATGTAAGTTTTTGTGCGTTCTGCATAAAAACTGTGGAAAATCTTGCGGATTTCTGTTTCATCTTCGGGATTCAGTTTTGCAATGTATGCAGGAAGATTTTTCCAGGTTCCGTCAAAAAGTTTTGTTGCTTTCTTTAAAATTCTGTTGCAGGCTGTTTTTTCATCTATATCAATGTAGACAAATGCTCCTAGCGGGCGCAATACGTTCAGAGCCGGCGCATTGTCGCAAATTCCGCCGCCTGTTGAAATCACTGCAAGTTTGTTTTTGTATTCCTCGCTGATTTTTCTGCAAATTTCTTCTTCTGCGGCCATGAAGGCAGCCGGTCCTTTTTCTGAATAAATTTCCCGCGGAGTTTTTCCAAAAGATTTTGTTATCTCATCATCGATATCTAGGAAAGGGCAGTTGAATTTTTCAGAAACAAGCCGTCCCTGCGTTGATTTTCCTGAATGTTTTATTCCCATAAAAATAATTGCTCTGTTTTTCTGCATGTTTTTACTATATCAGTTTTGTTGAAAAAGTCTACCTTATGATTTATTCTTATTGTATGAATGTTTATTTTGCGCTGATTTTGAATTTTTTGCCGCTTCTTGCATGTCTTTTTTCTTTTAAATTTTTTTTCAAGCTGAAATTTTCAACTGAGCTTTTTGCCGGCTTGTTAGGGCTTCTTGCTGTTCTTCCGGCGACTTTTCTTCAGTTTTATTTTACAAGCCTTGCCCCGGAACAGCTTTTTTCCGGAAATTCCGGGCTTAGCGGAATTTTCCTGAAATTTCTTCTGCTGAACGGACTTGCCGAGGAACTGATAAAAACTGCGCTGATTGCTTTTATTCCGCGCAAAAATTTGGATTTGCGCCGCTTTTTCCTTGCGTCCTTTGTTTTCGGGCTTTGCCTTGGCTCGTTTGAGTCGATGATTTATTTTCTTTGCCATCTTTCAAATGCGAATCAGTCTGGCGCGGAGCTTTTGTACAGCCTGATTTTTGCCAGAATGTTCAGCTCGGATTTGATTCATGCTTTTTGCGCAGGTCTTGACGGACTTTTTGTGTGGGGAATTTGCCGAAGAAAAATCAATCCGATGATTTTTGTTTATGCGGTTGTCTGCCATGGGCTTTTCAATTTTTTTGTTTATTTCGATTTGTGGATTCACTGGTTTGCAGTTCCGGCCGTTCTTTTTGCAGTTGTTGAATGCCGCGTGAAATACCAGAAGTTCGCCTTGCTTTCCGGCTCTGAAAAACCGAATTCAACAAGGCGGAGTGTGAGGTCAAAATCCGAAAACAGAAGAAAATCTGCAAAAAAATCAGCGGAAAGTTCAGCGGAAAAAATAAAATCTGGAGCTGCGGAACAGGCTGAAGCGAATGCCACGGTTGTTTCTGAATGCGTGAAATCTCCGGCGAAACCAGTTTCGGCTTCAAAGCGAAAAACGAATGCCCGCTCAAAAACTAAAATTCAGCCGGAAAGAAAATCTTCTGCGCGGAAACGAAATATTTCCGATGTGCCGGAAGACATTGACGTAACGCCGGAGCTCAATGATGATTTATAAAAATTCCTACAGTTTTGTAGATAAAACACTTGACAAAATATAATTAAAAGATATATTATATTCAAACATACGACGCGGGGTAGAGCAGCTGGCAGCTCGTCGGGCTCATAACCCGGAGGCCGCAGGTTCGAATCCTGCCCCCGCTAAACTGCAAAGGTTGAGGAAAACTCAACCTTTTTTTATTTAACTTCCTTCAATTTTTTGCTTGTGGGAAAAGAATCATGGGCAAATAAGACCGAAAATAGTTGTATTCTGTGCTTGGAAATCTATAACAGAACATTATATGCTACTAAATTAGCAAAAGGAGTTAGTTTATGAAAAATAATATTTTGTTGTTATTTGTATTGTCACTTTTGTTAGTGGAAACAAAATAAATATGCAAAAATTGAAGCTTGGGAAAAACTTCATTATTTTTGCCTAAGATTCTTCTGGAGGAAATTGTATGTTCAGGATGATGCGGCGGTTCAGGCAGCAGATTTCGGAGGCGGAATGTGTGGAGATTCTAAAAAATGAAAAGCGCGGAATTCTTTCGCTTCTTGGAGATGATGGTTATCCGTATGGAATTCCGCTCAGCCATTTTTATGACGAAACGGACGGCAAGATTTATTTTCATGGCGCAAAGGAAGGACACAAAATCGATGCGGTCAAAAACTATGAAAAGGCAAGTTTTTGTGTTTGCGACAAGGGGTTTGCAAATGAAGGCGAATGGGCTTTGAACGTAAGGAGCGTTGTTGCGTTTGGAAAAATCCGTCTTGTGACAGACTTGAAAAAAGCGGAGGAAATTTGCGTCCGGCTGGTGAAAAAATTCACCGATGACGAGGAATATCTTAAAAAGGAAATGGCAAATGGTTTCAGCCGGGTTCAGTGCCTAGAATTTTCAATAGAACATATCACGGGAAAAATGGTCAAGGAGCAGTAGTTTCTTCACCGCACGGATATTTTTCTGCGTTGGCGGCGCGCCTTGTTTTCATTATTTCATCTTTCTGTTAAAATTGATTCTATGCGTAAACTAACTTTGATTTCTTTATTGGCTCTTTTTGCGGGGCTTTTTATTTCTTGCGGAAGCCGCATAAAAGGTTACGGTGTTCTTCTGTGGAATTTGCCTGAGCATCAGATGCAGGACGGAGATTTGGTTCCGGTCTACATCCGCTCGAATATTTCCCAGGTTTATGTAATTGGAACGGCGCAGGGAAAAATTGAAATTCCTTTGTGGCAGATAACTTCTCCGGAAATGAAATTCAAGGCTAGAAAAACGGCGGAATCCTACAAGGATTACAAGCACATTTATGCTTCTGTGGCGCTGGATGGACTTCCAATGCGCGCGGAGCCGGTCAACACAGCTAAGCAGGTTTACCGCCTGAAAAAAGCGGAAACAATAAAAATTCTTTACAAAGGAAAAGGTCAGGCTGTTTATGCCGGAAAAAAGCCTCTTGAAGGCGACTGGCTCAAGGTTCTTACTTCAGACGGAACAACAGGCTGGTGCTTCAGCTACAACTTGCGGCCTTTTGAAACGGATATAAATGGAAACCAGATTAACGGCGAGGTTGTTGAGGAAGAAAATCATGTTGACGCCGAGCTTACGGAAATGCTGAAAGGAATTTGGTATCCGGAATCGTATAAGAAAATGATTGACTCTGGAAGAATTGATCCGGCAAGAATCAATCTTGAATACAATCTTCATCTTGACGAGGAAACGAACAAGCTTTCATTCAATATGCCGGAAGTGAAAAACAAGGAATGGGACTACACCGGCGCTTCGGAAGACAACACGATTGTGAACTCAAAATCGTACAAGCTGAACGGAATTCCTATTATAATTTCTGTGAAAAATTCAGTTTACATTGTTGCAAGATATACCGGCGAAAGCGGAAAACCGGAAGATTTCAATCTTGTGAAAATCGATGCGGATATAAACCAGCTTGTTCAGGATGAAAAAGACCGCCGCGAAACTGAATACGAGCAGATTTATATGTTCGGGCCGAATTTCCGTTCTTCAAGCTACGGCCAGCTTTCTTTGAACGAAGATCATTCATTCACTTGGAACAACAAAAGTCTTCTTGTGCCGGGCGTGATTTCTTCTTCCGCGAAAAATACTGGAACTGTCCAGGTGAAATATTTCCTTGTGCGCTCGCTGGCTCAGGCGTACGACGGCGTTCTTTCATTCAAATTTGACGGAATGAACAAGGAAGTGAATTTCTTCTACAAAATGGAGGAAAATGGTCTTCGGTTTGAAGATGCGACCGGCGCAGTTCTTGACAATAATCTTTTCAGGGAGCGCGGAATTTCTCCTCTGATTATATTTTTTAAGAAAGCGGAATAGTTTCATGGCATTTGTACAATTTTCACAGGTTTCTTTGGCTTTTGGCGACAGGGATATTTTAAAGAATGTAAGCGTAAATCTTATGACCGGCACAAAAGCGGCTCTTACCGGGGCGAACGGCGCTGGAAAATCAACGCTTATAAAAGTAATGGCTGGACTGATAAAACCTGACAGCGGAAACAGAATCTGCCAGAAAGACACAAGAATCGCATACCTTCCGCAGAGCGGGCTTACCCACCACGGCTGTTCCCTTAAAGAAGAGGCGGACAGGGCTTTTCAGTTTGGCTACGATATTCAGGCTGAAATTGACCGGATTGGCGGGCAGCTGGAAAAAGGCGAAGGAAACACTGATAATCTGCTTGTGGCGCAGGCGGAGCTTATTGCAAAGCTGGAGGATTCCGGCTGGCACAGGCGCGAGGCAACGGCTGAAAGCGTTCTTCTTGGACTGGGATTTTCGCATGAAGACTTGCAGAAGCAGACTGAAGAATTTTCCGGCGGATGGCAGATGAGAATCGCCCTTGCAAAGGCGCTTATGCAGAATCCGGATATTCTGCTTTTGGACGAGCCGACAAACTATCTTGATATTGAAGCGCGCACCTGGCTGGAAAAATTTCTTGTGAATTATAAGGGCGCTTTTCTTCTGGTCAGCCACGACCGTTATTTTCTTGATGTTACAGTCAATGAAGTCTATGAGCTTTTTGGCGGCGACCTGAAGCGTTACAAAGGAAATTTCAGCCATTACGAGCAAGTCCGGGAAATTGAACTTAAAACGCTGATTTCGGAATATGAAAAGCAGCAGGATGAAATTGCCAAGCTGGAAGATTTTATCCGCAGGTTCGGGGTTCAGGCAACAAAAGCGGCTCAGGCTCAGGAACGGCAGAAACAGCTGGATAAAATTCTTGCCCAGAAAATAGAAATTCCAGAAAGCCTTAAGAAAATTCATTTTAAATTTCCAGCGGCGCCTCATGCGGGGCAGCTTGTTCTGCGCACAAAAGGGCTTTCAAAATCCTATGACGGAAAAACTAATGTAATAGAAAATCTTGACTTGACCGTTGAAAACGGCGAAATGCTTGTGGTTGCCGGAAGAAACGGCGCGGGAAAGTCAACGCTGCTCAGAATGCTTGCCGGTGTTGATCCGGTTTCCAGCGGCGAAATTATTCCAGGCTCCGGCGTGAAAATCGGATATTTCAGCCAGGACAATGCGGAAACAATAAAAGGCAGCGAAACAATTCTTGACTATGTTGAAGCGCAGGCTCCTACGGAACTTATTCCAAAAGTCCGCGATATGCTTGGAAGTTTTCTTTTCCGGGGCGACGATGTTTTCAAGCCGCTGGATGTTCTTTCCGGCGGTGAAAAAAGCCGTATTGCGCTTCTGCAGCTTCTTCTGAAGGCGAACAACCTTCTGATTCTTGACGAGCCTACGAACCATCTTGATATGCATTCAAAGGATGTTCTTATGAATGCGCTGAAAGATTTCGGCGGAACTGTTATTTTTGTAAGCCATGACCGCGGTTTCATTGAAGGGCTTGCGACAAAAGTTCTTGAGCTTAAGCCGGGCAGCCACCGTGAATTCCCTGGAAACTACAAGTATTACATGGAACGGATTGAAGCGGAGGAAGCTGGAATTGTAGGGCAGTTTGAAAAAGGCACGGGAATTTCCTCTTCAACTTTGAATTCCACTAAAAGCGCAGAAACAAAGCCTGAAGAAACAAAATCCGCCGGAAAACTGAGCTGGGAAGAGCAGAAGAAAGCCGAGGCGGAACGGCGCAAGAATGAAAAAGAAGTTGCCCGATTTGAGTCTGAAATTGAAAAAGCCGAGGAAGAAAAATCCGCGCTTGAAGCGAAAATGGCTCTGCCGGAAATTTATTCAAACGGCGCGAAGGCAAAAGAAGTTCAGGCAAAGATTGACGAAATAATGAAAAAGATAGAAACTTTGACTAGCGGCTGGGAAGCGGCTATGGATAAATTGGGATAAAAAGGAGATTTTATGAAAGTTTTAGTTATCGGCGGCGCAGGATACATTGGAAGCCATGTTGTGAAAGAACTTATGAAAAATGGTCATAAAGTTACAGTTTTTGACAATCTTTCCAGCGGCTTGCGGCAGAATCTTTTTCCGGAGAATGATTTTATTTATGGAAATATTCTTCTTCCTGAAGATTTGAACAATGCGTTCGAGCTTGGTTTTGACGCGTTTATTCATCTTGCTGCGTTCAAGGCGGCGGGCGAGTCAATGGTGAAGCCTGAAAAATATTCCTTGAACAACATAAACGGAACTTTGAACATAATGAATGCGGCGGTTAAACACAACTGCCTTAAAATGATTTTCAGTTCCAGCGCGGCAACTTTCGGCGAGCCGCAGTATCTTCCGATGGACGAGGAGCATCCTCAGAAGCCGGTGAACTACTACGGATTCACAAAGCTGAAGATTGAAGAATTCATGGACTGGTACGACCAGCTGAAAGGTCTGAAATTCGCGGCTCTCCGTTATTTCAATGCGGCTGGCTATGACCCGGAAGGCGTTGTTTGCGGACTTGAGCAGAACCCGGAAAACCTTCTTCCTCGTGTTATGGAAGCGGCTCTTGGAAAACGCTCGCTTAAAATCTTCGGAACGGACTACGATACCCGCGACGGAACTTGCATCCGCGATTATGTTCACGTTACAGACCTTGCTCGCGCCCATGTTATGGCTTTGGAATACATTTCAAAAAACAACAAGAGCCTGAAGCTTAATCTTGGAACAGAAAAAGGCACAACGGTAAAAGAAATTATTGAAGCGGCAAGAAGAATAAGCGGAAAGCCGATTCCTGCGGAAGAAGCGCCGCGCCGTCCTGGCGATCCGGCAAACCTTTACGCAACAAGCAAAAAGGCGAAGGAGCTGCTCGGCTGGGAGCCGAAATACAGCGATGTTGACACCCTGGTTGAAACAACCTGGAAAGCCTATCTGAAAGCTGAAAAGAAATAGCGTTGTCAAAACTTTCTGGAACTTTTGTGCATATATGACGCATTTGCAAGAAAATTGCAGATGTATTAAAAATACTGATGAATAAAAAAACTGAAAGGCGTCCGGCTTTGGATTCAGTTTTCGGCCTTTCAGTTTCTGTTTTGGATTTAGAACAATAATGTTTATGCCAGTTTTATTTTTCCAATCAGTACAAGAACGTGGTCTGGGCAGGCTTTTACACATTCGCCGCAGCTTACGCATTTGCTGTAGTCAATGTGCGGGATTCCTGTGGCTATGTCTATGCAGCCGACCGGGCATTTTCTTACGCACATTCCGCATTTGAAGCAGCCTACGGAGCAGTCCTTTTTTATCTGGGGCTTGTTGTCGCTGTGGTTTGAGCAACGGGCGATTGCGCCTGCTGTGTCTTTTGGAATGATTGTGAAAAGATGTTTCGGGCAGGTTTTTGCGCATTTTCCGCAGCCAACGCATTTTTCCGCGTTTACTTCTGGAAGTCCGTTTGAACCCATTGTGATTGCTCCGAACGGGCAGGCGGCGGCGCAGTCTCCGAATCCAATGCAGCCGAACGCGCATTTTTTTGTTCCGTTCATTGTAAGCTGAGCGGCCGCGCAAGTTTCAACGCCTTCGTATTCAGCTTTTGACTGCGCGCATTCATTTGTTCCTGCGCAAGCAAGAAAAGCGATTTTAGGCTCGGAAGCTCCTGCAGAAACTCCCATTACTTCTGCAACTTTCGCAGCTACAGAAGCTCCTCCAGCAACACATCCGGTTACTTCAGTTTCGCCTTTTACAACTGCTTCCGCAAAAGCATCGCATCCAGCATAGCCGCAGCCACCGCAGTTCGCTCCGCTCAGCGCGTCACGCACTTCCTGAACTTTAGGATCAACCTGCACGGCAAAGATTTTCTTGAAAAGACCGAGCAGCAGTCCGAGCGCGAATCCAATTGCAAGGGCGACAATTATTGTATATATAATCAAATTCATATTTCTACCTTTGTTTCCCTGATTTTCCGGTTATTTAATCAATCCTTTGAAGCCCATGAACGCAAGCGAAAGAAGCCCTGCCGCAACAAAAAGAATCGGAGTTCCTTTGAAGCTTTGCGGAACATTCGCTGTCTTCAGCCTTGAACGAACGCCTGCCATGATTACCATGCTAAGAAGGAATCCTGCCGCAGTGCCGAACGCGTAGACAAGGCTCTGAACAAAACCGTAGTCCTTTCCGATGCAGTTTATTGTAACGCCAAGAACCGCGCAGTTTGTTGTTATAAGCGCAAGGTAAACGCCCATTGACTTGTACAGTGAAGGAATTGATTTTTTCAGGAAGAATTCCACCAGCTGAACCAGCGAAGCGATTACAAGAATGAAAAAAAGTGTCTGCAGAAACTGAAGTCCGAGCGGAACCATTACCAGCTTGTAAATCGGCCAGGTTACAGCGGTTGCAAGAACGATTACAAACGAAGTCGCGATTCCCATTCCGGTCGCCTTGTCTGTTTCGCTTGTCATTCCGATGAAAGGACATATTGCAAGGTACTGGATGAAAACAACGTTGTCTACAATTGCAGATTTCAAGAAGAGTTTAATCAGATCAAGCATCATTTGCCTCCGTTTTTGTCTGTTTCAGGTTTTGAGCCGCATGAAGAAGCGCATTCTGAACAGTCAGCGCAGTTTTCAGTTTTTGGTTCTTCAGCTTTTTTGCCTTGTTTTCTTGCTGAAATATATTTTCCGAACTGAACCAGTGCGCCCAGAAAGCCGAACACAAGGAATCCGCCCGGCGCGCTGTTGAAAACGCCGATTCTGTATGCTTCCGGAATCAATTCAACTTTCAATGCTGTTCCTGCCATAAGCGTGCCGCTGCCCAGAAGCTCGCGGAAGAACGCAATCAGCACAAGAACGATTGTGTAGCCGAGCCCCATTCCGAGCGCGTCAAGAATTGAATTTCCCACGTTGTTTTTTGAAGCGAACGCCTCAACGCGCCCCATGATGATGCAGTTTACAACTATCAAAGGAAGGAAAACGCCGAGCGCCTCGTAAAGCGATTCAACGTAGGCATTAAGAACAAGCTGAACGATTGTTGTGAACGCCGCAATAATAATTATGAAAACCGGAAGCCGGATTGCAGAAGGAATAAATTTCCTGAAAAGGCTTATTACAATTTCGCTCATAACAAGAACAAACAGCATTCCCATTCCCATTCCAAGACCGTTGAAAATGCTTGTTGTAACGCCCAGCGATGAGCAAAGTCCGATATTGAGCACCAGAAGCGGATTTTCTTTTATGAATCCGTTTGTAAAAATCTGAAGTCGCTTATTCATCCTTACCTCCAATGTATGAAAGCAAAGTTTCTGTGCCGGCTTTTAATAAGTTTGCAACGCCGTTGCTTGTGATTGTTGCGCCGGAAATTGCGTCGAAATTCTTGTCTTTCTCAAAACCGTCTTTTGCGTTTTTTCCTTCAAACTGACCGTAGAAAGTTTTTCCGTTTGGCAGCTTGAAAGTCGGGTCGCTTGCTTTCAGTCCGAATCCCGGTGAATCTGTGTTCTTTAAAAACTGCACGCCTTTGATTGTTCCGTCGGAATCCATTCCCACAATCAGGGTTGCCGTGTCGTAAGTCGGGCCTGAAACCTGAGCTGCGCCGCCAGCAATTTTTCCGTCTTTCTTTGCGATTATAAGGCTTTCAATTTTTGCTGAGCCGGCGTTTTTTTGCTCGTAGTCTGTTTTCTGCTCGAAAGAAAATCCTTCGCCTGGAAAAAATGATTCCATCGCCTTGTTGACTTTTGCCTTCTGGTTCTGTTCTATTTTCGGCGAGGTAAAATTGTTCACAGCTGCAAGAATTGTGCATGAAACAACTGCGTACAAGGCAAGTGTAAGCCCAAGCTTTATCATGCTGAAAACTGAATCGTCGCTTTTTGCGCTATTCATTTTTTCCTCCTTGCAAAGTTTCTTTGTCTGAGCCTTCGATTTTTCTTTCTTTTGCTGAAGTCAAGTCGAATTCCATGTTGATTTTTGCAGTTTCCGGACGCCGGTTGCCTTTTTTGCCGTAGCCGTACATTCTTTCTGTTATGTTGTTAAGGAAAGGAACAACAGCGTTCATAATAAGAATGCTGAACATTACGCCTTCCGGGTAGCCGCCGAATTTTCTGATTAAGAAAGTAATCAGTCCTGCGCCGGCTCCAAAAATTAGTCTTCCCGGTTTTGTAACAGGCGCAGTTGCGTAGTCGGTTATCATGAATGTTGCGCCGAAAATAAGTCCGCCGGTAAGAAGCGCAATTCCCACATCGCTGGCTGCCGCTGAAAATCCTGCGGAAATTCCGGCAAGGAAAGTGCATACAGCAACTGTTCCGACCATTGCAAGCGGAGCGCGCCAGTCAATTATTTTTGTAGCCAGCAGGAAGATGAACGAAATCAGAATAAGAAGAATTGAAGTTTCACCGATACAGCCCGCTCTGTTTCCGATAAAAAACTGCATGAAGTCGAAAGTTTCAAGAGTTCCGGCTTTCAGCTGGCTGAGCGTTGTTGCGGATGTGATTCCATCCCATTTTTGATTCGGGTTTAACCAAGTTGCGCCGATTGCCGCTGGAAAACTTATGAACAGGAATGCGCGTCCGGTAAGAGCCGGGTTGAACACATTGCTTCCGATTCCGCCGAAAAGACCTTTTGCAATAACCATTGCTGCAAAGTCGCCGATTAGAACCATCCATAACGGAACTGTTGAAGGAAGAACAAGCGCAAGCATAACTCCGCTTACAGCCGCGGAAAGGTTCGCCACAACAATTTTCTGCCCTGTGATTTTCTGAAAAAGCGCTTCAAAAAATACGCAGCCAAGAACGCTGAAAAGCACAACTGCCAAAGCCCTGAATCCAAAAAAAACTGTGCCGGCAATAACTTCTGGAAGAAGCGCGGCCAGGACACAAGCCATGATTTTCTGGGTGGAATTTCCAAGCGAAAAATGCGGGCTTGAAGAAATGTGGAATTTTAGATTTGTCATTTTTTTGCCGTTCCTTCTGATTTATTTTTTTCCTGCGCCATTTTCATGCGCGCAATTCCTTTTCCAAGCCTGATTCTCTGCACGATTTTGATGTGGCTAGGGCATACAAACGCGCAGCATCCGCATTCAATGCAGTCCATAAGGCCGAACCTTTTGGCTTTGTCAACATTTCCTTCCTTCAATGAGCGAAGAATCATAACCGGGCTCAAGTGCATCGCGCAGGTGTATGCGCATCTTGCGCAGCTTATGCACTGGTCCTCGCCGTAAAGGCAAGTTTCTTCCTCTGTAAGGAAAGTAACTCCGCTCGTTCCCTTTGCAACCGGAAAATCCATTGAGCTCATTGCAAAGCCCATCATCGGACCGCCGGAAATACATTTTACGGCTTTTCCTTCTTTCAAAGTGAATGTTTCCGGAACCAAGTCGCTTATCAAAGTGCCTACCGGAACACGGATGTTGCAAGGCTTTTCAACGGCTCCCCCGGAAATTGTAAGGCTCCGCTCAATCAGCGGCATTCCAAGCCTGAAGGCATCGCTTATTGCGCAGACTGTTCCAACGTTGCAGATGATGCAGCCTGCATCGGCAGGAAGCTTTGCGCTTGGAATTTCAATTCCCAGGCATGATTCAACTATGAATTTTTCAGAGCCCTGCGGATATTTTGTTTTTACAAGGCAAATTGAAATATCGTCGCCGTAGCCTTTTTTTTCAATTTCAGCTTCAAGAATCGGTTTTATATATGATTTGTTGTCTTCCAGAGCGATAATTCCTGCAGCGCCAACAAGATTCAAAACGATTGCAAGACCGTCGATTACTTTTTCAGGCGTTTCCTGAAGGGTTCGTTCATCGCAGGTCAGATAAGGCTCGCATTCAGCGGCGTTCACAAGAACGTATTCAATTTCCTTGTCTGCCGGAGGATTCAGCTTTACGTGCGCCGGGAACGAAGCTCCGCCCATTCCGACAATTCCAGCGTTCTTGATTCTTTCCAAAGCCTCGTCGTGGCCGCAGGCAAAAGGATCCAGCGGCGGCATATAGTCAGTTTCGCCAGAATCATTTGCCTGAATAACAATGCAAGGCGCCATTCCGTTTCCTGTAACAAGGTTGTTCGCAATTTTCTTTACAGTTCCTGCCACAGATGCGTGAACCGGACAATTCATAAATTTTTCACCGGTTGCAATAATCTGGCCCTTTTTTACAACATCGCCAGGTTTTACAACGGGAGTATTCGGAGCACCGCCCATCGTCACCGGAATTGTTACCGTTTTTGACGCAGGAAAAGCCGGAACAATCTGGAATTTGTTGCTGAGTTCCTTCATTTCCTTTGGATGGATGCCACCCTTAAAAGTATGCAGTTTCTTCATAAGCTAAATTATACAGTAAGCAAAAAAACGTGTCTATTTTTTTATATGACAAAGAATTGAGTTAGTTTAGGCTAACTATAAAAGATGGGGAAAGTCTTCCCGTCGTTCGTAACAAAGTTACGAACTTCTCAGAAATTGCCAGATGTCAATTTCTGACTCGGCTTTTAAATGAAACCAAAGAGGGGGAACGTCTTCCCCTCGGTCGCACTTCGTTGCATCCTGCCCCTTCTAGCGGGCACATCCCGCAACGCCCTGCCGCGCATTTCCTTTATAAAAAACTGTTTTTGAATAATTCCAAAATCCTTGCAGAACCGCACAGATGTGCTTTTCAAAAGTTTCTTATGTACTGTTTGAAAGATTTTGATGTGCTGTTAGAAAGTTTCAAATGTGTTGTTGGGATAATTCTAAAAGGTTTTTGTTTTTTCTGGGGTAAGTTAAAAAATTACCGGATAATGTGGATTATAAATAATAAAATTCATTATACTGAAAGCATGGACGAAAAAATTAAATCAGAGTTATTTTCATATATAAAAGAAAGCAAGGAAAAAATGGTTCAGCTTGAGTCGCTGCTTACGTCGCATCCGGCGCTTGCTCCTGAAAACGGCGGGCAGGGGGAGCTTGAAAAAGCGAAGGCTCTTGTTGAGTGGCTTAAAAATGAAGGCGTGGCGGATTCCCAGATTGAAGAATTTGACGCTCCGGATCCGCGGGTGGAAAGCGGAGTTCGCCCGAATGTTGTGGTTACAATTCCAGGTGAAAAAAATGACTATAATATCTGGGTAATGGCGCATCTTGATGTTGTTCCGGCTGGAAATTTAAAGCTTTGGAATACAGATCCTTGGCGCACCGTTGAAAAAGATGGAAAAATCTATGGCCGCGGCGTTGAGGACAACCAGCAGGGACTTGTTTCCGGAGTTTTTGCCGCGCTTTCGTTTGTAAAGAAGAACGTGAAGCCGGCGCATACTGTTAAGCTTCTTTTTATGGCGGATGAGGAAGTTGGCTCTGCTTACGGAATGATTTGGCTTCTGCACAACACTAAAATCTTCCAGAAAAATGATATTTATCTTATTCCTGATGGCGGCGACAAGAACGGCGAAACAATTGAAATTGCCGAGAAAAATATTCTTTGGCTTAAGCTGACTGTAAAAGGAATGCAGTGCCACGGTTCGCGCCCTGACCAGGGAAGCAATGCCTGTCTTGCGGCTTGCGCGCTTAGCCTTCGCTTGAACGGGCTTCAGGATGTTTTTAATAGAAGAAATCCGCTTTTTTCGCCGGATTATTCAACTTTTCAGCCGACTATGCGATTTGCGAATGTTGACGGCGTGAATATTATTCCAGGCGAGGATGTTTTCTGCATGGACTGCCGGATTTTGCCGTGCTACACAATTTCTGAGGTTCTGAAGGAAGTTGAAAAACAAATCGCGGAAACAGAAAAACTTTACAAAGTAAAAGTTTCCTATGAAGTTCTGCAGAACTCTGAAAGCCCGGCGACTTCTGAAAATGCGCCGGTTGTTGAAAAGCTGAAAAGCGCAATCATGGCGGTTCATGGAATTAAGGCAAGAACAATTGGAATTGGCGGCGGAACTGTCGGCGCGGAACTCAGGCGCGAAGGAATGAGCTGCGTTGTCTGGAGCACAATGGATGAGCTTGCGCATATGCCGAACGAATACTGCATTGTTGAAAATATCGTGAAGGATGCTTTGACTTTGGCAGAGCTTTTCTGCCAGAAATAAATTTTTTGCCGCAGTTTTTGAATATGCCGCGGCAACCGGATTTTTATCTAACTTTGAAGAAAAGCCCGATAACGGCAACTGTAATCAGAAGCTGCATTATCATGAATTTCAGAAGAACCTGGGTTGCGGACCAGCCGCGATTTTTTCGCATATGGTCGTGCAGCGGAAAACGGATGTTTTCAAAAATCTTGATGTTGAAGAAGCGCAGAAGAAAAACTTTGATAAGTCCCATTCCGCCGTTCAGAAAGATTATTGTTGAAGTTGCAAGGCAAAGGAGCGGGTTTCCGCTTATAAGAATCGCGCAGCCGATAAAAAATCCCAGCGCGCGGCTTCCTGCGTCGCCCATAAGAACGTGGCTAGGATATGCGTTGTGCCACAAATATCCTGTTAGAACGCCCGCGAGCGCAAACGCCATTACCGCCCATTTGGCTCCGTCTGCAAGATTAGGAACAAGAAGATATTTTGAAATATCAACGTGGCCAAGAATAAAATAGAAAATAATTCCCATTGTAATAAGCGCAATCAGAACCAAAGTTCCGCTAAGACCGTCAACTCCATCTGTGCAGTTTGTTGTGTTGATTGAAGCCCACAGAAGAACCACGCCAATCAGCACATAAACGATTGGATTCACTGCTATAAGATGAGAAACAAACGGCAGCCAGAAATAAACAGTTCCATCCGCGGACTGTTTTTTCGCAATATAATATAGAAGAACCGAAGCCGCAATGCTGATTATCAGGTCGAGCGCGCCTTTCAGATATTCGCCCCAGCTGGAAATGCTTTTGTCATCCAGAAATCCGGTCAGCATTGTAATCCATGTAAGCAGAAGAATTCCGTACTGCTGCCATCCCATTGGAACAAAAACAACGCACAGAAGCGCAAACGCCGTAATAAAAACAACTCCAGCGCCGGTCGGCTTTCCTTTTGCGGCTTCTGCAGTCAGCGTGAATTCCCGGCCGCGGTCATGCGGAAGAACGTTGTAAAATTTCGGAAGGAATTTGTACATAATAAAAAAACCGCTGTACAAGGCAAGAATTATCAAAACTGCATAGGACTGAAACAACCGCGCCGGCCCGAAAAATTTTTGAAGGTAAGCACCAAGGTAATAAAGCATAGAATCCTCATGAATATTTTTAGTCTGAATTTAAACTGACAAATGCTGAATTCCGGTAAAAATCATGGAAATGTCGTGTTCATTGCAATACTGAATAAATTCTGAATCGCAGTCAACGCCGCCAGTCTGAATGATTGCCTTGATTCCAACATCAGCAAGTTTTTTTGCGTATTCGTCAAAATAAATAACAGAATCGCTTATTAAAATTTCGGAATTTCGGTCTTTACTTATTAGATTATTATTCTGGTTAATTTCAAAATATTCACCGGCATCCTGAAGCGCGTAACGCACTGCTCTTTTCCGGCTTGTGTTTCCGGCGGAAATTCCAACGGTTGAAAAATCGTTCACAACAACAGCCGCGTCCGACTTGCATATCATCGCAATAAGCATTCCGAACGCCATTGAGTCAACCTGCGCCTGTGTCGGCCGCTTTTGAGTCACAACACTGAGCTTTGTGAACATTTTTGAATCCGGCTCCTGAAGCATGAAACCGCCGTCGATTGGCGCGATTTCGTAGTAGTCGCTGATGAAACGCGAGGCAATCACGAGGCGCATATCTTTCTTCTCGGAGAAAATTTCCTTCGCTTCTTTTGTAAAGTCCGGGGCGATAATTGCGCGTAAATCAATTTTTACAAGCTCTCGGGCCGCTGCCTCGTCTACAATTGAGCTGCATCCAAAAGTTGAGCCGTTGAAAGAGTCCGGCTCGCAGGAATAAGTTTTTCTGAATGATTCAAGAAGCGTTCCGCCCAAAGCCGCGCCGATTGGGTTCGAGTTTTTTATTCCGATTGTGAAGACGTAGCTTGCCGCCGGCGTGAACTGTGTTGTGAAAGGATAATTGTTGCAGTCAACGCTGTCTACAGTGAATGGACTTTTTAAAATCCTTGTGAAAATGCTTATCGCTTTCCAGGCGGCGAAACAGTTTTCGTAAAGATTTAGATTCATTTCTTTTCCCTGAATTTTCTTCATTCCGGAAAGCGCGCCGGTCTTGTCATTCAGGGAGTACAAATAGCCGTTCTGGTGGTTGTTCGAGCCGTGGTGAAGTTTCCCGGAAAATTTGAAAGGAACCATGAAGAAAGGCGGAAGTGGCTTCAAGTTCAATCCTTCAGAAACAGAAAGCGAATTCGCCGCGTTGCTTGCGGAAATCTGGTTCAGAACTTTTGAGGCAAGATAAAGGCGGAAGTCATTTGAAATGCTGTCGTTTTTCATCTGGATAATCGCGTCCTGGTAATCTTCCGGATCGCAAAGTACAACTACATTCATATAATTTTTTGCCGCCGCCGAAAGAAGCGTTGTTGTTGTGAAATTAATGCAGTTGTCAGCCTTGTCAACTTCAAGAAAATCATTCAGCTTGTGGAACTGAGGTTCGGCGCTCATGCACACAAGATTCACAACCGATTCTGTTGAAAAGGAGCTTGCAAGAAGATTTCTTCCCGCGGCAAGAACCATGTGAATTAAATTTATGAAACTGTCATCTGAATTTGCGTTGTGCTCAAGCTGTTTTGTGTATGTGCACGGAATATTGTTTTCTGCAAGAAATTTTGCTGTTTCGCCTGCGGAAAGAATTTCCCAGTCGTCGTGAACTAAATATTGCGCTAAAGTCGCAAGTTTTTCAAAATTGGATGTGTAAAGAATCGCCTTTTTTTTCATAAAATTATAATATACTGTAAAAATGAGTTTTTCAATTTCATGGACAGATTTTCTGGAAAAAGCGGATGCCGGGGATTTTTCCGAGCATTTTTTCCTGAAAAAAGATGATTCAAAGTCAATAGATTTCTCGCAGGCAAAGAATTCAGCAAATTCAGAAGGCAGAATTTTCCACAAATTTATTGAAGGCGACAATTATCCGGCGCTGAAGCTGCTTCTTTCAGCTTACAAGGAAAAAATTGATTTTATTTATACGGACCCGCCTTACAATACCGGAAAGAAATTCACCTACAACGATAGCCGAAAAACCGACGAGTGGCTCAGCTTTATGAGCAGGAGGCTTTCCGCCGCAAAATCTCTTCTGAAAGATTCCGGATGCATTTTTATTGCAATCGGGCAGGAGCAGGTTCATGTTCTGAAGCTTTTGTGCGACCAGGTTTTCGGGGCGGAAAATTTCGTGAACGATTTTATGTGGCTGCACGGAAAAGGAAAAAAAGACAGCTGGAGCCGCACGATGCAGCAGTCGAATTTGTGCTATGCGAAGAACAAAAAGAAACTGAATGCATTTTCCGACTTTGAAAAAACTTCCTGGGCGGAAAAAAATGTTGACAACGACCGGCGCGGCAACTGGTTTTCTGGAAGCATAAGTTTTGACGAGAAACGTTCAAGCGAAAAAAATCCGAATTTCTATGAAATTGTTTCTCCGGGCGGAAAGCACTGGCGGCGTCAATGGCTTGTTACGAAAGATGAAATGGCGCGGCTGATAAAGGAAGACAAAATTTACTGGGGAAAAGCGCCTGATTTTTCAAATGTTCCGCGGAAAAAAGTTTTTAACGGCGAAACTGTTGAAATAATTCCAAAAAATATTGTTGACTGCGCGGAAAGCACAAGGGAAGCGCAGAACCATCTGGATTCTCTTCTTGGTGAAAAAAAGGCTTTTGACAACCCGAAACCAGTGAATTTGATTCAGCATTTTATCCAGATTGTGAATATGCCGAAAGACATAACAATTATGGATTTTTTTGCAGGAAGCGGCTCCACCTTGGAAGCGGCTGTGGCTCAGAACCTGCTTGACGGCGGCGCAAGGAGCTGCATTCTTGTGCAGAAGCCTGAAAAAATTGAAAAGCCCGGCAAATTCAATGACATTGCCGAGCTTTGCTATGAAAGAGCCAAGGCGGTTCTTAAAAAAACTCAGGACGGCCTTGAATATTTTTATATAGAAGAAAAATGAATTCTGCCGCGCGGAAAATGCGGAAAATCAGTTCTGTTTTTCCATAAGTTTTTTAAGCGCGCCGGCGCGTTCCACCAGCGTTGGATGGTTGTAGTTCCATGCGACATAAATTTTCGGCGGAAAAAGCTCCGTCATATTTTCGCTGTTCAGTTTTATCAGCGCAGAAACAAGGTGTTCCGGGTGCTTTGTAAGTTCTGCCGAAAATTTGTCTGCGGCGAATTCGTCTTTTCTGCTGGAAAAATTGAGCAGCGGTGAAAAAATCTCGGAAACTGAGCCGGCCACGATATTTGCAAGGAAAAGCCCGATGAACTGCACGGATTCAACTTTTATTCCGGTAAGCGCGAATCCGAATCCAGTGTAAATTGAAGTCGCCTGCGCGATTTTGTACAGAACGAACATAAGCACAAATTCAACAGGAATCATAACGCAGAAGCGGCGGACAATATGGTGAAGCTTGTAGTGTCCGAGCTCGTGTCCAAGAACTGCGACAAGCTCATCGGTTGTAAGCTGCTTTATGAGCGTGTCGTAAAGCACAATGCGCTTTGATTTTCCGAATCCGCCGAAATACGCGTTGGAATGTCCGCTTCTTTTTGATGCGTCCATGACAAAAATTCCCGAAGATTTGAATCCAAGGTTCTGCATGAGCGCAGTGATTTTTGTCTTCAGCTCGCCGTCTTCAAGCGGAGTGAATTTGTTGAAAATCGGCGCAATGACCAGCGGATAAAGAATCTGCATCACAAAAGTGAATGCGAAAATAACAACGGTAAGGAAAATCCACCAGCCGTGCGGAAAAGCAACAAGAATTCCAATCATCGCGGCAAGAAGAATTGCTGAAAGCACAAGCGATGTCGCAATTCCTTTGATCTCGTCTTCAATCCAAAGTTTCAGCGTCATTTTTGAAAAGCCGAACATTTTTTCAATCTTGAATTCCTTTAGAAGGTCGAACGGAATATCCAGAATTCTTTCTGGAAGTCCTGCAAGAAGCTGAAATGCGAACGCGCAAAAGTAAGTTGACCAGAATCCGCTTGGAAATCCTGTGAACCGGCAGACAACGTTGAAAAGCCATGGATAAAATCCTGAAAAAACAAGAATCAGTGTCAGAAACACTGAGGCCAGGGAGCTCGGAATCCAGAAAAAATATTTTGCGTTCTCATACGCATTGATTGAAGCAAGTTTTTTTGTGTCGAAAACAGAGCTTTCCGGAAAATCTTTTATTTCCTCCGGGATTTTTCCGCCGTTTTTTACACGCGCCCGCCAGTCAATGAATTCAAGAAAATGTTCCGCTATAAAGCTAAGAATCGTTCCCGCTGTGAAAATAATCACAAAAGGATTGCTGAAAACAATTTTTTCCATATTTTAATCTCCCTGTCCTGAGTTCAGTTTTTACAAGGCTTCCGCAATGCTGTAAATCATTTTTTCTGTTTTTTCCCAGCCAAGGCACGCATCTGTGATTGATTTTCCGTAGCATCCTCCGCCCGGTTTCTGGTTTCCGTCCTCAATGTAGCTTTCAACCATGAAGCCTTTTACGAGTTTTGCAATCCGCTCGCTGTGTTTCGCTGAATTCAGCACGTCGTTTACAATGCGAGGCTGTTCAAGAGGATTTTTCGCGGAGTTCGCGTGGTTGCAGTCAACAATTACAGAAGGATTTTTCAGCTCAGGATTTGCCTCGTAGGCATCGCAAAGCCGGATTATATCTTCGTAGTGGTAGTTCGGGCGTGATTTTCCCATTTTGTTTGTGTATCCGCGCAGAATCGCGTGGCAATGCTCGTTTCCATGCGAGTGGACTTCCCAGCCGCGGTAGATGAACATATGCCGTCCCTGCGCCGCGTGGATTGCGTTCATCATTACAGAATAGTCGCCGGAAGTCGGGTTCTTCATTCCGACCGGAACATTGATTGCGCTAGCCACAAGCCGGTGCTGCTGGTCTTCAACGGAACGCGCTCCGATTGCGACATACGCTAGAATGTCATCCAGATACTTGTAGTTTTCCGGGTAGAGCATTTCGTCTGCGCATGAAAATCCAGTTTCCTTCAGCGCGCGCATATGCATATGACGTGTCGCGATGATTCCTTTCACAAGGTCAGGCTTTTCTGTTGGGTCTGGCTGGTGAAGCATTCCCTTGTAGCCTTCGCCGGTTGTTCGCGGCTTGTTTGTGTAAATTCGTGGAATTATGAAAATCTTGTCCTTTACTTTTTCCTGGACTTTCACAAGTCGTGAAATGTAGTCAAGAACGCTGTCCTCGTTGTCTGCGGAGCAAGGCCCGATAATAAGAAGCTTGCGGTTGTCCTTTCCTTCAAAAATTGATTCAATCTGTTTCTGCCGCTCTGCGACAGTTTTTTCCATTTCCGGTGTAACAGGAAACATTTCCTTTATTTCTGATGGAATCGCAAGTTTTTTGATAAAATCACAGTTCATAAAAGCAACCTCTATAAATCAGCATATTTAAATAGAATGAAAGAATGAATTCCGCGTCTTTTATAGGTATTGAAAAAAACTTCCGGCGAATTTTCCGCCTTCAACTTTTCAATGCTTAAAGATTAATAAAAAACCCAGTATTCACTGCAAATAATATACAGGAAAGGGGGAATTCATTAAAGGTGGGCGGAAAAAATTATTGCGGCGGCTAGAGTGCTGCGAGTTTTTTCATATTTTCTTCTGAAAAGTCGAAGTAAGTTCTGCCGTTTTCTTTTTCTGCGCCGAGCTTGATGTAGTATTCAATTGAGTTCACGTTGAAATCCAGCGCGCTCCATTCCATTGCGGAAAATCCTTGTTCCATAACCGATTTGCAGATGAATGAAAGAAGTTTTGAGCCGAATCCTTTTCCGCGGAATTCCGGTTTTATGAAAATATCTTCAAGGTGTATTTTTCCGCGCGCCGCGTATGAGCCGTATGTCGGGTAATAAATTGCGTAGCCAACGGCTTTTCCGTCTGATTCCGCAAGCAGCGCAGTCGCGATTTTCCGTTCAAAAAGCCAGTAAATCATCTTTTCGTTTGAACCGATAACGTCCTGGGGGCGCCGCTCGTGCTGGGCGAGCCCCATAATCAGTTCTCTAAGCGCGCCTATATCTTCTTTTTTAGCCTCGCGGATTGTCAAGTTATTCATAGTTGCTCCAGTTTTTATACAGTCTGAATTTTGAGTTTTTATTTCCTGCGCATTGAAAGTCCTGCGTCTGCGAATCCCGCCTGGAAGTCAAGAGTTGAACTTTTTTTTGGAAAAATCTTTCGTTCTGCTTCGCGCCACTTCAAGATTTTTTTATGGCTAAACGCCAAAAAAGTGCAAATTGACTTCGGCGGGCCTTCTCCGTCTCCGGGCTTTCAATTTTCAGAATATTCTGCAAAACTCAAATTTCAGCCTGTATAAATATAGCACACATTTTTTGTTTGACGGAATCCGTTTTCTGCAAGTAAATTCAAAGTAGATAGCCTGAATGTCGAGTTTTTTGTGAAAAGAATAAAAGCGCAGGCAGATTTGCAATTTGTGAAGATTTTTGGCGATTGAATTAATTAAAGTGCGGAGCACCCGAATTAGTACAAGTGAAGCGCGAGCCAAATCCATCTGAGCAAATTGGAAATATGCCGAAAGCGTTCTTTCACAATTTGCAAAAAAAATCGACATTAAGGCTAAATAAAATTTCAAGGAGAGCCTATGGACAGCAAAGCATTGTACAACATTTCTTACGGAGTTTTTGTTCTTGGAAGTTGTGACGGCGGAAAACTGAACGCCTGCATAACAAACACTTGCATTCAGGTTGCAAGCAGCCCGGTAAGGATTGCAATCTCGGTGCTGAATCAAAATCTTACTTGCCAGATGATAAAATCTTCCGGCGTGTTCAGCTTTTCAGTTCTGGACAGCACCTGCACATTTGATTTGATAAAGCACTTTGGAATGCAGAGCGGCCGGGATGTGGACAAGTTTGCGGACTTTGCGCATGAAACAGATTCAAACGATTGCCCGTACATAAAAGGGCCGGTATGTTCGGTTCTGAAATGCAAAGTTCTTTCAAGCATGGACTTGGGCACGCACACTCTTTTTGTTGCGGAAGTTCAGGATGCCTTTGTTGCCGGCAAGAATCCTCCGCTTACCTACGCCGATTACCAGATCCGGGTGAAACCGAAGCCCGATGTGAAGCCTGAAAAGAAAATCATCGGCTGGCGCTGCAAGATTTGCGGCTACGAGTATATGAATCCGGAGCTTCCGGAGGATTTTGAGTGTCCTCTCTGCGGACATCCTGCGGAAGACTTTGAGCCGATTTACGCTGAATAGGTTTCTTCAGCTTATTTCGCCTTGTTTATTTCAGAGCTGAATTCTGGAGGCTCTTCTGCCGCAAGCAGGGCGGCTCCGGCAAGGTCGTCGATGTACTGGGCATCGGCGGCTTTCTGCCAGGTTGTTCCGGCGGATTTCAGGGACTTCATCTGCTCTTCCTTCCGGGCGTTCCGTTTTTCAAGAAGGCGTTTCGCTGCCAGAATGATTTCTGTGGCTTCGTCAGCGCGCACGTGAAGTGCCTGGGCAACCGCGCTTTCGTCCGCGGCACACATGTTTTCCAGCGTGGTGAATGTCTTTGTGAGCGTCCGGGCTCTTTTTTCTCCGATTCCAGGAATTTCAAGGAATATGCTCACGGTATTTTCCTTTGTCCTGAGCTTCTGGTTCCGGCTGGTTGCGAACCGGTGTGTTTCATCGCGGACTCTCTGCAGTAGCCGGAGAGCATCGCTTCTCTTTGGAAGGCAGAGCGGCTTTTCCGCGTATGGCCTCCAGATTTCTTCGTCGCGCTTTGCAAGGCCGGCTATCGGAATGTCGAGGTTCAGCGATTTCAGCACCTGGTCAACTGCGTTTACCTGCCCGATTCCTCCGTCTATAAGAATCAGGTCGGGAAGATCTGCCTGCTCGTTCAGAAGCCTTGTGTAGCGTCGGCTTGTGGCTTCGCGCATTGACTGGAAGTCGTCTATGTAGCCGTCCGTGGTTTTCAGCCTGAAGTAGCGGTAGTTTTTCTTGTCCGGGTTTCCGTTGTAGAAGCTTATGAGCGATGCGACAGGGAATTTTCCGCCGATATGGGCGATGTCGAAGCCTTCTATGCGGACTGGAAGTTTTTTCAGCCCCAGAATTTCCTTCAGCTCTTCAAGAGCCGGAATGTCGCCGCGCTCGCGCATTCTTCTTATGATGTCTTCTTTCGCGTTTTCCGCCGCCATGTTCATTGCGGCTTTATGCCGCGGCGCGTTCTCAATTTCATCGTTTACAAGGATTATCTGCGGAGACGCGTTGAACTGGTTTTTTATCCATTCAGAGATTATGTTCAGTCCGTCCTGCGTTGGAACGTAGATTTTCGGCGGAATTTCTTCTTTTGTGCTGTAGTAGGCGCCCATGAATTCGGCGAGCAGCTCGTCATTCTCGTTAAGGCTCTGCACGCGGTAATTGTCGCGCCCAAGAAGTTTTCCTCCGCGGATTTTCAGCACGGTGAAGCTTACAAGCTCGCCTTCTCGGTGCCATGCCAGATAATCGCGGTCTTCTGCGTCGAAACTTTCAACAATGTTCTGGTTCTGCATGACCATCAGCGCGCGGAGTCCGTCCCTGAGTCTGGCGGCTTTTTCAAAATTCAGCTGGCTTGCGGCTTCTTTCATTTTTGCGGTGAGTTTTTCGGTTGTTTTGCTTCCGTTTTCCTTAAGAAGATCGCGGATTTCTCCGAAAAATTCATTGTAGGATTCTTTTGAAATTTTTCCGCAGCAGGGCGCTTTGCACTGTCCCATGTGGTAGTAAAGGCAGGGAGATTCTCTTGCCGCAAATTTCTTGCAGTGCCGCAGCGGATAGATTTGATAAAGAGTGTCTATGAACGTGTCTAGCGCGGATGCGTCTGGATACGGGCCGAAATATGTCGAGCCGTCGTGAAGAATGTTTCTGGTTTTGAAAAGCCGTGGAAAATCTTCGCGGGTGATTCTTAAAACCGGATATGATTTTCCGTCTTTTAGGTTGATGTTGTATTTCGGCGTGTATTTCTTGATGAGATTGTTTTCAAGAAGAAAAGCTTCGTATTCGTTTGCGGTTGTGATGTACTCAATGCTTTTCGCGCTTGAAATAAGCAGCCTTGTCTTGATGTCTTTTTTGCCGGAAAAATAGGAAGTCAGCCTGTTCTTTAGGTTCTTGGCTTTTCCAACATAAATAACGGTGTCCTGGGGATTTCTCCACATGTAGACGCCGCTGGAGGAAGGTGCTTTTAATGCAGTTTCGTGAAGAATTTCTCTGTACATATAACAAAAGCAATTATATATCAAAAAATACCGCAGTTCTATTCGTTTTTCTTTCGATTGGCTTGTTCTTTTTTGGAGCGGCTTCTGTTTCCGCGGAAATTTATGAATTCGGCGGAAAAAAGGGCTGGAATGAAATAAATTTCCGGAACGGAATCACAACCGGGAAAGGACGTTTCGGGCAGGAATGTCTGGAGCTTGAGACAAATTCTCTTAGACCTGACAGTTCAACGGACTGCCTGATTAATCTTGAGGGCGCGGAAATTTATGACGAAACCGGAAAGTATGAGGTTGTGAAGAGCGGTGTTTTTCCGTCAAAAAAATCTGTCGCCGGGAAAAAATCTGCTTTAAGCCGCGGACGGGGCGGAATTGAGCTTCGCGGCGATAAAACTTCTCTTTTTGGCTCGGAAGGGCCGGCCGGCTCGTTTTCTATTGATTTCTGGATTTGTCCTTCAGCGGTTGAAAACGGCGAGGTTCTGCTGAGCTGGCGTTCCTCAAAGAACATTGGCGGGCAGGTTGTGTATCAGCTGATTTCAACTTCTTTCTATAAAAACAGGATTACAACGCTTTTTTCCAATATTTTTGAAGGATACAGCGCCAACGGCGGTGATGTTTCGCTTTCTTCTTCAAGGACAATTATTCCGAACCAGTGGAGCTATCACCGCATTTCCTTTGAAGAAGAAACTGGAATTCTTGAGTACAGAATTGACGGCCAGCTGGAGGACATAAAATATCTTACTGACACCGGACACGAGGGCGGAACTGTCTATACAGCGGTGATGGGAGTTCCTGCGGATTTGCACATAGTTCCTTCATACGCGGGGCTGCTTGATGACTTCAGGATTTTGCGGAGCTTTACAAATCTTGCGCAGGAGGAAGCTTCTTCAAATTCGCGGATTGGTCTTCCTGAACGCTATAGGACAAGCGGCGGACGTTTTGAGTCTGTTCCGGTTCTTGCAAAGCAGGGAACGATTATAAACAAGGTCGATGCGGAGCTTTCCGAGCCAGAGCAGACAGAAGTGAATCTTTATGTTCGCGCCGGGGAAAACTACTTCAACTGGACGGAAGATTTCCCTGAATGGGTTCCGGTTGTTCCCGGCCAGGAAATTGAAAACCTGAGCGGCTTGTATTTTCAGGTTGCGGCGGAGCTTTTTCCGGATGGCGGCGGAATGACAACTCCTTCTGTAACGGAAATAAGCGTTGAGTACACAACTTTGCCTGAACCGTTTCCGCCTTACAGAATTTCCGCGGAGAAAGGCGACGGTCAGGTTACTTTAACGTGGAGCTACTCTGTTGATGATTCTGCCGGCGGATATTATATTTATTATGGAAACCGTCCTGGTGAATATCTGGGGCGTGCCGCAGTGCAAGGGGCTTCGCCAATCAATGTTGGAAATGTTACGAGCGCAACTTTGACGGGCTTGAAAAACGGCGAAATTTACTATTTTGCGGTGGCTGCCTATTCAAAGCTGGATGAACGGATTTGCGGGGCGCTTTCAAAGGAAGTTTACGCGCGTCCTGAGCGGAAAAGATAATCAGAGAAACTGAAGTGAACTTCAAAGAGAGGTTTTTATGGATGACAAACAGATTGTGTTAAGAAGAGCGAAAAACGCGGTGATTTCAAGGGATTTCAACCTTGCTATAAGACTGTACAAGTCTCTTCTTCATGACGATGTGAAAAATATCGACTATTTGACGACGCTCGGAAATCTTTATATGAAGAACAATGACGACGAGAAGGCGCTTCCGTATTTTCAGCAGATTCTTAGTTTCTACCCGGACGATTTTGAGGCGATGAACAGCATGGGCGGAATTTACCGGCGCATGGGAAAATACCAGGAGTCAATCGATATTCTGCAGAAAGCGCTGGAAACGAAGATAAATCCTGCCCAGGTGAACTACAATCTTGGGTTTACATACAAGCTGATGGGCGACTACACGGACGCTGTTGAATGTTTTGAGAATGTAATCGCGGCGAATCCAACGGATGTTCTGGCTTACAACCATCTTGGAACAATATACGCCGCGCAGAATAACCACGAGAAGGCCGTTGCGTCTTACAGGCGCGGGCTTCAGGTTGATCCGAACCATCCGATTCTTCAGTTCAACCTTGCGAAAAGTTTTGAGGCTCTTCACGATGATACTTCCGCAATCCAGGCGTATGAGGCGGCGCTAAGGGCAAAGCCGGGCTGGCAGGAGGCAGTTGTTGCGTACGCGAAACTTCTTCTTGCGCACCGGAAAACCAAGCTTGCCGGCGAGCTTGTGCAGAATGCAATCGGGCTTCATCCGCAGGACGCTGAGCTTTACGCCCAGATGGGGCAGATTCTTATGCGCCAGAGCAATTTTGAAAAGGCGGCCAGCTCGTTTGAAATTGCGAACAGGCTGATGTCTGGAAACGCAGAAACTTTGAAAAGCCTTGCGGAAGCGTTCGAAAAGCTCGGAAAAAAAGAAGAGTCGGTTTCAACAATAAAAAATGCGGAAAAAATAATCCCGGACGACGAGAAAATCAAGAAAGCTGCGGCTTCAATCTATCTTACCGCTGAAAAATATGCTGAGGCGGCGGCTGTTATCCGTCAGATTGGCGCGCAGAAAAAAAATGACTGCGAGGCTCTGGATTTGGCTGGCCAGTACAGCATTTTGATTGGAAAAATTGATTCCGCGGAAAAATTCGCTTCAAAAATCAAGACAATTGACCCGGACTACGAGGCGTTCTTGTATTCGTATGCGTCAAGATTTTTTCAGAAAGGCGATTTTTCTTCCGCAAAGGAAAAAGTAAAGGCGTTCATCGACGGAAATATGAAAAATGTTCCGGCCTGGCTTTTGCTCGGCCAGATTGATGAGAAGCTGGGAAATCCGGCGGAGGCGCTGGACGATTTTTCAACGGCGGTCGCTTTTGACCCGAACAATTTTCTTGCGGGAAAACTTGCGAAGGAAATCGGTAGCAAAATTGACTCTGAAAAATCTGCTTCGGAAGAAAAAGAGCCTGAAAACCAGGAGATTTCTGGCTCTCAGGAAGTTTCCCTTGACGAATTTGGTTTCGGCGATGATGAAAATTCGGCTTCAAGTGAAGAAAAACCTGTTCTTTCAGAAGAAAAACCGGCGGAAACTGCCGCTGCGGAAGATTCTTCGGACGATTTGACAGAAGGGCTTAAAGCGGAAAACAAAACTGATGTCCTGAAACTTGATGACGAGAACGCGCTTTTCGAGGATTCTGAAAAAACTGGGAATGAGCTTGATTCCGCAGATTCGGAAATTTCGGAAAATGAAGAAGAGCTGGAAACGCCTGAAATTGCGGAGCCTTCGGAAACTGAAGCTGAAAAATGCGGAACTTCTGAAAAATCTGCCGGAAATGCTGAAAGCGCGGAAACTTCAGAAAACAGCGGCGTGAGCAGCGACAAAAGCGATGAGGAAATTTCTTTGCCGACCGCGGACGAAATTGCGGAAGAGCCTTCCGTGGAAAATGAACCTGTTTCGCCGGAAAAAATTGCGCCGTCTGATAAAACTGAATCCAGAGATTCTGGCTTGAAAACTGAATCCGCGCCGGAAAAATCTGAAAAAACAGAAAAGCCGGAAAATCAAGAAAAATCTAGTGATGAGGAAAAAAACATTTCTTCGGATGAAACAGAATCGCCTGAGGAAGATGAAACTCAGGATTCTGAGGAAACTAAGTCCGGCGAGGAAAAAGCGGAAAACGCCTATGAAAATCTTGTCGGCCAGGTAAGCGAAATTCTTCCAAAACTAACTCCTCTGATTGGAAACAACGAGGATGCCGCAAAATTCCAGAAGGAAATAGACTTGTTCAAGCGGCTTCGCCAGTTCGGCGAGCTTCTTCCGTTTGAGCAGCGCGCAAAATTTCTTGCAGGAAGGGTAAGGCTTCTTCTGGACTACATAATCGCGCGTCTTTCGGGGCGCCCCGGACTTTTAAGGGCGGCCTCTGAAATCCGCAGAAAGCACAATCTTCCTATTGACAGCATGGAAACTGCCATCAACGGAAGCAACCGTCCAGATATTGTGAACGTTTTAAAAGATATGGAAAGTCTTACCTTCTATCTTGAAGACAAGAATCTTTCAAAATCTCTTATTGTGGCTGCGGAAGAAGTTATAGACAAACTTTCGTAAAGCTTCTAAATCCTGATAATCCGGGAATGTGTTATAACTTCATTTCCGGATTCAGTTATTAGAACGTCGTTTTCAAGTCGCACTCCGCCGAGTTTTTCGTCGTAAAGTCCTGGCTCAAGAGTGATTATCATTCCGGGCTGGAACGTTACGTCTGCCGGCATTTTTGTGCTTACGCGCGGAAATTCATGGATTTCGAGCCCGATTCCGTGTCCGAGCGTATGCGGCATTTTTCGTTTTTCTTTGGCGAATATTTTTTCAGCCAGTTCGCATGCGTCTTTTACAGGAACATCCTTTTTGTAAAGCCTAAGGCATTCGTCTGCCGCTTTCTGCACAAGTTCAAGCAGTTTTTCCTGTTCTGGTGAAATTTCGCCTTTTGCAATGGTCAATGTTGTGTCAGAAGTATAGCCGTTGTAGACAACTCCGAAATCAAGAATTGAAAGTCCGTTTCCCGGCCATTCGCCGTTTGTGTATCCTGGAAATGCGTGGATTGCCCAGCTTCTTGCAGGTCCGGCGGCAAGCGTGTCGAATCCGGTTCTTTCGCATCCGTTGAGCCGGAGCTCTTTTTCAATCAGAAGGGCGACATCAGTTTCAGTTTTTATTTCTCCGGAGCGAATATTTTCTTCTATTTTATCAATAATAAGATCACCGATTCGTGCGGCTTCCTTTGTGCATTCAATTTCGTATTCATCTTTTATGGTTCTAAGCTGAACGGCGTATTTGTGGACACCTTCGTTTTTGCAGATTATATCCCACTTTGGGTTCGCCTCAATAAATTCAAGGAAATCCGGGTACGACGTTGAAGGTGAAAGTTCTGCCTTGAAATTCTTTATGTTTTTTGCGCCGGCTAGAACTGCTTTTACTGCTTCAACTGCCGAATTTTTGTACTTTGTGTATGGAATAACCTTGTCGCAGAATGCAATTTTTTTTGCAAGAATTTCATCCCACGGAATAAGAACAGAAGCTCCGTTTTGAAGAATAACCAGCACGGCATCGCTTGTGTGTCCTGTGAAATACCGGATTGCAGGCTCACGGTGCGCTTCGCTGTCTATAAAAACAGCCGCTCCGGTATTGTTGTTCTTCAGGTATTCAATGATTTTTTCACGCCTTCCTGAATAAATTTCTTTCATTTCTTTTGATGTGTATTCTTTCATAGTTTTATTTTTTTATTCGTCCTTTTATTTTTGAAAGTATTGCGACCGCAGTTTCATCTTTAAATATAATAAGAAGAATGGTTCCTATCAAACCAAAAACCAACGCGCTGAGCGCCACCGGAATTCCAAATGAAATAAATCTGTTGTGTCCTGCGAATGTGTTCAGAAGCAAAGGCCGCAGGAAATAAACCGGACAAGCCGCTGTAAGGCTGAATGCAATAATTCTGATTATGAACACTGCCATTTTTCTTGCGATTCCCGCAGCGTCAATGCTGTTCAGTTTTTTCATAAAAATGAAGAGAAACAAAGTGTTTACTGCGCTCGCAAGCGTAAGTGCCAGCGCAATTCCGTTTCCCTTCAAAGGAAATGCCAGTGCAACCGCCAAAGCAATGTTTGCCCCGAAGCAGATTATTCCTGCCAGCGTTGGAAGTTTTGTGTTTCCCTGGGCGTAGAATGCCGGGCTAAGAATTCTGTTCACAGCGATAAAGAAAAGTCCCGCGATATGGAAGCGGAAAACATTCAAAGTCATTGCCACAGAGTCGTCGTTGAAGCTTTTTGTTTTGTATACAAGTGAAATCAAGTCTTTTCCGCATACAAGCGAGTAAAATGTTACTGGAATGCAGATGAGCGCGATTATTTTTATTGCCTGGGTAAGCATATTGTTGAATTCTTCCCATTTCTGCTTTTTTGCAAGTCCGCTTAAATCAGGAAGAATTACTGTTCCGATTGAAACCGCGAAAATTCCCAGAATAAGCTCCTGAAGCCGCAGCGAATACTGAAGGGAGGCAACTGTTCCGGTTCCAACGTTTCCTGCGAGCGCTGTTGAAACAACATCATTCAGCTGGTAAGCCGCCATTCCGATTATGGTCGGAACAATCAGCGAAACAACTTTTTTTGTTCCGGGGTTTGAAAATGCGTTTTTTAGTCCGGTCAAAGTTGTTTTCCAGCCGGTTTTTTTTACGAACGGCCATTGAAAGAGCGCCTGGAAGCAGCCTCCGGTGATAACGCCGAAACTCATTGCGCGCGCGGCCAGCGCTTCCTGCGGAAGTCCGTCTGGATTTGGCAGCTGCGGCGTAAGAATATATGTAATCAGCACAACAATTGCGTTGAAAAGAACCGGCGTGAATCCGCTTGGCGCAAAAATATTGCATCCATTTAGAATTCCCTGAAAAAACGCCGCGATTGAAACAACAAACAGGTACGGAAACATTATTTTTGTAAGAAGAGAAGCTTCCGCAAGAATCGCCGCGTCCGCATCAGATTTAAAGAAGAACGGAACAATGAATCGTGAAAGCAGAATTCCCAGGACTGTTACAACCGCTGTTAAAAAAGAAACCAATGTGAGCGTTGATGAAATGAAAAGCTGGGTTTCTGCGTGCTTTGCGTCGGAGTTGTCTTCTTCAAGGTATCCGCGGAAAGTTGGAATGAACGCCACGGAAATGCTGTTTTCTGCAAAAAGCCGCCTGAAAAGATTTGGAATCATGAACGCAATTCCAAAGGCGTCGGCATAGGCGCTGGTACCAAGGAACGCAGCTTTTGTCATTTCACGGATTAATCCCATAATCCGTGAGGCGAATGTCATAAGTGAAAGCACAAGGCCTGATTTTACAAGAGATTTTTTCTTAATTTGGTTCATTTGCATAATATTATCTAAGTTGGTGTTTTTGTTCAATGAAAGTTGAAATTCAACTATATAATCATTGCAAATTTGTTTTTTCACGTTTATATTTTACTAGATATATTGGCTTTTATTTATAGAAATAGGGTGAATGATTTAATGGAAAAAACAAAAAAGACAGACGGTGAGATTCTTCCTATCAGAATTGGAATTGATATTGGCTCGACAACAGTAAAAATTGCAATTATTGATGACAACGACAAACTGATTTACGGTGATTACCAGCGTCATCGCGCGGACATCCGGAACACAATTATTTCCGTGGTGACCCAGGCGTTTGACAAGGCTGCGGACCGTTTTCCGCTTGGTGAAAATCAGCCTTTGACTGTAAAAGTTACTGGCTCGGGCGGACTGTCGGTTTCTCAGTGGCTGAATGTGCCTTTTATTCAGGAAGTTGTAGCTGCTACCACTGCTGTTAAAAAAATTATTCCTCAGACAGATGTTGTTATTGAGCTTGGCGGTGAAGATGCCAAGATTACATATTTTACAGGCGGCGTAGAGCAGCGCATGAACGGAACTTGCGCCGGCGGAACTGGAGCGTTCATCGACCAGATGGCGGCTCTTCTTGAAACAGATGCCGCCGGTCTGAACGAGCTTGCCAAAGGTTTCAAGACGATTTACCCGATTGCGGCCAGATGCGGTGTTTTTGCAAAAACGGATATCCAGCCGCTTATAAACGAAGGCGCGCGCAGGGAAGATATTGCGGCTTCAATTTACCAGGCCGTGGTGAACCAGACAATTTCAGGACTCGCGTGCGGAAAGCCAATCCGCGGACACGTTGCGTTCTTGGGCGGCCCGCTTCATTTTATGGATCAGCTCCGCCAGCGTTTTATTGACACTTTGAAACTGAAGGATGATGAGATAATTGTTCCAGATGATTCGCAGCTTTTTGTTGCGGCTGGATGCGCTTTTAGCGCGGAAAGAAAGTTTGACGGCGATGGAGCGTCGGATTTCCACTTTCCAACGGTAAAAGAATTCAGGGCGAGCCTGAACAATCTTGTGGGCGCTGAGCTGAGTGAAGTTCAGCGGCTTGAGCCTCTTTTCACGAATGCGAACGAGCTGGAGGAATTCCGAAAGCGCCATTCAGAGGAAAAAGCTATGCGCGGAAGTCTTGAGGATGCGCATGGTCCTGTTTTTCTTGGCCTTGATTCGGGTTCCACTACAACAAAAGCCGTTCTTATAAACCAGAAAGGTGAAATAATCTGGGATTTTTATTCGCACAACATGGGAAATCCTGTTGAGCTTGCGGTGAAAATGCTGAAGGAACTTTACAAGAAGCTTCCGAAGGATGTGTATATTGCGCGCGCTGTTTCAACTGGCTACGGCGAAGCTTTGTTCCAAGCCGCGTTCGGTGTTGATTCAGGCGAAGTTGAAACAATTGCCCATTTTAGGGCGGCAGATTTCTTTGTTCCGGGCGTTGAATTTCTTCTGGATATCGGCGGACAGGACATGAAGTGCCTCCGCATGAAAGACGGCGCAATCACTTCGATTCAGCTGAACGAGGCTTGTTCTGCGGGCTGCGGCTCTTTCCTTGACAATTTTGCGAACACAATGGGAATGGATGTCAAAGAGTTTGGAAAAATTGCTCTTATGGCTGAAAAACCTGTCGACTTGGGCTCACGGTGCACGGTTTTTATGAACAGCCGCGTAAAGCAGGCGCAGAAGGAAGGCGCTTCGGTTGCGGATATTGCGGCCGGACTTTCTTATTCTGTAATAAAAAATGCGTTGTTCAAAGTAATAAAACTCCGAAAGGCGAGCGATATTGGAACAAAAGTTGTTGTTCAGGGAGGAACTTTCTTTAATGACGCAATTCTCCGCGCGTTTGAAAAAATTGCCGGTGTGGAAGTTTTCCGTCCTGATGTTGCTGGTCTTATGGGAGCCTACGGTTCGGCGCTTATTGCCTATGACCAGTGGGTTGACCTTACCGCGCCGAAGCCGGATGAAGCGCCGGGAACTCCGCGCCGTGAGCTTCATTCAGGAATAGCTTCCTATGATGAGCTTGAAAAATTCCATGTTGACCTGGAGCTTCGCCGCTGCGGAAAATGCCAGAACAACTGCCTTTTGACAATAAATAAATTTTCAACTGGAACAGAAACCCGGACATTCATCACAGGAAACCGCTGTGAGCGTGGACTGGAAGTTGAAGGAAATGTAATTGACGCTTCAAACAAGAAGAATACAAAAGTTGAAGATGTAGGCGAAAAAATGCCGAACCTTTTTGAATGGAAATACAAGCGTCTTTTCGGCTACGTTCCGCTAAAACCAGAGGATGCGCCTATGGGCGATGTTGGAATTCCGCGCGTTCTGAATATGTACGAGAATTATCCGCTTTGGTTTACTTTCTTCACTAAGCTTGGGTTCCGCGTTGTTCTTTCTCAGCGTTCCTCTAAAAAAGTTTATGAAAAAGGAATTGAAACTATTCCTTCTGAGTCAGTCTGCTATCCGGGAAAAATAAGCCACGGCCATCTTGTTTCTCTTCTTCAGCGAGGAGTGAAATTCATTTTCTATCCGTGCGCGCCATATGAAAAGCAGGAAGATTCCGGCGCAGGAAATCATTACAACTGCCCGATTGTAACAAGTTATCCTGAAGTTCTAAGAAACAATATCGACGAGCTTCGGCAGGATTCTTCTATTACATACATGGATCCTTTCCTTCCGATTTATGACAAGCAGCGTCTGAAGGAACGTCTTTGCGAGGAGCTTCTGCCGAAATTCCCGTCTCTTACGGAAAAAAATATAAAAGATGCGGTTGATGCGGCCTGGAAAGAACAGGAAAAATACCGTCAGGATTGCCAGCAGGCAGGCGAGGAAGCTCTTGAGCAGATGATTCGTGCCGGCGGAAATGGAATTGTTCTTGCCGGACGTCCATATCATCTTGACCCGGAAATCAACCACGGAATTCCTGAAATGATAAATGCGCTTGGTCTTGCAGTGTTTACAGAAGATTCTGTTGCGCATCTCGGCTCAATTGAACGACCTCTGCGGATTATTGACCAGTGGGTTTACCACAACCGCTTGTACCGGGCCGCTTCGTTTGTAAGTGAAATGCCGGATTTGGAGCTGGTTCAGCTTACTTCATTCGGCTGCGGTCTTGATGCTGTTACTGCTGACCAGGTTGATGAGATTCTTCGCGCGAAAAATCGCATGTACACGCTTATAAAAATTGATGAAGGCTCGAACCTTGGCGCGGTTAGAATAAGAATCCGCTCGTTGATTGCGGCTGTAAAAGAACGCCAGCGCCACCACAGAAAATTGCCGCCGAAACGTTCTTCAGCTTACCAGCGGCAGGTTTTCACAAAGGAAATGAAATATACGCACACAATTATCGGACCTCAGATGTCGCCGATTCATTTCCGAATCCTGCAGAAAGCGTTCCAGGCTGAAGGCTATAATTTTGTTGTTCTGGATGCAGTTGATCCAAAAGCTGTTGAAGCCGGCCTGAAATACGTGAACAACGACGCTTGCTATCCTTCAATTTTGGTTGCAGGACAAATGATTTCTGCACTTGAGTCTGGAAAATACGATTTGAACCATGTTTCTCTGATTATTACACAGACTGGAGGCGGCTGCCGAGCCACAAACTATATCGGATTTATCCGCCGTGCGCTGAATGATGCTGGCTGGGGACATATTCCGGTAATTTCGCTGAGCGCCCAGGCCTTCGAGTCAAATCCTGGCTTCAAGGTTACTCCGACTTTGCTTCACAGGCTTCTTATGGCAATTCTTACCGGAGATCTTTTGATGCGTGTGCTTTATAGAACACGTCCGTATGAAGCTGTTCCTGGAAGCGCAAATGCCTTGTACGAAAAATGGTCTGCCTACGCGGAAAAACAGGTCCAGTCGCTTTCAATCCACGGCTACCACAAAATGCTGAAAAATATTGTGAAGGAATTTGACAATCTTCCTTTGCGTCCTATAAAAAAGCCTAGAGTTGGCGTTGTCGGCGAAATTCTTGTGAAATTCCACCCGACGGCGAACAACAATATTGTTGAAACAATTGAGCGTGAAGGCGCGGAATGTGTAATGCCGGACTTAACGGATTTCTTCTTTTATACATTCTCGACCGGCATTTTCCGCCACGAGCAGCTTGCGTTCCCGAAAAAAACTGAGCGCAACGCGAAGCTTCTGGTCTGGTTCCTGGAGCTTTACCGCGGCAAGATGAAAAAATATCTCCGCGAAAGCAGACGTTTTGATCCGCCAAGCTCAATTTATGACTTGATGAAAGGCGTTGACGATATTGTTCAGCTTGGAAATATTACCGGTGAAGGCTGGTTCCTTACCGCTGAAATGGTCGAGCTTATTCATTCGGGCGCCCCGAGCATTGCGTGCGTCCAGCCTTTTGCGTGCCTTCCGAACCATGTTACAGGAAAGGGCATGATAAAAGAGCTGCGCAGAAGATTCCCTGGCGCAAATATTTCTGCAATTGACTACGATCCAGGTTCTTCTGAAGTCAACCAGCTGAACCGGCTGAAGCTTCTTCTTTCAAATGCGCCGGCTGGAAGACATCCAGATGAGAATGATGACGGAGTTATTGTGAATCCTGACGGAACAAAAACTCGGCCGGTTGTAAAACTTGCTGAAGGCGCAGGAACTTTTACAGACACAGAACCTGTGAGCAGCGCCGATGTGCCGTTGGAAATATCAGATGTTGAAACTGTTTCTGAAATTGTGATGAAAAACGAAGATTAAGGTTTTTCTGGCGGAAACTACGGAGATAATATGAAAAAACTGATTCTTGGAATTCTGCTGGGCATTGCCGTTCTTCCGGTTTTTGCGCTTTACAACAGTTTTGGAGTCCCGGATTCATCAGAAATTCGAAAAGATTTGGTTGAAACATGGTTTGAAGCTCCTCTTCAGAATGTCCGCATGAACCGGCCGGAAATCCGTACAAATAGTGTCGGCCAGAAATTTCAGATTCGTCTGGAAGAAACAGAGGATTCGTTCAATATTTTTGTTGCTCCGTATGCGCGGATTGAAGTGGATGTTTATTCAGACAAAGGAAAAACAACTGAAGTTCAGGATATTTATCCCGGCGATGCTCCCGGCGGCTGGATTCTTGTGCGCGACAAGAAATCTGGGAAGCCGCTGAGAATCCGCTATTATTTTTCCGCGGACAGTGAAGTTTTTGTTCAGTTTCTGCCTTTCGGGCGCACAGCTTACTGCGACTATCTGATTTTTGGCTGTTACGCGGCAAAAGGTGTTCCGACAGGCCTTCCGTTTGAACGTTTTTACACATCGTCTTTTGAGCAGATTGTGCGCTGGACGCAGAATTCTCTTCCGTGGAAATATGCGCGCATTCAGCCGGACGATTACCATTCAGTAAAGCAGATGGCGGCGGTTCTTCAGGAAAAAAGCGGAAATATAATTCTTGCAGATGATGCTATGTATGACGACAAAGGCGAGCCGGTTTACATTTCAACAGGAAAAAGCAGAAAAATTGATGCTTCCGAAGAAGGTAAAATTTCAGTTTCCGGCGCAGGATATTTAAAATGGATTGCGGACGGAATAATTGAGCCTCTTGCAGGCGCGCGGTTGAAACGGGATCCGCTTCTGGAACCGACAGTTGAATACAAGGAAACTGGATTTCAGGGAATTTTAAGTGAAAAATATGCGGTTTCTTTTTCGCTGGACTGGATAAGGAATATTGCGAGCGGCGTGGTTTCTGTTCGTTCCGGAAGAAATTATCTTTACAAGGATTCCGGCGTGGATGTTACAATTGAGCCGTTTTGCGCCGAACTTACGGAAAAAGGCATTGAGAATTCTTCGGGTTATATTGAAAACAACGGATATTCTGTAAGAATGTTGAAATCTTTGCTTTATGTTCTGGCAGCTGAAAATCCGCAGATTTTTTATTTCGGGGCAATCCGGGAAACAGACAGAAGGTCGCCGGAAGTTAAAATTTTCAATGAATGCTGCGCGTTTTTTCCATATTTCGACAGCCAGAAAAGATTTAAATGCGCTGTTTTCAAGGACGGCGCGCAGATGTCGCTCGAAGAATTTTTCAGCCGTTACTGCCTTGATTCAGTTTCTCTTGTAAAAATTCATGCGGCGGAAGAATTTCATCCGGCGGAGTGATTTCTTTCCTGCGTAGACTTTTGGTATTTTCTAAACTATTATTTAACAATATGAAAAAGTTATTTCTATCTATTTTATTTGCATTTTTTACATTTGACTTTTTTGCAGCGGAATCAGATGTTTATATTTTCAATGAGCTTTCTTCTGCATACAGCAGCGGATTTTATCCTGGAGCGGTTCAGTACGCGGACAGGCTTTGCGCGGAATTTCCGGATTCGGCGTATGTCGGTTCGGCGCTTGCGCTCAAAGGCGAATGTCTTGCGCGCCTTGGAAATTTTGACGATGCGTACGATGTTCTTTGCGCCGCGGAAAAGCTTGATTCAGATTCAGAGCTGAAAAAATCATCGAAATACTGGCTTGCAAAAGTTTTTGACTATAAAAAAAATTATCCTGAGGCGCTCAGGCTTTACCACGAATATTGCGTTTCTTCCGGCAGAAAAGGAAAATATTTTCCGGCCGCTGTTTTTGATTCAGGTGTGGTTTTCTATAAAACTTCGGATTTTAAGAATGCCGCCGCAAATTTTGAGTATGTTTTGAAAAACGGCGAGGAATATTCAGATTCGGATTATTATTCAGCGCTTTTAAAGCTTGCGGATTCGTACAATAATTCGGGAAATGCGAAAAAAACGCTAAGCCTTTATTCAAAAGCTGAAAAGCAGAAAATGCCTTCCTCAGTTTTCTATGCGCTTTCCGAATATGCCGGAGATGCTTGCGGCAAGTTGAAAAATTACAAGCAGGCTTATGAATTTTATTGCGAAGTTTTAAAAAGCGGGGAAAAATCGCTTGCGGCGAACGCGCTGAAAAAAGCGTACAAAGTTTCCTCGGAGCATAAAAAAGAAGTCGGGCTTGAGCCAGGAAGCGTTCTTCAGGAGGCGCAGAAAAATTTGAGCGATTCGCCTGAACTTCTTGCGGAATTTTGGGCCCGGATTGGAACTGATGCGTATTTTGAAGGCGATTTAAAAAAAGCTTCTGAATATTTTGACGAGGCGGAAAAATATTCAGACTCGGAAATTCGTGAATTTATTGCAATGTACCGCGCTGAAATAACTGCCGGAAAAAATATAACTAAAAATTCGGCGGAAAAAGCAAAAAATCAGCTCGCTGAAGCACAGAAAATTCAGGCTGAAATGGAAAACCCGAAATATTTGCGCGACTACAACAGCCTTCTGGCAAAATATTCAGCTTACAGCGGAAACTGGAACGACGTGAAAAAATACGCGCCTCTTGGAAATCCTGAAAATGAGCGGACAAAATTTTATCTTGCGCTTGCAAACTTCAAAACCGGCGATTATTCCGCCGCGGAAAATCTGATGGAATCCGCAAAACCGGGGCTTTATGCGCTTTCTCTTGCCCGCGGACAAAAGCTGAAAGAAGCGGCTTCGGTTTATCATTCTTTTGAACTGAATGGAAAAATCACGCCGCAGGAAAGACTGGACTATTCAAAAGTGCTGATTCTTTCGGGTCGCTACAAGGAATCCCAGATTCAGGCGGCGAAATCCGGCTTGAACGAAGGAAAATATATTCTTGGGCTTGCGCAGTTCAATACAAGAAGCTGGCCGTATGCGGAAAAAAGTTTCGCGGAATTTATAAAGAACGCGGACAGAAAAGATTTCGGGCAGGCGATGGAAATTTCGTACGCGATGTTTTACCAAGGTTATTCACAGTACCGGCAGGGAAAAACAAAAGAAGCGTTCGTGAATTTGAGCTCCTTTGTGAATGATTATCCTTCGCATGAGCTTTTGTGGAACGCCCAGATGACGGCGGCAAAAGCTGCTGTTCAGATGGAAAAATATTCCGATGCGGCAAAAATGGCTGAAAAAGCTGTTGAGTCTGCAAAAACAACGGAAAACAAGGAAGAGTCAGTGCTTCTTCTTGCGGAAATTTTCACAGATTCGGCGGAATTCGGCAAGGCGGTGGAAATTCTTTCACCATATTCAGCGCAAAAAACAGATTTTGGAATGAAATCTCTTTACCAGCTAGGCCAGATTTACGAAAAGAAAAAAGATTTTGCTTTGGCTGACCAAAAATATCTGGAAGTTTTCAATAAATTCCCGGGCAAGGAGCTTGCTGAAGAAGCCTTTTACCGGCGCGGCGAAATTTTTTACGGAATTCAGGATTTTAAGTCGGCGCTGGAGCGTTTTTCTGAATACAAGAACAAATGCAGAAACGGAAAATTTACTGAAGCCGCATGGTATTACACGGCTGACTGCATGGAAAAAACAGGAAATTCTTCAGGCGCGATTTTGCAGAACCAGGCTTTGATAAAGAAATTTCCGGAAAGCACGTACGTTTATAATTCGGCGAAAAATTTGGTTTCACTTTACAGGACGGAAGGAAAATATTCGGATGCCTTGGAAAATGCAAATTTTCTGCTTGAAAAATATGGCTCGCAGGCAAAAGCGGACGGAATTCCTGAAATTGCCGCGCAGCTGAAAAAACTTGCGTCTGGAAGAAACGAGGCGACCGTTCAAAAGGAAACTGAATACAGAAATGCAGGCGGAAATTCAACTCCGGAAGGACGAAAGGCGGGAACGGAGCTTGCGCTTTTGTATGCTGAAAATCCTGATACAACTTTTGATGCGGTTCGGCTTTCTGAGCAGATTCTTCCGCTTCAGGAAAAAAACAACAAAAACGGTTCAGAAAGTTTGTACATTGCCCAGAACGCGGAAATTCTTGGAAATGCTTATAAAATTCAGCAGAAAAACAAGCAGAGCGCGGAAATGTTCCTGAAATCCGCAAAATTCTACAGAAGCTGCGGAAAAGATGAGGATTCTGCTGGAGCAATGTACGGCGCGTATGACGCTTTTTTGGCGGCAGGAATGAAATCCGATGCAAACGCAACGGCAGACCAGTTGAAAAAACTTTATCCGTCGAGCCGGCAGGCAAAAAATGTTAGAACCGATAACTAGCATTTTTGTGAAAATCAGTTGAAAAACCAAAAATAGGGATGAAATATGAAGAAAAATAAAATATTTTTTGCAGTTTTTACAGTTTTTTTCTGTGCCGGGCTTGTTTTTGCCCAGGAAGAAAACGAAGATTTGGAAGAAATTTCGCTTCCTGATGTTTCAACTGAAATTTCAGGCGGCGCTCCGAAAGTGGGAAAAAGCGCTGTTTCAGATTTTTCAGATGTTTTGCCGTCAGATGATTCGGAAATTCAGGATCTGCTTCCGAGGCTCCCCGAAACTTCCGCGGCCGGCGCATTGAACAGCGATTCAGTCCTGAAAACTTCTCCGGAAAAATCAATTTATGTTGAAGGGCTGGCTGGCGGCGGATTTCCTGGTTTTATCGCAGGAAATTTCAAAATCTACCGCGAAACTGGAAACAATCCTTTTGTTGTGGAATTCGGGCACGAGTCGGCGAACGGATATTCCGGCAGAAATCTTTCTTCAGCTTATTCAGACAGAAATACTTTTATTTCTGCGGATAAAGTTTTTAAAACTGAAAATTTGAAGATTGACATCAGCGGATATTTTGAATCTTCGGACAATGGACTTCAGGACAAATTTGAAAACATAAGCAATGTTACAAAAGAAAATCTCGGTGGCTCGTTCGCGCTTCAAAAAGAAATTCCGCATGGAATGGAATTCGGTTTTTCCGCGCCTGGCGACTGGTACAAGCGTTATTCAACAATCACAGGAAATCCTGCGGTTAAAATAGAAGATTATGCAAAAAATGTCGGATTGATTTATTTTGATCCGGAAGCTTATTTTTCCTGGAATTTCAGCGGATTTTCTCTGAAAGCGTCCGCCGCTTACGGGCTTGAATACGGAACAAAAGATTCCTTTGAAAACGGAAGGACTTCAAACCGCGGCGATTTTTCTGTTGATTTCGGCTGGAAAAATGAAGTTGTTGAAGTTTTTTCTTCTGCTGGAGTTGTGGCTGGAAATCATATCGGCGGAAATTCGGCTGTTATTCCGTTTGAAGCTGGTGTTGATTTCAGCTTTGCGTCGGCAATTTCTTCCCGGAAAATAAAAATCGGCGTGAAAGGCGGACTTGATTCTTTCCGCCCGAAAATATGCGGCTCTGAAAAAGATTATCTTTTTGCGGCGGCACAGGTTCTGCCGGAGGAAACAAGCGACTGGTTTGGAAGCTCAAAAATGGTTCTGCCGATAAAAGACCGCTTCACTTTGTCTGTTGAAGGCGAATTCCGCAAAACTGCTCTTGGAAACGGTGTTTTTATGCCGGATTACAAAACAAAAAAGGATTTGCGCGAGCTTTTCGGACAGTATATTTTTGTTCAGGATGAATTGACTCAGTTCAACACAGATGCGAATTTCGGCGCAAGGTTCGGAAAAATGAATTTGTCCGCCGGCTGGAAATCTTACTGGGCGGATGTTCCTTCAAACAAGTCAAACCATTTTTTGAGCGCGGATATTTCATTTCAGGATGAAAAAGCAAGGTTCGGATTCAACGGAAAATTCGGAATGTCGCTTGATTCTGATTATGACAACATGCCGGAAATCGATTTTGAAATGTTTTTTAGGCTAACTCCTGCTGTTAGGCTTGCGGTTTCAGCGGATGATGTTGTAAAATTAATTACAAGCGGAGAAAGGGATTTTGCCGGAGAATATATTTCGCGCAGCGGAACGGCGGCTGTGCTTGTAAAATTTTTCTTTTAGGGAGACTTTATGTTTGGCGCTTTAAAAGCTGGCGGTATTTTTATGCTGCCGATAATTCTTTGCGGAATTTTTGCGACATTTATAATTGTTGAAAGATGTTATTATTTTTATGTTACAAAAAAACGTGACATAAAACTTATGTATGATTTGAAAGATTCTATTAAAAAAGCTGATTATGTTGCCGCGGAAAACAGTTGTTCTGAAGCGGATACTCCTACAGCCCGTGTTGTGAAAAAAGCGCTTGACTGCCGTTCCTGGCCGGAAAAAGATTTGAAGGAAACTGTTGAGGCTGAAATGTCGGCGGTTGTACCGGATTTTGAGCATCTTCTTACTCCGCTTGGAACAATTGCGAATATTTCAACGTTGCTCGGACTTCTGGGAACAGTAACTGGAAATATCAAGGCGTTCGGAATTCTTGGAGCCGGCGGAACGATGGGCGATCCTGCTTTGCTGGCTGGCGCAATCGGCGAGGCGCTAATAACAACAGTGGCTGGTCTTGTGGTTTCAATTCCGGCGGTTATTTTCTACAATTATTTTGTAAGCAGAGTGAACCGGCGCATTGCAGAAATGGAATCAGATGTTACAAACATTGTCATAAAACTTTCAGGAAGAGTTGAATAATGAAGTTAAGAGCACGGCGAAAAAATATTAATGCCTCAGTTGATATGACTCCAATGATTGACGTTGTTTTTCAGCTTATAATTTTCTTTCTGGTTTCAACGACTTTTGCAGTTTTGCCAGGAATAAATTTGAACCTTCCGGAAAGCACAACTGCGGAAGGCACTTCAAATTTGGGAATTACAATAACTTGCGAGAAAAACGGCAATCTTTTCTTCAATGACAAGAAAGTTTCGTTCAAAACTCTTGGAGATGAGCTTTCAAAATTTGATACAAAAAAAATAAAGAAAGCTGAATTTCCAGTTACAATAGAAGCCGACGATTTGGTTACAAATGGCACAATCGTAAGGCTGTTTGATGTGCTGCGGCAGTCAGGATATTCTTCTGTAAATTTGCGGACAACTGATAAGAAATAATGCAGATAAAAACTCGGGTTGAAAAAATTATAAATATTTGCTCAAAAGACAAGACTCAAAGCCAGGCAATGCGGATTTCGCTTTTGCTGACGCTCGTGATTTGGATTTTCATTTTTATAATTCTTGCTTTTTCTCCAGGAATAAGCCGGAAAAAATATAAAACTGTAAAAATCACGCTTGCTCCGGTTGAGAAAGCAAAAGTTGAAGAAAAAACGCCAGTTGAGCAGAAAATTATTGAAAAACCGAAAACTGCTGAAATTTCAAAGCAAAAAGAAGCTGAAAAGCCGGCGCAATCTGTAAAAAAAGTTCAGTCAGAACAAAAATCGCAGCCAAATTCCGCGGTGAAAAAGGAGCCTTCAAAAAACAATGCGAAAACTGAAGCTCCTGTTGCTTCTGAACAAAAAAAGGCAACGATAAAATACACAAAATCCGTTGACGAGCTTTTGAACGAGCAGAATTCTTCTTCAAAAAGCAAAACTTTTGACTGGGACAGCATGGATTTTTTAGAAAACACAAATTCTGCTTCTTCCGGCCGGAATTCTGACGCGCAGAATGTTCAGAAGATAAGCAGTTCCTCTGCGCTTAGCGGCACAGCCGGAACAAAATCTGGCGGCGGCGGAAAAATTTCTTCAGAAACAAAAAGCGCTTCCGCCGGAATGATCGCTTCTTCTGAAACACTTGCGCAGCTCGGAGAAATTTCAGAAACAAAATATTCATATTCTGCTGCAAGCGGAATTGATGCGGTTGTGGAAGTTAACCATCATAAAGACGGAAAATTTTCAATGAAAATGGCGGACGGAACTGCAAGAATTCTAAGAAAGCCTGAAAAACCTGAATTTGAGATAAAAAACAAGGATAAAATTGACGCATCAAAGAAAGTGACAATTACATTGAAAATTCTTGCGGACGGAACAGTTCCTCTTGGAGGCGTTTCGTTTTCTCCTGCGGCGGTGCTGGATGCTTCCGTAAGGTCGGAGCTTGCCGCTCAGATTCAGAAATGGGAATTTTCGCCTGCTGATGGTGATGGACAGGCTAGCTTTGAATATTCTATTATAAAACGCTAAGGCGATGGGGGATTTGTGAACGTAAAGAATCTTGGGGAAATTGAAGCGATTGCATTCGATATTGACGGAACAATTTATCCGCAGTGGAAAATTCATCTTATTGCATTTTTTCATTATTTGTGCCATTCAATTTTCTTTCTTCACTATGGACTTGTGCGGCATGAGCTTCACGGGCTGGAGCAGACACCTGATTTCAATAAAATTCAAACTGAAAAAATGGCTGAGCATCTTCATTGTTCCTACGAGGAAGCTGAGGAAAAGCTGAGAAAAATCGTATATCACGGTCTGGAAAAATATTTTAAGAGAATTTCATGCTACAAAGATTGCGTTGAAACAGTCAGAAAATTCAAGGAAGCAGGCTTTAAAATCGCGCTTCTTTCAGATTTTCCGCCGGAGCAGAAGGGTGAAATTTGGGGCATAAAGAAATATTGCGATGTTATGCTCGGAACAGAAGCTCTTGGCGCGTTGAAGCCAGATCCGTTTTCATTTATAAAAATGGCGGAAGAGCTGAATGTTGCGCCGGAAAAAATTTTGTTTGTCGGAAACAGCCGCAAGTACGATGTTGCCGGCTCAAAAGCCGCCGGAATGAAAAGCGCGTATCTTCTTGCGTGGCGGTACAGAATTTTCAAGTTTCTTAAAGTAAAAGAAGCTGATGTAACGTTCTCAAACTATCGTCAATTGCAGGACTTTGTGTTAAAATAAAAAATATAACTAATAGAATGGGTGGGAATAAAAATGCCGGTTATCACAATTCTTATTGCTGCAGCTATTGCGGCTGGAGTTTCTTATGCTTTGCATTTTTTTACAGAAGATACAAATAGAAAGGAATCTGTAAAAAAATACGCGGACAAGCGCCAGGCTGAAATTGCGGCCTTTATAAATGAACAGGTAAAACATCTTTCCGATAATACGGCTTCTCTTGAAACAAAACAAATGCAGGCGGCGGCGGCAATAAAACGTCTTGACTCGCAGATTAAGGAATTTGAAAACATTGCGCGAAATTTGAAGTCCGACACCGATTCTGTAAAAAATATTGAGCAGAAAATCAAGTCGTATGACAAAGTTCTTCAGGAACTGATTGAAATGACTGGAAAAGTTGAGGAAAATCTTCAGCTTGTAAAAAAAGAATCGCTGGTTGTTGACAAACTTAATTCACGGATTGGAATTCAGGACAAAAGCCTTTCTGAAATTGAAAAAAGAATTCCGCAGCTTTCATCAGAATTTGCGCAGAAGAACGGCGAGCAGCTGAAAATTCTTGGAAACAAGCTTTTGAGTGAATATGATTCCCACGGCGAAAAACTGAAGTCTGACATCAAGCAGATTGAAAGCGGCGCGCAGAAAGCTCTTGCCTCATTTCAGAATGAAATTTCCGCAGTTTATGAGGAAGCCAGCCTGAAGGCGCAGAAACTTGAAGATTTGGCGTTCGAGCAGCTTGGAAAAAAATCAGAGGAAAAAAATGCGGCTTTTGTTCAGGAAATGAACCAGAAAATTTCTGAAGCGGAAGAAGCGTTGAATTCAAAAATTGCTGAAATTTCAAAACTGATAGAAACACGTTCTGATTCTGTCAGCGCGGCGGCGGAGTCAAAAACTTCAGCGCTGGACAAAAAATATGGTGAAATTTACGTAGAGCTTTCTACAAAGTTCAAGCAGAAAACTTCGGAGCTTCAGGAAAATCTGGAGCTGAAGGCGGCGGAAATTCAGCAGAACTACAAGGATTCCACAGAAAATGTGATTTCAAGCATGAAGAAAAATCTTCTTGATTTTGATTCGAAGTGTAAAACTCAGGTTGATGAAATTTCTGCAAAATATGATGAAAGAATGAATTCTCTTAGCGAAAAGTACAGCAAGCAGCTTGAATCAGTGGGCGGAAAAAGCGATGCGAGAATTCTTGAGCTTCAGCAGAAAATTGCGGCTGCGGACGAAAAATCCAAGGCTCATATCGATGCTTTGACGGCGAAATACCAGCAGGCGGTTTCAAATATCCGTGAAAAATATGAAAATGCGCTTTCTTCTGTTGACGGCAAAAACAGCCAGCGTGTGGCGGAACTTGAAAAACAGTACGATGAATCTTATGAGCTTGTGAACAAAAAAATTTCAGATTTGACTGAAACGTATGATAAAACAACTTCTTCTCTGAAAGGAGAAATTGAAAATATTCAAAAAGTTTATGCGGAAAAAGAAGCTGGCGTCAACAATGAAATTCTTGCGAAAATCGATTCCGTTTCAAGCGAGTACAATGGAAAAATTTCAGAGCTTCGTGCAAGAATTGAAGAGTCCATGGTTTCTTACGAGCAGCTTGCGGAACAGGCTGAAAAGAATATTGACGGCTATAATTCAAAAATTGAACAGAAAATTGAAACAGTCAAAAACCAGCTTGCGAATACGCTTCAGGCAATCAGCAAGAATGTTGAGGAATCTGTTCAGAATGCGGAAAATACAATTCAGCGTGTAAAGGAAGAATGTTCGCTCGCCCTTGAAAAAGCTGGAGAAGTTGAGCCTCAGCTTAACGAGAAAGTTCAGACGATAGACGCGCAGATTAATAAATTTAAAGAAGATTCCAATGCAAAAATTGCAGAGCTCAATGTTGTGCTGAAAGAATCGGGCGCAAAAATTGAGCAGATGTGTGAAAAACAGCAGGCTGCCGCGCTTTCTGATGTTGACAAGCAGCTTTCTTCATATAAAAAAGACATGGAATACCGGCTTTCCAAACTTGAAGGAATCGGCGGTCAGATTGATTTGCTTGAAAACAGCCTGAAAAATGCAATGGAAGAAGTGAGCAAGAAAACTTTGAGCACTTTTGATTCATTTGCGGAAAACCAGGAGCAGAAGCAGAGCCAGTTTGCCAAATCTGTGAGCGAGCACAATGAAAAGCTTGAAAATGACATTCTGACGCTTGAAAACAAAATCGAGGAGCTTAAGAAAACCGCGATTGGAAACGTTACAGAGCGCCTTGAAGGCTTTGAGGCAAACTTTGACAGGGATTTGAAAACCCGCGGTGATAAAATCAACGACGACCTTGCCACTTGGAAAAACAGTTTTGACGGAAAAATTACAGCGTTCACGAATGAATATGAAACCGAGCGTCGCAATATTGAAGCTGGCTACAACAAAAATCTTCAGGAAAAACTCGCCGCCGTTCAGGCAAAAAGCGATGAGCAGGCTGAGCGGATTGCGCAGGGCATAAAGAAATCCGAGGATGAAGTTGCTGAGCATATAAACGACATAAAATCCCTTCTGAATAATTTTGCGTCGGAAATGCAGGCAAAGGTCGCAAAAGTTGATGAAGCTTCAGATGAATCTTTGAAAAATGCAATCAGCCGTTCCCAAAAAAATATCGGCGAGCAGCTTGAAAAAATTCAGAACCAGATGCTCGATGAGCTCAAGGCGTTTGAGGAAGCGGCGAACGGAAAGCAGGAAATCAGTGTTTCTACAATTGATTCTGCGCTTGCGGAATTCAAAACGTGGAAAGTTCAGCTTAAAACTCAGCTTGATGATTCAAATACGCTTTTCAAGAGTGAAATTGAAAGTTTGCGCGAGCAGGCGGCTCAAAAAATTGAGGATGCAAAAAATTATATTGAAACGGAATACCAGCAGGTTTACAGCCAGTCCGAGAAGAAAATCTCTGAGCTTTCAGAAAGAGCTGATTCTTCGCTTGATGAATTTGAGAACCGCTCGAAGTCGATTTCCCTTCAGCTTGAAAAAAATTATGACACGATGGCCAGCCAGGCAGAGCAGCAGATGAATGCGAAAATTGCCGAGACTACTAGAAAAATTCAGGAATTCAATGAAAAAGTGCAGGAAACTGTTGACAAGGACCGCGCGCACCAGTCGGAACTTGCGTTCAGGCTTCAGAATTATTCCAGCGAAATGCAGACTCAGATGAGCGAGCTGAAGAAAGAGATGGATTCCGTAAAAACTCAAATTTCTGTCTATGAAAAAGCAGAGCAGATGAAAAAATCTCTTGATGAAAAAATTGCATTGCTTTCTGCAGATTTTGAGCGGCTTGAAGGCTTCAAGGATGTTGCGGACGATTTGAACAAGGAGTACGCTCATGTTCTTGACTTGAAAAACGATGTCGACAAGCAAGTTGATGAATTTGACAGCCAGAAATCTAAGGTTGATTCGATTGGCCAGCGTTATGAAAAAATGATTTCGCTCAGCGGCCAAATCGATGAGAAAATCCGCGAGCTTAATTCAACTTTTGACGGACTTCAGACTATGGAAGTTCAGGTCAGGGATTTTCAGGATACGCTTTCTTCAATTTCCGAGCGTTACGACCGGCTTGAGCAGAAAAATGTTGTTATTGACCGCGTTTTGAAAGATGTTGACGCTTCTTTTGAAAATTTGAAGGCAATTGAAGACCGTCTTAAGGTTTGCGCTCGGCAGGCAGAAACTTTGCCGAAAGAAATTGCAGACGTTCAGGGCAATGTGGACGAGCTTCTTAAAAACAGCCCGAAAATTGGCGATGCCGCGGCGAAGCTGAACAATCTTCAGGAAATTCTTGATGAAACGCAGAGCCGGCTTGAAGAAATCAATTCTGCAAGAAGCGGTGTCGGAAGAATTGAGGAGCGGATTGCCAAGATGGACAAGGATCTTGATGGAAAATTAAAGCTTGTCCAGGCAATGGTAAGCAATGACGTTCGCAAAAATCCGGATGAAAACAATCAGTTTATTTCGCCGCAGGAACGCGAGCAAGTAAAGAGTCTTGCCCGCCAGGGATGGACTGTAAGCCAGATTGCTCGCGCTCTGAAACGAACTCAGGGTGAGATAAATCTTATTCTTGAGCTGCCGTCTGATATGTAGTTTCTGAAACTTTTCAAATTTTCTTTGTAGGAATTGATTTATGCCTTATAATTATTTCTATGAAGAAAATTAACAAAGTTTTTTTTGCGGCGCTTTGTTTCGCCGGATGCTCAAGTTTTTTTGCCCAGACTAGAAAATCAATTCAGGATGGTGCGATTCTGCACGCATGGTGCTGGTCTTTTAAGACAATCGAAGAAAATATGGAAAAGATTGCGGCGGCTGGTTTTTCTGCTGTTCAAACTTCACCGGCAAACACTTGCCTTGTTGGTGATTACGGCGGACTTGAAATATACAGCGAGGATCTTAACGGAAAGTGGTATTACCATTATCAGCCGACTGACTGGAAAATTGGAAATTACCAGCTTGGAACGCGCGATGATTTTATTTCAATGAACAAGAAGGCGGAAGAATATGGAATCGGCGTTATTGTTGATGTTCTGCCGAACCATACAACTCCGCGAACAAAAGAAATCTCGAAGGATTTGATTGACGCTGTCGGCGGAATTGAAAAACTTTATCATAAGAATAATGACCACGGAATCCGAAGCTACGAAGACCGGCTTGAATGCACAACAGCCCAGATGGGCGGGCTTCCCGATGTGAATACGGAAAATCCGGATTTTCAGGCGTATTACATGAAATACATCAATGACCTGATTGACTGCGGCGCAGATGGTTTTCGCTATGACACGGCGAAACATATCGGACTTCCTGATGATCCGAAAGATCCTTACGCAAAGCAGAATGACTTTTGGCCGATATTTCTTGGAAAAAAGCCTGTGAAAGGCGAATTTATGCACAAAGATTCGGATTCTCTTTTTATTTACGGAGAAGTTCTTCAGGGCGGAAATTCACGTGAGGATGCCTACGGAAAACTTATGCCTGTTACAGCTAGCAATTACGGCTCGATTGTGCGTTCGGCGCTCGAAAATGCAAAATTCAGCGCAAACGGCTTGAAGAATTGGCGTCATCCGGCGGCGCCAAAGAATATTGTAACCTGGGTTGAAAGCCATGATACTTACGCAAACTACGGTGAGTCTGCACATTTAAGAAATGCCCAGCTTAGAATGGGATGGGCTTTGATTGCCGCAAGAGCCGGCGGAACTCCGCTGTTTTTTAATCGTCCGCAGGGAAAAGAAGCTACGCAGTTTCCTGGAGTTTCAAAAATCGGCGATATTGGAAACAATGAATTTATGCATCCGGAAGTTGTTGCAGTGAATAAGTTCCGGACGGCAATGGTTGGCGAGCCGGAAGAACTTGTGAACAATGGAAAGGACACTTCTGTGCTTGGAATAAAACGCGGCGATAAAGGAATTGTATTGATAAATGCGGGCTTGAAAACGGCAAAAATCGCAGTTCCAGTTTCTTTTCCTGATGGAAATTATGTTGACAAAGCCAACGGTTGCAAATTTTCAGTTGAAAACGGAATTCTGAAAGGAAAAATGAGCCGGGAAAGCGTATGCGTGATTTACTGATAAAAATGTCTATTTAGAAAGCAGGCAGGTTGCCCAGGCTTCTATTGCATTTCCAGAACCGACGGAATCCAGTTTTTCGCCGGTTTTTGCTTTTACGAAAACCTTTTCAGGTTCAACGTTCAGGGCAGCCGCGATATTTTCAATGACTTTTTGCCGCTGCGGAAGAAATTTTGGTTTTTCAAGTTTTACAACGCAGTCAAGATTAACTAGTTTCCAGCCTTCGCCGCAGATTACGTTCCATACAGTTTTTAAAAGGCTAATAGAATTTGCATCTTTCCATTTGTTGTCTTCCGGCGGAAAAAAACTTCCTATGTCGCCAAGGCCGCTCGCGCCTAAAAGCGCATCTGTGATTGCGTGAAGAAGCGCGTCTCCGTCCGAATGACCGTCTTCGCCTTTTTCAAATGGAAATTCTATTCCGCCGATAACCAGCTTTCTTCCTTCAACAAGCCTGTGCAGGTCGTAGCCTAAACCGATTTTTATTGAATTCATGTTCTGTTTTCCAAATGTGTAGTCGTCTGCATAAGTGATTTTTTTATTTGAGGAATCGCCCTGAACAACTTTGACTTTTCCGGAATATTTTCCCCATATTTCAGTGTCGTCTGTATATTCTTTTCCGTCTTTGGCGGCAAGCTCATGCGCTTTGAACAATTCTTTCAGCCTGAAGCCTTGCGGAGTTTGGACAGCCGCCATTTTTGAACGCAGAAGATGCTGGGCGATGAATCCATTTTCATCCATCAGTTTTTGAGTATCGACTGGAGTTGTTCCTGGAACAGCGGCTCCGAATTCCTCCGTTGCGTTCAAAGTATCTTTTATGGTTTTTTCTGAAACAAAGGGGCGCGCGCCGTCGTGAATTAGAACAAAATCAGATTCTGGATGTGATTCAAGAATTTTTTTCAATGCGTTGAAAACGCTTTTCTGCCTTGTTGAGCCGCCTTCTGTAAAAATTAGTTTTGTTGCGCGAAGCTTTTGTTCTATTGTTTTGTCTGAAAAAAGCGCTTTTTTAGCATTTTCCAGGCTGTTTTCTGGAACTGTGACCGCCAGAATTTCAACTTCAATTGAATTTAAAAATTTTTTTACGGCTTCAGAAAGCACAGTTCCATCGTTCAAGGGAAGATATTCTTTTTTTGTTGTGCCGCCCATTCTTGTGGAAGAGCCGGCGGCGCAGATAACAACGTTTGCTTTTGAAGAATTATTCTTCGTCGTCATCGCCAAAATCTTCTTCTTCAGCGTCGTTTTCGTCCGATGAGTCTTCGTCGGAATCATCATCGTCGTCATCGTTTTTATTTTTTCTTGAAGAAACATCGTCCATCAAGTCATCGTCTTCGTCATCAAAATCTTCGATTATGTGCTTGATTTTTGGAGCAGATCCAGGCGGTTCAAGTTTTACGTGAATCATTGATTCAACTTCTTTTTCTGAAATTCCCATCGCAATTGAAATTTCATCTTCAAGAAGTTTTTTTGCCTGGTCATAAAGTTTTCGTTCCAAAATTGGAAGTTCCTTTACTTTTGAGCGGTTGTAAAGACAGCGGACAATCGCCGCAATGTCAGCAATTGTGCCTTTTTTCAAAAGGTCAAGGTTCATCTGATAGCGCAGTTTCCAGTCTGAAGTAATAGGCTCGAAGTCATCTGAAAGCGAATTCAGCGCTTTTTCTGCTTCTTCCGCACCGACAATTGGCCGGATTCCAAGCTCTTCAGCTTTTTCAACTGGAACAAGAACAACCATGTCTGAAACTTCGATGTAGATTTTATAGTAAGTCATAGTTGTGCCGCGGAAATTCTTTTCAAAAATCTCCGTAATCAGACCAACGCCCTGGCTAGGATAAACGACTTTTTCATCAATGCTAAACTTTGTGTTACTCATATTCTTTTATTATATCACATTTTTCATAAATTTTCAATTTTGTTCAATTTGATTGTAAAAAAACGTGTAATATTCTATTATAAGTAACCTACCTTTTTTAATTTTATATTTATTGGGAAAAAATGAGTAACGAAAACGAAATTTTAGACGATGAAATTGTTCCAATCGAATCACAGGCTGAAAATCCTGACGAGATTGAAAACCAGGATGAATTGAATGCAGAAGCAGATATTTCTTTTGAAGATTTAGGGCTTGACGAGCCGACTCTTGCCGCAGTTGAAAGAAAGGGATTTAAAGTTCCTTCACCTATTCAGGTTCTTGCAATTCCGCGGCTTTTGAACGGAGATGCAAACATTATTGCCAGGGCGCGGACTGGAACTGGAAAAACAGCGGCTTTTGGTCTTCCGATAATCCAGAAACTGCGCGGCTCCACCGGAACTGTAAAGGCTCTTGTTCTTGAGCCGACCCGCGAGCTTGCGATTCAGACTTGCACGGAGCTTCAGTCATTTACTGAAGGAAAATCTCCGCGCTCATGTGTTTTGTATGGCGGCGCATCTTATTCAACTCAGATAAGGGATTTGAAGAAAGGCGTTGAAATTGTTGTCGGCACGCCTGGACGAATTCAGGATCACTTGGAGCGGAAAACGCTTGACATCAGCAAAATTGAATATTTCATTCTTGATGAAGGCGATGAAATGCTTGACATGGGTTTTATCGATGATATTGAAGAAATATTCAGACAGGCAAATCCGGACGCAAGAATTCTTTTGTTCAGCGCTACAATGCCAGCTCCAATTTTGAAAATTGCCGGTGAATTTATGGGCGATTACGAAATTGTTGAAGAGGAAGGCGTTGTTGACGAGCCTCTGCTGATTGACCAGAAATTCTGGGTTGTGCGTGAAAGCGACAAAATTGAGGCGCTTGTTCGTCTTATTGATTTTGCCGACGATTTTTATGGAATTGTGTTCACGCAGACGAAGCATGATGCGGACAATGTAACCCGCGCGCTTGACGAAAAAGGATATGAAGTTGCGGCTCTGCACGGAGATATTGCCCAGGCACAGCGTGAAAAAATTATCGCCCGCTTTAAAACAAAAAAGACCCGGATTCTTGTTGCGACCGATGTTGCTGCGCGCGGAATCGACATTAAAAACCTGAATTACGTTGTGAATTATTCACTTCCGTTTGACGGAGCGACTTATGTCCACAGAATCGGACGTACTGGCCGCGCTGGAAAAGAAGGCGTTGCGGTAACTTTTGTGGCTCCGCAGGAAACTCGTAAACTTGGATTCCTTCAGCGCGCAGTTAGAAAAGCGAGCAAAGGCGAAATGAAAGAGGAAAAAATTCCTTCTGTTGATGAAGTTCTTGAAAAGAAGCGCGGACGAATTTTTGGCGAGCTGAAGGAAAAACTTGGGCTTTCCGGTGATGAACCGGCGCTTGTAAAGCCTTCCGATGAATTTGAGGCTCTTGCCGCGGAACTGACTTCTGGAAATGACGCGAATTCTGTTCTTGCTTCAGTTCTTTCAGTTCTTTATGGCGAAAAACTGAACAAATCCCGCTACGGAAGAATCACTCAGCAGGGAAGCATTGCGAACCAGACTCGTCTTTATATTCAGATTGGACGAAGAGATGGCTACAATCCAAAGGCAGTTGCTGATTATTTCAGCAAAATGCTTAATATTCCTGGACGCCTTGTTGACAGAATAGATATTTCTTCAAACTTTACATTGGTTTCCTTGCCGAAAGAAGCTGCAAAACGAGCTTTGGATTTGGCGAAAGAAAACCAGAATGTTCCGCATATGCACGTTGATGTTAAGGAAAGCGATTCTGATTTTGGCGGCGGAAGAGGCGGCCGTGGAAGAGGTCGAGGCGGATTCGGCGGCGGAAGGCGTCATGGCGGCCACGGAAGAGAACGTGACAGAAAATTTGAGGATGGAATGCGCGAGGAGCGTGGCGGAAACCGTCATCGTTCAAGACCGAATGTGCATAACCAGACTGAAAGAGCTGTCCGCGCTGGTTCTGCTGGTCTTTACAAACAGAAAAAGAACGGCAAGGCTGAACGCTTTTAATTAGTTCTTGTAATTATGCAGCCAGTTGAGCACTGGCTGCTGCCATTCTTCTGATTTTTTGTATTCCTTGATTAATCCTTTGAGCATTTTTTTCATATATTCGTGAATTTCCTGCACATCCGACGGAAAAATATCTGCTGCGTCTTGAAACAAGTCCTCTATGAAAGTTTCCGCGTCTTTTTCTGAGAAGAAATTCTTTTCATTTATTGCCATAAGAAAGTACAATGCCGCTGTAACACAATTTATGCTGTGCTGTTTCACGTAAAGAACGCTTTCGGAAATTTTCCGCGCGCCAAAATAAATTTCGTCCAGAATGCCTTCGACTTCAAGCTTGTTCATGTCTGTTGAATTTAAAATTTTCCGTGCAAAAGCCCATGTTCCTGCCGCAATTGCAACGTGAAGGCTAGGCACGCATAAAAGATGAGGGTCGAAAATGTGGATTATTAAAAATCTTGGCGAGGCAAAATATTTTGGGCGTTCTGTTGTTGAAAGCGTATTTGAATAGATTATTCCAGCCTGCTTGTAAAGGTTTGCCATGAATTTTTCAAATTCTGCAAGCGTTGAAACAGCCTTTTCTCTTTCGAGTTTTGAAAAAAGCATATCCAAAGTTCGCGCGGTGAACCAGATAAAATCAAGGTAAGTTTTTATTCGGGAAGGAACGAACGGAATGTTTTTGTCAAGCCTGTGCTCAACATTTACTACTGGAATCTGCGTGAATTTAAATTTCTGCTTCTGCTGGATTACAAAAAAGTTTGAAATTACATTTTTTGCAAGAAAAGGCAGTTCTTTTCTGTTCTGGGAAATAGAAAAAAGCCGCCAGAATGTTTTAAATGCGGAAAAATTTGAAAAGGGTTTTTCTGTTGTTTTGTTTTTTTTCATAGTTCATTTTCCTGCCGGATTGAATCCAGCCGGCGAAGTCTTTCCTTGTCTGGAGTAATGCAAAGATTCTTTTCCTGCGTTGGAATTACAAGGCCTTTCGGACCGTTTTTTGCCCTTCGCAGATATTTTACCTGTGTATAATATAAATCGGTTTTTCCAGCGTTTCTTGCTTTTGAATAATAAACTGCAAGGTTCGCCGCGTCCAAAAGAATATCCAGCGGAATTGTTTTTCCAGGCCGATTTTTTACAAAAACATAGCCGCCCGGAAAATCTCTTACATGAAACCACATGTCGGAACCGCGCACATGACGGCGCAGAAGCTCATCGTTTTCATTTGCGTCGCGGCCAACCAAAATGTACCAGCCGTTTACTGTGTAGTCTAGTCCGGGATGTTCCTTTTTTTTCTGCTGTTTCGGAGTTGTGTCTTTTCTTAGAAGCTGCTCGATTCGTACAGGATTTTTTTCATTCTGCATTTCCTGGTACATTTTTTCAACTTTTTCTATTTTCTTTTTTGCAATTTCAATGTCGTGCTTCAGGCTTTCAGCGCCGGACAAAGCCTTTTTGTATTTTTCATAATATTCAGCCGCATTTTCCTGCGCGTTTTTCTTCGGGTCCACAAGAATTCTTACAGTTTTTCCGGAATTGTAATCTTCACATTCAAGGAAATTGGAATTTTTGTCCAGAAGATAACCGTACGAAAGAACAAGATCTCCGTAGTGCTTCAAATTGCTTGCATTTTCAAAATCCAGCTGTTTTTTTTCAAGTTTTTCCAGCGCGGCTGCCATTCGGCTGTGCGTTGCGTTGAACCATTTTTCCGCCTGAACAAGAAGCGCCTCTCGTGAAAGAACCTGCGCATGCTCGCCGTACCAAATATCAACTTTCTGGTTGAAGGAAAGTTCCGGCTGGCCAGGATGATTTTTTTTGTATTCTTCTGAAATTTCAGAGAAATCGCGGACAGGCCATTCTTTTTTCACAGGATTTTCTTCCGGAAGAAGGAATTTTCCGCCTGTTGTCTCGCCTTTTGCCGGGCGGCGGAACATTGTGTCGAGGATGTTGTTCTGCGCATCGCAAACGATGATATTCGCGGCATTTGACCACAATCTTATGTATAGAATAAAATTTTCATCGCCGTGCGTTAAATCCATTTGGATTATCCGCTGCTGCCCAATCTGTTCAATTTTGGTTATCTTTGCCCCTTTTATGTGCGATTTCAAAAATTCCATGAAACGCAGCGGTTTGTCGTTCTTTAAGATTTTCCGCCTTGTTTCGTTTATTCTGCAAGAATTCTGCGCCGTGCATACAAGAATGGTTTTTGCTTCTCCGTTTCCGTAAAGATAGAAGGCAATTGTGTCGTAGCCAGGCTGAATAATATCCTGAATAAAATAACCGTTTATATTCAGCTCTTCAAGAATTTTATCAATTTCATTGCAGTTAAGAGACATAGGCAAAGTATAGCAAATTTTTTTTCCATTGTATAATGAAAACTGTTTTTCTGGCAAAAATCGATAGACAAAGAGAAGAAAAAACGCAATAATGATAAATATGAAATTCTTTTCTGCTTATACACTAAAAGTCGTGCTCGTCATTAAATCTAACTTATGTTAGGTCAGGCGACTTATGTGTATGTAGAATTTATATACTGAAAGAAGCTCTCCTGACGGAGGGCTTTTTTATTTTTACAGGAGTTTTTATGAAAAAGACTGGCGCGCAGATTATTGTAAAATTGTTGGAAATGCACGGAATAAAAACCGTTGCTGGAATACCAGGCGGCTCGATTCTTCCTTTGTATGATGAGCTTGCCAGAAGCAATATTCATCACGTGCTTGTGCGCCAGGAGCAGGCCGCTGGATTTTTTGCGCAGGGAATTGCCCGCTCAACAGGACTTCCAGCTGTGTGCATGGCGACCAGCGGACCTGGAGCGATGAATCTTCTGACCGCAGTTGCAGATGCCCGCTCGGATTCAATTCCAATTATCGCAATTACAGGGCAGGTTAATACAAATCTTATTGGAACGGACGCTTTTCAGGAAGCGGATACATTCGGGCTTTCGTTTCCTATCACGAAGCATAGCGTAATGGTGAAGAATGTAGCTGAGCTTTTTACCGCAATTCCAGATGCCTTTGAAATTGCGATGAACGGCCGTCCGGGACCAGTTCTTATTGACGTTCCGCGCAATGTTCAGCTTGCGGAATATGAGTTTGAAAAATGGCCTGAAATAAAAAAGCCTCGTCCAGAAGAAGAAACGGTCCGCTTTCATACAAAGCCGGATGAAATGCGGCTCGTTCTTGAAAAGGCAGCGGAGCTTCTTTCCGCGGCGAAAAAGCCTTGCCTTTATCTTGGCGGCGGATGCAATACTGTTGCTGCGGCAAAAGCGGTAAGGGCGTTCAAGAAAAACTACAGGCTTCCGGTTGTTTCTTCGCTTATGGGACTTGGTTGTGTTCCTCATTCTGACGTGGATTTTGCCGGAATGGTCGGAATGCACGGAAGCTATGCGGCTAATGTTGCAATGAATGAAAGCGATCTTGTTGTGGCGGCGGGCGTTCGCTTTGACGACAGGGCGACCGGCCTTGTGGCGAAATTTTGTCCGAATGCAAAAATAATTCATATTGATGTTGATGCTGCCGAGATAAACAAAATTCTTCCGGCGAATTTGAGCATTGTCGCAAAAGTTGAAACTGTTTTCCCGGAATTACTGTCGGCTGTTGAAGATAGAATTCATGCTGAAAGTGAAAATTCTTCTGAAACTGAACGCTTGTCTTGGTGCGAAAAAATCATTGAGCTTAACAAGAAAAATTCTTCGCTCGAATGTGGCTCTCCGAACGAAAATGAAAAAAATAAAAATTTCCGTGGCAGTGTAAATCCACGTGCTTTTATTGCTTCTGTTCCGGCTCTTGCGGAAAAGGCTGGAACCAGGAAAACAGATTTGCTTGTTACAACTGATGTTGGTCAGCACCAGATGTTCGCGGCGCAGTATTATCCTGTTGAAGAGCCAAGAACTTTTCTTACTTCTGGAAGTCTTGGAACAATGGGCTTCGGGCTTCCGGCTGCTCTGGGCGCGGCAATGGCAAACCCTGAAAAGCGTGTGGTTTGTTTTTCAGGTGACGGTTCTATAATGATGAATATCCAGGAGCTTGCGACTCTTGCGGAAAATAACCTTGCCGTTACAGTCATTGTTTTTGAAAATGGAACGCTCGGAATGGTTTACCAGCAGCAGAAATTCCTTTTTGAAAAAAACTATTCCGCCAGCGAATTTATTGCATCTCCAGATTTGCTGAAAATTGCGGAAGGTTTTGGAATTGAAGCTGTTGACGCGGATTCAGATCCGGAATGGTACAAAAAAGCTTTCTCTCCGGCAAGAAATAAGAAGCCTTGCTTTGTGCGTGTCCGCGTGGATCCGGAGGAGAATGTTCTTCCGTTTGTTCCAGGCGGAAAGGCAAATATTGACAGCATAAGAGATTAAGCTAGCTCTGGTCGCTCATAAGACTTTCACGCTCCTGCTCGCGCCAAAGCGTTTCCTTTATGATAAGGTTTTTCTCGCTTTCGGCCCGGGCTTCCGCGTATTTTATTACTTCGTTTTTTAGAAGAATCATTGCGTCCGCGATTATCGGCTCAAACTGAGTTCCTTTTCCTTCTTCAATAATTGCAATTGTTTTTTCAATGGAAAACGCCGGCTTGTACGGCCGGTAGCTCAGCAATGCGTCTGTTACATCTGCCACAGCCATTATTCTTGCGCACAAAGGAATTTCGTTTCCTTTGAGACCTTTTGGGTAGCCTTTTCCGTCGTAGCGCTCGTGGTGGCACAATGCCATTTGCGCGGCGACTTTGTTGAATTCTTCATTGTAGATTTTTGGCATCGCCTGGATTATTTCGCAGCCGATTTCAGGATGTTTTTTCATCATTTCATATTCTTTTGTCGTGAATTTTCCAGGTTTCATAAGAATATGGTCGGGAATGTAAATTTTTCCAATGTCGTGAAGGTTTGCCGCCGCTGAAAAAATTTCAATGTTTCTTGGAGTAAGTTCTTCCTTGTAGTAGCCGAGCTTCCGCAGTTTTTTGCACAGCATTCGTACATATTCAACTGTATGCTCAACGTGGAAACCTGTAACAAGCTCGTGTTTTTTCAGCACAAGAGGAACAAATTTCATGAAATCAAGCTGAGTCTGCTCCAGTTTTTTGTTCCTGTTTATTGCAGAATGAAGAATTCTGCTGTTTTTTCTGGCTATGTTGTATGCAATCAGGGCAACAAATATGAATTCAATTGTGAAGCCTGCTGAAAAGGAGATGAAGTCTGCAAACGGAGAATTTCCGTATGTTATTCCTTCCTTGAACCGGTTCAGCGATTTTCCGTACTGCGAAAAAATCATTGCAAGATAGTCAACTGCGGAAAGAAACAACGTCAGCTTCACATCGTAGTAAAGCGAACTTAGAAAAATAATCAGGCTGTAGCCGATGTATATTCCGATGTGCGCGTTAGTTCCAAGCACCGCAAGAACAAACGAGGCTCCCAGAAGCCCGAAATATTTTGCAGAATTCTGTAGATTCTCGAACGCTTCCGGATGTTTTTCTGTGAACTTCGGTGAATTGAATCCGTATACAAGAACCAGCGTTATGGCGGAAAAAGTGAAAATCAGACATTCTGTGTAAAATATAAATTCCTTTTCAATCTGGAAAATCTTGAAATATGAAAGGACTGCAAAGACAGGGGCAAGAAAATTCATCAAAATCAATATTTTTGTTACAAGCTTGTTGATTTTAAATGTGTTGTCTTCAAAAAAATCATCGTTGTTCATTATTTTTGCTCTCTTGATGCAGAAAATTTCTTCCGCCGGATTCAGCGGAAGAAATCTGTGTGAACTATTTTTCTACAGGGAATACTTTTTTGAATTCCTTTAGAAGTTCGTTTGTTTCAATTGCAGAGTCGAAGTTATAAATTTTTCCCATCTCTGTGTAGAATTTGATGAGCGGTTCTGTCTGCTCGCGGTAAACTTCCATTCTGTGAAGAATTGATTCCTGCTTGTCGTCATCGCGCTGGTAGATTTCTCCGCCGCATTTGTCGCAAACGCCTTCTTTTTTAGGTGGAAGAGTCAGCACGTTGTAGTTTGCGCCGCAGTTTCTGCAGACACGGCGTGTGCTGAGCCTTTTGATTACAAGCTCGTCTGCCGCCTGAAAATTAACAACAGCAACTTCCGGGCAGATTGAAACAAACATTTCTGCCTGCGGAATTGTTCTTGGGAAACCGTCAAGAATAAAACCGTTCTTGCAGTCGTCTTTTGAAATTCTGTCTTTCACGAGTTCGCAAGTCAAATCATCGCTTACGAGCGAGCCGGAATCGATAATCGCCTTGACTTTTACTCCAAGCGGAGTCTGATTTTTAATGTTCGCGCGGAAAATATCGCCAGTTGAAATATGTGGAATTTTGTAGTCTTCTGCAACTTTTACAGCAAGTGAACCTTTTCCAGCTCCTGGAGGTCCTAAAAAAATGAAATTCATTGTAGCTCCTGATTTTTAATAAAATATTCTATTAATTTTACTATAAGAATGGTGAATTTGCAAAAGATTTAGAAATTATTTTGCCTGAATGTTGAGTTCTTTTTGTGGAGAAGAATAAAAGCGTAGGCAGATTTTCAGTTTGTGAAGATTTTTGGCGATTGAATCAGTTAAAGTGCGGAGCACCCAAATTAATATAAGCGTAGCGCGAGCCAAATCCATCTGAGCAAATTGAAAATATGCCGAAAGCGCTCTTTTCATAATTCTCTAAAGAACTCAATATTCAGGTTATTTTGATTTTTTCAGCAGTTCCGGCAGGCTGTATACGTCGGAAACTCCGCCCACAAGAATGGCGCCCATTCCCATTTCCAGCGGAACTGAAAGATCCATGTCGTAACGGTCGCCGACTGAAACACATTCCTCCGGCTTTGAATTTGTTCTGTCCAGCGCCATCTGGAACGGCTCCAGCGCAGGCTTTGATTTTCCGGATGTGTCAAGCCCGATGATTTCTGGAATAAAATCTGAAATTCCAAGCGCAACAAGCGTTTTTCTTGCCGGAAGAACAGGATTGTTTGTTACGCATATTATTTTGTATTTTTGCTTTAAATTTTTTATTGTCTGAATAAGTTTTTCATCGCGCTTTAGAAATTTTCCTGGCTCAAGAAGATTTTTCCGCATTTCAACGCTTTCCTGGATTGAAACGCCGAAATTTGTGAGTGTGTTTCCAAGGCTGATTTTTTTTCCGCCGTGCGATTTTGACCAGTTTTTGCGGAATTCGCTTATTTCATTTCTTGCTTCGCGAGCTGTTATTCCGCGTTTTTTTGCCCATTGCCGGATTTGAATGTCAACTTGCTCGAATGCGTAGGCTGGGGATGTGTATAAAGTTGAGTCTATGTCAAAAATAATTGTCGTCAGTTTTTCCGGGATTTTAAAAATTTTGAATATTCCTGTTTGTTTTTGTTCCGCGGAAAAAAAATCTGTGCGGAAGACAATGGATTTTGCCGCCTCCTGCAGATTTCTGAAAACTCCTAGCCCGTACAGCGCGACCGCCGCGTTTCCTGTGAGCTCTGAATCCGGCGTGTTGCAGATTTCAAGGTTCATTCCGCAGTCTGAGGCTTTTTTTTCAAGCCAGCGCCGGTTTTTTGCCTGTCCGCCGGTTACATTCATTGTGCCGGAAAATGGAAGGTTGTTTTCTTCCGCGAGTTTTTTTAAATTCTGGACGACGTTTTTTACAGAAAATGAAAGCTCTGAAAGAATTCTGTAGCCTTCGCTGTTTTTGTCGTCAAGTGAATAGCTGATTATTTCTTCCCAGGAAAGTTCTTTTTTTTCTATTGCGGAAATTTCTTTTTTGTATTCGTCAATCAGCGAGCCGGATTCTGGAATCAGCGCGGAAATGTTCCACAAGCCAGAAATTACGCTCGGCAATGTTCTGAAACCTTCCTGGAAAACTGGTTTTTCGGCGCAAAGATTGATTCCTTCGCTGGAGCCGCTTCTGTCGCAAATTTTTCCCGGCTCCACGGTTGCTGTTCCAAGAAGCGCGGTTATGAAGTCCGGACCGCCGCAGAAAACTGGAACTTCTGGAATTTCAAATTCTTCTGCCGCCGTTTTTGTTATTTTTCCAGCGTTGTGTCCGGGCGGAACAAAATCCGGAAGTTTTTCTGATTCTATTCCAAATCTTTTCAGTTCTTCATGGTTCCAGTATGCAGGCTCGAACCGTTTTTCCGGCAGAACAGAAATTGCGTTTCCCGTAAGCTTGTAGACAATGAATTCCGGGCAGGAAAATATTTTGCCTGAAGAATTCCAGTCGCCGGGAAAAAGTTTTTTGAAGGCTAGAAAACGCGGAATGTAAAGAGATTTTGTGTTTTCCGCAGATTTTTTTATTTCTTCTGGAAGCGGGATGTTCCACAGAAGCGTGCGGCCGTTTTCTGAAACAATTGTAGGGCCGTTTCCTGAAATGCAGAGCGCTGAAATTCCGCCTGAAATTTCTTTTGAAAGTTCTGCGCATCCGGCCTTGAAAGATTCAATCCATTTTTCTGAAATAAAAAAATTGTTTCTGTTTTTTTTGTCCTGCTGAAAATTTTTCTGTGCAGAGCAAAGAATTTCGCCTTTCTGGGAAACGATTCCCATTTTCAGCGAGGTTGTTCCAATGTCAGCGCAAAGAATGTTCAAGAAAATCTCCAGTGCCCAGAAGTCAGCTTTGTTTTTTATAAAAATAAATGCCGGGCGGGTAAAATCTTCCGCGTGAATAAAAATTGCGCCTTCCCCGATTGTTCAGGAAAGACGCAATATGTTCAGCCGGCAGAATTATTGTTCCAGTCTATTCGCTGGTTTTCTCATTTTCCTGCTGCTGCTGAGTTTTTACAATTTTTTCTATTATATTCCGGTTGTCCAAAAGGTCGCCGATTGACTGGTTGTGATGAATTCTTGTGATTACGTTTGCGAATAATCCAGAAACATCAGTGCTTATGTACCATTCTTTTGAAAGAAGCTCCTCGTGGTAAACAGCGTTCGTTCCGATTACGCGGTAGAACAGTCCCTGCTTGTAAGCCTCGTCAAAAAGCTCGATTGCGTTTCCTGTGAAGAACGGAAGGCTGATTGCCGCAATTACTTTTGTTGCGCCGTTGTCTTTGAGAAAAGACATAGCCTTGAGCAAAGTTCCTCCAGTTCCAAGCATATCATCTGCAAGGAAGGCAACTTTTCCCTTTACATCGCCTAGAAGTTTTACGCTCTTTATGTTTGTGTCTTTTGCGTTCTGGGTTACAACTGAATAGTCGCGTTCCTTGTAAATCATCGCAAGAGGAAGTTTCAGACCGGAAGCGTAGAATTTGTTTCTGTCGATTGCGCCTGTGTCAGGAGAAACAACAACGAGGTCGTCATTTTTTCCTGTGAGGTCAACAATTTTTCCAAGCTCTCGGATAATCTGGTAGCTTGCATGGAGATTTTCAAGATTTATTGTGTTGAAAGCGTTCACAATTTCCCGGCTGTGGATGTCGAGCGTGATGATTCGTGAAACGCCGAGCATTTCATAAACATGGCCGAGCATTGCCGCTGCAAGACCTTCGCGGCCCTTTTTCTTGTGCTGGCGACTGTAAGGATATACTGGAACTACCAGCGTTATATGCGCTGCGCCGGCCTGACGTACAGAATCAATTGTGTTCAAAAGGCACATAAGATGATCGTTTACAGAAAGTGAAAGCTTGTTTTTTCCGCCGTTAAGGCTTATTACTTCATGGTTTTCTACATCCTGAAAAATGAACACATCTTTTCCGCGGATAGATTCGTTGATTTCAGTTTTGAATTCACCGTTTGCAAAATAAGTGAAAGTTGTGTCCACCTTGAAAGTCGGCGCGCGGTATTTGTCAATCGCACCGCGGATAACTAAATCAGATGTTTCAAGGTCATTGTCAAGGTTGATCTTGTTGATTAATTCTGACTTTTCAAGATTGTAACGTTTTGAGATGGCATCGTTCTTCAATGTGAAACGATGTTTGTACATGTGCTTTAAATGTGTGATTACTGCATCTGCGAAGGCTTCGCCGCCAGGGCATGCAATAACCGCAAGATCAGTTGGTTCTGAATACGGCATTCTTCAAACCTCTTTTTTATTGTGGAAGTGAATAGATAATATCATTTTTTTTTAGTGTATTCAATTAATTAGCGCAAAAACACAAAAACATCGTAAGCCGCGTACAGCAAAATCATGATTATTCCGCAGGCGCGTCCAAGCTGATACTTCGGGCGGGACATGAGCCATACAAGCGTGCTCAGGAAAATCAGGATAACCGTGTCGCAGATGCAGGCTGGATCAACGTTCAGCGGGCGGATTGCGGCGGAAATTCCAAGGATGAACAGAATGTTGAATATATTCGAGCCGATGACATTTCCCATTGCGATTTCATTTTCGCCTTTTTTAGCAGCGATTACGCTTGTTACAAGTTCAGGAAGGCTTGTTCCGAAGGCAACAACTGTAAGCCCGATAAGCGTGTCGCTCATTCCCGCTGTTTTTGCGATGAATGTCGCGCTTTTTACAACCATCTGGCCGCCTATTATTACTCCGGCAAGCCCTAGAATTGTTGAAAGAATGCTTTTTGCGAGCGGCGTTTTTTCTTCAGCGGAAGTTTCCGGCTGCTCAGTTCCTGCGTTCTGGCTTGAAAGCGTGTAGCTTACCGTTGAATACATGAAAATCACGAACAGAATAAGAAGCATTATTCCGTCTGCCCGCGAGATTATGTTCTGCTGCGCGCCTGGGTCAAAAACCTTGTCCGCGAGCATTACAAACAGCGCCGCTGCTATTAAAATGGAAAACGGAAAATCTTTCTTCATCAGGGATTTTTCCATTTTCATTGGCGAAATTGCCGCCGCGCATCCGGCTACAAGCATAAGATTCACGATATTTGAGCCGATTACATTTCCAATCGCGATGCCTTCAACTTTTTCAATTGCGGAAGTCAGGCTTACTGCGAGTTCCGGCAAACTTGTTCCGAAAGAAACTATTGTCAGTCCGATTACAACAGCTGGAATTTTCAGGGCTTTAGCAACAGACGAGGCTCCGTCAACAAAAAAATCCGCGCCCTTTACCAGAAAAACAAAACCAGCGATGAGAATAAAAATCTGAAGAAAAATCATTTCTGCCTCTTGGCGAAACTATAGCATTTTAAGCGCTGATGGAAAAGAGCGCGCCTGGTTCCGGACGTGCTCCTGCAACTCCGTTTGTAACTGAGTCCGCGGCTTGCACGGCCTGCCTGATTTGCGTTTGATAATTTGTTATGAGCGAGTCAATTTGTTCCGGTGTTGAATTTTTGATTGCTGCCGGAATTTTGCCGCTTTTTATGGAAGAAAGATGGTCAATCAGCGTGTTCAGAATTTGAATTTTCGAGATAGAAATGCCGCCTTGTCCGTTTTTTGCCACAAAGCCTGAAACATGGTCAAAATGTGAGTACATCACAACAGATTTGTTTACAGGAACGTAAAGCTTTGCCGCATTTGAAGAGGAAATGTTTGTGTATGCAGAACTGATTGAAACTGACATATTTACCTCCGAATTCAAAGCATTTCTACAATTTAAATATCGGAAGGCGGCAAAAAGAGTTTAGCGATTTGTTGGAGAGTTTCGGGGCGGGGATCCGCCCTTCGCGTTTTTATAATCCGAGCTTTTTCAGGTCGGAATAACGCTCTTCCATGGAAGAAACAGCTTTTCCGTCTTCTGCCTGCACTGCATCGGAAAGATACGGAATGATTACGCGATATTTTATTTTGTTCCAGTTTGAAGGTTTTTTGTCTGAAACAGAAAAAGTTCCGGCCTGCGGAATGTTTGTGAGCATCGCCGGATAATAAACCGGAAGAATGTGCTCGTTCACGTCTTTCAGCGAGGAAAAACCGCCTGCGATTCCGAACTGGGTTGTGTCGAGGTTCATTTTTATTTTGCGCTCAATAAAAATATGCTGGGTTTCAGTTGTGAAAAACCACGAGATAAATTCTGAGGCGAGCAGCGCTTTTTTTGTGTGTTTTGCGATTCCCATTGAAATCATCGAGTCTTCAATTGGAATAAGGCCGTTGTAGTTCAGCCAGCGGAAATCCAGTTTTGAAAGCTGGGCGGCGCTCATTGAAAAAAGCTTGTCGGAGGTGACATATGAAAAAAGCGTTCTTCCTGAAGTTACCTGCTTGTCCGGCGTTTCTGAAAGATATTTGTAAACAAAATCGCTTTCCACTTGCGGCGATGTGTTTTCTGTTGTAATCCATTCCTTCAGGAATTTTATGGTTTCGTCCACGGAATTTTTGTTCCAGGTGAAAGAGTTGTTCTTGTCCTCGCGGAAATTTGCTCCGAGCGACTGCGCTGTTGTGTAAAGAAAATCTGTGTTGCTTTGCGGAGCGAATCCGATTGCCGTGTAACGGTTTTTCTTGTTTATCTTGTTGAATTCCGAGCCGGATTCCCTTAGTTCGTCCAGCGAGATTGTGTAGTTGTTTTTTATCAGGCTTTCATTTTCTGCTGAAAAAATCATCGCCGGAATATTGAAATTCACTGGAAGAAGGTACTGATGGTAGCCTGCTGTTCCAGATTTCAGGAGCGTTCCGTAAAAATCGTTCGAGGAAAGATATTTTCTGTTGAAAAGAAAATCCAGCGCGATGAAATTCTTTTTTATCCTGCTGTTTTTCAGCAGCGCGCCTACGATTATGTCCGGCTGAAGCTCGCCTGGTTCCGGCGGAAGGTTTTCAGCAAGATTTTCTTTGTAGACAAGAACTGCCTTCTGCTTGTGGCTTGTGTTGTAAAGCTCAATGAACGGCGCGAATTCGCTGTTGTCGGTCCAGATTACAAGCCGCTTTTCAGCCTGCTTCTTGCAGCCGGCCAGCATAAAAGCTGGAACGGCAGCGGCCAGAAGCAGCAAATTCCTCAGTGTTTTTGAAGCGTTTTTCTGCGTAAGTTGTTTGAAAAAATTATTCTTTTTTTGAACAACATTATGCACGCTTCAGTTCCTCTGCTGTGTTGTAGATTTCTGAGTAAACTTTTTCAATAAGTTCTTTTTCAATGCTGCTGAATGCAACACGGAGCGTATTCTTGTCGATTGAAATTGTTCCGATTCCTTTTTCGTCCAGAAGTTTCTGGCGGAGCGCCTCGGCATCAATTCCGTTTGTGTGGAAGCTCATAAAGTATCCTGAGTTGAACGGAAGCGGCTCGACTGCCTCTGATTTGTGTGAATTTACAAATTTTCTTACTTCGTCGTAACGTTCTTTCAGAACTTTTTTGAAAGCGGCTTTTTCAGCGTCGTTGTTCGGATCCTGGAATGATTTCAAAATCAAATTCTGAGACGGAGTTGCGGCGCATGAAACTGAAGAGCGGATTACGCCCATGAGTTTTTTTACAAGCGCATCGTACTGTGCGTCCGTGAAGCCTTTGCATCCGAATGTCAAAAATCCGCAGCGCAAGCCCCATGCGAAATCTTCTTTAGTAGGTCCGTCTGCTTTTACTGCCAGAATATTTTCGTGAAGATCTGCGATGTGGGCAAAAAGGCTTTCTGGCTCAATGTTGTCCTCGTAGTTCAAGCCGAAATATGCGTCGTCGCTGATAACAAGAATTTTTGCGCCTGTTTCAGCTGTTTCCTTCAAAATTCTGCAAAGCTCCTTTGTCTCTTCAACTGTCGGGCTGTAGCCAGAAGGATTCTGCGGGAAATTAAGAATCAGCCGAACTGAGCCGTATTTTTTCGCTTCATTTTTTACAGCTTCCTCAAGTCCTTCAATGTTGAATTTTCCGTTCTTGAACATTTCAAACTGATGGAATTCGGAGCCGCGTCGCGCTTCTGCAATAAGAATATAGTTGTCCCAGCTTGGATTCGGGGCAAGCATTGGTTTTTCAGCGTCTACAAAAAGATCCATTATATAGGAAAGTCCTGCTGTGAGTCCTGGAACTACTGCCGGAAGGGAAGTCTTTTTGTTTGCAAGGGAAGGATTTTTCTTAATCTGCTTCTGTTTCCAAGCCTCGCGGATTGCCGGAATTCCTGCGGTCGGAGCATATGCAACCAGCTCGCTGGAAGTCATTTCCGGCGCCCATTTGTGAATCGAAGGAAGGATAGCCGGTTTTCCGTTTATTACGGTTGTGCCGATTGTTCCGTTTGCAACAGAAGCTTTCTGCTTTGCCTCTCCGCCCTGTGCAATGATTCCTCGCGGAAAATAAATGCGTTTTCCAAGATCAGAAAATAATTTTTCTGCCGATGTGCCTTTTAATAAATCGTTTAATTCTTGTGCTAATGGGTTCAACATGATAAATTAAATTATAATGATTTTTTAAATCAATGTAAATCAATCTTGCATATTTATGCATTTTTAGGTGTGAAAAATGGAAAAAAATAACATAAATTTGGTTGAACTTGAAAATTGCCGTAAGCTGGTAGAAAAATGCCGCGAGGAGGCGAAGAAACGTCTTGTTGGGCAGGAATATCTTATTGACGGAATTTTAACAGCTTTTGTGGCTGGCGGACACGTTCTTGTTGAAGGCGTTCCGGGGCTTGCAAAAACTCTTGCGGTGAAAACTTTCGCGGAGATAAGCGGACTTGACTTCAAGAGAATTCAGTTTACGCCGGATCTTCTGCCGGCTGATGTTAGCGGAACTCTTATCTATGAGCAGGGAAAAGGAACTTTCAGCGTAAGAAAGGGGCCTGTTTTTTCAAATGTTGTCCTTGCAGATGAAATAAACCGCGCGCCTGCAAAAGTTCAGTCTGCAATGCTTGAAGCAATGGAGGAGCGCCAGGTTACAATCGGGGAGGAAACCTACAGGCTTCCTGAGCCGTTTTTTGTTCTTGCAACGCAGAATCCGATTGAGCAGGAAGGAACTTATAATCTTCCGGAAGCGGAGCTTGACCGTTTTCTTTTGAAACTGAATGTTGTCTATCCTTCTGCGGAAGAGGAAGTTGAAATTGTAAAAACCCAGGGCGCGGCTTCAAAAGTTCCTGTGAACCAGGTTCTTTCAGCGCGGGATCTGCTGAATTTCAGGGAAATGAATTCCCAGATTGCCTGCGACAACAAGATTGTTGAGTACATTGTCCAGCTGATTTCGGTGACCCGCCCAAGCCTTAAGAAAAAAACTGAGCATGACATTACGCGCTACATAACGTTCGGAGCTTCTCCTCGCGCAGGAATCGCTTTGCTTCAGTGCGCAAAAGCCACCGCGTTGCTTGCGGGGCGTTCTTTTGTTCTTCCGGAGGATGTGAAAAAAGTCGCTCCGCTTGTTCTTCGCCACAGAATTGTTCTTTCATATGAGGCAGCGGCTGACAATATTTCCGCGGACGAAATTATTGCCAAGATTCTTGATTTTATTCCGGTTCCGTAAGGTTTTAGCTGATGGAACATTTGCTTTCAGGATCAAAAGATTCTTTGTTTCAGAAAGCCGCGTATCTTAGGATTGCGGCTAGAAAACTTGCGGACAGCATGAAGACCGGCGGATTCCGCTCTCTTTACCGCGGACAGGGAATTGAATTCGCCGGCGTCCGGGAATATCTTCGCGGCGACGATGTCCGTTCTATAGACTGGAATGTTACAGCCCGCATGGGAAAACCTTTTGTGAAGCTTTTTGAAGAGGAGCATGAGCTTGAAATCTTTTTGATTGTTGATCGTTCCGCTTCGATGTTTACAGGCTCAAAAGGAAAAGTTAAATATGAAACTGCCGCGGAAGTTGCGGCTCTTCTGGCTCTGGCTGGAGAACTGAATGAAAATCCGGTGGGCGCGGTTTTTTTTGACGGAAGAATTCATTTTTCATGCGTGCCGGAAGCTGGCCGTGAGCGGACAATGCATATTCTTTCAAAACTGGATGAATTTGACGGCGCGGCGCGAGGCTCTGTGCTTGGAAATGCGATAACAGGGGCGGTGAAGATGCTGAAGCATCATTCGCTGGTTTTTGTGATTTCTGATTTCAGGAATTCAGGCTGGGAAGAACCGTTCAAGCTTTTGTGCCAGAAAAACGATGTCGCCGCGGTTCGGATTTCGGATTCAACTGACTGGGAGCTTCCGGATGCCGGCGCTTTTGAATTTTCCGACAACGAAACGAATGTGCGCATGGTTCTGCCGACTTCCTCGCATGATTTCAAGTCTGCGTGGCGCGACGCGTACAGAAGACGTACTGCCCGGCTGGAAGATTTCTGCGCGCGGCGCGGAGCTGGATTTGTTTCCATTTCAACGGAAGAAGATTCTGTGCGGATGCTTTTGAACTTTTTTGCTTCAAGAAATTCCGGAAACTACAGGTGGGGAGGCAGATAGCTTTGATTTTTCCTAGACGAATCTTGTTTTTTTCAGTGTTTATTCTGGCTTCCGCACGGTTTTTTGCCCAGACAGAAACGAGCCAGATGGTTCTGCCGAAGCGAATTTATGTAGGCGACACGGCGGAGCTTCATTACACATTCAATTCTAATGTGGATTTTTTTCCGAATGAAGAAACTTTGGACGAAAAGCCGCTTGTTTTTGAAAAGCTGCCATTCGATTATGACAATGAGAATTTCACGCTTCAAAAGGCGGTTATCCAGAAAAACGGGCTGCTTTATACTGTTGTCCTGACTTTTACTCCATGGAAAGTTGGAATTCTTGATTTTCCGCAGTTCGACCTGCTTGCCGCTGTTTTTGGAAATTCCGGCGCGGTTCCGTTTCTTATTGACACAAAGCCGGTGGAAATTTCTTCGATTCTTTCAAAGGATGAAGATTCCTCGCTCCGTGGAATAAAAGGTCCGCTTCTTTTTCCAGGCACAGTTTATGCCGTTTATGCGGCGGTTGCGGTTCTTGTTGCGGCCATTGTTTTTGCTCTGCACACAATTATAAAATGGCAGGAAATTTCTTCAAAGCTGAAGGAAAAGAAAACTCTGCGGATGTATGCGAAAAATGCAAGAAACGCGTTGCGGCAATTTAAGAAACTTGAAAAAAATTCTGCGCGTGTGAACGATATTGCCTTCTGCCTTGCGGTTCAGCAGATTTTCAGATATTACCTTGCAGTCCGTTTCGGAAGAAAATTCGACGCGCTTTCAACAGAGCAGATTTCTTCTGCGTTCGAGGATTTGACAGGAGGAACGATGAGCGACTTTTTGCGTGAGAACGTCTGTTCGGTTCAGGAAATTTTCCGCCGCGCTGATTATATCCGTTTTGCGCACGGCTCGCTTGATTCAATGAGGCAGCCGGCCCAGGTTTATGCGGCGGAGCTTCAGCCGGATGAGCGCGCCTCTATAATCGCAAATTCACGCACAATAATAAAAGCTTTTGAGGCGGCTGGAGGGGAAAATGCCTGATTTTCAGAATCCTGCGGCTTTTCTTCTGCTGCTTTTGATTCCGCTTCTGTATATTTTCAGAAAAACTGGAATTTTTTCACATCCTTCGTTTGTTGTGACTCTTTCTGACTGGAATGGAAAGAATTTTGCCTGGCGAAAACCTGTCCGCAATTTTGGAGCTGTTCTTTCAAAAATTCTTTTTGCGGCTGGATATGTTATAGTTGTTGTCGCTTTTTCAGAGCCAGTCCTTTACAAGCAGGAGAGGGTTTATACTTCACGCGGAACTGATATTGTTTTTGTTGTTGATGTGAGCCCGAGCATGGCTGCAAAGGACATGGGAAATTTCACGCGCCTTGAAACAGCTAAGACGGCGATAAAAAAACTTGTTGAATCGAATCTTGGGGCTACGTTCGGCGTTGTGGCGATGGGCGAAGAGGCGGCTATTGTGATTCCTCCGACTATTGACAGAAATATTTTCTTGGAAAGGCTTGAAAATTTGAATGTCGGGCAGCTTGGAAATGGAACTGCGGTTGGAACTGGTGTTGCCACAGCGGTTTTTCATCTTTCGGGTTCTGCCGCGCCAAAAAAATGCATTGTTCTGCTTACGGACGGAGAAAACAATTCCGGGGCGATTCATCCGGAGACAGCGGCCGAGCTTGCAAAGCGCAACAATATTGTTCTTTATGTTATGGGAATTGGAACGAGCGGCTCGGTTTCTCTTGAATACACAGATCCTTTGACCGGAAAAAATTATTCCGGCTACTTGAATTCTTCATATAATGAAGAATCCTTGCGGAAACTTGCTGTTGCCGGCGGCGGAAGATTTTTCGAGATAAAATCGCTGAACGACTTCACGCTTGCGCTTTCTATGATTGTGAACAACCAGAGTGTTGTGCAGACTTACCATTCAAAGACTGTAAGCTGCGACCATTACGACAAGCTGGTTTTTGCCGCGGGAATTCTTTTTGTTCTTAGCTGGATTATAAAACGCATATTTTTAAAGGAGGCAGTCTGATGAATTTTTCGTGCCAGCGACCTTACGCCTTGTACGGATTCGTCCTTTTAGTGCCGGCGCTGATTGTTTCAATCCTTCAGTTTAGAAAAGCGTATAAAAATCTGAAGTTTCTTACAGTGAAAGATAAAAGTTCTGTTTCTGCCCGGAGAACCAAGAATTTCGCGCTTATGTTTGGAATCCGGACGTTCTGTATTTCCGCGGCGTGGGCAATGCTGGTTCTTGCGTTTGCAGGATTTTCCTGGGGAACTTACCTTGCGCCTGTTCAGACATCGGGAACAGCTGTTTCCCTTGTTTTTGACATTTCCTACAGCATGAATGCTGATGACGCTTCTTCCGGGCTAAGCAGGCTTGAGGCTTCAAAAAAATATGCGAAAATGCTGCTTTCTCATATTCCGGACACGCAGATTTCGGTTGTTCTTGCAAAAGGCGATGGCGTTGCCGTTCTTCCATTAACGGATGACCGCGCCGCTGTAGAGTCGCTTATAGATTCGCTTTCCTCAAATTTTATGAGCTCAGTTGGAACAAGCCTTGGAAAAGGAATAAAGTGCGCCCAGAAATCGTTTCCTGCGAATTTTTCATTTAAAAATTCAATCTGGGTTTTTACAGACGGCGAGGAAACGGATTCTCTGCTGGAAAGCTCGCTTGTTAGCTGCGTGAACAAAGGAATTTCTGTAAGCCTGATTGGATTCGGAACGGAACGGGAAACAAAAGTTCTTGCCGGCGACCGGAAAACTTACGTGCTTACAGCTCTTCGCTCTGAAAAAATGAAGGCTGCCTGCGCCGCCGCAATGAAAAAAAATTCTGCAAGCCGGGTTTCAGATGTTCAAATTTCGTATATTGATGCAACCGAGCCTGGCTCCGCGCTGTTTTTGCTGGACGGAATAAAATCAAGCCCGATTTCTGGCTCTGAAGAAACTGGAGTTGCGTACGAAGTTAAGCCGGTTCAGCGCTATTCGCTGTTTCTTGGGCTGGGAATTCTATTCCTTGTTCTGAGCTATGTGATTACTGAGCTTGATCCAGAAGGAATTTCGGAAAGATTCAAGAAAAGCGCGGTTTTTGTTGTTGTCTGCATGAGTTTTATTTCTTGCCGCGGTGAAGCTTCTTTTTCAGGAAGAAAAAATATTCTTGAAGGCTCGTGGTTCTGGTATCAGAAAAAATACAACGATTCTGTTGCAAAATTTCTTCAGACGGCTTTTGACTCTGAAAAAAACGGCGACTTGCTGCTTGAGCAGTATGCGGTTTACAATCTTGCCACAACGTATCTTGCGCAGAATGAAAACGATGTCGCTTTTGAACGCTATAAGCAGCTTGAAAACGCCGGCGATAAAAATATTCAGTATGCAGTTTTTTACAACTGCGGAATTATTGCGGACAGAAAAGGCAACTATGAAGAGGCGGCAAAATATTTCAGGAACGCGCTTAAAATTGACGGAACAAAAATCGATGCGAAGGTCAATCTTGAGCTTTCTCTTATGAACGCGGAAAAAGAAAGAAAATCAAAGGAAAATGTGCAGAACCAGGTTTCTGAAACACGGACTTCCTCAACAATGGAAGAATCGATATTTGCAAGAATTCGGGAGTATGACGAAAAACAATGGAAAAACAGCGAAAAATCAGAAATTTCAAATTCATCGCAGGATTATTAAAAAATCTTGCCGCATTTTTGCTTTTTGCCCTTTCTGCAAGACCCGGTTTTGCGCAGCAGAAGCTTACCTACAGCATGATTCAGAATCTTTTGGTGAAGCCTGTCAACCAGACAAATTTCAGCTCGGCTGACTGCGCGTTTGAACTGAAAATTCCTTATGTGAAATCAGATTTTGTCCAGGCTCAAATTCCGGATTTGCCTGCCGGAGTGAATTTTGTTTCTCTCCGCCGCTCTGAATATTCAGATGAAAACAAAATCAGCGGCACAAAAATTGAGCTTTGGCTGAATTTTGCCGAGGCGAAAACCTACAGGCTCCGTTCGCTCCGCGTCTATATAAATTCAAGGCTTTACTACATTCAGTTTGCGCCGGTTGTTATTTCTGAAAATCCGCGGAATATCATGCCGCGCCTTGTTGTAACTTTTGAAAACGGGCAGGAACTTTTCAGCCAGCGCCGTGGAAAAGCTGCCGACGAGGCGAAATTTTCAGCAACGGCAGGAAAAACCTTGAATTTCACAGTGTCGCTTCAGTATGCCGTGCAGATAATTTCATACAGCTGGAGTGTTCCGAAAAATGCGCTTGTGCGTGAGCTGAAGCAGTATGACATAACAAAAGGAACTCTTAGAAATTCTGAATTCAGCGAGGAAAAAATTCCTGTAGCCACATTTGAATGGGAGCCGCTCTACGCAGGCAAACTTTCGCTTCCGGATATGCGGATTATTGCGACATCCTACAATGGAACGCGTGTTGAACTTAAGCTGCCGGAAACGCTGATTCCTGTTTCTGAAGGAATTTCCTCGGCCAAAAAAAGCGACAATTCTGAATCATTTTTTGGCTATGCTTTTGCCGCAAATTCGGTGAAGAATAAAGCCGCCGCGGCAGACAAGCTTACTTTGGACGACTGCCAGAAACTTGCGGACCTAAGGTCTCAGGAAAGGCATTCAGTGCCGTTTGCAAGAAAATTCCATGAAAGAAAAGCTTTTGAAAAAGCGCACGGAATTTCTGACGGTGCAATGGAACCCGCATATTTCTGGCTGTGGAGCTGCATCGCGCTTCTGCTTCTTTCTGTATTTTTCACAGTGCTTTCCGCTTTTTCCCGGAAAATCCTTGGAATTCTTTCGTTTTCCGGCGCAATGGTTGTTTTTCTTGTTGGAACGATAATTTCTTCAGTTTTTATTTCAAGAACTTATGCGGTTTTCAAAGGCGGAAATATAAATCCGGTGCCGGAAGAAACGGTCGCCGCTGTTTCTTCAATAGAAAGCGGAAAGCGGGTTCTGGTTGAACAGAAAGCTGGAAACTGGGTTTTTATTCGTTTTGGCTCGGCTGGCGGCTGGGTTACAGAAAACGATATAATTCTTATTGATAAAAAAAATTAGGATGAAAATATGAATTTTGGCGATATTTTGGATCAGTGGGACAATCAGCAGAAAAAAAACGCGGAAAAGCAGCGTCTTAGCGGGCGGAACACGGTTTCCCACAAGAAGGCGAATGCTCCGACCGCGGAAGAAAAAGCCGCTTTGGAAATGCGGAAGGAATTCCAGGAAGGCTACAATGTTGAAAAAGAAAGCCAGAAACGCATAAATCCAATGGAGCTTTGGCTTCGCCGTTACGGAACTGTTGACAAGGATGCGCTTTTTGAGCAGGAAGAAGCAAGAAACAAGTATCACAGCCGCTCAAGCCTTGTTGAAATGCGTCCTCAGGCGCGCATAGATTTGCATGGGCTGAAAAAAGAGGAAGCCTGGGCGCGGCTTAATTCCTTTGTTTCTGAATGTGAGTCAAAAGGAATCAAAAAAATCATGATTGTCCACGGAAAAGGGCTTCATACACACGGAACAGATCCGGTGCTTGGTGAAATGGTCAGAAAATTCATCGAGCAGGACAAAAGGCTTGGCTCGTCCGGCCATCCGGATTCAAACGAGGGCGGAAAAGGCGCCACATGGGTTATTCTGAAGGACAATCTTTTCAAATAGGTGCAAAAAAAACTTGTAACTAAAGCCGCTTTTTATTATTTTTTTAATAGATTTTTTATAAGAGGAACACATTGAACGATTACTATTCAGTTTTGGGAATTTCAAGAACTGCTACACAGGAAGAAATAAAGAAAGCATACAGAAATCTTGCTTTTAAATATCATCCGGACAGAAATCCCGGCGACAAGGATGCCGAGGAAAAATTCAAGAAAATTTCAGAAGCCTACAATATTCTTGGCGATGAGAAAAAACGTGCTGAATATGACAGGTTCGGCTCGGCGAACTCAGGCTACAGCACTGAAAATTCGTACAGCCAGAACAGCTACCAGAATTATTATCAGCAGCAGTCGTACTCAGATCCGTTTGGCTCGGAAGATTCTTTCTGGCAATGGTTCAATAATTCCGCCGGCCAGAATTCCCAGAGAAATACAAACTACTACTATGAATACAAGAATCCGGAAAGATCTTATTCAAAGAAAAGCTTGTGGACTGAATTTTTTATGAAAGTTGGACAGATTTTTATCGGACTTTTCTTTTTCAGGTTTTCATGGATTATAATTCCGTTCGGTCCGCTTCTGTGCCTTGGTTTGCTTGTAACAGGCTTTACCGGAGCTGTAAGGGCGCTCCGGATGATTTTCAAGCCTAAGCCTAACGCTGACGGAAAATAATACGTCCTTTGTCAAGGTCGTAAGGTGAAAGGGCAACTTTTACGCTGTCGCCAGGAACAATTCTGATATAATGTTTTCGCATTTTTCCAGAAAGATGAGCCATAATCATATGACCATTCTGCAGTTCAACACGGAACATTGTGTTAGGCAATGCTTCCTTTACAATTCCTTCAACTTCAATAGCTTCTTCTTTAGCCACGATTCCTCCAAAAAAAAATCGAAAAAGTTTTGCGTTTTTAAGATTTTATACTATATTAGTATGTACCAAAATAAAATGGCTTGTCAACAATGGTAAAAACTGCTACCGTTCACACCAGTTGACCTGTGGGAGAAAATATTATGGATGAAAAATTTATTGCCAATATCAAGGAAAAGCTCTTGGAACAGAGAGCGACAATTTTGTCTGCGCTGGAATCTCAGACAAGTGATTTGAAAAATCTTGTAAAGCCGATTGAATCTGGCGATGAAGTTGACATTGCGAGCGACGCAGTTGACCGAACTTTGCTTGATTCTTTGAGCGCGCAGGATGCGAACCGCCTTAAGTTGATTGACAACGCGCTTGAACGAATCCGCACCGGAAAATACGGAATTTGTCTTGGCTGCGGAAAAGAAATTCCTCAGGCCCGCCTTGAAGCGATTCCATACGCATTCATGTGCGTGAACTGCGCCAGCACTGCCGAACGCCGCAACAGATAATCTGAATCAGATTTTCTGGAATTTGATTTTTCTGTCGGTGTCTATAAAAGCCAGCTCGCTGTAGCCGGCTTTTTTTATTGCCAGAAGCGCTTTGTCGAACGCGAAGTCAAGATTTTCCTTTGAATGGGAATCCGAACTTATTGTTACAGGCACATTTCTTTCGTGCAGAAGCGAAAGAAATTCGTCGGAAGGATAGACGCTTTCCATGTAGCCGCGGGCGATTGCGCCTGTGTTAACTTCCGCAATAACTCCGGCGCGTTTGATTGCATCCGCGGTCGCCTTGATTTCTTTTCTGTACCAGCTGTCGTTTTCGTTGAACATTTTCAGCGTGCTGTTGTTTTTCCGCACAAGGTCTGCGTGTCCGATTATCGAAAAACTGCTTTTTGAAAGCATTTCCCGCTCAAGATAAAAATATTCACATGCAACTTTTCTGGAATTTCCGCCGTAAAGAGCGTCGATTTTTTCTTTCAGAAGTGCCGCGCTGTAGTCAACGCACAGCCTGCCTTTTTCTGAAAAAATATAATGCACCGAGCCGATTAAAAAATCCGGGTCAAGTTTCTTGTACCGTTCAAAATCCGGCTTTGAAACAAGAGGAATGTAGTCGGCTTCAAATCCAAGAAGAATTTTTAATTTTCCGCGGAATTTTTCCTTTGCGGAATTCACGCTTTCAACATATGCGCTGAAATCTTTTGGCGGAATGTGCCAGGCTCCCGCGAACGGATACATACTGTGGCTTGAAAATCCAAGAATATCGAATCCTTTTTCTGCAGCCGCCTGGGCGATTTCTTCAGGAGTTCCTTTTCCGTCGCAAAAAACTGTGTGCGTGTGATAGTTTGTTTTTAGCATTTGTGGTCCCACTTGTTTGTTTTCAATAAGAAAAGATTGAAATTTTCCTCAAAATCGGCAAGGCTCGAAGCCAGAAGGTCTGTTTTTCTTTCTGTTGAAGCTTTGCTCATTTTTGCGGAGATATTTGCCAGCTTGTTCGCGGAAATTGCCGCCGAGCTTCCTTTCAGAGTGTGTGCAATCCGGTGAAGCTCATCGAAATTTTTTGTTTCAAGAAGTTTCTTGCTGGAAATCAAAAAATTGCTTGTCTGCTCAATGTAGTCGATGATTATCTGGTTGCCTAAGTCCCAGTCGTTTCCGATTGTGTCCTCAAAATCCTGGATGTCCCAAAGCTCGTCGTTCGCGATTGATTTTCTTTGCTCCGCCGCGGAAATTTCTGTTGCTTTTGAAAGTCCGAGGATGATTTTCCATTTGTCGAGCAGGGCGAAAACTTTTTCACTTTTGAACGGTTTCACAAGAATGTCGTTGATTCCGATGTCCTTGTATTTTTCAAAAGTTGAAGTGTCGTTGTTCGCGGTGCAGGCGATTATGATTCCAGTATATTTTTTTTTGCGGAGAATTTCTGTGGCTTCAGTTCCGCTCAAAACCGGTATTTGTATATCCATGAAAATCATCTGAATTTCAGGATTTTTTGAAATTCGGCTGATTGCCTGCATTCCGTTTTCCGCGGTAAAAACTGTGGCACCGAATTTTTTCAGGAACTGCGCCAGAATTTCCTGGTTCACAGGATGGTCTTCCGCCACAAGAATTTTGATTCCCTTTGCGAATTCCTTTTTTTCATCAAGGTTTCCTGAATTTTTGTTTCCTTCGATTTCGTCAATCAGTTTTGCGGAAGGAATGTCGCCGTTTGTGTCGAGCAGCAGCGCGTCCAGCTTTTCCCTGCGGATTGGCTTGTACAAATATCCGGCGAACCAGTCCAAAAGCTTCATTTTTGCCTCGCGGCCCATTTGTCCTTCTGGAACGAGCATATAAAGCTTTGTTTTTGCAAGTTCCGGGGAATTTTTTATTTTCGAGGCAAGGTGCCAGCCTTCAACAACCGGCATAATCATGTCAATAAAAACAATTCCGAACGGATTTCCAAGCTGCTCGGCGTATTTCATTTTTAGGAAAGCGTCGTCTCCGTTCGATGAAGTTTGAATGTACTGAAGCCCGATTGAATTCAGCTGGTTTGCAAGGCTTTTTCTTACAAGATTGCTGTCGTCAACAATAAGAATTCGTGTGGTTGCCGGCACAGGAGGAACGTAAGATTTTGAAAGAAACAGGTTTTCCTGAATTTCCAACTTCAGCGGCACTGAAAACCAGAATATTGAGCCGCCGTACGGATTTTTTTTCACGCCGATTTTTCCGTTCATCTTGTGCACAAGAAGCTTGCAGATTGCAAGCCCAAGCCCTGAACCGCCGTATTTGCGGGTGAACGACGAGTCGCCCTGGTAGTAGCTTTTGAAAAGCGAATCCATTTTTTTTTCATCAATTCCGATTCCGCTGTCTGTAACTTGAAAAAGCAAATTCTCGTCTTGTTTTAGAAGCTCAAGGTGAATATATCCGCAGCTTGTGAATTTCACGGCGTTTTTCAGAAGGTTAAGAAGTATCTGCTGAATTCGTGTCGGATCGCCAAGGACTGTGTCTGGAATGTTTTTGTAGTCAATGTCGGTTACAACTTCAATTTCCTTGTTGTAGGCTTCAATTCCGATTAGATGCGCCACGTTTTCAGCGAGCGTTTTTACGTTGTACGGAATATTTTCAATGAGCAGCTTGTGGGATTTCAGCTTTGAAAAGTCAAGGATATCGTTCACGAGCGCAAGAAGAACATCGGCTCCGTAGCGGATTTGCCGCACATATTCAATTTGCTCCTTGTTCAGCCGTGTGTCAGAAAGCAGGTCGAGCGTTCCGATTACGGTTTGAACAGGCGTTCTTATTTCATGTACGGCGTTCGCAATGAAAAGCTCGTTCGGAATGTCAAATTCTTCCGGCTGGCTGGAATTGTCGTTAATTTCATTCATCTGAGACTAAAATTTCCTGAACCTTGCTTACAAGAATTTCCGGTTTCTGCGGCTTTACAATAAAACTTTTCGCGCCTAGCGAAAGCGCCTGCAGAATTATGTCTTTTCTTGTTGCCTGAGAATAAATTGCAATCGGCGGCTTGTTTGCAAGTCCCTGGATTCTTTTCAATGTGTCAAAGCCGGAAACGCCAGGCATAAGAATATCCAGAATTATCGCCTTGTATTTCTTTTTTGACATGTTTGCCAGAAAATCTATTCCACTTGAAAAAAGATCAACTTTGAATCCAGCCTGTGTGAATGCGGCGTAGCAAAGTTTCAGCGTAATCTGGTCATCGTCGATTACTGCGATTGTATCGGCGTTTTCGCCAGCCGCTGGGGAACTTGAATTTACCGCGGTGGAACTGCTCTGTTTTTCAGAAATTTTTGCTTCTGCTGAAGATTCTGGGGTTTCGCCGTTCATGGAATTTACTGAGTCGGAAGAAAAACGCATTTCAACAGAACCGTCCACATCGGAATCGGAAATTGAAAGAATTCTGTCCGCAATCAGGTCGGAAACGCGGGAAGTGTTTGAGCTTTCAACAAAATAATTCAGGACCTGGGAAATGTCTGTTGCAACCTCGATTCCGTCGTACTGGGCATGGCCGTCTATAAGCTGCTGGGTGAACGTGCTGAATGAAAGAACTTTCACATTTTTTGCATGGACTTTCGGATCGGAAAGAATGTTGTCAAGAAGAAGCTCCAGATTCAGGCCGTCAATAAAGCTGAGCTCAAGATTTGTCATCATCAGGATGATTTTTGGCACTTCAATTTCGTTGTTTTCAATGATTTCTGAAAGCTTGTATTTCAAAAGGGAAAGCTTTTCCCGGTTCAAGCCTTGCGCGATTTCTATGAAAATAATGTCGCCGTTGCGGTGGATATCAAGAACGCATGGCGTTGTGTCCATTGAAAATGCTGTGTGAAGAATTTTGCCGATTGACTCAAAGAAAATGTCAAATTTTATCGGCTTCACGAAATATTTGTGGATTCCAAGCTTCGCGTAGGTTTCAATTATGTTCTTATCCATTTTCGGACCGGTTGCAATTGTCGGAATCCTTGATGCGTTCGGATCAGCTTTTATTTTCTGGAACAGCTCCATTATTTCGTCTGGAGAATCAAATTCGTTTATATCGATGATTACAAGATCCGGCAGGACAGATGTGATTTTTATAAGAGCATCACGCTTTTCCTGTGTTATTGTAACGTTGACTTTTTCCTCTGAAAGTTTGTTCTTTAAAAACTCCCGGAACATTGGAGGCGCATCGATTATAAGTACGTTTTTCATATAGATATTTTATATCTATTTATAGCGTAATGCAAGTTTTGAGAAAATAAGAAAATGTAAAAACAGCCTGTTTTATTTTGCAGTTCTGTATTTTTCCGGGATTTTTTCGATTCCCATTTCTGCAAGTTTTTTGTACGCGGCCGGAATTGCTCCGATTTCAGCATTTGCGAATGTCGCAAGAATTTCGTCGAATTTCTGGTAGGCCTCTTCGTATCTTTTCTGCTTAAGGTAAAGATGCCCAAGCTCGTAGGAAGCCTCGATGTATGTGGCGGTGTCCATTCCGTAGCGCTGGATTACAGCTTTGTAGTACGTTTCCGCTGCTGTGTAGTTTGAAAATTCAAGCGCGTCCTGGCCCATCTGTATAAGCTGGGTTGAAGTTGCGTCTTCAGGAATTTTTGGAACTGTGCCGCATGAAGCCATTGAAAGGCCAAGGCTCAGAATAAAAAGAAGTCTTATGCTTAGTTTCATACGGATATTTTATAAGTCAAACAAAAAAAAGGCAATATTTTTTATCCGAGTATGTAAATTCATTCTTGTTTATACATCTTTTTGGCTTTATAATATGTAGCATATTTTTGGAGGATTTGAAAAAAATGAAAAAATTGTTTGCTGCGGCCGCGGCTGTCTGCGCGCTTGCTGTTGGATTTTCTGGATGTTCAAAAACTGGTGATAAAAAAATAAAGATTGGTGTTATTCAGTTTGTTGAGCATTCTGCGTTGGATGCGAACTACAAAGGTTTTGTTGACGGGCTTGCTGAAGCCGGCTATGTTGATGGAAAAAATATAAAAATCGATTACCACAATGCCCAGGGCGAGCAGGTTAACTGCGTTACAATTGCGGAAAAACTTATCAATGACCGCGACGACTTGATTTTTGCGATTGCGACTCCGGCAGCGCAGGCTGTTGCGAATCTTACAAAAGATATTCCGATTCTTATTTCTTCTGTTACAGATCCTGAGTCTGCGAAGCTTGTTCAGAAAAACACAGCGCCAGGCGGAAATGTTACTGGAACTTCTGACTTGACTCCTTGCGCTGCCCAGATAGATCTTCTTAAGAAAATTGTTCCTGGCGCTAAAACTGTTGGAATGCTTTACTGTTCAAGCGAGCAGAATTCTTATTTTCAGATTGCGCTTGCAAAAGCCGCTTGCGACAAGCTTGGCCTGAAATATATTGACGGAACTGTTTCAAATGCGAATGAAATTCAGCAGGTTGTTGCAAATCTCTGCGGAAAAGTTGACGCAATATATTCTCCTACGGACAACATGATTGCCGCTGGAATGTCCCTGGTTTCACAGGTTGCGAATGAAAGCAAGGTTCCTGTAATCTGCGGTGAAGAAGGAATGGTCAATGCCGGCGGTCTTGCGACTTACGGAATCAACTACTACGAGCTTGGAAAGCAGACTGCGAAAATGGCTGTGGAAATTCTCCGTGATGGAAAAAAGCCTGCTGAAATGCCGATTGAATATCTCCAGAACTGCGATCTTACTGTAAATGCCGAAACAGAAAAGGCTTTGGGAATCACAGTTCCTAGAGACTAGTTCCGGTATATTTATAATCTTATTTTTTGGAGTGCATGATGTCCATTTTGTTTGCAATGGAAGGCGCGGTTGCCCAGGGAATTCTCTGGGGGCTGATGACACTTGGAGTTTATCTTACCTTTAGAATTTTGAACGTGGCTGACATGACCGTTGACGGAAGTTTTGCTGCTGGCGGAGCTGTTACAGCTATTCTTATTGTAAAAGGAATGAATCCTGTTCTGACTTTGCTTTTTGTTTTTATAGTAGGAATGCTTTGCGGTCTTGCAACTGGTTTTATGAATACTAAGCTTAAGATAAATATTCTGCTTGCAAGTATTTTGACACAGATTGCGCTTTACTCAATAAATATCAGGATTATGGGAAAAGCCAATACGCCGCTTCTGGGAAGCTCCACAATGATGAGCATGCTGAAGGATTTTTCCGGCGGCCGGCTTACAACAACATCTGTTTCTCTGATAATCGGGCTTGTGGTTGTTGCTGTTATTATTGCCCTTATGTACTGGTTTTTCGGCACTGAAATAGGAAGTGCAATCCGCGCGACAGGAAGCAATGAGCATATGGTGCGGGCCATGGGCGTGAATACAGACAATACAAAAATGCTTGGCCTTATGATTTCAAATGGAATGGTCGCTATGAGCGGCGCGCTTGTTGCCCAAAGCCAGGGATACGCTGATGTTGGAATGGGAACAGGAACGATTGTTATCGGTCTTGCAAGCATAATTATCGGCGAAGTGATTTTCGGCTCGAAATTCGGTTTCTGGTGGACACTTCTGAGCGCAGTTTTCGGTTCTATTATTTACAGGATTGTAATTGCGGTTGTTCTTCAGCTTGGATTGAAATCGACCGACTTGAAGCTTCTTACAGCTTTGATTGTAGCCGTGGCTCTTAGTGTTCCTGTTGTAAAGGCGAAAATTGACCGCCGCCGCAGAAGCCTTCCTGGAATGAATGTGAATGAAGAGGAAAACACCCGCCACATTCAGATAAAAAAATACAACGATAAACAGTAGAGGTCTGCAATGCTTAAACTTTTTAATATAACAAAGACTTTTAATCCTGGAACAATTACAGAAAAAAAAGCAATCCGCGGTGTAGATCTTGAAATTGATGACGGAGATTTTATTACTGTTATTGGCGGAAATGGCGCTGGAAAATCAACGTTGCTGAATATTATTGCGGGCGTTCATTACACGGACACAGGCTCGATTGTTCTTGATGGCGTTGAGCTGACCGGCCGTCCTGAATATGAGCGTGCTAAGTATCTTGGACGCGTTTTTCAGGACCCTATGATGGGAACCGCCGCAAATATGTCTATAGAAGAAAATCTTGCAATGGCGATGCGCCGTGGAAAAAGGCGAGGTCTTAGCTGGTATGTTCAGCCGGCAGAAAAAAAAGTTTACAAGGAAAAGCTCGCGCTTCTGGATCTTGGGCTTGAAAACCGGATGGACGCAAAAGTCGGGCTTCTTTCCGGCGGGCAGAGGCAGGCTTTAACGCTTCTTATGTCAACATTGCAGAAACCAAAACTTCTGCTTCTGGATGAGCATACAGCCGCGCTTGACCCTAAAACTGCGAAAAAAGTTCTTGAGCTTACAGAGGAATTTGTTCAGCGCGATAATCTTACAGCTTTTATGGTTACACATAATATGAAAGATGCAATCCGCTACGGAAACCGCCTTATTATGATGATGGACGGAAAAGTTGTCTACGATGTTAAAGGCGAAGAAAAAAAGAATCTTACAGTTGAGGATTTGCTGCAGAAGTTCAGCATTAACGGCGAAGTTAACGATAAAATGGTTTTAGGCTGATTTATGAATAAATCCATGCAGAATACAACGCTGATTTATATAGAAAAAGATTCAAAATATCTTATGCTTCACCGCACAAAAAAGCAGAATGATTACAATCACGACAAATGGATTGGAATCGGCGGAAAATTTGAAGAAACTGAAAGCCCTGAGGAATGTATTCTGCGCGAGGTTAAAGAGGAAACCGGGCTTTCGTTGAATGGAATGGAATACCGCGGCATTGTTACTTTTGTGAGCGATGAAAATTTCACTGAGTATATGCATATTTTCTGGTCGGATGATTTTTCCGGCGATTTATTGGAATGTGACGAAGGCGAGCTTGAATGGATTGAGAAATCCAGGATGAACGAGCTTCCGCACTGGAAAGGCGATGAAATTTTTTTGAAGCTGATTGAGCTGAAAGTTCCGTTTTTTTCACTGAAACTGGTTTATGATTCCGGAAATTTGAAGAAAGCTGTTTTGAACGGCCGTAATATTGAGATTTAAGGTTTTGAAACAGGGTTTAAATGAATCTGAAAAAATGTTATTGTTTTGCTGAATGAAAATGCGCAAGGGATTGTAGGGGCGCGAAGCGTTGCAAAATGCTTATGGTTGAGCTTGCGAAAGCATAGGCGTTTTGCAATGAAGGCTTGTGCCGGAACCCCGAAAAGCCCGGTTTTTGCGGAGCAAAAATGCGCCCTGAATATAAAAGAGGTTTTTTTATGGCAGATACAATGCATTCGTTGCAAAAAAATCCGAATTGGAAAGGCCGACGAGGTCCTGTTGTTCTTGTTATTATGGACGGCGTTGGATACGGAAAATATGCTGACGGCGATGCGGTTAAGGCTTCTAAGATGAAGTATTTGGACTGGTTTACGGCTAACTGTCCGCACACGAAGCTTAAGGCTCACGGAACTGCGGTTGGACTTCCTTCTGATGACGACATGGGAAACAGCGAGGTTGGCCACAATGCGATTGGCTGCGGCCGTGTTTTTGCCCAGGGAGCGAAACTTGTAGGCGAGTCGATTAAGTCTGGATTGATGTATCAGGGTGAAACCTGGAAAAAACTTATTAAAAATGTGAAGGACAAGAATTCAACTTTGCATTTTATCGGTCTTGTTTCAAACGGAAATGTTCACGGTCATATTGACCATCTTAAAGCGATGGTTGCTGAGGCGAACAAGGAAGGTATCAAGAAAATCCGCGTTCATGCGCTGCTTGACGGACGCGATGTTGATCCTACTTCTGCACTGACTTTTGTTACTCCGCTGGAGGAATATCTTGCGTCTTTCAAAGATGCTGATTACAGAATCGCTTCGGGCGGCGGACGAATGTTCATTACTATGGACCGCTACAATGCTGACTGGCCGATGGTTCAGCGCGGCTGGTACGCTCATGTTCTTGGCGAGGGCCGGCAGTTTGAGTCTGCTACAAAGGCGATTGAAACTTACCGCGCGGAGCAGGCTGGGCTTCTGGACCAGGATATGCACGAGTTTGTAATTGCGGAAAACGGAAAGCCGGTTGGAACTATTGAGGACGGCGATTCTGTTATTCTGTACAACTTCCGCGGCGACCGCGCGCTTGAAATTACAAATGCTTTTGAGGCTGGCGCTGAATTCAATCATTTTGACAGAAAGCGTGTTCCTGCCTGCGAATATGCCGGAATGATGGAGTACGATGGGGATGCGCATATTCCGCATCAGTATCTTGTTAATCCGCCGAGCATTGACAGGACTATGGGCGAGTATCTTACAAAGACTGGCGTTCATCTTATGGCGATTTCTGAAACTCAGAAATACGGGCACGTTACTTACTTCTTCAATGGAAACAGACAGGGAAAATTTGACGAGAAGCTTGAGGATTACGTTGAAATTCCTTCTGATGTTGTGCCGTTTGAGCAGCGTCCTTGGATGAAGTGCGCTGAAATTACTGACAAAGTTATTGAGGCAATCAAGTCTGGAAAATACGACCACATCCGCTTGAACTATCCGAACGGCGATATGGTTGGCCACACTGGTGTTTTCAATGCTGTTGTATGTTCTATGGAAGGAATGGATCTTCAGCTTGGACGTCTTAAGGCGGCTATTGATGAGGCTGGAGGAATTTTGTGTCTTACAGCTGACCACGGAAACAGCGATGATATGTACGAGCACGCAAAAGACGGTTCTGTAAAAATGGATAAGAACGGCGAGCCTAAGCCGAAAACAAGCCATTCGTTGAATCCTGTTCCGGGAATTATCTACGATCCTGAGTACAAGGGCGAATATGACAACACAAAGCTTAACGACGGGCTTGGAATTTCAAGCTGGCCGGCAACTCTTATGGAATTGATGGGCTTTGTTCCGCCTTCAGATTATGACAAGAGCTTGATTAACTTGAAGTAGTTCTGTTTGAGCCTGGAGTTCCTGCATATTTTGCAGAAATTCCAGGTTTTTTTTAGTTAAAAATTGAGTTTTAAAAAACAGGATAACATTCAAAGCCTGCGCTTTTCAGTTTTATTCCCATTGAGCCTTCTGAATTTTCATCTACGATTACAAGAAAATATTTTGTGCCGCTGGCTTTTGTTTCTTCCTGGATATAGGCGTTGAAGCCTTTTGTTTTTATTTTTTCTGCGAACTGCCTGGCGTTTTCCTTGTCGCGGAAAAGTCCGAGCTGCTGGCATTTTGGCTTTGCTTCATCGGAGGAAGATTTGCTTTCTGTTGAAGAAGATGATTCTAGTGAAGCGCTGGAAATTTTTGGTTTTTCAGCAGTTTTATCAGTTTCTGCAGGAGAATTCTGGCTTTCAGAAGAGAAATCCGGCGATGCGGCGGTTTTTCGAGGCAGAAAGTACCAGAACGGCGCCGGATAAATCTGAATTTTTCCGTTCACAATTCCAGTTTCCATTGAAGAAGGAAATTCTTTTTTCAGTGTTTCCGCATAGGAAGATTCGGATGTGATGTACCATAAAGTAAGAAGAACTGACGGTTTCACAGATTTCATTGAATCAAGGTTTGCGTAGGTTTTGAGCATTTCACAAGGTTCTTTCAGCTCTGAAAAGTTCTGAGCCTTGCATAAAAGCGCCCACTGCTCGTAAAGTTTTATTGTCGCCTGAATTTCCGTGCTTTTTGAATTTCTTACGGCGGAATTAAGGTAGTTTTCTGCGTTTTCCCAGTCTCCGGCGCTCAGTGCGCATCGGATTGCATCAAGAACAAGACGTTCGCTTGATTTTTTAGGCATTCCGTCTGCGTTTCCCGCTGCGATTCCGGCGGCTTTTGCAAAAGATTTCTGAGCCTCGCTGAAATCGGCGGTTGCTTCCTGGAGCGAGCCCAGAAAAGCGTATGCGGCTCTTTTTTCTGCTGGAACTGTGATTTTTTCAGCTTCGGCGGAAACATATTCTACAGCTTCCTGCGGCGAGCCTTTTTTGACGGCGTTGTCCGCGATTTTTCTTGCGGAAAGTTCCTCTGCGGAAACTGAGCTGCAGAACGATGCGCATAAAATCAGGGCGGACAGCTTTTGAAAAGTTTTTTTCATCAGTTGCTTCCTGGGTTCTGCTGAGGGGAATTTTCTTTTGTTTCAGAAGGTTTTTCTTCGGAAGTTCCGGCGGGTTCTGCTTTTTCAGGATTTTTCTTTTCTGCGGAATTTTTCTTGGCTTTCGGTTCTTTCTGCGCCTTCGCTTTTTTTGTCCGGTGGACGAGCGCAAACGGAAGCGAACAGAGCATTCCGACTGCGAAAGAAACTAGAATCGTAAAGAAAACAGGAATATTCTTAAAAGTATAGAAAACAAGGCTTACATCGCATTTGTTGTCAAGGTTGAATCCTGCGAAAAATGCGATGAAAACAATTCCGACAATAATTGAAATCAGGTTTGCTATCATAATCTTCTCCACTAAAATTAGTTTTCTGAAACAACGGTGCCTTTGAAGGTGTGTCCGTTCAGCGAATCTATTTTAACATAGATGAACTTTCCTATCAAAGATTTGTCCGCCTTGAAACTGACTTTTTCATCCTGCGCGGTTTTGCCGAGAAGCTCATCCTTGTTGTCGCGGGTTATTCCTTCAACTAGAACTTTTGCTGTCTGGCCGACGCGTTTTTTCATCTGCTCGTCTGTGTGGACCAGCTGAAGGTCGATTACGCGCTGAAGACGTTCCTTCCGCACTTTTTCTGGAATCTGCTCCCATTTTGCCGCCGGCGTTCCTTCCCGCGGATTGTAATAGTACATGCAGGCTGTTTCAAATCGAACCTGGTTCATAAGATCAAGAGTAAGCTCCACATCTTCTTCTGTTTCTGTTGGAAAACCCATCATAATGTCTGTTGTGAGCGAAACGTCCGGAATTTTTGCCTTGATTTTTTTTACAAGCTCAAGATACTGCTCGCGCGTGTACTGGCGGTTCATCTTTTTTAGAACTGCTGAAGAACCGTGCTGAACAGGAAGCGCAATGTGGTGGCAGATAATTTCGTTTTTTGCAATCACATCAATCAGCTCGTCGGAAAAATCTTTCGGGTTGCTTGAAAGAAAGCGCACCCAGCCGATTGTTGAATTTATTTCCTTAAGATGGTCGGCGATAATCTGGAGCAGCTGGGAAAAATTGATTTCCTTTCCCTGGTAAACGGATTTGTAGCTGTTTACATTCTGGCCAAGAAGAGTTATGTCCAGAACTTTGTATTTTGTAAGAATGTCCAGCTCGTGAAGAATTTCTTCCGCCGGCCGGCTTATTTCCCGCCCTCGGACATACGGAACAATGCAGTACGTGCAGAAATTGTTGCATCCATGCATAATCGGAACGAACGTTGACTTTGCGCCTTGCTCGTAGGAAACCGGGGCGAATTTGTATTTTTCTGTATCGTCAATTTGGACGAGCTCTTTTTTTTCTTCAACTGCGGTTATAATGTCCCCGAAGTGATGTTTCGCGTAAGTTCCCACAACGTAGTCAATTACAGGCCAGTCTTTCTGGAGCGAGCCTAGAAGCCGTTCCGCCATGCAGCCCATTACAACAACTGTTATTGGAACTGGATGCTCTTCAACCAGCTTTGTGGCTTTTTCAAAGGACTTGTATTTTGCGAACTCATTCTTGTTGCGAACAGCTTTAAGCCCGGTGAAATATCCCAAACGCCCGAAAATCCGGTTTTCTGCGCTTGCGCGTACTGAGCATGTATTTATTATAGCCATGTCCGCTGTTTCCGCATCCTCTGATTTTTCCCATCCGCGGGCAATAAGAAGCTGCTCAACAGCGGCGGATTCCGCAAGATTCATCTGGCAACCGTATGTTTCAAAATAATACTTCATAAGATATTGAATTATATAGAAAAAATACGAATTATGATATATGCGGAAATCCTACATTTTCACTTCATTTGCTAGTTCCGAGCCTTCCATGAATGATTTTACGTTTCCAAGTGTTACATCGGCAATGTTTGAAAGCGCCGTTGTTGTAAGGAACGCCTGGTGTCCGGTTATGATTACATTCGGGAATGTCAAAAGCCTGGCAAGAACGTCATCGGTTATAACTTCGCCGGAACAGTCCTTGAAGAAAAACGCGCTTTCCTCTTCGTAGACATCAAGCGCCGCGCCTCCGATGTACTTGTGCTTCAGCGAGTGCACAAGCGCTTTTGTGTCAATCAGCGCGCCTCGGCCTGTGTTTATTATTACAGCATCGTTCTTCATTGACTTCAGGTTGTCGTGGTTTACAATGTGGTAAGTTTCATCTGTAAGAGGGCAGTGAAGGCTTAGAACATCGCTTTCCTTGAAGATTGTTTGTGTGTCAACATATTTGAATCCTTTTTCATCAGCCCATTTGTTGTTCGGAAACGGATCGCACAGGATAATTTTCATTCCGAAGCCGGAAAGCAGCTCCGCCATTATGCGCCCGATTTTTCCAGTTCCATAAATTCCGGCGGTAAGCCCGTAAAGTTCCCGGCCGGTCAGTCCTTCAAGGTTGAAATTCGCGGTTTTTGTACGTACGTAAGCCTGCGGAATATGTCTTGTGAGCGAAAGAAGAAGCGAAACCGCGTGCTCGGCGACTGCGTGCGGCGAATAGGCTGGAACGCGCAGAACTTTTATTCCGTATTTTGAAGCGGCTTTCAAGTCAACATTGTTGAATCCGGCGCAGCGCAGAACAATTAGCTTTACATTTTCTTCTGCCAGCGCCTTTATTACTTCCTCATTTGCAACGTCGTTTACAAATATGCAGACAGCGTCAAAGCCTTTTGCCGAAAAAACTGTTTTTTCCGTGAGCTTGAATTCAAAAAAATCAAATTCAAAGCCGAAATTTTCATTTGATTTCAAAAGCGCGTTCTTGTCATAAGAGCGCGTGTCGTAAACTGCGATTTTTGCCTTCATTTCCGGTTCCTCCAGCGAAAATATATTATAAGGATAATATTAAAAATGCTTCCAGGCAAATTTATTCGTGGGAAGAATTTCTCAATTTGTGAATATGCCGCGCCATGCAATATGCGCATTTCTTTTTTTTTCATATTTGCTAATATATGGCTATGATTGATGTGCAGAATGAAGAAGATACCCGCGAAGTTCCTTTGCAGAAAGTCGGCGTGAAAGGCGTGAAATATCCGGTTACGGTTCTTGATAAAAATAATAAAACCCAGAACACAACCGCTGTTGTTGATTTGTTTGTGAATCTTCCCCACCATTTCAAGGGAACTCACATGAGCCGTTTTATTGAAATTTTTCACAAGCACCACGAAAATCTTACAATGAACCATTTTCTGGAAATGCTTGAGGAAATCCGCACTCATCTTAATGCGCAGAAATCTTACGGTGAAATGACATTTCCGTTTTTTATGGAAAAGAGAGCGCCTGTAAGCGGCCAGCCGGCGATTATGAGCTACACCTGCAAGTATGAAGGAGCTGTTTCTGAAACTGAAAAGCAGTTTTTTGTTTCAATTCAGGTTCCTGTTACAACAGTATGCCCGTGCTCCAAGGCAATCAGCGAGTATGGAGCACACAACCAGCGCGGACTTGTTGTTGTAAAACTGCTTTATTCCGGTTTCTTCTGGATTGAGGACGTTATTCAAATGGTGGAAAGCTGCGCCTCAAACGGATTGTATTCACTTTTGAAGCGCAAGGATGAAAAATATGTAACCGAGCACGCGTACGAAAATCCTCGTTTTGTTGAGGATGTTGTGCGCGAAGTTTATCTTGGCCTTAGGAATTTCAAGATTGAAAAACCGTTCAAGTGGTTCAGCGTAGAATGTACAAACGCGGAAAGCATCCACAACCACGATGCGTATGCGTACACGGAATATCAGGGCTAGCGGACTGAATTTTCCGCCGCTTCCAGAGTGTTCTGCATAAGCATTGCTATTGTCATAGGACCGACTCCGCCCGGAACCGGAGTTATGAAGCCTGCTGTTTCCTTCAAATCTTCAAAATCGCAGTCGCCCACGAGCCTGAACCCGGATTTTTTTGTTGGGTCAGGAATTCTGTTCACTCCTACATCAATTACAACTGCGCCGGGCTTTATCATTTCTTTTGTGAGCGTGTGCGGTTTTCCTGCCGCGGCAATGACTATGTCTGCCTGTCTTGTGATTTCAGGCATGTTTTTAGTTCCTGTGTGGCAGATTGTTACAGTGCAGTTTGTTTCTTTTCTTGCAAGCAGAAGCAAAACTGGTTTTCCGACAATGTTTGAGCGTCCTATTACAACTGCGTGTTTTCCGCTTGTTTCAATATTCATTTTCTGCAGAAGGACTATAATTCCATGCGGCGTGCAAGGCAGAAAGCATTTTTTTCCGATAACAAGATTTCCAACATTTACAGGATGAAATCCGTCAACATCTTTTTCCGGGCTTATTGCAAGAATGATTTTCTCTTCGTTTATATGTTTTGGAAGAGGAAGCTGGACTAAAATTCCGTGGACAGTTTTGTCGTTGTTCAGCTTGCTGATTATTTCAAGAAGCTCTTCTTCTGTTGTTGATTCAGGAAGATGCATGCTCCGGTCCGCCATTCCGGCTTCTGCAAGCGCTTTTTGCTTTCCTGTTACATAAGAAACGCTGGCCGGGTTTTCGCCAACAAGAATTACAGCGAGGCAAGGCGTTGTTCCTTTTTCTTTTAATGCCGCAGTTTTTTCTGCAACTTCCCTGCGGACTTGCGCGGCTATTTCTTTTCCGTCGATAATTTTTGCGCTCATTTGTTACCATCCGTGTGTTTTTGTGTTTTATTGTAAAAAGTCTATAAAAAATGTATACTTTTTGGAACTAATTATATAGAAAATGCGAGGAAAAATGAAACGTATTCTTTCCCTTTTTGGCATATTGCTTGTGCTTTCTGTTCCGCTTTTTGCGCAGGCGGAAGATGACGAGCCGGATTTTGACCAGGGCAGCCAGACGGAACAAAATGAACAGAACCAGGATGAACAGTCTGAAGAAAATAAAAATAACGATGAAGATGAAAACAATGTGAATATAGTCAGAAACGACGATTATTCAAGAAACGGCCGCGGCGACCAGTTCCTTAAAATTGGAGTTATGGGAAATTTTCCGTTGAATTTCGGCGACCAGCTTACAATCGGCGGCTCGGCGCAGCTTGGCTACTACAGGTTTCTGAACGGATGGCTTGCTCTTGGCGGCGAGCTTATGGCTGGCTACAATCCTACAATCGGAAGCAATGTTTTTACGTTTGTTCCAATTACTTTCGGGGCAATGGTTCAGCCTTGCGCAGGACGCTTTGAATTTCCAGTGACGCTTTCAGTTGGTTTTGCCTTTGAAACTTGCGCGAACAAAAAATATTTTCCGGGATTTGCGGCAAAAGCAGAGTCCGGCGCATTTTTCAGAATTACAGAAGGATGGTCTGTCGGCTTGAACGCGGAATTCCTTTACCTGCCAGAATGGTACACTACAACAAAAAATGCTGATTCCGACTATGGAATTTTTATGGAAGCTGGTGTTTCAGCCCGCTATCACTTCTAGTGCTCAGAGGTTATAAAGTGAAAAAAATTATTTTTAGCGTCTTGATTCTTGCGGTTTCTCTTTTTGGATTCACTGGCTGCTGGGATGCGGTTTATCAGAATATCCGCGATGAAATTGAGCTTACAACACAGAAAATGCCGGGATTTATAAACAATATTGCCCGCTACGATTCTTCCGATGGAAAAAAATATCTTTTTCTTGCGAACGGCGCTTTGCAGTTCAAGGATGCAAGCAGGGAAGAGCACGGTGCGTGGAAGGAGCTTTCTGGAAACGGCTTGCCGGACACAGTTCATTACGTTTTTGAAAACACAGAATTTTCAGGCTTTTTCTTTTCAAAGGTGATTGCGGACAAAGATTACATTTATGCTTTGGGATTCAAGCCTAGCTACGATACTGACAACAGCAGAAATGTTCCTGTTGACTTGAAAGTTTATTTCACAAAGCCTTCTGTTGAAGACGGCGAGCTGAAAATGCAGTGGAAAGAAATAACCGATCTTTCTAATGAAATAAATAAATATCAGAATGAAATTAACAAAAAAGATGACGACAATTATGGAATGGGACTAAGCTGCCATTTGTTTGGAACAAATTCTGTGAATCCAGACCACCGCGTTGCATTTTTAAGAATCGGCGGAGGAAGCCCGTATCTTGGAAATGAAAGAAACGAAAAATCTTCGTTGTATAAGCTGAACGGAGAAACAGTTGAATCTGCGGCTGAAATTTCCAGCACTTCAACAGGCGCAGACAGCGGAGAATATTGCTATTCAGAATTTGACTTGGACACGCTTTCCGTTGTTTATTTCGGCGGAAAATATCATTTTATGAATTATTTGAACGCAGAAACAAATGAAGACACTGCTGATTCTTCTGGAAATGCGCGCAGCGAGCCAACTTATGTTTATTTCGGCGACTTTGGTTCTAATTTGTATTATTTTTCTGTTGATGACTTTAATTCGAGAGCTGATGATTTCAAGAAAATGTTTAAATATCCAAGGGCAAATTACCGCCTGACAGATGAGAAAAAACAGGAAGTAACATCGCCTTCTGATTTTCTTTCAGAAAATGGTGAAGTTTCCGGCTATATAAAAAATCTTTCTGACTCAAATTTAATAAGCATTGCCGTTGTTTCCGACAGCGTTCTGGTTGGAACAGGCACAAACCGCTCGTACAATTCGAATGCTTCAAGCGGAAGCGGCATTGTCAAGGCAATCATTGATGAAAACGGAAAGCCTGCAAAAAAAGGTGATTTTACAACAAACGCCGACAAAATAATGGTTTCACCGTATACAGTAAGAGCTCTGCTTGCCGTTGAGCCTTCAAAAAAAGAATCAGAGACAAGCATCTACAGCACAATGGATTATATTTACACCGCGACTTCTGCTGGAACAAACTCAACGAATCGCGGTCTCTGGGCATATTATCCTGCAAAAGGTGAATGGAACAGAGAATAGTTTTTTGATTAAATAGCCTGAATGTCAAGTTTTTTGTGGCAAAGAATAAAAGCGCAGGCAGATTTACAGTTTGTGAAGTTTTTTGGCGATTGAAGTATTTAAAGTGCGAAGCACCCGAATCAATCCAAGCGAAGCGCGAGCCAAATCCATCTGAGCAAACTGGAAATATGCCGAAAGCGTTCTTTCAGAATTTGCATAATTTGCAAAAACTAGACATTCGGGCTAAATAACTTTGAATGAAAGTCCTGCGTTTGCTGAAACAGAAATGTTTTCAACTTTGAAAGCGCAGGACATTTTTATTTCTGCGGAAAGAGTTTCCAGAGCATTTTTTATGATGCTCGATGTTGCGCTTGCCAAAAAACTTCCTGAAAATGTTTTTCTGCGGAACGAAATTTTTTGCGAGCATTTCAGTTTTAGCTTTTCACTTTCAGGTGTGAATGAAAACGAAACTGTTTCCACAGGATTTAAAAATCCGTAAAAATAGTGGCTGAGCGCTCCTGAAATTTTTTCCGGCGAATCAATTCCTTCTGCAAAAACGTTTATTTTTGAAAAAGTCCGTTTTGTGTAAAAATTAATCTGTCCGCCAAGTTTTTTTTCTATTTCAATGCTTTCGTCAGATTGAATTTTTTGTTCAAAAAGGCACAGTGCGCCGCTTTGCATTTTGAATTTATTGAAAGGAAAAAATGTCATCACCGGATTGAGCTTTATTTGGCTCAAAGTCTTTTGCCTCGTGGAGCTTGCCGTGAACAATTCTTTTTCCGAGGCGCAGAAAAAAGCGAAATTCAGCAGAAAGTCATTGAATTTTATCTGGTTTTCAGAAGAAAAAGTTGCCTGCGGAGAATTAAAGAAATTCTGCTCATAAAAAAGATTTGCGGTTTCCCTTGTTTTGAAATGCGGGCTTATGAACGAGGCCTGAAAGTTCGTTGCGAAAAATCTGGTTTCCGGAAAAAGTTTTGTGGCGCTGAACCATTTGCTTGTTGTGTTTGATTTTAAAAACTGGCCGCTTGTTGCTGAAATTGAAATATGGGATTTTTTTCCGGTTTTAAGCTGGATAAGCGCGGATTCCAGAAAATTTTCCTTCTCATCGGAAAACAATGTTAAATTCAGTTTTTTCAGCACGGAATTTGTCTGAAATTTCAGTGAAGTTCCAAACGCAAGCGCTTTTTCGCAGTTTGAGGCGCCGGGAAGGTTTGTGTAAAGCATTGAAACATCTGAAAAACTGTTTTGAATGGCGACCGCCGATGCTGAAAGCGCTGGACTTTTCAGCTTGGAGATTGCGCCTGACGGGGAAATTGTTCCGCAGATTGCCGAAAAAGCAAGGCTTTCAGTATTTCTTTTGTAAAAATCAGAAAAATCAAGATTCACTGCCCATGCCGGCAATAAAATTTCCGGATTCTCTGAAAATTCTGTCTGCGGAATTTTCCAGGCTGCCTTTAATGTCAGCGCGGAATATGAATATTTTGCGGAAAACGACGGCAAGGAATATTTTGCCTCACAGAAAAAATCATGCGGCAAAAACAACAAAACAAATGTTAAAAACAAACTGCATCTTTTCATACATATTTAACGCAGAAAAAATGCAGTTTCTGAAATAAATCACAATTTTTTTGAATTTATTTTGCCACAGTTGTACTTGTTATATAGCTTGAAGTGTTCTTGAACGAATCAATTTTTGAAATCTTTGTCCGCCAGTATTCAGCTTCGCTTTTTGTTGTGTAAGGTCCAACCCGAACTCTGTAAAAAAGCTGCTTTTTGTTGTCTGTGTAAGTAAATACATCGGCTGTAATCTGGTTTTCGTCAAGTTTACTTCGCGCTTCATCCGCCGCTTTTCTGCTTGTGAGCGCTGTAACTTGAACCCAGTACTGAACAATTTCCGGCTCTGGCTTCACCGCATTTTTTGATGCAACGGAAACCGGCTTCTTTGTTTCAGTTTTTACAGTTTTCGGCGCAGTTTTTTGCTCAGTTTTTGCGGCTGCTTTAGGCTGAACAGTTTTTTCTTTTGAAGAAACTGCAGAAACAGCTTTTTTCGGCTCAGCATTTGAAACTGAAGGCTTTGTGCTTTTTGCGGCAGAAGTTTTTTCAGATTCAGTAAGGTCAATTGTTGTGGCAGTGCTTTTTGAATTTTTTTCAGCAGGCACTTCATCTGCTGATTTTGTAACCGTGGCATTTTCGCCGAGTTTATTTAAATCTGTATTTTCAGAGTAAACGTTTGCTTTTTCAGCGTAGATATTTATTTCGTCTGTGCGGAATTCTGTTTTTTCAGAATTTTGAATATCTTCTGGAAGAAATTCCTGTGGTTCCTGAAATTCCTTGTTTTCTTCTGCTGAACTGGAGTCTGGAAGCTGCGCTGATGGCGCAAGTGAAATCCATCCGTTGGATGCAGTTCCGTTGTTTGTTCCCCTGGAATTTGCAACTGTTGCCGGTTTTGACTGCGGTGTGTAAAGTATAAGCGCTGCTCCTAAAACAACAAGCAAAAATACACCGACAGCTGCAACAATCCATAAAGTTCTTTTCTGTTCCATATCGCATTCCTTTGCGGTCTGTCCCGCCCTTACTTTACTATCGGAATGTGAAAAAAAAACTTAACAAAAGTTGTTGTTTTTTGTTCTAAAAATTATTTTTTACAAATTCTATTGGAATTCCTAATTTTCTGTACATTGAAAGCAAATTTCTTTGCGCCCAGAAGCGGCTCAGGATTTGGCGGAGCGGCATTTTGTCCCGTTTTAGCGCTCTTTTCAGGCGCACAAAAAAACTTGCCTTCACAAATATTATTTTTCCGCACATTTCCAAAAGCTCAGGCGTTTTGAAAAGAACTGTCGCGTTCAAAACTATGTTCCGGCTTTTGTTTTCTGCAATTATTTTTCTAGTTTCTTCTATTATAATAGGATAAATAATTGATTCCTGCCTTTTCAGAAGAGCCGGCGAAGGGAAAATCAGTTTTCCTAAATTCCGCCTGTTTAGAGTTCCGTCCGGATTTTGAAGCGGAATTTTTGCTTCTGCGGATTCTTTTTCAAAGGCTTTTAAAATTTCTGGAGCGGCTTTTTCAATTGCGCTGTGAACCTGAACATCGGCATCAATGCAAAGCCAGCCTTTTTTTTCGTATTGGGAAGAAATAAAATTTTTCCCGGCGGCCATTTTTCCTGTTATGCAGATTATCAATGGAATTCTCCCCAGTTTTTGCCGTGCTCAATGCTTACACGGAGCGGAACATTCAGTTTTACTGCGTTTTCCATTTTTTCTTTCACAATTGCAATTGTTTCTGCAATAGTTTTTTCGTTATCTGGACATTCAAGAATCAGCTCGTCGTGGACTTGAAGAAGAAGTTTCGCTCCGTTGTTTATTTTTTCCAGCGCGGCGTTCACGTCAATCATCGCTTTTTTTACAATATCAGCGGCGGAACCCTGAACCGGCGTGTTGATTGCCATTCTTTCTGCGCCTGATTTTTCAACTTTATTCTTGCTGTTGATGTTCAGAATCGGACGGCGGCGGCCAAGAATTGTTTCAACATAGCCGTTTGTTTCCGCATTTGAAATTGTCTGGCTCTTGAAATTTGTTATTCCTTCGTAGTGCTTGTCGTAGTTTGAAATGAACTGGGAAGCCTGCGTTCTTGAAATTCCAAGGTCGTTTGCAAGCCTGAACGCGCTCATTCCATAGATAACGCCGAAATTTATGGTTTTTGCCGTTCGGCGCATTTCTGGCGTTACATCTTCCGGGCTTACGCCGAAAATCAGCGCGGCCGTGGACTTGTGAACATCAGTTCCTTCTGTAAAAGCCTTGCACATATTTTTGTCGCCTGAAAGATGGGCAAGTACAACCAGCTCAATCTGCGCGTAGTCAGCGGAAATAAGGATTTTCCCTTCTGGCGCGGTGAATGCGCTTCTGATTCTTCTGCCGGCTTCGTTGCGCACCGGAATGTTCTGAAGATTTGGCTCGCGGCATGAAAGTCGGCCGGTCGCAGTTCCGGTTTGAACAAAATCCGTGTGGATTCTTTCGTTTTTGTCTGTCATTTTTGGAAGCGTTTCAACATAAGTTGACTGAAGTTTTGAAAGCTCGCGGTATTCCAGAATCATTTTTGGCACAGAATCGTAATGCGCAAGCTCTTCAAGCACTGAAGTGTCGGTTGAGTAGCCGGTTTTTGTCTTTTTTTCCGGCTTCAGTTTCCGCTCTTCAAAAAGAACCGTCTGAAGCTGCTTTGGAGAAGCAATGTTGAAAGGATGTCCGACTTCCTTGTAGATTTCATTTTCAATGTTTTCAATTCCGCTTGTAAGCTCGATGTTGTATTTTTCAAGGGATTTTCCGTCAAGATGAATTCCCGAAAGCTCCATGTTTGCAAGAATCGGAAGAAGCTGCATTTCCATTTCAAAAAGTTTCTGGCGGCGTTCATCCTTGAATCTTTCAGAAAGAAAATTCCACAGCTGGAACGTAAAATCCGCGTCTTCGGCTGCGTACGGAACTGCCTGTTCAAGCGGAACATCCGCAAAAGTCTGGCCTTTTTTTACAATGTCGTTGAATTCAATTCCTTTCAGGTTCAGAAGCGTTTCAGAAAGCCATTCAAGGCTGTAGGAATTTTTTCCGTTTCTGTCCGGCGATAGAAGCCATGCCTCAATCATTGTGTCGGCAAGGCTGCATTTGTATTCAATTTTGTTTTTTTCAAAAAATCCGTTCGAGGCCAGCGCCTTAAGGTCGAATTTTCCATTGTGCATAATGATTTTTACTTCTGGCGCGGAAAAAAGCTTTCTGAGTTCCGCGAATGCTGAAGTTTTTTCAATTTTTTCCGCATCAAAAAGGGAATTTTCTTCCTGAGCCAAAGGAACGTAAACCGCGCTGCCTTTTTGGAAGCAAAGGCTGAATCCCTGGATTTTGCAGTTTATTGTGTCAAGGCTGTCTGTCTCGCAGTCAAAAGCAACTGTTCGGGCGGCAATTGCTGCGCTGATGAATTCCTGCAGTTTCTGGATTGACTGTATTGCGGTGTAGTTCCCTTTGTTTTGTGCAGGAGGCTCGCTGGCCGGGGTGAAGTCGAAAAAGTCCAGGATTCGTGCCGGGCGCTGAGCAATGTTTGGTTCTGGAGTTTTTGCGGCGGCGCGGGAAACTTGTTCTTCAGTTTTTTCTGATTCTGGTTCATTCGCTTCAAGCGCAAGCTCCGAGTATTGCTTTGCGTCTTGAAATGCGCCGAACTGCTCCAAAAGTCTGGCGGCTCCGGAAAAATTGAACTTGTTTCTGCTGGCAAGCGCGGAATCTATTTTTTCGCATGGAACTGTATCGCAAAGTTTTATCAGTTTCTGTGAAAAATAGGCGTTTTCTTTTCCTTCTGAAAGTTTTTTCTGCATTGCACCTTTGATTTTTTCAATGTTCTGGTAGATTCCGTCAAGATTTTGGTATTCGGCAAGAAGTTTTGACGCAGTTTTAACACCAACGCCAGCTACTCCAGGAACGTTGTCGGCTGTATCTCCGTAAAGCGAAAGCAGGTCGAGCAGCTGGCCTGGTTTTACGCCCCATTCAGCTTCAACTGCTGCTGAATCGGTTACTTTCCACGTTGCGGCTGCGTCTGGCTTTAAAATCTGAATGTTTTCGCCTACAAGCTGCATAAGGTCTTTGTCGCCGGAAAGAATTCTGCACGTTCTGCCGGTTTTCTCGCATTTTTTTGCAACTGTCGCAATTATGTCGTCGGCCTCGTAGCCGTCGCACTGAAGGGTTGGAATTCCGAGCGTTTCAAGAATTTCTGAAATCCACGGAATCTGCGCGTGCAAGTCTTCCGGAGTTTTGTTGCGGGTCGCCTTGTATTCCGGGTAAAATTCATGCCGGAAAGTTTTGGTTTTTGAATCCATCGCCGCAAAAATATATTCCGGCTTGTAATGTCTTAATATTGAATAAAGATTTCTGAAAAATCCGAAGAGCGCGCTTATGTTTTCGCCTTTTGAGTTTGTGAGAGGCCGGTTGATGAACGCAAAGTAGCAGCGGTAAATCAATCCGTATGAGTCAATAATATAAACTGTGTTTTTGTCAAAATTAGCCATATAAACAGTTTAAGCATTTTTAATTATTTTTTGAATATGTTAATATGCTTGAATGGTGAGTTTTTTGCAGATAATGAAAGAACGTTTTCGTCAGATTTCTAGTTTGTTTCAGCGAAATTATATGGAAGAAGATTTTATTTTTTTAGAGCCGCTGGCTAAAGTTTTAATCAACCATGGTTTTTGTTCGCTCAGGAGCGCGGGAAATTTTCTGCGCAAAAATCTGGTTCTTGTGGACGGCGCGCGCATTTTTGAATGTGCCTTTCCTGTGAAAATTGATGAAAACGAAATTTCTGTGAACGGAAATGCGCTGAAAAAACAGAAGCACCTTTATATTTTGATGAACAAGCCGGCCGGTTATGTGTGTTCCTACGCAAGTGACAGTCATCCTGTTGTTTATGAGCTGATTTCTTCTATTAATATTCCTGAAAATTTGGGAAAAATTCATACAGTAGGGCGGCTGGACTGCGACACTTCCGGGCTTTTGCTTTTTACCACGAACGGAAGTTTTTCCCACAAGCTGGCGTCGCCAGATTTCAAAGTTGAAAAAAAATATTTTGCGCGGCTGGAATTTCCTGTTGAAGAATCCATGCAGAATGTCTGCATAAAAATGTTCCGGGAAGGCGTTTTTCTTCCTGCTGAAAAGAAATTTGCCGGGCGAAAAGCGCTGCCTGCCTCGCTGGAATTTCTTGGCAAAACTGAATGTGTTGTTTCTGTGCGTGAAGGGCAGTTCCACCAGATAAAACGAATGTTCGCCGCTGTGCAGAATAAAGTTGTGTTTTTGGAGCGGATTCAGTTCGGCGGCCTGAAAATGGACGGAAATCTTTTGCCGGGTCAGTTCCGTTTTCTGGAAAAAGAGGAGCTTCGCCGGATTTTTTGAAGCTCGCTGATTTTTGCAGAAGATTTTCAGCCTTGATGATTCGTATTTTCTTGCCTTGTGAATGTTCTAAAATTGTGGTAAAGTCATTTATCGTTTTTGTAAAATTCACACGGAAACAAAAGCGAGGAGGACGGATTTGAAGGTTGCGATTTTTTTCGGGTCAAAATCGGATACAGAAAAAATGAAAAAGGCCGCTGATGTTCTGAAGGAATTCGGCGTTGAATATAAAGCGTTTGTGATTTCTGCGCACCGGGCTGGCGAGCTTCTGCACAAAACTGTAAAACAGTGCGAGGCTGAAGGCTTTGAAGTTATTATTGCCGGCGCAGGTCTTGCGGCTGCTCTTCCTGGCGTTATTGCCGGAATTACAACTTTGCCAGTTATTGGAGTTCCGCTTGAATGTATTTCTGCCGGCTCAAACGGTCTTGGCGGAATGGACGCGCTTCTTTCAATTGTGCAGATGCCGCCTCAGATTCCTGTTGCGACTGTTGGAATAGGAAACGCAAAAAATGCCGCTTATCTTGCTGTGCAAATTCTTTCAATAAAATATCCAGAGCTAAAAGAAAAACTTCTGGCTTTCCGCAAAAAACTTGCTGATGACGCTGCTTCAGGCGTTGCTGCTGGAGTTGAACTGTAATGTCAGAAAACGAATTTCTTTACAACGAGAAGGATGACAAATTCCATGATGAATGTGGAGTTGTCGGCGTTTATTTGAATGCGGAGGAAAAGGATTCCAGCGGTTCAAATGATTCCCAGATGAATGCTGCGACAATGTGCTACTACGGTTTGTATTCACTTCAGCACCGCGGCCAGGACAGCGCAGGAATTTGTGTTTCAGATGGAAATGAAGTGAAAATCCACAAGCAGATGGGGCTGGTTTCTGATGTTTTCAAGCTGGAGCATCTTCAGGAGCTTCAGGGAAATCTTTCAATTGGTCATGTGCGCTATGCAACTTCCGGCTCAAAAACTATAGAAAACGCCCAGCCGATGCTGATTCAGTCAAAGCTCGGGCCTGTTGCGGTTGCCCATAACGGCCAGCTCGTGAACTATCTTCAGCTTAGGGATATGTTTGAGGAAACTGGAGCTGCGTTCAGTTCTTCGAGCGACACAGAGGTTATTGTGAAGCTCATTGCCCGCGGTTACAAGAAAGGTCTTGAGCGTGCGCTTACAGATACAATCCAGATGATAAAAGGTTCGTTCGCGCTTTGCGTAATGACAAAAGATTCTCTGATTGGCGCGCGTGATCCTAATGGAATCAGGCCGCTTTGCCTTGGTCAGGTGAAGGGCGGATGGGTCCTTGCAAGCGAATCCTGCGCAATTGACGCGATGAACGGAACTTTTGTGCGAGATATTCATCCTGGTGAAATTGTAATAATCAACAAGGACGGCGTTCTTTCCTTTGAATTCGGGGAAAAGACTTCAAAGCGCTCATGTATTTTTGAGTATGTGTATTTTGCGCGCCCGGACTCAATTATTGATGATATTCCGGTTCAGGAAGCTAGATATAAGATGGGCGCTCAGCTTGCAAAGGAATCTCCGGTTGAGGCAGATGTTGTTGTAGGCGTTCCGGATTCAGGGCTTGGCGCGGCAATCGGCTATTCAAGGGAATCTGGAATTCCGTATGCGATGGGCGTTGTGAAAAACAAGTACATCGGCCGCACGTTTATTGCTCCAACCCAGCAGGCGCGCGAGAACATGGTTTTTGTAAAGCTGAATGCGCTGAAAAGCGATTTGGACGGAAAGCGTGTTATTGTAATTGATGATTCGATTGTGCGCGGAACAACAAGCCGCCGTCTGGTTCAAATTCTACGCCTGGCTGGCGCAAAGGAAGTTCATTTCCGCGTAAGTTCTGCGCCTGTGAAATTTCCATGCTATCTTGGAATTGACACTCCTACAAAGGAAGAACTTATTTCTTCAGGACACGATGTTGAGGAAATCCGCAAGGAAATCGGCGCGGATTCTCTGGCATTCATTTCTGTTGAAGGAATGTTCGAGGCATTGCGGGCTTGCAATCCAGGACAATACGGTTTCTGCAAGGGCTGCTTTACTGGCGAGTATCCAATGAGCGTTCCAGGCGAGCTTACAGAAAAGAAAGTGAATTAGTCTTATTTAGCTATTTTATTATTTTAATAAATTATTTTTTTTAGGAGACCATAGGATATGGCTAGCTACAAAGAATCTGGTGTTGATGTTGAAGAAGGTTATCGCGCTGTTGATAAGTACAAGGAGCATGCAAAAAGAACTGCGATTCCAGGGCTTCTTACTGGTCTTGGAAGTTTCAATGGAATGTTTGAAATTCCAAAAGGATATAAAAATCCTGTAATGGTCAGCGGAACAGACGGCGTTGGAACAAAACTTGACATTGCGTTTCAGATGAAAAAATACGACACAGTTGGAATTGACTGCGTTGCAATGAGCGTAAATGATATTTTGTGCTCAGGCGTTCAGACTTTGTTCTTCCTTGATTATGTTGCCTGCGGAAAACTTGAGGCGGAAGTTGCGGCCGACCTTGTAAAAGGCGTTGCGGACGGTTGTGTTATGACTGGATGCGCCTTGCTTGGCGGTGAAACAGCGGAAATGCCTGGATTCTATGATGTTGGAAAATACGACCTTGCTGGTTTTGGCGTAGGTGTTGGCGAAAAGAATGATATGATTACCGGCGAGGATATTGCTGAAGGCGATGTTCTTATCGGTCTTTCTTCAACAGGTGTTCATTCAAATGGATTCAGCCTTGTACGAAAACTTGTTCCAAATCCGAACGAGCCGTTTGTTATGGACGGAAAAGAAACTGGAAAGACAATCGGCGAAGTTCTTCTTACTCCGACACGCATTTATGTAAAGCCGGTTATGGAAGTTCTGGCGAAATACAAGAAATCAGTTCATGGAATGGTTCATGTTACAGGCGGTGGATTCTATGAAAATATTCCGCGAATGTATCCAAAAGCAAAAGAAGGAAAAAAACAGCTTATTTCTGTAATCAAACGTTCAAGCTGGGATATTCCTCCGGTATTCGGCGAGCTTATCCGCCGCGGCGCAGACTTGAATTCAATCTACAACACATTCAACATGGGAATTGGATTCGTTCTTGCTGTAAAGGCAAAAGATGCTGATTCAATTGTTGAAATGTTCAATGCAAATGCCTCTAAATACCACCGCGATGACTGCCCGGACATGAAAGCATACAAGATTGGCCGGGTTGCCTACGCAGAAGGCAAAGCCGAAACCCAGAAAGAAAAAGTTTTGTTTGAAGACTAATTTCTGGAAATATCACTAAAACTTGCTGAAAAGTTCCTGTTGCATTTGCGGCAGGAACTTTTTTTATGGGGGCAGCTCAGTTTCAACGAAACCAAATTGCTGAAACATCTTCCTGTGCTCTTCCAGATTCCAAGAATTAAAAACAAAGACCTGATTAATGAAATTAAAATCATCAGTTGTAACAGCGTAATTTTTCATAGTGTTATATCGTCTTCCCGATACGCTTTTATAAGAATTCAGGCAGGCTTTTATCAAAACTTTGGCACGCTGTTATAATAACTCCGGCACTGTGCTATCAAAACGCTGACACACTGTTATCAAGACTCTGGCACTGTGTTATAGCTTTGCTGAAAGCCTTTCAGCATTCTGATAAAAGCTTTGCAATGGTTTGCTGGTAGCCTTGCGGAGTTTTGTCGCTACGCTTATTCAATTTTTCTAAGAGCTTTCTGGCGGAATTAAAATCGCCTGTCTGAATAAGATATTTTGCGGTTTCGATTTCTTTTTTTGTTTGCAGTTCTTCTGTTAAATCTGCAGACTTTGAGTCTTTTTGAGCCATTGCTATTGCCCTGTCATAATAGGAAAGCCCGCGTTCAATATTGTGCTTTATTTTTATAAGATACAGTCCGTAAGTTGCGGTATTGCATGGATGAAGCGGAATTGTAGGAATAAAGTCATTTAGTATATCCTTTGGAATTGGCTCTCCTAGTTCAAGGCTTGTAAAAACGATGTTGTTTATAACCTGTATGGTGTGTTTTCCATGCGGATAATTTTTGTGCAGATTTTTTAAGAATTCAAGGTATTTGTAAACTAAAGCTGGATTCTGGCCTGTATGTGTTAAAACTCTGAGCAGGTCATTGCAGGCAAAAAGTTTTAATGTAAGGCTTGTTGAATCAAGCATGAAGACTGGATTTAAGAAATTGAAATAAGTTTCATAGTCGCTGGTTGCAAGAAGCGCCTTCCGGTATTCTGCAAAGTAGTTTAAGTAGTTGTCTTCTGAAAGTTCAAAGCCTTTTGCACCGTTTGTATTTTCAAAAAGAGAAATTGTTTCCTTGTATTTTCCCTGTGCGTTCAGAATCTTCATATAGTTTGTGAGAATGATTTCCAGCTGTTTTGATTTTTCTTTTTCATCTTTTAAGTTTTTCTGTCCATTGAAGTTTTCAAGTGATTTTGCAATGTTTCGTTCCGCGCGTTCATATTTTCTTATGCCTGCATTGCAAAGCGCAATGTTGTTCCAGACTGCGGCCGGGTTTGTTCCGTCTTCTATAAGGGAACTTAGCCGTTCCAGCGCTTCTCCGTATTTTTCTTTTACAAAGGAACATTTTGCATGGTTGATTGCGGCATCAAAATAAAAACCGTCTTTCCGCGCGGTGTTAAGGTTCAGGTAGCGGGAAAGAATTCTTTCTGTTTTTTCAGGCTCTTTTTCCAAATTCAGGTTGATGTACAGACGCAAGGCAGGCGTAAAACTTAAATCAAGGTGAACTGCAATATCGCACCAATATAATGCTTTTTGTAAAAGCGAACGTTTTTCTGTGGCAAGCACAAGATATAGCATGCTCAGGGCAAGGGCAGACTGCGCTGTGTTCTGCATATAAAAAGAAGCCCTTAAATAATGGATTGCTTTTGCGGCATCGCCTTTTTTCATAAAAAGAAATGCGTACTGGAAATAGATTTCATAAGGCACTTCATCATGTTCGTCCATGTAATGGCATAAAGCTTTTTCTGCGTTCTCAAACTCATTATTGGAAAGATACCAGCCGGAAAGTTTTCTTGCAGTTTCTGCGGTGTTCAGATTGTAAAGAACCAGAAGATTTTCTTGGGTGTGCTCGGTTCTTGCGATTTTGTTCTGTGCAATTCTTGAAGCATAGGCAGGGTTTTCCTTATTCTGAATTTTTGAAAGGCATTCGGCTTCTTTGTCATAGTCTTTTAAGAGTGCATAAAAGAGGGCAATGCGAAAGTTGTATGTGTCTGAAAAGCGTTTGTCATTTGCAAGGTCAGAATTTTCACTTTTAAAAACTGCAAGTTCTTTTTTCAGCGTTTTTTCCTGTTCTTTTAACGCAAGGCTTCCTTCATGCACCTGAAGATATTTTGAAATGTCAGCAGCTTCATTTTTAGCAGGTTCAGCTTTTTGTTCGTTTGCTGCTTTTTCACATTCTGCAAAGTTAAAATCAACGGTCAAATCCTGGGAAGAAATGTCCATGATGATTTTTTCAGATTTTCCGTAGAGAACGGAGTTTTGTGTATTGTCCTGTTCAACTTCCTTGTAATCAAGCATTTCTATTTCCTCTGACTGACTTTTTTGCACGGTGGATTTCCTTGCGCTTTTTGTAAAGTTCCCTTAAATGCCCGTCTTCTAGAATGCGGATAATAAGGCGCAGCTTTTCTTTAATGCCGTCAAGGTCGTTTTCTTTTGCGCGTTTTCTGTAGTCAAAAGCACACAGGAAATTGATTATTTTCTGAAGTTCGCTCCGCGCGTATTCGGGAATAATTGAATCTTCCGAAATGCGTGGGGTTATTATGGAAGGCGCAAATTCTGAAAGAAGCTCGTTGTAAAGGGCAAGGCGTTTGTTTTCGTTGCCGTTGAATTGTTCTTTTCCGACGCTGATATTGTTGGCGGCTTCCCAGAAAGTGGAGCCGTTTGTTTCCTGCAGTGTTGTGTAGAAATTACGTTTGTCTAAAAGCTCAAAAAGCATGCATCCAAGAGAGTAGATGTTCGCGCTTTTTGCCAGCTCCCAGTTATCTTCAAAGTATGAATACAGTTCCGGCGCGCAGTACATCATAGGCAAATTTTCTGCATCCGGTGAAAACAGTTTTATTTCTTTTTCTATTTCCGCAGTTGCAAGTGAAAGGCCAAAATCTATAAGAACGGCTGTGCATTTTCCGTCTTTACGCATTCCCATTACATTTGAAGGCTTTAAATCCCTGTGGCAGAATCTTTCTCAGTGCAGGCTCTGGACTGCAGAAATCATGGAGCAGAAAAGCTTTAGCCTGTTTGCGCAGGTTTTAAGGCGGTCGTTTGCCTCGTCAAAAAAAGATTTCCGTACATCTATATCCATATATATAGAAGAAAAGAATGAAACAGGCACAATATATCTTTTTCCTTCCAGTTGAATATTGGTCTGCATGGTTTTGCATGGCATTAGAATCTGCTGCATGCGGTGCTTGCCCTTTAATATTTGCAGAACTTTGCTTTCCCATTTCATGCAGTCTTCGAGTTGTGGGTGTTGCTGGCATAAAAAAGGGTTTGTTGCTTTTACAGCTATGTTGCGCCCTGTTACAGCATCGTGGGCATGAAAGATATAATAAAGACCGCAATCTTCTTTATTTTTGCCATAAATCCGGCTTATGCATCGGGCGTCTTCAAAAAGGTCTGTAAAATCGCTTGCGCTGGTTATTGCATTGAGCGTGAGCGTTTCCGCCGTTGCAAAAGAATTTTCCGGGAGAGGTTCTTCATCATAGCCTTCAAAGTTAGACTCAAGCTGGTTCGGCTGTTTAGGCACTTCTTTTATTGCTGATAAACTGTTCATAAGTATATTATAGCACGGAATTGCGGAAAGTGGTGGAAAATGAGTGGGTTTTTCTTAATAAAGGGCATAAGTAAAAAAATTGTGGTATAATACATATCTGCATTTGCTCGCCATTTGCTTATAATAAAATTAGAAGGAAATAGAGAATGACAATTAAAGAAATCAAGCATGGCGAAACTGACACTTTGGAATTTAAGCGGGAGTTTCCATCCAAAGATACAAAACTTATGAAGACAGTTGCCGCATTTTCTAATTGCCATGGCGGACGCATTGTTTTTGGTGTTGATGATGATACTCACGAAATTGTGGGCATAGAAAGCGATAAAGTTTTTAAGTTTATGGATTCTCTTGCAAATATGATAAGCGAAACTATAGAGCCGCAGATTACGCCTAGAATCACCTTTGAAACGATAGAAGATAAGACAATTGTCATTGCAGAAATTGCCTGCGGACAGAATCAGCCGTATTTTATAAAATCTGAAGGTATTGCAAACGGTGTTTATATCCGTGTGGCTGCTACTACACGCAAGGCTGAACGTGAAAAAGTAAAGGAGCTTATGCTTTGGGGAGAGGGAAAATCCTATGACAAGATTTTTGAAAATCATGAGGCAGTTGCGGAAGAGTCGGCATTAAAGTTGTGTCGTGCTATTGAAAAATATAACAAAAAAAATACAGTTTCGCTCGAAAACCTTATCAGCTGGGGCTTAGTGAAAGAAGAAAAAGGCAAACTTCTTCCGTCAATTGCATTCAGGCTGCTGGAAACAAGCGACATTCATTTTGCTCAGATACAGTGCGGTGTCTTCCGAGGAACGAACAAAGTGTTCTTTATAGACCGCAAGGAATACAAAGGTCCGATTTATGAGCAGATAGAAAATGCATACAATTTTGTTTTACAACATATAAATATAGGTGCAAAGATTGAAGGCTTATATAGAAAAGATATTCCCGAAATTCCAGCAGAAGCTATCCGAGAACTTATTGTGAATGCCGTCATGCATAGAAATTATCTTTCTCACTCATATATACAAGTTTGCATTTATGATGACAGGCTCGAAATAACCAGTCCTGGCGGACTTTATGGAGGTCTTACTATTGAACAAGTATTAAATGGCAGTTCCAGCATTCGAAATGAACTTATTGCAGATATTTTCTTGAAGATGGGAATAGTTGAAAAATGGGGAACTGGCATAAAGAGAATTCGAGATTTATGTAAAGAATACGGACTTGGCGAAGTTTTGTATTCAGCCGATGATTTTTCTTTTACTGCTACAATTATGCGGACTAGAAAAAATTTGTTTGAGTCTATAGCGGAAAATGTTTCTAAAACTTCATTACAATTTCCTAATAATGATAGAATAAATGATAGAATAAATGATAGAATAAATGATAGATTAAATGATAGATTAAATCTGTTAGAATCAGAAAAGCAAATTTTTTCTGAGATAGAAAAGAATCCTTTTGTAAAAACAGAAGAGCTTGTTTTTTTGACAGGTTTTTCTATGCCTACGGTAAACAGAGCTATAAAATCCTTGCGTGAAAAAGAAATTATTAGCCGAGAAGGTTCCAAGAAATCAGGTCACTGGCTTGTGCTTGTTAAAAATCAGGAGAATGACAAGAAGAAATAGACGTTGGTATGAAAATGCTGGAAGATGCTGAAAAGATGGTTAATGGTCGTGTAAAGGCAGAATGAAAAAAGTGTAAGAATATGGTAAAATAAAAGCGATGGACGCTCAGAATAATATCAGCATAAAAGAAAATAGCCTCTTGCAAATTAATCCAGACTTGCTTTCGATTCTTTTAAAAGATAAAACTACAGGTAAAAACATAATCTGGGCAACTGATAATTATTCAAAATACGGATTCTCCTATTCAGCTGATAAAGAAATCAAAATTGAATTGATTACTTCCTGTAACGGTGGAATTATAAAACCTCGTATTGAAAAAACAAAAGAAGAGCAGCAGCGGCGGGTCAGACAGAAGGCAGAGGTCTTTACACCGAGCTGGGTTTGCAATCTGCAGGCTAATGCCCTTGATGAATCATGGTTTGGCAGGAAGAATGTCTTTAATGTTGAAAAAGAAAAGGGCTGGGAGACGACAAAGAAAAAAATATTTTTTGCGGAAGAAAAAGGTAAAAGCTGGCAAGATTATATTCTTTCAAACCGGCTGGAGATTACCTGCGGTGAAGCGCCTTACATCACAAGCCGCTATGATATGGCAACTGGCGAATATATCGAAGTTCCAGATAGAATCGGGCTTTTGGATAGAAAACTTCGTGTCGCTGGAGAGAATACAGAAACACATGAAGATTGGATTAAGTGGGCGACTTCCGCCGTCCAGAGCAGCTATGGTTATGAATGGCAGGGCGACAGTCTTTTGATTGCGCGCGAGAATGTATTATTTACGATTGCCGAGCATTATGAATATAAATTCAGCAGTCAGCTTTCTATAGAAAAACTGAAATCTTTCGCTGAAATCATTGCCTGGAACTTCTGGCAGATGGACGGCTTGAAATTCGTAATTCCAAATTCATGTTGTGCAAAAGAAGTCGTTGAAGAGAATTTGTTTGAGCGCCGTGTAATTTCAAAAGAATGTGAAGGCTGCAAACTGGGATATGGCAAAAATGCGGATTTCAAGCACAACGGCATTTACTGCAAGATAAAAGACTGGGAAGAAAATAAAATATTGCGCTTCGTGGATTTGCTGAAAAAAGGGGAGAAGAAATAATATGCCGGATTCCAGCATTCTTGATTCAATTATTTACGGACGGGTTGAGCCGCACATTTACGCTTTTGAAACTAACACCGTGCCAAATTTTCTCAAGGTTGGAGACACTTACCGCCCGGTTGAAATCCGTCTTGACGAGTGGCGGAAAATATACACTAACCTTGTAAAAAAGTATGAGGCTCTTGCTAAGGTAGATGAAAAGACATACTTCCGCGATTATTCGGTGCATGATTTTTTGATTGCCAACGGATTTAGAAGAATTGAAAAGGGTGATGTCAAGCAAGATTTTTATATCTCAAACGAGTTTTTCAAGGATGCGAAAAAAGAAACTGTTGAGGAAGCCATAAAGGACATTCAGCAAAGTTTTGAACAGAAAGACAACCGCTACAGTTTTTATGATGTTGACGAGCATTTGCCATTGGGTGATTTTGATTTTCAGCGAGATGCAGACTGGAAGCCGCGTGAAAACCAGCAGGAAGTCATAGATAAATTTTCGGAAGCGGTAAAAGCTGGCCGCAAGAATCTTCTGATGTATGCGGTAATGAGATTTGGAAAATCTTTTACTTCACTTTGCTGTGCAAAAGCGATGCAGGCAAAACTTGTTGTCATTGTTTGCGGAAAAACAGCCGTCCGTTCTGAATGGAAAGAAAATGTTCAGCGCCCAAAAATCTTGGACGGCTTTGAATTTGTTGATTCCAATCGTATGAAAGTAAGTCCATCTGTAGTTTCTGAAAAACTTGCAGAAGGAAAAACCGTTGTCGTGTTTCTTACAATGCAGGATTTGCTTGGAGAAGAAATTAAAAACAAGCATCAAGACCTTTTTAATTTAAGTGAAAGCAGAAAACTTGATTTGCTAATAATTGATGAAACTCACTTTGGCGCGAGGGCGGAAAAATATGGCCAGACTTTGGGCTATGACGACAGCGTGAGCGACCTTGATGACAGGATAAAAGTATTTAAGCCGAATGTAAAGCTTCATCTTTCCGGCACTCCTTACAGAATTCTTTTGGAAAATGAATTTGAAAGTCAGGATATTGTAGGCATGGTTCAATATTCAGACATCATCAATGCAAAAGAAAAATGGGACAAAGAAAATATCGACAGTGACGAATGGGATAATCCTTACTATGGATTTCCGCAGATGATTCGTTTTGCTTTTCACCTGAACAAGTCTTCTATAAAGAAACTGGAAAATCTTAAGAATTCAGGCTATTCCTACGACCTTTCGGAACTGCTCGCACCTAAGTCCACGTCAAAGTCGAACAGTGAACATAATCAGTTCAGGCATAAGGAAGAAGTGCTGGATTTGCTCCGTGCCATTGACGGAAGCAAGATGGACGATAATATTTTCAGCTTCTTGAATTACGACAAAATCAAAAACGGAAATATGTGCCGCCATATTGTAATGGTGCTTCCAAATTGCGCTTCTTGCGATGCTATGGCAGTTCTGCTCAGGAAAGAAAAATTCAACAATCTGAATGACTATGAGATTTTGAATGTAGCAGGGTTTGATGCTGAAAAATCTTTTTGCAAAAGTGATTATGCCGCAAAAGTAAAGGAAAGAATTGAAAAGCTTGAAGGTGAAAACAAAAAGACAATAACGCTCACCGTTGGCAAGATGATGACAGGCTGCACTGTCAAAGAATGGGACACGATGATTTTCTTGCGTAACACAGCTTCTCCGCAGGACTACGACCAGGCGACTTTCCGGTTGCAGAGCCAGTATATCAAGACGATAGAAAGTAGCGACGGAAAGAAAATCAAATGCAACATGAAGCCTCAGACTCTGCTCGTTGATTTTGATCCGGCAAGAATGTACAGCCTCATGCACAGAAAATCTTTGATTGCGCTTATCAACAATTCGGAACGCGGAAATGAAATCCTTGAAAGAAATCTCCGCCGAGAGCTTGAAATAGCGCCGATTATCTGCATGAACCACGACAAACTCCGGCAAATGGAAGCCGCAGATATTGTTGATGCAATCAGAAATTACAATGCCAATAAAAGTATGCTCGATGAAACTTTTGATATTGAAATTGACTACCGTATTTTTGATGATGATGAAATCAAGGAGATTATTTCAAAGCAGCCGGAAATTACAGACAAGGGCATAAACTTTACAGTTTCACCTTTTAAATCAGAAGACGAGGGCGATATGCTTGATGACACGCTGCCTGGAGTTTCTGAGCAATCTGAAAATTCTTCTGAAGAAAAAACTAAAAACAAACAGACAGAAATCAGCGATGAAAAACTGCTTTCCTCAAAATTGCAGGGATATTACTTCAAGCTTCTGCTCTTTGCGTTTCTTTCAGAAAATCAGGAAAAAAGCATTTCTGACATCATAAGCAGCATAGAAAACGATGAGGACGGAAAACGGATTGCAGGACATTTGCAGATTAATGTTGATGACCTAAAGGTTGTGCGTGAAAAAATAAATCCGCAAATTCTAAATTATCTTGAAAATAAAATTCAGAATATTGATGAGCTTGGCTCTGAAAACACTGCTGATAAAATTAGCGTTGCATTAAAGAAAATGTCGCGGCTTTCTGAATCAGAAGTGATAACTCCTGCAAAAGTTGCAGAAATTATGGTTGAAAATCTGCCCGGCAGCCTGAACGCAGAATCCCGCTTTTTGGATATCGCCTCAAAAACAGGAGAGTTTGCTTACGCTCTTGTTGGAAAATACGGCGGCAACATAAAAGGCAACATCTACAGCATTGCGACATCGGGCGTTACCTACGAATGTACAAGAAAAATCTATAAAATGCTGGGACTTCCGGCTGAGCATATTTTCAGCAATTTTACATCATACGATTTGATAGACAAAGAACACAACGAGAAAATTATAGAGGAATTAAAGAATATGAATTTTGACGCAATAATTGGAAATCCACCGTATCAGAAAACAATGTCGGGTACTAGTGATAATCCAATTTATCAATCGTTTTATGATGTTTCATTTGAATTATGCGAAAAAGTCAGCCTTATCACACCAGCAAGATTCCTCTTCAATGCAGGAAAAACACCGAAAGATTGGAATCAAAAAATGCTTAATGATGAGCATTTAAAAGTTGTCTTTTATGAACAAAACAGCGCAATGCTTTTTCCTAATACAGATATAAAGGGTGGGCTTGCAGTTCTATATAGGGATATGTCTGAAAATTTTGGTAAAATTGAATTTTTCACGAATTATCCCGAATTGAAAACAATTCTTGAAAAAGTAAAGAATAATAATTTCAAAACTTTTTCAGATTTGATTTATGCTCCTGAAAGCTATCGTTTTTCAAAAAAAATGCATGAAGAGCATCCTGAAATAAAATCGAAATTAAGTGCAGGACATAATTTTGATGTAACTTCAAATATTTTTGGGAAACTTGGAAATATTTTTACAGACAAAAAGCCAGATGACGGTTTTAAGTATATACAAATGTTTGGATTAGATGGCACTACACGAGTTTATAAATATATACGAAAAGATTATATTATGCCACATGAAAATCTTATGAAGTGGAAAGTTTTCTTGCCAAAATCAAACGGTTCAGGTGCAATAGGCGAAGTTTTATCAACGCCTTTAATCGGGCAGCCTTTAATCGGGCA
>JBNMJH010000007.1:0-140953 GCA_050873685.1 Treponema sp.
AGTTTTCATCAAGATACAAAGCAAGGCTTAAATCTATTCCTCCTGTTTTAACATTGCATTTTTGAGCAAATGCTAAATAAGAACTGCGGTCAACATATTTAGGCGATTTACCTCGCTTTATCTCATTACAAATTTCCCCCAATCTACACCAGCACCAGTTTTCCGGGATTTCAAATGGAATTTCATCTTTGGAGATTGGTTCAAAGCGGGCGTTGCGGGCGGCGTTTGAGCCCGCAGAAGGGGTAGCGGACAAGCCAACAAAGCGGAGAGAATCGTCCTGCTTGCAGGAACGATTCGTGGAGCGACTTGGCTTGGGAGCGAGGGGAAGGCTTTCCCCTCTTTCTTTTCTAATCTGTTCAAGCAAATCTCTTGCGTTGCCTTCGCTTGCAATTTGAGGAACGAGTTTTCCCTGTACAGCTTCCTGCAAAAGCGCGTTTTTTAAGTCTTTTGCGGTCATTTTTGTTCCTCTCTTGACTTTTCTGATGTTTGTGTTATATTTGAATTATCGACGTGAGGTGTCTTGGTTGCCCTGTCCGCTGATTTTTCAGCCGCGTCACTCAAGCCTTGGAATCTTTCCGAGGCTTTATTTATTTCATCCAGTTCTATTGAATATATTCTGTGTCCATTTGCAATACTTTCTTTTACAGTAATCAAAACATCTGCTTTTTTACCACTGTTTAATATTGCAGCAGAAACAAATCTCTTAATTGAAACAACATTCGGGTCATCTGGATTTTTAAGATTTCCATGAGCAGCAATAAGAACAGCACTTTCATAAAGAGGTTTTATTTTAGCCGCAAGTTCAAAATGCTCAGCCAAAGTAAATCCATTGTTCTTGGATTTTTCCAGAGCTTTTGCACTTGTCATTTTATCAATAGAGTGTTTTGAAAGATTTGCTTCAATTCCAGTGCTGATATTTACAAGTTTCCCAAGAATTGGTTTTAAGATTGTGAGAAGTTCAGAACGTTTGTAGCTTGCGTATCCCTTTTTAACCGTATTGGATTGCGCATGGTTAGATTTTTTTATATTGGTTTTATCTTTTTCTTTCATATGCTATCCTCTGCAAACGATTTATAAACCTATCGAATTCGAGGGGTTTATAATTCTCCCCGCTGCGCTTTCTGGTGCAGGTCTGAAAGTTGTTTGAGAATGTTGTCTATGTCGGCATTTAGTTTGCTGCGCTTTTCTTCGTAGTTTTGGATTGTTTCTGCTACGCTTAGAACTACTTCTTCTTCGTGAGGATAGCCGCAAAGGTCAAAGTTCAAGCCGCTTTCAAAAAGTTCCTGCGAGGTGTAACATTTTGCCTTCGGGTTTCCGTCGGAATCAAGAAGTTCAGTCCGGTTGCTCCACCAGGCAACGCAACCGTCAAAATCACTGAGATTCATCGGCTTTGTTTTAGAAAAGTGCTTTACGCCTTTTGGCATATCAACGCGGTAGAACCATGTTTTTCCTTCGCTTTCTTCGTTGTTGAAAAACAGGATGTTTGTTGTGATGCTTGTGTATGGAGAAAAAACGCTCTGTGGAAGGCGGATTATTGTATGCAGATTAAAATCTGTAAGTAATTTTTTCTTGAGATTTGTTTTTGCGTTATCGTTTCCAAATAGGAATCCATCCGGGATGATTACTGCGGCGCGTCCGTTCTTTTTAAGGCGGTACATGATTACTGCAATAAAGAGGTCGGCGGTTTCGCTTGATTTTAAGTCTGCCGGGAAGTTCTGCTTGATGCCTTCTTTTTCGCTTCCGCCATAAGGTGGATTCATAAGAATTACGTCAAAGGAATCTTTTTCTGTGTAGTCCAGAAGTTTGTTTGTAAGCGAGTTTCCGTGATAAACCTTTGGGCTGTCCAGTCCATGAAGCAGCATGTTTGTAACGCAAAGCATATACGGGAACTGTTTTTTTTCGATTGCGTAGATTGAGTTGTAAAGCTTTTCTGATTCTTCGTTTGTGATGCTGCCTTTTGCATCTTTTACGACTTCAAGTTCTTTTATCCAGCTTGAAAGGAATCCGCCAGTTCCGCAGGCAAAGTCTGCCATAGTCTCGCCAATCTGCGGCTTAATCATTTTTGCCATAAACTCTGTTACGGCTCGTGGTGTATAAAACTCTCCGGCACTTCCTGCGCTCTGGATCTCTTTAAGAATTGTTTCGTAAATTTCGCCGAATGCGTGTGTTTCTTCGTAGCTTCCAAAATCCAGTTCGTCGATAATGCTGATTATCTGGCGAAGAAGAACTCCATCCTTCATGTAGTTGTTTGCGTCTTCAAAAGTTGTGCGTACAATGCTCTGGCGAATTGGAGTGGCAGGAGTAACCTCAAGTTTTTTGAGAGTTGGGAAAAGCTCATTGTTCACAAAGTCCAAAAGTTTGTCGCCTGTAAGGCCTTTGTTGTTTTCTGAATGTGCCCAGTTTCTCCAGCGCAGATTTTCCGGAATTATGGACTGATATTTTTCATCTTCAAATTCCCAGTCTTCTTCTTTTGCGTCATAAACTTTTAAGAAGAGCATCCATGCTATTTGCTCTATTCTCTGTGCGTCACCGTTAATTCCGGCATCATTACGCATTACGTCGCGGATTCTTTTTACAAAACTAGTTAAGTTGCTCATTTTATTCTTTCCTTATTTTATTTCAATTATCTCTTTAAGATTTATATCAATAATCTTATTTGTCATTGCACTTTTTATTTCTTCAGATAAATGTCGTTCTTTATTGATAGTCCATTTATCTTGAATTTTCTTAAATGTATTTGATGGTATAGCATCCATCAATACTATTTTGATTGGAATTGTGGAATTAGTAAGTTTATTTATTTTTTTTAATTCTGTTTTATAATAGTTTTCTTTTTCAGGTGTAATATTAAAACAAAAATATAGCATTTCAGTTCTATCTGACACTTTACAGGCAGAAGCAAATATTTGATATGTAATATCTAAAACATCATTGATTTCAATCTTTGTATTACAACGATTATTAATGATATTAAGAAAACCTTTTATTGTTTTTTGCTTTTCTGGATTTGCTTTAAGTTCCTTTGCTACTGAGCCATATTTACTTTCAGTCTGTTTTGCTTCAATACAATAATTATATGTTTTATTATATAGCCTTAAATCTGTACAAGATGGATGAGAAGATGTTTCATAAGGTTTTGTTTCATCTTCAAAGACCGCATTATATGATTCATCATAATTAAATATTTTTTTAAGAGTTTCTTTGTTTTCAAAAAATAGTTCTATTAATGGTATTGTTGAACGAAATGGTGAGTCAAATTCTTTATTTTCATATGAGTTGATTAATTCTTGTTTTGTTGAAATTTCATTACTTTTATAATTCATAATACTATTACTAGGCTGCATAAAGCTCAGCTTCAAGTTCTCTTAACGCCTGTCTATATTTATCATTGCCACCAAACAGGGCTGCAATTCTTGCAGGTTTTCCATATTTTGTGAATGGATTCTGCTTTAAGATTTCTGTTGATTCAATGTCGTAAATTCCAAGCTCAGCATATTTGTCGAGCAGCGCGTTTATAACTTCGCGTGCCGCTTCGCCGTACTTTCCAAATATATTACGTTTCTTTACATTTTCCGCACGTTCACGGCGAGTCAAAGGCTTCTGGTTGAATGCGATATGACAGATAAAATCAAAGTCATCTACATCACTCATATTTTGTTCTTTCTTTATCAGTTCAAGATCTATGCCCAAATCTTTAAGCATATTTCGGATAACTTCTTTTTTCTGTTCTTCGTTCCAGGTTTGAATAAAATTTTCAAGTGTCTGATATGTACCAAGAATACTTTCTTTTGTGTAATCTTCGATAGATTCCTGTTTTAAAAGTTTTCCGTCGGTATCATAAATAGAAACAAGCCGCTGCAAAACCTTGATTTTGATTCCGCCCTTGCCGACAATCTGAACAGTTTTTTTGTTTCTGCCGTTTTCTCCTGAATCTGTGGAATCTTCCGAACTTTCAAAATTGGTTTCGCTGTCTTTGCCGGTATTCTTTTCTTGCAAAGAATTTTCAAATTCTTCAGCCTGCTCAATTTCTCCATCCCATTCAGGGTCGGCAAAAAGACGGCTTACTCTGCGGAAGTCCATAATCGCAAAATGAGTTTTTCCTTCGTCATAGCGCAGGCGTGTTCCGCGTCCGATTATCTGCTTAAACTCTGTCATTGAATTAATAAGCTCATCAATTACAATGAGTTTTACCATTTTGCAGTCAGAGCCGGTAGAAAGGAGTTTAGACGTAGTTGCAATTACAGGATATGGCTGTGAAACAGAAATAAAATAATCAAGTTTATCTTTTCCGTATTTATCGCTTCCGGTAATGCGTACAACATACTGTTCTTTTACATTTCCCTGATTATCTTTCAGAATCATATCTGTATTAAGATTATTCAGAGCAACACGCATTCGTTCCGCCGCATCTTCTGTATGACAGAAAACAATTGTTTTGCTCATTCGGTCTGTCTGCTTTAGATACTTTGTAATTTCTGCGGCAACTTCATCAATCCTGTCTTGAATAATTATGTTGTAATCATAATCAGAAAGGTTATATTCTCTGTCTTCTATTTCATTCCCATAGATATCTTTCTGACCGCGTTTTGGTCTCCAGCCATCATCAATACTCGTATGAACATTTATTACTTTGAACGGAGCAAGGAATCCATCTTCAATTCCTTGTTTAAGACTATAAGAATAAACAGGCTCACCAAAATAACCGATGTTAGAAACATATTTAGTTTCTTTTGGAGTTGCAGTCATACCAATCTGAGTTGCACTGCTAAAGTATTCAAGAATCTTTCTCCATCTTGATTCAGCCTTCGCAGATCCACGGTGACACTCATCAACAATTATCAAATCAAAGAAATCGGAGGCGAAGAAATCTTTATACTTGGAAATTTCATTTTCAATTTCTTCTTCAGTTTCTTCCTCATCTTCGCTCTTATGCTTTGTAGAATCCAATTGTTGATAAAGGGCGAAGTAAACCTGATATGCTCCGATTTTTGATTTATCTTCTTTTTGAAAATTGATTTTATGAATTACTTTTTCAAGTGGCTTAAAGTCGCCGTTAATTGTCTGGTCAACAAGATTATTTCTATCAGCAAGATAGAGAACTTTTTTCTTAGTTCCAGATTCCAGAAGACGCCAAACAATCTGGAAAGCTGTATAAGTTTTTCCTGTGCCCGTTGCCATTGCTATCAGGATTCTTGCTTGATGTTTTGCAATAGCTTCAAGAGTTCGGTTTACCGCATTGCGCTGATAATATCTTGGCGGATAGCAGTTTGTACCAGAATAAAATGGAGTGTTCAGAAGTTTCTCATCAAAAGAAAGCGGAACATCATAAAATTTTGATTCACCATCTATTGCGAATTTTTCACGATTTTCGACTTCAATAATCTTTTCTGCATCAATACCTTTCCAGCGGGCGTAAAGTTCATCTGCAGTTGGAAATTCATTAAGTGGAAACTCTTTTTCAAGTCCTGTAGTAAAATCATGTTCAAAGAAACTTCCGCCATTAGAAGTATAAACGAACGGAACATTCATCATAATTCCGTAGGTAATAGCCTGCTGCATTCCAAATGATGAAGAGTGATTATTGTCTTTTGCTTCTACAATTGCGAGCGGAGTTCCCTTATTATACCAGAGAACGTAATCGCAGCGTTTACCTTTATCACGGCTTGGAATATTACCTTTAATCCGGACTTTACCATCAGTGAAATTATTAACCGGTGAAGTCTCCATAGTAATTTTCTTAATATCCCACTTTGCAGTCAAAGCCGGTGTAATGAACTGGAGTTTTATATCTTCTTCTGTCATCTGACTAATGTCAAAAATATCACTCATCTCAAGAATCCTTTCCAGCTATAATCCGTATTCACACAGATTGATTACAATTAAGAAAAATCATTTTACCGCTTTTTTCAGCATTACTTCCATTCTTCCCACGTTTTTGGCTCAAGTCCGCAGGTTGCAGCGTTTTTTCCGTTGCGGCAAATTGGAAGGTTGAGAAGGAGCTGGTTTTCAAAAAGCTTGTCCTCTTTGTCCGAATCATCAAGATATGCAAACGAGGCGTAGTCCTTCGATTTTTTGTCGGCCATAAGTTCCAGCGCAGCCGCCCTGGAGCCTGCCACGCGCGCAATTGAACTCACAACGCTTTCAAACTCGCCGCGGCTAATCAGTTTTTCCTTCAAGTCAACAAACTGAAACGGAATCCGCCGCTCCTTGAACCACATCTGCGCCTTCTTTGTGTCGAAACTTTTTGTTGTGCCAAAAATCTGAATCATACTGAAATTATAACAGAAAAAACAAAAACTGGCGATGCGGAGTTGGTTCTTTAAAAAATTTTCCCCCTTGAATTTTTCTTCCTTGGATTTATAATTTTCCTATGAATGCAAAAAAACTTTCGCTCATCATAAATGCCGCTTCTGGAAAAAACAAGGCGGAGCTTGTCCTGAAAAACTGCCGGGTTGTGAATCCATTGACGCAGACAATCCGCGGGGCGGACATTGCCATTGAGCAGGGTGTCATAGCTGGAGTCGGAAAATACAGCGGAAAAACCGAAATCGATGCGCACTCGCTTTTTGCAGTGGCAGGGCTGATTGACGCGCACGTGCATATTGAATCTTCAATGTGTACTCCGGAATCTTTTGCGCAGCTGGTTGTTCCAAAGGGCACAACAACTGTAATCGCCGACCCGCATGAAATTGCAAACGTAAAAGGCGCGGAAGGAATAAACTTCATGCTGAATTCCGCGCGACGTGTTCCTCTGAAAATTCACTTCATGATTCCGTCATGTGTTCCGGCAACTCCGTTTGAAGATTCGGGCGCTGTCCTTGAAGCCGAAGAAATTGAGGAGCTTCTGAAGGAGCCTGGAATTCTTGGGCTTGGCGAAATGATGAATGCTCCGGGCGTTACCAGCTGCGTTCCTGAAGTCCTTGAAAAAATCTGCGCCGCAAGAAACGCTGAAAAACCTGCCGACGGCCATGCGCCTGGACTTTCTTCCCTGGAGCTGAACGCTTACTGCGCCGCCGGAATCAGGACAGACCATGAATGCAGCACAAAAAGCGAAGTTTTGGAGCGGCTTGAAAACGGAATGTACGTTCTTTTGAGGCAAGGTTCCGCCGCCCAGAATCTGCGCGACATACTTCCTTCAGTTACAAAAGAAAATTCAAGAAGATGCGCAATGTGCACGGACGACAAGCACACTCAGGACGTTATTGAAGGCGGACACATAAACGAAAATCTGAAAATCGCCGTGCAAAGCGGGCTGGACTGTTTTTCCGCAATTGCGATGGCGACAATAAACGCCGCGGAATGTTACGGCCTGAAAAACACAGGGCTTATCGCGCCGGGCTATTCTGCTGACATCGTGCTGTTCAAGGACTTGGAAAACTTCGAGCCGGAAATGGTTTTTATAAACGGAACTCTTGCCGCCAAAGACGGAAAAGCCGCTTTTGAAATTCAAAACCGCGTTGACCGGGCGGTGACTCATTCAGTCCACATAAAGCCTTTCAAAGTTGAAGACCTTGCGCTCCGCCTTTCATCTGAAAAAGCGAAAGTCATCAGCCTGAAAAACCACGACCTTGTAACAGAATGTTCCGTTCGGAAAGTCGTTCTTTCAGACGGAATCTTTGACTGCAAGAAAAATCCGGGAATCCAGAAACTCATCGTAATGGAGCGACACAAAGCAACCGGAAAAATCGGAAAGGCTCTGATTGAAAACTACGGGCTTAAAGGCGGAGCGGTCGCCACCACAGTCGCCCATGACTCGCACAACATAATCGCGGCCGGCGACAACGACAACGATATCTTCATCGCGATAAACGAGCTTAACAAAATGGGCGGCGGAATCATTCTTGTAAAAAACGGCGCAGTGCTCGGCTCGTTCGCGCTTCCAGTCGCAGGTCTGATGTCGGACAAAAGCTTTTCCGAAGTCGGAGAAAGCCTTAAAAATCTTCTGGAGCTCGCCTGGCAAGAACTAGGAATCAACCGCGAAGTTGAACCGTTCATGACCCTTTCATTCCTGAGCCTCCCAGTGATTCCCCACCTGAAAGTAACACCCCGCGGCCTTTTCGATGTGGACAAGTTTGAATTCACGGAGATTGAAGGGGAAAAGAAATAACTGTTAACAACAGTTAAAATGACATTATCTACTTAAAGATAGAAAGATTTAATCATTTTTTCGCAAGTTTATTCTCGGAATGAAATTTCTAATTTTTCTTTGTGCTCTTATAAACTGGCAGTCAACCAGTTTGCAATACTTTTTGACGGGCGTGTTCCCGCATTCTACCCCACCCTACCATTTTCACAAAATTTATGACAGGGTCGAAAGAAAACAAATTCAAGCGACTTACCTAAATTCCTTCCACCTTCCGGTCTTATATTCAGCGAATGAAATTACAAAGTTTGAAAACCAGCCCATCGGCACGGAATACCAGACCCATTCGATTCCGAAGCGTGGAGCGCATATAATTGAAACGGCAACTCTTATTGAAAGATTAATCAGGTTTGCAAGCGTGAAAACTTTCATGTCGCCGGCGCCGCGCAAAAGTCCATCGCAAGCCATTTTGAATCCTATCCAGCAGTAGAAAAATCCTTCAAAGCGGAGCGCGGCCTGCCCTGTACGCAAAGCGGCTTCACTTCCGCCTTCGCCAAGAAAAAGCTGAATCAGCGGACGGTAGAAAAGTTCAATGCACAAACAGAGCGAAACGGCAAAAAACGCCACCATAAGGTTCGCCGCATGGTAGCCTTTTACAACGCGCTCCGGTTTTCCAGCGCCAATATTCTGCGCCGTGTACGAAGACATTGAGTTGTTTATCGCCGCCATCGGAACAATCGCAATCGATGCAATCCGGCTGAAAGCAGAATATCCGGCAAGAGCCTCCGAGCCGAAACTGTTCACAACGGACTGCACAAGCATCATTCCGATAGAAACCGTTGACTGCTGAAGTATTGAAGGAACAGCTATTCTTCCCATTGAAAGAAGCTCGCGGAAGTCAAAAAAACTGAATTCTGAAGCCGGAACTGTTTCCGCGGAATCCTTATCCTTGAAGCCGGCAATAGTTTTCATAAAAACCGCGAATGAAAGAACGCAGGAAATTCCCTGGGCAATCAGCGTAGCCCATGCTGCGCCAGCAACTCCAGTGCCGAAAACCGCCACAAACAGAAAGTCAAGCGCAACATTCAGAACAGAAGAAAAAATCAGAAAAACAAGCGGAATCCGCGACTTTCCCAGCGCGTTGAACATCGAGGAAATCACGTTGTACATAAACAGGAACGGAAGTCCTAGAAAATAAATCCGCAGGTAAACAAGCGCCATTTCCAGCGCATCGGAAGGTGTTTTCAAAAGCACAAGAAGCGGCCGGTTCACGGCAATTCCAAGCGCGCCAAGAAAAACGCTGATTCCAAGAAAGGTTAGGAACGCTGTGCTTACCGCTGTCTTCATTGCAGAAAAATTGCGCGCGCCAAAATATTTGCTCACCACAACAGAAGAGCCTACGCCGCCGCCAATCGCCACGCAGATAAAAACAACTGTAAGCGAATACGAAGCCCCTACAGCCGCCAGAGCCTGCTCGCCAACAAAGCGCCCCACGACCGCCGAATCGACCATCGTGTAAAGCTGCTGGAAAAGGTTTCCAATTATAATCGGAAGAGAAAAAACAAAAAGAGCGTAGAACGGAGGCCTGGTTGTAAGATAATCGCTTTTCATGCTGAAATTCTAGTTTTCGCCTTGCATTGGAACATAAACAGCGTTCGCAAGTTCAGCCAAAGATTCCTTGCTAGCGCCGTTTCTCATGCTTGCGCTATACATAATTCCAGGAGCCGCGTCCCACCAGATGCAGATTCCCACTGAATTTCCGTTTCCGTCTTTCGTCCAGTTTGCCTTTGCATTGTTGTAGCCAACTTTTACTTCGGCAGAATTTTTCCAGTCATAGTAGAAGCCCGAAATATCCTTCAAGGAAGTTTCTCCGCTTGGCTCAGCGCGGGCTGTACATTCATTGCCTTTCCAGCTGAAATCAACCTGCGCAAGAGAACCGCCAATAACAGAATAACGCACATTTTCCGCGCCGTCAGGAATTGCAAAACGCACTCCGATAGTTTCCAAAATATCCTGAGCACTTGACTCGCGCACAGGATTCGGCATTCCAATAACCGCCGGCTGAATTTCATTTATTTCATTTTTCTTAGAGGCAAAATCCGCGGAAGTTTTTTTTCCGCATCCTGAAAGCAGCACCGCCGCCATAACCATAATAATAGAAGAAACTGATAAATTTTTCATACGAAGATTATACTTTCTAAAAACTCAAAAGACAATATGCTCTGCCAATGTATCTGAAAATGCTGCACAAGGCCGAAACACGCGTCTACATGAACGGCTGGTCAATCTGAATCACTGCAAAATATGAGGAATTATATTCCTTCACAATTTCGCAAAGCCTGGACTTAAGCTCCTCCTCTGAATATTTGCTTTCAAACGGACGCACTGCATCAAAAATAATATTTGTATGCGAAGGGCCCGGAACAAGCCTCAGGTCATGAATTGAAATGCCCGGCTCAATTTTTCTTGCTTTTTCAACAATGAAATTCTTAAGCAGCTCGATTTCTGAGTTATTCGTGTCAATCGGATCCATATGGATTACGCATGAACAGTTGAATTTCTTGGAAATTTCACATTCAATATTGTCAATTTCGTCGTGAAGCTCAAAAATATTTTCATCACCAGGAACTTCCGCGTGCAGGCTGACCATAATTTTTTCAGGGCCGTAGTCGTGCAGAACAAGGTCGTGCATTCCGCAGATTTTTTTGTGCGCCATCACCGTTTTTTCAATTTCTTCAACAAATTCCTTGCTGGCAGTTTTTCCAATAAGAGGGTCAAGCGTTTCTTTCGCCGAATCGAATCCGCCTTTCAAAATGAAAAGAGCAACAAAAAGTCCGGCAAATCCGTCAACCGGGAACGGAATTTCTTTTCCCGCCGCTTTCAGAACTATTGCAAGAACAACGGTCAGAAGAACAACGCCTGTGGAAACAGTGTCATTCAGGCTGTCCTTTGCGGTTGCATCCATCACAACGCTGTTCATTTTTTTTGAAAACGAATGGTTGTAGAAATACATATAAAATTTCACCAGAATAGAAACTGAAAGAATTATTATTGTCAGAAAATCTGTTTTCACCGGCTCTGGATTTCTGATTGCGCCAATAGAAGATTTTAAAAGCTCGTAGCCCATTATCATAATAAGAAGAGAAACTATGAACCCGGCTATGTATTCCATCCGCCCATGCCCGAAAGGATGCTCGGCGTCCGGCTTTTTCCCGGAAATCTTGAAGCCAAGAATTGTTACAACGGAAGCCGTTGCGTCTGAAAGATTGTTGAACGCATCCGCAACAACCGCAACTGAATTAGAAAGAATTCCGGCAAAAAACTTAAACGCAAACAGAAAAATATTGAAGCAAATTCCAACAACGCCGCATAAAATTCCGTATTTGTTTCTAACCTCTGGATTCTTGTAGTTTTTGCAGTCCTTGATAAAAATCCTGGCCAATAAATTCAACACTTTGAAATCTCCTAAAACAACAAAAAAGCCAGCTGAAACTTAAAGCGGTTAGCTTTTTTCAGCCGGCTTTTCCTTAAAAACTATAAATATTCTATTTTGCCTTAATTTCAAGTTTTTTTTGCAAATTCTGAAAGAACGCTCTCGGCATATTTGCAATTTGCTCAGATGGATTTGGCTCGCGCTTCGCTTGTATTAATTCGGGTGCTTCGCACTTTAATTAATTCAATCGCCAAAAATCTTCATAAATTGCAAATCTGCCTGCGCTTTTATTTTTTTCACAAAAAACTTGAAATTCAGGCTAATTTTTATATTCAATTAAGAAAGTTCCATCCTTTGCCAGTTCAATCTTCTTTGAAGAAGAATAGATAATTTTCAAAGTGCCGCCCTTTCCGTCGCAAAGGAACGGACATCTGCGGTATTCATTCAAACAAGTTCCGTTCACATAGATTTTTTCAGGATCTGCCTTTTCACCAGAAGCAAGATTGATTTCTATAATCTCTCCCTCATAAATCGGAGTTGAACCAGATGTAACATCTTCTGTTTTGATGTCAATCTCGTCATTTCTATTGTAGCATTTTTTTGTAACTTTCAGCTCGCTACCAAAAGAAACTGTTGTAGATTCTGCAGTTCTTGTAAGAAGCTTGAAATTTATTGTCTTATCTTTAAAATCTGCCAGCGCAAGTGAATAAAAGCGTCTTGAGTAAGTTGTCGGGTAATAAACTTCTGTTGTTCCGCCGTCCAAAGAATAGCCGTAAACATAAGTTTTTGCGTCGCCTTTCCAGTCAGAAGTAATTTTATCTTCCTTCAAGTTGAAATAAATTGTTGAAGCATCAGCTTCTGATACGGTCTCACCGCTTTCTATTACTTTTGAAGATATACCGCTTCCAGCTTTGCATTCAACGTAAGTGTTGTCATAGTTTATTGTTACAGTATACAAATCTCTTTCCACAAACTCGATTGCATAAACATAACTTTCATCCTGAGAAATGCAGTCGTCTTTTGTAAGCATATTAACTGTAAAACCTTTAACATTTTTTCCGCTGTCTTTAGCGCCGTTTATTTTCCAGTAGTCAACAGTTTTGCCGCTAGAAAGTTTAGGTTCAACCGTCAAAGTTTCATAAGCTTTTACTTCGCTGTTGTTTTCAATCTTTTCTTTGTCAATGAAACCTTTTTTCACATTTATTTTAGTTTCATCAAAGCGCACTACAATTGAATAATCTGCGTCTTTCGGTTTTTTATTAGAATTATCGTCATCATCCAAGTCGCATGAAACAAAACCTGCAGCAAATACTGCAACCAGCAGAACTGAAAATACTGAACGTCTAAAAATATTCCTCATTTTTTCCTCTATATTAAAGATATTAAAAATTTCGCTAATTATAACAGATATGTTTTCACAAAGCAATTAAATCGGGTTTTTATGCCCTAACTTGAAAACCGTTCCCCCAGCCCGGATTCTGCGCTCTTCTGCGGCTTTGTTATAGTTTAAACCTATATCCAACCGCAAAAAACTTATATTTTTCATTTCTTTCTTATTGAAGTAATATTCAAACTATGAGTAATAAAACACGTATATCTGTAATTGGTTATCCTAGAATTGGTTCTTTGCGCGAACTTAAATTCGCCTCTGAAAAATATTTTGCAAAAGAAATTTCGCAGGAAGAATTGAACAACGTTGCGCACGAGCTGAAGGTTTCAAACTGGCAGACTCAGAAAAACGACGGAATCGACTTTATTTCTTCAAACGACTTTTCTTTCTACGACGGAATGCTCGACACAGCGTTTATGCTTGGAGCAATTCCTGAACGATACAAAAAACTCGGACTTTCAAAGCTCGACACATTCTTCGCAATGGCGCGCGGCTACCAGGAAGGCTCGAACGATGTTACAGCTCTTCCAATGAAAAAATGGTTCAACACAAACTATCACTACATTGTTCCTGAGCTTGACGACAATATTGAGCTTGCGCTGGACGCATCTAAAATCACAAATGAATTCAATGAAGCCAAGGAAGCCGGCGTTGAAACAAAAATCAACGTAATCGGACCTTACACTTTCCTGAAGCTTGCCCACTACAAAGGGACAAAAAATATAAACGACTTCGCTGAAAAAGCCGCGAGCCTTTACAAGGAGCTTCTGGCAAAAGCGGCGGAAATCGGAGCAAAATGGGTTCAGATTGAAGAACCTGCCCTTGTTCACGACACAACTGCCGAAGACAGAGTTCTTTTTGAAAAGCTCTACAAGATTGTTCTTGACGGAAAAAAAGTAAATGTTCTTCTTGAAACATATTTCGGCGACATCCGCGACAGCTACAAGACAGTAACAAGCCTTGCGTTCGATGCAATCGGACTTGACTTCCTTGAAGGAAAAGAAACTTTGAACCTTGTTCAGAAGGAAGGATTCCCGAAAGACAAGATTCTTTTTGCCGGCGTTGTAAACGGAAAGAACATCTGGAAAAACAACTACGCAAAAACAATTGAGCTTGTGAACAAAATCAAGAAGGCAACAGAAGCGGAAGTTGTTCTTTCAACATCTTGCTCTTTGCTCCACGTTCCTTACACAATCAGAAACGAAATCAAGCTTTCAAGCGACATTCTGAAGCATTTCGCTTTTGCGCGCGAAAAGCTTTTTGAGCTTACAGATCTTTCAAAAATCATTGACGGAAACGACACAGACTCAAATCTTTTCAACAGAAACCAGGACTTGTTCAAGAACGAGCGCGTTCAGGAAAATTCTGAGCTTGCCGCAAAAATCAGCGGTCTTGGAGAAAAGGACTTCACACGCCTTCCAGCATTCGATGAGCGCGAGGAAATCCAGAGAAAGGCGCTGAACCTTCCATTGTTCCCGACAACAACAATCGGCTCATTCCCGCAGACAAAAGATGTGCGCGCAAACCGCAGCGCATTCAAAAAAGGCCAGATTACAGCCGAGCAGTACAAGGAATTCAACAAGAAGAAAATTGCGGAATGCATCAAGCTTCAGGAAGAGCTTGGTCTGGACGTTCTTGTTCACGGCGAATACGAGCGAAACGACATGGTTGAATACTTCGGCGAAAACCTTGAAGGATTCCTCTTCACAGAAAAAGCGTGGGTTCAGTCTTATGGAACACGTTGTGTAAAACCGCCGGTAGTCTGGGGCGATGTTTCAAGAAAATCTGCAATCACAGTTGAATGGTCAAAATTTGCCCAGAGCTGCACAAAACTTCCTGTAAAAGGAATGTTGACCGGTCCTGTAACAATTCTGAACTGGTCATTCCCGCGCGAAGACATCAGCCTGAAAACACAGACTTTGCAGATTGCGCTTGCAATCCGGGAAGAAGTTCTTGACCTTGAAAAGAACGGAATCAAAATCATCCAGATTGACGAAGCCGCTCTCCGCGAAAAGCTTCCGCTCCGCCATTCAGACTGGCACACAGAATATCTTGACTGGGCGATTCCAGCGTTCCGCCTTGTACATTCCGGCGTAAAACCTGAAACTCAGATTCATACACATATGTGCTACAGCGAATTCAACGACATCATCAAGGACATTGATGATATGGATGCAGACGTAATTACTTTCGAGGCAAGCCGCGGCGACCTTACAATTCTTTCTGCGCTCAAGGAAAACAATTTCCGCACAGAAGTAGGTCCTGGCGTTTACGACATCCACAGCCCTCGCGTTCCAACAGTTGAAGAAATCGTTTCTGCGGTTAAAAAGATGGAAGAATATGTTCCGCAGAAAAAACTCTGGATTAATCCGGACTGCGGTCTTAAAACCCGCGGCGAAAAGGAAACTGTTGCCAGCTTGAAGAACCTTGTTGCTGCTGCAAAAATCGTAAGAAACGCATAACAGCAAAAAATCTTTTAAGCTGAATATAAGCTGAAAAAGCAAAAGGCTGACCTGAGTGAAGTGCACTTCAACTTAGGCCAGCCTTTTTTGTTCCACACGAACAGAATTTAAATATGCCCAATCAAATCAAATGTGTTCTTTCAGCGCCTCAATATAGCTTTCCGCGTATCTTGAAAGAAGCACATTTTTTTTCGTTATAATTCCAATCCGCATTTTTTCTTCAATTTCCAGCGGCCGCGCCACAATATTTTCGCCGTTCAGCTCCTTGCTTATAACGCCGGAAGAAACAGTAAATCCGTCCAGACCAATCAAAAGATTGAACAAAGTCGCCCTGTCGCGCACGCAAATCGTCTTGTTTCTGTCAATCGCGGAAAAAGGCTCCTCCGAAAAATAAAAGGAATTATGCGTTCCCTGCTCAAAAACCAAGTACGGAAAAGGCGCCAAATCTTCAACTGAAACAGATTTTTTGCTGCACAAAGGATTCTTGTCGCTTATAAAAACGTGTGGCTGCGCCGTAAAAAGCTCCGTAAAAACAAGCTCGTTCCGCTTCAGGAGCTTCCCGATTACCTCCTCGTTCTTAGAGCTAAGATACAGAATTCCAATTTCGCTTTTCATCCTGGAAACATCGTCAATGATTTCAAAAGTCTGGGTTTCCCGCAAAGTATAATTGTACCGGTCGCCGCCAAATTTCCGGATTACATCAACCATCGCATTCACCGCAAAAGAATAATGCTGGCACGAAACGCTGAAAACAGGCGCCTGCCTTGCCTTTCCGGCATAAGTTTCCTCCAGCAAGTCAGCCTGTTCAAGAACCTGCCGCGCATAGCCCAGAAAAACCTCGCCTTCCTTTGTAATCTCAATTCCCTTGTTCGTCCGCGAAAAAATCTTGACGTGCATTTCATCTTCAAGCTGGTGGATTGCCTGCGTCAGGCTCGGCTGAGAAATAAAAACCTTTTCCGCCGCTCCTGAAACCGTTTTTGATTCCGCAACGGCAACCGCATACTTAAGCTGCTGCAAAGTCATAGAAAAGCAGCCCTATCGGTAAACAAGCTCGCACTCAAACGAACGCTCGCCGCTCGAAGCAATTTTTCCTTCAACAAGAACACGGTTTTCCGCCGCCTCAAAAGCCGCGTTCACAATCATCGTGTCGCCCTTGCGGATTTCCTTGCAGAAATTCAGCTTAAAATCAGAAATCTGCCTTCCCTGGTATTCATCCGGCAAAAAATCAAGCGCAAAGTTTATATATTTCGCGTTCGTCAAATGTCCGTTTCCGTCAATCATCGAATAAAGAATTTTCTGCTCGCCGATTTTCTGAACATCCTCAGGAATCTTGATTCTTCCCGGCTTGCAAACCGATTCAGTCTTCAAATCCGACTTCGCAAGAAATTCAAATTTCGCAGGAATTACAATAGCCCTTGTCTCAGGATTCACAACAACCCAAAGGCTCTTTCCCTCAATCAGAACCTCGCCGCTTGCCAAATCCTTGAACTGGTAATAGCGCATAAACTGAACGCCATCCGGCTTTTCCTCGCGCACAGTAATCAGAACCTCGTCGTTTTCCTTAGGCAGCCTGTTTATATGAAAACTTGAACGCGAAACCATCTGGGCATATCCGTGCGCCGACAAAAAATCCCGGTTCTGGCCACGCAGAGCATACAAATCAGTAACAAAATCCGCACAGTATTCCATAACTTCCGTCAGATGAATCCTTTTATCCGGCCCGCACTGGCCAAAAAGAATCTTTGTCTCATTTTCAACTGAAATTCCATCTTCCGAAAGCTCTGTTCTATAATTCTTCACCATTTTTTAAACCTTTCTATATTTTATACCTTTAAGACAATTTTTCCATCAAAAAGTTTCAAAAATAATAAAAAACTGGCGGTGTTCGCAAAAGATTTTGCTCACCCAGGCTTTCCGCGGCTTTCGCTCCGCTCCCTCCCGGCCGGTATTTTTTACTCCGTAAAAAACACGCGCTCCGCGCCCGCTCCAATCCTTACCGCTTCAAGCTCGCAAGCAAGAACCAGGGCTGCAGCCAGACATTGCCGCATCCGCATAAACAAAAAAGCCGGAAACTCCCAGGAGTTTCCGGCTTTCAAAACGAACGGACACCGCCGCCCGAAGAACTTAATTTCAGCCCAGACTAAATCTTTCCGCCTTCAACAACAAGATTGTCTGCGTTTGAATCTTTTCCGTATGTTGCGCGCAAAGTTGCCTCGTAGTCCGCGTGGAAAAAGTTTTCCTTGCCAAGCTCAACAATTTCGTTGTTAAGCCATTCCAACAGCGAAGCGTTTCCCTTTGAAACAGCCGGCGCAATTGTGTCCAAAGCTCCAAGCGACTCAATTCCTACTGCAAAGCCAGGATTTTCAATCGCCCAGGCAAGAACTTCCGTGTTGTCTGTTGAAAGCGCAGCTCCGCGGCCGTCAAGCAAAGCGTTGTAAGCCTCGCTGTACTGGTCGAACTTCAAAAGCTTAACTTCTGGATAATTTTCTGTAAAATAAGTTTCAGCTGTAGTTCCTTTTGAAACAATCAATGTCTTTCCGTTCAAGTCAGAAGGTTTCGTAATAAAATCCTTTTCGTTTGAAACAACGCCGAGCGCGCACTTCATATATGGAAGCGCAAAATCAACTTTTTCAGCACGCGCCGGAGTTACTGTAAAGTTCGCAAGAGTAATGTCAACTTTTCCTGTTTCCAGAACCTCAACGCGGGCAGCAGCTTCAACCGGAACATATTTGATTTTTACACCAAGATCCTTTGCAATCCGCTCTGCAAAATAAATATCATAGCCCTGGTATTTTCCATATTCATCAACATAGCCGAACGGCTTTTTATCGCTGAACACAGCAACTTTCAGAACCTTGCTTTTTTTAATCTGCTCAACAGTTCTGAATTTAGGTTTTGCGGCAGCTGAAAATGCTGTCAGAAGAAGTGCCGCGCCTGCGGCAAATTTTATAAAAGATGTTTTTTTCATATCAATACTCCTTTACCGGATTTATTTCAGGCTTCCGTCTGATGAGTATTTTATAACATTTAATTTCCTATTATGTCAATAGGTTTTATGTGAAAAATTATTTTCTTGACTTGAATTCAAAATTGCTCAGGAATTTCTTTGCCCTTTCAGTTTTCGGGTTGCTCCAGAATTCTTCCGGAGTTCCTGTTTCAACAATATTTCCGTCATCCATAAAAACAATTCTGTCGGCAACCGCCCGCGCAAAAGCCATCTGGTGAGTAACAATAAGCATTGTTTTTCCCTCGTTGGCAAGATTCATCATAACATCAAGAACTTCCCGGACCATTTCCGGATCAAGAGCCGCGGTAACTTCGTCAAAAAGCATAACTTCCGGATGAAGGCAAAGCGCGCGGACAATCGCAACACGCTGCTTCTGGCCGCCGGAAAGCTCGCGCGGATACGCATATTTCTTGTCGCTGAGCCCTACCCTTTCCAGCCAGGCCTCCGCCTCAGCCTTCACAGACGCAAGGTCAAGATTCAATTCGTGCGCATGTTTCGGCCCAAGCAAAAGATTTTTCATAACATTCAAATGCGGAAAAAGATCATAGCTCTGGAAAACCATTCCAATTTTCTGGCGCACAAGATGCATATCTTTCTTCCTGTTGGAAATAACTTCGCCGTCCAGAAGAATTTCGCCGCCCTGAATAGTTTCCAGCCCGTTTATACATCGCAGCAAAGTCGATTTTCCGCAGCCGCTAGGACCAAGAATAACAATGACCTCGCCTTTTTCAACCTGAAGGCTTACGTTTTTCAAAATCAGATTTTCACCAAAAGATTTTGTAAGATTTTTTATTTCAAGAAGAGCCATAATTTTTCCCGCTTATAGAATTTTTTCCAATAAAATAAAATTCATTTTTAAAGACGTTTCTCCACATATTTTGCGCAAAGATTCAGAATCCAGCACACAAAGAAATACATCATAAAAATCACAAAATAAACCGCAATGCTGGCCGTTGGAACAGAAAGCCGGTTCGCCTCAACAATCTGCTGGCCAATCTTCACAACTTCAATTACTCCAACAAAAACCACAAGGGAAGTCGTTTTTATCATTCTTGTAATCAAATTCATGCTCAAAGGAATCAGGGAACGCAGTGTCTGCGGAATAATTATATAGAAGAAAACCTGCCTGTCAGTCAGCCCGACCGCTTTTCCGCTTTCATACTGATGCTTCGGAACGCTTTCCAATGCGCCGCGGACCAAGTCGCCCATTTCAGCAGTTCCCCACAAAGTAAACACAAGAATAGAAGCCGCCTCTCCGGAAAGAGAAATCCCCATAGCGCGCGTCAATCCGTAATAAGCCACAAAAAGAAGAACCAGCTGCGGCATAATGCGCATAACTTCCAGATAAATTTTGCAAACCGCGCGGATAATCCTGTTCTTCAGCGTCATAACAATTCCAAGCGCAAAACCAAGCACAACAGAAAAAAGAACAGAAACCAGCGCTATCCATACCGTTGTCCAAAGTCCGCCAAGCAGTCTCAGAAAATTAGTTCCCATTCCAAGCACGCTGAAAGCCTGTAAAACCGCATCAATTGCTTCCGAACTGTGCATAGCGCAATCTCCTTTCAGCAACCGCCGCCAAAACTGAAATTGGAAGCAGCAGAACAAAATATGAAATGCAGAGCAAAAGCAGAGCCTCGTCCGTCTTGTAGTAAAGACCAATCAAGTCCTTCGCCACATACATAAGATCCGCAAGCGCAACCGCGCTGAAAACCGAAGTTTCCTTTATAAGAAACATAATGTTCGCGCAGATTCCAGGAACAGAAACGCTGACCGCCTGAGGAACAACAACATACTGAACAATCTGGCGCTTGGTAAGACCAATACATTCCGCGCTTTCAATCTGAATTTTTGAAACGCTTTCCAACGCCGAACGGAAAGTTTCTTCCATATAACTTCCGCCAAGAAAAGTAAGCCCAATAACAGCGCACTGCACAGAAGAAAGCTTTATTCCCATCCGCGGAAACGCAAAATACAAAAAGAAAAGCTGAATCAAAAGCGGCGTGTTCCTTGAAAATTCCACATAAACACTTACAATCTGGCTTAAAACCGGAATTTTCTGGAATTTAACAAGCGCGCATAAAAGCCCGACCACAAACGACAAAACAATTCCGACCAGTGAAAGCTTAAGCGTCAGAAGAGCAGCTTCTCCATAAAGAGGAATAACTTCTTTAATAAAACCAAAATCCATAGAGCAAATTATTTCAGCGCTTTTTCAACAGCAACAGCCAGCTGGTCAGCACAAGAAGTTCCCTTCGCGCCGCACAAATTTCCTTTCAGAATTCCAACAACTTTCGCCGCATCCATTCCTTCAATAAGCTTTGAAACCGCCTTTGTATTTCCAGGGCAGCCGCCGTAAAACTTAACATCATGAATCTTGCCGTCTTCCAGGCTGAAATCAATCTGCCGAGGGCAAACGCCGCTAGGTTTATAACTGAAATTTTCCATAAAAAATCCTTAAAAATTCCCCACTCTGAAATATATACAAAAACGTAAAAAAAAGCATCCGAATTTCAAAATATTCTATTAAATAGCAGAAGAAATTTAAAAAACAGATTTTAAATTTTTATATTCCGGGTGGCTTTTGCCTGGTTCGCCAGGCTCACCAGCCAAAACCAGGCTTTCCAGGTTTCCGGCCGTCGCCTTCATTGCTCCATAAAAACTTCGTTTTTATTTCGCAACGCGCTCCGCGCGACCTTCCAATCCTTGCCACGTCAGCAAACTAAAATTGAACCCAGACAAAAAAAACGGAAACCAGCACAAAAAGCCAGTTTCCGTTTTCAATTCATTCCAATATTTCAGCAATTTCAGCGCACATCAAAACCAATGCACGCGGCGCAAAGCGTTCGCAAAACTACGCAACTTTTATTTCAATGCGCTTCGGAACGTTCACCGCCTTGCGCGGAACAACAACCGTCAGAATTCCGTTCTTGAACGACGCAGAAATATTTTCGCCGTCATAATCGTTCGGCAGCGTAAAGCTTCTGCTGAATTCAGAGCATCGTCTTTCGCGCAGAACCCATTTCGGCTGCTCCTCTTTTTCAACGTTGTCCTTGCCGGAACCAGAAGCGTTTTCAGCGCAGTTTTCTCCGCATTTTTCAGCTTTTTTCTCAGCCTTTTTAGAAGAAATTGTCAGCACATTTCTGTCAAGCTGAATATCAACATCGTTTTCAGTTCTTCCAGGAAGCTCCATATCCAATGTATAAGCGCCTTTTGTTTCTTTAATATCAACTTTAGGAACATAATTTCCGCGGCAGTTTCCGCCGTAAACACCATTCAAATTATCAAGAAGTGAATCCAAAAAAGAAAGTTCGTTCATCATAATCATGCCTCCTTCAGCATTGCAATTTTTATTTCAAGCCTTTAGCTTTCATAATATATTATGCAAAAACCGTGCCAACTTTCTGTAAAAACAAAAAAAACACATTAAAAAGAACAGAAAAAGACGAAAAAACTGTTGAAACACTGAAAAAATCCGCTCTGGAACAGCAGCAAAATTTTCCGCAGAAAAAAAAACGGGCATTTTTTACACTGTGTTGTTTTTACCCATGATTTTTGAGTATTTTTTACCCATTTTTCAACAAAACAAAACTTCCGCAAAATTTAAAATTTTTTACTGGATTTTTTTAAAATCTGAATTATTATTATAGAAAAGGTGTTTTCCAAAGGCATCTAAAAATACATCAAGCTGGAGGCGCAATTATGCATGAGAAATTTGGATTAAATCAGCCGGACTTTGAAAAAATGGTGAATGACCATGAATATCAGGCATTGGCTGACAAACTAAAGGCAAGCTATGAAAGCGCAAAAATTCGCGACGGCGAGTATGAATCAACATTAAAATGGCTCCGAGAGTCAGCTAAAATGCACGGACTTTCTATCAAGTAATTCTTGTTGAAACATAAAAAAATCCACCTGAAAAAATATTTCTTCAGGTGGATTTTTTTTTACTCTTCAGGCCAGACAAACAAATCAGCGCAGTTTCTTTCACCGCCCGAAATATCAAGCGCCTGTCCGGTGCAGAAAGTATTTGTAACTGTGAAAAAATAGCACCATTCCGCAGCCTCTTCCGCGGAAATCCATTTTTTCAGCGGAGTCACATCCATGATTTTTTCCCATAGCTTTGGGTTTTCAAGAACCGGCTTATTCAGCTCCGTTAGAACGCCGCCGAAGCACAAGGCATTGCTGGTCGCCCTGAACCGGTTTGCCAGCCGGATTGCGCAGTTTTTCATGTATCCGTTTACTCCAGCTTTTGAAGCGACATACTCCGGAAATTCATTTCCCGTGAGCGCGGAAACTGAACTTATAAAAAGCACAGATTTTATCGCCTTCTGGAAAGCATATTTTTCAGTAACATTTATTGTGCCAAGAAGATTCACCTTTATGTCGTTCTCTGAGCCAGTCTGAATTCCTGCGTTGTTCACAATAATTTCAACGTCATTTATTTCCGGAAGAGCATTTTTTTCAGAAATATCAGCGGAAAAATGCGTGTAATTTTTCGCCTCGGGAAAATTTCCGCTTATGGAGTCAGCTTTCAAGTCAATTCCATAAACACAATGACCTTCCTTCAAAAATTTTACCGCGGCGGCTTTTCCAATTCCGCCTGAAGTTCCTGTAATCAGAATTTTCACTTTTTCCCAGCCTTCAAATAATCAAGATACTCGCGGCCAACATCGTCCTCTTCCCATTTTTTCAAAACCCTGTAGCCGATTCCGCTGAACAGAATTTCGGCGAGCAGCTCCAAAAACGCAGCAATTCCAGAGCAAAGAAAAACCTGCATCCACGACCAGCCAAAGAAAAATTTCGAGACAATTGTGGCAAAAACAAGATTGTCAACAAACTGGCCCGCCAGCGTGGAAAAATACGAGCGCGCGGCAAAAGCCAGAAAACCGTCCGGCCTGACAATTTTTCCAATATAGAAATTCAAAACTGAATTCACAACCGAAGAAACCAAGGAAGCTGCCGCAGACCCCAGCACAACGTACCACGAGCCGCCGAAAGTTGCATTCAAGGCGTTGTTCACGGCAATGTTTTCAGTTGTGTAGAATTCCCCCCATTTTCCCGGCGTCTTGCTAAGCAGAAAAAACACAGCGCACACAAAAAGATTCACAATCAGCGAAATGGCTGAAATTTTTATGCTTGCCTTCGGGCCCCACCTCTTGCAGATTATGTCCATGCAAAGAAACATAATCCAGCTGAACGCAAAGCCGCAGTCCATCGCAAGATACTTGAAATTAAAAAGCTCCTTGTTCGCCAGCAGATTCGCGCACACAACAGAAAGGAAATAAATAGAAACGGTAAGCGAAGGAACGCTTCTGAGCAGAATGCCCGTGTCCTTCATCTCTTCTTTAAAAAAATTGTGAAATTTGTTCATTTCACAGCCTCCTTAAGGATTTTAATTTTTTACGCGCAGGAGTTTTTGAGGAATCATAAACTGCGCAAGTCAAGCTAGAACTATATCAGACATTCCATTTAATGTCGAATGAAATCAGAATGCAGCGAAAACAAATTTTAAAATAAACTAAATTCAAATTTACTGAAATTTAAACTGTAAAAAAAATAACACATACTATTAACGAATTCAGAAAGAATTTATTTATGTAAATATGTATACTTTTTTATAACAAAATACTAGTTTTTGCCACAAAACACCTAGAAAACGCCACGAACTTACTAGAAGAATCCAAAAACTTCAACTTACTAGCAAACTCCAGAAGAAAAAAAACGCGCGCAAGTACCTAGTTTTTTCCAAGGGTGGCTTTTGCTTCGCAAAACCAGGCTTTCCAGGTTTCCGGCTTCCGCCTCATTCCTGCGCTTGCGCTCCGGAACTGGCTTCGCCAGACCTTCCAATCCTTGCCACATCAGAAATCTTAAGTTTTTTGAGAAGAGAAATTTATTTTTTGGAATCTGCTAGGTATTTCCGCGGAATGTCTTGCCTTCAAAGAAAATTTCTAGTTTTCAAGAAAAAGTTCATTCTGAAAATTTTCATTTTTCTTGGAATTCGCTAGTTTCCTGGCGTTTTTTTTCTGCTCTTTCAAATCGTTCAGAGCCATTTCGCAAAGAAGCTGAAGCTGCCGAAGCTCGGAACCTTCAGTTGACTCACTAGCTTTTTCCAAGTCAACTTTAACAACTGAATTTTCCTTCTGAATCAGTGAAAGATAAAGCTCCGCATTCTGGCATATAAGAATTCGGTCGCCCTGCTCTTCAATGAAATTCAGATACGGCGAAACTTTGTCATAGTCCGTCATGCCGGATTCTGTGCGCATAATTGTAAACCGAACGCCTGTATGTTTCTTCCCGGTTTTCAGCCAGTCCTGCTTAACAACTTTCATCGAAGTGATTTTTTCGTTAAGCTCCTTGATTGGCTCAGTTATTACGAATTTCTTGAAATTATCCGTTCTGTTCTGATAAATGTCGTCAAGCTGGAAAAGATTTTTTATTTCATCAAATGAAAGCGAGCAAGTCCACGTGTTTTTTGGATTTCCGTTTTTTCCGGCGAAACCTTTGTACTGCTCAAAAATATCATAGTATCTCATCGCGTATGTTGAGCGGAGTTTTCCGTATTCAAGGAAATTTATCTTGTGATGTCCTGCCTGCTGTTCCAGAAAGTTGTTGATAATCGGGTTGAACACAAAACGCAGAATTTTATTTGTCTTGTCAATTTGAATCAATGAGAACAAAGGTATGAAATTCTGAAGGTCATCCGTGTGGAAATTTATTACAAAATGAACGCACTCATCCGCGCATTCCGCAATTCGTTCAATGCTTGTGCCGCCAATTGAAATTCCCATCGACTTGAAAAAATCATTGAACGAAAATTTCGCCTCGTAGTAATTTGTGTCGCCGAAGATTGTTTTCTGCATGTTGTTTACAGCCATCGCCATTGAGATGAGCTTTTTTCCCATTGCAGAAATTTTGTAATATGCCTTGCTCATTGCATTTTTTTGAATCAAATAAGAAGGCTTTGTTGATTCGTCTCCGGTCAGAACCAGATCTGTTGTTTCCAATGATGAATTTTTAAAATTTAAAATTCCACCCGTTTCTTTTTTCCCCATATCTTGAATATAAATCAAACTTACTAGGTGTGCAAGCAAATTTTAGTTACTTTGCAAAATTTTGTTGAATTTCTGTCTTTTCTGCTAATATTATTTGTTTTGCATTGAATATTAGAAATTTTATTTATTAATATTTAAATTTATATTTATTATTAGGCTTGTCTATCTTCTTGTATTGAAAGATTTTACAGCTTTATCTTACTAGGAGTTTCCATCTTTTTAACTAGAATTCTCCATTTCTTGTAACTAGGAGTTTCCATTTGTTTGCTAGGTTTTTCCAGAAGTTCCTAGTTTTCTCCTTTTTGTTGCTAGAAAACGCCATTTGCTTACTAGCTTTTTCCTTTTTTTACTAGCAAACTCCAATAAAAAATGGATTTTTCAGAATTTGCTAACTAGTTCTTTCCAAGTCTCTTTTTTGTGAATTTTGCGTTCTTCCTAGCAAATTCCAAAAAGAAACTAGTTTTCTCCATTAATTAACTAGAATTTTCCATAATAAAAAAAATCGTCATGAAATCTGCTTACTAGCAAACTCCACGACGATTCTGCTATCTTGCTATTTCCCGCACTCCCATTTGGGAAACTGTGCATTTTCCGTCCATTATTCTTTCTTCCAGCTCGTAGATTGAATAAAGTATGAACTGGTTCATTGAGATTCCGAACTGGGCGCAAAGTCCTTTCAAGCGGTTTCTTTCTCCTTTCGGAAGCTTCAGGTTTATTACGTCGCTGTATTTTCCGGAAGTATTTTTCTTTTCACTTTTTGAATCTGAAAATGTTTCTGCCGGAACTGCGAGCACTTGTCTTGTTTTCACAGCGGCGGCCGGAATTTTTGTTTTTTCAGTTTCCGGTGTGTCGGCGCTTAATGTTTCCATTGCCTGCGAAACGAATTCTTTTGGAAGGTCGTTTGAAGGTTTTTTCATGATTGCCATTATTCAACGTCTCCCGCAAGTTCTTCCAGCCCCTTCAGGACTTGTGATTTCGTTCCGGAAATGTACTGCACCGGAGTTTTCTGGTTGACCGAGCGCTTGAAATTCTGTTCGGTCGGAATCAGGTAAGTTTTGTACTCGCTTTGTTTTTGCATCACGTCAAGGATATTTCTTGAAAGTGCAAGGCGTGAGTCGTAGTTGTTCAGGACAATTCTTTTTATAACGGCTTTTGAGTCGGAAAGCTGTCTTTTGTGTTTCGCGCGGAATTCCTCAAGGTTTTTCTTGAACATTGTAAGTCCGTCGAATGAATACGGATCCAGCAGCATTACCGGAATAACTTCGTCTGTCGCAAGGAAAATATTTCCTTCAAAAGCATCGAATGCCGGCGATGTGTCGATTATTACGTATTCAAATCCGAGTTTTTCAAGCTCGTCTGTTATGTCCATGAAAACTTCAGGTTCTTCGCTGGCTTTCTGCGCCTTGTAGATTCTCAGGTTGTTTTCTGTTGCAACAGTCGGAATTACAAAAAGATTCGGAATTTCTGTTTTTACAACGGCGTCCTCAACGTAGCATTTTCCGTTCAGAATATCTGCAAGCTCGAATTTTGTTTCAGACACAAGAGTTGAAGAGCTGTTGCCCTGCACATCTCCGTCTATCAGCACTGTCTTGTGTTTTTTTGCGAGTTCCGCGGCAAGGCTCAGCGATATGCTCGACTTCCCTACTCCGCCTTTTGCAAGCGCCAAAGTTATGACTTTAATTTTTGGCCTCCTTTTAGAAAACTAAATTTTTCTTTTCTAAGATATTAGAATTCTAACATAAATAATAAAACTAATCAATAATATTATTAAAAATAGTAATAAAAGTTAGATAAAAGATAATAAAAGTTAGATAAAAGATAATAAAAAGAATATTATTATTTATAATAAATTAAGTAATCTTTTTAATTAGAAAAATAAGATAAAAAATAATATATCTAATATATCTAATATCTTTTTTGCCAAAAACGCATTTTTTTATAAAAATCCGCATACTTTATTGTTTGCTTAAAAATATATGCCGTTTTTTGAATATTTTGAATTTCGGAAAAACTGCGGAAAATTCAATTTTTCATCATGAAATTCTGCGCGGAAATTAAAATTTCCTCTGGAAAAAATATTTCTGTTTTCAAAAATTTTGCCAGCTGTTTTGTTGCCGCTAAAAAGCAAAAGATTTTTCCTGAGGTTTGTTTTGCAAAAAAAAAACAGGGCTTCCGAACACAACGTATCCAGAAGCCCTGCCGCTCGTTTTTCACGAGCATCGGAGAGAGTTTATCAGCTTATTTACAAGCTGATAATAAGTTATCATTTTATTCAGATAGTGTCAATAAAATTTTCAAGATTTTTAAAAGAATTTTCAGTTTTTATTTCAACCAGTTTTCCAAATCTTAAGTAGTAAAGGAAGCAGCGGATTTTTTCCGGCGGAATTTCCAGCATGTCAGAGATTACTTTCTTGTAGCAGGTCAGCTGGGCTTCATATAATTCCGGCTGGATTGTCTGGTTTGTCTTGTAGTCGATTATTGTGAAAGTTCCGTCCTGGTTTTTGAACACAAGGTCGATGATTCCGCGGATTATTTTTCTTCCGGCTGTTCCGCGGAATTCGAATTCAGTTTTTTTCCATGTTGAATTTTTTGCCGCGGCGCCAATTTCCGATTCGATGAAAGTTTTCTGCATCTGGCGGCAGATTCTGTCTATTGTTTCCAGAAATTCAGTTTTGTCTTCAAGGGCGGAAATTTCTTTTGCAGGATATGCCGGTTTTTCCGTTTCCTTTACAGCGGCTTCCATATAGGCGTGCGCGATTGTTCCGAAATTTTCAAATGTGAATTTTTTTGTTTTCTGCACGATTTCGTTGATTTCCTGGAATGGCGCGGAAGAATTGAAAGTTTCGGGTTTTGTTTCAGTTTCTTCATCGGCCGGATGGAGTTTGCTAGGAGATACGTATTTTTCTTCGGGTTCGTCCGCCGTGATTTCTTCAGTAAGCTGGGAATCCTTGGAGTTTTCTAGTAAGTTAAGAAATTCGATTTTTGAATTTGCGTTGTTTTTTGCAGAGCCTGATGAATTTTCAACAGAGCGCGGAAAAGCAGTTATTTCCTCCGTGTCAAAAGGCAGCGGCTGAGTTGTTTCTTCCTGTGAGTAAAAGTCGAAAACTGGTTCTAGAACATTGAAAATTGAGCCAGGATTTTTTTCTCCGTCCGGAAGGAAAGCGGAAGAATCTTTTGAAGGCGAGTGTTTTCCGTTCGTTATGAAAATTTCCTTTTTTGCCCGGGTAAGAGCAACGTAGGCTAGCCGCCTGAGCTCGGCGTTCTGCATTTTTTTGTTTTCTGCGTCAACAAGCTGGTAGAAATAGTTCTGATGTTCGGATTCCGGATTGTTCACGGAAATTCCGTATTTTTTGCTGCAGTAAACGGCTTCGGAATTTGTTTCGTTTTTTCCTTTTTTGTGCGTTCCGCAGATAAAAACTGTGTCGTATTCAAGGCCTTTGCTTTTGTGGATTGTCAGGATATGGACGCCGGAGGTCTGTTCGAGCGGAATGTCCATTCCTTCAAGTTTTTCAGCTTTTCCGTCTATTGAACTTGATTTTTCCTTGTATTTTTCAACGCTGTCAACAAATGCCGCGATGCTAAGGTTCTGAAGCTCTGCTTTTCTGGCAAGCTCAAAAAGAAGGTCGTACATTTTTCCATATACAGAAACTGTTGAATTCCAAAGAGTTTCGTAGCGGTAGCCAAAATCGTACCAAATTTCAGAAATAAGCTTTGTGAGCGGCTTGTTTTTTGCGCTTTCCTTTATTTTTTCATATTCTGATTTCAAATTTTCGTAGCGCGTAAGGCTTTTCTTGTCTAAAAATGAAGAATAATCGCCCTGGAAAGGTTTTTCGGCAAAAGACAGTATTGCGTTGGTTTCCTCTATTGAAAGGTTTGCCATAGGCGAGCGCAATAGCTGCGCGTAAGGCTGCGTGTCTTCCGGGTAGGCGCAAAGGCGGAGAAATGAAATAATGTCGTTCACCGGACCGTCGTCAAAAAAGCCGGTTACAACTTCCGTGTTGTAGGGAATTCCGTGCTTCAGGAAAGTTCTTTCATAGAGCGGCTGCAGGCTGTAGTTTCTGAAAAGAACTGCGATTTCGCCTGGATTTTGCCCGTTTTCTATCAGTTCCCTGATTTTTTGCGCAACCCATTCAGCTTCGGCTTCTTCTTCTGTAAGAAAATTTGAATTTCCCTTGAATTCTTCATTGTTTTTAAGGTTGTACAGCGCAAAATGAATTTTCGGGGAAAAAATCTGCGGCGTGGATTCAGTTTCTTTTTCTGCCGATTCTGACATTGTAACTTTTTTGTAAATCGCCTCATAGCCTGGAACCTGCGAGCAGTCTTTCCGTTCCGTGAAAAAAACGCATGGCGGACACGGCTGGCTTGAAATTTCCTCGTTTCTTGAAGGAGGGTAGGGGAAGCCGCCGAAAATTGTGTTGAACGCCGCAATCAGCGCAGGTTTTGAGCGGTAATTTGTTGTCATGCTAAGATTTCCGTCTTTGAAATCATTTGAAAGCGCTCTGAAAACTGAAACATCCGCGCCGCGGAAACGGTAAATGCTCTGTTTTTCATCGCCGACAAAAAATAGTTTTTCCGGGCAAAGCTCTTCCGCCGAAGGAACGCTTTTTTCCATGCGCTCAAGGTTTTCAGCAAGAAGAAAAAGCATATCGCGCTGGTCGCTGTTGTTGTCCTGAAACTCGTCTATCATTATCGCCTTGTATTTCAGCTTTTCAATTCTGCGGATTTCCGGATGTTCGCGCAAAGTGCACAGCGCCAGGTTTGCAATATCCTTGAAGCTGAGGCAGCCGGTGCTTCGTTTCAAGTTGTTCGCAAGCTCCTGAAATTCCTTCAGAAGCGGCAGAAGCGACTTCATCAGCTTGAAGCTTGGAATGTAGTCAATCACCGAGGAAATCTGCGGAGCTATATTTTTCAGCTCGTTCTGCGTTTCTTTCAGTTCGTCAGCGTTTTTCGGCGCGCCTGTCTGTGGTATTCTGCAAATTTCTGAGATATATTCCAAAAATGGAAGAAATTTTTCATCATTTGAATTTTTTATGTCTTCTTCGGAAAGCTCCGGAAGCTCAGGACGCTCTTTTTCTTCTATTATATTTTTTATTGCAAGAATGTATTTTGTATTCCGGTTTCCGTCGAAATCTGAATAGGCTTTTTCAAACTGAAGAAGCGCGTTTTCAGCTTTGCTTCCTAGTTTTTTCCAAGCCTCCAGAACTGCTTGAATCTGATTTTCTGTGGAACGGTCAAAATCAATCGGTTCCGCCACGGTTGAATTTTCCAGAATCGGCTCAACAAAAATTTCATTCGCCTTTTTTTCAAAATCGTTGGAGTTTACTAGTGTTTTGATTGCCTCGTTGTCGCGGTTTTTTAAAATGAAGGGAAGGGCAAGCTGCTGAATCTGCGCGCTGATTGTGTCGTCCTGCGTAAAATCCGGCGTGATTCCGTAAAAATGCGCGCCCATTTTTGCAACAGAGCTGCAGTAGCTGTCTAAAGTTTTTATATTCGCCTTGTAGAAATCCGCCGCTTTTTCGGGCGCTTTCTGCTTTAAAACCTTGAAAATCCTTGCGGACATTTCAACTGTTGCTTTTTTTGTGAAAGTAAGCGTGAGAATTTCTTCAACCTTGTAGTTTTCCTGCTGGACAAGCTTCAGAAAACGCTCTGAAAGAACTGTTGTTTTTCCAGAGCCTGCGCCCGCGCTTACAACTGAATTTTTCAAAATATTTATTGCTTTCTGCTGGTATTCGTCAAATTTTCGTTTTTGTTCAGTTTTGTTCTGCATAGAATCCTCGGAGAATGGAATTTTAATTTTGTCGGCTTACGTTGAATGTCCGTCGGCAGACTGCTTTGCAGCGGCATTTTCCGCAGGTTTCAAAGTTCTGCACTTCATTTGAAACAGAAAAATCGCTGTTTTGTATCCGCTGAATAAAAGTTGACACAGCTTCGTTGAATTTTTCTCTTGTCGGAGCGAAATCTTCTGCCGTGCGCACAATTTTCGGCTTTCGTGTGTTCGGTTTTGCCGCTAAAATCCGGGCGCAAAGTTCCTCCCCAAAAACTTGCGTTGTTTCTGCCTTTAAAACGTTGAAAAAACAGCAGTTTTCAACTTCAAGCGGCTTTTTTTGGTTCTGCAGAAGAAAAAGATACATCGGCATCTGGAAGTCTGGAAATTCCTGCGCGGAAGAATTCTCATCGTAAATGAAATTTTCTGGAATTGCGCTGGAAAAACTTTTAAAATCAACAAGAAAAAGTTCCGTTGTTGAAGGGTCAAGCAGAATGCAGTCGATTCTTCCGTTGAAAACACAGTTTTTTTCTTCATCGGTGAATAAATATTTTTCTTCCGAGGCAAAAATTGTGCAGCCTTGAAAAATCCTTGAAAAAATTGAAACGGCGTTCACGGCTGTTTTTACCACAGAAGATTTTGTAGTTTTTAAAAGCTCCTTGGAAAGGTAGCTGTTTTTTTCAGTGTTCAGCGCCTCGTCTATTTTTTCGCGGAGAATTTTCATCAGATTTTCCGGAAGAACGTCATTTTCAACCTGAAGCGGAAGATTTTTGCTTTTAAGTTCCTTGCAGAAAAGCTCGAAAATTTTGTGGTAAAGGTTTCCGAGCATTCTGTGGTCGGCGATTTCTGCTTCATTTTGCTGTTCTGAAAGCTTTCCGATTTCCTCGATTGCCCAGAGCCTTGGACATTTGAAGAAATTTTTAAGCGTTGTGCTTGAAATCTGCATTTTTTTGTCTGCGGAAAAAAGTTTTCCCGCGGCAATTTTATTTTTTTCAATTTTTATTGCTTCAGAAATGTCCGAATTCTGAATTTTCTGGCTGTTCTTCCAGAAATCAATACCTTTTTTTTCTGTTTCAGTGATTTTTTTTGGAAATCCGCTGTCTGTATTCAGGAAGAATTTTTTTTCATCAAGATAAAAATCGTTTTCAAGAAGATTTTTTAAATTTTCATCGTTTTTAAATTCAATTTCTGAAAGATAGCTTGAAGCCTGCGCATATCCTGTGAAAGTTTTTTCGGCGCAAGTGAAAAAAACTGGCTCTTCAATTGAATTCATTTCATAAAGTTTTGTAAAAATTTCTGAAACGTTCGGATCCTCTTTTCCGTTCAGAAGAATTTTCCGTTTGTCGTCGCGCAGAAAAGAAAGCTGCTTGTAAACAACAGAAAGTCCGCTCTGGCTTGAATCCAGAACAACCTGCGCTTTAAAAGGCGCGCACGAGCCCAGTTTATATGGAAGAATTTGAACGCCGCGCTGTTTTGTCTGGGCAAGATATTTTATTCCGGAAAGATAGCTTGAATAAAAACCTAGCGGATTTGAAATTGAAAAATTGTAAGTTTCCTCAAGATTTATAAGTTCCGCCAGTTCTGTTACGCAGCGGCTAAGAATATTGTCTGAATTTTCAGAGCAAAGGCTCATGTCAAAAAAATGCTCGCGGAAAATGAAATAATTTTTCCTTATTTCAGCAAAATTTTTGGAGTTTGCTAGTGAATTTATGTCTTTTTTCAGCTGGCTGTAAAAAAGTCGGGACTGTTCGTCTGGATTTTCTTTTGGATTCTGAAATGATTTGTTCCAGATGTCGATTTTTTCGTTGTTGAATTCAAAGCTGCAGACGCAGTTGTTTTCTTTTCCAAATTCTATAAGATTAAAAATTCGGTTTTCGTCTTTCCACGGAAGATTGTTATTTAATAGAAGATTTTTGATTGATTCAAAGCTGAAATTCTGCTGCTTGCAGTTCAGGACAAGGTCGAAGAAATTTCCTGCGCCTGTTGAATTTAAATTTTCCGCGTTTCTTGTTACGTATGGAATCTGGTAAATTTCCAGATCGCGCTCCAAGTACGGACCGTAGCTTTCCAAGTCGGGAACGTTCACAGCGATTTCGTTCCAGGGAATATTTTTCTGCTCGTGAAGCTGCCTAAGATGAAGGCAGACTGCGCGGATTTCCTGGCGGGAGTTTTGCAGAAGATGAACATTCTGCGGTTTCTGCGAAAGAATTTCCTGCGGAATATGAATTACCGTTATGCTTTCCGGGGAATTTTCAAGAATCTGCTCGTATTCGGAGTAATCTGAAAGAATTTCTGGGAAAAAAACAAAATAATGGTTTCCGTCCGGAACAAACGGCGGAGTTTCCCATGCCGGATCAAAAAAATTATGCTGGTCAAGAAAGTCGCTGTAGCGTTTGTAAAGCTCCAGAAGGTCCAGGTCTTCCTGGTCGGGCTGAATTCCTGATTTCTGAAAATGGTTTTTCCACGTGAAAAGCGATGGAATAAGGCTTGCAATCCATTTTGTAAATCCAGATGCCGAATCTGCATATTCTGGAGAAATCAGGTTTTTCAGAAAAGGCTTCCGCGCGTTTTCTTCTATTAAATTTGAAACAAAAATCGAGCGCATTGCGGAAGGCACGGAAGTTTTTTGAATCTGCCTGCTTTTAATTGAAGAACTTTTGAATTTATCCCAGACAAGAAAACGTTCCATTGCCACAGCCTTTGCGCCGTCCGCCGAAACAATTCTGTCTGCCCACAAATCCGCCGAAGTCTGCGTTGGAAACACAAAAAACGCGGACTGATTTTTTATATTTTCAAGAATAAGTTTTTCAATTAAATTTTCAGCCATTTTTTATCCGTTCTTTTGATTCATGAAATTTGCCCAGAGCTTGTCAGCTTTTGCAATATGATTAAAAACCCAAGTTGAAATATAGTTGTAAAAACTGAGCACGTTGTTCTTGCTTTCAGAATTAAGTTTCTGAATCTGGAAATTTACTTCCTTTATAAAGTAGTCATGAGTGGTTTTATGAGTTTCATAGCCGGCATAACCGATTCTTTTCTGAAGCTGCTCCTCGCTCGTAAAATGATATTCAGTGTAGTCAGTGAGCTTTTTTAAAACCTTCGACATTTTCAGCTTGTAGTCATCTTCATTTCCGCAGACAACATCGTAAAGCTCGTTTGCAATTGAGATAAGTTTTTTGTGCTGCATATCAATTTCAGGAATTCCCAAAAGATAAGCATCATTCCATTCGATTTTTTTCATAGTTTCAGCCATAAAAGTGCTTCCTTAGTTTTGATTTTGCGGAGGATTCCATATCCCGGCGCTTTATGAAATTATACTTCTTATTGTAAAAATAGGCAAAAGATATAAATTTGAATATTGTCCAGCGATAATTCTTCCATTGTTTTAAAGTGATTTTATAGAAGTTTTTGTGAGAAAGCTAGTTTGTTCCTGAAAAAGTAGCTTGATGTTTTTAAAAAAGTACCTTGTTACTTTCTAAAAAGTATCTTGCTACTTATTAAAAAACATCTTGATACTTTTATAAAAATATCCTTGTACTTTTTTAGAAAATAAGTAGAAATAATGCGTTTTTGCATGAGATTTCTGGTGAATATTATTTTCAGAGTATTTTGATGGTTTCTGAAAATCAAGAATTTTGAATATAATGATTTATATTAATAATAGAAGTACTCCGGCAGGGCTGTAGAATTATAATATTAAAATTGATTTTAAGTTTTCTGTTATAATACCATACTATCACAGACTGATAGCTTTCCTGCGTTATTGTGCTATACTATGGGCATGACAAGAAAGCTTACAGAGGAAGAAAAAAAAGGAACCGCTTGCGGCGGGAAGAAAAGCTGCGTTTGAAGGATTTGACTTTTCATCTTGATGAGCGTGGCTATGAAATGCTGCGTATTCTTAGAGATGCTCCGAATCATCCAGATGTGAAATATAATTCAAAATATTTTGCCAGTCATTTTGAAACTTCGGAGCCGACAATTTTCAGGCTTGTTCAGAATTTAAGGGAAAATGATATTCTTGAGGAAAAACAGGTGCATGGCAGTTATGTCATAAAATCTGGTTTTGAAGATTTTTATTATTCGGAGGAAACCAAAAAGAATCTTGCGCTTGTTGCGAGCTTGAAAGGGCTTTTGCAGCAGTATAAGGGCACTCCTCTTTTTGAAAGTGTAACGAAGCTGATTTATTTTCTTCAGCCTGAGGTTGCAAAGAATGATGATATGCTTTCTTCTGGCCGCGTGGTTGTTTCGCCTCAGATGGAATACGATATTGATGTAAAAAACTGGGACAAGGTTTATGAGGCGCTTCAGAAAAATCATAAAATTAAATTTCGTTATTTGAAATCTTACACAAACAACGAGGCGGAGCGGATTGTATGGCCTTTTCAGCTTGTTTTGGATAATGGTTCGGTTTATCTGTTTGCTTACAGTGAATATGCTGATTCTGTTCTTCTGTATGATTTGAATTATATGGCTGATATTGCTGTTCTAAACGAAGAATTTGAGCTGCCGAAAAATTATGATATAAATGGATATAGTGGCGGCGGCTGTTTGGGTGCTTTTGTTGGCGACAATATTGAAAAATTTGAAATCCGCTTTACCGGTTACGCAAAAGAATGGATGAAAAAACATAAGCTGGCTGCCGACCAGACTTTCAGAGAGGAAGAAGACTCGCTTGTTGCGGCGTTTTCTTCCAGTCAGTATGAAAGAGTTTTAGAATTCATTCTAAGCTGGGGCTTTCAGGCAGAACCGCTTGCGCCAGCTAGTCTGGTTGAACGCTGGAAAGATGTGGTTATGGCAATGGCGGAAAAAGCGGGAAAGAGATAATATAAATGAGCCCGAATGTTGAGTTTTTTGTGAAAGAATAAAAGCGCAGGCAGATTTGCAGGTTATGAAGATTTTTGGCGCTTGAATTGATTAAAGTGCGAACCACCCGAATTAATGCAAGCAAAGCGCGAGCCAAATCCATCTGGAGCAAACTGAAAATCTGCCGAAAGAGTTCTTTTAGAATTTCTAAAAATAAATTCAATTTTTTTTGCAATAAATAGTCATTTTCACTTGAAAGGTTTGTGGGAATTTAGGATAATAATAGGACATACTTATAAGTAGGAGTAGTTATAAATGGCTACAATTAACATCAGAGACGATGAACCTTTGGAAAAAGCTATCCGAAGATTCAAGAAGATGGTTGAAAACGAAGGTATCGTTCGTGAATATAAGAACAGAAGATATTTCGTAAAACCTTCTGCAGTTCTTCACCAGAAGAAAACAACTCTGGAACACAAAAATTTCCTGAACAAGAAGAAGGCTCAGAGAGCTGCTTCTCGTGGCGATCGCTAGGAAATTGCAAAAGACTTCGTGAAAGACACGAGGTCTTTTTTATTTAACCTGCCTGCCTGAATGTCGAGTTTTTTTGAAAAATAAGTGCGTAGGCAGATTTACAGTTTGTGAAGATTTTTGGCGATTGAATTACTTAAAGTGCAAAGCGCCCGAATTAATTCAAGCGAAGCGCGAGCCAAATCCATCTGGAGCAAACTGGAAATATGCCGAAAACATTCGTTCATAATTCACGACATTCATTTAACATTAATTTTACATAATTTACTCTTTTTGTTTACAAAACAGTTTTAGATTCTAGGTAATTCATAAAAGAAGGAGTAAATTATGAAAATCAGTTTGAAAAAAATTGCTGGAATTGCGATGATTTTGGCAGCTGGCGGTTCTTGTTTTGCTGCGAAGAAATGGAATTCTAAAAAGGGAATCAACGTTCTGAGCCGGGAAGAAGGTTCTGGAACACGTGGCGCTTTTATTGAGCTTTTTGGAATTGAAAAGAAGGATGCCAGCGGTAAAAAGGTTGACTATACAACTGATGAGGCTGCTGTTACAAATTCAACTGCGGTTATGCTTACAAGCGTTGCAAGCGACCAGTATGCGATTGGATACATTTCTCTTGGTTCGTTGAACAAAACTGTAAAGGCTGTAAAAATTGACGGCGCTGATGCGACTGTTGAGAACATCAAGAACGGTTCATACAAAATCAGTCGTCCGTTCAATATTGCTGTGAAGGAAAATCTTTCTGCTGCGGCAAAGGATTTTGAAAACTTCATTCTTAGTGCCGACGGCCAGGCGATAATTGAAAAAAACAAGTACATCAAAATTGAAGACAAAGGCGCTTTTAAGCCGGCTGATGTTTCTGGAAAGGTTGTTGTTTCTGGCTCAAGCTCTGTTTCTCCGGTTATGGAAAAGCTGATTGAGGCGTACAAGGAAATAAACCCAAAGGTTTCGGTTGAGCTTCAGACTTCTGATTCTACAACTGGCGTTACAAATGCGATAAACGGAATCTGCGACATTGGAATGGCGAGCCGCGGACTTAAAGATTCAGAGAAAGCGAAGGGCGTTAAAGAAATTACAATTGCGATTGACGGCATTGCGGTTGTTGTGAACAACGAAAACTTGGTTGCAAATCTTACAAAAGACAATGTTGAAAAGATTTTCACTGGAAAAATCACAAAGTGGTCTGAAATTAATAAATAGGATTTGACTATGAATGTAAAGATTGTTGCTGGCAGAACTAAAGAAAAAGTTTTTGAAACAATATTTTTTGCGGCGGCGGCTTTCAGCATTGTTGCGGTTCTGCTTATATGTTTGTTTCTTTTTGTTAATGGAATTCCTGCAATGAAAAAGATTGGTGTCCTTGACTTTATCTTTGGGTTGAAGTGGAAGCCTGGCAGCGATCTTTACGGAATTTTTCCAATGATTGTTGGAAGTCTGTATGTTACTTTTGGCGCTGTTCTTTTTGGTGCGCCGATTGGACTTATGACTGCTGTTTTTCTTGCGAAGTTTTGTCCGGAAAAACTTTACAAGGTGCTTAAGCCCGCGATTGAAATTCTTGCTGGAATTCCTAGCGTTGTCTACGGATTTTTCGGGCTTATGGTAATTGTTCCTTTTATGAGAAATATTTTTGGCGGAAATGGTTCCTGCATTTTTACGGCGAGCCTTCTGTTGGGAATGATGATTCTTCCGACGATAATAAGTGTTTCTGAAAGCTCGCTTCGGGCTGTTCCAGAAACTTATTACGACGGCGCGCGGGCTCTTGGCGCAACTCATGAAAGGGCTGTGTTCTTTGCGATGCTTCCGGCTGCAAAATCCGGAATTTTGGCAGGAATTATTCTTGGCGTTGGACGTGCGGTCGGTGAAACTATGGCCGTAATTATGGTTGCGGGAAATCAGGCGAGAATTCCTGATTCTGTGCTGAAAGGCGTAAGAACTCTTACGGCGAATATTGTTCTGGAAATGGGCTATGCCACTGGCTTGCACAGGGAAGCTCTTATTGCGACTGGCGTTGTGCTGTTTGTGTTTATCTTGCTGATAAATCTTGCGTTCAACATGATAAGCAGATTGTCTGGAAAAGCGCATCAATGACAGGAACTTTTGAGGGAATAAGAAAATGGAACTGAAATTTGCGGTTGAGAATAAGCGGGCGTTGCGGGCGGCGTTTGAGCCCGCTAGAGGGGGAAGGGAGCAAGCGAAAGCGAAGCTTTTGAATGCGACCGGGGGGCAGGCGCCCCGCAGAAAAAATAATTTTGCGAAAATTGTGGTTTATGCGAGCGCTTTTGTTACGCTTTTGATTCTGGCGTTTATGCTTGGTTATATTCTGGTTCATGGAATTCCGTATTTGCGGCCTTCGCTTTTTGCGGGAACTTACAATTCCGAGAACTGTTCGGTTGTGCCGGCTCTTGTGAACACGATTATTGTTACGATTATCGCGCTTTGCATTGCGTGTCCGCTTGGAGTTGGCTCGGCGGTTTATCTTGTTGAGTATGCTGGCCGCGGAAACAAGTTTGTGAAGCTTGTGCGGATGACGACTGAGACTTTGGCGGGAATTCCTTCGATAATTTACGGTTTGTTCGGTCTTTTGTTCTTTGTTGGAACTTTGCGCTGGGGATATTCGCTTCTGGCTGGAAGCTGCACGGTTGCGATTATGGTTCTGCCTACGATTATGCGGACTACGGAAGAGGCTTTGCTTGCGGTTCCGGATTCTTACCGGGAAGGAAGTTTTGGTCTGGGCGCTGGAAAAGTCCGCACGGTTTTTAAGATTGTGCTGCCTGCCGCTGTTCCGGGAATTTTGAACGGAATTATTTTGTCTACTGGGCGCGTTGTTGGCGAAACTGCGGCTCTGATTTACACGGCTGGAACTGTTGCCCAGATTCCTTTGAATGTTTTTGGCTCTGGAAGAACTTTGGCGATTCATATGTACGTTCTGAGTTCTGAAGGTTTGCACACGAACCAGGCTTTTGCCACGGCTGTTGTTCTTCTGGTTCTTGTGGTCGGGATAAATGCCCTTTCTGCCTTGGTTGCGCGGAAAATTCAAAAAGACTAGGTTGGGTGAATATGGCAGATACTGAAAAGAATATAAAAAACACAAAGATTGAAATTGAGAATTTGGATTTGTATTACGGCGATTTTCATGCGCTGCGGAATATAAATCTTGAGATAGAAAAAAATGAGATAACTGCGTTCATCGGGCCTTCTGGCTGCGGAAAATCAACTTTGCTGAAAAGCATAAACCGCATGAACGATATGGTTGAAGGCTGCCGGATTACTGGTGAAATAAAAATTGACGGCGTGAATATTCTTGACAAGAAAATTGATGTGAATGTTCTGCGCAAAAATGTCGGAATGGTTTTTCAGAAGCCGAATCCTTTTCCGATGAGCATTTATGAAAATGTTGCGTTCGGCCCAAGGACGCACGGAATCAATAAAAAGAGCGAGCTTGATGAAATTGTTGAGGATTCGCTGAAAAAGGCTGCGATTTGGGATGAATTGAAGGACAATCTGAAAAAATCGGCGCTTGCTCTTTCGGGCGGACAGCAGCAGCGGCTTTGCATTGCGCGCGCGCTTGCGGTTCAGCCGGAAATTCTTCTGATGGACGAGCCTACTTCTGCGTTGGATCCGATTTCCACGCTGAAGATTGAGGACTGCGTTATGAAGCTTAAGGAAAAATACACGATTGTTATTGTTACGCACAATATGCAGCAGGCGGTCAGAATAAGCGACAAGACGGTTTTCTTCTTGCTTGGTGAAATTATTGAAAGCGGCGACACGGAGCAGATGTTCAGCATGCCTAAACAGAAGAAGACTGAGGATTACATTACCGGAAGATTTGGTTGATGCGCCAACGTGCGTAGTTTGCTTTGCAATTAGCGCGGGCGGCTTTCTGTCCTTAAGGAGTGCAATTCAAAAGGAGAAAATTATGCGTGAAAAATATGAGATACAGCTTGCTCAGTTGAATTCCAGCGTTTTGAGCATGGGGAAAATGATTGAAGTTGCTATTGAAAGCACAATTCTTGCGTTGATGGGGCGTGATACAGAGGCTGCGAAAAGTGTCCGGGCGAACGATGAGAATATTGACAATATGGAGCGTGAAATTGAGTCGCTCTGTATGCGGCTGCTTCTTCAGCAGCAGCCGATGGCGGCCGATCTTAGGTTTATTACTGCCGCGCTGAAAATGATTACTGATATGGAGCGGATTGGCGACCATGCAGTTGATATTGCGGATTTGGTGCTGAATCTTTCGGACTTGAAGTACAGCGGAATGCGCGAGATTTCGGAGATGTCGTCGGAAATTATCGAGATGATTCACAGCAGCATTCAGTCTTACGTTGAGCGGGACTACAACAAGGCGAAGGATGTTATTGCGCGCGATGATTTGGTTGACAATCTTTACCATATTATAAAGAAGGATTTGATTGAAAAAATAAAGAAAACCGAAGAAGGCGAGCAGATTCTGGATTATTTTTTGATTGCAAAATACTTTGAGCGTATTGGCGACCACGCTGTTAATATTGCGGAGCGTGTTGTTTTTGCTTTGACCGGAAAGAAAGAATGAAAGAAATTTGGAGCAAGGCTGCTGTTTTTGCAAAGGAAACGCTGAAAAAATTGCTGAAGGGAAGTCTTGAAGGCGAAAGAAAAAATCTGCTGGTTCTGGGAGCTTCTCTTGTAATCATAGGAATTCTTTTTCTTGTTCCAACTGGATACGAAGGTGCGGTTCAGTTCAAGGATGCTGAAAAATGCCGCGCCCGGATTGAAGCGGTTGATAATTCGCGGATAATTGACACTGGGCTGATTAGAACCGGCCAGCAGGTTTGCAGAATAAAATTTCTGAGCGGAAAATTCAAAGGGCAGAGCGCGGAAGGCTGGAATCTTCTGAGCGGCTCGCTTTCCCAGAACAAGATTTTTCATCCGGGAGATGTTGCGCAGGTTGTTGTGCATCATAACAACGGGGAAATTCTTTCTGCAAATCTTATTGACTATTACCGTTTGCGCGGCGAGCTGGTTCTGGCGGCCGCTTTTGCGCTTTTTCTGGTTGTTTTTGCTGGCGGAACAGGATTGCGTTCTGTCTTGTCTTTTGTGGTTACAGTTCTTGTTCTTTGGAAAATTCTTGTTCCGCTTTATTTGAAAGGTTTTAATCCGATTTTTGTTGGTCTGGCTGTTGTGGCGGTTCTTACTTTCTGCATTCTTGCGCTTGTCTACGGTTTTGACAAAAGGCTTTTTTCAAGTTTTTGCGGAGCGATGCTCGGAATTTGTTTCGCGGCGGTTCTGGCGGTTGTCTGCACAAAAGCTTTTCATATTCACGGGGCGGTTATGGCGAATTCAGAGGCGCTGCTTTATTCGGGCTACCAGTACTTGAATTTAACGCAGATTTTCATGGCTTCTGTTTGTGTAGGCGCAAGCGGTTCTGTTATGGATTTGAGCGTTGACATTACAAGCGCAGTGAACGAAGTTGTGAAAAACTGTCCTTCGATTTCGCGCAGAAACGCCATAAAATCCGGAATGGCTGTGGCGCGCGCCGCTATGGGAACAATGACAACAACTCTTCTTCTGGCTTATTCAGGAACTTGCATTGCGCTTCTGATGACTTTTATGGCGCAGGGAACTCCAGTCTACAACATTTTGAATAATAATATTGTCGCTTCGGAAATAATCAATACAGTCGCCGGAAGTTTCGGGCTTGCCTCGACCGCGCCTTTTACCGCATTGGTGAGCGGAATGGTTATCCGCGCAGATTAAAAAACTTTTACAAATATCTAACAAATCAATTACAAAATCTTTTTCAAAACTTAACATTTGTCATTTATTGTTCAGGCATACCTTGATGGAGGAACAAATGAAAAAGGAAACTGCGTTGAATGTTTTCAAGATTGCTTCAGCGGCTTTGCTTGCGGCAACAATGGGACTGTCTGGTGTTGGCCATGCACAGTCGGTTGAAAAAGTTTCAAATGGAAAAGGAACGCCAAAATACGTTTTTGTTTTTGTTGGCGACGGAATGAGTTATCCGCAGATTCAGAGCGCGGCTTATTACATTGGAAAAGATGCCTTGGGAACTGTTGATGAAACAAAAAAATCTTCAGACACAAAAGATTCTCCGGTTGGCGGAAGACTGAGTTTTTTTGATTTTCCGGTTGTAGGAACTGCGCAGACTTACGATGCAACTTCTTTTGCGCCGGATTCGGCTTCCACAGCGACTTCAATTTTTACAGGATACAAAACTCATTCTGGCTCGATTGGCGTTGATATTTCAAAAAAAATACGTTATTCAACGATTGCTGAACAGCTCCGCGACCAGAAAAACTGGAAAATCGGCGTTATTTCTTCTGTAAACATAAACCATGCGACTCCAGCGGCAACTTATGCGCACGTTGCAAGCAGAAAATCAAACTATGAGATTGGAAAGCAGCTTGTTGAGTCGAATTTTGACTATTTTGCTGGCGGCGCGCTGATGGAGCCTCAGGACAAGAAAAAGGACAAGGAATCGATTTACGATTTGGCAAAAAAAGCTGGATACACAGTTTGCTTCAAACAGTCTGAAGCAGCCGCTCTTAAAAACGGCGACAAGGCTCTTGTTGTTGCGGAAGACATTGCGGATTCAGATGCGTTTCCTTATGAAAACGACCGCGAGGCAAAAAACTGGGCTTTGCGCGACTACGTACGTAAAGGAATTGAAGTTCTTGACAACAAAAAAGGATTTTTCATGATGGTTGAAGGCGGAAAAATCGACTGGGCTTGCCATGCAAACGACGCCCGCTCTTCAATTGCTGATACTTTGGCGCTTTCTGACGCTGTTAAGGAAGCAATCGCATTTTACAACAAGCATCCTTCTGAAACTTTGATTCTTGTTACAGCTGACCATGAAACTGGCGGACTTACAATTGGTTTTGCCGGAACAGACTACAACTTGTTTTTCAGAACTCTTGACAGCCAGACAGTTTCATACCAGAAATTCGATGATGAATACGTTGTGAACTACAAGAAAAACAAGACTTCTTTTGATGAAGTTATGAAAGATGTTGAAAAATGCTTCGGCCTGAAAGTTCCTGGCAGCAGCGGAAAAAATAAAGACGGCGGACTTGTTCTTACAGATTACGAATACGGCAGAATCCGCGAGGCTTACAACAAGACAATTAAGAACGACAAGACAAGAAACCAGCAGGAATATGAAATTTACGGAACTTACGAGCCTTTGACAATCACAATTACACATATTCTGAATGCAAAATGCGGAATCGGCTGGACTTCCAACTCGCACACAGGGCTTCCGGTTCCAGTTTATGCGCTTGGAGCAGGTCAGAACAATTTTACTGGTTACTACGACAACACTGAAATCTATAAAAAGATGGCTAAAATTGTAAATGTCAACCAAAAGTAATAATTAAGGTTGACAATAAGCGGATATATCAGTATAAATAACGAATTAAAAATAAAAAAAGGGAAAAATCAGCTTTTTGCAGGCGGAAAAGGAGTAAATATGAAAAAATCATTGGTTGGTGGCGTGGCTTTGTTGCTGGCGGCATCTATTGCTAGCGCTGACGTAACTTTGAGCAGCAATTTTGGTGGAGATGAAGACAATATCTGGGGCAGTGATTTTATGTCATGGTCACGCAAAAAAGATGATCCGGCTACAACGGACAAAGATGAAAGCGATGATTTTGAGTCTTCAACAGCGGCTGTAAGCGAGCGTCTGCAGCTTGATTATTCTTCAGAAAAAATCGACGGCCGCATCCGTTTGGAATTTAATGCGGATCAGCTCAGCGGAAAATACGGTTCGCTTAGACTTCGTGGATTTGCGCGGTTCACTCCGGTTGAACAGATTCAGTTTGCCGCAGGAAACGACTTCTTCACAAAGTACGGTGTTTCTGCCGCTTATCTTGCAGCTGCGGACGATACTTATTCTTCTGGAAAAATGGCTGAGTCTGGACTTACGTTCAACACAAAGTTTTCAGGCTTGAAATTTGTTGCGAACTGGGCAGGCGATTCAAAAGTTGACGACATTGACAAGCTCGGCCTTAACTTCGGCGCGGACTGGGTAATTCCGGATGCTGTAAAATTTGGCGCTACATTCAAGAATGTTACAAGCGATGACAGAACAATAGGATTCTTCGCTGGTCTTGGCTCTGTTGAAAACCTTGTTTTGAACGCAGGCTACATTTACAACGACAATGATAAATTTGCCGCAAAGCACGCTCTTCAGGTTTCTGCAGGATACACATTCAAGGATGCAGGCATAAAAGTTGCCGCAGATGTTATTTCAGCTCTTACAAACGAATATGTTAAAAACGGCGAAACAGAAGAATACAAAAATTCTGACGGCGACAAAGTTTATCCGTTCTACACACGCGCCGCAGCTTCTTTTGCTGTAACAGAAAATGTTTCTGTAAAAGGCGATGTTCAGTTTACAACAGTTTTCGGACAGGACAATTCAACAAAAACAGTTGTTTACCCGAGCGTTTCATACAAGCTTCCTAAGAAAATGGGTTTAGTTTCTGCCGGCGTTAGATTTACTTTCCAGGATTTGAAGGATAACGGCGGACTTCAGAAGTTCAGCATTCCTTTGTGCTGGAAATGGACACCTGTTAGCGTAAAATCAGAGTAGAAAATGTAAAGCCGTAAAACTTCTTTGATTTAGCTGAAAAAAAATATGCGCGTCTTTGTTTTTATGATTATAATAGAAGCAAAGATGCGTTTTTTTTATAGGGGAAATTATGAAATCGCCGAAGGAACTTTCAGTTGACCAGAAACTTGTTGCGCTTGCAAGTGAAATAATCGAGCTCACGCCGGAAAAAGATGATTTGCCGCTCCGCGTTGTAAAAATTCTGATTGATGACCCGGAAATTCAGGCTGTTCAGGATTATGCGAACAATGTTTCAATTATCCGGCTTGGATTCAACGATCATGGACCGGTTCATATGCGCACGGTTTGCCGGAACTGCTTAAAAATGCTGAAAATTCTTCACACGAAGGGAATAAAAACCAGCCTTGAAACAGAGGATTCCGGCACTTTTGCCGACAGCGTAACTGCCGTGATTCTTGCAAGCTTTCTGCATGATTTTGGAATGACGGTTGCGCGTCAGGACCACGAGCTTTATTCAGGAATTTTGGCGCTTCCGGTTGTTAATAAAATTCTTGAAACTGTTCTTCCGAATCCGAAAGACCTGAAACGAAAAATCACAATCCGCTCAATGGCTTTGGAAGGAATTGTGGGGCACATGGGAACGCGGCGAATTCATTCAATTGAGGCAGGGCTGATTCTGATTGCGGATGGCTGCGACATGACAAAAGGGCGTGCCCGGATTCCAATGGAAATCAACACAAAACCGAGCGTAGGCGATATTCACAAGTATTCAGCAAATTCAATTGAATCCGTAAAAATTTTGAGCGGCGAGGAAAAACCGATAAAAATTGAAGTTCACATGAGCGCTGATGTAGGATTTTTCCAGATTGAGGAAGTTCTTCTGCAGAAAATCAACTGCAGCCCGGCGAAACCGCTGGTTGAACTTTATGCCGGCGTTGAAGGGCAGGAACTGAAGAAATATTTGTAGCGCGGAACCTTAAAAATTCCGTTTATTTTGCATCCGCGTTTTTTTCAGCAATCATCCAGGGAGCATTTTCTTTTACGGATTCCATGTCTATTTTTGAAACAAGATTTTCGACCGTTGCTATTAAATCCATCAGTCTTTCAAGCGCATTCTGGATGTATATAAAATAGTAGATTTGCGTGCCTTTCTTGTGGCTTATAATCATTCCGGCATCTTTTAAAATTCTTAGATGGTGGGAAATTGCCGGCCTTGAAAGATGGGTTTTTGCGGTTATGTCCTGGACATCCATTCCGTCTGTTCCAGATTCTGCTAGAATCAGAAGAATTTTCTGGCGTACGGTGTCGCTCAAAGTTGTCATGTAAGGCGTGCAGTTTGAAAATTTTTCGCGTATTGAATTTATTTTTTCCTTAAAATATTCACTGTTAAAAGAATTCATTGCGGCGCCTCGATTTTATTATTGGTTTATTAGTTTATTCGTTTAAGTTTATAATCATTGAATTGCATTGTCAAGTTTTTATAATTTGAAGAACTTGAAAAAAAATCATAAACAAACATTAAAATTTTATTGACGTTGGCTTTGAAAATTATTATATTTAGTTTATCGGTTTAATTTCTTAAACTTATATACTGTAATACATTCAGGAGGATTGTATATCATGAATCGCTTGTTCAAGCACCCATGGTTAATAATTATTGTAACTTTGGCTGTTACTGCGGTACTTGGATTCCAGCTTGGAAACATCAAGATGGATGACTCGACACGACTTTATTTTCCGCAGAAACATGAGTCCTACAAACAGCTTATTGAAACCGAAGATCGTTTTGGAAGCACAGTTGTTATTGGTGTTTCTCTTGAAACCGACAAGGGAACTATTATAACTCCGGAAATTCTTGGAATCATTGACCACATTTCAACTGATGTTGAAAATTTGCCTACTGTTGACAGAGTTGATTCTCTTACAAAAATTGATTTTATCGAGGATGTTGACGGCGCGCTTACGGCTGGAAATATTATTGATGCAGAACGCGATGAAAACGGATATCTACCGCCGCTTACATTTGAGCAGACAAACCAGCTGAAGCAGAATCTTGCGGACTGGGATGAAATGTATTCGCGCTCAATAATTTCTGATGACAACAAAGCTGCCCAGATGCAGATTACGCTTGTTGCCAGCAATCATCCTGGAGAAATTGCGTATTTGGGAACGGTTGCGCCGGAACAGGCTGAAATTCTTGCGGATGCCGGAATAAAGACATTCAAGGATTTTAAGAAAGCTGAAAAAAAAGGAACACTTTCTTCTATAGAAAACCTTTCTGCTGAAGAAATTGCATCGCTTTCAGAAATTATAAACAACGCTGCGGCAACTCAGAAATCTTCAAGCGACATTGAAAAGGAAACTTTGAAGAAAGTAAAGGAAATTACTGAAAAGTACACAAAAGATTCAAATCTCAAGGTTATTTATTTTGGCGACCCGGTTGTTTCTGAAAATATGCACGAATTTATAATTTCAGACCTTGTTCGGCTTATTCCGCTTGTTTCCGTGGTTGTTCTGCTTACATTGTTCATAAGCCTTAAGACTTTGGACGGAACAGTTCTTCCGCTTATTACAGTTCTTCTTTCAACTGCATGTACTTGCGGACTTATGGCTGTATTCAATTTTACATTCACAATTGTTACAAGCATTATTCCGGTTGCGCTTATAGCCTGCGGTTCGGCGTACGGAATTCATGTTCTTACACATTATTACATTGCGCTTGACGAAGCAAAAGCAAAAGGCGTTGAAATTACAAAGGAAGTTCACAAGGAAATCATTCTGAAGGGCGTTGGCGACTGCAAAGTTGCGGTATTCCTTGCGGCAATTACAACGGTAATCGGATTTATCTCTCTTGTTTCAAGCCCGATGGGACCGCTCCACAGTTTTGCAATCTTCACAGCGATTGGAGTTGCGCTTTCATGGCTTTTCTCTGTAACTTTCATTCCGGCTGTTCTTATGGTTAAGCCTGTAAAGAAAATCGGAAAAAAATCAAAGATTATGCAGGAAGTTACAACAAAGGTAAAGAAGCATACAATCAACCGCGGAAACGCTTCCCATGATTCATTGTACAGCATTTTCCTTTTCTTCTGCGGCTCAAAACCGAGAATGTACATTTTTGGCGCGTTAATTATTATTTTCTCATTCTTTGGAATTAAAAAGCTTCATATTGATACTTCAATCATCAATTATTTTCCAAAGGAAAGCCAGCTTCGCCAGGATATTGACTACGTTGATAAGCGTTTTGCCGGAACAAATCTTATTTTCATGGTTGTTGACGGTCCGAAATCTACTGATGCGGACGGAAACTTCCTTGATGAAGACGGAATTTCTGTTATGAACAAAGATGGAAAATATCTTGATGTGAACGGAAATATAATCAAGAAATCTGACGGAAGAAAACCTGCTCTTGTTGAAGGCTCAATGAAAAATCCTGATATTCTTGAGGCGCTTGACGGCTTGCAGGATGATATTTATACAAAATTCCCTTGCGTTGGAAAAATCATTTCATTCTCAACGTTGATTAAACGAATGAACCAGGTTCTTCATGCGCCAAACGCAGAAAACTTGACTGTTGCCGCAACTTCTTCCGCTTCAAGTGATTTTGGCTCGGATGATTTCGCGGATTTCGGTTCAGATTTCGGCGATTTCGGAATGGATGATTTCGGTGATTTTGGAGCGGACACTTCTTCTGCGGAAGAAACTTATGAAATGCTTCCTGATTATGTTGATCCGAACGTTGCTTATGTGAACAAGCTTAACAGCACAATCACCGTGGAGGAAGGGCTTAATCTTCTTTCTTCTGCTTATGCTGAAGCGGGCGGAAAAAATGCTTCAATTGATGAAGTTGTAAAAGTTCTTGAAAAGAAGCTTAACTACAAGGGAAGCGATTTTTACGAAATTCCTTATGATGAGGCGAAATACGGTTATGCGCAGCATGAGGCGCTCAAAAATGTTGTTGGAAACTTCCTTTTCATGCTTTCTGACAAGGAAACTCTTGGCCGCTGGGCAAACGACCCTCAGAATGAAAATGTTCTGAATCCAAACCGCCTGCGCGTTCAGATGGTTTTCCGTTCGCAGTCAACAGAAGATATTGAATCTGTTATTGCTGAATGCAATTCCTATGCAAAGAACCATTTCCCGGAAGGCTACGAAATCAGTTTCACTGGAAAAGGCGAACTTGAGTCTGTTATGACGGACATGGTTGTTAGTTCACAGATTCAGAGCCTTGCGTTCTCATTGCTTTGTGTTTTCGTAGTAATTGCGTTGTCATTCCGTTCTGGATGGGCTGGATTGCTTGGCGCGGTTCCGCTTGCGTTTACAATTTTCCTGAACTATATGACCATGGGATTTGCAAAAATCAATCTTGACCTTGTAACTTCAATTATTGCTTCTGTTGCGGTCGGAATCGGTATTGACTACACAATCCACTTCCTTGAAACATACCGCGCTGAACGAGCGAAAACTACGGATGTTCATGCGGCGGCTCGAAGAACTTTTGCTTCAAGCGGAGTAGGAATTCTTACAAACGCGCTCGCTGTTGGACTTGGATTCCTGGTTTTGTGCCTTTCAAAGTTTGCTGTTTTGCGTTACATCGGAATTTTGATTGCAATTGTTATGTTCACAAGCTCAATGCTTGCAATGACAATTCTTCCTGGATTCCTTACAAACTATGATCCTAAATTCAGCCGCCCGAAAGTTGAGCCGGTAGAAGATTTGGGAAAAAACGAGGAAAATAAATAGGAAAACTTCAAGTTTTATCTAAATTCAATTTATAGGAGATTTAATATGAAACTTATTAAAAAGACTTTTGTTGCGGCTGCTCTTCTTGCTGCTTCTGCAATGATTTTTGCTCAGGATGCGCGTTCAATTGTTGACAAGGCACTGAACATCAAAAAGCCGGATTTCAACCATTCAATTATTGAAATGGATTTGATTAACAAGAGCGGAAAAATTGAGGAGCACCGAATTATTGATGAGCTTGGCCGCCACAACCAGAGCACAGACACTTCTGATGTTGTAATGAATTTCAAGTCAAGCACAAACAAGTCAAACGAAGGAATAAAATTCCTTCAGAAAGAAAACAAGGGAAAGGATGATGACAAGTGGATTTACATGCCTTCATTGAAAACAACCCGACGCGTTAATTCTTCAGAAGGAAGCAAGTCTTTTACAGGAACAGACGCAAGCTATGATGATATGTCAACACGTGAGCTTGATGATGATACTCACGAGCTTTTGGGTGAAGAAGAAAAGAACGGCTACAACTGCTGGAAAATCAAGTCAACTCCAACGGACGCAACAATGGCGAAAGCTCAGTACCAGTACCGAATTCAGTGGATTGACAAAAACACATACACTCCTGTTTACGCTGAAATGTATGACAAAAAAGACGGAACTCTTGTAAAAGTTCTGACAGTAGATAAGCTTGAAAATATCCAGGGATATACAATTACAACTTCAACAACTTTGAAGAATGTAAAAAGCGGACATTCAACAAGAATTGCGGCTCAGAAGAATGCAAAAAGCCCGAACGGCTACAATATCATTCTTGACAAGCCGATTCCAGAAAGCGTATTTACACAGAATTACTTAAATTCTGCAAAATAAAATGTTTTCCGCCGCAGTTTTGCGGCGGTATTTTTATATTTCTAGAAAAAGGATTTTTTTATGAAACGGATAAAAATTCTTGCCATTTTTGCGGCGGCGGCCTTTTGCTCTGCATTTGCTGTGGCTCAGGATATGGATTTTGGCGATGACTTTGGAAGCGATTTCGGCAGTGATTTTGGCGCTTCTGATTCATCTTCGTCTTTTTCGGCTGGTTCGTTTTCAGTGAACGGAGAAGCGCAGATTAATTTCCGTGCCTATGTTGACGATGAAGGCACAATCGGGCTTCCAATTGATGAATGGAACACTTGGGTTGACCCTAAAGGAAAAATCGGGCTTAACTATTCAAACGACACAGTTTCTGCGGATGTGAAATTTGCGCTCAGCAAGGATATTATTACTGATTACAAGTCTGACATAATCGATGAGCTTACTTTGGAAGCAACTTTCGGCAATTTTGTGGTTCAGGCTGGAAAAATGAAGGTTGTATGGGGAAAAGGCGACAAGCTCCACGTAATCGACAATTTCAATGCGAACGACTACAAGGATTTTTTGATTCCGGATTATATTGACCGCCGCATTTCTGAGCCGATGGTTCGTGTTCTTTACAATGCCCCGAATGATGTTGGACCGTTCACTTCAAACAGATTTGAACTTGTGTGGACGCCGTTCATTACTGCGGACCGATACGCTTCTTCTGGAAGATGGGTTCCGAACCAGGTTAAGACGTTGAAAAATGAACTTACGAATATAGCTACAAGTTCAATTGAAAATACAGTTTCAGAAATGGAAAAAGCTCGAATTGCTGTTATTAAAGGTGATTCAACAAAACAAGCGGAATTTGAAGCTTTGAATAAAACGTATATTACTCAGCTCAGCCGCTCTTCTTCACTTGCGGATGAGCTTTATCCGGATTTGTACCAGCTGAAATATATGCAGGCGGGCGCGCGCTTTACAACTACAACTGGCTCGTGGGACTGGGGCTTAAGCTATTATTTTGGCCGCGACAAGCGCGCTTCATTTGATTTGGCAAATATGGGAAATTATGTTTCAAAATATCTTAATGGAAATGCCGGTGAAGACGACAAGTTCATTGACTATGATTTTCTGCAGGTTTTCGGAGTTGAAGCGGCAAAAACTTTCGGCGCGTACAATTTCCGGGCGGAAGCAGCTTACAATCTTACGCAGGACATAGCCGGCGACAATCCTAGAATTCACAATAATTCTGTTGCATGGGTTTTTGGCTTCGACAGGGATTTGCCGGTCAGCGAGCTGAATTTCAACTTGCAGACGCAGGGAAAATATATCATCAACCACGATGAAATTGATGATTCAAAAAATTCACTTGATACAGAAAGTTCAACTTATGAAACGGACAACAAGCTTGTTCTGAATATTTCAGACAATTTGCTTCACGGCAAGCTGAAACCGGAGATAAGCGCAATTTACGGATTCGAGCATTTCGACCTTATAATCATGCCGAAAATCACTTGGTACGTTTCAGACGGACTTGAATTTTCAGCGAACGGAATGTATATGCAGAGCTTTATAAAGAGCCGCAGCGAATTTGGCGACTGGCACAACAACAGCTTTGTTCAGATTTCCGCAAAATATACATTCTAAATATTTCGAATTTTTAGATTGTTGCGCTTGAATTTCGAGTTTTGATGAAAATTTATAAATTGAAAGATTGAAGGCGGAAAAGCCCGCTGAAGTCAATTTGCACTTTTTTGGCGTATGCCATAAAAAAATCTTGAAGTGAAGATATGCGAAGCAAATCGGAACGAAAGATTTTTCCAAAAAAAAGTTCAACTCTTGACTTCCAAGCGGGATTTGAAGCCGTAAATCTTTCAATGCGGTTAGAATTGTAAAAACTCGAAATTCAACCTATTTTATTTTTCTTGAAAGGAACAAATCTACCGAAAAGATATTTTCAGCTGCATTTTCTGCGCCGTAATTGTTTTCATATTTGAAATAATATGAAAAATCCATTCCCAACGAAACATTGTTTTTTACAAAATGCTTGTAGGAAATTCTGGAATCAACAATGAATGTTGCGCCTTTTTTTGCGTAGGAAGGAACGGCTGTTTCAATATCAAAAAATCCAAGGCAGGCGGCGCGCAAATTCAGCGTTCCGAAATATTTCTGTTCTGCCGTGAAGTCGTAACGTGTGTAAAAACCTGTTCCGTAATCGTAAAGGCGGCGTTCAATTCCGTCATCTGGAAGTTTTATGTGGCCTCTGTAAAGCGAGTAGCAGTCGCCGGCGGCAAAAAATGTTCCGCTTAAGTTAAGTTTCTGTGCAATCGAAAATCCGTTTTCAAATTCAGAGAAGGAATGAAGCAGAATTCCAAGACCATTTGTGGAATAGCTTGAAAGTTTTGTCCAGTCAACTTTGAATGTTGCGGCAAGCATTGCGGAAAACGAGCTTTTTTCTGTGTATTTTGTTCCAAGCCGGAAAAGATTTCCTTCAACGTTTGTTTTTACCTGGTAATATTTTATTGTTCCTCCGCCAGCAAGGTCAAAGTTGAAATATGAAAATGGAACGGATTTTTCATTTCGGAATGGATTTCCATAAACCAGCGAAAATCCGCCGGCAATATTTCCATTGATTTTTTCGTTGTCGCTGAAAGTTTTTTCTTCAGAGCGGGAATTTTCTGCAATTCCGCCAAAACTTATAAAATCTTCAAAGGAAGTTACGCCTTCTTTTGTATCGCGGACAGACCGGTTTTTTGTGATAAGAGAATTCAGCGCGTCCATCGGGCTTACAATAAATGCGAAGATTGATTTCGCGTCGGAGGCTTCAATGTAGAGCCGGTGAAAAGTTTCGCCAAGAACGGCGCCTCCAAAAGTTGTGCAGATTAAGTCGTTCACAGACTGCCGTTCTGTTTCCGCAAAATATTCCCAGGTTACGCTTCCGAGCATTGTGTAGCCGAGCGATTCATAAAAATTGAAGTTGTTTGCACGGCCCGCAGCAAAATAAAATGAGCCTTGGTATGGATGCCCGAGCTGGTTCACAACAAATTCGTCCTGGTCCCAGACCCAGCAGTGGGTCAAGTTGTCTTTTATGGATTCCGGCGAAATTTTTGCAAAATCCATTCTGAGCACGAATCTGTTGAAGCTTGCCAGAAGAATGTTGCTTCCTAAAGTTTCTGCGGCGGCGGTCACTCCGTGCTTGAATGTGGGGCGAGGCTGAACATTTTCGGCTGAAGCTGCCGTTTCATCCTGCGCAAACGCTGAAACACAGAAAGACAAGATAAAAAGCGGAAAAATTATTCTTTTCAATTTAAAAAACATACTTAAAATATAAGAAGAAAAATTTTATAATCAAACAATTTAACTTCAATTTTACATAATTTAATTGAATAAAATTAACAAAAAAACTTAAATTAATTGTGGAGGCGATTTTATGATTTATCTTCTTGAAGATGATGATTCAATCCGAAAACTTGTTGACTACACTTTGAAATCGCAGAATTATCAAACTGAAAGTTTCGCGCTTCCTTCTGAATTTTGGAAAGCGATGGCGAAAAAGCCGGATCTGATTCTTCTGGACATAATGCTTCCCGAAGAAGACGGAATTTCAATCTTGAAAAAACTGCGCGAAAACAAGGAAACGGCGGGAATTCCTGTGATTATGCTTACGGCGAAGGATTCTGAATTCGATATTGTTACAGGACTTGATTCCGGCGCGGATGATTATGTTACGAAGCCTTTCGGAATGATGGCGCTTCTTTCGCGCATAAAAGCTGTTCTTCGGCGATATGAAAAAAACAATGCCATTCCTAGCGAAGAAAAAGAACTTTCGGTTGGAAACATAAGATTGAATGAAAGCCGCCACACTGTTTTTGCCGGTGAAAAGCAGATTTTTCTTACGGTGAAGGAATTTGACCTTCTGGCGCTTTTGATAGAAAACAAGGGAAATGTTTTGACGCGCGAGCAGCTTCTGAATTCAATCTGGAAAATTGATGCCGACATTGAAAGCCGCACGGTTGATGTTCACGTAAGAACGCTCCGGCAGAAAATCGGCGATGAAAACGGAGAAATAATCAGGACTGTGCGCGGAATTGGCTATAAAATCTGCTGATTTTTGAATTTTTGAAAAAGGAGAAGAATCTTGAAATCAAAATCATTGACATTCAGAATTTTTTTGAGCACGTTTTTAGTTGGAACTTTTGTTTATTTTTTGTGCGCGATATTTTTTATTTCAAATATTTACGGCTATTTTGAGCGGAAGATTTTCAACGAGCTTGAAACTGAAGCTGTTTTTCTTGAACATTATGTTTCCAACACAAACGTAGAGGAGCTGAAAAAATTCGGCTCAGTTCCGAACCGAATAACTTTAATCGGCAAGGACGGAACGGTTTATTTTGACAACCGGGTTGACTCTTCAAAAATGGAAAACCACGGGCTCCGGGAAGAATTTATTGCCGCAAAAGAAAAGGGAAGCGCAAAAGTTTCGCGCTATTCTTCCACAATGACGGATAAAACTTTGTATTTTGCAAAGCTGCTTGATAACGGCGATGTGCTTCGAATTTCGTGCGACCAGCATTCTGTTGGAGTTCTTGTGCTTGGAATGAGCCAGTCGCTTTTGGTTCTGTTTGTTCTTGCGGTTGTAATTTCTGGAGTTACAGCAGTATGGATTTCAAAAAAAATAACAAATCCTTTGAACAAAATCAACCTTGAAAATCCTGATGAATGTGCGGTTTACGACGAGCTGAAGCCGTTCACAAAGCGTATTTCTGAGGAGAATTTTGAAAAAACTCAGCGGGAAGAGCTTCGAAAGCAGTTTACTGCGAATGTCAGCCACGAATTAAAAACTCCGCTCACAAGCATTTCTGGATTTGCAGAAATTTTGAAGAACGGCGGAACGGACGAACAGACGACCAAGGATTTTGCAAAAACAATCTACGAAGAAAGCCAGAGAATGATTTCGCTGGTGAACGACATAATAAAACTTTCAAAGCTTGACGAAAAATCAATCAGCATGGAAAAAGAGCCGATTGAGCTTCTTTCGCTTTCAAAGGAAATTGCGAAAATTCTTTTTGCAAGCGCAAATTCCAAGAAAGTTACGGTGAATGTTCACGGCGATTCTGGAAAAATAAACGGCGTTCAGCCTGTGATTTATGAAATGGTCTACAATCTGATTGACAATGCGATAAAGTACAACAAGCAGGGCGGCCTTGTGGACGTAACTGTGAAAGATGAATATGTTTCAGAAGGCGGAGATGTTTCCGGCAAGAAAACAATAATTTCTGTGCGCGATACAGGAATTGGAATTCCGAAAAACGAGCAGGAACGCGTTTTTGAACGTTTCTACCGCATTGATAAAAGTCGCTCGAAGGAACTTGGAGGAACAGGGCTTGGGCTTTCAATTGTAAAGCACGCGGCAAAATATCATAATGCTACAATCAATCTTTCGTCAAAGGAAGGCGAGGGAAGCACGTTCACGGTTACATTCAGTTCATAGCCACAAAAACGGCATTCTTCAGAGATTAGTTCTTTTCAAAACACGGAAAAAACTATAGATTTTAGTTGGCTGCTTTTTCGGAGAATTAATATTTGCAGCTTCAGGGGTTTTTATGAAGAATGTTAAAATTTGTGTTGCGATGTTTTGTTCTTTTGCGGCGGCAGTTTTTTCAGGCTGCAAAGGCGGAAATTTCAATTCAGTTTTGGGCGACTGGAATTTAACCGGTTATTATATAGAAGAAAATGTGGCGGATTTTTCAGAGGCTTCAATTTCTTTTGCCGCGGAAGGAAAGGCTTTGAAAGTTTCTGGTTTTTCCGGCGTAAATTTATTTTCCGGCTCATGCAAAGTGAATGGAAATAAATTTTCTTCAGGCGCGGGCTTTGTGACTACAAAAATGGCTGGCAGCAAAGATGATATGGAATTTGAAAGAGCGTTTTTGAAAACTTTGGAAGGCGCGGATAAAATAGCTGTGGAATCAGAGAATGAAAAGCAGGTTCTCCGCATTTCCAATTCAGAGGAAAAATCTTCGCTGGTTTTTGAACGCGCTTCAATAAAAGATTCAGAATGGATTTTGACTTCAATTTTAAAAGGCGATGGAGTTGTAAGCGTAAATGTTGACGAGGAATCTCTTCCTACGTTGAATTTTTCTGCGGACGGCAAGGCAACAGGTTTTTCCGGCGTGAATTATTACACAATGGATTATTCGCTTGACGAAAACGCAAAGAAACTTTCATTCACGCTTGGCGCTTCAACACTTATGGCTTCCGGCAGCAAAGAGGCTCAGGAATTGGAGCAGCAGTTCTACATCAACATTGACAAGGCGAGCACATATTCGCTTTCTGGAAATAATCTTACAATCCGTTCAAGCGACGGAAAAATTCTTCTTGAATTTATAAAAAATTCTGAAAATTAGAAAGGCATCCGCCATTTTTGGGGGCAATTTCCAGAAATGGCGGAAAAGCTGGACTTTATTCTTTAACTTTCAAGGCAAAATCTAAATTTCCTCAAATCAAAAAGGAGAGGCTCGGAAATGAAAATCATACATTGCGCGGATATTCATGCGGATTCAAAAATGGGAACGCATTTTACAAAGGAGCAGGCGGAACTGCGCAGAAGCGAGATTGTTGATTCTTTTTCAAGGATGACGAGCTTTGCAAAGGTCAACGGCGTGAAAGCGATTATTATTTCCGGCGATTTATTTGACACAAAAGAAAGCCAGCAGAAAAAAATAAAGCAGAGAATTTGTTACATCATCGAGCAGAATCCGCAGATTGATTTTTTGTATTTGCGCGGAAATCATGATGAAGATGTTGATTTTTTTACGGAAAAGGAAATTCCGAACCTGAAACGTTTTTCAAAGGCGGGCTGGAAAAAATATTCTTATGAAAATGTTGATATTTTCGGGCGGGAATTTGGCAGTTCAATTCCGGCTGGCGCGTACAACGAGCTGAATCTTGACCCGGCGCGTGTGAATATTGTTGCGCTTCATGGGCAAGTGGCTGAATACAAAACGAAAGACGGCGCTCCGGAAATTTCATTGCCTAAGCTTACAAACAAAAACATTGATTACATTGCTTTGGGGCATATCCACGATTTCAAGATGGAAAAACTTGACCAGCGTTGCACCTGGTGCTATTCAGGATGTCTTGAAGGGCGCGGTTTTGATGAATGTGGAAAAAAGGGATTTGTTCTGCTTGACATTCAGGGCAGCAAAGTTTCTGCGGAATTCGTTCCAGTTTCAAAAAGAGTTATACACGAAATTCCAGTGAATCTTTCAGGCTTGACGGAATTTTCGCAGATTATGAAAACCATAACGGACGCGCTGAAAGAAATTCCTGCCCAGGATATTGTTCAAGTTGATTTGACCGGCGAACTTTCAGAAGAAACGGAACTTGAGCCGGAATCTTATCAGTTGGCTTTGAATTCAAGCTATTTTTATATCCGCGTGAAGGACAAAACAGAAACGAAAATTGACTATACAAAATATGAAAAAGACGTTTCGCTGAAGGGAGAATTTATTCGTCTTGTGAAGGAACAGAAAAATCTTTCAGAAGAGCAGAAAACCCGGATTATAATGACGGGAATAAAAGCGCTGGCGGGGAGACTTTAACAATGGAAATAACAAAAATTCACATAAACAATTTTGGAAAACTACATAGTCTTGATATAGATTTAAAAAATGGCGTGAATTCTTTTATTCATGAAAACGGCTGGGGAAAAACAACTCTTTCAGTTTTTATAAAGTCGATGTTTTACGGAATGGAATACACTTCTTCCAGAGATATTGAAAAAAACGAAAAGAAAAAATATGAGCCGTGGCAAGGCGGAATTTACGGTGGCTCATTGGCATTTTCCCACAATGGAAAAGAATATCTGATAAGCAGAACTTTCAGCCTGAAAAAAAATGAGGATACTTTTGAGCTGCGAGACTTGAAGACAAACAAAATTTCTTCTGATTTTACAGCGGATTTAGGCACGGAACTTTTTGGAATCAACAGGGATTCATATGCCCGAAGCGTTTTTGTTACGCTGAAAGATTCTCCGGTAGGCTCGGCGGACATAACTGCAAAGCTGAACAATCTGGTTGAAAGCGGCGATATTTCAAATTTTGAGGAAGCTAGCGCCGTTCTTGAAAAAAAAGCAAAGGAATTGCAAGGAAAAATCAAAGGAACTGGTGAAATCGCAGAAATTCAGCGGAAAATCGACAGCGATAGAAATTATATAGAAGAAATTGATTCAAAAATAAAGCAAAGCGAAATTTGCAGGCAGAAAATTTCAGAAAATGAAAAAGAAATTCAGGAGCTGAAAAAGCAGCAGGATTCAGTTGCGGAACAAATTTCAGTTCATGCGAAATTTGAAAGCAAGGCAAGATACGCCCAGCTGAAAAATGACTTGAAAAAATCGGAAGATGAAAAAAAAGCGGTTCTAGATTTTTTCAACGGACAAATTCCTGGCAAGGAAACGGTTGAAAAAATAGATTCAATTTCAAACAGCTTTACAACGGTTGAGTCGAACATAAAAAATCAGTCGGCGAGCCAGTCTGAAAAAGATTTTTATGAAAGCCTAAAAAATTATTTTGCCGGCGATATTCCTTCAAAACCGCAGATTGAAGAATGCCTGAAAACTGACAACGAATATAAAAATTTCAAGCAGGCGGAAAACGCAAGAAAACTTTCCGCGCCAGAATCCGATGAGCTTGCCTTGCTGAAGAAAAAGTATGAAAATTCGGATGTTTCAGAAGAGAAAATTTCCGCTTGTATTTCAAGCATTTCAAAAATCCAGAATGAAAAAAATCAGATAAATGAATTGAAAAACGAGCTTTTTTCGCGTGAAAACGAGCTGAATTCGCTTCTTCAGCAGAAACAGAAAAATCCGGGAAGAATTGTGTTCGTTGTTCTGGGAATTTTGTGCGCGGCGGCCGGAATTGCCGGATTTGCGTTTGGAAAAACGATTCCTGGGTTTTCTGGAGTTGCGGCTTTTCTTCTTTTTGCGGTTCTTGCGGTTGTTTCAAAAGGAAAGGCTCAGGATTTTTCAGAATTCAAGGAAAAAATTGCCAGCCTTAGTAAAGAAATTTCTGAAAAGCAGAGCCGCGTGCAGGCTGCGGAAAATGAATGTAAAAATTTTATAATGAAATATTCTGCCGGCGAGCCTTCGGAAATTGCCGCGCTTACAAAAATCAGCACGGAATTCGGCAATTATTCAAGGCTTTTAAACAAAGAGGCGGAATACAAACGCTGGCTGGATTCGCAGAATTCAACTCCGGAAGAATACGAAAACAAGCTGAAGGCGTTCACAAAACGCTACTGCAAAACGGAAAATATTTCTTCAGTGCCTGCCGACATTCAGATTCTGAACGAAAAACTTTCAAAGCTTGAAATGCTTGAAAAAAAGATAAACGCGGATTCGGAAAATTCCAGAATTCAAAAAGAAGAAAAAAGCAAGCTGGACGCAATTCTTTCTCAGTATAAAACGGAAAAAACGTTGAGCTATGCGGAGCAGGTTCTTCAGATTCACGGAAAACTGACTGAACTGAAAAATATTGAAGCTCAGATTCTTGAAGAAAAGAAAAAAATTGCGGATTTTGAAAACGACCCGAACAACAAAATTGAATCTTTTGAAAATCTTCAGAAGCCTGAAAAAACTGTTGACGAGCTGCGAAATAAATTTGCTTCCCTGGCGGAAAATATTTCTTCAATGAACAAGAATTCGGCTTCGTGGCAGAAGATAATTTCCGACAATTTTGCTGACACTGAAAAAAAAGGCGATGTTGAAACAGAAATCGAGCGGCTTTCAATTGAAAAGCGAGAAAAAACTGCGGAATACGAAATTTTTGTAAAAACACGGGAACTTCTTCAAAAAGCCAAGGAAAATCTGGATGCGAATTACAGCGATCCGATGAAGAAAGGTTTTGAAAAATATGTGAAAATGCTTGGCTCGGCTGAAAATTTGATTATCAATACGGATTTGGAAGTTTCTGTTGATGATGGCGGAAAGACACACGAAAGCAATTTTCTTAGCGATGGCTACAAAGATCTGGTGAATTTCTGTTCGCGGATGGCGCTTGTGGAAGCTCTGTTTGAAAATGTAAAACCGCCGCTGGTTTTAGACGATCCGTTTGTTAATCTTGACGATGAAAAAATCCAGAACGCATTGAAACTTGTGGATGAAATTTCAAAGGAAAACCAGGTGATTTATTTTGCCTGCCACAGAAGCCGCTCCGTTTAGGTTGGTTGGGCGGCTCTGAATCAACGGAAGAAATCGCTTATTATGCCTCAGCAGTGTAATGCGCACGTTCGCCGCCAATCAGTTTCGGACGTGAATATGCCGCTGTAACGTAGGCGTTTCCCACAAATTTCTGCTCCGGGTGAACAGGAACAGCTACATCTTTTAAGTGCATTCCAATCAGTGTGCTTCCAATGTCGATTCCGGCTGAAGCCTTGATGTGCTCCACAACAACCGGCTCCTTGAATCCGTAGTATGCGGCGGTTGCGAAAGAGCCTCCTCCGTGAAGCCAAGGCACAACGCAGACTTCGTCAAGACCGTATTTTTCAGCGCACTCTCGCTCAACAACAAGGGCTCGGTTCAAATGCTCGCAGCACTGGCAGGCAAGAAAAATTCCTTTTGCCGACAAGATTCTATTCGCGGTTTCAAAAACGGCTTTTCCAATTTCTGCGCTGGAATTCTTTCCGATTGTGCCGCCCGCAATTTCGCTGGACGAGCAGCCGATTACAAAAATCGAGCCTTTTTTCTGCAGATGGGATTCCAGCAGGCTGTTGATTATTTTTTCAAGCTGCCCAGTGATTTCAGAAAGATTTTCCGGCGCGGCAGTGTTTTTTTCTAGTTCTAAGTTTGTGTTCATAATTGAAAAGTATAGCGCAATTTTCTGGTTAGGTGAAATGAAAAAATGCAAGGATATATGGATGTGTGGCAATATGCGATGCGGGAAAAAATTGTCCACTATATAGTGGACAATGAGATTGACAAATCTCATTGTCGCTAAAACCTGTTTCACGGTTTTAGCGACAATACATAAAATTTGGAGGCTTTTTATGAGCGCTATTATTTTTGGAATTCTTGGAGCGTTTTTTACGTTGCTTGGATTAATTCCATTCATGGGAATTATTAATTTTTTCAGCATTCCGCTGCTTGTTATCGGTTTAATTTGCGGTATTATTGGAATCTGTAGAAAGCCGAAAGAAAAGCGCGGTTCTTCAATTGCTGGAACAATAATCTGCGTTATTTTTCTTGTTGTAGTAGGCTGGAGGACTTATGTTGGTTGGTCAGCTACAAAAAAACTTGCAGATCCAAACACATTGGAAAAACTGCAGAATACTTCGGATAATTTGAATAAATTTTCTGATTCGTTGAACAATCTTTCTGATTCACTGAATTCACTCGGAAAGTAATTATGGAGAATATAAAAATTAAAATGAGAAGGTTTATAAAAATTTTCATTGCAACGTTTGTGACTTTTGTGTTTTTTGGTTGTGCATCAACTAAAATCACTTTTAATCCTTCTGAAATTGAATATACAGAAATTTCAGCTGAAACATATTTCAGTTCTAGCGAAACAGATTTATATCCGTCTGCAGGAAAAGGCTACAAAGTTACTGATGTGTATATTTTGGGTGCTGATACTAAAATTGAAAATGGAAAAAAAGAAGGCTATTTCCGATTGGGCTATAGAAAAGATTGGGCGAATAGTGTTTCAGTAAATGCAACTGATTTTTGTATTAATAACGAAGATCCTACGTGGGGTAACCGTGTAGATTCTGTTAAAGATAATGAAAAGTATAACGGTCATTACACCGTATACTTGTATTGTGCAAGCATAGAAGGCAACTGGTGGTATGGGTACACCGCAAAAATAGTTGTCTATAATATCGAAGGTGTTCCAAGTCAAGAACAACTTGATGCAGACAAAGTGGAAGAAGAAAGAAAAATCAGAGCTGAAAAAGAAGCAGAAGAAAGAAAAAGAGTTGCCTTGGATGCAAAAGGAAAGGCGATTGCAAAAGGTTATGTTTATCATGGCATTGATGAAGATGATAAAAGCCGTAAACTTTTTGCAAACGGTGCTTTGGAAGAAGGACACGCATACTATATTTCTGGATTTGTTGTAAAGTACAATGGAAGCATGGCAGGAATTGAATATGGCGACGGACTAATCTTTTCATCAAGAAGTTCTTCTGTTTATGTTGATTACATAAACCAAAAAGTAAAAGCAGAAATTGTAGAAGCTGGCATTAAATCATTTTGGGGAACTTCAATTGAAACACCTTTGAAAGTTATTGTAGCAGGCGGAAAAGGAATTATAAAAACACCTGTTGTTTTGGGATTGATAAAAAAGGAGTAGCTGATGGAAATAAAAATTGGTGCTGATGAACTTATTTTATGGCTTCGGAAAAATAAAAAAGCAGAAGAACTTGATAATGGTGTGCTTGGCAGAAAGATTGCTGATTTGATAACAAGTCTTTGCGGCAGATTTGCTGAATCTGATGTTCCTGCATTATGGAAATCATCATATGATGACAAATTGCCAATGACTTCACAGCAATACATTATTGATGTAGAGAAACTTCCAAGTTTGTTCAAAAAATTAAAAGAATGGTAAAAAAAATTAATTCAAAATATCATTCATAAGGTCACAAGTTTTCTTGTGACCTTATTTTTCAGCCTTGCAATTCATCTTGCCGCGTCATATTATAAAGCTATGCATTTTACAAATGTGAAAGGGATTCTTTCAGCGCGCAACGGAATGAACATTTACCGCGGATGCACGCATGGCTGTATCTATTGTGATTCCCGCAGTCGCTGCTACCAGATAAACCATCAGTTTGAAGATATTGAAGTGAAGCAGAATGCCGCGGAGCTGCTGGAAGAAAATCTCGCCAAAAAACGCAAAAAATGCATGATTGGAACAGGCGCAATGTGCGATCCTTATATGCACTGCGAGGCGGAGCTTGGCCTTATGCGCCGCTGCCTTGAAATAATCTGCCGCCATGGTTTTGGAGTCGCGATTCAGACAAAAAGCAACTTGATTCTGCGCGACATGGATTTAATAGAGGAAATCAACCGCAAGGCAAAAGCGGTCGTCCAGATAACGCTTACTACTTCTGATGAAAATCTTTGCCGCATAATCGAGCCGAATGTCTGCACAACAAGGGAACGGACGGAAATTCTTTCTGAATGCAGGAGGCGCAGAATTCTCACGGTTGTCTGGCTTGATCCGTTTCTGCCGTTCATAAATGACACAGAGCAGAACCTTCGCAGCCTTATAGAAATCTGTGTTCAGCAGAAAGTACGCGGAATAATGTGCTTTGCCGTGGGACTTACGCTCCGGGAAGGAAACCGTGAGTATTTTTACAGCAATCTCGACAGGCATTTTCCCGGCCTTAAGCAGAAATATATTCAAACCTACGGAAATTCATACGAAGTTACAAGTCCTGAAAATTCCCGCCTTATGAAAATTCTATTTTCGGAATGTGAAAAAGCCGGAATCGAATGCCGCATTGAAAAAGTATTTAAGTTTTTGAGCATATTTCCAGATGAAAAGCAGAACATCATCCAGGGTGAGTTTGAATTCTAATGCAAATAAAGTATGGAAGTTTTATAAAAAAATGTGTATAGTAATTTTGTAATGAAACCGCTTATAAAGTATCGTGGTGGAAAATCAAAAGAGATTCCGAATATTAAAAAACATATTCCGCAATTTTCAGGTAGATATATTGAGCCTTTTTTTGGAGGTGGAGCTCTTTATTTTTATCTTGAACCGAAAAGTGCAGTTATAAATGATATAAATGAAAAACTGATTTCTTTTTACAAAGGTGTTCAACTAGATTATCAAAATTTAAGAAATGAGTTAGATAGTGTAGAAAAACAATATGAAAAAAACCGTATAGAATTTGAGGCTCTAAAAGCGAAAATACCTGATAAACGAGTTGAGGATAAAAACGAAGATTTTTATTATTCAATTCGAGATATGTTCAATGGCTTGTCTGAAAAAAAATATTCTGATGCGCTTTTATATTATTTTATAAATAAAACTGCATACTCAGGTATGATTCGTTACAATTCAAGAGGCGAATTCAATGTTCCATACGGACGTTATAAGCATTTGAATACATCCCTTGTGACAAAAGAACATTCTGAACTTCTTTCTAAAGCTGAAATTTATAATTTAGATTATGAAAAAATATTTGACAAGGTAAAATCCAATGATTTTATTTTTCTTGATCCGCCTTATGACTGCGTTTTTTCGGACTATGGAAATGAACAATATAAAAACGGCTTTAATGATGAGGCGCATAGGAAGCTTGCACAAGATTTTAAGAAATTGCCGTGCAAAGCTCTTCTTGTAATAGGAAGAACACCTTTAACAGAAGAGTTGTATGGAAATATGATTATTGATGAATATGAAAAAAGTTATGCAGTAAATATAAAAAATAGATTCAAAGCCGCTGCGACACATATTTTAATTGCAAACTATAAGGAGTAGAGTTTGGCAAAATCAATTGACAGTAAAGTTGTGTTTATGACAACTTCACCACGAACACCAGAAAAGATGATTCCAGAAATTGAATTGCTTGCAAAAAATTTTACAGGAAAGAAATGGAATGTTCAGACCCAAATTCAATTCATGCAGTTATTGCGTGACCAAAACTTTTTTCATGGGGCAGGCGAAAATTCTCCTGATTTTAGCGCACGTGACAGAATAAATAGAGCTCCAAAATCCCTTGGGTTTATAATTCTTGTACCTTCAATAAATTTAACTCCTGCTGGAAAGCAACTTATTTCTGCAAAACGTACAGAGGAAATCTTCTTACGGCAGCTTTTGAAATTTCAAATTCCTTCGCCTTATCATAAACCATCTGAAAAAGCCTCGAAGTTTTTTGTAAAGCCATATCTTGAAATATTAAGACTTGTACACAAACTTGGAACATTAAAATTTGACGAACTTGTAATTTTCGGCTTGCAGATTACAGATTATAGAAAATTTGATGAAGTTGTTGAAAAAATAGAAAATTTCAGAAAGCAGTGCATTCTCGCTTCAAAAAGTTATAAAGAATTTAAACAGAATTATTTTTATAATGAACTTCAGAAAATCTACAGAGAAGAAATTGATTCAGGGAAATTTTCGACAAGAGAAAGCATAACAAAAACTGCAAAAGATTTTCTGAATAAAAAAATACGAAGCATGCGGGATTACGCGGATGCCTGTGTAAGATATTTGCGTGCAACAGGTTTAGTTTCAATTTCTAAAATCGGAAAATCGCTTTCAATTATGCCGGAAAAAAAGACTGATGTTGAATTTATATTAAAAAATATAAGCAGAGAGCCTGTTTTTATTGATGATGAAGAAAAATATATTGAATATTTAGGTAATCCTGAACTTCCAAAACTTCTGACTGATGATAAAAAATCATTGATAGAAAAATTAAAAACTGAAATTCCGCAGGAAAAAGTCAATGAGAATCTTTCTCTTCTTGAACTTAAAGAAAAACTTTATGATGTGATTCTTGCAAAGAAAAATGAAATAATTAAAAATCAAGTCGCCGAAATAAAGGACTATAAGAAGTACGATGAAATTCAGAATCTCTTTGATTTGATTCCAAAACGGAATAACGAGCTTTCAGATGTTCCGCTTATGTTTGAATGGAATACATGGCGTGCGATGACAATGCTTGATGGTGGAAATATAAAGGCAAATCTGAAATTTGATGATTTTGGAAATCCTATGTCCACTGCGCAGGGCAATATGGCTGACATTATCTGCAACTACGATGATTTTGATTTAATTGTAGAAGTTACGATGACTAGTGGACAAAAGCAATATGAAATGGAAAGTGAACCTGTTTCTCGTCATTTAGGCAAATTGAAGAAAGAAACTGGCAGAGAAACTTACGGACTTTTTATTGCGCCGGCAATAAATGAAGCGTGTGTTGCATATTTTTATATGCTTTATCACACAAATATTTCTTACTATGGCGGAAAATCAACGATTGTGCCGCTTCCGCTTAATATTTTTAGAAAAATGATTGAGGATTCATATAAAGTTGATTACATACCAAATTCCGACCAAGTAAAATCATTTTTTGAGTATTCAAAAAAAATTGCAGAATCAAGTTCCAATGAGCAGGACTGGTATAAAAAAATCACAGAAAAAGCAATTGATTGGCTGAATTAGTTCTCTTTCTTTTTCCAAAAAAGCGCCATTTTCCTCTGAAAACCCATCATCCAGGGTGAGTTTGAATTCTAATGCCGCTCTGAAATATGTTCCGCCTGTTTCCGGTGGTTTTGTTCGGCGGCAGAGATTTTTCTTCCTTTATAAACGGATAATTCTTCCTTTGTTTTAAAGTGATTTGTTAGGAGTTTTTGTGTGAAAGCACGTTGTTTTCTGAAAAAGTAGCTTGATGTTTTTGTAAAAGTACCTTGTTACTTTTTAAAAAGTATCTTGATACTTCTGAAAAAATATCTTGATACTTTTATAAAAATACCTTTATACTTTTTTAGAAATTAAATAGGAATCGGTTGGTTTCTTCCTTAATTTCAATTGAATTCTTACTATAAAAAAAGGCAGGACAAAATGAAAACTCCGTACAGAATAAGAAAAAGAATGAATCCGCGGAACATGGATTCTCCGGCGATGTACTATCCGACTCCGTGCTATTTCAGCATGGTTTCAACAGAAATGCTTTCAGAAGAAATTTCACACGCCACAACTTTGACTCCAGCGGACGTTTCCGCAGTTTTAACAGCTCTTTCCACAAAGATTATTTCCCACATTGAAATGGGCGACAAAGTCAAGCTGGACAACTTCGGAATCTTCAAGCTGGCGTTCAGCGGCAAAGGGCGCAAGGAAAAATCAGAAGTTCACGCCCGCGATATTGACGACGTTCATATTCTTTTTACTCCCGAAGCGAAGCTGAAGAGGCTGATAAAGAAATTTTCATTTGCGAAGAAGGATTTGTGAAGTGTTGTTTTTTCGTAATTCTGCGAATTGCAAGAAATAGCAGAAATATGCTATTCTAAATTATTCGTGAAACAGGAAATTCCATTGAAAAAATCACAGACTTCGCACGAGGAAACAATAAGGCTCGATTATATCTTGAACCAGATTGACGCGGTTTATCACAGGGCAAGCGTAAAATGCTCGCTTCCAGACAGCGAATCGTGGATTTTCTACTTTCTTTACGATATGGGCGGTCCGTGCAAGCAGAGCGAAATTTCCCGCCGTTACGGAATCAGCCGGAAAACAATAAATTCCGCGCTAGCAAAGCTTGAAAAAAAGAATCTTGTGAAACGAGAGGCTGGCGGCGGACGCAATGTGGTTGTTTCGCTCACAGAAGAAGGGCTTGTTTTTGCAGAAAAATTTATTGCTCCTATGGTAGAGGCGGAAAATTCAGTTTTTGATTCATGGCCGCAGGAAGAAAGGGAGCAGATTCTTTCTCTTGCTGAAAAATATAGAAATGAGCTTTTGGAGCAGTTCCAAAAAAAAGGGCTGGTCTGAATTTCTGTCTGGATTATTTTGACAGTCAGTGAAGGTTGAAAAATTATTCATTTTCAGTCTGAACTTTTCCCCATTTGACATTTTTTATGCAGTTCTTTATATTTTTATAGTCCGATTTCGGACATATTATTTTTATGTTTTCAAGGTTTTTATGAATATCAGGCTTTCTGACCATTTCACGTTCGGGCGGCTCTTGCGTTTTACGATTCCGTCGATTGGAATGATGGTTTTTACTTCGATTTACAGCGTTGTTGACGGTTTTTTTGTTTCAAACTTTGTGGGAAAAACTGCTTTTGCCGGCGTGAACTTGATTTATCCGGTCATCATGATGTTTTCTTCTGTTGGATTTATGATTGGCACTGGCGGAACTGCGCTGGTTGCTAAGTTTCTTGGTGAAGGTGACCGGAAGCGTGCGGACGAGACTTTTTCGCTTCTGGTTTATTTTCTTGCAGGGCTTGGAATTGTTGTTTCTTTTTTTTCAATTGTCTTTATGCCGAAAATTGCATCTCTTCTTGGGGCGGAAGGCAAGCTTCTGGAAAATGCGGTGCTTTATGGAAGAATTCTCTGCGGCTCGCTCACGTTCTTCATGCTTCAGACTTCGTTCCAGAGTTTTCTGATTGCGGCTGAGCGCCCTTCAATGGGATTTGCCCTTACGGTTTCTGCTGGAGCTGCAAACATGGCGCTGGACGCGCTTTTTGTGGCTGTTTTTAAATGGGGGCTTGCTGGCGCGGCTGCCGCGACTTTTGTAAGCCAGGCTGTTGGCGGTCTTGTTCCGCTGGTTTATTTTTTCTGCCCGAACAAATCTCTTCTGCGGCTTGGAAAGCCTAAGTGGAACACGCTTGTGCTGTTCAAGACTTTCACGAACGGTTCTTCGGAGCTTCTTTCAAACATCGCGATGTCGCTCGTAGGAATTTTGTATAACTTTCAGCTTATCCGGCTTGTGGGCGAGAACGGAATTGCGGCTTACGGCTGCCTAATGTACGTAGGATTTATTTTTGCGGCGGTGTTTCTTGGCTGGGGAATTGGAACTTCTCCGATTATAAGCTACAACTACGGCGCGGAAAACCAGGCGGAGCTTCATAATCTTTTTGTGAAGAATATTGTTGTGGTCGGCGTTTCCGGGATTTTTCTTTTTGCCCTTGCGGAATTTCTTGCCGTTCCTATGTCGGAATTTTTTACCGGATACGACAGGGAGCTTTTTGAGCTTACCAAGCGCGCGTTCCGGCTGTATTCGTTTTCGATTATTCTGATGGGCTTCAACATGAGCGGCTCGGCGTTTTTTACCGCGCTGAACAACGGCTTTGTTTCCGCCCTGATTTCATTCATGCGCACTCTGGTTTTTCAGATTGCCTGCGTTCTTGTTCTTCCGCGTTTCTGGGGAACAGACGGAATCTGGAGCAGCGGCATTTTCTACGAGATTCTTTCCGCCCTTGTAGTTGCCTTCTGCTTTGCAAAATTCAGAAAAAGGTACGGGTATTAGGAGAAAATAGTCTGTTTCAAGCAAACGGGTGCGAAATCGAAAAGTTGATGAAAATGCGTTAGCGCTGGGAGGGGCGAGCGAAGCGAGTTGCGGAGCAATGAAACGAATGTGGAACCCCGGACATAGCGACTTTTTTGGCAGTTGAGTTTTACGAAACTGCCAAAAAAGGAACGCCCGAATTTGATTTTCCTACATTTCTTTAATCACGGTGAGCAGGGCGTCTACGTCTTTTTTTTGGGTTGCCCAGCTTGTGCAGAAGCGGATTACGGTGTGGCTTTCGTCGTATTTTTCCATGTAGCCGTACATTGCTTTTTGCGCAAGGGATTCGAGCTTGGAGTTTTCAATTATGAAGAAGACCTGGTTTGTGGGCGAGTCCATGTACAGGCGGAAGCAGGCGTTTTTCAGCGCTTCTTTTATTTGTGCGGCAAATATGTCGGCGGTTTTTCCGAGCTCAAAATAAAGTCCGTTCCTGAAAAGCTCTGCGAACTGGATTCCGGCGATTCTTCCTTTTGCGAGCAGCGCGCCGTGCTGTTTTATTTGTGTAACGAAATGCGGAATCAGCTTTGGCTTCGGCACAACTACGGCTTCTCCAAAAAGCGCGCCGCATTTTGTTCCTCCGATGTAGAACACATCTGCAAGTTTCGCAAGGTCTTCAAGCGAAACGTTGTTTTCCGGGCTTCCAAGGGCGTATGCAAGACGCGCTCCGTCAACAAAAAGCGGGATTTTTCTTCTGCGGCAGACTTCTGAAATTTCTTCAAGTTCTTTTTTTGAATACAGCGTGCCGAATTCTGTTGGCTGTGAAATATAGACCATTCCCGGTTCGACCATGTGCGGAAAATTTCCGTCGTTATAAAAATCTTCTATATACGAATCTATTTCTTTTGCGCAGAGCTTGCCTTCTTTCTGCTTCAGCTGAAGAACTTTGTGGCCTGTGAACTCAATTGCTCCGGCTTCATGGACTGAAACGTGGCCTGAATCCGCGGCGATTACGCCCTGCCATTTTTTCAGCAGGCAGTCAACAACTGTCATGTTTGCCTGAGTTCCGCCCACAAGAATCTGAATTTCAGCATTTGGCGCGCGGCAAACTTTGCGGATAAGAGAGCGGGCTTCATCTGAAAATTCATCTGAACCGTATCCTTGTGTGTGCAGAAAGTTTGTTTCCATAAGTTTTTTAAGGATTGAAGGGTGCGCTCCTTCCATGTAGTCAGACTGAAACGGCAAAAGTTCCATATATTCTCCTGTTTTTTTTAGTGTTTTATCATATTTTTGGTGTCTGCGCAATGTTTCTTCTGAATTAAAATGTTGGCTAGAAAATTAAATGTTGACTATAATTTAAACAGATGTTACTATTTGTATAGTCTTAGCATTATTTTTTTATGGTGATTTTTAATGGAGGTGGCTATGTGCAGAACATCAATTTATGAGGCAAGAAACAATCTTTCTAATTTCGTGAAAATTGCGGAAGGCGGCGAGCCGGTTGAACTTACGCGCTATGACAAGCCTGTTGCTGTTATTATCAGCTACAAGGAATTTGAAAGAAAAGGTAAAAAACGCTCATTAATGGAAAGAATTAACGAGCTGAAGCGGGAATATTCGGATGTATTGAATGATGAAGGAATCCCTACACGGGAAAAAGAATATTTTGACCCGAACAAAGTGATTTTTGAAGAATAGAATAAAAAGGAGTCTGAAAATGAATAAAATTTACTTGCTGGATACGAATATTGTATCGGAATTTTCAAAGAAACGGCCGAACGAGAATGTGCTTGCCTTTTATGAGGCAAGAAAGGATTTGTGTGCAATTTCTGCTGTTACTTGGCAGGAGCTTGTGTTTGGTGTGTCAAGAATGCCTGAAGGAAAACGAAAAACTTATATTGAAAAATGTCTTGATGAGTACAAAGAAGATTTTGAAATAATTCCGTACGATGAATTCTCTGCGGACATATGCGGCCAGCTTTCAGGAACTTGTGCAAAAACCGGAAAAAATCTTCCTTGCTTTGACACGCAGATTGCTGCAACTGCAATTGCAAACGGAATGATTTTAGTAACCCGAAATACGGCAGATTTTGCGGAAGTTGCGGAGCGTTCATTTTTAAGACTTGAAAACTGGTTTACTGCATAAAAATCAATAAAAATTTTACGGGCGTTTCTCCAAGTTTTCAACTTGGAGCCGGGCGTTCCAGCCTTCGCTTTCGCTCATTTCTCTGCTTCACTTTGTTCCGCTCCGAAACTTCGGGCTTCCATGCCCTAACGCATTAAAAAGAAACTTGACAAGTAACCGATTGGTAACTATAATTTGTGATAAAGAGTAAACGAACGGTTACTTAATGAGCAGTGCAAGGAAAATAAGATGGCGTCTGAAACAAAACAGCATATAATGGAAGCGGCTTTGGAGCTTTTTGCGCAGAACGGTTATTTGGGAACTTCAATGAATGACATTGCGTCTTGCCTTGAAATTACAAAAGGCGCGCTTTACAAACATTACAAAAGCAAGCGCGAAATTCTGGAAAAGATTCTTGAGCGGATGGCGGAACTTGATTTTGAGCGCTCTAAAGAATACGGAATGCCGGAAAACAATGACGGAAACTTTGCTGAAGAATACAGCTTTCTTCCGGTGGAAAAAATCCGTGAATACAGCGTTGCGCAGTTCAGGCACTGGACGGAGGAAAAATTTTCATCGCAGTTTCGGAGAATGCTTACAGTTGAGCAGCACCGGAATGTTGAAATGTCGGAGCTTTTTCAAAATTATCTTGCTTCCGGTCCGCTTGAATATATGGCTTCGATTTTTAGAAAAATATCTGGTTCGGATGAAGACGCAATGCAGATTGCGCTGGAATTTTACGGTCCGATGTTTTTTCTTTACAGTGTTTATGACGGCGCGGAGCCGGGCAAAAAGGATTCAGTTATTGAGCTGCTGAAAAAACACATTGATTGTTTTATAGCGCAGTTTGAAGAAAGAAGAAATTAATTTTCCGGAGGAAAAAATGGCAAATTACAAGATAATTGACAGGGACTCGTATTACCGCAAAGGTGCATTCAATCATTTTTCAAAAAACTGCAGATGTTCGGCTTCGGTTACTGCTCGCGTGGATGTTACGGCGCTTGCGGCGTTTTCAAAAAATACGGGAACGAAGTTCTATATAAATTTTCTGTATTTGCTTGCAAAAGTGATGAATTCCCGGGATGACTATAAAATGGGTTATTTATGGCAGACAGATGAGCTAATCTGCTATGATACTGTGAATCCAACGCAGTATATTTTTCACGAGGACACAGAAACTTGTACGCCGGTTTACACGACTTATTATGAAAACTATGAGGAATTTTACCGCAACGCAAAGGCTGACATTGAAAAAGCAAAACAAACCCGCGAATACGGAATTGACATGGAAAATCATCCTAACTGGTTTGACGCTTCATACATTTCATGGCTTTCCTACGATTCTTTGAATATTGAGCTTCCAGACGGCTACCTTTTCTTTGCGCCTATTATAAACTGGGGACGTTACAGGGAGGAAAACGGACGTCTTGCAATGCCGGTTACAGTGCGCATGAATCATGCTGTTGCTGATGGCTTTCTGATTGCGAATGTTTTCCGTTTGCTGCAAAAAGAAATCGAAAATTTTTGCTCTGGAAAATGAATTTTGAAACATAAAGGATTTGAAATGAACAGAAATATAGACATTCAAAAAATTACGTTTAGAAATGAAACTCCGGCTGATTACAGGGCAGTTGAGAATCTTGTGCGCGAGGCGTTCTGGAATATTTACAAGCCTGGCTGTGATGAGCATTATATTCTGCATTGCTTCCGGGAAAGAAATGATTTTGTGCCGGAGCTTGATATTGTTATGGAAGAAAATGGAGTTCTGGTCGGGCACGTTATGTTTTCGCGGTGCTGTATAAAAATTGAAGGTGGCGGAAGTCTTCCTGTTATGACATTTGGACCGGTAAGCATTTTGCCGGATTTCCAGCAGAAAGGCTACGGAACTCTTCTTCTGAGGCATGTGATGCAGAAGGCAAAAGATATGGGCTGCGGCGCGCTTGTAATAACAGGAAACATTGATTTTTACGGAAAACTTGGCTTTGTTGCGGCAAAGTCAAAAGGCATTCGGTATGAGGCGGAGCCTGATGCTGATTATTTTTTGATTGCGGAGCTTGTTCCTGGATTTTTGGAAAATGGGCTGAAAGGCGCTGTCGGAACTTTCAGGGAGCCGGACGGTTATTTTATTGATTCAAAGAAGGCAGAGGAATTTGACCGGAGCTTTCCGCCAAAAGAAAAACTTCGGCTTCCAGGACAAATTTTCGGATGATTCATTTTTGCTGTAAGGCTTCTGGTATTTCAGAAAAATAATGTTTTTTTCCGTCTAAACTTACGTAGCGGATTTGTTCCTCATCTTGGAAGCAAAGGATAAAGTTCGGCGAGCCTGGAATTTGATATTCAATGTCAAATGGAAAGTCGGAAAATTTGTATTCAGTGTATGGCTTTCCGTTTGAATCTTCAAGTTTTTCATCCGGGTTTGTTGCTTTGTCGGTTTCGCCGTTCAAAGCCCAGTTGCTAGGGCAGTGCGGAATTTTGAAATCATAGATTCCTTTGTCAGTTTTTATGGTAAACGTTTTGTCTGAATTTGTATCGTTTGTAACAAGAATATGCGCCGTGCCGTTTTCATCTTTCCAAACAGAAGTTACGAAAAGATAGTCATGATGTTTTACATTTGTAATTTTTGCATCGGAAAGCAGTTGCGGATAGAAAATATCTCCGAAATTGTTTGAAACCATTACGTTTTTCATTGCAAGGTTTTTGTGCGACCAGGAAATTCCGTTTTTTGAACGTTCATTGTTTTTGCCGTAATCCATGTACAGCGGAAACCATTTGCCGCCGCCGTTCACATAAAGGTTTTCAAAGGAAACATCGTCAACATCGCTGAATTCCAGCTGGAACATCACGCAGGCATTTACATACGCTTTGTTTTCTGCGCCAAAATTCACTGAAGGAATTTCAAAACGAACGTTTTTATAATGAATTCTTCCGGTTTCAACTTTTGAAATCCATTTTCCGTTCAAAACATTTTTTCTTGAGCGCTGGTCGCCATAAATCTGAATGCCGTCCAGATGGATTTCTTTTGAATTTGCGTCATGGGCCAAATCATAGACGTAAAGATTGTTCGCAGAAAATTCTCTGAGCGGATTCATCGCATCGGAAGTAAAACCCCCGATTTTACAGTTGTTCAACGTTATATATGAATCGCTTACATTTCCGGAAAAAGTGCATCTGTTAAAAATAAAATAGACTTTCCCGCTTGCGTCCGGGCTTCCAGCTTCATTCCGGAAACCTTTGAACTTGCAGTTTTCAAAAAAGATTTTTTTTATGCCGCTGTAGCGTTCCATTCCAAGAGTAACAAAATCGTGGCTTGAAAAATCAAAGTTTTTAACGATTGTGCATTCGGGAAGCTGCTTCACTTTATACGAGGAAAAATTGAACTGATTTGGCTCTGTGTCCGTGCGGAAAGAAACTGTAACGCCGGGAGCAATTTCTGTGTCGCCGCTTGGAATGGAAAAATCCGTGGATTCGTCAGCGCCGCAGTTCCGGCTGTCTGGAATATTCAAAGAATCCCAGCGGTTTTCTCTGATTAGATTCGGGTCGCTGCCGGAAGTAATTTTGCAGGAGAAAAAAATGAAATTTGTTGAAAAGATAAATGCCGCGGCAAATAGAAAAACTGTTTTTTTCATAATGTTCACTGGCTAAAAGATTCCAGGATTTTTCCGCAGATTTCAGCAATGTCTTCAAAGCTGATTTCTTCAATTGCCTTTGAAAGTTCCTTGACATTTCCGTTTAATTCGGAAGGCATTTCAAATTTTTCAAGGGCAGAAAATTCTTCCTCGGTTCTTTCAAGGTTTCCGTCTTTTGCGGCGGCCATAATTTTTTCCAGAATTCCGCTGATTTCTTCCTGAGAGAAAGGCTCCCGCTGCGTTTGCGGCTTTCTGTCCTCAAAATCCTTAAGCTGGCGCTGAAGAATTTCCTTGGTTTCCGCATATTTTTTCAGAAGAACATCTGTTTTTTGCTTTATAACTTCAAGATTTTTTTCCGAGGCGGCTTTTTCAAGTTCGGCGGCGAGCGCACTTAAATCCCCGAACGAACAGATTTTTGCGGAGCTTTTCAAGGCGTGAACTTCAATTTTGTACAAATTCAAAGCTTTTTCATCTGAATTCAAGGCTTTCTGCGCATATTCGCTAATCAGGGCGGATTTTTTTTCTATCTGGCTGTAAAAAGTTTTCAGGATTGTTTTTTCAGCTGAAGATTCAGGATGTTTTTCGGCGGCTGGTTCTTCAGAAAAAACAAATTTTTCCCGCGGAATCCACGTTCTTAGCACGCGGCAAAGCTCTTTTTCGTCAATCGGTTTGGAAAGAAAATCATCGAAACCGGATGCAAGAAATTTTTCCCGCGCGCCGTCGACCGCATTTGCAGTAAGCGCGACAATGCAGTTTATTTTTCCGGCTGCTTTTTCATTCTCGCGGATTTTAGCCGTTGCCTCTTCTCCGTCCATAACCGGCATCATGTGGTCCATAAAAATTATGTCGAAATTTCCATTCTTTGCTTTTTCAACTGCGTCCGCGCCGTTCTGGCAGGTTTCAACCGCGCATTTGTACTGCGCCAGATAACTTTGCGCAACCAGAATATTCACGTCATTGTCGTCAACAACAAGAACTTTTGCCGACGGCACTGTGAAATTTATTTTTTCTTCTATTATATTCTCTTTCTTTTTTGCGACAACTTGCGGAACAATGAAGGAAAAATCGCTTCCTTTTCCATACTCGCTTTTTACGCTGAAAGTTCCGCCCATAAGCTCAACAAGTTTTTTTGAAATTGAAAGCCCGAGCCCGCTTCCTTCTTTTTTTCGGTTGTGGAGCATATCGACCTGCTGGAACGAATTGAAGAGTTTTTTCAAGTCTTCCTCTTTTATTCCGATTCCTGTGTCCTGAACAGAAAATTTCAGAAGAATTTTTTCGCCTTCAGAAAAAACTTTTTTTGCGCCGGAAGTTTCATTCATCTTCACGGTTATTTTGATTTCTCCGTCCTCGGTGAATTTCGCGGCGTTTCCTGCAAGATTCAAAAGAACCTGCTTAATCCGGATGTCATCGCCAAAAAGCCAGCGCGGAACATTTTTTTCAATTTCTACAGTAAGCTTTACCGATTTTGAGGAAATTCGGACTTTCACAATTGATTCAAGATCGCCTATCAACGTGTTCAAGTTGTATTCAGCCGGAACAATTTCCAGCTTTCCGGATTCAATTTTTGAAAAATCAAGGATGTCATTTATGATTGTAAGAAGAGTGTGCGCCGCCCGGTTTATTTTTTCAAGGTAGCTTGCGGTTGTCGGCGGCACTTTGTCTTTCAGGGCGATTTCAGAAAATCCCACAATCGCGTTCATCGGCGTGCGGATTTCGTGGCTCATCGTGGCAAGAAAAATTGATTTCGCGCGGCTGGCGCTTTCTGCCTCGGTTTTTGCCTCTCGCAGCCGGAGATTTTGTTTTGCCCGCAGCACAAGATTCATCTGGCGGATGACCACGCAGAAATATCCAAGAAAAGCAAAAAGATAAAGATTCGGCTTGTAAAAAATTGAAGGACTAAGTTTTTGCACAAAAAGAATTTCCGCAACAATAACAGCAGTTGCAGCCAGCATAAGCGGAATCACAATGAACGGCGAAAGATTGAAAATAATCACCGAAACAAGGCAGCTGGTAAAGTAAAGCGCAAAATCAAGCTGACTTGTTGTGTGGAAATCAACAATCAGCATTATTACATTCCAGAAAATTATAAATCCAACGTAAAAGTGTGAAATTGCAATAACTTTTTTCTGCCTTGAATGAAGCCTGTCGCGGCAGGAACGGTTCAAAAAGTACACAAGAATAGAAACCGCGGTCAAGGAAATGTAAAGCGTATTGTAAAAAAAACGCCATTTCAGAAAATCTTCTTCTCTTCTTAAAATGTTGCTTAAAATTATGATTCCAGTTTCCAGAAAAGCCACGATTGGCGCAACGCTGTTCAGAACAGAACAGTTGTTCAGCGCGGCAAGAAATAAAACTTCATTCTTTTCCTGCTGGTTCTGGATTTTGTAGTCAGTTTTTTTTGTGAACTTGAATTCAGCCCTTTCAGCCTTTTTATTGAATTTTGGCAAAGAAATCTCCGATTCTTTTTAGAATTTCTTTCGGCTCGGTGGTTTTCAGAATATAGCCTTCAGGTTTCAGCGTCATTGCGTTTTTTACATATTCAGCGTCGCTTACTCCGGTCAGGAAAAAAACAGGAATATCTTTTGTGCTTTCCTCTGAGCGTATCATCTGGAGCGTCTGAAGTCCGTCGCAAACCGGCATCAAGTAATCAAGAAGAATCAAGTCCGGCTTCTGGCTTCCCAAAAGCGAAATGGCGGCCGTTCCGGATTTTGCCACAGTCGTTTTGTATTCATCTTTCAGAATATTCATCATCATTCTTAGCGTTACAGAATCGTCATCAACAATCAGAATGTGTTTTCTTTCGTCTTTTTCAGCTGGTTTTGGTTCCGGCGAAGTTTTTTCGTTCTTCGGATTTTCGTCGCCGCCGTTTTTCTGATGAATCGCCGCCACAGCCATTGCAATTTTGTCCATAACAGCGGAAAGAGTTGCTGGAGTTAAAATTATTCCCGCAACATTCGCATCCCACGGAGCCAGAAAATCCTTGTAGTCTTCCTTGCCGCCAATAAAAATAACTGGAAATTTACGCGTTTCCGGAGCAGAAAGCATTGAATGAAACGCCAGAATGTCATCGCGCGAAAAATCTTTTGAATAAACAACAACCAGCAAAGGCTCGATTTCCGGAATTTTTGCCAGAAGAACTTCCTTGTTCAGCTCCAGCATTTTCGTTTCATATTTGCCAGAAAGAGAATTAAAAATCTCGCTCGCCGTCTTTGAAATATTCGCCACAAAAACAATTTTTTCCATAAAAATATTATATCAGTTTTGGCCGGAAAAGAGTAGATTTTTTTTCAGCATTTCATGGCGGTCCGGCGGAAAACCGCCGTCGCTATGTCCGCCCTTCGCTGCTAGCTGCAGCTCATTGCTCCGCTTCGTTTCACTCCGCTCTGCAACTTCGGGGCTCCCAGCGCTACCGCATCTAAAGTAGCGGCTTCACGCTTTCCAAGGCTTCAACGTCGGCAGGAAGCCACTTCACAGAGCCAAGCTCTTCCCGCGAAAGCCAGGCCGCGTTCTCGTGCTCCAGAAGCGTAAGCTTTCCCGAAACAACCGAGCACAAAAAACATTCCATCACCAGATGAAACTTCGGATAGTCGTACTCGACCGTGCAAAGAAACTTTTCCGCGCGTATTTCCGTGGCAAGCTCCTCCCGGATTTCCCGCACAATCGCCTCTTTTGCGCTTTCGCCTTCCTCAATCTTTCCGCCCGGAAATTCCCACCAGTCCTTCCATTCGCCGTATCCGCGCTGAGTCGCAAAAACCATCTTCTTTCCGTCCGCCGCCTCGCGCAGAATCACCGCCGCCGAAACATGGATTTGCTTTTTTTCTTCAGAATTATTCATTTTTGGGTTTCCATAGTTTTATTAGCCGTGATAATGCGTTCCGCACTGGACAATTTCTATTACGCTATTTTCAATTTTGTAGACGATTCTGTTGCAGTCGTCAATGCGGCGGCTCCAGTAGCCGGAAAGATTTCCCTTCAGAGGCTCTGGTTTTCCAAGTCCCTCGTATCCGCCTCGCTCAATGTCTTTTAAAAGGCTGTTTGCTTTTTTCAGCAGTTTTTTGTTATTTTGAAGCGTTAGATAGTCGTCCCATGCTTCATCTGTCCATGTTTTCTTCATCTTACCCCTCAATCAGTTCGTGCTCGGTAAGTTTTCCTTCCCTGGCATGCTGAATAGAAAGTTCTAGACGCTTCTGGTTTTCCTCGCTGTAAAAAGGGTCTTCCGAAGAAATTTCAAACGGAATGCGGTGCTCGCGGACAACTTTTTTCGCAAACAGATTGAACGCTCCCGAAATTGAAAGTCCTACGTCATTGCAGAATTTTTCAAATTCCTTTTTTGTCGTATTGTCCATTCTTACGCTTACATTCATCATAAATTGCCTCCAAAATAAGTTGTTTTAAGTCGTTTGTATTTAAAATATATGGTGTTTTGGGGATTTGTCAAGAGCAACTTTTAGAACTTATGATGAAACATTTTTTAAGAAAATCTGTTTTTATTTTATCATAGCTGTAATGTTTAATATCATTTTCATCTTTAACTAATCTTTCCCAAGCTTGTCTGTTCTTGTTACAAAGTCGTGGTAAAGTTCTTCAGGAATCCGGTTGTGCAGTGCGAACCGCATTGTTATCGGCTTGTTGCCTTGCGCGCTTGCAGGAAATGTTGAAACCTGCCCAAGATAAGTAAAAGGCTGGGTTACGTTTTCAACTTTTTCAAATTTCCGGACAAAAAGACAAATGAAAAACAATATGATATAATATTTTTATAGGATTTTTTTATGAAGGTAATAAGTCTTTTTAGTGGTTGCGGCGGTCTTGATTTAGGATTTGAAAAAGCGGGATTTGAAATTCCAATTGCAAATGAATTTGACTCGTCAATTTGGGCAACTTTTGAAAAAAATCATCCGAATACAAAACTTATCCGTGGTGACATCAGAAACATAAAAGAAGAAGATTTTCCTGATGAAATAGACGGAATTATCGGTGGTCCGCCTTGTCAGTCGTGGTCTGAGGCTGGCTCTTTAAGAGGAATTGAAGATCCTCGCGGACAACTTTTTTATGAGTATATCCGAATTTTGAAAAATAAGAAACCGAAGTTTTTCCTTGCTGAGAATGTAAGTGGTATGTTAGCAAAAAGACATTCAGAAGCCGTTCAAAATATTCTTACGCTTTTCAAAAGTGCTGGATATGACGTTTCTTTAACAATGGTAAATGCGAAAGATTATGGTGTTGCACAGGAGCGCAAGCGAGTTTTTTATATTGGGTTCAGAAGTGATTTAAATGTAAAATTTGATTTTCCGCATGGTTCTACAGAAAGTGATGAGAAAAAAATAACACTGAAAGATATTATTTGGGATTTGAAGGATACTGCAATTCCTGCCTTGCCTAAAAATCATAGAAATCCAAATGCTATAAACAGTAATGAATATTTTACTGGTGCTTATTCGCCAATTTTTATGAGTAGGAATCGTGTGAAATCTTGGAATGAACAGGCCTTTACTGTCCAAGCAAGTGGTCGGCAATGCCAACTTCATCCCCAAGCACCAAAAATGGAAAAAGCAGGATTGAATAAATGTGAGTTTGTAAAAGGAAAAGAGTCTTTATATCGAAGGATGACGGTTCGTGAAGTTGCAAGAGTTCAAGGTTTTCCAGATTCGTTTCAGTTTATTTATGAAAATGTTGACGATGCTTATAAAATGATTGGAAATGCTGTACCTGTAAATCTTGCATTTGAAATTGCAACAGCAATAAAAAAAACATTGGAAGAAAACTGTTTTTCTGAAAAAGAAGTTGTATATGCATAATAATGAGAAGGAGAATTTTATAATTTGGAACAAAAAAAATCTTTAATTAATGTTTTAAAAAATCAGTATGAAGGTTCTGACGATTTATTGTTTCACTATACATCTCTTAATGCAGCTTGTTCAATTTTAAGTTCAAACAAGTTAAGGTTAAGTAATTTGAAGAATCTAAATGATCCATTAGAATTTTGTAGACTAAATTGTTTTAGTTTTAATGGATTAGAAATAGATGCCATGAAAAAGGCTGTAAAAGAACTTTATGAATCATTGAAAGAGCGAGAAAATAAAGTCAGATTACTTAGCTTTTGTAGAGATTTTTTTACAGAAGGAGAATGGGATAATAAAAATAATCAAAGTTTTTCAAGCAATTTAATTTTTAAAGGATGGGCAAGAACTCGTATGTGGGCTCAATATGCAGACAATCATAGAGGTGTTTGTTTAGTTTTTGATAAATCAGAAATTAGTGAAAAATTTAAAGAACTACAAAATAATCATACAAAGATTTTAGAGCCTCAAAAAATTACTTATACAAATGATTTTTCTAAAGTAGAAGATTTAATGACAAGAGAATTAAATGTGAAAAATTCTTGTGAAAATTTCCTTCATTTTTATTTAGATGAAGAACGGTTAAATTGCTTATTTATAAAATGTGAAGACTTTAGAGATGAAAATGAATACAGATTTGTTTTAATAAACAATACATTGTCTTCTTCTGCAGAAGACTGTTATTTTGACTTTGGAACAAGCTTAAAAGCAATCATTCTGGGAGAACGTTTTAGTCCAATTTTAAAATTTTCATTACCATCTAATATTGAACAATTCAAAATAATCTGGAATTGCGGAATCCCAGATTTAATATCATTCTAAAATAGAGAAATCAAAATATGGAAGTAGGAGGTGCAAAAATGAGTGAAGAAAGTAATAACAGAGGACGTGCATACGAGTTTATTTGTCTAAAAACATTATCAGAGGAAATTAAAAAGTTTCGCCCTGTAGTAATTGAAGAAAATTCATCATTTTTTGCTGCTGAAAAAGCTTATAATCTTATTGATAATGAATTACAAAACATTCTAAAGTTGAGTGCACATACTGCAGTAATTGCATTGTTTGATTTTGAGCCTTTGATAATAGAACAGGAAAACGATACTTTAACTTTACTAATTCAACCAGATTCAAAAGGAGAAGCTGGTGATGTCAGAGATATTCTAATTATACGAAGCGGAATAAAATGGGAAATAGGGCTTAGTATAAAACATAATCATTTTGCAGTAAAACACAGCAGATTAAGCAGAAGTATTGATTTTGGACAGAAATGGTACAAAGACAATTGTTCAGATGAATATTGGGAAAATGTAAATCCGATTTTTGATTATCTTGAAGAATGCAAGAACTCTGGAATGTTATGGCGAGAAATGGAAGAAAAAGACAGCAAAGTTTATGTTCCGCTTTTAACTGCATTTGAGACAGAAATAAAGAAAGCGTATTTAAAGGATAAAAATCTTCCTAAAAAACTCGTTGAGTATTTGTTGGGTGAATATGATTTTTATAAAGTTATAAGTGTTGATAACCAGCAGGTGACACAATTGCAGACATATAATATACACGGAACATTAAATAAACCTGCAAAAAAGCAAAGACCTAAAAAAATTGTTCCTATTTCAGCTTTACCAACAAAAATTGTAGCCTTTGATTTTAAAACAAGTTCTACAAATACTTTGGAAATGTATCTTGATAACGGCTGGCAGTTCAGTTTCAGAATTCATAATGCTTCAACAAAAGTCGAGGCAAGTCTAAAGTTTGATATTCAGATTATAGGGATGCCTGCAAGCATTATAACTATTAATAGTTATTGGTTGTAACTTCCTGTGAAAAATCCGGATGAATAGTTTTTTTCCGTTGCCGAGCAGATTTTGTCAAAAGATTCTTTTGCCTTTTTCAGAATATCTTCGCGGTGCACGATAAAAAGCAAATGCTCAGGTTTTACCTGAAGAGCGTCAAAAACCGACATATACGTTTTTCCGCTTCCTGTTGCCGCAATTGCCAGCGCTTTTGTCGCTCCGGTTTTTCGCAGGCGGTTCAGTTTTACAATCGCTTCGGCCTGCATTTTGTTCGGCTGAATAATAGAAGAATTCTGGTCTGCATAGCTGTTGTATGAAAAAAGTTGCTTCGGCTCTGCTTTTTGCTGTCGTTTCGCTTTTGCAAGATAATCGCGGTAGGAAATCAGGAATTCATCTGAATATTCTTTTGCCCACGGACTTTGCCATAGGGTTTCAAATTCGTCAAGGACAGACTTTGTGAAAGTTCCCGGCTCCTGGGATTCGCCGCAATTTTCATTCTGAAGAACGTTCCATTCAACATTTGTTTTTAGCGCGCGGCCTGTTATGTTTGAAGAACCGATTATGACAGTCCATTTTTCTGAATCCGGGCCGTTTTTGTGGAACAGATAGCCTTTTGCATGGAAGCCGTCTTTTTGCGTTGGAGGAACATATATTTTCAGGGTTATATTTTTGAACTGGGAAAGGCGCTCAAGAACTTGCGGAGTTGTCATTTCCTTGTAAGTTGTGGTGAGAATTTCGCCTGGAATGTTGCGCTTTTCAAGGGATTTCAAAGTATCAAGAAGAACCTGAAGGCCGCCGTAAGTGATGAACGCCACGCTTATTTTGAAGCGCGAACAGCCTTCAAGATTTTCAACAAGCTCATTGAAAAAACTGCGGACCGGACCGTTTGTAATAAAGTGGGATTCTTCCATAGTTTGCAATTCCTTGAATGTGCGCCCGGCAAGTTTTGCTCTTAAAAACGGACGTTATTTGAATCAGTTTTTTCCATACATTCACCAAAAGCACACATAACTCTTCTATTATATTGCATCCTGCACTTTTAGTAAATTGCAGAAAGTCTTGTCCAAAATAACGTCCGTTTAAAGGGACAGAAAAATAATAGAAGGCTTCGACTTGCAACAGTTTTCAGTGGAATCGGAGCAATTGAACACGCATTAGACAGAATGAATCTTCCTCATAAAATAGTTTTTGCCTGCGATAATGGTGATGTTGATATTCTTTCTAAAAAAATTCCGGAAGAAATAAACGAAGTTGAGAAAGAACTTTCTGAGCTCACTGCACAAATACAAAAAATTGAAATTCAAAATGAAGAAGATAAGCTTTATAAATCTGAATTGGATTTAATTCTTTTAAAAACTAATGATGAGATAAGAAACTATAAACAGATGAATCTTTATAATTCAACTGAAAACAAGATTTCAAGAAAACTAAAAGACATCTGCCAAAGAACAGCAATGTTGCATGAGAAGATTAATTCTTTCAAAATATTAAAAGAACTTTCCAAAATTTCTGATTTTAAAGAAAAAAAACGGTTTGTTGATAATTTGTATAAATCCAAAGAGAGTTCAAATAAAGTAAAACAAACCTATATGGCAAACTACAATGTTTCAGAAGATGATTTCCATTGGAATGTCTCTTTTTTAGATGGGAGACAATATGAAAATCAAGTTGATTTGTTTGTTGGTGGTAGCCCTTGTCAATCTTTCAGTTTAGTTGGAAAGCAACGAGGACTTGCGGATACGAGAGGAACTCTTTTTTATGAATACGCTCGACTTGTAAAAGAAATTAGACCAAAAGTTTTTATTTATGAAAATGTAAAAGCTCTTTTGAGCAATGATGAAGGCAGAACTTGGGAAACAGTTCAAAAAATTTTTACAGATTTGAACTATTCTTGGAAATACAAGGTTTTAAATGCAAAAGACTATGGAATTCCTCAGAATCGTGAGCGTGTTTTTGTTGTTGGTTTTAGAAATGATTTGAAACTTAAAAAAACATTTGAATTTCCACAACCAATAAAACTTGAAAGAAAAATGCAGGATTTCTTGCTTGATAATGCACCGGGCGGTTATTTTCTTCCTAAAAAAGGTGTTGACTTCGTAATTGCAGAAAAAAATCTTACAAAAAAGTATACACAAATAGATGGAGAAATTCAGCTTTGCCAAAAGAAAAATCAGCAATTCAATTGGCATGGAGATTTTGTTTTTCAAAGTGAAGAGGATGCAAGCAAAAAAATAAAAATAGATTTAGAAAAATATTTTCTTTCTGACAAGGTTCGAAAATATGTTTTAGCAACTGGGACAAAAGGATTTTATTCTCGTCCAAAAACTGATTTGGAAGTTGCACGTCCTCTACTGACAACAATGCACAAAATGCACAGAGCAGGAGTTGACAATTACGTTACAACAGATGGACGTCTGCGCAAACTTACTCCAAGAGAATGTTTTCGTCTTATGGGATTCTGTGATGATTTTATTATTCCAGTTTCTGACACTTCAGCTTATCAGCAAGCAGGAAATTCTATTGTTGTTGATGTTTTGATTCATATTATGAATTCTATTTTGGAAAGTTATCCAGGTTTAGCAGAAGGAGAAGAGCGATAATGGCTGATCCGATTTGCCGCTGGAGAAATGCAACACCTGAAACAGTTTGTGAAATAATTGAAGCATTGCCTAAAAGAGAAATTTCAGAAGAAGAATTTAGAAAGGTAATGTCAAAATCAAATTTTGGAAGTGATTTTTTTCATACTCCATATCAGTTGGCGTGTCAATTAGCCCTTTATTATATCGATGACAATCATATCTATCATCCTAGATTCTTTGAAAATATTACAAAAGAAGCTGCCGATGAATATCTTCATCATTGGTTTAGACTTTACTACATTCCGAATCCGTATACTAAAAAAGGCTTTGATAATTTATCAAAGCCACAATATTTTGAAAAAAGTCTATTTGAAAGTTTACAAAAACGGAATGTATCAACTAATTTTTCAGACTTACTGAACAAAACTTTTAAGGATGAAATTGGTGAATTGGATATTTTGAAAAATCTTATAAACAGATATTCTGATTTGCTGAAAATTGAAAACAATAAAATATCAATTAAAATAAAGGACGCAGAAAATATGGAAATTAATGTTGATAGAAATGATAGAGAATCTTTTTTTAATAGTTTTAATAAAAAATCTTCTGAAATTCCCTATCCTTACAACCGCATAATTTTCGGTGCGCCGGGAACAGGAAAAAGCTATAGATTAGAAAATCAACGTAAAAAATTCTTTGATGAAGGAATTGAGCCAACACAAGCTCAGATTATTGCAAGTGAAATTCAGGATGCAGGAAATAATTATGGCTCATGTTTTGCAATCGGATTAAAATATTCTGAATTTTTTAATGGGAAGAAGCCTAAGAATTTAAAATCAGAATATAATTGCTCAAATGACGCTGCATATACAATTTGTCAAGGAATGAGAGCAAAGGATTTTTATGCATCGTTGTCAGATTATAAAACAGAAGAGCTTTCTGAGCAGAAAATCAAATTGCAGCTTGAAAAACTTAAAAATGAAAAATATATGAATCAGGCAGGTTGCGCAGCAATCGGATTAAAATATTCAAATTTCCTTCAGGGCAACTCAATTTCTGATATTAGCAATATGTTTGATTTAAGCCTGACTAGTTCTTTAGCGACTTGGATTTATTATGGTATTCAGGCTGCTGATTATACTTTTGATGAAACTTCTGTACAAAAATCTTTTAAACATTATGAGCGCGTTACTTTTCATCCAAGCTATAGTTATTCTCAGTTTGTTGGCTGTTATAAGCCAACAATGAAGTCTGTTCAAACTGTTGACGGTGAAAAAGAAGAAATCATTTACTCATTTGTTCCTGGACCTTTTTTGCGTGTGTATGTGAATGCCATAAGAAATTCAGGCGAAAATTTTCTTCTTTTAATTGAAGAAATAAATCGTGCAAATGTAGCGGCCGTTTTTGGCGATGTGTTTCAGCTGCTTGACCGCAGAGATGGAGAAAGCGAGTACCCGGTTACCGCAGGAGAAGACATTATAAAATATTTAGAAAGTGAGGGAATAAAACAGTCGGAGCTTTCTATTCCTAAAAATATGTTTATCTGGGCGACAATGAACAGTGCAGACCAGGGTGTTTTTCCGATGGACACAGCATTCAAGCGCAGATGGAATTTTGAATATATTGGAATTGATGAAAATGAAAGTGACGTTTCAGCTTATGAAATCCCGATAAGTAGAAAAGTAGATGAGAAAAAAATAATCAAAAAAGTAAACTGGAACAAGTTGCGCCAGGCAATTAACAAAAAATTGATTTCTTTGAACGTGAACGAAGATAAGCTTCTTGGACCTTATTTTATCGGCAAAAAAGTTTTAGAGAACGCAATGCAAGAGCAGGAGGATTTTATCAAACTTTTTAAAAGCAAAGTTCTGATGTATCTTTTTGAGGACGCTGCGAAAATGAAGCGCAATTTTTTCAACTGCGAAAAATACATTTATTCAGAAATTTGCAAAGAGTTTGATGAAAAAGGAATTGAAGTCTTCAATTTTTCAGATGATGAAAAAGGCGATCTGAAAGAACTTGATATAGCTCCAAATCTGGAAAATTCTGAGCCAGCGCCAAAATAATTTTAAGGAAACGTCGCTTGAAATCCGCTTATTTCCGCGAAGGACAGCATTATTCGTTCTCAGAAATCAAAAAGAGATTTTCGCTTGACGAGGAAACTGCGAAAAAGCGTATAAATCTTCTTCGGCGATGCAACATTTTAAAAATCATCAGGAAAGAAAAATTCGGCTATTCCGATCTTTCAAGTCAGGATTTGATTATCAATGAGCTGCCGGAAGATTCTTCTGAATTATTTTATGCGTTCAGTTTTGTTGGAATCATTCTGCTGGAAAATCTTGTGTTAAAGTGCTATCCAAAATACATTGACAACGCAGATGAAAAAAATGACACAGCTATTATTCAAAAGCTCAAAACAATCATAAAAGTAATCAAAAAATATAATGAGCAGAACCAGCAGTTTTCTCTTTGCAACGGAGAAGAAGAGCACATAGCGTTCAATAGGCTTTCAATTTCGCTTTATATTCTGCAGGATTATTTTGAAAACGGCTTGTACACAAATCAGAAGGAAAACATCGAGCTGAACGGCGAAATGGAAATTTTATGGAACAAAACGATTGATGAAACTTCTGCATTTATAAAAAACGGAACGCCGTATTATTTTGATTTCTATACACGAAAAAGCGAAGACAACGAGCTTGATTTTATTCTAAGGCTTCATGCTGCAGTAATTACAAGATGTTCAGATGAGTTGAAGAACGCAGAAATTCTTAATCTTTTTGACTTGGACGAAGCTGTTCTTTCTCAGGAAAAGATTGAAGATTTTGGCGATATAGATTTTATAAAATATCGTCTTGAAAAAGAACTGAAAAATCAGTTCGTAACCAAAAAGCAAAATCTTCTGAAAACACTTTACACATATATTTCAGAATCTGATTTTAAAGAAACTTTTGAAAATTTCAGTTTTTACGGAACGAACTCATTCAATCTTGTTTGGGAAAAAGCGTGCGCTGAACTTTTTGAAAGCGTCAGGGACAAAACTTTTGGCGAGCTGAAAAAAAATAAAATATTAATAGAAGAAAAAATCGAAAATCCGAATTATGATTCAGAGATAGATAATTCCGGTGAAAAATTTTTGGAAGATAAAGAGCCGTTCAAAAATCTTATTGAAAAAATAAAGTGGACGTTCAATGATTTTGCCGTTCATGCTGCAGAAACTTTAGAGCCGGATATTATTTCAATTTATAACAACAGTTTTTTTATTCTTGACGCAAAATACTACTGCATAAAAGCTGAAAAAAACAAAATTCAGAGCCAGCCTGGAATTCAAGATGTTGTAAAGCAATTTGCATATCACAGGGCTTTTTTGAAATTTATAGAAAAATCTTGTTTTTCAAAAGTTGTTAACGCTTTTCTTGTTCCGAAACGGACATCAAGCGAATTTCAGGAAGATTTCAGAATCGCAGGAAAGGCGGAGCTTCCTTTAATGCAAGACTATACGCTGAAACCGCTTTCGCCAATTCAAATTGTGGAGCTAGAGCCGGAATTTGTTTATATCAATTATCTGAATTCAAAGAAAATTACAGAAAAACTGGATGGTTTTTTAGAAAAAAAACTAGATTCAGTTTATTCAACTGAAAAGACAGATCTTCAAAAAGTTGCAGAAACTGAAAAAAAAGTTTCTTCCGGCGAAAACGAAAGCAAATCAAGAAATAATATAGAAACATATAATATTCGACATTAGCACATTGAAAAGCAATTATGAAGAAAAAGCTACCTTTTTGTAAATTCCAAAAAACTAAATCCCTCCCAGAAATCCCAGGATTATTCCGCCGATTACGAGAGAGCCGATTTGGCCGGAAACGTTTGCGCTTACTGCGTGCATAAGGATGAAATTCTGGTTGTCTTCTTCAAGGGCGAGTTTTTGGACAACGCGGCTTGCCATTGGAAATGCTGAAATTCCGCAGGCGCCAATCATTGGGTTCAGCTTGTTGTTTTTCTTTCGGAACAGGTTCAGGAATTTTGCAAGAAGAATTCCGCATGCGGTGTCGCCGGCAAAGGCAATCAGTCCAAGAAGCATAATCAGAAGCGTCTGCGGGGCTAGAAAGTTCTGCGCTGTCATGGTTGCGCCTACGCTTATTCCAAGCAGAAGGGTTACGATGTTTGAAAGTTCGTTCTGCGCCGCCGAGGAAAGTTTTTCAAGCACGCCGCATTCGCGGAGCAGGTTCCCGAACATCAAAAAGCCGATTAATGCTGTTGCGTCTGGAACTAGAATGCTTACTGCGATTGTTATTGCAACCGGAAAAGCTGTCATGACCCACTGCGGAATGTTCTTGTTCTTCGCCTGGATTCTTGTTGTCCGTTCTTTTTTTGTTGTAAGAAGCTTGATTATTGGCGGCATTATGACTGGAACAAGGCTCATGTACGAATATGCGGCGACCGTTATTGGACCAAGAAGATTTTTTGCGTGCCGGCTTGCGACCACGATTGCTGTAGGACCGTCCGCCGCTCCGATTGTGCCGATGCTCAGCGCTTCTTTTATGCTGAATCCGAAAAGGAAATATGCGGTGGCTGCGGCGATAAAAATTCCTGAATGTGCCGCAAGCCCGAAAACCAGAAGCCATGGGCGTTCAAGAAGCGGCCGGAAGTCAATCATTGCGCCAACGCCGATAAAAATCAGAAGAGGGAAGAGTTCCGTCATTATTCCGCAGTCGAAAAGAATTTTCAGCGCGCCTGGATGTTCCGCTGTTCCAAGCACAACTGCAAGCGGAAGATTCACAAGAATTGCGCCGAACCCAATTGGCAGAAGAAGCATCGGCTCGTATTTTTTAGCCACGGAAAGAAAAATCAGGGCCGCGCCCACCAAAATCATTGTTAAATTCTGCCAGGTCATTGAACATAGCCCGCTTGTGAAATAGTCAATAATTTGTTTCATCGTAAACTCCTTTTCTTCGTTTTAGGAAACGTTCGAAATTCAGCGGCCAAAAAAAAGACCTCTTGCCCGACTGTCCTGCAAATTCAGAATAATCAGGCAAAAGGTCTTGTTTCTCCGGTTAAGCCGAAGCCTAAGAACCAGACTCATTTTGAGCCGGCTGTTGATTCTTAAGGAAGTAACTACTCCCCCTTTGCTTTTTCTAGTATGAAGAGAATTTCTGCCGGATGTCAAGAGGTGTGTGTGGGGGGGGGAGGAGTTAGAGGAATTTTATATTTTTTAAATAAAACTGTAATTCATAGACGAAATGTTTTGTGTTCAAAAAATTAGCAAAATATAGTATACTAATTTTTATAAAGTTATGTCTTACACACAAATCAACAACCATGAAAGGGCAATTCTTATAACATCTCTTCTTTATGTAATTGACAAAATTGCGAACACCTGCGGACATTACGATGCTTACCGGAAAAATGTCGAGCTGCCGGATTCATTTAAAATGTGCGTGCCAATCAAATAATAAAGAAAAATTTATCGCATAGCAGGAGAAAGATATGAAAAAGAAACATACGCAAGTTGACGATATAATTGAAACAATGCAAAAAAACGGAGGCTATGCCACATTAGCATATCTCAATCGGAATGTTGATACATCAAATTGGAAAACAAAAACTCCTTTTGAGAGCATTCGGTGTTTTTTACAACGGCGAGATGAATTTTTTAAAATACAACCAGGACTTTGGGCTTTAACTGATTATCGAGAATCTGTTTTGAAGAAATTTCAAATAAAAGAAAATGAAAAGGAACAGAATGAAGTTTTTACACATGCATATTATCAAGGGTTAATTGTTGATATTGGCAATATGAAAAACTTAAAAACTTATGTTCCTGCACAAGATAAAAACAAATTGTTTCTTGATAAAAAACTTGGCGAAATATCAACTATGACAGATATTCCTGACTTCACTTATCAGAAGATTACAAACCGTGCAAGAACAATTGATACAATCTGGTTTAATGAGAGGGAAATGCCAAGTGCATTTTATGAGGTAGAACATTCCACAAATATTATCAATTCATTGAACAAATTTTTTGAATTACAGGATTTTCGAGCAAAATTTTTCATTGTTGCTGATAAAAAACGTAAAAAAGAATTTTACGATAAAATAAATCAATCTATTTATCTTCCAATAAAGTCACTTGTTGATTTTGTAGATTATGAAACTTTATCAAGCCAGCATACAAAAATGTCTGAACTGTTTAGTAGTCCTATGGTTTTGTAAAAGAAACGGCAGATTTAGAATAGATTTTGATATAAACTGGAGAAAAAAATTTATCAAACAAATTATATAAATGTCTTAATTTTTATGGCAGTAAAAGTGTGTTTGCGTTAGGGATTGGAGCGCCTGCGGAGCAGTCCACCGCAAGCGAGCGGAAGCCTTTGGCTGGAGTGAGTGCGGAGGATGAGCGTTAGCGAAGCACGGAAAGCCCGGCCTGAACGTAGTGCTTGCACGAAGAGAGGGAAACGCCTGTTAAAATCCACTAATTGAGAAAATACTTGTTTTATGCTAATCTTTTTTAACTATTCATTTTAAAATTCGAGGAACACTATGAAACTTTGGGAAAAAGGCGCTTTTCTTTCCGGCGGAAAACTTGTTGAGTCCGTTCATGGAAAAAATCCGGCTGAATGTGCAAAAAACACAATCGCTTATTCAATTCTTCAGAAACACAATACTTCTGGCGACGCTTCAAAGCTGAAAATCAAGTTTGACAAAATCACTTCGCACGACATCACTTATGTTGGAATCATTCAGACGGCGCGCGCTTCCGGGCTTGAAAAATTTCCGATTCCCTATGTTCTTACAAACTGCCACAACTCGCTTTGCGCTGTAGGCGGAACGATTAACGAGGACGACCATATGTTTGGTCTTACTTGCGCGCAGAAATACGGCGGAATTTATGTTCCTCCGCATCAGGCTGTAATCCATCAGTTTGCGCGCGAGATGCTTGCAAAGTGCGGCGATATGATTCTTGGTTCTGACAGCCACACAAGATACGGCGCGCTTGGAACAATGGCGATTGGCGAGGGCGGCGGCGAGCTTGCAAAGCAGCTTCTTGGAAAAACTTATGATGTTAATATGCCGGGCGTTGTCGCGGTTTATCTTACAGGAGAGCCGGTTCCTGGCGTAGGACCTCAGGACGTTGCGCTTGCTGTAATCAAGGCGGTTTTTGCGAACGGATACGTTAAGAACAAGGTTATGGAATTTATCGGTCCTGGAGTTGCAAAGCTTTCTGCAGATTTCAGAATCGGCGTTGATGTTATGACAACTGAAACAACTTGTCTTTCTTCAATTTGGTCAACTGACGAAAAAATCCGCGAGTTCTATTCAATCCACGGAAGGGAAGGCGACTACAAGGAGCTGAATCCAGGCGAGGACGCTTACTACGACGGCGCGATTGAGCTTGACCTTGGTGAAATCCGCCCGATGATTGCGCTTCCGTTCCATCCTTCTTGCGCATATACAATAGAAGAAGTCAACAAGAATTTGATGGACGTTCTTGAAGAAACAGAAAAGCGCGCGAAAGTTTCATTCGGCGACAAGGTTAACTTCACTTTGAAGAACAAGGTCATTGACGGAAAGCTTTACGTTGACCAGGGCGTTATCGCGGGATGCGCGGGCGGCGGATTCGAGAACATCTGCGCGGCTGCCGACATTTTGAAGGGAAAGGACACAGGAAACGGAAAATTCCTTCTGAACGTTTATCCGGCTTCAATGCCAGTTTATATGGAGCTTATGAAGAACGGAGCATTTGCCTCGCTTGTTGACGCGGGCGCAATCGTAAAGACTGCGTTCTGCGGACCTTGCTTCGGCGCGGGCGACACTCCGGCGAACGGCGCTCTTTCAATTCGCCATTCAACAAGAAACTTTCCGAACCGCGAAGGCTCAAAGATTCAGAACGGACAGCTTGCTTCTGTTGCACTTATGGACGCGCGCTCAATTGCGGCTACTGCGGCGAACAAAGGCTTCCTTGCTGCCGCTACGGATTTGGCTGGCGGCGAGTTCAGCGCGAAAAAATATTTCTTCGACAAGACAATCTACGAGAAGCGTGTTTACGATTCAAAAGGCGTTGCCCATCCGGAAGTTGAAATTCAGTTCGGTCCGAACATCAAGGACTGGCCGGAAATGCAGCCGCTTTCAGATGATATTCTTCTTAAGGTTGTCTCTGAAATCCACGACCCGGTTACAACGACCGACGAGCTTATTCCTTCAGGCGAAACTTCAAGCTTCCGCTCAAATCCGCTCGGACTTGCGGAATTCACTTTGAGCCGAAAGGATCCTGCCTATGTTGGAAGGGCAAAGGCAGTCCGCGATTTATCAGAAGATGTCAAGGCTGAAGTCAAGAAGGCTGAAAAAATCCTTGAGGAAAAATATCCACAGTTCAAGGGAAGAATTGAAAAAGCCGGACTTGGCTCTACAATCTACGCGGTAAAGCCGGGCGATGGTTCAGCGCGCGAGCAGGCGGCTAGCTGCCAGAGAGTTCTTGGAGCCAGCGCGAACATTGCAAGCGACTACGCCACAAAACGTTACCGCTCGAACCTTATAAACTGGGGAATGATTCCGTTCCTCTACAAGCAGGGCGATGCGGCTGCGACAGAAAATCTTCCTTTTGCAAACGGCGACTACATTTTTATTCCGGGCGCAAAGAAGATGATTGCAGAAAAACTGCCAAGCATAAAAGCCTACGCAGTCCGCGCCGACGGCACAACCGCCGAGCTTGAACTTACAACCGGAGACATGACCGACGACGAGCGCAAGATTATTCAGGCAGGATGTTTGATTAACTTCTACCGAGGATAGTTTTTACATTTTGATGAATCCCGTGCCGGGAAGCTTTGTGGCTTGAAAGGCGCGGGATTTTTTTACAAGAGTGAAAAATATTATGTTATAATAAGAATCGTGCAATTTCAGTTTTAGAATGATATTGTTAGTTTGAAAAAGTTGAAATATAAGGATGTGTGTTTATGAATGAAAATTTTAGGATTGCTGTTTTTTTTGATTCAGAAAATATTCCTGCAGATAAAGTTCCACTTATAATCGATTATCTTTCAGGAAAAGGAGATATTCTTTTTCAGCGTGCCTATGCCGATTGGTCTATTAGCTATACTTCATCTTGGAAAGACCAGTTGAACAAAACTCCGATTACCGCAATTCAGCAGTTTCATCACAAAGAAAAACAAGCTGTTGATAAACTTGTAATGATGGATGCAATTGAAATGGCAATAAAGCATGAAGAAATAAATCTATTTGCTATAGTTGCTTCCGATAACGGATATTATTCTTTAGCTTTGAGGTTGCGAGAACTTGGCAAACGAGTTATTGGAATAGGCAATAAAGAAATGTGCAAATCAATATGGGTGAAATCTTGTAATGAATTTTCATATCTGGAAGACTTGGACGAGAAAGATGAAGATATTCTATTAAATGAAAAAAATAAAGATGCTGAAGATGAAAACCTAAAGGATTTTTCCTTGGAAAAATTTATTGAAACAGCATTTGACTCCACTCCTTTTTACAATGGCACAAATACTAAATTGCTTTCACAACTTTGGGAAACGGTCTATCGCCAAAAATCAGATTTTAATGCAAAGGATTATGGAGTAAAATCGCCGAGAGAACTGATATTAAAATTAAATTCAAAATTTAAATTGACAGATGACGGAAAACAACAACGAACATTTTTTGTAGAAAAAATAGATGAAAAAGATAATGAAGTGCGAAAGACTGGAATAATAAAACGAAGAATTAAAAACTACAGAATTATTACAGCAGATGATAAAACTGGTGATTATTTTTTCTATATGAAAGAAATTAATTCAGATTTTAAAGATAAAATATTGGAAAAAGGAACAAAGGTTGATTTTCTGATTGTTGATATTCCTGATGAAAATAAAAACGGTCGTGCAACTGATGTAAGAGTGATTGAATGAAATTCAAATTATGCTAGCAAGTCTGTTTGTTCAATTTTTATGTTTTTTACGCTATAATTAGCAAAGATTAAGTATGCAAATTTTATTTTATAGGGAAGATTGTGTATCAGCCGCCGTTTAAGATTTCATCAAGTGCTATAAATCTCATTTCCGAAATTTCTGCTTTATTGGAGCGTTTTTCTATCCGCATGGAAGAGGCGGACGGTATAATGTTGCGCAAAGTAAACCGCATGAAGACTATCCGCGGATCGCTTGCAATCGAGGGGAATTCTTTGAGCGAATCTCAGGTAACTGCGATTATCGAAGGAAAACATATTGTGGCATCTGTTCGTGAAGTTCAGGAAGTTCGGAATGCAATAAAAACGTATGATTTATTTATGAGTTTCAATCCTTATGAGCAGAAAGATTTGTTGAAGGCGCATGGCATAATGGCTCTTGGGCTGGTAGATTCTCCAGGGCATTTTAGAAAATGCGGAGTATGTGTTGCAGGAAAAGCCGGCGTTTCTCATATTGCTCCGCCTGCAGACAGAGTGCCATTTTTGATTTCTGATTTATTTGAATGGCTTGAAAATTCCGAAGATCACATTCTTATAAAATCTTCTGTTTTCCATTATGAGTTTGAATTTATTCATCCGTTTGATGACGGCAATGGCCGTATGGGACGCTTTTGGCAGTCCAGGCTTTTAGCAGAGTGGAATCCAGTGTTTGAGCATCTGCCCATAGAAAATATGATTTGGGAAAATCAGGCGGCATACTATAAGGCTATTGAAGATTCAACGGAAAAATCAGATTCCGGAATTTTTGTTGAATTTATGCTTGATGTCATTCTAAATGCTTTGAAAAGTCATAATCAGAAAAATGCCATTCAAAGTGAAAATATATGTGCTGCGGCAAACAATCTTCAAAAGGTGAATGCAAAAGTGAATGTAAAGGTGAATGCAAATCAGCAGAAAATCCTTGCATACCTTAAAAGCAATCCTTATGCAACTATGGAAGAACTTTCTGAAACAATTGAAATTGCAAAAAAGAACATATTTAACAACATGAAAAAACTTCAGGAAAACGGTTTGCTCCGCCGTGTAGGCGCAGACAAAAACGGCTGGTGGGAAGTTGTAGAGCAATAACGTTTGCTGCTTTTGTTAAGTTATATTTTTTTATTGCCTTCATATCCTTTTGTAATTTTCTTTATTGTGGCAGGTTCTGGAGTCAGATTGTTCATTCTGTAATATTCATCATGGAAAATTACATTATTGCAGCCTTTGCCATTTACATTGTAATTTGTGCAGCCTAGCATATATTTTCCGTCTTTTTGTTGTCTTGCAATTAGATATCCATCGCATTTATTGCATTTCTGGATTGAAAGCTTGCCGGCTTCAATTTTATTTGTCATAAAATCACAGACTTCAGGGTCGTTCATGCAAATCCATAGGTTTAAGCCATAAGCGGGTTTTACTTTGTGCTGAAGCGGATAGCCGCACATTGGACAGAATTTTTTGAAAGCGCTTCTGTTGTCTGCATCTTCCTTCCATTCGCCTTTTAAAATTACATTCTTATAGTCATGTTTTATTTCAAGCAAAAATTCGGAAGGATTTTCTTCTGGCGCGATAAAGAACACCCTGTTTTTTGTTCGAGTCATTGCAACGTAAAAAAGTCTCCTTTCTTCCGCGGCTTCAATAGAATCGTCTCTTTTTACAACATAATTTAAAACAGGATCATTTTCGATTTTTGAAGGAAATCCATAAGTCTCATTCTTGCCATTTATGACAATTACATTGTCGTAGCCCAGCCCTTTTGAAGCATGGGCTGTCATGAATGTGATTTTCAGTTCAGGATGTTTTAAGCACTTTATTTTGTTGCCGTAATCTTTATACTCAAAAAGGCTTGAACGCTCCAGGTTTTTGCCGTCAAATCCGAATCTTCCAAGCAGAAGTATTTCTTGTTTTTTTGAATCTTTTCCTTCTGATTTGTTGAAGTCTAAAATTTGTTCTATTGCAGTTTCAACAGATTTTGCAAGATTGTAATTTGAATTTCCACCGAAACGTTTTTGTCTTGAATCATAAGTATAAATTATTACAGGGTCTTTTATTGTTTTTGGCGATTTCAGTGATTTTTTTATCTGCGCTGTGTTTTTCTGAATAAAGTTTCCTGCAATATCGATTACTTCCTGCGAGTTGCGGTAAGTTTTTGTAATTTTTAAAAGTTCCGCATAACCCATAATTTCAGAAAATTTTGTGAACAAAGTTATATCAGAACCGCTGAACGCGTAAATTGACTGCCAGTCATCACCTACAGCAATAATTTTTGCGTTTGTCACATCGTGCAATGCGCCCACCAAATCAAAACGTTGCCTTGAAATATCCTGATATTCATCAACAATGATGTATTTGAAATCTATTTGCTCACTTACGGCTTTTGATTCTTTTAATAGCCGGGCGGATTTGTTTATCATGTCTGAAAAATCAATCGCATTGTTTTTGTGAAGATAGCGCTCGTATTCAAGATAACATTCTTTGCAAATCCGTAAAAAAAGTTTTGTCCGCACATTTTTTGTTTGGTTTTCCCATTCATCAAACTGTTCTGCTGGATATCCATTTGTCTTGAAATTCGAGATGAACCTGTCTATAAGATTTATTAGTTTTCTAATGTAGCGGCTGGAATCTTGTGAGGAAATTTTCTGCATGACTTCTTTGTTGTCGCGTGGATTCAAAACAAAACCGGACGATTCCAGTTTTTCTTTTAAGTGGTCAAGAAGTTCCCTGCCATCGTTATATTGCGAGCAAGTGCAGATAAGATTTGTTCCGTGTTTCCGATGGATTGCAACCTTGTCATGCATTGCCTTGTTGTACTTTTTTAATTCTTCTTTTGAGTATCTGTCGCTGAAGCCGTTTTCTGTAACTCCGAAATGCTCAATATATGCTTCCTTTCCATTCTGGGTGATTCTGAAATCCGGAGTATAGGGTTTCTTTGCTCCTTCGATGTTGTATTTATAGCATGGCTCGTATTCATAAGCGATATTGTTCAAATATAGAAAATTTGCAATTTGAACTTCCTCTTGTGAACGCAGAATTTCATTCTGAATTGTCTCATATTTCTTGCTTCTTGAATTTTTTATTTTTACTTGGTAGTCAATTTCGCCAAGTTCGCTTTTTATTGTAGAAAAATTGGAATTCGCCAGATTTGTAAAAAATTGATTCTTATCTTTTGCTTCAAGCGGAGCATCAAAATAAGTTGCAAAAAACTTTATCAAGTCATCGACAAGCTTCTGGTTTTGCAAAACAGTGCTGCGGAAATAATCTTCCAACACAAAATATAATTTATCATTTTGTATGATTTTTAATTTTTCATCATTTTCTTTGTGCAGAATTGCATTTCCTGTTGAATGAAAAGTTGTAATCGGACAGTCGATTTTCAGCTGCCTATTTATTTTCTCCTGCAATTCTCCTACGGCTTTATTTGTAAAAGACACTACAAGAATTTCACGTGGATTTATATTTTTCTTTTCAACAAGATATTTCACTTTTGCTGCCACTGTTGTGGTTTTTCCAGCGCCGGCTCCTGCAATTACCAGACAGTAGTCCTCATCAGTAAGCACGACACGTCGCTGGTCATTATCAAGTAGAATGTTTGAGTCAACGTCGGACAAGATATTATCAAGATATGTTTTTTCAGATTCAAGTTTTTGTGCAATGAAATTTTCGTTGTGCTTATGAACGAGATTTTTTATGCTGTTGAAGTTTTCAATTATCTGAATAATAGTGTCAGCGGCAATGGAGTTTTTCCTGCAGAAATCAGAAAGCAAGTCATCATTTTGCAATTGCTGGAAGTAGGATACAATCTCTTTCTTTGATTCCAATTTCTTCAAATAATCTGATTTTGCAAGATATGAATCTTTTGAAAGCAAGAAATCAATAAAATCTTTTAATTCTAGGATTTCCGTGATTTTTGGATTTTCAGAATGAGATGGATTGTGCCCCTTTTTAGAAGTTAACTTTCTGTTTCCAAAAATATTGATTAAAAAAAACATATCAAAACCCTAGTATAATTATACTTCTAAAATTCCATTCAATAAAGCCATAAGTTTCATTTCTCATCCTCAAACACAGGAACTCCGCCCCAGACGTTGTCAATGTAGTTTTGGTCAAGGACTTTGTCTATGCGGACCTGCCTATCCTCCAGACTGAAAAGCTTTGTGCTGGCGTCGGCGTTCTGGTCGGCAATCCAGATTTCGTCACGGCGGACGATGTCATGGCTCATAAGACGGCTTTCGTGGGTTGTGGTCACAAGCTGGATTCTTCTTTCTTTTGCGTTTGAAAAATATTTTTTCACAAACTGGACTGTAAGCTTCGGGTGCAGGCTGCGGTTTATTTCATCCATTATGTAGACTTTCTCTTTCCTGCTTATAAGGATTTCAAGAAGCTGGAAAAGCCTGTGCGTTCCGTCGCTCTCGCTTTCCATGCTGAATTCAATTTTCTTTCCGCCGAAATTGTGCACAAATTTAACTGCATAAAAATGAAATGCTCTGTCCTTTTCCAGGGAAATGATAAAAATATTCCGGCGGCTTCTTATTACCGTAGAGTAGAAATTTATGCTGTGGTCTGTATTCATCGGAAGCCCTGGTTGTCCCGACATCTGCGCAAGCTTAACCAGCGGACTTACCAGCGCCATTTCAAGATTCAGTTTCTGCTGTGTCCGTAAATCCAAAGTCTCAAACACTTTTTCCTTGCTCACAGTTTCAAGCCTGATTTCTTCAATTCCTGTGTCAAAATCATTCAGGAACTGAGCGAACTCATCCTTGCAGATTTCATACTGAAGAAGGGAAGTTTCCTGCAGAGGCTGGTCAGGGAAAATCACTTCCAATGTATCCTTGAACCAGAGAAACGCTTTCTGCAGACTCAACGCCTGCGGATTTGTCTTGAAAAATCCGCCTGTATTGTGGTTTATGCTGAACAAAAAAGGCGCGCCGCTCATTTCGAAAGTGCGGCTCAAAACCTCAATGTCGCCGCTTTTTCCTTTGATTGAATGATGGAAGGTATATATGCTTTTTTTTTATCCCATATTTGTTGCATTTTCATCCCGAATTTGCGCAGATTTATGCGGTTTTATCAAATTTCATCTTGATGAAAATTTCTTTCCGTCTTGATAAGCAGTTGCGTTTGTCTTGATGGATTTATTTGTATGTCCTAAAAAATCTGCTGCAAGCACATGATATTTTTCCGTCCAAAGATATACAAAATTGTGGTATAATCTTCTATAAAATGGAAGTTATAGACAACATAAACAGGATTCTTTCTCAAGATTTAAAACAGAGATTAAATAAAAGCAGGAAAAATTGCAATCTCTATTGTTATAACAGCAGGTGGTATTTCTGGAATAATTTTAGCAATTATAAAATTTTCCTCTAATATTATTGCAGATAAGCTTTCAAAAAAATATGAACTCAAACTTAATAAAGAATTAGAGAAATACAAGACTCATTTGGCTTCAAAGATTTATATAACGAAAGCAAAATTTGATAAAGAGTTTGAATTATATCAACAACTGTCGCGGACTTTTTTTCTTATGATTGGTTATGAAGATACAGAACTTCAAATATCCACTAATAAATTTAATTTTAAAGAAGCTCAGGTGACCATGGTAGAGGTTCAAGAATCCATATATAGTTATGCTTCATTTATAACAAAAGATTTTTATGAAAGTTACACTAGAATCTTACAGGAATGTAAAGGCTTGCTAACTTTATACAATCCTGAAAAGAACCCCAAAATAAACTCCTTTCAGAATATGAAAAATATTATAAAGATGTTTGAGAAATTAAATGAGCAATTGCGATTATATTTATCAAAATTAGAAGTGATAGGAGAACGATAAATGAACCACCTAAAAATGCATTCACTTAACAAGATTGACTAGAACGTAAACAAAATGGCCGCACTTTTTTCGAACTGCGTGTCAGAAGCAAAGGCTGGTGACGGTAGCATTACTAAAAAAATCGATTTTGATATATGCGTAGGCAGGAGTTTTCTAATACGTTTGTAGAAGGACGCGAGAAATGGTATCAGTTTATATGGCTGTCATTCCTGCTATAAAAAAATACGTGAAGTCAAAAGAAAAAGATTTGTTCCGAATTTATGAGTATGCACAGAAGTTCAAGATTTCTGATCAACTTAGAAAATACATGGAGGTGCTTGTGTGAAATAAACAACAGCAAATGCAATGGGCCTTCTTACAAAAATCAACAATTATACAAAAGACATAACATATCACAAAACAGAAAATGCTGTAAAAGAGGTTATGAATGAAATTCACGTTTGAAATCCAAAAATATCAGACACAAGCTGTGGATGTTCTTGTAAAGTGTTTTTAAGGACAGCAGTTTTCAGATAAAGTTCAGTATTTACGCGATAAAGGAATTTTGCCGCAGATGTTCCGGGTTTTGACATTGAAATGGAAACTATTAGGAAAAGGGAAGTATAATGAATTAGTATATGCTAGTAAAAGTAATGATAGTTTCAATTATATTTTCAATAATTACTTTTTTCTCATTAGATATAGACTTTATTCCATACATTTCAATTTGTTTTATTATTTTTGTTTCTGGATTAGTTTTGTTTGATTTCAAGAAAAATATAAAATTATTCATTTGTTTATTTTCTGTTTTATTTCTGAATTTTGGAATATTTCTTGGAGAAAAGTATCTTGAAGGGTATAGAATATGTTTTGATGTAATAGATTGTATTTATATTGTATATTTCAGTTTACTAATTCTATTTTTTCTAATTGCATTATTTCTTTTCATACAAATAAGAAATAAAAGTAAAACTGAAATTGAAAATCTTTTTACAGAAAGAGAAGATGATTATAAATTACTTCTAAAATATTTAAAAAATTATTCTCTTGTTGGTTTGCAAGCATTATGGGGAGATGGAAAAACATTTCTTTGTAATTACTTAAGAAGTAAAAATAGTGATTTTTATTATATATCAATTTCATTAATGACACTTCAAATTGATACTGTTGAAAGAGTTCTTGTAAATGAATTAAATATTTAAAAAGGAAAAAATTTTTTCTTTGGCATCTTCAAAGGTTAATAATCTAATAGAAAAAAATATTCCATATGGTCTTGGTGAGTTATTAACAAAGAATGAATCGTATACAGAGTTATACGAAAGTATTATTGATGGAATAAATAAACTTGATAAACCTGTTGTTGTGATTTTTGAGGATATAGATCGAATTGATGAGCGAAGTATTATTTTTAAATTATTTGCAATCGTTGAGTTACTGACATCAAAAACTAATAAATTCAAAGTCTGTTATCAATACGATATTGATAAATTAACAGAAATCTTAAATATTAATTCAAAGTTTTTGGAAAAATATATTCCTTTTTCTATAAATTTGACACCAATAAATTTTGAGCGAACATTAAAGGTTTTGCTAGAAAAAGGTAAATCTGATCATTTATATAAAAATATTGCCTACGAAGATATAGCTTTTATTTTTCAAAGTCAGTTTTTAGATTTTAATTTAAGAAAATTGATTAATATAGAATCAGAGTTTTCTATAACATATTACTTCACGATTAGAAGCATAGTGTTTTTCTTAGATGAACTAAATCAATTATTAGAATTACAAGAATATGAAAATAACAAGAAAGTTGTTATCACTTTTTTAACAATTAAGCATTTTCTTATTGAAATATATAAATCTCTATCTTTTACGGAAAGATTTTCAGAAAGCAAATTTTTTGAATTTGAAAAGAAAAAGAATAATATTGATGAAGTAATATCTTTGTTTCAAGCAACGGAAAGTGGAAGAAAAAACGAGCTGTTTAAATCGATATTTGCACCTCATAGTGATAATTTAACTTATCTTATTATTTTCCATTTATTTGGTTATAACTTCTATGTAAAAAATGAAAATACAACTGCAAGAAATGAAAAACTTAAAGAACTTTTAAATGAAGATGCTAATTTAATAGAAATTAAAGAGCATAATGATAAGATAGACAGATTGATTTGGAATTTATTATTTTTTGGAAAATCTGATAAGACAGATAAAGAAAATGCTGTAAAAGAATTTGAGAAAATTCTTGATAATGATACTTTTGAAAGTCAAGTTAATGCTTATAAGGATTTTTTTAAAAGATCTTTTTATGGAAATTTTAACAAGCCTGATAATTCAACTATTTTTAGATTAGGAATTGATTCTTTTTTTCCGGTTTTTCAGGGATTTAGAGTTTATGAGAAAAATTCGAAATATTGGATAAAGTTAATTGATTTTTATTTCGAATATAAAAAAATAAAATCAATAACACCAGCACTGATTCATAATTTGAACAACTGCAATATTAGTTTGCGTGAAGTTTTTTTTCATATTCTTTCAAAGTTCAATAAACTTGATATAAATGGAAATCTGAATGCAACTGACTGCTATCTGAAATTTTTTAATGAATATATAAGCGCATTTTCTCGATTAGGGTTTATTGATACTCATGAATTAGAATGCTTCTCAATAGATAACAAATTAATTAAAAATCTTAAAAAATATTGTTCCTTAGCCAACAAACTTTCAAAATTAAAGAAAAATTCTCCCATAGTAAAAATAAAAAAAGATGCTATGGCAATGAGAGACTTTCTGAAAAAAAATGTTTATTTGATGCTGAACGATAATTCATTAAAAGAGTATGTGCCAGAAATAAAATCTAGTTCAGCATTTGAGGATTCCTTAAAATCATATTATGACGAAATTGAGGATAAAGGACTTTTAGAAGACTCATTACGTAAGTATCTAGAAGAAAAGTATATTAAAAATGAGATTTCTGCTTATGGAATTGAACGAATTTGGCAAAAATATGGAACAAAGAAATAGTATATAGACAGAAAATTTGTTTTATCTAAAAGTTTAAGAGTTTTGAATATTATTTGTATGAGTTTTTACTTATGTTGGGATAAAAAAGATATTGAAATTTTTAAATACTTTTTCAAGATATCAAAAAATATGCATAAATTCTAGTTTTTTTAATGATATTAAGGAAATTTTATAAGTATCTGGAGATAATAAAAGATATGTTAGAAAAATTATTAGTTGATTTCAAAAATACAATATCACAGTTTTTTAATTCTGGATGTATTATAAACGGAGCTTTATTAGAATTAGAAAAAGTTGAAAAAATGGGGTATAGAGAATTTTCTTATCAATCACGACTTTGTATACCAATGAAGTTTTATAAATATTATTCAAACAAAGAAAGCGTTCAGGCTGATGGAAGTGTTAGAAATTATTCCTTGGAGGCATTGAAAAATAATACAGTTTTTATGCAAACCCCAATAAATTTTGATGATTGTTATGATTCAGATATTTGGATTGATTATGCAGTATACGAAAGAATTTCATTGGCTGAATATTGTAGAAGATGCGGAATTGTCATAAATAAGGAATTAAGCACAAATGAGATTGGATACACATTTCTTAAGGCAATTGTTAAATCTTTATATAAGTATCATAATTATCAAAATATTTTTACAGTAACGCCAGCAACTGAAGATGAAAAGCTTGAAAATAGACTTTTTTGCGGCAGGCTTGCTATTGAAATGCAGAGCACAGATGATTTAGGTAAAGCTTTATCTAAAATATTATCCGAAGAATATAACGATTTGCTTGCAAGTTTAAAATCAACTTTTAGGGTTTCATGTTTTACAACAACACCGTTCTCTCAGCTTATGTGGGGCGGTTCCTATGCAGATGAGCATAGAGGATTTTGTCTTGAATATACAGTGTTGCCAAATGATGAAAAATATACAGATGTTTTTTACAATTTATATCCAATGATATATTGTAAAATCCGCTCAGATATTTCACAAAAAATTTCAGCTATGAAAGGTAAAACGTTCACTGAAGAAATTTTGTGGGATATTTATTTTCATGGAGCTCTGAGAAAGAGTTTAGACTGGGTCTTTCAAAATGAATGGAGACTTTTGCTTCCTTGTAATAGTAGTATTGAAAATTTCAACATAAAATTTTTCCCGATAACAAAAGTTTTCTTAGGAAATCGAATGTCAGCTGATAAGCAAAAAGAAATTATTAATATATGTAATGAAAAAAATATTCCTTATGTAAATGTAGTGAAAAATCCAAATATTTTTGAAATGCAAGAATTCAAAACAAAACAGTAATCCATCATAAAATTTTCCCACTATCTCCAATCCATCCAAAAAAAACGAAAAACTTTTTATTGTAACTATTGACATTACAACCATCTTGTATTATATTCCTTAATGTAATCATAAAGATTACAACACGCGCGTGGATAACAACTAAAATTGCGGCGGGCAGTCCTTCCGCAGAAACTAAAACATTTTTTGGAGGAAAACTATGAAAATCGCAGTTGTATGTGCAAATGGAAAAGAAGGCCGGCTTATTGTAAAAGAAGCGCTTGCAAGAGGCTTTGATGTTACAGCTTTTGTCCGCGGAGAAAACAAGTCAGAAGCAGAAAAATTTGTTTCAAAAGATGTATTCACTCTCACTTCAGCGGATTTTGCGGACTTTGATGTTGTTGTAGATGCGTTCGGCGCATGGACGGCGGAAACAATTCCGGGAATCGCAAAGGAAATGAAGATTCTGGGCGCGGCTCTTGAAGGCACAAAAAAACGCCTTGTTGTTGTGGGTGGAGCCGGAAGCCTTTTTGTGAACAAGGAGCATACCCTCACAGTTGCGGACGGCACGGATTTCCCTGAAAGCTGGAAGCCACTTGCCGCTTCTCATGCGGAAGGCCTTGAATATCTTCGCGGAACAAAAAATCTTGAATGGACATACATCAGCCCGGCGGCGGATTTCCAGGCGGAAGGCGAACGCACAGGCAGCTACATCCTTGCAGGCGAGGATTTCACCGTAAATGAAAAAGGCGAAAGCCGGATAAGCTATGCGGATTTTGCCGTTGCTCTCGTGGACGAAATTGAAAAAGGCCATCACCTTCGCCAAAGAATTTCCGTTCTCGGAAAATAGATTTTAAAAGCCATACGGGCGGCCCCTCCGCTTGCGCTCCGGGCCAGGCTATTCAGGGTTCCTTCTTTATAATTGCAATTAGAAGAAAACTTCAGTTTTTGAGAATTGCAATTGGTCCGCATGTGCGGACAGTTCAATAGGGACAGTTTGCGAAGAAAACTGTAAGTAAACTTGAGCCACGCTGATTTTAGTGGTTCAAGTTTACAGTCCTTACGGCCTCATTCCTCCATTCCACTTCGGAACGGGCTGCGCCCGCCCTTACTATCCTTGCCGCGGGTCAGCTTTTAGCGCAGTTCATTTTTGTCAAATTACAAATGTTTCCAGAATGAAAAACTTATGCTAAAATAATAAAAATACTTGGAGGCAGTGATGAATTTTTCATTTTCAGGACATGTATTTAGTAGAATGGCTGAACGAGGATTTTCACCCGAAACTATTAAATCTGTAATAGAAAATGGAATAGTTATAAAAAATTATCCTGATGATACACCTTATCCAAGCAGACTTATTCTAGGATTTGATGGAAAACGTCCAGTTCATGTAGTTTCTGCATATAATTCAGAAAATGATACTGAATATGTAATTACAGTTTATGAGCCAGACATGCAAAAATGGTCTGATGATTTTACGGAAAGGAGATTAAGATAAAACTTCGCCTGAAATGGCGTCGAAGTTTTATCTTGCCAAGTTTGCGTTGCAAACTTGCATATTAGCTGCGTTTCTTCATTTCATTGCAGAAACGCTTAAAAAGTCGCTCGGAAGCGGAAGCTTCCTTCTTGACTTTTTATGGGAGATAAAAAATGAAGTGTCCTATTTGTAAATTTGGAGAAATGAAAAACGGATTTACCCAAGTTGTGCTTACACGAAAAAATGCGACTGTTATTTTCCGTAATGTTCCTGCACAGATTTGTGATGACTGCGGAGAATACTATTTAGATGAAGAAACTGCAAAGGATATTTATAATCGTGCAGAGTTTTGTTTTTCTTCAGGTCAAGAAGTCGCAATTATTGAATATAAACAAATGATTCCAGCGTAAAAGTGTTGTCATATTAATTTAAAAACATCTCCTTTTACTTCTGATGACAGTTTGTTTGCATTAAAAAAAGGAGCTAGCGATGTTTGCTAAAAAAAATAAAAGCCGTCAGGTTGAATTTCAGGATTTTCTGTGCGGCTCGTCTTCACTGGACTATATTCTTCAAGAAAATTCCTACGAAGAACAAATAGAAAAAGCAGCTTCCTTCATAAACGGGGCGGACGCAATTCTTGTCGGGGCAGGAGCCGGAGCTTCAGCGGCTGCCGGGCTTTCCTACAGTGGAAAAAGATTCACGGAAAATTTCAGCGAATTTATAGAAAAATACGGAAGCTTTTATATGCGCGATATGTATTCCGCCGGATTTTATCCGTTTCCCACCGAAGAAGCGAAATGGGGCTACTGGTCGAAGCACGCGCTATTGAACCGGTTCGAGCCGCCGGCGCTTCCGCTTTACAAGGAACTTTTTGACATTTCAAGAAAAAAAGAATATTTTGTTCTTACAACGAATGTTGACGGTCAGTTTCAGAAAGCCGGATTTTCTGCGGAAAGGATTTTTGCAACTCAGGGCGACTACGCGAAAATTCAGTGCCAGCGCGCCTGCCACAAAAAAACTTACTATGCGGAAAATCTTTTCAGAAAAATGGATGTCGCCCGCAAAAACTGTCTTGTTCCGTCTGAGCTTGTTCCAAAATGTCCGGTTTGCGGCGGAAGAATGGCGATGAACTTGCGTTGCGATGATTTTTTTGTCGAGGATGCACAATGGCATTCCCAGGCAGAACGTTTTGCCAGTTTTCTGGAATTCTGCAAATCCAGAAAAGTCGTTCTCTTCGAGCTTGGAGTCGGTTTCAACACGCCGGCAATCATCCGGTTTCCGTTTGAAAAACTCGCGCGCGAAAATTCTTCGTTCATCTTGCTCCGCCTGAACAAAGATGAGCCGCTTGTTCCAAAAAGCCTTGAAAATCGTGCGGTTGGAATTGGCGGCGACATGGCGCAGGCAGTTTTTGACATAAAAAACCGTCTTGAAAACTAAAATTGTTTTTTAGGAGAAAATTTTATGACGCAGGAAGAACGAAGAAAATATCTGATAAAATATCTTTTGAGCGAAGATGAAAATCTTTCAGCGCGGCAAATTCCATCCGGCAAAACTGAGCAGGAAATTCTTCTGCGTTCGCTGATGAATGTCCGTCCACCAAAGCCGGTTAGCGCAGAATTTTTAAAAATTCAAGACGAATATCTAAAGGAAAGAAATTTTGAGCGCGGAATCACCGATGTTGAAGTTCTTGAGCCTGTTGCCTCCGACCCGCGCCTTTTCGTCTGGAAGGGCGACATCACAACTCTGAAATGCGACGCAATCGTAAACGCCTGCAACTCCCGGATGCTCGGCTGTTTTGCGCCGATGCACCTTTGCATAGACAACGCAATCCACACTTATTCAGGCGTTCAGCTCCGCCTAAAAATGAACGAAATTATGACGGCGCAGGGGCACTCGGAAGAAACCGGCCGCGCAAAAATCACTTCCGGCTACAATCTTCCGGCAAAATACGTTCTTCACACAGTCGGCCCGATTGTCTACAGCAAAGTCACAAAGAAAGACGAATTTTTTCTGGCGCGCTGCTACAAGGAATGTTTAAATCTCGCCTCGGAAAATGAAGTTCATTCAGTTGCGTTCTGCTGCCTTTCAACAGGCGTTTTCTGCTTTCCAAAACGAAGGGCGGCGGAAATTGCCGTTCAGACCGTGAAAAATTTTCTTTCGGAAAACAGCGGCACTTCGGTAAAAAAAGTTGTGTTCAACGTGTTCGGCAACGAAGATTTTGAAATTTACAAAAGCCTTCTGTAAAAATTATAAATATTTTCAGCATTTTGCGTTTTTTTCCTTGCAAAACAGGAAGAAAATTTCTATTCTTTAATGGCAGAAGGAGGGCGTGTGGCTGTTATATTTTTTTTCGCATTTTTGTTTGTTCTTTTTTTTATTATTCTGGCTGCGACCAGAAAAGACGAATCTGGAAGTTCAGAAAATTTTGAAGCTCCTCCACCGCGAAAAAATGATGTTGGTAAAAAATATAATCCAAAAATTCCGTCGGTAAAGAAACAAAAGCATTTTAAAGGTTCTGATTTTCCGTTTGATGAAGATTATGAGCCTGACGAGTTCCGTCGTGAATACAATAATTATTACGCCAACATCGCTGATGACGCAATGATGGGCGATGAAGACGCAAGGGAAGAGCTTCGCGATGAATTCGGCGATGACTGGGAAGGCGAGTGGTAGCCGCAAAAACTAAATTTCATCTTTTTTTATAGGAATATTTTTCTCATACGCATTGCGGTTCTGCTCAATTTCTTCAAATGACCAGAGCCGTCCGTTGTTCATTCCCGGACATTCTTTAGCACATTCTTCCCACATTTCCTTTGTTTTTATCATCCAGCTCCAGAAAGGCCATGTTGAGCACTGGACTGGCCGTGCGGAATAAGCCGAACAGCCGTTTTCCCAAAGAATGCAGTCATAATTTTTCTTTTCACGGAGAGCAAGAACGGTTTCTCCTTCGTAGTAATCTACCCAGCGGCAATATTTTTCAATAAACTGGTTTTCTGTCATTTTAAAAAAGTCGCACAGGGCGCTTAAATCGCGTTTTGAAAGATAAACGAATCCTGGCGAATGTCCGCAGCAGAAAGAACATCTTTTGCATTCAAAGTGCAGTCCGCTGTTGTAAAATTTTTCTTCATTCATAAAATAGAGTATAGGAAATTGCAATGGAAAATACAATCGAAAAAGATTCTGAAGAAGTGCAGGATGTTCTTCAGAATGGCTACAAAATTATACAGGGTAAGAAGAATTTTAAATTCGGAATTGACGCATTTTTGCTCGCCTGGTTTGCAAAAGAAGGAATCAGAAACGGGCAGTCTGCAGTTGATCTTTGCACAGGAACTGGAATTGTTCCGCTTTTGCTGGCTTCTTCCAGCCGGGCTGCTCATATTTCAGGAGTTGAAATTCAGGAAAAATCCGCGCAGATGGCAAAACGCAGTGTTGAGCTGAACAATCTTTCTGAAAAAATCGAAATTATCCCTGGTGATGTAAAAAAAATCTCTGAAATTTTCAAAAAACATTCCGTGGAAGCAGTAACTTGCAATCCTCCGTATATGATTTGCGGCCATGGAAAACATAATCCTGCCGATGAAAAAGCTGTTTCCCGCTTTGAAGTTCTTTGCTCGCTGGAAGATGTTGTTTCCGCCGCTGATTATCTTCTGAAAACTTCCGGAGTTTTTTATATGGTTCACCGGCCGTTCCGGCTTGCAGAAATTTTTGCCAGTTTCCATCGCCACAAGATTGAGCCAAAAAGAATGTGCCTTGTTTATCCTTGCGCCGGGAAAGAGCCGAATATTGTTCTTATTGAAGGAAGAAAAAACGCAAATTCCCGGATTCGTATTGAAAAACCGCTCGTTGTTTACAATTCTTCAAATGAATACACAGATGAAATCAGGGAAATTTATTCTTCTTTTGAAAATTCTTCTTCAAGAAATGCTGAAATCTGAGCCGCCCAAGATTTTTTTGTTTTTTACATATATATTCAATTTTTCTATTCAAATATATTGAATTTCAGTGTATACTAAAAAAATACAAAAAATAGGGGTTTAGAAATGAACAAAACAGAACTTATCGATGCAATCGCTGCAGACACAAAACTTTCAAAGAAAGATACAGAGGCTTTTTTGAAATCTTTCGTTGAAAATGTTTCAAAATCATTGGAAAAAGGCGATGATGTTGCTCTTATCGGATTTGGAACATTTGGTGTTGGCCAGCGCGCAGCCCGAACAGGACGCAACCCGAAAACTGGAGAAACAATCAATATTGCTGCGAGCAAAACTCCAAAATTCAAGGCTGGAAAAGCTTTGAAAGACCGCGTAAACAAATAATTTGTTTTACAAAAGGGGCTGCCACTTCACTTTGGCAGTCCTTTTTTTGTTAGTGCGGAGAAGTTCTTTCAGTTTGTTATTTTTGGCTTTGTAAATTTGTAATATCCCGGAGCCTTGAAATCTATGTTCCAGCCGCCGTTGTAGAATCCGTTTTCATTTGCGGTCGGGCGCACAAACAGAACTTTTGCCGGATTTTCTGTGTCGTATTCAAAAATATTGGAAGTCCATTCATTTTTATTTTCAATTTTTGAAAGCGTCTGCTGATTTTCCGGTGTAAAGACGCTTATTTTGTATTTTCCAGGCTTCAGCAGAAGATACATTACCATTCCGCCTTCCAAAAAATAGCTTTTCTGGTATTCAAAAACTTGCCGCGGAGCAGAACGGTGAAAAATGCTTCCGAACTGCATGGTTTCCGCCTTTTTGTCTTTTACAACATTTTTCGCGTAATAATAAGTCGCCTTGCATTTTGTGTAAGTCACATCATTTCCAGATTCGTCTTCTAGTTTTAGCCAGCACCGTATATTGTTCATAGTTCCGCTGTTTTCCGGCCGGTAAATCAAAAGCTCCCACTGATTAAAATGAAGCGGAGAATCGTCGTTCAGCCGCCGCGTGTTTTCCTGGCTGAAACAAAATTCCCCTGAAATAAACAATATATATAGAAGAAAAATGTAAAAATTTCGTGTTTTTGTGGTGTTCATAGGAAGAATTTTAAAATCTGGAAATATATAAGTCAAGGTTTGAGAGAGTTAAGTTTTATATTTATGCAATCTGCTGATGTTAGAAATCAGATAATCAAAGATTTTGACGCCGTAAAAGGCAATTTGAGTAGTATTTTTTCAAAAAAGCAGATTGGCATGGGATTAACCTATGGTTATAAGCGTCCATTTGGAATAAAAACAAAAACTGATTCTCTTGTTGAAAACGAAATCCACATTATGTGCGGTCTTAATGGAATCAGCTCTGCAAATCTTGATGACCGGTCGAACGAAACAGATATTCCACAATGGTGTGAGCCATTCATTTTTATGCAGCCGCCATACAATAAACATTACATGTGTTTTGCAAACCATGGAATCTGGGATCATTGCTCACTCAGAGCTGACCAGATTTTGAAACTTAAGCCTCTCAATTTTGGCTGGAGCTGTGAAGTCACATTTTATGAACAGGAGGAATTTAATTAATCTAATACTTTTTTGGCGAGCGTGTTCCAATGTTATAAAACAAAAAATTGGATTTTGCGTATAATTTGTGCTATATTTTATTTATGCCGAAAGTTTTTGAAGTTTACGGTTATAAATTTTTCTTTTTTTCAAATGAAGGAAGTCCATTGGAGCCATGTCATATCCATGTGCGTAAAAATGGAAATCTTGCTAAATTTTGGATAAAAGAAAATGCCGAGCTTGCGGACAACATAGGTTTTTCTTCTTCAGAATTAAAAAATATTCAAGAAATATTGAACGAAAAAAAACTGCTTGTAGAGGAGGCATGGAATGAATTTTTCAAAAGAAAGTGCTAGGGCAAAATCAGTTTGGTTTGATGACTGCAATATTTGGATTTCGCTTGTAGACGGCAGGCAGCTCTCTGTTCCCAAAGTATATTTTCCTAACCTGGAAAATGCTTCCGCCTCGGATTTATCAAGCTATGAATTAAGCGGTGATGGAATCGGAATTCATTGGGATTCTCTTGATGAAGATTTGTATGTTCCAAATTTGCTTATGCAGGAAACTTCTGCTTCTATAGAAAAAAGATTAGCTTAATTTTTTATACAGATTATTTTTTATTCCGCTTCGCTCAGTAAAAAACAGTTTTTCCTTGGTTTATACCATTGGTTAAATGCAATAAGTAATTTTTTTTAATGCTTTGCTGTGAAATCACATTTTATGAACAGGAGGAATTTAATTAATCTGGCAAAATTCTTGAAAGGACAAACCTCGCCGCAAGCAGCAAGATTCGTCCTTTCTCAATAACTTAAAAAAACACGGAATTCACGTGGTTCAGAAATTATCTCTGAACATTGAATGCGTTTGGTCCAGGGTAAACGGCTGAATTTCCAAGTTCTTCTTCAATTCTAATAAGCTGGTTGTATTTTTCAACGCGTTCTGAGCGGCTTGGCGCTCCGGTTTTTATCTGGTTTGTGTTCAATGCAACTGCCAGGTCGGCGATTGTTGTGTCGGCGGTTTCTCCAGAACGGTGGCTTGCGATTGCTGTGTAGCCAGCTGCGTGCGCCATTTTTATGGCTTCAAGAGTTTCTGAAACTGAGCCAATCTGGTTCAATTTTATAAGAATTGAATTTCCCGCGCCAAGTTTTATTCCTTTTGAAAGGCGTTCTGTGTTTGTTACGAACAAATCGTCGCCTACAAGCTGAACTTTTTTTCCAAGGCGAGCTGTCATTTTCTGCCAGCCTTCCCAGTCTTCCTCATCAAGTCCGTCTTCGATTGAAATAATTGGATATTTGTCAACGAGTTTTTCCCAGTGGTCAATAAGCTCGTCCGTTGTGAAAATTTTTCCTGATTTCGGCTGTTTGTATTCGCCTTTTTTAGAGCCTTTCCATTCTGAAGAAGCTGCATCCATCGCAATCTTAAAATCTTTTCCTGGCTTGTAGCCTGCGTTTTCAACCGCTTTAAGAATTGTTTCAATGGTTTCTTCGTCGCTGGAAAGATTCGGTGCAAATCCGCCTTCATCGCCTACAGAAGTCGCGAGGTTTTCGCTTTTCAAAAGTTTCTGAAGAGAATGGAAAACTTCCGCGCACCATCGTAGCGCTTCCTTGAAACTAGGGGCTCCAACCGGCATAATCATAAATTCCTGCACATCAACGGAATTTGTCGCATGGGCTCCTCCGTTCAGAATGTTCATCATTGGAACTGGAAGGTGAGTTCCCTGTACGCCGCCAAGAAGCCTGTAAAGCGGAACGCCCAAAGAGTTTGCCGCCGCCCTGCAGGCTGCGATTGAAACTGCAAGAATTGCGTTCGCGCCAAGGTTCGACTTGTCTTTTGTTCCGTCTGCGGCAATCATTGCAGCGTCAACTGCGTAAATGTCTGAAGCGTCAAGGCCTTTTACCGCCTGCGCAATTTTTGTGTTGATATTCTCGACCGCTTTTTGAACGCCTTTTCCAAGATATCGGTTTTTGTCGCCGTCGCGAAGTTCAAGAGCTTCAAATTCGCCGGTGGAAGCGCCCGAAGGAGCTGCGCCGCGAGCCATTGTTCCGTCAGCAAGATAAACTTCCGCTTCAACTGTTGGATTTCCACGTGAATCAAGAATTTCACGTCCTATAACTTTTACGATTTCAAGTTTTTCCATAAAGTACCGCCTTAAAATATTTAGTTAGCAAATGCTAACTTATAATTAAGATACAGATTTTTTGTTTTATCGGCAAGCAAAAAAAATCTTGATAACATAATTTTTATCAGAATCTGGTTATATAAATTAATGCAGAAAAATAGTAGATTTTTAATATCACATTGAAATGAAATTTACTTGCTAAATTTTTCAGGAGGAATATGAAAATCCTAAATTCATTGAAAACTGCCGTTCTGGTATTTTCTGCCGCGCTGATTTTTTCCGGCTGCTCTAAAAATCAAAAAACTCTTCAAATTTATTCTATAATTCACGAAGAAGAAACTACTGCGCTTACAAATCTTTTTACTAAAAAAACAGGAATTCCGGTTCTCTTCTTGCGGGCTTCAACTGGCGAGCTTGTGAACCGCGTAATTGCTGAAAAAGACAATCCTCAGGCGGATGTTCTTCTTGGCGGCGCAACAAATTATCATATTCAGGCAGATGAAGCCGGCGCGCTGGAGCCTTATCTTTCTCCGCTTGCAAAAGGTGTTCCAGAATATGCGCTTGCAAAAGACAACACTTGGACTGGTTTCTGCGTTCTTTCGCTTGGAATCGGCGTGAATAAAACTCGTTTTGAACAGAAATTTCCTGGCATTGAAATGCCGAAAACTTGGGATGACTTGCTGAATCCGGCTTTCAAAGGTGAAATTGTTCTTACAAATCCGATTGCTTCTTCAACAGCATATCTTTTTGTGCAGAATCAGCTTCAGCGGCTCGGCTGGGAAAAAGGCTGGGATTATCTTTTGAAGCTTGCGCCGCTTGTAGGGCAGTTTCCGGACAGCGGAAGCGCGCCTGCGAAACTTCTTGGAACTGGTGAGTATGCGATTGGCGTTTCATATCTTCATGCAATTGCGAAATATCATTCAGATGGATTTGATTTGATTCCGGTTGCTCCGCCGCAGACTGTTGGAGATGTTGACTGCATTTCGATTATGAAGAACACAAAAAATCTTGAGGCTGCAAAGAAATTCGTTGATTTTATGCTTTCAACTGAAGCCCAGGAACTTATGAGCTCAATTGATTTTACAGTTCCGGTGAATCCTAACGCAAAAGGCGCTGAAGGCTCTATTCCTGTAAGCCAGCTCGACTTGATTAAATACGATGTTGCGAAAGCTACGGCTCAAAAAGACGAAGTTCTTGGAATTTGGTCTAAAAATGTAAAATAACGTATGAAATTTGATTCAAAACGCAACAGCAAGTCCTTGCTTGCCGCCTGGATTTTTGTTGTTGCATTTTTTGTTCTGTTTATTGTTTTTCCTCTTTTCTGCGCATTGTTTTCTGTAAAGGCGAAGGATTTTGCGGCGGTTTTTACACAGCCTGTCTGGCATGAAGCCATGAGGAACACTTTGGCAGAATGTCTTTCTTCAACAACATTGTCGGTTGTGATTGGATATGTTTTTGCCTACGCAATCGCAAAAGGCAATATTCCGTTCAAGAAATTTTTCAGCGTTATTCCAGTTCTGCATTTGATAACTCCGCCGTTTGTAGGCGGACTTGCGTTCATTCTTCTTTTCGGGCGGCAAGGCTTTGTAACGCACAAGCTGCTCGGCCTTGATATTTCTTTGTACGGTTTCTGGGGGCTTCTGCTTGCGCAAACCTTGTGTTTCTTTCCGATGGCGTATTTGATTTGCCTTCAGACTTTAAAAGGAATAAATCCGAACCTTGAAAAAGCGGCAAGGGGAATGGGCGCAAGCGGCTCAAGAATTTTTTTTACAATCACATTGCCGTTGAGCCTGCCGGGAATTATTTCTTCATTTTTGTTTATTGCTGTAAGCGTTCTGAGCGATTTTGGAAATCCTCTGATTGTCGCCGGGCGTTTCCGGGTTCTTGCCGTGGAAATTTACACGCAGCTTACCGGCTGGCTGAAAGTGGGAACTAGCGTTGTTCTGGGAATTGTTCTGGTTGTTCCTAGCGTTGTGCTTTTCTTTCTGCAGAACAGAATAAATTTAAAAATCGGGGCAAAGGCTGTAACTTTCAGCGGGAAAAATTCTATTTTTGTGGAAGATGAACTGGCGTTTTCTAGTAAGAAGAACTACAGTCCGGCTGCAAGAATCGGGCTTTCACTTTTTGTTGTTTTTATTTCTCTTTTGGTTTTAGCCCAGTTTGCCGCGATTATTGCCGGAAGTTTTCAGAAGCTTTGGGGAATAAAAACGGAATTCACTTTGGAACATATGAAAGCGGTTCTGGGTTATGGGAAAGAACTAGGAAATTCCATAAGTTTTGCGCTGGTTTCCGCGGTTTTAAGCACGGTTGTCGCCGCAGTTTCAAGCTATTTAGTTCACCGCACAAACGTTCCTCTAAAAAAATCAATAGATATTTTTGCGCAGCTTCCATCTTCGATTCCAGGTTCCTTACTAGGTCTTTCCATTTCGGTGGCGGCAAACAAGTTGCATTTCAGAAATTCACCGTTTTTAATCATTGCCGCAATGACCGTTGCGTTTATGCCGTTCGCCTACCGGTGCATTTCAAATTCCTATATTCAAATCAGCAGAACTTTGGATGACGGCGCCCGCTCGCTTGGCGCAAACCAAATGGCTGTGCTTGCCACAATTCTTGTTCCTGTTGCAAAGAACGGTGTTTTCTGCGGATTCGTGTACGATTTCATCCGCGGAGTTGGAACTTTGAGCGCGGTGATATTTCTTGTTTCATTCACAACGCCTTTGTCTTCAATAAAAATAATAAATCTTGCGGAGCAGGGCGACTGGGGAAAATCCGCTGCCTTCGCTTTTGTGCTTACCGCAATAACTTTTGCGATTCTTGGGCTTTCGCTTTTTGTGGTTTCGCTTTCAGAATTCAGGCGGAAAATTCAAAAAAAGAGGTAAAAATGGCATTTCTTTCAATCGAAAATCTTTGCTTTTCTTATGGAAGCACGCAAATTATAAAAAATTTTTCTATTCAGGCGGAAGAAGGAAGTTTTACAACTTTGCTTGGAGCCAGCGGCTGCGGAAAAACAACTTTGCTTCGTCTTGTGAGCGGATTTCTGGAGCCGGATTCAGGAACTATAAAAATCAACGGAAAAATTATAAACGGAATTCTGCCGAACAAGCGGAAAATCGGTTTTGTTTTTCAGGATTACGCGCTTTTTCCTCATCTGACTGTTGAACAGAATCTTTTTTACGGGCTGAATTTGAAGAAGCGGACTAAAGAATCAAAGGCTGAAAATAAAAATCTTGTCCTTCAGACTGCGGAAAATCTTGGGCTTCAGAATCTTTTGAGCCGGTTTCCGTCGGAACTTAGCGGCGGGCAGCAGCAGAGAGTCGCTCTGGGCAGAGTTCTTGTTCTGCAGCCGAGCCTCCTGCTTATGGACGAGCCGCTTTCTTCTCTTGATACAAATCTTAGGCTGAAAGTACGCGAGGAACTGAAGGAAATTCAGAAAAAGCTGAAAATAACAACGCTTTACGTAACGCACGACCAGGAAGAGGCGCTGAGCCTTTCTGATGAAATTGCGGTTATGAATGACGGAAAACTTCTTCAGCATGGAACTCCGCGGCAAATTTATTTTGAGCCGAAAGACCGTTTCACTGCGGAATTTGTTGGCCGCGCAAATTTTCTGAATGGAAAAATGATTCGTCCTGAATGGGTAAAAATTTCCAGCGGCAATATTGATTCTGCAGATTTCACAGGAACTGTTTTAAGCGCTGAATTTTTAGGTTCGTTCACAAGATATAAAATTCAGCTTGAAGATAAAATTTTTATTGTCGACCAGCCGACCTCTTTTGCTGAAGAAATTTTGCCGGGTGAGAAAGCTGGAATTTTTGTGCTGAAGGAATGCAGTTTGCCGCCGGTTTAATTTCCCGGAGCTGATTTTCAAAATTTTCTTATTGAGAAATATTTTTTTCAGTTTTGAGCTTAAAACAGTTTGAACAATCTAACAATCTATTGTATTTAATTTTAGTTGCGTTAAAATTAAACAGAACTTTAAAAACTAAAAATTCTTCACAAAGTTCGTTTTAATCATTTTATTAAATCTAGGAGGTTTAAGATGATTATTGCAAATAAATGGGTTGCTTTTGGTGTTGGCGTTGTTGCCGGAGTTGCTTTAGTTTCTATCACAAAGAATCCAGCTTTCAAAAAGGCTTGCGCTGCTGTTGTAGGAAAAGGACTTCAGCTTAAAGATGATGCTGCCGCTTTTGCTGAATCAGTAAAAGAAGATGCTCAGGATATTGTTGCAGAAGCTAAATACAACAATCAGCAGGCTAAAAAAGGCGAGAAAGCCTAAACTTTTATGAATGTAACTATTCATCATGCGCTGCCTGGCCGCGTTCGTGTTCATTATAATAAACACGAAATTTCAGCCAGGCAGGCTATTCTTGCGCAAAGTCTTATTGCTGTTCAGGATGGAATCAAGGATATTGATGTCAATACGGTTGTTGGCTCGTATTTAATTCATTATGACCAGAAAATTATTGCGCAGAAACAAATTGAAAATCTTTTCAAAGCTCTGACGGGAAAATACCTGAACGACAAAAAACTTCTGGAAAATGTTTCGCAGATTCCGGAAACACAAAGTATTTCAGGAATTTTTATTTCAACGTTTGGCGATTACTATCTGAAAAAATGGTTTTTGCCTGTGCCGGTTAGAACTTTTCTTCTATATATTGATATTGTTCCAAGAATCTTCAGCGCGTTAAAAGTCATGCTGAAATCTGGAAAAATTTTCAGCACGCAGACTTTGGATTCTACCGCGCTTATGGTTGCGGCGCTTACAGGAAATACAAACACTGCAAGCTCAATCAATCTTCTGCTTAGTCTTGGCGAAGAAATTGAGGAAATAACAAAACGTGTTTCCTATGGAAATCTTGCCCACAAACTGCTGGTTAATAACGAGCCGGCTCATCTTCTTGTGAACGGCGAAGAAAAAACTGTTCCTCCGGATTTGCTGAAAAAAGGCGATCTTGTTGTTGTCCGGGAAGGCAGCATGATTCCGGCTGACGGTGCTGTTGAAAGCGGCGAAGGCATGGCGAACCAGGCTAGCATTACTGGAGAATCTCTTCCGGTTGAAAAGAAAGTTGGCTGCGGTGTTTTTGCAGGAACCGTTCTTACGGAAGGCGAAATCGTAGTAAAAGTCAGGACAACTGGAAGCGACACGAAGGTTCAGAATATCATAAACATGATTGACAATTCACAGGGGCTGAAAGCTGATGTTCAGCGAAAATCAGAGCTCCTTGCTGAAAAAATTGTTCCGTTCAATTTTTTGCTTGCAGCAGTTACGTGGCTTGTAACAAAGAATTTAACAAAAACAATGTCAACTTTGATGGTCGACTATTCGTGCGCGATGAAACTTTCTGCGCCTATCGCTGTTCTTTCTGCAATGAAGGAAGCCGCAGAGCATGGAATTTCTGTGAAAGGCGGAAAATATCTTGAACTTGTTTCCGAGGCGGACACAGTTGTTTTTGACAAGACAGGAACTTTGACTTACGCAAATCCAGTTCTTGAAGAAATTTTCCCGATGCATGATTTTACCGCGGATTTTGTGCTTCAGACGGCGGCATGCCTGGAAGAGCATTTTCCGCATCCGCTCGGCCGCGCTGTTGTAAAGGCTGCGGAAGAAGCCGGGCTTCATCATCCTGAAAACCACACAAAGGTTGAATATCAAGTTGCGCACGGAATCGCATCGACAATCGCATTCAAGAAAGTTTGTGTTGGAAGCGCGCATTTTATTTTCGATGACGAGAAAATTCCTTGTCCTCCTGAAGTAAAAGAAATTCAGCAGCATTCTATGGAAACTGGAAAATCGCTGCTTTATCTTTCTTACGACGGAAAACTTGCGGGCGTTCTTGCAATCGGTGATCCGATAAGACCTGAAGCTAAGGAAGTTATTTCAATGCTTAGGCAAACCGGAATAAAGAATTGTGTCATGATTACTGGCGACACGGAAGGCGCTGCAAAAAAAATCGCGGAAATAGCCGGGCTTGACGCATGGCGTTCACAGGCGCTTCCAGAAGACAAAGTTTCTCTTATTGAAGAAAAACGAAAAAGCGGGCATAAAGTCATAATGCTCGGAGATGGAATCAATGACGCTCCAGCGCTTTCTGCCGCAGATGTTGGAATCGCAATTGAAGGCTGCTCATCTATTGCCGGCGACACAGCGGATATTGTTCTTACAGAAAACGGTCTTGAAAGCCTTGCTGTAACCAGAATGATTGGGCGCAACTTGCTTGATAAAATCAACAGGCAGAACGTGCAGATTATTGAAATAAATTCTCTTCTTCTTATTTTAGGAATTGCAGGACTTATTTCTCCGCAGCTTGCGGCGATTCTTCATAATTCAACAACAGTGGCAATGTCAGTTCGGGCAATGCAGCCTGTTATTGACAATTGATTCGATTGGAGTAAAAAATGCTTGTAACCAGTTTCTTTCCAGGCCGAATAAGATTGCGCGCCGCGATTTTCAAGAACGAGGAGCTTTGTGAAAAAGCCCGGAAAATTCTTTCAAAATCCGATGCTGTAAAAAAAATCGAGCATAATCCGCTTACAGGAAGCATTCTGCTTGAATATGACATAAAAAAAGTTCCCATGGAAAAACTTCTTCCGATGCAGGATTTTTTTATGAAGCTTGGAAAAGAAGCTGAACGTTACGATGATTCAGAGCTTGCCTACAATAAAATTGCCGGAATGCTTGATGAACTTGAAGGAATTGTTTCAAAATGGTAAAGAAAAAGTCTAAGAAAAGCAAAAAATCATTTCCGCTCGGATTTTTCATTCTGATTCTGATTGTTTTGGCTCTTCTGCTGATTTTTGCAAAACATCAGGGAATTGAATTGTTTCCTCAGGAAGATTTGCCGCAGAATTCCGCAGTTCAGCCTGTTGAAAAAACTGAAAATTCCGCGGCTGAAAATTCTTCCGCTGGAGCTGGTGAATCTACCGCTGCCGCTCAGGCTTCCGGGCAGAATCTTGTTCTTCTTACAGAAAATCTTCAGGTTCCAGAATGCGACTTGAAAAATCATTCCGCTGACCACGAGCTTCGTGAATTCAAATATTATTCATTGTGCTACCGCGAATCCTATGAGCAGGCTGAATGGTCTGCCGAATGCATAAAATCGTCAATGCTGGAAAAAAACGCGGCGCGTTCAAATGATTTCCGCCCTGATGATAAAATTTCCACAGGCTCGGCAACTCTTGCCGACTACAAATCTTCCGGCTATGACCGTGGACATCTTGTTCCGGCCGCTGATATGTCTTTTGACGCAGACGCAATGAGCGAAACTTTTTATATGAGCAACATGAGTCCGCAGGCTCCGCAGTTCAACCGTGGAATTTGGGTGAATCTTGAAACGCAAGTCCGGCTGTGGGCCCAGAAATTCGGAAAAATTTATGTGGTTTCAGGGCCGGTTCTTAATAAAAGCGCGGAAGAATTTTCTTCAATAGGAAAAAATCATGTTTCAGTTCCGGAATTTTATTATAAAGTTATTCTTGCGCCTGTTTACAAGGACGCGGAAGATTTGGAAACGCCGGATGATTCTGAGTCTGTCATGGCAATTGGATTCATAATTCCGAACCAAAAATGCGAAGAAGATTTCTGGAGCTACGCGGTTTTAATTGATGATGTGGAAAAAATTACAAACATTGATTTCTTTTCGCAGCTTGAAGATTCATTGGAAAACCAAGTTGAAGCTGATTTTCAGATTGAAAACTGGAAATAGGGAGGCGCGATGCAGGGTTTTGTAAAAACTCCGGAAAAACGCTATTCTGGATTTGAAAAAGCGGCAGTTCTTTTGGCGGAACTTGGTTCTGCCAGTGAAAAAGTTATGCAGGCGCTCGATCTTTCCGATTTGGAAAAAAACAAGCTTTCAAAGGCAATGCAGCGGCTCGGGCGTTACAACGCAAACGACATGGAGCACGTAAAACGCGAGCAGGCTGTTTTAAACGAAGTTCTCTTGTATGGCGCGCAGAAAAATATTCTTTCAAAAAAGCCGGTTGTTCCAGCCGAAGAACGCGATAAGAATAAAAATATGTGGCAAACCGTAAAAAAAGACCCTGACAAAGTTGCAAATATTCTGAAAGTCTGGCTTGACGAGGAAAAAAATTAATTTTCCTGTTTTCTTTGATATTCATCCAGCTTGTTTTTAAGTTCAGCCAGCTCAATTTCATAGGAAGTTTTTTCCGCGGCGATTTTTTCCGCATTTTCTTCGCTGAAACAATTTTCAAGGTTGTCCTGAAGTTCCGGCAAGATTGTGTTTTCAAGCTCAAGAATTCTTTTTCTTGCCATAGAAATATTTTTTGGCGGTCTTCCGCCTTTTTTTCCATTTTCGCGGCTCGCCTTGATTTTTCTGTTGCTTTTTGATTTTCCGTTGTATTTGTAAAGCATTTCAATCCAGGTTTCCAGGTTTCTTACATTTGTTTTTATTCCGAACTGAATGTCATCAATTTCCTTTGAAGGATTATTCCGTGCGAATTTTTCAAGTTTTTCCTGCAGAATTTTAAGTTCCGCCAAAGATTTTCTTATTTCTTCAGTTTTAAAAGACATATTTTTATTATAACCGAAAGCATTGGGTTTGTATATATTGATTAACAAATGAAAATTCTATATTCTATTAATGCTTTTAGCTTCTGGCTGAAGAAAGGAGGTGAATTTGCATGGCGACTATCATTGTTGGCGATTCAGAAAATCTTGAAAAAGCTCTAAAACGTTTTAAACGTCTGACTGAAAACGAAGGCATTGTGAAAGAATTTAAGGCTCGCAGATATTTTACAAAACCTTCTGCTGAACTTCACCAGAAAAAAACTTCTTTGGCAAGAAAACTTCTGATAAAGAGAAAAAAAGCGGCTCGCAGCTCTGCTTATTAAGGAAATTTTTTAATTTTTCCTTGACATCCTGTACGAAAGGAGCTAATATATTATTAGCTTGTAAAAAGCTGATAAACTCTCTCCGATTTAGTATGGGAAACCATACGGACGGCTTTTTGGACAACTTTGTTGCTTCGAAAAGCCGTTTTTTATTCTGCTTAAAAAAAGATTAATCAAAATGAAAATTAAACTTGAAAATCTAAACAAAACATATCTTTCAAAAGACGGCTCGAAAATAAAGGCTGTAAGCAATGTTTCGCTTGATATTCCAGAAAATAAAATTTTTGGAATAATTGGAAAAAGCGGCGCGGGCAAAAGTTCGCTCGTCCGCCTTGTGAGCCTGCTCGAAACTCCGGATTCCGGCGCGGTTTATTACGGCGAGAAGCGGGTTGACAATCTTCCGAAGGCTCAGCTGATTGCGCAGCGAAGAAAAATAGGAATGATTTTTCAGAATTTCAATCTTTTTACTTCAAGGACGGCAGGAAAAAATATTGCATATCCGCTTGAAATTTGCGGAACTCCAAAAAGAGAAATTGCGGCGCGTGTAAAAGAAATGCTTAGTCTGGTCGGGCTTGATGACCGCGAGAATGCGCCTATAAGCACTCTTTCAGGCGGCCAGAAACAGCGTATTGCAATTGCGCGGGCTTTGGCTACGAATCCGGATATTTTGTTTTGCGATGAGGCGACCAGCGCGCTCGATCCTCAGACTACGCGCTCAATTCTTGAGCTTATCCGGGCTATTCAGAAAAAAATGAATCTTACAGTTGTGATGATTACTCATCAGATGGAAGTTGTTCGCGACGCATGCGACCAGGTTGCAGTAATCGAAAACGGCGCTGTTGTTGAGCAGGGAACAGTTTCTGATTTGTTTGCAAATCCGCAGACTGAAACAACAAAAGATTTCTTAAGAAATATTTCCCACACGAACGACGAGGCGGTGAAAAATATTTCATCAAGCTTGGTGAAATGGTCAAAAAAGGGCGGAAAGTATTCGCTTCGTTTCGCGGGAGAATCTTCCGGCGAGCCGATTCTAAGCCAGGCAACGAGAAAATTCAACGTGGATTTCAATATTCTTGCGGCAGGAATTGAAAAACTTCCTGAAAGCCAGGTTGGAACTATGATTGTTGATATAATTGGCGAGAAGCCGGAAATTGAAAAGGCAATTGCATTTCTTAATATGAACAATGTTTCGGTTCAGGAAGAATCTTTTGAAGGAGAAAAACTATGAGCCAGATTTTGACTTTAGTAGGGCAGTCAACCCTTGAAACTTTGATAATGACATTTTTTTCCGCCTTGTTTGCGCTGGTTCTTGGCTTTCCGCTTGGAATTCTGCTGAATATTACAAATAAATTCGGAATTACGCCGCGTCCGGTTTTCAATATTGTGCTAAGCCGCATTATTGATGTTTTGCGCTCGTTTCCGTTTGTAATTCTGATGATTGTTCTTCTTCCGTTTACAAGGCTTGTTCTTGGAAGCGCGATTGGAACAGCTCCTACAATAGTTCCTCTTGCAATTGCGGCGACTCCTTTTGTTGCCAGAATTACAGAAACTTCGCTTAATGAAGTTGACAGCGGAATGATTCAGGCGGCTAGGGCAATGGGCTCAACGAACTGGCAGATTATCTACAAAGTTCTAGTTCCGGAGGCAATGCCTTCTGTTATTTCAGGAGTTACGCTCACAATAATAACACTGATTGGATATTCTGCAATGGCCGGAACTCTTGGCGGCGGCGGACTGGGCGACCTTGCTATCCGTTATGGCTACCAGCGTTTCCGCACAGGAATTATGGTTGCGGCTGTAATTGTGATTATTGTTCTTGTTGCCCTGATTCAGTTTGTTGGAACCAAAATTACAAACCACATGATGAGCAAAAGATAATTGAAAAAGAATAAAAAGCAGTTGACACTTTTTAAACATAAAGGTATAAATTAATCATACTAAATCGCTAGGAATTAGTGGTTTTAAAGAGAAATCTTGGAGGCTATATATGAAAAAAATTATCGCTTTTGCCGCAGCTGCATTGGCTCTTGCCAGTGTAAACGCACAGAAAACATTGAAAGTAGGCGCAACACCTGAGCCGCACGCTGACATTTTGAACCTTATAAAGGATGACTTGAAAGCTGAAGGAATCAATCTTCAGGTGATTGAAATGACAGATTATCCTACATTGAACGAAGTTCTTGAAGCTGGTGATATTGATGCGAACTTTGACCAGCATTTGCCATACATGCAGTCTTTCAACAAGGAAAAGGGAACTCACCTTGTTGCTGTTGCAGGAATTCATGTTGAACCGTTCGCTTTGTATTCAAATAAAGTAAAATCAGTAAAAGATTTCAAGAAGAAGGCTGTTATCGCAATTCCTAATGATCCAACAAACGAGGCTAGAGCGCTTCTTCTTTTGCAGGAAGCTGGACTTATTACTTTGAGAGACGGCGCAGGAATTGAAGCGACTCCAATTGATGTAAAAAACAATCCTTTGAAGATTAAATTCCGCGAAATCGAAGGCGCATCTCTTCCTCGTGTTCTGAATGATGTTGACGGCGCTGTTATCAACGGAAATTATGCGCTTCCAGCAGGTCTTTCAGCTAAAAAAGACGGACTTTTTGTTGAAGGTTCTTCTTCTCCTTATGTAAACTATCTTGTTGTAAAACAGGGCAGTGAAAACAAGCCGGAAATCAAGGCGCTGGTAAAAGCTCTTCAGAGCCAGAAAGTTAAAGATTATATCAACAACAGATATCCAAACGGTGAAGTTGTAGCTGCTTTCTAATTTCTGAGTTGTTTGTAAAATCAATTTGAAAAAAAATCCGCGAAATATTGGAAATTCCGCGGATTTTTTTATGCCTTTATATTTTTGATTTTACAAATTTTTCAAAACGGTTCATTGCGTCTTCCAGGATTTTTCTTGGGCAGGCGAGGTTAATTCTTACAAAATTCTCGCCGCATTTTCCATATTCGCTGCCGCCGTTTATGTACAGTCCGGTTTCCTTGCGCAGTTCTTCAGCAAATTTGTCTCCATTTTGATGCAAATCAACCCACAGCAAATATGTTGAATCTGAATTTACAGCCGTGAATTTGTTGTTCAGAGAATTTATCCGCGCTTCTGCATATTCCCGGTTTTTAAAAAGATATTCATTCAGCTTGGAAAGCCATTCTTCACCTTCGTTGAAAGCCGCAATTGTGGCGTCTATAGCAAACGCATTTGGCTCGGCGATTTCGTCTGTGTTCAAGGCTCTCCAGACTTTGTGCCTTAGAAACTGATTTTTCACAATGACTGCGGCGGAATTTATTCCTGCAATATTGAAGCATTTTGTAGGCGCAACGCAAGAAACTGAAATTTCCGCGCAAATTTCAGAGGCGCTTGCAAACGGAACATATTCCTTTCCGGGTCTTACAATATCGCAGTGAATTTCATCGCTTATAACAGTTACTCCGTATTTTTTGCAAAGTTCGCCGATTTTCGCCAGTTCTTCTTTTTTCCAGATATTTCCTGTTGGATTCTGCGGATTGCACAAAATCATCAGCGAAGCTTGCGGGTCGGAGAGTTCCTTTTCAAGCCGGTCAAAATTCAGGGAATATTTGTTTTCGTTGTAGTCGAGCGGGCATTCCACCGGAAAACGTCCGTTGTTTATAATTGAATTAAAAAAAATATTGTAGCATGGAGTCAGAAGCAAAACTTTTTCAGCCGGAGTTGTAAGTTTTCTGACCAAAGAGGAAATCGCCGGAACAACACCTGTGCAGAAAATCAGACATTCTGGTGAAATTTCTAGCTTATGGCGGCGTTTCCACCAGCCGATGTAGCTGTTTTTCCATTCTTCTGGAACAATTGAATATCCGAAAATTCCGTTTGAAATTCGTTTTTCAAGGGCTTTTTTTATGCAAGGCGCAGTTTCAAAATCCATATCGGCAACCCAAAGCGGAAGCTCGCCGTTTTTCACATCCCATTTCAGAGAATTTGAGTTTTTTCTGTCTACAATTCTGTCAAAATCAAATTTCATTTATCGCTCGTTCGGATTTGGATCCTCTGAAAATTTTTCATCAATCTTTCCGCATATAATTTCAGTTTTTGAAATATCAACGCGTTTTGGATTCATAATCAAAGTTCCGATTTCGGCAGCTTTTATAATGCCGGAGCCCGGATTTTTTACGCTGTCGATTTTATTTACAATCTCCGCTTTTATATTTGTTGAATATTCAAAGGCTAGGTCGGTGTTTACAAGAGTGCAGTTTTCAAGCGTAAGGCCGTCAACATAGCACAAGCCCTGGTTGCTTTCAATTGTGCAGTTTACAAATTTCAAATTTTTTGAGTGCCAGCCAAGATATTCGCCGTAGATGCAGGAATCATAAACTGTTACATTTTCGCAGTTCCAGAACGAATCTTTTGAATTCAGCTTTGCGTTGTGAATTTCAATATTTTTTCCGCCGTCAAGAAAATAGTTTCCATCTAAAACGAAGTTTTTAGCCGTGAAATTTTCTGAATTCATCGCGAAATAATTGCCTTTTGCATAAACTTGTTCAATCTGAATGTTCCTGCAGCTCCACAAAGTTTCTTCAGCGTTGCCAAATGTTACATTTTTCAGAAAAACACCGTCGCAGCGCCGGAATTCCTTCGGTGCTTCAATAATTGTATCTTCAATTCTTGTGTTTTTTGCGTACCATAAGCCGGAGCGTGAAAGGTCGTGAAAAATAGAATTCCGCACAGCCGCATCTTCCGTTTCCCATAAAGGATATTTGTACTCAAAGCTTGTCTGTTCAAGAAGCAAATTCTTTCCATGCTTTAAAGGCGATTCGCCATCCAGAAAAGTTGAATTAATATAATGCGCATCATGTGAAAAATATTCAGCGCGCTCTCCAGAGAATTTTTTTTGATTGTATTCTTTCATATAAAATTTCCGTATTTAAAAGATAATTAGTTTTTGCAAAAAAGTCCAAAAAAATAGGGAACAATTGCGCTTTTTTATTGTGGTAGACAGAACATATATTATGGAAAGTAACTTTTTTGTTTTCTTTTTGAATTAAAATCAATATATTTTAACTATGGAAAGCAAAGACATCGTGATTATCGGCGGCGGCGTTGCCGGACTTTCAGCCGGGCTTTATGCGTCGCGTTCTGGAATGGATTCTGTTGTTATAGATTCTGGTGGCGGCGGACAAGCGCTTGAAATAAACGGCCTTGAAAATTATCCTGGCGTTTTTCCGGCTGCAAATGGAAGCGCGTTTATTCAAAATTTAACGGAGCAAGCTGAATCATTTGGCGCAAAAATTGTTTATGCGGAAGTTTTGTCAATTGACAAAAAAAACAGCTTGTTTTTCGTAAAAACCGCAAAAAATGAATTTTCTTCAAAGGCCGTAATTTATGCCGCCGGAGCATATCACAAAAAGCTGGGAATTCCAGGTGAAGAAAAATTTGCCGGCCTTGGAGTTTCGTACTGCGCAGTCTGCGACGGTCCGTTTTTCAAAAATAAAAAAGTTGTCGTGGTTGGCGGCGGCGACAGCGCTTGTTCAGAAGCCCTTTATCTTGCGAATATCGCTTCCGGCGTTGAACTGATTCACAGAAGAAATGAGCTTAGGGCGGCAAAATCCATTGTGGAAAAGATTTTTTCAAACGGAAAAATTTCAGTGCATTTTAATTCTGTTCCAAAAGAAATAACAGGCGAAACGAAAGTTGCTGGAATCAATATTGAAGATACTGAAACAAAGCAGATTTCTTCTATTAAAACGGATGCGGTTTTTATTTTTGCAGGAATGAATCCGCGGGCGGCTTTGCTTGAAACTCTTGAAACAGATGAAAACGGCTACATAAAAACAGATGAAAAAATGGAAACTTCTGTGCCCGGTCTTTTTATTGCCGGAGATGTCCGTTCAAAACCTTTGCGCCAGATTGTGACCGCTGCGAGCGACGGCGCAATTGCCGGAATATACGCTTCTGAATATGCAAAAAATCTGTAACTTATTTTATTTTTTATTGAAAAACAAAGTTATTGCCCTGAATTCTGATTATTTATAAAATATTCATATGCGCACAGATAAAGTTTTGCCGGCATTGAAAATGGCTTTTCCCCATACAATTCCAATTTTGGCAGGTTTTCTGTTTCTTGGATTTGCCTATGGGCTTTATATGAATGTTTCTGGTTTCAGTTTTTGGTATCCTTTTGCGATGGCCATTCTGATTTTTGGCGGCTCGCTGGAATTTATAACCGTAACCATGCTTCTTTCGCCGTTTGCGCCGCTTCAGGCTCTTCTTATAACATTGATGGTTCAGGCGCGGCATCTTTTCTACGGAATTTCGATGCTTGAAAAATACAAAGGCTTGGGCTGGAAGAAATTCTATCTTATTTATTCAATGTGCGATGAAACTTTTTCCGTGAATTATACTGCGGAAGTTCCGGAAGGAATTGACAGAGGCTGGTTTTATTTCTGGATTTCGTTTTTAAATCAGTTTTACTGGGTTTTTGGCGCGACAATGGGCGGAATTTTTGGTTCGCTTATAACGTTCAATACAAAAGGCCTTGATTTTGTTCTTACAGCAATGTTCACAGTAATTTTTGTGGACCGGCTTATGAAGGAAAAAAAGCACTACACTGCCCTGATTGGTCTTGTTTCAACGCTTGGCTGCCTTCTGGTTTTTGGAAAGGATTCGTTTATGATTCCGGCGATGATTTGCATTCTTCTGCTTCTTTCAGTTTTTAGAAAGCCTATTGAAAAATTTGGAGAACTTGAGCAATGACGGAAATGCCTTTTTTTCAACGTGCGGTTATAATAGGAATTTGCGCGGCTGGAACGCTTCTTACAAGATTTTTGCCATTCATTATATTCAGAAGTTCCAAGCCGGTTCCTGAATATATACATTATTTGGGAAAAGCGCTTCCTTCTGCAATTTTTGCGATGCTTGTGGTTTATTGTTTAAAAGGCGTGAATGTTTTTCAGGGAAGCCACGGAATTCCAGAGTTCATAGGAATTTTTTCAACTGCGATTTTATATATTTTGTCAAAGAAAAATATGATGGCGGCAATTGCCGGCGGAACTGTAGTTTATATGCTTTTGGTTCAATTTGTTTTTTGATTTTGAATTTTTGGAGGTTTTATGGAAAAATATTCTGTTTCAGGAATGAGCTGCGCAGCCTGCGTTTCCCGCGTTGAGAAAGCTGTTTCCAAAGTTCCGGGAGTTACTAGCTGCGCTGTAAGTCTTCTTACGAATTCTATGGGCGTTGAAGGAACTGCGGCTCCTGAAGAAATTGTGGCTGCGGTAAGAAATGCAGGATACGACGCTGAAAAAATAGAGAAGAAATCTGAAAAACTGAAAAAATCAAAATTCGGGCAAAATTCTTCCATTGAAGATGAGAAAAACCTTCTGAAAGACAAAGAAACTCCTCTTCTGAAAAAAAGGCTCGTCTGGTCGGCTGGAATTCTGGCTGTTCTGATGTATCTGAGCATGGGACACACAATGTGGGGCTGGCCGATTCCTTCCTGGTTTATGAAAAACGGCGGAAACCATGTTGCAATGGGACTTGTTGAAATGATTCTTGCCTTTGCAATTATGCTTATAAATAAAAAATTCTTCGTAAACGGATTTAAAAGTTTGTTTCACGGTGCGCCGAACATGGACACGCTTGTTGCAATGGGTTCTGGAATTTCATTTTTATACAGCACATTCCTGCTTTTTGAAATGACTGACTCCGCTTTAGCTGGCGATTCTGAAAAATCAATGTTCCTTATGCACAACTTGTATTTTGAAAGCGCCGCCATGATTGTAACGTTGATTACAGTCGGAAAACTGCTTGAGTCAATTTCAAAGGGAAAAACCACAAACGCGCTTGAAAGCCTGATGAAGCTTGCGCCAAAAACAGCGACTTTGCTTCAAGATGGAAAAGAAACTGAAGTTCTGATTGAAGATGTAAAAACCGGCGATATTTTTGTTGTTCGCCCAGGTGAAAATATTCCTGTTGACGGAAAAATTATTGAAGGAAGCTCCGCGGTCAATGAATCCGCGCTTACCGGGGAATCAATTCCAGTTGACAAGACTGCCGGCGACAACGTTTCGGCTGGAACAATAAACCAAAGCGGATTTATAAAATGCTGCGCCACAAGAATCGGCGAGGATACAACTCTTTCGCAGATTATCCAGATGGTGAGCGATTCCGCGGCTACAAAAGCGCCAATTGCAAAAGTTGCGGACAAAGTTTCCGGGATTTTTGTGCCTGCAGTGCTTGCGATTTCTGTTTTAACATTTGCAGTCTGGCTGGCAGTCGGCTCGGAATTTTCATTCAGTTTGAGCAGAGCAATTTCTGTTCTTGTTGTAAGCTGTCCTTGCGCGCTTGGTCTTGCAACTCCAGTAGCGATTATGGTTGGAAATGGAATCGGCGCAAAAAACGGAATTCTTTTTAAAACTTCGGAAAGCCTTGAAGAAACAGGAAAAACTCAGATTGTTCTTCTTGATAAAACCGGAACTGTAACAAAAGGCGAACCGCTGGTTACCGACATAATTCCAAATCAAATCAGTGAAAATGAACTTATTGAAAAAGCTGCGGCGCTTGAAGCAAAAAGCGAGCACCCGCTTAGCAAGGCGATAATGAAAAAAGCTGAAGAATCCGGGGTAAAAATTTCAGACGCGGAAGATTTTTCTTCTGTGCCAGGAAACGGACTCAGGGCGAAACTGAACGGAACAAATATTTACGGCGGAAATTTAAAATATCTTGAAAAAGTTGCTCCAAATTCAATTGATAAAAATATTTTGCCGCAGGCAGAAAAACTTTCAGAAGAAGGAAAAACGCCTCTTTTCTTTGCTGAAGATGGAAAATTCCTTGGAATTATTGCCGTTTCTGATGTGCTTAAAGATGATAGTCCAAAAGCGATTTCTGAACTTAAGAACATGGGAATAAAAGTTGTGCTTCTTACTGGCGACAATGAAAAAACTGCAAATGCAATCGGGCGGAAAGCCGTTGTTGATCAGGTTATTGCAGGCGTTCTTCCAGATGGAAAAGAAAAAGTTGTGAAAGAATTTAAAAAACTTGGAAAAACCTGCATGGTTGGCGACGGAATAAATGATGCCCCTGCCCTTACCGCTGCGGACACAGGAATGGCTGTTGGCGCAGGAACTGATGTTGCGTTGGATGCGGCCAGCGTTGTTCTGGTAAAAAATTCGCTTCTGGATGTTTCCGCGGCAATCAGATTAAGCCGGAAAACATTGAAAAATATCCACGAGAACTTGTTCTGGGCTTTCTTTTACAATGTTGCGCTCATTCCGCTGGCTGCCGGAATTTATTTTCATGCGTTCGGGCTTAGCATGAACCCGATGTTCGGAGCCGCCGCGATGAGCCTTTCAAGTTTCTGCGTTGTTTCAAACGCTTTGCGTCTGAATTTAGTAAATATCAAGAATTCAAAGCATGACAAAAAAATAAAAAAATCTGCTGAAAATCTTACTGGAGGAAATATGTCTACAGAAAAAACTTTAAAAGTTGAAGGAATGATGTGCCAGCATTGCGAAATGCACGTGAAAGAAGCCCTTGAAAAAATCGATGGTGTTCAGGAAGCGACTGCGGACCATGAAAAAAATCAGGTTATAGTAAAACTTTCAAAAGATGTTCCAGAATCTGAATTTGAAAAAGCAATTTCAGATGCCGGATACACTTTTGTAAAATAAATCGCCTGAAATTATAGCACAGCCTTTAAAAACTGCTGAAGGCGCTCGTTCTGCGGATTTACAAAAATCTGTTCTGGAGTGCCTTCCGCTCCGATTTTGCCGTCTTCCATAAAAATTACACGGTCAGCAACTTCCCTGGCGAATCCCATTTCGTGAGTTACAACAACCATAGTCATTCCGTCATTTGCAAGCTGCTTCATTACGGCAAGAACTTCGCCTACAAGCTCTGGGTCAAGCGCAGAAGTCGGTTCATCAAAAAGAATTGTTTTCGGCTCCATGGCAAGCGCACGCGCAATTGCAACTCGCTGCTGCTGGCCGCCCGAAAGATTTCCCGGATATGCGTCAAGCTTATCGCCAAGACCTACGCGGTTCAAAAGTTCAATTCCTTTTTCCCTAGCCTCTTCCTTTGATTTTCCAAGAACATGCATCGGCGCAATCATTGTGTTTTCAAGCGCGGTTTTATGCGGAAAAAGATTGAAACGCTGAAAAACCATTCCAACTTCAAGAAGAATGTCCCGGCGTTCCTTTGAAGAGATTTTCAGCTTTCTTACACCATCCTGATACTGGGTCAAAAGTCTGTCTTCAATGTAGATTGAACCGTTGTTGATATGCTCAAGATGATTCAGCGCCCTTAAAAATGTTGATTTTCCAGCGCCGCTCGGCCCGATAATGCAGACAACTTCCTTCGGCTTTACAGCAAGACTTACGCCTTTTAAAACATCCAGTTTTCCAAATGAAACTTTTATATTTTCCGCTCTAATCATGTCCATAGCAGCTTCTCCATTACTCGTAAGTATTTTTCTTTTCAAGGCAGTGGAACAGCAATGTGAACACCGCGGTTATAATAAGGTAAAGAATCATTGCCGGAATATAAACGAGCGAAGACGCAGTTGAAGACTGGATGCTTCTGGTAACTTTTGTAATATCGGCAAGCGCAATAATTGAAACAAGAGAAGCGTCTTTCAGCATCATGATAAATTCGTTTCCAACAGGAGGAACAAGCCTTCTTATTGACTGAGGAATTATTATGAGGCGCATCGTCTGAAAATAGCTCAGCCCAAGAACTTTTCCAGCTTCCATCTGACCTTTGTCAATTGACTGGATTGCTGAGCGGAAAATTTCACTGCAGTAAGCGCCGCTGTTCAAAGAGAAAGCAATGAATGCCGCAAGAAATTTATTGTTGATGGTAAGCATTTCATTTATTTCCGGAAGTCCGTAGTAAACAAAGTAAAGCTGCATCAGAAGCGGAGTTCCACGGAAAAAGAAGACATAAGCTTTGCTCAAAGCCCGGACAACTTTGTTCTTTGACATTGAGCCAAGCGCAAGAATTATTCCTAAAAAAAGGCCTGCAAGTACAGAAACCAATGTAAGAGAAATCGTAATCCGCGCGCCAGACAAGAGCTGCGGAATCCAACTAAGAATTTTTTGCAATGTATTCATACGGCAGACCCTTTTCCAGCTTATTTTATAGTGTCAGACAAATCCTGTCCGAAGATTTTTTCATACAAAGACTTCATTGTGCCGTCATTTTTCATTTCTGTGATGGCCGCATTTACTTTTTCAAGAAGCGCTGTATTTCCTTTTTTTACGCAAATACCGAAAAATTCATCCGGGTCGCTAAGCCAAACTGATTTAAATACTGTGTCGGCAGGAGCAAGGTAATCAACGGCAACAAGATTGTCGCTTACAACTGCGTCAATTCTTTTCAGTCGAAGGTCGTCGTATGCGTTCATAACTTTGTCATAGCCATTTTCAACATAAGTGAAGCCCAATGCCGCCGAATGTTTTTTTGTATAGAAATCAGAAGTTGTTTCCGCCTGGTAGCCTACTTTCAAACCAGCCAAATCAGAAAATTTTGTGATTGTGAGCGGAGAATCTTTTCTTAGGATAATTGCCTGGCCGTTTCCAACATACGGCTGTGAAAAATCAAAAGCAGCTTTTCTTTCGTCTGTGATTGTTGCGGCAGAAATTACTGCGTCGTAGCGGTTTGTGTTCAAGCCGGCGAAAATTCCATCCCAGGCTGTATCAATGATTTCAACTTCAAGTCCCATCCGTTTTGCAAGCTCTTTTGAAAGCTCAACATCGAAGCCGGCAGGAGTTTTTCCGTCTTCCGCATAATATTCCATTGGTGGATAGCCAATTTCCATTCCGACAGAAAATTTGCCTTTTTCAACTGTAAATTCACCTTTCTCAACTTTTTTTGAACAGCCCAAAAGCGCCAGAACCAAAAGGGCCGCGCTTGTCAAAGAAACCAATTTTTTCATGGTAAAGCCTCCAGCTAATAAAAAAAATTGACAAAGCGCCTGCATTGAGCAAACGTCTTTGTCAAAAGATATATTATTATAGAAAAAAATGCTGTTAAGGGCAAGATTTCATCAGTTTTTTGCCCTTAAACTTTGAACTGATCTATCTGTGCGCTTATTTTTCCAATTGAATTTTTGACCTTTCCGGAAATATTTCCAAGAAGAGCGCCTGTTTCATCAATTTTCTTTGCGCCAATCGACATTTCTTCCATGCTTTGGTTCATCGCGGTGCTGAAATTCTGAAGCTCGTGGATTTCCTTAAGAATAAGCTCGCTGCCCTGCGACATTTCGTGTGAAGCAACTCTTACTTCAGATGTGCTGTCGTTCATTGAATGGAGAGCATCGCTTATCTGCTTTGAGCCTTCCGTCTGCTCTTCCATGGCGGCTTTTATCTGGTTCACAAGAATGTCAGTTTCCTGAATTTTCTGCGTAACCGTTGTGAAAGCAGTTGTGGTTTCCTCGGATGCGTTTACAACTTCCGCAATTGAAGTTCCAATATTTTTCAGCTGTTCGCCAATTGTCTTTGACTGCTCGGAAGAAGTTTCTGAAAGCTTTCGGATTTCGTCCGCAACAACTGAGAATCCTTTGCCCGCCTCGCCTGCGTGAGCCGCTTCAATCGCCGCGTTCATCGCAAGAAGATTTGTCTGCGAGGCAATATTTGAAATTGCGACATTCGCCTCGTGGAGCATCTGCGACTGTTCCTGAATCTGTTCAATCCGAACATTCACGTTCTGCTGCTTTGAAATTCCGTTTTCCGCGTTCTGATGCAGCTCGTTGAAAGAATTCGCCATTTTTTCAATTGACGCATTTACAGAGGAAATATTTCCAATCATTTCTTCAACTGCCGCGGAAGCTTGTGTTACGCCCGCGCTCTGGTTTTCAATCATGTGGTCGAGCGAGTCGATGTTTGAAGAAATTTGGTTCACCGCGCCGGCTGTCTGGTTCACGCTTTCCGTCTGGTGAGTAATCTGCTGGTGGATGCTGTTTATGTTCGCAATGATTTCAGTGATTGAGCTTGCCGTATTTTCTGTGCTCAAGGACAAGTCGTCGCCGTCAGCTTTAAGTTCTGTGTTTGAATCCTTTACCGTGGCAATGATTGTATGCAGTTTCTGGATGAACGCGTTGAAACCTTCAACAACATCGCCCACTTCGTCGTGGTGATGAAGCGGAATACGCTTTGTAAGGTCGGCGTTGCCCTGCGCAATATCCGCGAAAGACTCTTTTACGGAAATCATAGGTTTCATAATGCGTTTTACAACAATGTTCGCCACAATCAATGCAAGCACAACCACAAGAAGAACGAACGGAAGAATTGTCAGCATGATTTTATTCGCAGTCTGCATTACAATATTTTTGTTCTTCGCAATGAACAGCATTCCTGAATATTTTCCGTCCGATGAAATAGGAATGTAGATGCTCTGGTAAGAATGTCCGTTGATTTCATTTTCTCCGTGGAATGTCTCGCCTTTGTTAAGAACCGTGTCTATTATGCGCTGGTTTTCAAGGTCTGTTCCAACAATAGATTTTCCGTCTTTTGTTTTAAGCGTTGTGGAAACCCTGGTTTTATTCCGGAAGAATGTACATTCAACGTCATAGTTTCTTTGAATTTCATAAATAAAGTCATCTCCTGAAAGATTGAATCCAATTGTAACAGTTCCGATTGTGCCCATGCCCTTGTAAACCGGCTCTGAAACAAAAATTCCGTACGGAACAGAATCGAATTCCTGGATGGCAAGCCCTTTTTTTCCGCCGAGCGCAGCTCTTACACACGGAATCGAGCTGAGATTTTTATTGTACGAGGAATTTTCAGAGCTGTAGACAACCTTTCCGCTTTTATCCGTGATAAAAATGCAGTCAGCGTCAAGATTTCTGACCTGAGGATCGACTATTCTGCTCAGAACAACAGGATTGTTTGCGTCAAGCGCCTGCTGCAAATCCGAGCGGCTTGAGAAAATCTTTGCGGAACTTTCAAGGCTGACTTCCCATTCCTTCAATGTTGAGAGCGCTCCGTTTGAAGCTGTTTCCAGATTTCCTTTTATCCACGCTGAAAAACTGTTTGAAAACAAAGAGATTGAAATGAATGTAACGGCTACGCAGCTGACTATTACGGCGGCCGCGACTAGCAATTGCATTTTTCGTGCAATAGAATGTTGATTTTTCAAAATGTAACCCCTAGATTTTATGTAAAATCTTTATAAAAGTTTATTCTTCTTTTTTTAATTTGCAAGCCTTTTTTAGAAGTTTTTACTGTTTAGCAACTTTATATAACTCTATATATTGAAATAAACCTTAAAAATGATAACAAAAATATTGTCAGTGTTAAAAAAAATGTTATAATTAAAAGAAATGGAGCTAAAAATATGAAAAAGAAAACAGTAAGAAGAAGTTCTATTGCATTTAAATTCGGTATATTTGCAATTGTCATTCTTGGTGCTATTTTTGCAATTCAAGGTATTATTGATTCAAGTTTTATAAGCAAAGATGTAAATCTGCTTTACAATGAATATGGTTCTAATATAACAAATTCAATCCAGGTGTTTTTTGATACTTGGCTTGACGGAAATATAAACACTGCTAAATCCATTGCGAATTCTGAATCATTCAAGGAAAAAGAAATTTCAGAAATTGCGGAGGAAATTGTTTCAAACAAGCAGGAAATCAACCGGGCGTTCTCCTATGCGTCAATCACAGATTTGAACGGAAATATGTGGACTTCAAACGGCGGAACAGCGGATGTGCGAAACCGCCAGTATTTTCAGGATGTTGTTTCCGGTCGCAAGGATGTTGCAGTTGACAATCCGGTTCAGGGAAAAAGCACAGGCTCCACAGTTTTCCATATTGCTGTGCCTGTAAAAGATTCGGACGGCACAAACAAAGGCGTTTTTGTTGCGATGCTTGGAATTGACAAAGTTCAGGATGAAATTTCAAAGATTTCAGTAGGAAACAATGGATATGCTTTTGCGGTTGATTCTGACGGTGTTGTTATTGCCCATAAAAACAAGGCATACATAAAAAAAGACCTTTTGAATGCTCCTGAAAGCGCGGAAAACGGAACGCGCGAGTTAATTCAGAAAATGATGAAGAAGGAATCTGGCTTTGCTGTTGTAACTGACGCAAGCACCGGCGAAAAATCAATCTGCTTCTACAGACCGCTCGTTAATTCTGACTGGAGCGTTGGCGTTATGATTCCAAGAAAGCAGTTTGTTGCAACAGCCACGGGCTTGAACCATATAATGTTCATTACATTCTCCGGCGCGGCTTTGATTCTTCTGATTGTTCTTGCTGTTGGAATTGCATATATAATCAAGCCGCTTAAAAAAGTTCGGGAAGCAATCAGCGAAATTGGATCAGGCGATGCTGATCTTACAAAAACAATTGATATTAAGACAAATGATGAAATCGGCGCTGTTGTAGAGGAATTCAACAACTTCACTGGAAAAATGCGCGAAATCATGACAGATTTGAAGGAAGCGAAGGGAAATCTTGAGTTTGCGGACGAAAGCCTTGTTGCCACAACAGAAGACACAAGCGCCGCAATCACAGAAATTCTTGCGAACATTGAATCTGTTCACAACCAGATTAAAAATCAGTCTACTTCTGTAAGCGGAACTGCCGGCGCAGTAAATGAAATTGCCTCAAACATTGAATCTCTTGAAAAAATGATTGAAACTCAGAGTTCCGGCGTTACTCAGGCAAGCGCGGCTGTTGAGCAGATGATTGGAAATATTTCAACTGTAAATCATTCTATGGACAAAATGGCTGAATCTTTCAGCCAGCTTTCAACAAGCGCGCAGTCTGGCTACAACCTTCAGTCGAATGTGAACGAACAGATTGAACGAATCAAGAACCAGAGCGAAACTTTGCTTGATGCGAACGCGGCGATTGCAAATATTGCGGAACAGACAAATCTTCTTGCGATGAACGCGGCGATTGAGGCGGCTCATGCTGGCGAGGCGGGAAAAGGATTCTCCGTTGTTGCTGATGAAATCAGAAAGCTTTCAGAAACTTCATCGCAACAGTCAAAAACAATCGGCGAGCAGTTGAAGTCTATCAGCGGACTTATTGACAGCGTTGTTTCTGCTTCAACTGAATCACGCCAGGCATTCCAGGATGTTACAACACGTATTGATGAAACAGACCAGCTTGTGCGCCAGATTAAAGCGGCCATGGAAGAACAGAACGAAGGTTCAATCCAGATAAACCAGGCTTTGCATTCAATGAATGACAGCACTTCTGAAGTAAGAGTTGCTTCCCATGAAATGTCGGAAGGAAACAAGGCGATTCTTGAGGAAGTTAAAAATCTTCAGGATTCAACTTCAGTTATGAGCGGCAGCATGGAAGAAATGAGCATTGGTGCCACAAAAATAAATGAATCAGGCGTTGCATTAACAGAAATCTCTAAGAAAGTTCACAAGAGCATTTCTGAAATGGGAAGCCAGATTGACAAGTTCAAGGTTTAAGCCGTGGGTTAGCCAAGTGAAATTAAATCTTTTACTATTTCGGAAGCAATTATAAGTCCTGCCACAGACGGCACGAACGCATTGCTTCCGGGAACTTGTTTTTGAAATTTTCCGTCCTGCGGCTGGGATTTTTTCTCATGCTTGGGCGGAATTATTTTTTCTGTGCTGAATACGCATTTCACATTTTTTATTCTGCGTTTTTTCAGTTCATTTCTTATTACACGCGCGAGCGGACAAACCGAAGTTTTTGAAATATCAGCGACTTGAAATTTTGTGGGATCAATTTTGTTTCCTGCGCCCATCGAAGTTATTACAGGTTTCTGCGCTTTTTTTGCAAGCGAAATAATTTCTAGCTTTCCTTTTACTGTGTCGATGCAGTCAACGATGTAGTCATATTTTGAAAAATCAAATGGCGTGGAATTTTCAGGCAGAAAAAATGTCTTGAATTTTGTTACTTTGCACTCTGGATTTATGTCAAGAATCCGTTCCTCTGCGACATCAACTTTGTTTCTTCCGACTGTTGAATGAAGCGCATAAAGCTGGCGGTTTATATTAGAAACAGAAACCGTGTCATTGTCAACAATATCTATTGCGCCGATTCCCGAACGGACAAGGGCTTCCACAACATAGCTGCCGACTCCGCCCAGTCCAAAAACAGCGACATGGGCATTGTGAAGTTTCTGCACGTTTTCTTTGCCAAGTGTAAGTTCTATGCGTTCAAATTGATTTTCCATAAAACGAATATTATCGTATTCGCCGAAGTTTTTCAATTTTGCATTTGAAGAATGAACGTCCGCAAAAATTTGAGTTTCCATAATAAATCCAGAAAAAACGCTTCCGGCGGATTTCAATTTGCTCCAGACGGATTGGGCTCGCGCTTCGCTTGTAAAGGTTCGGGTGCTTCGCACTTTAATTGGTTCAATCGCCCAAAGTCTTCACAAATTGCCCTCCGCCTCCGCTTTTA
>JBNMJH010000008.1:0-124897 GCA_050873685.1 Treponema sp.
AAAGATATCTAAAGAATGATTTCAACTCTTCGGAGTTCATTGTATCATACTTTCTGGCGTTGAAGAAGATTTTGTGCGTTCCGTCGTTCATTTTTACATCCGGATTTTCGGTGCAGGTGTTCTCAAAAGTGTAGACAGGCAGACCAGAACCGAATGCGTCGCCAAGGCACAGGAAGATGACGTAGGTTTCGTTCAGGTCCTTGTATTTTGTGCCTGAGAAAACGCTGTCAACGTCCATCAAGCCCTGGTAATAGCGGGTGCGTTTTGCAAGCGCCAGCTCCTTTTCAACAGAAGTCTGAACCTCTATGTCAAAGCAGCGGCCGGTTCCGTCCTTCACGTAAACATCAAGGCGGATTCCCCGGGAATCGTAGTCGGCTTTGATTGCTCGCTCGGCTTCCGGAATTTCAATCCTTTCAATCTTAATGTTCAGCAGAAGCTCCAGCGTTTCCTTGCAAATATCCGGATTGTTTTCCATAACTTTGCAAAAGATATAATTATCTGCAAAGGTAAGCCGCTCCCACTTTTCCGCCGGTGTAAGCTCGTTTTGGTTTTGCATAAAAAACTCCTATATAGCTTGAATGTTGATTTTTTTTACAAAAGAGATAGAAGCGCAGGCAGATTTGCAGTTTGTGAAGACTTTGGGCGATTCAAAAAATTAAAGTGCAGCGCACCCGAATCATTACAAGCGGAGCTCGAGCCCAATCCGTCTGGAGCAAACTGTAAATCTGCCGGAAGCGACTTTTCACGATTTTCAAAAATTAAACATTCATATACTTATCGCGAAAAAATTGCAGAAACGGAAATGAATCACAAAAAAAATCTTTCGCTTTCATTATTTTTTTATGCCGAATTCAGAATTATTACTGTATAATTTTCATAAGAGGATTTTATGAACAGTAACAAAATCGTTGAATTCATTCTTCAGAAAAAAGCTGTTCTTGCCACAAGCATTCTTACAGCGGCAGGAGCGGCGGTCTTGGGTTCAACTTTCATATATATCAGCTTTAGAAACAAAATAACCCACCATATTTTTCAGGATGTTCAGATAATCCGCGAGAACAGCCAGGAAGCGCATGAAGATTCTTCCGGGAGCAACAAATGCTTCATTGAAATGAAAATTCCTTTAAGAAGCGACGGTGCGCTGAACTCATGGAAAATTGAAAACGGACGGCACGGCGCGCAATACGATATTTACATACGGAACAATACAAAATGCGCTGTAAAAGGCTGGATTCTTAAGCTTTCTGTTCCGGAAAATTCCCAGATTGACAGCGCCTGGAACGGAATTTACAAGAAAGAGAAAGGCATAATCACAATAAAAGCCTCGGAAAAAGCGCTCAACGAAGTTGTTCTTCCGCAGAATTCGTGCAAGCTCGGGTTTGTTCTGTATTCTGACAGCTTTCTGAAAGACGCAAATGTTTCCCTGGAAGCAAAATTCCAGCGTTCTCCGTTCAGCTATGCGCTTTTCACAAGTTCCGCAGCCGTTACAATCGCCGGAATATTTCTTACTGTTTTCATGGCAATAAACTATTCAATTCTGAAGCACCAGCAGGCTCACGCGGAAAAAGAAATTTCCGAGCTTCTTAAGCTTTGCGCAAGCTTCATAGACACAAGAGACGCATACACAAAACGGCACTCGCTGAATGTGGCGGCTTATTCAAAAATGCTCGCGGAAGAGCTTGGCTACAGCAAGAGTTTCCAGAAAAACATCTACAACTGCGGAATTCTTCACGATGTTGGAAAAGTTCTTATTCCAAGGGCAATTTTGTGCAAGCCGGAAAAACTTTCTGACGAAGAATGGGCGGAAATGAAGAAGCACACGGTTTACGGCGCAGAAATTCTAAAGGATTTCACTGGAATTAGAAATGTCCATTCTGTAGTTCTGTACCACCACGAGCGCTACGACGGAAAAGGCTATATGAAAGGTCTTAAGGGCGAAGAAATTCCTCTTGAAGCAAGAATCGTCTGCGTTGCAGATTCATTTGACGCAATGGCAACAGACAGAGCGTACCGGCCGCACCTTTCAAAAGAAATTATCATCGGGGAACTGAAAAAAGGCAAAGGAACTCAGTTCGACCCGGAAATAGCGCAGGCAATGCTTAATCTTATTGAAAAAGGAAAAATCACAATTTAGAAAAATCTTCCGCCGGCTAGAATTCAACGGAATCAGCCTGAACAAAATTGTAGCTTATTCCAGGCTCCAGCTCAGAAACAACAAATTTTCCGGTCACAGTTATTTCGCTGCCTTTTTCAGGAATGTTTTCTCCAAAGTCATACTTGAATTCAATTCCCTGCTGGCAGCAAGCAAGTGCATCGTAAATAATCACCGAATAGGATTTTCCCATTATTTCAGAAGCCTCAAAAATTTCAAAGGAGCCTTTCATTCTTATGGTTTTATTTTCGTAAGTTTCCGGGCTTACAAGCATGTCAAAAACCTGCGCGTAAAGCATATTCGGCTTCATCTTTGAAAGGTCATAATCAATTTTTTCTTTTGCGGAAGCCTCCGAAGCACCGGATTTTCCAGCCTTTCCGCATCCAAAAAAAGCGAGGCTTAAGGCAAAAAGCACAGCAATCTTGAAAAATTTCATCTTAACGCTCCAATATTTTTCCAGCAAAATAAAAAACTATGAACGCAACCAAGTCCGCCGCAACAATTGTTGAGCCGACCGGTGTTCCAGCAAGAATTGAAACAAGAAGCCCGGAAACAGCGCACACAACGCTCACGCAGGCTGAACAGATTGTAACCGACCTGAAGCTTTTGAAAACGCGCATTGCAGAAAGAGCCGGAAAAATCACAAGCGCGGAAATAAGAAGCGAACCGACTAGATTCATTGCAAGAACGATTATGACCGCGATTATCACGGCAATCGCAAAATTATATGCGGAAGCGTGAGTTCCTACCGCCTGGGCAAAGTTCTCATCAAATGTAACAGCAAAAATCTTGTTGTAAAAAATAAAAAAGCAGGCAATCACAACCACGGAAAGAACGGCGCACAGATAAACTTCGCTTTTTGTAAGCGTAAGAATTGAAGTTGAGCCAAAGAGCGTTGAGCAGACATCGCCTGCAAGATTGTTCGACGAGCTGAAAATATTCATTATAAGATAGCCGAGCGCAAGCGACGCAACTGAAATAATTGCAACCGCGGCATCGCCCTGAATTTTCGTGTTTTTTCCAGTCCGAAGAAGAAGAATCGCGGCGACCACCGTGAACGGCAGCACAAGATACATATTGTTGCTCAAATTCAGAACGCTTGCAATCGCCATTGCGCCGAACGCAACGTGGCTAAGTCCGTCGCCAATAAAACTGAATCTTTTCAAGACAAGCGTAACGCCCAGAAGCGAGGAGCAGAGCGCAATCAGAATTCCTACAACAAAAGCGTACTGCACAAAAGAAAAATGAAAATACTGAATCAATGTGTTCATGCAATCTCCCCCTAGACAAAAATTCTTCCAAAAACTTTTTTAATCTGACCGCCGCAGTCAGGACATTTTGACTTGTGCACAAACTCATCTTTTGTGCCGAAAAATATCTCTTCCCCTATATGAAGAACATGAGTCGCATATTTCAGCGCGGCTTCAATATCATGGCTAATCATAATTATTGTGATTCCGTCTTTATTCAAGCCTTCTATAAGAGAATACATTTCTTCCTGAGCCACAGGATCAAGCGCGCTCACCGGCTCATCCAGAAGAAGCATTTTCTGAGTCGCGCACAAGGCTCTTGCAAGAAGAACCCGCTGCTGCTGTCCGCCGGAAAGCTCTCGGTAGCATTTTTTTGCCAGGGAAGAAATTCCCATTTTTTCCATATTTGCCGCCGCAAGAAGTTTTTCTTCCTTGTTGTACCACGGCCGGTTTTTGCAGCGGCTCTGGTTTCCGCTCAGAACAATTTCCTGAACGCTAGCCGGAAAATCCTTCTGAACGTAAGTCTGCTGCGGAAGATACCCGATTTCATCAGCAAGAAGTCCGTCACCTGTTTCAATTTTTCCAGAAATCGGCTTTAAAAGATGAAGAATTGTCTTCATCAGCGTTGATTTTCCGGAGCCGTTTTCGCCGACAATGCAAAGGTAATCGCCGGAATTCACGCTGAACGACAAATTTTTCACAATAACCTTTGAGTCGTAGCCCAAAGTAAGATTTTCACAAACAAGCTGCGCCATATTTCCACCTAAAAATTCTAGTCAAGAAGTTTTTCGTAGTTTTCTTTCATTGTTTCAATGTAGCTTTTTCCGTTTTTTGCCTGGTCAAGCGTTGCCGACTGCATTGAATCCAGCGTTTCAATCCTGCATTTTCCTTCAAGTCCGGCATTTTTTATAACAGTTTCCGCAATTTTTTTATCCGAGCTTTCAGTAACAAAAACTTTCTGCGCGCCAAGTTCCTGAATTTTTTTTGAAAGAAAGGCAACTGTTTCAAAACTGGCTTCCGTTTCCGCAGAGCAGCCAGGAAAAGCGGCAAAATATTCTATGCCAAGCTCGTCCGCCATGTAGCGGAACGGAAATCTGTCGCACACAACCATCGTTCTTTCAGCCGGACCATTGCTTTTTGAATTGAAAAATTCCTGCAGCCCGCAAAGTTTTTCCAGATATGAATTTTTATTCTTTTCAAAAATTTCCGCGTTTTCAGGATTTTTTTCAGCAAGAATTTCCGCAATTTTATTCACAGCCGTTTTTGCATTTTCAACAGAAAGCCAGATGTGCTCGTCATATTCAGTTTCTTCTGCAAAATGTTCCGCTGGTTCCGCAGATGTCATTCCTTCAACAAATTCTTCCGCCTTAACTGAATTTTTCAGAAGCTCCATAAGATTTACGGCAGCCATTTTTTTGTTCACAGGATTTTTCAGAACGTCCTTAATCCACGAATCGCTTTCTCCGCCGGTAAAAATCAGAACATCCGCAGTTGAAAGCTTAATTATGTCGCCGGCAGAAGGCTGAAACGAATGAAGATCAACTCCGTTTTTCACAAGCAGCTCCAAATTCACAGCGGAAATATCGCCCGCAACATTTTTCGCCCAGTCGTAAAACGGAAAAATCGTTGCGACAACATTTATTTTTCCTTCATTTTTTTCTATTTTTGAATCCGCAGAATTCCCGGATTTTTTTTCACAGCCGGAAAGAATTCCAAGAAGAATTCCCGCCGCGAAGAATATTTCAACAATTTTTTTCATAAAACCTCTGTTTTCCCCGAAACTGAAGAAGCACATTCCCTGCAAACTCCAATCAACGTGCTTTCACCTTTGTTTATTTCAAATCCTTCCGCCTGCTCAAGCGCTGAAATCAGCTTCTGCGCCTGTGAATCTTCCATGTGGAAAATTTTTCCGCATTTTGAACACGAAAGATGAATATGCGAGCGGCAAGCCTGCAGTCATAAAACTGGTAGAACATTTCCCGCGAGCCAGGCTTTGAACATCTGCGGATTTTTTCTTCCGCCTCAAGTTCCGCCAAATTCCTGTAAATTGCGCTTTTGCTGATTCCTTTTCCGGCAAGCCCCGATTCAATCTGCCTTGCAGAAAACATTTTGTCCGGATTTTCGCTCAAAAAAGAAAGAAGAATATTTCGTTGCTCTGTTGAATAAATCATAGACCTAATTTGCGACTGATTCGCAAATTGATTAAAACACAAGCAAAAAGTTTAGTCAATATTCGGCGGAAACAAAGTTTCTATTCCATAAAAAATTCAGTATAATTTCAAAATATGCGAAACAAACAAAACAATGAGCTTGCAGTCTGCGGATTTGCAACCGTAAAAAAACTTGAAAAACACAACAGCGACCGAATCAGAAGGCTTTACTTCACAGAAGAGCTTGCTCCAATGTTCGGAGGCCTCTGCAAAAAACTCGCGGCCCGAAAAGGAATTTACAACAAGGTGAAAGACCCGAAGGAGCTGGAAAAACTAAGCGGCACAGTTCACAACCAGGGCGTTGTGGCAATGATTTATATGCCGCAAATTCTTCCGCTGGACTCAGACATCACTGAAGAATGGATAGAAAACAAAGAAAACGCAATCATCCTTGACCACATTGGAAACGCAAACAATTTCGGCGCAATCGTACGAAGCGCGGCGTTTTTCGGCGTAAAAAATATTGTAATTCCAGAAGACGAATCGGAAAGCGCAATCACAACAAGTTCCTACAGAATTGCGGAAGGCGGAATGGAATTTGTAAAGATTTATTCGGTGCGCTCAATTTCCCGGCTGCTGGAAGCCTTGAAAGGAAAAATGGTCAGAATCGGAACTGATTTGTCCGCACGCAGCAAATTCGCCTCGGACATAAAATCAATCACAAAAGGAAAGCCTGCCATCGTTGTGCTTGGCAACGAGGAGCACGGAATTTCAAAAGAAGCAAAGCAAAACTGCGATGAACTTGTGCTGATTCCGTTCGCCGGCCTTTCAGAAGGAAAAAAAGAACCTGCCGTAGACAGCCTGAATGTAGCCCAGGCAAGCTCAATTATTCTTTACGAACTGACAAAATAATTCAGCCTTAAATTACGTAGTCGTGAGTTCCAGAGTTGTAAACGAGAGAATCCAAAGTCACTGAATCCAGATAATCGTTTACAACTTTGTTCAAGCCAGCCCACATTTTTGCTGTTGCGGTGTTTATTGTCTGGTCTGTTGAAACAACATCGTTTTCATCATATTCAACCGGAGCAAGATTTCCTTCCGTTGTTCTTAAAATTTCGCCAACTGTATATTCTGAAGAATCTTTTGAAAGCCTGTAGCCGCCCTGCGGCCCGCGGATGCTCTGAAGAAGCCCGAATTTGCTAAGAAGCGCTGTAATCTGCTCAAGATATTTTATAGAAATTCCCTGCCTTTCTGAAATATCCTTCAAGGGAACATAATCTTTTCTGCCCTGCTGAGCCAAATCAATCATAAAACTTAATGCGTATCTTCCGCGTGTTGAAATTTTCATATCCTATTTTCCTAGTGATTTTATAGTATAATACAAAACAAACTAATCGTCCATAACCGTACGACCGCCCCATTCCTTTGAATGTTCCTTCTCGTGGTTCAAAGCGGCTTCAAAATCCGCACGCGGCTCGCATTTTTTTTCAATATTCAAAGCAGTCTGATGAAGTCGCCGCAAACATTCAGACTTGTCATTGTAGCCCAGCCGGGATTTTTCAATGCTGTCCTTCAAAACGCGGATTGACTCGTCGTAAACCTTCAATGGAACCGGGAACGGATGTCCGTCTTTTCCGCCATGCGCAAAGCTGAAACGCGCCGGATCAGAAAAGCGGCTCGGCGTTCCATGAATAACTTCGCTTACCAATGTCAAAGACTGAAGAGTTCTTGGCCCAAGTCCGGGCGTAAGCAAAAGCGACTCAAAATTCTGCGGCTGGCTTTCATAGGCTGTTGCCAGAACTGCGCCCAGACGCTTCAAGTCAACATCCTCCTGACGGACTTCGTGATGGCGCGGAAGAATAATATTTCGCTCCGAATGAATTATTTCATTTTCATTGATTTCAAGCTTGATTTTTTCTGGTGAAGAAGAGTCCGCAAATTCTGGAAAAAGCAGGCCCTGAGCAGAAAAAGAATCCGATTTTTTCGCCACAACTTTTGAAGAACCGCCGAAGCCAACAGAAAAGCTTGAATCCGGCTCGGCGATTTTTTTTATTTCGTGAATAACGCGGTCTGGAGTTTCTTTTGTAAAATCCATAATTGAACTGCGGGTTCCAGATGCGTTTTTGTCTGTAAGATTTAAAATTTCACCTTGGTTTTCACCGGTTACAGCAGTATGCGGCTCTTCAACAAAAGATTTTATATTTGCGCTGCACCAGTGGTAACGCCGAGCTGTTTTTGAATTTTCGTTCATTCCCTGCTGAACAACAGCCCAGTCGCCTTCGCTGGAAAGAATAAAATTGTGCTGGTAAAGCTGAAATCCGTCCTGGACCGCCGTATTGTCAACTTTGGCGCACAGGCGGCTCGAACGAACCAAGTCGTTTCCGTTCAGCCCGGAAGATTCCGCCAGCGCAAGAAGTTCCTCCGGTGTTCTTCGGGAATATTTTCCGCGGCCGCCGCAAATGTAAAGCCCAAGTTCCTTTGCCCGCGGATTTATTCCTCGTTTCAGCGCATACATCACGCTGGTTGTAATTCCAGAAGAATGCCAGTCCATGCCCATTACGCTTCCAAGCGACTGAAACCACAGAGGATCGCTCAACCGCCGGAGAACTTCCTTTTTGCCGTAATTTTGAATCAGCGACTCAACAATTAAAGTTCCAAGAACCATCATCCGGTCTGCAAGCCAGCGCGGAACAGTTCCATAATGAAGCGGCAAATCTGCATGACCTGTACTTTTCAGCATGACTATGCTCTTTATTTTGGTTTAATCTGCCATTTTTTTATAATTTTCAAATTCTGCAAGCATTTCTGAATCCTTGTTCTTGTCTAGCAAAGAAACAACAACCGCAGAAACAAGACATACTACAAATCCCGGAAGAATTTCATACAATCCGAAAATCGGAGAAACCGAGCCTGGAATCTGATGCCAAACAACAACAGCAATTCCGCCAAGAATCATTCCGGTAATTGAGCCTTTTGCGGTCGCGCCCTTCCAGTACAAAGCAAGAAGAACAAGCGGGCCAAAAGTTGCGCCGAATCCAGCCCATGCGTAAGAAACAAGTCCGAAAACTGAAGAATTTGGATTCAACGAAAGCAGCAGTGCAATCAGCGCAATCAAAAACACAACAAAACGGCCGATATTCAAAACTTCCTTTTCAGAAGCGTTCTTTTTTATCAACCCTTTGTAAATATCACGGCTAACCGCAGAAGAAGCCGCAAGAAGCTGGCTGTCTGCCGTAGACATTGAAGCCGCAAGAATCGCGCAAAGGAAAATTCCCGCAATAAAAGCCGGATACATCTGCTGCATTGTTACAGAGAATACAGTTTCCGAGTCGCCTGTAACAAAATTTGCAATCTGCTCGCCGCCGTTCAAAAGAATTCCGTGCTTCAAAAGATATGCAGTTCCAACTGTTCCGATAATAAATGTTCCGATATAAGAAACAATCATCCAGGAAATTCCAATTCTTCGAGCAGTTTTAATAGAAGAAACTGAATCAATTCCCATGAAACGTACGATTATGTGCGGCATTCCAAAATAGCCGAGCCCCCAAGCCAACGCTGAAATAATGTTCATAACGCTGTAGTGGCTGTTCGCGCCAAAAGCATTTTTCATCGCTTCGCCAAAATTTCCGGCGACAGCCTGGGCATCGAACGCCTGAACAGCCTGAATCGCTTTCATCGGACCGCCAACAGAAATCACCGCAAGCGCCGCAGAAACCACAAAAGCAACAAAAATCAACGCGCCCTGAACAAAATCAGTTGTGCAGACAGCAGTATAGCCGCCAGTAATTGTATAGCAAAGAATTACAACAAGCCCGATTGCCAAGCCCGCATGGTACGGAAGCCCGAACACTGAATTAAGAAGCTTTGCGCAGGCAACAAATCCCGACGCTGTATAAATCGTAAAGAAAAGAACGATAAAAAGCCCGGAAACAACCGAAAGAATATGAGTTTTATCCTTGAAGCGGTTTGAAAGAAATTCTGGAACCGTTATAGAATCCCCGAACGCAACAGAACATTTTCTTAAAGGCTTCGCAACAAAAAGCCACGCAAGATAAGTTCCAACACAAAGTCCAAGCGCCGTCCAGAAAGTTTCCTTTATTCCGCCAAGATAGCAAAGTCCAGGCAAGCCCATCAAAAGCCATGCGGAAGAATCAGAAGCTTCCGCCGAAAGCGCCGTTACCCACGGTCCTATTTTTCGTCCGCCCAGAAAAAAATCAGCGGAATCATTGTTCTTGCCAGCACTTTTTAGACCTATATAAATCATAAATCCTAAATACAAAACAAATGCAATGATTTTTGCAATTACTTGTGGAGTCATAATTTCCCCTTGTTTTTTTAGATTTTAAAATTTTAAAGGTTATGCTTGAAATATGCAATTGAATATTCAGATATTTTCTTGAAACCTAAAGAATTATAAAGTTTTTCCGCGGAAATATTTTCTTTTTTTACAAAAAGCGCGACCGATTTTCTGATTTTAAGAAGGCTGAAAATAAGACTTTCCAAAAGATATTTCGCGCAATGTTTGCCCCGGAATTCCTTTCTGGTGAAAATTCCTCCAAGCTGAACATATTTAAATCCGATTGCGTTTGTTCCGCCCTTCGCCACAAGCTGATTTTCCTGATTTTTCAGCGCAAGCACAAACTGAGTCCGCAGGGAAGCCATAAATCTGAGCCGGCACAAATTTTCATCAAATTCAAAACAGCCGGGAACAACTTCTTCTTTTTCGTATTCCGCCTGAAGCGCAAGAACTTCCCGCTTAATTTCATCCGGCAAGCTGATTTTGCAATGAACAATTCTGTATTTTTGGTTCAGCGCAGAATCTTTTTTCAATTTCTGCAGAAAGATTTTTCCGTCGAGTTTCAAAAGATTGTATTCATTAACCTGAGCCGGCTTGAAATTCAATTTTTCAAAACATTTCAAGATTAAATCCGTGCCAGGCTTTGCGCCGTTTATGCAAACCGGATTCTTAAAACCGCCTGAAGCGTAAAAACTGCGGAAAGAATTTATAAAATCTTCGCTGGCAAAAATTTCATTTCTGCTTCCGGTAAAAGGAAAAATGTGAAAAACCGTTTTTTTTGCGCAAAAAATTCCGAACAAATCCTGAGGGCAGAAATTTTTAAGGTAAACAGCAAAACATTCAGAAATATTTTTTTTCAGAAGCGCCGCAAACTGAACGTTAAGAAATTCGTATTTATACAAAAAACGCAGCAGAGCAAATTTATTTCTTCCCTTAATTTCGGTTAATGGAACGAACAGCATTTTTCTGCCGCGTTTTTCACGCAAATTAGTTTCTGAAACTGTGAATTGGAGCCGGAATTCTTCCGCCGCGGTTTATAAAATCAGCGCAGCCAAATTTGCTTACCGGCATTACCGGGCATCCGCCAAGAAGTCCGCCGAATTCAACCCATTCTCCAGCTTTTTTTCCAGGAGCAGGAATCAGGCGGCACGCTGTGGTTTTATTGTTCACCATCCCAATTGCAAATTCATCTGCAAGAATTCCAGAAATTGTTGTAGCAGGAGTATCGCCAGGAATTGCAATCATATCAAGTCCAACTGAACAAACCGTTGTCATTGCTTCAAGCTTTTCAAGGCAGATTGAGCCCTTTTCAACAGCATTTATCATTCCTTCATCTTCGGAAACCGGAATAAACGCCCCGGAAAGTCCTCCAACGTTTGTTGAAGCCATAACTCCGCCTTTTTTTACCATGTCTGTGAGCATTGCCAGAGCCGCTGTTGTTCCAGGAGCCCCTGCGCCGTCCAAGCCGATTTCTTCAAGAATTCTGGCAACTGAATCACCTACCGCTGGTGTAGGCGCCAAAGAAAGATCCAGAATTCCGAACTGAACGCCAAGACGTTTCGCCGCCTCTGAACCGACAAGCTGGCCCATTCTTGTGATTTTGAACGCCATTTTTTTAATTCCATCTGCAAGCTCGTTTATCGGTTTGCCCTTGTATTCACGAGCGGCCGCCAGTATAACTCCTGGCCCGGAAACGCCAACATTGATTACGCTGTCGCCTTCTCCAGGTCCGTGGAAAGCTCCTGCCATAAACGGATTGTCTTCCGGCGCATTGCAGAAAACAACAAGTTTTGCACATCCATTAATCGGAAGCGTCTTGGAAATTTCCGCAGTTTTCACGATTGTTTCGCCCATCAGTTTTACGGCGTCCATATTTATTCCGTTCTTTGTGGTTCCAACGTTCACTGAAGAGCATACAAAATCTGTTTCCGCCAAAGCTTCTGGAATTGATTCAATAAGAATTCTGTCTGCCGGAGTAATTCCTTTCTGAACAAGCGCAGAAAATCCTCCGATAAAATTAACGCCAAGTTCTTTTGCGCATTTATCCAAAGTCTTGCAGTATTCAACATAAGACTTCGCTCCGCTTGCGCCTGCAACCAGTGCAATCGGCGTTACAGAAATACGTTTGTTTATAATCGGAACGCCAAATTCCTTTTCAATATCCTGGCCGACTTTCACAAGGTTTCCGGCTTTTTTCATTATTTTGTCATAAATTTTCGCGCAGGATTTTTTTGCGTCCGAATCAGCGCAATCAAGCAAGTTGATTCCCATTGTTACGCAACGAATGTCGAGCTTCTGTTTCATGAACATACTAACTGTTTCTTGTATTTCTGTTGGTGAAAAAATCATTTTTTAATTCCTTTTCTATATTCTAATCAAAAAAAATGTTATTTACAATAAAGCGGAAACTTTCTTATTTAAATAAACGTCTTAAATAATTTTCTGAAAGGTTGAAAATTTTGCCCAGCGCGTCTTCATCCGTAGGCAGCGCAAAAAGGCTTCCGGCTCCGCATTCCGGGTTCTGCCGAACAATTTCCTTCTTATGCATAATGTACAAGTCAATCTGCTGCATAAGGCACGAGCTGTAAAGCTTCACCGCAGAATCAATTTCCGCCGGCGTAAGGTCAAGTTTTTTTTCAACGCAGTAACGAAGCAAAATCTGGCTTACTCCAAGTTCAAGCGAAAAATGCTCCTCGTCAACAATTTCCGCCGCGAATTTGTTAAAATATTTTTCAGTATGAACAAACGTGAAAATTTGAAAAAACGGCTCAACTTCATAAAACTGAACGAACCTTTTTATCAGATTGTTAAAAATCGCGTAAACATCTGTTTTTTCAAACAAATCTGGAGTTATGTATTTTTCAGGAAGAAAGGCGAAGGAATTTATCGCGCGCTTGCAATATTTCAGCGTCATTGCATACATTGTCTCGCGGCTTTCAAAATGATTGTACAACGAAGCTTTTTTTATTCCCAAGTATTCAGCAATGTCCGCCATTGAAGTTGCGCCCGCGCTTTTGTCAAAAGAACAGAACAAGAACGCATTTATAATCTTTTCCTGCGAAATATTTTTTCGGGTCATCTATGTTTACCTTTCAGGCATGGCAAGCATTTTGCTTTCATTGAATTCATCCTTGATATCAGCCCAGATTGTCACACTGCCTTTTTTATGCTGCTTTGAATAATATAACGCTTTGTCCGCATTTGTCATAGTTGTATCCAAATCAGAAATATTTTCGGTGTCAGAATTCGAGCTTATTCCCATGCTGAAGCCAAGCTTCTTGCCTTCCGGAATATCGAGCTTTTTGCCCATAAGTTTTTCTAGCTCCGGAAGAAAATGCTCCTTCTTTTCAAGGCCTTCGTAAAGCCGTTCTGCAGCCCGGGCAGCTTCCTGGCAGTTTGTATTCGGAAGAACCACAACAAATTCATCTCCGCCGAAACGTGCGACAAAATCAACTTTTCGGTAAATTTCCTTAAGAAGCCGCGCAAACGACGCAATCAGCAAATCGCCGGCTTCATGCCCGAACGTGTCGTTGTAATACTTAAAATTATCCAAATCAATGAATGAAATCGCGTCGTGCATATAAAGGTTGCGTTTTTTTTCATAGCGGCGAATCATTTCGCTTTCAAGGCTCAGATGGTCATGGAGCGCGCGCCTGTTGTTCAGCATAGAAAGCTGGTCTGTCGCGGAAATAACCGCAAGATGCTCGTTCTGCTTCAGCATTACAAGCTGCGCCTGAATGTTCGCGGCGGCAATATTTATTATGTTCATCTCCTCGGAATTCAGAAGGAATTTCTTCTGAAGATAAACAATCATTCCGCCCACAAACTCAAATTTTGAAAGATTCACAAAAATCAGCTGGCGCTCGTTGCACTTGCAAAGCTTCTGCTCCACAAGATTTTTGCACTTCACAAGATTTTCCCATTCAGAATCGGCAGGCTGTTTTATATTTTCCCGGAGCGCAACTCCCAGTGTTGTCCATTGATTTTCTTTTTTCTCTGAAAGAAAAACTGCGTCCGCCATTGTGTAGTCAAGAACTGCCTGAACAATATTTGAAGCAAAACGCGAATCATCCAGATTGTTCACATTGTTCGTGGAAATTTTGTTCAGAAATTTTGAATTTCGGAGCTGCTTGTGAAGCTGAATCAAAAGGCGCTCTTTTTCAGCTTTTTCTTCCAGCGCGGAAAGACTTATTTTTAACGGCGGAAATTTCTGCGCGCCGGCAAGATATTCCTCCAGCGAAACAGATTCTTTTCCTTTTGTATAGTTCACAAGATTTTTTTCCTGCGCAATTTTAAATCCGCGGGAAAGATATTCAGCGGACTCCTTGTGGAAACCTTTTTTTTCAAGGAAATTCGCAAATTCATAAATCATAAATACAATTCTGTGTTCCTGCGTTACGCCAATCGAAAAAAAATCAGAAATGCATTTTTCAAAAATTCTTACCGCCTCATCCTTGTTGTCTTCTTCCAGCTGAAGGCACGCATCCAAAAAGAATTTCACAAATTCTTCAATAGGAGAAAACGGCTTTCCGTTGTTCTGCATATTGTGAAGATTCAGTTTCGCCCGCATAAATTCGCCGTTGTAAAAATCAAGCATCGCGCGGTACGCAAGAACATCGTTATATTCCGGCAAGAAAGAATTCATATACAAGTCGGAAACATCGAACATCGAAAGCAAATTGAAAATCGTCTGGAAAAGCGCTGAAGAAATTTCAAAATTCCTTGAATAAAAAGAAGTTCGCGCAAGATTGTACAAGGTAATTATAATTTCTGAATAATCTTTGTTGTCAAAAATATTTATCACAACATCATTTATCAGGTTGTATGAATCAGCATATTTTGTGTCTATAAGATATTCATACGAAAGTCCATTGATTACTTTCATCAGGGAATAAAAATCGCCCATTTCTTCCCGAAGAGCAAAGCATTTCTTGTACCAGAAAACCGCTTCTTCCTTCCGCCCTTCGTTTGTCATCATAATTCCCATCCAATGGCAGGCGATAGAAAGGCCGAATTTGTTTCCAATCTTTTCCGCGTCAGACATGGCTTTTTCAACATGGCTGAACATCTGTTTCCGCAAATTTCCGTCATAAATAACGCCGTAAGGAATAACAAGCGAAGTATAAATATGATTGTTCGCAAGCCCGAATTTTTCAAGCTGCTCCAGCGCGTTAAGATATTTTTCAGAAGAATACTGCGAATCCGTTTTTTCCGTGATAATATAATCCAGCATAACCGAAAGCGCATAAACCGGAAGCTGCATAAAATTCTTTGATTTCGCGATTGCCTTGGCAATATATTTCAGCGCGACCGAATTCATATTTTTCCGGCTGAAAACATTTGCCAGATAATACAACGCATAGCAGTCAATTTCATCTTCAATCTGATATTCAATAATATTGTTCAGATAAAAACTTGCAAAATCCGTGTCGCCGTAATAAAACGCGATAATTCCCATTTCCAAGTAAAGAAGCCGCGCGTCATCAACATTTGCTTTTGAAAGAATATTTGAATGGTCAATTTCCTTGATTATTTCGTAAGCTTTTTCTATGTCAAGAAAAGTTCTGTAAGATTGCAGTTCTCTGTAGATTTTATGAAAATCCGTTTCCTTTTCTTCCGGCGCAAAACTGAATTCTTCTGCTGAAAATTTTTCAATTGTATTTATTGAATAATAATTGTTCTGGCGGCTGATTTTCTGAAGAAATTCCTTCATGACTGAAGTTTTTTTATCCAGCTCAAGCGCATTGAAACAAAAAACAAATTTTCCCTTGAGCGGCAGATTTTCCAGCTGCATAAGAATTTTCAAAGCATCGTCGCTCATAAGCTGGGCGTTGTAGATAACCGCATTTCCAGTGAAACATTTTTTCAGAAGCGCGATAATTGTTTCACGCATTCTTATTTTTTCATAGTCAACTTCTTCAAGAATCACAGAATCGCTTCGGTCTTCCGGAAATCCGTCCCTAAAAAAAGACTTGAACGTTCCGTACTGAAGTTTATACGCCGATTTTTTCAAAAGTTCGTCGGAAACCTTTGACTTTAAAAGAATGCTCAGGAAAGGCGCTAAAGGAACTCTTTGCGTTTTCAAATCAATTTCAAGCGCATCAGAATTCGGCGCGCATTTTTTCATTAAATTTTCAGACAAGCAAAAGTAAGCGATATTTGAGTTTTCATCACCGTAAAAATTTTCAACAATAGACTTTATTAAATCTTGAGAATTCATTTTTCCAATTATATCATATTCGTTTTTTTTGGCAAATTCTGCAGAAAATTCTCTTTGCTTGCCTTACAGGAAATTTGATTTTATAATCGTTTTATCACTATTTGGAGACATCATGGAACAAACAGTACCAAAACTATTAAGAAAGTCTGCAACGGAATGGCCGGAAACTGTCGCTCAATTTTCACGCAGAAAAGACGGAGAATTTGAACCGGTAACATACCGCGAGCTTTACCAGAAAGCCCTTGATTTTGGAGCGGGACTTCTTTCAATAGGAATCAAACGCGGAGACTTAATCGGACTTATTTCCGACAACAGAAAGGAATGGCTTCAGGCTGACATGGGAATCATGGCAATCGGCGCAACAGATGTTCCACGCGGATGCGATGCAACTCTTCTGGATTTGGAAGCAATTTTTACGATTACGGAAACAAAATATATCGTTACAGAAAATTCTGCCCAGGTGAAGAAAATTCTTTCAATAAAAGAAAAAATTCCGTTTATAAAGGAAATAATCGTATTCGACGAGCCGACTGAAGAAATTCTTGCCGAAGCGCAAAACAACGGCGTGAAAATTTATTCATTCTCAGAAATCCTGAAATTCGGCCAGACATTCCGAATTGAACACAAAGACGAAGTTGAAAACGAACTTGAAAAAGGAAAAAACTCCGACCTTGCCTGCATTATTTTTACATCAGGCACAACCGGAACTCCAAAAGGCGTAATGCTGAGCCACGGAAATTTTCTTGCCCAGCTGGAAGAGCTTCCAGAGCGAATCATGATAAATCCCGGCGAAAAAGCGCTTCTTGTTCTTCCTGTCTGGCACGTTTTCGAGCGTGAAGTTGAATATGTAATCCTTATTCAGGGTGGCTCGCTTTGCTATTCAAAACCAATCGGAAGCATTCTTCTTGCAGATTTAAAAAAACTGAATCCAACATTGCTTCCTGCCGTTCCGCGCGTTTTTGAAGCTGTTTACGACGGAATTCTTCGAAAAATGAGAAAAACCGGCGGTATCGTGAACGCGCTGTTCAATTTCTTTACAAAAGTCGCAATTCTTCACAGCAGAATGCACCGGCTTATGTTCAACCAGAATGTCTGCTTCACCAGATATTACACAGTTGCATGGTGGTTTGCGTTCATTATTCCGTGGAGCCTGCTCTGGCCTTTGAAGCTTTTAGGAAATCTGCTTGTATTCCGAAAAATAAAAGCCATGCTCGGAACGAATTTCCGCGCTGGAATTGCCGGCGGCGGCGCTTATCCACCAGTGCTTGATGATTTCTTCTGGGCAATCGGCGTAAAAATCGTGGAAGGATACGGGCTTACAGAAACCGCGCCAGTTATTTCAGTACGCCCAATTGCCGCTCCAGTTTTTGGAAACGTCGGCTCGCCAATCCGCGGTGTAAAATGCAGAATTGTTGACCCCGACGACGGATTTGTCCTGAAGCGTGGCCAGTTCGGCGCAGTTCAAATAAAAGGCCCAACAGTTATGCAGGGCTATTACAAACGTCCAGATTTGACCGCAAAAACAATGACCGTAGACGGCTGGCTTGACACAGGCGATTTGGGATATCTTTCAATCCACGACGAAATTGTTCTGAAAGGACGAAAAAAGGACACAATCGTTCTGCTTGGCGGAGAAAACGTTGAGCCGCTCCCGATTGAGCTGAAACTTTCTGAATCTCGCTACATCCGGCAGGCTGTTGTAGTCGGCCAGGACAAGCATTATCTTGGCGCGCTGATTCTTGTAGAAGAAGACGAAGTGAAGAATTTCGCCGCGGAAAACGGAATTCAGTTCGACACTTACGAAAATTTAATCAACTCAGAATCAATTCAAAAACTTTTTGAAAGCGAAATAAGCTCGCTTATCAACTCAAAAAATGGATTCAAAATGTTTGAGCGAATCAACAAATTCGCCCTGATTACAAAACCTTTTGAAGTTGGAGTGGAACTTTCCGCAAAACAGGAAATTATGCGCTACAGGCTTACAGAAATCTACAAAGACCAGATTAAAAAAATCTTTGCAGATGACAAAAACTAAACTGTAATCAAAACTGCGCCTGATTTTTTATCTTTTTCCAGAATGTCCGTGCTTTTCTGCATGGACATTTTTATTTTGTCTCCTGATTTCAGCTTTTTTCCGCCGCCATCAACCAGAAGAACCATTCCTTTCTGCGAGCAAGAATAAAATCCAGCCTTGCGGGACGGAAGCAAAATCGGGTCGGAAACAACATTCACAAAAAAAGTTTTTTCAGAATTTTCAGTTTTTGAAAGGCTGCCTTTTGCTCCGGCAAAGACAAAGCTGATTACAGCACGTTCTTTCGGAAGTCCAGCGCTTTCTGAAAGTTTCAAAAGTTTTTTCGGCGCGTTTTCTGTTGAAAATGAAAAATTGCACCACTTTGCGCTTCCTCCGTAGCGGGCATGATTTCCGTCCATTGAACAAATTCCCTGATGCGGGCACGGCGCAACAACCGGATGATTGTTTTTTATAAAACGTTCACGCATCAAGCTGATAAATCGTCCTGAAACAGGCATTCCCGGCTCAGCAATAAAAAATGAACACCGTTCATCCGCATACGAAAGAAGATTTTGTATTTGAGCGTCCGCGATTTTTTCAGGACTTTCATGCTCTTTCTGGTAAAGCTCATTGAACATATTTGCGCAAGAAATAAAATTCGCTTTTTTTCGGATTGAAGTTCCAATTCCGCCTTTTACACGGACTATATTCCAATGCGGCAAAGAATTTTCATCAGAAGGCAGAGCTTTTGCCGCGATTGAAAGATACAAATCTTCACCGACAGCCATTGTGCTCTGCGAAATATCCATTGCGTAAACCGTGAGCTTTTTATTTCTAAGTTCAGGGCGGCTAAGCCAAAGCGCAGAAACAACTGTAAGAGGACCGGAACCAATATCCAGAACTACATCGCCGTCATTCAAAGCAAAAGAATTTGAAGAAATATTTGAAAAAACTCTTGTAAGGCGAACAAGATTCCACCATGTAAAATAGCGGATATAAGCTGAAAGCTCCTGGTTCGCATTCATATATCCAGCGCGGCGTGTATTTCTTTCGTCTGTAAGCTGATGCGAAAGCGCCCGGATGTCTTTTGAAAGATTCTGCATCTGCCGGCTGTTCAAAGGACGAACGCCCTGCACAATTTCATCAAAATTTTCAAGAACTTTCACCGCATCTTCCGGAAGATTTTTAAAGTCAAACATATTTTTGCTTTCCAGAATTTTTGCGTCAGCTTTTGAAAAAACAGCTTTGTCCGAAGATTTTTCATAAATCTGCTGAATTTTATTTTTTTTGTCTACGCCGCGCCGTTTTTCATCAAAAAATTTATCGCGTTCCTTGTTAAATTCCTTTCTTTCTATTTTTTCAGCAGAAATTTTTGAAGATTTTTTCTTCTTGAAATTGTCGTACCATTTGTTTTCATTAGAATTTTCTTTTTTCATAATCAAATTTTCAGTCTTTGAATTTTATTTTTTTGCAAAATTTTTTATTTCAAAATACAAATTCGTCAAATCTTTCCTAAGCTCGCTGATTTGATGAATAAGTTCCGCATTGTCATTGACAGAATCAATTTCCGCAATCAGCTGGTCGCGCGCGCCTTCAATAGTAAATTTCTTTTCGTAAATCAAAAATTTCAGGCGCATCACAAGCTCCAGTTCCCGCTGTGAATAAATTCTGCGGCCGCCAATATCCTTCAGCGGCGCAAATCCGGGAATAATTTCTTCCCAGTAGCGCAAAACATGAGCTTTTACACCTGTAATTTCTTCAACCTGGCCTATTGAATACATTAATTGCTGAATTCCCTGTCTTCCCATTTTTTTCGGCTGGCTTTCATTTCCAGCTGAACAGGAATTTTGTCAAACCCTAAGTCCTGGCGAATTCTATTCTTCAAGTAAGTAACATAAGTTTCCGGAACAACTTCCGGCCGAGTTGCAAAAATTATAAAATTCACCGGATTTACGCTTTTCTGCGTCATATAGCGGATTTTGAAATGCGCAGTTTTGCTTGCCGGCGGCGGATATTTGAAAAGCCAGTCTTTCAGCGCCATATTAAGCGCTGTTGTAGGAATTTTGTGGTTAAGCTGGTTGTAAAGCTCGATACATTCGTTCAGCAAAGCTTTTATTCCAGTTCCCTCCAGCGCAGAAAGCGTAAGAATCGGCGCAAATTCCATCTGGCCAAACATAATGTTTATCCATTTTTTTGTGTCTTTTATAACTTTTCTGCTCTGGTCTTCTTTTAAATCCCACTTGTTCAGAACAAAAATAATTCCGCGTCCACGCTCATATGCAAGGCTGCAAATTTTCTTGTCCTGCTCGGCAAGTCCTTCCATAGCATCAATCATCAGAAAAACAACATCGCAGCGGTCCAAAGTTTTTATTGCACGATTAACTGAATAATACTCAACATTTTCATGAACCTTAGCCTTTCGCCTGATTCCTGCTGTGTCCAAAACCTGAAATTTCTTTCCGCCGTACTCAAAGCCGCCTTCAACCGTATCTCTGGTCGTTCCAGCGTAATTTGAAACAATCGAAGCGTTTGAATGAGTCAGCCGATTTGAAAGCGTTGATTTTCCTGTATTCGGTTTTCCCATAATTGCAATCCGGATTGGCTCTTCAACAGAAATTTCCTTTACCTTTGAAAAATCCAGCCTTGAAACCAAATAATCAGAAAGTTCAGAAATATTGTCGCCGTGCTGCGCTGAAATGAAAAACATCTTTTTGAATCCGAACTGTGCAAAATTCCACGCGACACTTTCGTTTCTTCCGCCTTCAGTTTTATTAACAGCTGCAACAACTTTGTTCCAATACGGCCTCAGCTCCTGAATGAATTCCTCGTCCTCGCCTGTAATCTGGCCAGCTTCCAGCAAAAGCAAAATCAAATCCGCTTTTTTTATCATTTCAAGGGAACGCTCAACAACCAGGTCATCCAGAACAGCTTCCATAGTTCCAACATCGCGCGTAAGTTTATAACCGCCTGTGTCCATAAGATGAACCGGCTTTCCACTCAACATTGCAACCGCTTCAACAGGATCTCGAGTTACACCAGGCGTTGGATCAACGATTGCGAGCCGCCGCTGCAGAAATCTGTTGAAAAGCGTAGATTTTCCCACATTAGGGCGCCCAGCAATAACAAGAAGCGGCGTTCCTTCATACTTTTTGCGGGCAATTCCATTAAAACGTTCCTCAAGGCCATCGTCCTCAAGAATTTCCTGCTCGTTTTCTAAATTTTCTTCGTTGATATTTTTTTCTTCTGCCATTTTTTTCCTTTAAAGCTTATTTAATTTTTTTGAAGAAATCGCCTGAAGCTCAGCAATTGTAAACTGAGAAAGCAATTTTTTTGCACGGCAAATCATTTTAGAACCCATGCTGAGTTTTCTGATTCCCATTCCGCCAAGCACAAGAATACTATCATGCCGGCTAGCCATTTCACCGCAAACCGAAACCGGAATATTTTCCTTTTTCGCATTAACAATAGTCATATCAATAAGCCGCAAAACAGCCAGATTGAATTCATCGTACAAATTGCTGACATTTGAGTTTTCCCGGTCAACGCCAAGCGTATATTGCGTTAAATCATTTGTTCCAAGCGAAAAGAAATCACTGACCTTCGCAAGACAGTCGCTCGTAAGAGCCGCCGCCGCGGTTTCAACCATTATTCCAATTGGAACTTTTTCATTGATTTTTATACCATCAGTCCTTAATTCGTTTCGCACAGATTCTGCAATTTCAAGACATTTTTCAACTTGCTCCGTAGAAGTAATCAGCGGAATCATAATGCGCAAATTTCCATAAACGCTCGCCCGGTACAAAGCCCTTAGCTGAGTTTTAAAAATCTGCGGATAAGCCAGGCTTAAACGGACGGCGCGCATTCCCATAAGAGGATTTTTCTCCTCAAAATGCGGCATATCAACTGAATTTATAAATTTATCGCCACCGGCATCAAGCGTTCTGATTGTAACCGGTTTTCCATCCATAGTCTGCAGAACTTTTTTATATGCCTCAAACTGCTTTTCCTCGTCAAAAGCCCGCGCCGAAACATGATGCGCTCCGTCCGCCATGCTCATATACAAAAATTCCGTTCTGAAAAGCCCGATTCCATCCGCGCCGCATTTCGCAGCCATTTCCGCTTCTTCCGGAGAACCGATATTCGCATAGATTTTAAATTCAACACCGTCTTTTGAAAGCGCAGGTTTGCCAAGATATTCATCAAGAAGTTTCTGCTCCGCCTGCTCATTCTGAATTTTCAGCTTAAAATCATTTAAAGTCTGCTCATCAGGCTCAACAAGAATTTCGCCGGCTTCAGTATCAACAATTACAATTTCGCCGTTCTGAATTTTCTTCTTTATGCTTTTTTCATTCAGCCCGACAACTGTAGGAATTCCAAAATTGCGCGCAAGAATCACAACGTGGCTCGAAAGACCGCCTTCCGTAAGCGCAAGCCCGGCAATTTTTTTCTTTGAAAGAACAATTGTGTCAGTAGGACTAAGCGTTGTTGTAACAATTACACTTCCATCCGGAACCTGCGTAATATCAAACGGATGAATATCGAGCATTTCATTCAAAACCTGCCCGAAAATATCAGTTATATCCTGCGCGCGTTCAGCCAGATATTCGTTGCCAGCATTGCGAAGCCTAGAAGCGTACTCTTCCGCCTTGAAATTAACGGCATACTCAATGTTGTACAAATTCAACTCAAAATAATCCCGGACTTCTTTCAGAAAAACAGGATCCGCTAGCATCAATATGTAAGTTTCAAAAATTTCACGCTGAATATCAGCTTTTTTGTCCTTTGGAAGCTGCTCCAACTTTGAAGAAACATCAGCCGTAACAGAATTTATAGCTTTTTCAAAACGAGCCCAGTCATTTTCAAGCTGAGCTTTATCTATTTTTTTTTGAGGAATTACTCTTTTTACAACGTCAGGAATTCTGAACGCCGGTCCGATTCCTGTTCCATCCGCAGCTGATATACCAAAAAAAACTTCCATAATCTATTAATTTTAACGGAAAGAACATTCTCTAGTCAACGAACTGCGCAAGCCAGCTTTGCTTTTAAAGCTGGTTCACAGCCTCGTCATACCAGGAATAACGGTTTTTTATCCAGTTTGAAAAATATTCAACTTCCATCTTGTGGTTTTTCCGCTTCTTCCAGCCTTTCGCATGAGGCCACTGCCGTTTTCCAAACGCCGGATAAACACGCTCGTTCAGTTCAATTGCATTTTTCAAGATAAAACTTTGCTCGTTAAGCCATTTCTCTGAATCCAAGACAACGCTTTTTCTTTCATTCCAACGTTTTTTAACAGCTCTTCTGAACGATTCCAGTTCCCAAAGGCGAGCGTACCATCCGTTCGTGTTGACCAGAAATCCATCGGTTTTCTCGCAGTCATCCCAGGAAATATTTCCGAACGCCAAGTCAAAATCCCAAGCCGGCCCCATAAAAAGTTTTTCCGAATCTGTGTCATAATACATGAAGCACGAAGCCTGAAACTTAGCATCATGATTTTTTGAAAAGTCATTTATAATAAACCAGTCAACAAATGAATCCAAATCAAGGTATTTTCCAAGCTCCGATTCATTCCAGTCCAAGCCTGAATAAATTTTATCTTCAAACGACTGCAGAATGCGGTGCCAGGAAATATATGTATCCTGCGAGGCCTTTGGCGAGCGTATGCTGAACTTAAAACCTTGTTGAGAAACAAAATTATATTCTTTGTCCATGCGCGAATTCACGCACGCAAGAAACGAGCCTGTTCCGCAATATTCCGCAAGTCTTCCGGGCTCCATTTCAACTTTTTCTGTAAGCGCATAAAGGCCGCTGTACTTTCCGTTGATTATCAGCGTAACAAACCGGCTTGAAGGAGTCCATTTAAAATTATTCCACGCGTTTTTTGCCAAATTTTCCGCATAAAAATTTCTGAGCGCGGACTTATCCGCTGTGTTTGCCATTAAAATCCATTTTTTTCCGCTCTGAAGCCCGGCCAGCGGCGCATTCTGCTTCAATGTCAAAAGATACGGCTTCTTGTAAAGTTCCCTGGTAACCCAAGTTGTATTTCCATGCCCGCGGATTTTGCATTTTCCGGAAAATTCCCCAAGAACATAGCTTGCGTCAACATAAGAATCCTTCTTTGAAATGCGCCTGTTGTTTTCTGTTACAATATACAAAACCGGAAGATTTAGTTTTCTGCACTTTTCAACCGTAATATGATTCACCGCAGAAGCAATAAAAAACAGAATCATAGAAAAAAGCATAAATCCATAGATAATTCTACGCCGCACTTTTGAACTTTTTATCAGCATATAAAAAAGTATAAATATTATTTCAAAAAAAACAATTCAAAAACATTAAAAATAATAAGTTCATCTGCTTAAACCTATTTACTAAAATGCAAAAAGAATGTAAATTCTATGTAAAATATTAGTCTATTTTTGGATTAATTAATTTTAAACTATTTTTAGAGATGAACAAGTACAGACACGAATACAAATATGTTTCTCCAGAAATTATTCTCACAATGCTGGAAAAAAGAGCCAGCGCCCTGCTCACGCTTGATCCGCACGCAGGAGAAAACGGAACTTATTCAATAAGAAGCATTTATTTTGACGACATCTACAACACTTGCTACCACGAAAACGAAGACGGCACCGATCCACGCGAAAAATTCAGAATCAGAATTTACAACTGCAGCGCGGAAAGAATTTCCCTGGAACTGAAGCAAAAGGAAAATTCAAAAACTCTGAAGCTAAGCTGCCCGCTTTCAGAAGAAGACTGCGAAACAATAATGAACGGAAAAATTCCAGAACTTCACAGCGATTCTCCATACCTGCTGAAAAAACTTGTTTCAAAAATGCGCTACTCAGACTTGAAGCCAGTCTGCATTGTCGCATACGAACGAGTGCCTTACGTATATAAAATCGGAAACGTCCGCGTAACATTCGACAGAAACATACGAAGCTCTTCCGACATAAAAGGATTTTTCAGCAGAACAACAGCTTTCCGCCCCGTAATGGAAAAAAATATAAATATGATGGAAGTAAAATTCGACGAACTTATTCCTGACTACATTTCATCGCTTCTGCAGACAGGAATGCTTCGCCAGACTTCATTTTCAAAATATTACCTATGCAGAAAATACAACTTGCAAGGCTCAATAATTTAACGGAGTTAATATGACAACTTTTAAAGACATTTTCAAAAAATCATTTATCGAAGGTTTCTCCCGCTATGATATGACGCCGGAAAACATCCTGGTTGTTTTTGCAATTTCAGCAGTATTTTCTGTCTACATATTCATTGCGTACAGAATTCTAACAAGAAAAACATTCTACTCAAAGAATTTCAATATTTCGCTGGCGGTAATAAATCTTATTACCGCAGGAATAATCCTGACAATGCAATCAAACGTTGTTGTGTCGCTCGGTATGGTCGGCGCGCTTTCAATCGTTCGGTTCCGAACAGCAATAAAAGACCCTATGGATTTAATCTTTCTTTTCTGGTCAATTTCCTGCGGAATTATAACCGGTGCCGGCCAAGCAGAAATCGCATTTGCGCTTTCCTTTATTGTAACCGTTGCGCTCATTGTCTTTGAAAAAGTTCCTGTGGCAAAAGCCGCAAAAATTCTTCTTGTAAGCGGAGAAGGCTATGATATAGAAGAAAAAGTTGTTTCAATTGCTAAAAAATACTGCTCAAATTTCACAACAAAGTCATGTTCTCTTGCAAACAACAGAACAGACCTTGTTCTTGAAATAAAATCTGAAAAAGACAACGAACTTCTAAAAGAAATCGCCGCGCTTCCCAACATAAGCAGTTCTTCGCTGCTGAAACACGACGGAGAAGTTACTTATTAGGAAAAATTTCCCGCAAAGAATCTTTTTCTGAAAGAGTTCTGATTACGCGGCAAGGAACTCCCGCCGCAAGGCTGTTTGGTGGAATATCGCGTGTAACAACGCTTCCAGCGCCAATCACGCAGTTTTCCCCGATTGTCACTCCACCGCAGACAGTCACATTCGACGCAAGCCAGCAGCCAGATTTTATAGAGATTGGTTTTGCATATTCCGTAGCGCGAAAAGCTCCATCCGGCATCTGCCTAGTTCTTCTTTCCTCATTCAAAAGAGGATGAACCGGCGTTACAATTGAACAGTTCGGTCCGAAAAAAACATCGTCCCCAACCGAAACCGGCGCACAGTCTAAAATCACAAGATTGAAATTTGCATAGCAGTTATTTCCGAAAGAAGTGAATTTTCCGTAGTCAAACTGAACCGGTCCCTGTAAATACAAATTGCTTCCATGTTCTGGAAGCAATTTATTCAAAATATCTAGACGTTTTTCAACTTCTGTTTCGTAAGTCTGATTGTAATCAAAGCAAAGTTTATGAGCATTTCCTCGAAGCTCAACTAATTCCGCATCAGTGTAATCATAAACCTTGCCCGAAAGCATTTTCTCTTTTTCTGTCATAAAACCTTCCGCACTGATTATAGCACGAAGTTTTTTAGCAGAAAAGAAATATTTAGCCAACATTCTTCATGTTAGCAACTGGCTGATTTTTTACAGCTACAGCACGAGCCTGGTCATAGCGCTTGTTTACAAAGTAAACAACAACATTTACACTGACAATTGCAAGATTAAGAATATAAACGACAAGAACATAATTAACTGCACCCTTTGAAAGTTTTGCAATAATTCCTGCAATGTAGCCAACAATTATCAAAAGAATAAATTTCAAGCTCATATTTTTAGCAGTCTTTGATTTAATGTTTTTCCATACATTGATTGGCCAGGAAAGTCCAAAACAAATAAGCATTACAGATTCTAAGATTTCAGCCATTTTTCTACCTCTTTTCGTTTATAAGATAACGTTTTTTTTTAATAACTTCTAATATATCTTTTTTATCATATTAATAACTGTTAATTATTAATAAATAACTTGATTCTTTTTTCAATAATATCTATGTTATTAATAAAGCTGAATTTATAATTTTATTGAAATACGATAAAAGCGTAGGCGGATAGCAATTTGTGAAGACTTTTGGCGATTAAACCAATTAAAGTTGCAACGCAACCCAAATCTTTACAAGCGAAGCGCGAGCCAAATCCGTCTGGAGCAAATTGAAATCCGCCGGGAGCGATTTTTCAGAATTTGCAAAATTATAAATTCAGCTTTATTAAAAGGAAAACTTATGGAACTGACACAACTCCGTTATTTTATTGAAGTGGCAAAAACTCAGCATGTTACACGCAGCGCGGAAATTCTTCATGTTGCGCAGCCGGCATTAACGCAGGCAATCCACAGGCTGGAAAATGAGCTGGAAGTTCCGCTGTTTTCCTCAAAAGGCAGAAACATTGTCCTTACGCCATACGGAAAATATTTCTACGAAAAGCTTGAGCCGCTTTTGAAAAGCCTGAACGAACTTCCGCAAAACCTAAGGGAAATGGCAAAAACTGAAAATGCAACAATCCACCTGAATGTTCTGGCCGCATCTTCTCTTGTAACAGAAGCAATTATCGAGTACCAGAAAATCGATGACGCGCTTCACATCCAGATTCACCAGAACGAAAAAAATGACCTGGATGACATCCGCATAACAACCACAATTTCAGCGCAAAATCAGGAAAGCGAAAAAAACACGGACGCAAGTTTTGTCTGCACAGAAAAAATTTATCTGGCAGTTCCAAATATTGCAGAATTCAAAGAAAAAAACGAAATCACATTTGAAGAAATAAAATCTGTGTGCAACAAATGGGGATTCATTGCGCTGCTCGGCTCAAAACACCTGCGTTCAATTTGCGACAAATACTGCGCGGACGCCGGAATAAAGCCGAATATAATTTTTGAAAGCGACAATCCAGCTTCTGTAAAAAACATGATTGCCGCGAACATAGGAATTGGATTTTGGCCGGAATTTTCGTGGGGCGCGCTGGATACGTCAAGAGTCAAACTTCTGAAAATTTTAAATCCTGACTGCAAGCGAGATATTTTAATAACCTGCAAGAAAAACAAAGCCGAAAACAGTCACGTTGAAAATTTTTACAAATTTCTTACAGGATATTTTAAAATGGCAAGCCTTGGCGAAAAATAGCCCGAACTATTTCAAGAAAATCATTCCCAAAATTCCGGCAGGAATCAAATATGCGGCGAACCATTCAAGCTTGCCCTTTTTTATGATTTTCATCAGGCAGGCCAACGCAAAATAGCCAGAAACAAAAGCCGCCGCACAACCGGCAACCACAACACCAGCGCCAATTGAAGAAGAAACTTCTCCCAAATCCTTCAATTCAAGAACAAAAGCTCCAAGAATCGCAAAAATCGAAACAAGAAACGAATATTCTCCAGCCGCGCTTCGCTCCACTCCGCAGAACTGCGCGCCCGCAATTGTAGAACCCGAACGGCTTATTCCAGGCAAAGTTCCAACACCTTGCATAAAGCCAATCACAACCGCCTGCAAAACCGAAATTCCTTTTGATTCAGATTTTGGAGCGTCCGCAAGCTTTTCAGCAGATTTTTTTTCAATAAGCGAAGAAATAATAAGCAGGCAGGAAGTTACCAAAAAACCGGCGCAAGTAATTTTTATAGAAAGATTCGGAATCAATTTGCTAGTTCCAACGCCAATCGCGCCTGTTATAATAGTAGAAATTATCAACGCAAGAATAGTTTTTCTTCCACGCTCTTCAGTTCCGCAAAGAATATCATTCTCATCGGTTTCTGCAGGAGCTGGTTTTCGCGCAATCAACCGGCCAAAAACCTTCAGAAGCGCCCAGATTGATTTTCTAAAATAAATGCAGACAGCAAGCAATGTCGCAAGATGCAAAAAAACATCATACAGCAACGGAATATCATCAAGCCCAAAAATATTCTGAACAACGGCAAGATGTCCGCTAGAAGAAATAGGAAGAAATTCTGCAATTCCCTGCAAAAGTCCTAAAAAAATACTCTGAATAAATGTCATATAAAAACCTTGCGGCAATTATCGCATTTTTTTCAGCATAAGCACAATTGCATTTTAAGAATATTTTAAGAATTCTCTGAAACCTTGTAGCCTGCGTCCAAAATTGTTTTCTTTATAAGATCTTCAGAATTTTTTTCCTTAAATAAAACAACTGCGGATTTCTTCTTGAAGCTGACTTTTGCCCACATTCCAATTGAATTTAGTCTGTTTTGAATTCGTTTTGCGCAATTATCGCATTTCATTCCTTCTATTATAATGGTTGTTTTATAAGGATAATTTTTCTTGTTTCGGTCCGCTGGTTTCACCGGGATTTCTGTATTTCCGCCGCTGCAGCAGCTTTCTCCATGCGCATTTTTTATAACAGTCCTGATTCCGCCAAATGCAATCAGCACCAAAACAGCAATAATAACAATATTCACAATCATTTTTTTGCCTCGCAATGAAATTTGCACATTCCGCTTTGAAAACATTTGCAGGAATAACAGCCGACCGGAATTCCGCTCTTCTTTTCACGACGCTTTTTCTTCAAAACTGAAAAAAGCACAAAACCAGCCCAAAAAACAATAAGTGAAACAAGAATAATATTTGCAATCATATAAAGTCCTCCGAGACAGTTTTTTAGCCCGAATGCTAAATTTTTTTACAAATTCTGAAAGAACGCTTTCGGCATATTTCCAATTTGCTCCAGATGGATTTGGCTCGCGCTTCGCTTGTATTAATTCTGGTGCTCCGCACTCTTATTAATTCAATCGCCAAAAATCTTCGCAAACTGTAAATCTGCCTACGCTTTTATTTTTTTCGCAAAAAACTCGGCATTCAACCTTTTAAACAAAAGGCACAGTACATATTCCGCACTGTGCCCTCCGAACCAACTGTAAATTTTCAGCTGATATTTTTACAATTTATGCAGCCATTGATTTTTTTGAATCCATTTCTGCATAAGGATTTTTTCTGAAAAGTCCGAAACAAATCGCAATCAAGAAGATGAAGGCGAATACTGTTCCAACTCCAAAATGTCCCTGGGTGAACAAAGTTCCAAGCTGATAAACAATCAGCGTTACAATATATGCAAATGCATTCTGGAACAAAATTGCAAACCAGAACCATTTTCGGTTGTGAAGTTCGTTTGCCATTGTAGAAATAGCCGCAAGACACGGTGAATCAAGCAAATTGAACAAAAGGAAGCAGAATGCAACAAGTCCTGTCGGGAACCATTTTGCAATTGCGTCAACAGCACGGATTGCGCTTCCTTCTTCTTCAGACTCTTCACCTTCCGCAAGTTCTGAACCTGCATCGCCAGAATCTTCTCCAGGAAGAACATCAGAAACATTTCCTGCGCCCGCAAGAGCTTCAGTATCCTCGTCTGTTGCACCGGCAAGAACGCCCATTGTTGTAACAATTCCTTCCTTTGCAGAGAAACCTGAAATTACAGAAGCAGCACACTGCCATCCGCCGTTTTCTCCGCCAAATCCAAGAGGAATGAACGCATATCTAAGAACGCCGCCAACTTTAGCCATTATTGAATCGTTTGGATCTTCAACAAGTCCGAATGAAACTTTTTCCGGCGCCGCTTCAGCAACATCAGCAACTTCCGCAGCCACTGAAGATTCTGCGGAAGCCTCAACTGCTGTTTCAGCTTCTGCGACTTCTGCCCTTGATTCCCAGCCATAGCTAGAAAGGAACCACATTACAAGACAAGCAAGGAACAAAATAGTTCCGGCTTTTTTAATGAATGACCACAATCTTTCCCAAGTATGAAGAAGAACTGTCTTAAGCTGCGGAATATGGTACTGCGGAAGTTCCATAATGAATGGGGCGGCTGGTCCATGGAAATATTTTGTTTTCTTAAGAATAATAGAAGCTAGAAGAACACATGCAATTCCAATCGCATACATAGCAGGAGCAACCCAAGAACCGTCTGAATGAGTGAATTTTGTGGCGATAACAGCAGCAATCATCGCAATTACAGGAAGTTTCGCACCGCAAGGAATCCAAGTTGTTGTCATAATTGTCATGCGGCGGTCGTTTTCATTTTCAATTGTGCGGCTTGCCATAATTCCAGGAATTCCACATCCAGAACTTATAAGAAGCGGAATAAATGATTTTCCAGAAAGTCCGAATTTTCTGAAAACACGGTCCATTACGAACGCAATGCGAACCATATAACCAACATCTTCAAGAATAGAAAGAAGAATGAAAAGAACCGCCATCTGAGGAATAAATCCAAGAACAGCGCCAAGTCCGCCAAGAATTCCGTTTACAACACAGTCAATAAGAACTGGATTTGCGCCCGCATTTTCAAGCAAAGTCTGAGTTCCGCCCTGAATCCATTCTCCGAACAGAACATCGTTAGCCCAGTCTGTTCCCATAGAACCAACAGTTGAAACAGCAACCCAGTAAACAAACCACATGACCGCAAGGAAAATCGGGATTCCCAAAATTCGGTTTGTAACAATCCGGTCAATCTTGTCTGAAGTTGTCATTGTTTTTCCAGACTTCACAAGAACGCCCTTCAAAACTGAAGAAATATAATTATAGCGCTCGTTTGTGATAATTGACTCGATATCATCGTCATGAGCTTTTTCAAGAGATTTTGTAATTTCCTCGGCTTTAGCTTTCGCGGCTGAATCCAGATTAAGTTTTTCAAGAATGACGTTGTCGCGCTCAAGAACTTTTATCGCTGTCCATCGTTTTGTAGCCGCTTCAACAGATGCTGGAAGAAGGCTTTCAATTTCGCCAATCGCCTTTTCAACATCGGCAGCAAAACAAGCAGCCGGCGCAACAGCCTTTTCAGTTGCAGCCTGAGCCGCAGCTTCAGCAACTTCCTTCACACCTTTTCCATGAAGAGCAACTGTTTCAACTACTTTGCATCCCAGTTTTTCAGCAAGTTTTTTGCTGTCAATTTTATCACCGGATTTTTTAAGAGCATCTACCATGTTCAATGCGATTACAACAGGTTTTCCAAGCTCCAGAATTTGTGTTGTAAGATACAAGTTTCTTTCAATGTTTGTCGCATCAACAATATCAATTACAGCAGAAGGCTCATTTGAAGCAAGATAATCGCGCGAAACAACTTCCTCGCTTGTATAAGGAGAAAGCGAATAAATTCCAGGAAGGTCAGTAACAATCAAATCCTTGTTGCTTTTTACACGGCCCTCTTTCTTTTCAACTGTAACTCCAGGCCAGTTTCCAACGTACTGAACTGTACCTGTAAGGGAGTTGAACATTGTTGTCTTTCCGCAGTTCGGATTTCCTGCAAGAGCAATTTTTGTACTCATTTCAATTTTCCTCTTTTTTACAATTATTCAACTTCAATGTTTTCCGCATCTGCTTTGCGTACAGAAAGCTCATATCCGCGGATTGTAACTTCCACAGGATCACCCAGCGGCGCAACTTTTCTAATAAAAACCTTGCAGCCTTTTGTAAATCCCATGTCCATAAGACGACGTTTCAGCGCACCTTCACCGTTCAGCTTTACAACTGTTACAGTAGAATTCACACTCGCATCTTTTAAAGTGCCCATATTTATTCTCCTAACAATTTATTGACCTTAAGCAACCTGGATTTTTGACGCCATGCTTCTGTCCAAAGCAATGCGCGATTCCTTCACCTTAACAATTAATCCCGTTGGAATCTTTTGAATCACCATAATTTTAGAGCCTTCTGAAAAGCCCATGTCCGACAAATGCTGTCTGGAAGCCTGTGTTCCATTTATGGCAGTAATAGAAACTTCATCTCCAATTGAAGCAAAAAGCAATGGCATAATGGTCGTTCTCCTTTAGCCAACAAAAATTGAGCGTTCATAATGCAAAAAAGTTAGCTATCGATAACTATATTAGTTTTTACTTTTTCAGATGTCAATATATTTTTTTCATAAAACATAAAGAAGAAGCAAAATGACAAAATAATACTACCTGAAACCGTTCTAGTAAAATTTTACTTATTTAACAAATTTGCGGGTAATTTTTTTTAAAATGAAATTATGACTTTTGCTGAAAATCTAAGAGAAGCTATAAAAATTTCTGCAATAACAACAAAAGAACTTGCTGACAAAACCGGCATAAACGAACACACAATAAGCAGCTACCTGAAAACAAACGGCTCGATTCCAACAGCAGACAAAGCCGTAAAACTTGCAAGAGCATTAAACACAACTGTTGAATTCTTGGTAACAGGATTTGAAAAGAACAATTCGCCTTACGAAATGACCCACGTGAACAAATACGCAAATTTCATTGATTCGCTGGGAAAAATTCCAGATGAATCCCGCGAGCCAATCCTAAAAATGATTTCAGAAATGAGCCTGAAATATTCAAAATCCTAGTCGTTCGCCCGTTTAAAAAATCTTCCCAAAATATCTTTTGACTGCAAAACATTTATAAATGCGTTCGGATCAGCCTTGCGGATTGATTTTTCAAGAGAGCCGCTTTCCTGAGAAGAAACCACCGTATACAAAAGCTTATGCTCAACATTTTTAAAGCAGCCCTTGCCAACAAAAACCGTAGCATCATGATTTGTTTTCTCATGAATGATTCTGTAAATTTCTTCATCCTTGTCCGTGATAATCAACAGCGTAGTTTTTTCATACTTTTTATAAAGCAAATTCAAAGCCTGTGTAGAAACAAACTGAAAAATAATTGAATACAGCGCGGCGTTCCAGCCGAAAAGCAATCCCGCCGCAAGAAGAACTGCAACATTGAACGCAAGAATATAATTCCAGGCAGATTTTCCTGTTTTTTCCGCAATAAAAATCGCAATAAAGTCTGTGCCGCCGGAAGAGCTTCCCGCAAAAAGACACAAACTTATAGAAACAGCATTTAAAATTCCTCCAAAAATTGAACAAAGAAGAACATCCTGCGTAAGATAAAATTCAGGAACAAAATCCGTAAGCAAGCCGGAAACCGCAATCATCACAACTGAATAAAAAGTGAAATTTCTGCCAATCCACAAAAAACCGATTATCACCGGAAAAACATTCAGCGCATAAACCAAAACTGAAAACGGAACGTTATGCCCGCTGAATTTCAGAACCGCCTCCTGAATCAAAAGCGCAAGCCCCGTAAATCCGCCCGGAAAAAGATTTCCAGAACGCACAAAAGTTTTTATGTTCACAGCCATAATCGCTGCGCCGGCAAGAACAAGAAAAAGCCGTTTCAATTTGCAAAAAAGCGATGATTTCATAAAACAATTATACAGGAAAAACAGAATTTCTTAACAGTAGAATGAAATTTCACCGAATGTTTCTTTCCATTTGGAGATTATTTCAAAGGAACGGATTTCTATAACACGCATAATTTTATTAAGAATTACTGCCGGAATTCTTGAATTGTTATTTGCAAGTGAACATTTTCCATTTTTTGTAATCCAGATTTTTGTTGCATTAGGAACAGGCTTGCCTTCCGCAAGATGTATATGAACAGGTTCAAGAGGCTCATTTTCATTCGTCCAAAAATATACCCAGTATGAACCAATCTTAAAAATTTGAGGCATTTGAAATACCTCCAGTCTGTGAAAACTCAAGGATTAAATGTGCTTCAGATTCTACAAGGTCTTTTAGATATTCGAATTCTTTATCTGTATATCCGTAAATATCTTCCCATTTTTTTTCTGGAAGCCAGCAGGTCGCATGCTTAAAACAATATTTTTCGTCCGGCGTTTCCATGTAGACTTTTACTTTTCCGTCAATCATATCATAATGGCTGATTATAGTTCCGTCTGGCAATTCCATAAAATTGTACAGCATTTTTTCCACCTCCACATTCTTTTAATATACCACGGTTTCTATAAAACCGCACACAACTTTTCATACGTCGCTTACGCGCCGTGCTCATATAGGAAGTTTATTTTACATGCTCGCGTCCGCGAGCTTTTCATACATCTTAAATAACTCCGCCACTATCTCGCTTTCATTCAGGTTTGAGGTGAATCCGTACGCCTGCATTACGGCGCGGTCGTTGGACTGGTGGGCTTTGCGGAGTTCGCTCGGCATTACGGTTTCATCGTACAGGTCGGCAAGGGAACAGTCAGGATATTTTGCGCGCGCGCCTAGTATTGCCTGGGCGGTTTGTTCGATTTTGGCTTTCTGTTCATCTGTTGGATTGCACCATGGAAAGTTGTTGTAGACAATGTCTTTTGAATAACGGTATCGCATTTCAAGACGACCGCAGACGGCGCGCATCCACGCCATGTGGACAGAAGAGGTCAGAACGCCAAAATGGTAAAGCGTGGCGTCGGGGATAATATGTGCTGAATCACTAGTCAGGCAATCTGGAGTTAAATATCCCATAGGAATATATTTTCTCCGCTCGGAAGACACACGCGGAATGATGATGTACGAACTTTCAGGCATATTCTCAACGTGGAACCTTGCAGGCGTATCCGCAAGCTTTTGCGTAGGTGCGCTCTTACTTGCCAAACGGAATTTACGTACATTTTCCACACGTTTCAAGCACGCGGGCATGCTGCGCAATTCTGCAGGAGAACAGTTTCCCAACCACAAGCAGAAACGCGGACGGCTGTTAATGAACTCATCTGAACCATACCACGGGCGGAAATACGCTGCGCTTTTTGGTTCTTTCTTGATAAATTCATCTTTCTCTTCAGGCTTAAATAAATAATTGCCGTCATCAATCGGCTTGTTTCCAATTCCAATTTCAGGCACATTGCACAGCGGCTTGCTCCTGCTTTCAATAAAAATATCCGGCGCATTTATCAAATATCCGTTGATGTTTTTTGCTTCTTCTTTTGTTCCGTTTTCATTAATAATGAATTTTGGAATTTCTGAAACAATCTCGGAAAAACTATTCTCTTTGTTTTTGCAAGAAAAACCAATAATCACGCAATGAACGTGCGCTTTCTGCGTGGACTCGCTATCCCAGCGGAAAGTTCTGTAGGCAAAATCAATTTTGATACCTGAATCCATAAGAGGTTTCCACATTATTGCAACCTGTTCGCCTTGTGTAATAGAATTTGTAGAAACAAGAGCCGCCTTTGTATTTGTGTTTTCCATTAAGTCAGCCGCTTTTTTATACCAGCACGAAACATAATCAACATTTCCAATATTTTTTATATTTCCCCAAACAGAAAGAACATCAGATTTTTGGCTTTCACTCATCAGTCTTGCTCCCACAAACGGAGGGTTTCCCATTATGTAGTCGTAGTGATGCTTGCTTCCGTCCACGTGTGTTGTTATTCCGGAAAAAAGTTCATCGGCCGGCTGTTCGTTTCCGCAGTCAGGCTTTAGCGTTGACCAGTCCATGCGCAGGGCATTGCCTTCCACAATAAAAGCGTTTGTTGCAAGCGGCAGGAATTCAATCTGCTTTCCCATGATTTTTTCAGTTTCGCCAACCATCTGGCTTTCGGCTATCCACATGGCGGTCTTGGCGACTGTTACTGCAAAGTCGTTTATTTCTATTCCATAAAACTGGCTGATTTTTACTTTTATAAACTCGTCAAAGCCAAGAACCGTTTCCCCGTTGAACAGCAAGGAAATCACTTTGTTTTCAAGACGGCGCAGAGTTAAAAATGCTTCTGTCAGAAAGTTTCCGCTTCCGCAGGCAGGGTCAAGGAAAGCAAGTTTTCCAAGCTTTTCCTGAAACTCCAGAAGCTTCTGGTCGCGGATTTTTTTCTGGGTGATTTTTTTTATCAAGTCAAATTCAGTGTTCAGCGCATCCATAAAAAGCGGGTCGATTACCTTGTGAATGTTTTCAACGCTGGTGTAGTGCATTCCGCCGCTCCGCCTGGTTTCGGGGTTCAATGTGCTTTCAAAAACTGCGCCAAAGATTGTAGGGCTTATTTCTGACCAGTCAAAGCCTGCGCAATCGTTCACAAGAACATCAACTATTTCCTGCGTGAAGCTCGGAATTTCAATTTTTTCATCCTTGAAAAGTCCGCCGTTCACATAAGGAAATGGCTTTGTTGTCTCGTCATATTTGTCCCGGTCTTTTATTTCCGTGTCCAGAGCCTTGAAAAGGTCGATAAGCCCTTTGCGCACGTTCTGAATATTGAACGACCTTATGTAGTCTTCAAAACTTGTACGCGTTGCAAAAAGCCCGGCGTCTTCCGCATACAGGCAGAAAACAAGACGCACGCAAAGAATGTTCAGGCTCCTAAGGCTTTCCGCCGACGGCTCGGCATATTCCGTTACAAGCGCATTGTACAGTTTTTTTACAAGCTCACCGGCCTTTATGCTGATTTCTTCCTCGCGCCTGATTTTTTCGTTTCTCCGGTCTGCAAGAAATTCAAGGCGGTAATATTCTTTTTCAAGGTTTTCAAGCTTTAGAATTTCCGGCTCTTCTTCCGGACGGTTCATATCATGAATATGGATTTCCGCAAAATTGGAAACAACAATCCATCTAGGGCGCAAATCGAATGGAAGTTCTGAAGCATATCTTTTTGCCTGCTCGTATGGAGTGAGCATTGCACCGTCGGACTGCTCGTAGGCTTTGCGCAAGTCGATTTTTATGCCTTTCTGCTCGATTAAGACTTTTGTTTCAGGAATATATGCGTCAATAAAGCTTGTGTGAGAAAGTTTAACACGCTTTTCAAATTCAATATACGATGCGGCCTTGGGAACATTCAGGACATCGCCTAAAAGCCCGATCCAGAAACGCTGGGTTTCCTGCTTTTCGTCTCCGCGCCCTTTCCATTCCTCGCTGAATTTCTTTGCCGCTTTCTGCTGTTCTGCCTGTGTCATAGACTTATTTTAGCACACTTTTGTTTTTTTCTGACAGTTCTGGTAAAAAACACATGCCTGTTAGACTCTTGTATCAAAACACCTTAAACCCTTATGTCTAAAGTGTTTAGATGCTTACGTCTAAACTGTTTAGATATAAAAGTTTCTACACAAACCTGAAATTTCTCCGCAGAAAAAAAATCTTGACTATATTTTTAATTTCTTCTATAAATATAGAAACGACAAAGACGTCTGTTTAATGCAATTTTTGTTTTTCAAAAGTTGTCTTAAATGGACGTCTTTTTTTATTCAGGTTTTCAGGGGTTACAATATGTGTGGATTTGTAGGAGCATTTGATTTAAGCAGCGGCAGCCAGCCGATTGATGAAGGACTCAAAGAACAGCTTCGCGCGGAAGTTCTTGAGATGAGCAAGAAAATTCGCCACCGCGGACCGGACTGGACGGGTGTTTACACAGGAAAAAACGCAATTTTAAGCCACGAGCGGCTTGCAATTGTTGATCCGCTTTCTGGAAAACAGCCTTTGGTCAGCGATGATGGAAAAATAATTCTTGCGGTAAACGGTGAAATTTACAACCAAAAACAAATCCGAAAAGAATTTGAAGGAAAATATAATTTCAAAACTCAAAGCGACTGTGAAGTAATCATTCCGCTTTACAAAAAATACCGCGCAGAAGGCAACGATTTTAAAGCAATGATTGAAAAACTTTCAGGAATTTTCGCGTTTGCCCTTTACGATTCAGAAAATGATGTTTATCTAATCGGACGCGATGAAATCGGCGTAATTCCGCTTTACCAGGGCTGGGACAAGCAGGGACGATATTACGTTGCTTCAGAACTAAAAGCTCTTGAAGGCCACTGCATGACTATCGAGGAATTTCCAAACGGCCATTATTTCTATTCAAAAGACGAAAAACCGAGCCGCTGGTATTTCCGCGACTGGGAATCGTATGAAAACGTAAAAAACAATCCAAAAGCAACCGACGAAAAAGGTGAAATTATAAATCCAAGCGTAATTGAAAAAGTAAAAGTCGGCCTTGAAAACGCAGTAAAAGCCCAGCTCATGAGCGATGTTCCATACGGCGTGCTGCTTTCCGGCGGACTTGATTCTTCAATCATAGCGGCAATTACGCAAAAATTCTCAAAAATGCGTGTTGAATCGGACTCAACAGAAGAAGCATGGTGGCCAAAACTCCATTCATTTGCAATCGGACTTGAAGGCTCACCTGATTTGGTCGCTGCAAAAAAAGCGGCGGATTACATTGGAACTGTGCACCACGAAGTTCACTTTACAATCCAGGAAGCGCTTGATGCTTTGCCGGATGTAATTTATCACATTGAAACTTACGATATAACAACGGTCCGCGCGTCAACTCCAATGTATCTGCTTGCGCGTGTTATAAAATCAATGGGAATCAAAATGGTTCTTTCCGGAGAAGGAAGCGATGAATTGTTCGGCGGCTATCTGTATTTCCACAAGGCTCCGAACGCAAAGGAATTTCACGAGGAACTTGTCCGCAAAATGAGCAAGCTTCATTTGTACGACTGCCTGCGCGCAAACAAATCTTTGATGGCATGGGGCGTTGAAGGAAGAGTTCCTTTCCTTGACAAAGAATTCATCGACATTGCAATGAGATTAAATCCAAGCGACAAAATGAACATCCGGCTTCCAGACGGAAAGCAGCGAATTGAAAAATGGATTCTGCGGAAAGCGTTCGAGGATATGCTTCCTGAAAACATTTGCTGGCGTCAGAAGGAGCAGTTCTCAGACGGAGTCGGCTACAACTGGATTGACACACTCAAAAAAATCACTGAAGAAAAAATCAGCGATGCGGAATTTGCCCGCCGAGAAAACCGGTTCCCTGTAAATCCGCCAAAAACAAAGGAAGAATATTATTACCGCGAAATTTACAGCCGCCTTTTCCCAAGCGACAGCGCGGCAAAAGTTGTTCCTCACGAAGCCGGAGTTGCCTGCTCAACCGAAAAAGCCCTTGAATGGGACGCCGCATGGAAAAACATGGACGAACCAAGCGGAAGAGCAATCGCCGGCGTTCACGACGACGCATACAAGGCATAGATTTTGTTCTTATCTGAAAATGCAGGCGTTTTTGAACGGCACTTTATTTCTTCCAGTAACTAGGAACGAAAAAAATCATCATTGTGTACAGTTCAAGACGACCTGCAAGCATTGCAAAGCAATACCACCATTTTACAAAACCTGGCAGAAATCCGTAATTCGCACTTGGTGAAAGCGCGCCGAATCCAGGACCGATGTTGCCAACCATTGAAACTGCGCCTGAAAACGCCGTGAAAATATCAAGTTTTCCAATGCAGCCTACAAATGTTGTTGCAAAAATCAGAAAAAAATACAGAATCAAAAACGACGCCACAGAAAAAACAAGATCTTTGCGAGCAGGATTGCTGTTAAGCCTCAACGAAAAAACTCCATGCGGATGAATCATTTTCCGAATTTCATTATTCGCCTGCTTGAACAAAATAACCCAGCGGATCACTTTAATTCCTCCGCCAGTTGAACCGGAACAACCGCCGATAAAAAACATTACAAGAATAAAAAACTGAGCCGCGCTAGGCCAAAGCGTAAAATCAGCAGTTGCAAAGCCCGTTGTTGTAACAACAGAAGCTGTCTGAAACGCCGAATATCTTAACGCCGACCAAAAAGAGCCGCAAGCCTTTGTTATGCATAACGCAATGGAAATTGTAAATAAAATAAAAATTCCAAAATAAGCCTTCAGCTCTGAATTTTCATAAATTTCCCGCCATTTTCCGCGGATTGCAAAATAAAAAAGGCTGAAATTTATTCCTGCAAGAAACATAAAAACCGTGCAGATAATATCAATGGCCGCAGAATTATATGAGCCGATGCTTGCATTTCTTGTTGAAAAGCCTCCTGTTCCCAAAGTTGCAAACGCATGGGCAAAAGCATCTATAAAATCCATTCCAAATATTTTCAGCAGAACCGCCTGAACAACTGTAAGAATCAAATAGGAAATCCACAGAATTTTAGCGGTTGTGGTAATTTTTGCGGTAACCTTGCCTTTTTCCGGACCAGTTGTTTCAGCCTTTATAAGCTGAAATCCGCCAACACCAAGCAAAGGCAGCAAAGCCACCGTAAGAGCGACAATTCCCATTCCACCAAGCCAGTGGGTAAGGCAGCGCCACATATTTATGCTTCTAGGAAGCGCTTCCACATCAGAAAGAATTGTTGCCCCTGTTGTGGAAAATCCGCTGACACTTTCAAAAAAAGCATCCGTAAAGCCAGGAATTGCGCCAGACGCAAACATCGGAATCATTCCAAATGCGCTTGTAAAAATCCAGCAGCAGGCAACCACAACGTAAGTTTTTCTAGTATTCAACGTTATTTTTCTTTTTTTGAAAAGAATAGAAACTGCAAGACAAAAAATCCAGCTTGCCGCCATAGGAATCAAAAACGGCAGAACAACGGAAAATTCTCTGCAGTAAAGAGCAACTCCCAGCGGAATCAAAAAGGTTGTTCCTACAATAGCAAGCAAAACCGAAAGAATTCTTATCAAATCAACTATGAACATATTTTTTACTCAGTAACGTTTCCAAATTCTTCCAAAACTTCTGCAGCTTCTTCAGATTTTACAATAAGAACCAAATGGTCGCCGGTTGCAAAAACTGTGCCGCCCACAACAATTTCATACTCATCTTTTCCAGAATGTCTGTCGAGCAGAACAAAATATTTTCCAGGCTCGGCAATTTCCTTCATCGTTTTTCCAGTAACTTTTGACGCTGTGTTCAGCTCACATTCAATGATTTCAAAATTGCTGTTGGCAATAGTATGAATTTCCTTTACGGATTTTCCGCGCATATGGCTCATAATTGAATCAACAACAACATCGCGCAGCGCAATTGAAACATCAATTCCAAGTTTTGCGGCAATAACAGAAAATGCGGAATCTTTTACAAGCGAAATCGACTGCTTTACGCCAAGCGATTCAAGATAAGCGGCAACAACCATATTCATTTCATGATTATGAGTCGCGCAAATAACCAAATCGAAATCTGGAATTCCTTCCTCGCGCAAGAAACTTTCATCCGAAGCATCGCCGTTCAGCACGCGCGCAGATTTCCCGAATTTTTCGGAAGCGGCTTTTGCAAGCTCATAATCCGTATCAATTATTACAATATCCTGCGCCGGAGCAAAATTCATTTCAGCAATTCTTTTGAAAATCGAAATTTTTTGCGGCTGGATAATTTTTTCTGCAATCAAAGTGCCAATTCTTCCCGCACCAACAATTGCAATTTTCTTGAATTCCTGCTGCCTTGAACCGCAAAGCTCAATAATTTTGCTTACATCTTCTTTTTTTGAAAGAATTCCGAGCGTGCATCCAGCTTCCATAACAGTTGAGCCGCCCGCAAGCTTCGTTTCGCCGTTTATTTCAACGTACGCCACCAGCATATTCAAATCTGTTAAAGCTCGCAGTTCCATAAGCTTATGGCCGGCAAGAACGCTTCCTTCTCCAACAGAAATCCGGCTAATCTGCATTTCTGAATTGTCAAAAGTCACAACATTGCTTACAGCGCCGTTTTCAACAGCCTCAACAATCGCTTCCGCCGCCTCAACATCTGGATGAATCATAAAATCAATTCCATACAAAGGGCGGTGATTTCCTGAAAATGTATTCGCATGAGTTTTTTTTGCAGAAGCTGTATTCACGTAGTAAGCATAGTTTCTTACGCGCGCGATTTTTAAAATATCTGGATAAACGGCATCCACAAGCGAACAGGTTATCATATTGACTTCATCGCTGTTTGTAAGACAAACCAGAACATCGGCCTTTGCAATTCCCGCCGACTCAAGATTTTCAAGGCTGTTTCCATCTTCTGTAAGAACAGTGCAGTCAATCTGATCCGCAAGATGCCGCGTAATTTCCTCGTTGTTATCGATGAGCGTCACATCATTTCGTTCATTTGAAAGAATTTTTGCAAGCTGAACACCAGTAAAACCTGCTCCGACTATAAAAACTTTCATTAAAACCTCAAGAAAATTCTATTCGTCATCAGATTCGCTTAGAAGCTTTGATTTTCCATTTGAAACAATCGTAATCGAAGCAACAACAACCGAGCATACAACAGCAGCTGCAATCGCCTCCAAAAAAGCGCCAGGAAGAATCATAACCATAAGCGCAAAATAACCAGTTCCGTTCATAGCTTCTGAAATTCTTCCATTCAAGAAAACATACATTGAGCCAATAACAACAAAAGAATGAACAAGACTTGAAAGAATCGCTGTAACCAAAGCATTCAGGCTTTTCGGGCAATGCGGAATAAGTTCAAGAAGCTTAAAAATTCCCCAAGCCGCAACACCGAAAATTATTCTAGGCAAAACAGAGCACAACGGATTCACAAAAAGAGGATCCAGAACCCCGGAAGGATTCGCCGCCGCATTCACAAGGCTTGTAAGCCCAAAAATCAATCCTGTAACAATTCCGCCGGGAAGCCCCGCAAGAACAGCCGCAAGGACAACCGGAATATGCATGATTGTAAGGGAAATTGTCGGACTTATCTGAATATAACCCAAGTGAAGCCCTGGAATTCCCATCAAGATTGTAAGCGCGCTCAACGCAGCTGTAACAGCAATCTGCTTATTTTTATTAACAACAACGGACGATGATATTTTGTTCATTTTTACTTCCATATTAAAAAATTATTCAAAATCTTAACATTTTTATCTATTAACATCAAATTTTTATGAGCAAAAATATCAATAAAAACTCGCTTTTTCAACTTGACTTTCAATTAGGTTCAAATCTACACTTACTTCCAGAGGTTTTTATTGATAAGTCTTTTTACATTTTTCTTTGTCTGCTCAATTTTGCTGCTTGCCGCCGCTCTGATTTCAACAAGGAAAATCAATTCTAAAAAATACGTTTTTCCATTAAGATTATCAATTGCCAGCGCGCTGATTATAAATCTTGCGCATATTTTTATCATCAACACAGAAAATGAAGAAATCGCATCCGTTTGCTACACAGTTTTTTTCATTTTCATAGATATTCTTATTTTTTCAGTTTTTGACTTTTCAAAAAAATACACAAAATTCAAACTTCAGCTGAAATGGCTCAGCAAACTGATTGCGGCTCTTGTCTGCCTTGACTGCGCAAATTCCTTTCTGAATATTTTCTTTTATCATTCTTTTGAGCTGAAAAAAGTTCTTGTGCCCGCATTTTTAAACGACAGCGCAAAGGAAATTTTCAAGATTTCAATGAAATGGCCTTATCAAGTTCATCTTGGGCTTTGCTATTTAATTCTTGCGGTTCTGCTGGTCGTAATAATAATCAGAATTATAACAACTCCGAAACTTTACAGATTCATGCACACAAATATTCTGATTGCAGTTTCGCTCAATATATTCGGAGATTATTTTTATGTTTTTCTTGGCGCGCCGATTGATTTTTCAATAATTTTCACCGCAGCCTCGGTTATTTTGCTTTGCATTTTCACAATTTATCTTACGCCGGAAAAATTGCTCCAGACTCAGCTTCAGGATGTTGTTTCAAACATGACCGATTCTGTGATTCTTTACGACATAAACGGCGAGCTTGTTTACAAAAATTCTTCAATGATAAAATTTGAAAACGAATTTTATTCCGATAAATTCAATCTTGCAAATTTGTTCAAAGAAATTCCTTCAAATTCAGCTGTAAAAGATTTAAAAGAACTTCCCGAATGCAATTTTGACAAGGAACTTGAAAAAAACGGGCAGAAATTCACCTTCAACATTTCTTTAAAAGCTTTAAAAGATGAAAACAATAAGTTTCTTGGCGCATTTTTTATTATTCACGATAAAACGCAGGCAATGCTTAAGCTTAACCGGGAAAAATTCCTGGCAATCCACGACAAACTCACAAGCCTTTTGAACCGGGACGGATTTTTTGAAAAAGTCCAGGAAATTCTGTCTAAAAATCCGCAGGAAAAATACCTGATGATTTGCAGCGACATCGACAATTTCAAGCTTGTGAATGATTTGTTCGGACGTTTCGCCGGCAACAATTTTCTTATAAAAATCGCGGACGCAATAAAAAAATATTCAAAGCCGGAACAAATTTACGCAAGGCTGGAAAGCGACCGTTTTGCAATTTTTACAAAAAAATCTGATTTTGAGGAAGATTTGCTGACTCAGAATTCCGAGGAAATTTTGTCTATAACCCAAAAACTTCATTATCCGGTAAATTTCCACATCGGAATCTATGAAGTTGAAGACACGTCCATGCCGCCTTCGCTTATGTGCGACAGAGCTTTTATGGCTTTAAAAACTATCAAAGGAAATTTGCAGCTGAAAATCGCGTATTACAACACGGAAATCCGAAAAACAATGATTCACGAGCAGCAGCTTATCGGAGAATTTCCTATTGCGCTCGAAAACAAGCAGTTTGAAATGTATCTGCAGCCGCAAGTAAAAAACGACGGAAACGTTTACGGAGCCGAGGCTCTTGTGCGCTGGAACCATCCGCAAAATTCAATTATGCCGCCAAATAATTTTATTCCAATTCTTGAAAACAAAGGCCTGATTACAAATCTTGACAAATTCATTTGGGAATCAGCCGCCCGGAAGCTGAAAGAATGGAAGGACAACGGAATCAATGATATGTACATTTCCGTAAATATTTCTCCAAAAGATTTTCTTTACGTTGATATTTACAAAACTTTTGTGGATTTAGTAAAAAAATACGATATAAGCCAAAAGAATCTGAAACTTGAAATAACAGAATCGGCGGTTCTTATGAATTTGGAAGCTCAGCTGATTCTTATCAACAAGCTGCGCGCGTTTGGATTCCAAATTGAAATGGATGACTTTGGAAGCGGATATTCTTCTCTAAATATGCTGAAAGATATTCCGTTCGATGTTTTAAAAATTGACATGGCGTTTCTTCAGGCCACAAAAAACCAGGAGCGCTCAATCCAGATTCTTCATTCAATTATTAAGCTTTCAAAAAGATTGAATATGCCGGTAATTACAGAAGGCGTTGAAACAAAAGAGCAGGTTGATTTCCTGAAAGACATGGGAACTGACTATTACCAGGGATTTTATTTTGCGCGGCCAATGCCTGTTAAAGATTTTGAATCAAAATACATCAAGAAAAACTAAATATGCTTCCTGAAGAAATTCAAAATTTGCCGATTGCGCCTTTCCTTGACGAAATTTGCCGGACTTTAAAAAATTCTGACTCACACTTTCTTGTATTAACGGCAGAAACCGCCGCCGGAAAATCCACTGCCGTTCCTCTTGCGCTTTTAAAATCTTTTCCGAAAAAAATTTTAATGCTTGAGCCGCGCCGCATCGCAACTCTTTCAATTGCAAACCGAATTTCAGAACTTCTTGGCGAACAGACTGGAAAAACTGTTGGCTACAGAATGCACCTTGAATCAAAAATTTCCGATTCAACGCGGCTCGAAATTCTAACAGAAGCAATTCTTACAAAAAAACTTCAAGCCGATCCAAGCCTTGAAGAAGCCAGCGTTGTTGTGCTGGACGAATTCCACGAGCGTTCAATCCATGCTGACCTTGCTCTTGCGTTTTTAAAAGAAGCGATGGAACTTCGCGACAATCTTTTTGTAATCATTATGTCGGCTACAATTGAAACAAAAAAGCTTTCTGAATATTTAGGAAAACCTCAAAGACCTGCGCCAGTGCTGAAAATTCCCGGCCGACAGTTTCCGGTAAAAATTGAATATGCGGGGAATATTCCGCCAGCCAGCGCAATTCTGGAACAATTCAAAATTCTGAAAAACGCAAAAAAATTTGAAACAATTCTTGTCTTTCTTCCCGGAATTGCAGAAATCAGACGAACAGAAAATTCTCTTATGGAATATAATCTTCCGCCCGAAGAAACAGAAATTCTTGTGCTGCACAGTTCAATAAATTTCAGCGAGCAGCAAAAAATCTTTTCAGCGCAGCAAAAAAATAAAATCCGGATAATTCTTTCATCCGCAATTGCAGAAACTTCAATAACTGTGCCCGGCGTAAAAACCGTTATTGACTCAGGACTGACGCGAATCAACAAAATAAATATTTCGCTTGGAATGGAACACCTTGTAACAGAACGGGAAAGCATTTTTTCCGCGGAACAAAGAGCCGGAAGAGCTGGACGCCTTGCGCCCGGAAAATGCATCCGGCTTTGGAGCAAAAACGATGTCCTTGCACAAAATACTCAGCCAGAAATTCTGCGTTCCGATATAACCGGACTAGTTCTTGAATGTGCTTTGTGGGGCGTTCAGGAAGAATCACAGCTGAACTGGCTGGACGCGCCGAATCCAGCGGCCTGGGCAGAAGCCGTAAAGCTTCTGATTGAAATAGGCTGCCTTTCTGAAAAAAAATCTATCACCGAAACCGGAAAAAATGCCTTGAAACTCGGAATTCATCCGCGGCTTGCAGTTGCCGCCCTGAACGGACATCCAGAAATCGCGCTGGAATTTTCAAACTACGCAAAAGCTTCGCCGGAAATTCAAAGAAAATTTCTGGAAAATATAAACCGCCGGCTAAAACTTTTGCCGCAGCAGAAAAAATCAAAAACGGCGGCGCTTTTGGCAGGATTCCCGGACAGAATTGCCAGGCAGACTGAAAAAAAAGGCTTGTACCAATTTCCAAACGCCCGCGTTGCCCATCTAAAAAAAGAAATAATTGAACGCAACGCTGTTCTTCCAGAATGGATTGTCGCGCCGGAAGTTGATTCAGGTGCAAGCGAAGGAACAATTTTTTCATACCAGGAGCTTTTGCCAGAAGAAGCAGAAAATTTCCTGAAAAACCGGAAGACAACAACAACCGAAGCTTTTCTGAAAGACGGAAAACTTTTCAAAGATGAAATTATCTGCTACGGAAAAATTATTCTTTCCAGAAAAAAACTGAATCCGGAACCAGAAGATTTTGCCGCCGCAATGTGCTCGCAAGTTCAAGAAAAAGGGCTTGAAACGCTTCCGTTGAGCGGAGAATCAAAATTTCTTCTGCTCCGTGCAGAATTTTATGCGCAGCAAAAAAAATTGCAAAACAAGGCTGAAAAATCATTTCTGGAACAAAATGTGAAAGAATGGCTGCTTCCATTTTTGGGCGGAAAAACTTCAGTAAATGAAAAAATCGTTTTTGACGGGCTTTACTGGTTTCTGGATGGTTCTGAAATTGAAAAAAATGTTCCAGCGCAGATAATTCTTCCAAACAATAAAAAGCGGAAGCTTCTGTACGAAAGACAAGCCTCAGAAAACGACAAGACAAAACTTGTAATCCGTCCAGTTCTGGAAATAATCATACAGCAAATTTTCGGCTGCCTAGAAACGCCAAAAATTCTTGGAATGCCAGTTCTGCTGAAACTTCTTTCACCCGCACGGCGACCTTTGCAAATTACTGACGACCTCGCAAATTTCTGGAATTCCACATGGCCCGAAATCTGCAAGGAAATGAAAGGCCGCTACCCGAAGCACAACTGGAACTACAAAATCGTCTCAACAGACGAAGAATAGCTTCAGTACATCAAAAAATATGAAAAGAAAAGATAAACGCTGGCAACAAGAACAATCAAATCGCCAATCGCGTGCATGAACTTAACTTTGCGGATTGAACAGAATATAAGCCCAACCGTATAAAAAACACCGCAAGCAATAAGCATCGCAAAACTTTCCTTGCTGATGGCGTGATACAAATTCGCGCAGATGAACAAGCCTCCCCATCCCAACACCGCGTTGAACACAATATTCACTGTTTCAAAACGGCTTCCTGCAATCGCATACAGAAAAGCCGCAACCAGAACACAAACAGTTGCAATTCCAGTGACAATAATTCCATAAATCCAGGAAATTGTTCCGCCCTCAACCGCCGCAAACGAATAAACAAGATAAGTCGCTTCGATGACAAGAAGAATAAAAATTCTTGTGAACCGCCTGAAAACTTCCTTTGCATTGGAATTTGGCAACGCATGGTTCAAAACTGAAAAAATATAATTCAGAATCATCCCGCAGCCAAAACAGTTGAACAAAACAATATAAACCGTTTTTGTTTTTTCAGGAACATTATTCAAAGCCAAAACATTGAGCAATGCGGTTGCCGCAATAAAAAGGCAGGCTCCAACGCCCTGAACAATTGAACTGAAAATTTCTTCACCAAGCGTATATTTTCTAACTTTCCGCTCCAGCGCGTTTCTAGCTTTTTCCTTTGCAATCCGTTTTTCAGCGCGCTTTCTAGCCTTTTCAGAACGCGCATAATCATCAGCCGCGTACTTTGCCCTTAGCCGCTCCGGATCATCCGCATACTGAATATTAACTTCGCGGATTTTTTCTTCAGCTTCCTGTTTTATCTGCTTGATTCTAAGTTCTTTTTTTACTTTCAGCGACTTCAATGTTGAAAGGCGCACAGCTTTCGCAGCAATTTCATCTTCTCGTGTCATAAAATCCCCTGTCACTTCCCCTTGAAAAACTATTTCTATTATAACAATAGAAATGCCAAATGCCAAATTCATTGCAAAATTCAAGAAATACTTTTTTAATTTCTTTCAATCTGCTACATTAAAAATATGATTATTTCAACAGAAAAAACAGCATTTTCTTTCGAGGTTTTTCCTCCGAAGAAAACAATGAATATCGAAACAGTTTACCACACACTTTCAGATTTGAGCGACATCAAGCCGGATTTTATAAGCGTAACTTACGGCGCGGGCGGAAGCGAAAACTGTGAGAACACACTGAACATCGCAAAGCGCATAAAAAATGTATGCGGAGTAGAAAGCGCTGTCCACATGCCTTGCATAAACATGAAGAAGCAGGATGCGCAGTTTGTGCTAGAACAGTTTCAGGAAGCCGGAATTGAAAATATTCTTGCCCTTCGCGGCGATAGAATTGAAGGGCGAGAGCCGGTGAACGACTTTCTTTACGCAAGCGACTTGATTTCATTCATCCGGGAATTCAACGAAAAACGCACAGACGGCAAACGGTTCAAAATCATGGGCGCTTGCTATCCGGAATGTCATCCAAATTCAAAAGGCCCGATAGACGACCTTAGAAACCTGAAAAAAAAAGTTGACGCAGGCGCCGAGCATCTTCTGAGCCAGCTCTTCTTCGACAATGAAAAATTCTACACTTTTCTTGAACGCTGCCAGCTTGTAGGAATAAATGTTCCAATTGAAGCGGGAATTATGCCGGCAACAAACAAAAAATCAATTGAACGCATGGTCAGCATGACAAACGCAGTTCTGCCAAAAAAATTCGTAAGAATGATGGACCGCTACGCAGACGAGCCGGAAGCAATCCGTGACGCAGGAATTGCCTACGCAATTGACCAGATTGCGGATCTTGTAACAAACGGAGTCGACGGCGTTCACCTTTACACAATGAACAATCCGATTGTTGCAAAACGAATAAACGAAGCCACAAGAAGTTTGTTTGAAGCAAAACCTATAAAAAAAGAACTCAAATAGAAGGGAAAAAATATGTTTGAAAAATTAACTCCAGGACAAGAAATTGAAACAACAATCGTGCAGATAAGCGGCGACACCGTTTTTATTGATTTGAATGCAAAAAGCGAAGGCGTTATCTCATGCGCGGAATTCACAGATGCAGAAGGAAATGTTTCTGTAAAACCGGGCGATAAAATCAAGGCGTTCTACCTTGGCGAAAAAAACGGCGAAAACCGGTTCACAACAAAAATTTCAGGACAGTCAGCGGATGACGCAATGCTGGAAAATGCGTTCAAAAATCATATTCCAGTTGAAGGCCACGTTGAAAAAGAAATCAAAGGCGGCTTTGAAGTAACCATCGGTTCAGCCCGCGCTTTTTGTCCTTATTCGCAAATGGGATTCCGCCAGAAAGAGGAAGCAAGCTATTTTATTGGAAAAACTCTTTCTTTCATAATCCAGGAATACAAGGACGGCGGAAAAAAACTTGTAGTTTCAAACCGCAAAGTTCAGGAAGAAGAACACCAGAACCAGCTTTCATGCCTCAGCAAAAAAATTGCAGTCGGCTCAATTGTTACCGGAACTGTAAAAACTCTTCAGTCATTCGGCGCGTTTGTTGACATTGACGGCTTCCAGGCGTTGCTTCCAATTTCAGAAATTTCATTAGACCGCGTTAAAGACATCTCAAAAATACTTGAGCCAGGCCAGGAAATAACAGCAAAAGTCATCAGCGCAGACTGGAGCAAAGAACGAGTTTCAATCAGCATGAAAGCCTTGCTGAAAAATCCATGGGAAACCGTCAGCGAGCATTTTTCAAAAGGACAAAAAATTGACGGAAAAATTTGCCGCATAACGGATTTCGGCGTTTTCATCAATCTTGAGCCGGGAATTGACGGGCTTGTTCACATTTCCGCGCTTGGCGTTGACAGAAACACAAACCTGAAGAAAAAATTCAGCATTGGCCAGGAAATGTCTGTTGTAATAAAGGAAATAGATTCTGAAAACCACAGAATTTCCCTTGTTCCAAGCACTTCAACAGAACAGGATGAAGAAGCCAGCGAATATTTCAGCACACACAGCGATTCTGACGGAGAAAGCTACAATCCGTTCGCCGCATTGCTGAAAAAATAATTCCGCATAAAACAGCATTTTCAAACAGAATGTTGACCAAACCGAATACAATTGTTACCTTATTATTTAATAGCGAGGTAACAATTGTGAGCAAATCAAATTCTATCGGCAAACGCGCAATTCTTGTTGCTCTGTTTGCCGCTTTTGTATGCGCAGGATGTTTTATTCAAATTCCGCTTGCCGGCGGAGTTCCAATCGTAATTCAAGACATGATGGCTATGCTGAGCGGACTTATTCTTGGTCCGCTTTACGGAACTCTTTCAGTTTTGATTTTCCTGATTCTTGGAAGCTTCGGCCTTCCAGTTTTTTCCGGAAAAGGCGGATTCGACAAAATTTTAAGCGGTCCTACAGGCGGATTTCTTGTTGGCTATTTGTTCGCGGCGCTTGCAGGCGGACTTATCGTTCATTTCTTTGTAAAAAGCCCTTGGAAACAAGTTTCTCCTGAAAACGCAGATTCTTCTTCCGAATCCGCAGAATTTTCTGCAAAAACAAACGCCTTGAACTGGATTTTCTTTGGAATTGCGGCAATCGTGGCAACAGTTGTATGCTTTGCGCTCGGAATCGCAGGTTTTCACCGGGTAAAGCCAGACCTTGAAATGTCAAAAGTTTTGAGTTATGTTTTAATTCCTTTTATTCCAGGAAATATTATCAAGCTGATTATTATGATTCCGCTTGCAAAAAAACTTTATCCAATTGTAAAAAATTATTTAGCTTAAAAATGAAAACGCCAGAGCCAATTCTTTTAATAAAAAATGTTTCACGAAAATTTTCAAATACTTTCGCGCTGAAAAATATTTCGCTGGAAGTTTTTCCCGGAGAATTTGTTGTGATTTGCGGAAGAAACGGTTCTGGAAAAAGCGTCCTTATGTCATTGATTGCAAGGCTGGATGAACCGACCGATGGAGAAATTTTCGCGCCGGAATCCGGCGTTGGACTTGTTTTTCAGGATGCGGACGCTCAAATTTTAGGGGAAACGCCTTTTGAAGACGTTTGTTTCGGGCTGAAAAACCAAAAAATTCCAAAAAATGAAATTCAAAGAAAAGCGGAAGAAACTCTGAAATCAGTCGGACTTTTTGAAAAAAGATTTTCGGGCGCAAGACAAATGAGCGGCGGAGAAAAACGAAGGCTGGCGGTTGCAGGAATTCTGGCCATGAACCGGGAAATTTTTATTTTTGACGAGCCTTTTGCGAATCTGGATTTTCCTGGAGTTCAAAGCGTATGCGGAATTCTAAAAAAACTGAAATCGGAAAAGAAAACGGTCATCGTTCTTACGCACGAACTTGAAAAAATTCTTGGGCTTGCCGACCGCTTTGTAATTCTTGACAAAGGTGAAATAAAATTTTCCGGAACGCCAGAAGAAGGACTGAATCTTGATCTAGGCCAGTTCGGAATCAAAAATCCGCTTTTTCACCCGAAATCCGTTGCCGAACTTTTCTGGGGCAGCGAATGAAAAAAAATCCCGCAATTTTCAGCTACAGAAATGAAAATTCCGCCGTCCACAAAATTCCGTGCGGCGTAAAAATCATTCTTATGCTTTTTGTAACTTTGCGAACTTTCAGCAATTCAACGCTGTGGTTCACAAACGAAACTTTTCCCCGGTACATTCCATGGCTCCGGGCTTCATTTTATTTTCTTGTTGCAGTAATTTTCTTTTTTCTTGCAAAAACGCCTTTAAAAAGCTTGCTCCGATTAAAATTCCTGCTTTGGATTGCGCTTCTTTTTTCTTCAGTTTCAGTTCTTTCTAAAAACTACAGCGCGCTTTTCTCAGATTTGCTCTACACTTTCAGATTTTTTGTAACAGCGTTGTTTTCGCTGGTTGTTTTTGAAACAACGTCTAGGCTTCAAATAATGGAAACGCTTTGCAGCCTTGAAAACAAAATCTGCCGAATAATTCCTTCTTTCAAAAAACTGAATTTCGCAATGTTGATTTCAATTACAATAACTTTTATTCCGGCAATTTTTTCAGAATGGAGCAAAATTTCAACCGCGGCGGCAGCTCGTTCAAATCTCAGCAAAAAAGGAAAAATAAAATTTTCAGTGAGTTCTGCGAGCGCGCAAATCACAGCGCTTTTTCTGAATATGCTTCAATATGCGGAAGAAGTTCGCCGCGCCGTAACAAATAGAATTTCCTAGCAAAAAGCGTTATAATAAAATTATGATTACAAAACATAATATGCAGATTTTACAAGAACTCGCCGCAGAACGAGGTCCTTTATGCGTTGGCTTGGATACAGATCCATCTTATATTCCAGAATCAGTTGTGAAAGCGGTTGGCTCGCCGGAAGAAGCTGTTCTTGCCTACAACAAGGAAATTATACGCCGCGTTTCCAGCGACAAAAGCGCCTGCTGCTGCAAAGTTCAAATCGCTTATTATGAAGCAATGGGCTTGAAAGGAATGAAAATTTATTCTGAAACATTAAAAGCAGTCCGTGCCGCCGGGCTTGTTGCAATCAGCGACATCAAACGAGGCGACATCGCCGCAACCGCGGACGCCTACGCCCGTGCCCATTTTTCTGGAGATTTTGAAACCGACATAATAACTATCAATCCTTACATGGGCTTCGACACACTTAAGCCTTTCACAAGCTACGCAGCCCCGGAAAAAGGCGGAAAAGGCGCTTTCGTTCTTCTCTGCACATCGAATCCGGGAATGACAGACATTGAGCACCAGGAATTAAAATCCGGCGGACTTCTTCTGGAACGAGTCGGAAATGAAATCGCAAACATCAACAGTGAATTCAAAGCGAATTATGAAAATCAGACTTGCGGTCCAATCGGTGCAGTTGTAGGCGCAACACAAGAAAAAGACGCGCGTGCACTCCGGGACAAATATCCAGAAACATTCTTCTTAATTCCAGGCTATGGCGCGCAAGGCGGAGCAGCCCGAATCGCCGCTACACTTCTTGACAAATGCGGCGGAACCGTAAATTCCAGCCGAGGAATTCTTTGCGCATGGAAAAAAGATTCTGAACTTGCGGAAAAGCGAGACTCCGGAACTTTAAGCCTCGCCGACATTGCCGATTCAGCCGCAAAAAACGCGCTTTTCAGCAAAAACGACCTTTTGAACGCAAAAGCGAATCTTTAGAAATCTGTAGAAAATTCACGAAAACTGAAAAATGAAATTCCAAAGCAAAATGAAAAAAACAAAAATTCTGGCGGTTTCCGTTCTTCTGCTGGCAAAATTAAATCTTGCCGCGGAAACTGTTGTTCTTCCAATAAATTCCGAAGAAACTGGATTCGACACTCCTGTTGAGCTTCCTTTTGAATGGAACGAGCAATGGTTTGGCGGAAATTCTCCAGAAGTTTACAACCACGGACTTGCAAAAATTGCATGCGCGCTTTCCGAAGTTTCTTACGTAAACTTAAAAACCGATCCAGAACTGAACCAATTGAAAAATGTCTACAAAAAACTGGGCGTTCCGGAAAAAAACATGGAATTTCATTACCAGCTTGACTACAAAGCGCCAGGTCTTGAAAAAGATCAGGCGGCTTTCAGCATTGCCTCAAAAGAAATTAACAGCGCAAAAGGCAAACGCACGCTGATTTTCCTTACAATACGCGGAACACCTTATTCTGCACCAGAATGGATTTCCAACGCGAATGTCGCAGATTCAACACACGAATCAACTCTGATTCACGAAGGTTTTTTCCGCACGCAGACATTAATTCAAAAAGCGCTGATTTACTATCTTTTAAAAAGAAAAATTGATCCGGACACAACATATTTTCTAATCACTGGACACAGCCGCGGCGCAGCGCTTTCAAACCTGATTGGCGCCCAGCTTGCAGACCAAGGCTATTTCAGTACAGAAAATATTTACGTTTACACTTTTGCGGCTCCAAACGTTTCCCAGCAGGAAAAAGTTTCCGACCCAAAATATAATTTCATCTGGAATATTATAAATCCGGAAGACATTGTTCCGACCGTTCCGCTCAAAATTTTAAACAAGAAAAAAGAATGGAACTACGGAAAATTCGGCCAGACAAAAGTTTTTGCCAGCTACTGGAACACAAACCCTGAAATTTACACAAATGTTTTCATTCCAAAAATAAACAAGTATTTTTCACAGATTATGCGCCGCGACTATTATCCATTCAGAACCGGAACATACATTCCTTCACTTGTTACAAAAATTCTTTCAGATTTATATCCAACCGTAAACGATTATTACGATGCGCCAATCAGCCTTAGAAATCAAGGTGAAAAAATATTCTACAAAATTTATCCAGAAGAAACAGAAAACGAAAGCTCCGCGGAAACTCAAAATTCTTCTGAAACTAAAGAAAACCTTGAAATTTCAGAAACAGAAGCTGAAACTCAAAATGAAAAAGAAACAAAAAAAGGACGCGGACTTTTTGCAGCCATCGGAAAATCAATCAACAAAGCCACCGGCGGATTCCTTGATTATTCAGAATTTGCGTTTTTCGATATGCACTGCTGTTCAAACTACCTGAGCTGGCTTCTTGCGCTTGATGAAAACCAGGCTTTCTCCGAAGAAAAAAGCAGCCGCCTTGTAATCCACGGAGCCTACGAATGCGCTGTTTTTGATTGCAACGGAAACATGGTTTTAAAAATCGCGGACGGACTTCCAAAGCTCAAAAGCATGAAAATTCCAATTCTTGCCGTTCCATTTCCAAGCGGAACAGTCATTGGATTTCCTTCAAGCCAAAGTTATTCTGTTGTAATCTACAAAGACAGCATTCTGCCAACACCAATTCCTTTAAAAATCGAACATTACGATGCCGAAGGATACGTTTCTGAAATTTGCCCGAAAAAATATGTTTACCCGCACAAGGGAATTGCATACACTTTCACAGTCGGAGAAGAAACTCTTGGACAGGAAAAAATTTCCGCGCTAAAAAACAACTCAAAAACCACAAAAACGCTTGTAAAAGCCGGAAAATTGAAACAGCAAGATGTATTCCGCGTTCTGCCAGAAGTTTCCGTGGACACAGACGGCCTTTTTGAAGGCGGAATACGAATCGGAAGCCGGCGAATTCACGGCTCTGTTTTAACGGGACAATCTTTAAGCGACCTTGGAAAATCAATCAACCTGAATTTTGGAGTCGGCCACGAAGAAACTCTAATCAGCCGCACACTTCTGGATTTTTCCCTGAACGGAAAATTTCTATGGGCTTTTTCAGACATCGAAAACGGCGACCACCGCTTTAATTTTGTTCCCGAAGCACGAATTTCCCTGGAATTCAAGCCGCTGCGAAGATTTTCAGCATTTATTTCCGGCGTTTTTGACTGCCACATCGAAGGCTTCAATGACACAGCATTCTACAATGACGTCCGGGACAATAACATCGGCACAATTACATTTTCCGACAGCGTGGATTTCCATCCTTCAATAAGATTTGGCCTTCGCTTTTAAAATTAAAACTTTTCCTTATATTCAAGAAATATTATATTTATAGTAAAATATAAAAAATTGAATCAAGGAAAATAAAAAATGAAACAAATTACTGACTGCAACGGCATTCCATATCCTGTTTTTACAACTGGAACAACAGTTTCGTGCAAAAGTGTTTCTGGCGCAAAACCCGAAGGCTCTGTTTTTTGCCTTAAAATAAGCACAAACGGCGAAAATGCAAGAATTCCGCTTCCCGGCCAGTTTTTTATGCTCCGCTCAGAAAAAAGCCAGCAACTCCTTGCCCGCCCCATAAGCGTTTTTCACGCAGAAAAAACATCCGGCGGCGCAGAAATTTCATTTCTAATTCTGCTCAAAGGAAAAGGCACAAAAGAACTTTGCTCGCTTGAAAGCAATGAAAAAATCCAGATTCTCGGCCCGCTCGGAAATATTTTTCCAAAACCAGAAACAACGAGCGGCAGCCAGAAAGTTCTAATAGCCGGCGGAGGAATCGGAGTCGCCCCGGTTGCAAATTTCGCCGAATCACTTCCTGAAAAATCCTATGATTTTATCGCCTCATTCAAAAGCGGTTCCTACGGCCTTGAAAATATTCACCCAGAAAAACTTACAATCACCACAGACGACGGAAGCGTTGGCCTCCACGGAATGATTACCGCCGCCATCGACACAGAAAAAATCAAGCAGGCAGGATATTCCGCCGTTTACGCGTGTGGTCCCGCGCCAATGTTAAATTACATAAAAACAATTGCCGAAGCGGCTGGCGTGCAGTGCTGGCTCAGCATGGAATCGCGGATGGCCTGCGGTGTCGGAGTTTGCCTCGGCTGCGTAATTCCAACCACAAAAGGAAATCTCCGCTGCTGCAAAGACGGTCCTGTTTTCGACTCAAAAATTCTTTCATTTCCAAAACCAGAACCTTCAAGAATAAAAAACAACTCAAAGGGGGAAAGTCTCCCCCTCGGCGCCACTTCGTTGCCGCCTACCCTCTCTCCTAAGGGCTCCGCCCCTAAAACCCTGGATATTTCAGTAAAAATAAACGGAATCCAGTTTCAAAATCCGCTGATTGGCTCTTCTGGAACGTTCGGATTCGGCACTGAATACGCTCCTATTTTTGATGTAAACAAGCTTGGCGGAATCGCCTCAAAAGGACTCACGCTGGAGCCGCGCCAAGGAAATTCAGGAATTCGCCTCTGGGAAACACCAAGCGGACTTATGAATTCAATCGGCCTGCAAAATCCAGGAATTCCGCATTTTATTGAGCACGAGCTTCCAGAAATGCTCAAGCTCAAACCAGTTGCAATCGCAAATCTTTCTGGTTCAAGCCTGGAAACTTATGTTGAAGGCGCAAAACTTCTGGAAAAAACAGATGTTCCGGTCATTGAGCTGAATATTTCCTGCCCAAATGTAAGCGCAGGCGGCGCGGCTTTCGGAATGAGCTGCTGCTCCGCAAGCACAGTTGTAAGCGCAGTCCGCTCCGTTACAAAAAAGCCTTTGTGGGTAAAGCTAACGCCGCAGTCGCCAGAACTAAATCAAGTTGCAATAGCCTGCATTAATTCCGGCGCAGACGCAATCAGCCTCTGCAATTCATTTCAGGGCGTCGCAATCGATGTTGAAACCGGCCGGCCAGTTTTTGACAAAATAAAAGCAGGATTCGGCGGCCCGGCAGTACGCCCAATCGCAGTCCGCCTGATTTATGAACTTTACGAAGCAATTCAATCTCTTCCAAAAGAAAAACAAGTTCCAATAATTGCAATCGGCGGAATTGCAACCTGGTCAGATGTAATAGAATTTGTAATGGCAGGCGCAACAGCTGTGGAAGTGGGCACAAATACATTTGCAAATCCATTCACAATGATTGAATGTATTGAAGGAATTTCTTCATACATGCAAAGAAAAGGAATTCTAACCCTGGAAGAAATCAGAGGAATTGCGCACTAAACAAATCTTCCAACCCATAGCAAAATGACATTTTTTTGCGAAAATGTCAAAATGACACTTTCGCAAAAATTGTAAAAATGTTACATTTATACTATGAATACATTGGTTGCATTATGTGCCGTTGGCGCAGAAAAAATTCTCGGAAACGAAATCAAACATCTTGGCTACAAATTAAAAGGCAATGCGCCTGGCCGTGTCATTTTTGAAGGCGACAACAACGCTATGTTCAAAACAAATCTTTGCCTTCGCACAGCGGACAGAATTTTCTTTCAGATGGCTTCGTTTGAAGCAGAAGATTTCGACCAGCTTTTTGACGGCGTTTACAACATCCAATGGCAGGATTTCTTCAAAAAAGATTCTAAAATCACAGTCGACAAAGTGCGCTGCTACAAAAGCAAGCTTAATTCTGAGCACGCAATTCAATCAATTGTTCAAAAAGCAATTTACCAGAAACTCACAGAAAAATTCAGAATGTCTTCCATGCCGGAAACTGGAAACGAATCAAATATCCGTGTCTACATGGATCAGAATATTGCAATGATTCTTTTAGACTTGTCAGGGCTCCCGTTGCACAAACGGGGCTACCGAGTAGACGGAGGAATTGCCCCTCTAAGAGAAACAGTAGCCGCAGTTCTTCTTCAGGAAATGATGTGGCGCCGCAAAACTCCACTGCACGATCCATTCTGTGGCTCAGGAACAATTGCCATAGAAGCCGCGCTCTACGCATACAATGTTGCTCCAGGATTCGGACGAAGATTCGCGTTGGAAACACTGCCTTTCTACAATAAAGAAAAAGCTGAAGAAATCCGCCGTCAGGAAGCTGAAAAAATCAGAACCGACGTTGAAGTAAGAATCACCGGATCAGATATTTCACAGGAAGCCGTTGAACGCGCCAAAAAAAATGCAGAATACGCTTGTGTTATGGCAGGACGCGCGCTTCAGTCAATTGGAAGCGATGCAAAAATAATGCGTCCGGATTTTGTGCAGGCAGATTTTGCTGAACTCAGCGCTCCTTATGAATCTGGCCTGATTCTTTGCAATCCGCCTTACGGTGAACGCCTCGGCGATGAAGAGCAAGCCGCTGAACTTTACAAAAAAATGTCAGTTCTATGGCAAAATTTCAAAGGCTGGGAATTTGGAATCATAACAAGCCACAAATCTTTCCAGGAAAATTTTGGACATTATGCAAACAGCCTGAAAGACATAAAAGCTGGAAATTTAAGCACAACATTTTACAGATATACAAATTATCTGCCAAAAACAAAATAAAATTCAGCAAGAAAAAAGCAAAACTGCATAAACAAAGGAAAATCAAAAACCAATGGCTACAGTTGTTGAACATGACAAAAGACGCGAAGAAATTCTTGAACGCTCGCTCGATGTTTTTATGGATGAAGGCTACGAAGATGTAACTTTCCAGAAAATCGCCGACCGCTGCGGAATTACTCGCACAACTTTATATATTTATTTTAAAAATAAACGTGAAATTTTCTTGTTCAGCATAAAACAGTTTCTTTCAACGCTTGAAGAAGTTCTAATCAAAATTGCAACAGACACAACAATTTCAACTGAAAAAGTTCTAAAATCAATGTTGAAATTTATTCTTGAAAAATGCGAGGAAAACCGAAAACTCTTCGCAGTTCTTCTGCCGTATCTTGTTCAGCTTCAAAAATCTGGAATCGACACGGAAGAACGGGTTCTGCGCCGAACAATACGCCTTCAGCATCTTCTGAACTGCGTAATCATCCGCGGAATCCGTGCCGGCGAATTCAAAAAAGTCAGCGTAAAATCCGCAAACACAATGCTTTATTCGCTTTTGGAATCTGCAATTTTTAAAATCGCCGTGCTGAACTCAAAGGATATTTCAGATTGCTACGGCGCGGCGGAACTTGCCGTAAACGGACTTCTTTCCGGTTAGTTTGAATAACAACATCGAAACAAGATTCGCTCCGCTTAAAGCCTTTACTTCAACGATTTTACAACTTTGTGTTAAATTCTAAATCCAAAAAATCAATCGTTTTTTCTATTGCAGCCCGACTTTTTACAGCGCTTTTATCTTCGTCCTGAATATCTGAAAAATCATAATTTTCATCATCCGAAGCAAACGGCTCAACAGTAAAGTTTTTAGAATCATCAACATCGCCTTTTAATACGATTTCCAGCGGAGCCGTCCACTGAACTATTGTATAACGCAATGCGCTTGAAGAATCGTCTGACTTTTCGTATTTCTTCGTTTCAAGCTGGCACACAACACCTTTAAGCGAAAGCGGTTTATTAAAAAATTTTGAAGTCAATATCATCCGCAAAAAAAGCGGCGCAGAATCAGTTGTGAACGAAGAACCAGCCGAAGCCAGCGAAAACACCGAAGAAATTTCACCGTTGCTTATTGCAAGCCCTAGATTAAATTTTGAAAAATCCCCGCTGCCTGGCAAATCAATTGAACCAGAAATTCCTTCAGCTTCGGGAAGCAAAGAAAGCAAACCTGTTTTCTTATCATATGAAAAATAGCAGCCGGTCGTCTCAGGCCTCGGGTCATCAACAAAAACCGGAGTTGCCTGGGAAATTTTCACAACATCAGACCATGCCGTCATTTTATACGAGCCGTTCACCTTGAATCTTGCGCAATACTGATATTCTGTATCATTCAAAACAAGAGCGTCTTCAAATATATAAGTCTGCATTTTGTTTTTCGATGCAGGAATTATCTGACCAATATTAAAAACATCAGAATCATCTTTTCTGAAAATATTAACATAATCCATTCCATCAACATACGGAACAGAAACAATTATTGATTTCTGTTCCGCAGAATCTGGAATTTTTACATCGATTATATAATTATTGTCATCTTGCTCTGAACAGGCTGCAAGCAAAATTAAAAATGAAAATGCGGAAAATATCTTCAAATTTTTTTTCATAAAAAAGCCCTCTCCGAATTTATCGGCATTTTCAGCGGAATTCTTTATTACTGCAAAGCGTAAACAGCAACTGTTTTGGTCGCTATTGTAACAACAGAACCGTCTTCCAGCTCGGCAGAATTTTCGGCAAAGCGCTTGCCATCGGTAACAAGCTTCCATTTTCCTTTTCCGTTGAGCTCAAACTTAACATCCGAAGTGAATGGATTTGCAATAACAACAATTTTTTTCCAGCTGTCGCCGCATTTTGCGCCATCCAGTTCCCATGCAAGAATTTGCTCAGGAAGTCCGGCTGATTTGTTATCAATAAAACGCAGAACTTTTTCACATTCCTCGCCAGTTGAAAGCCTGAACGCAGGATGTTCTTTCCTAAGTTTTATAAGATTGCGAACATAATCAACCACATCTTGTTTTTCCGCGCAACGTTTCCAGTCAAGATTATTTATCTTGTCACAAACATTATACGTATTGTGCAGAATAAAATGCCTTCCATCGTCAGAAATTCCGTATTCGTAGAAAATTTGTTTTGTAGCCTTTATTTCTTCAGGAACTTCCTTTGAACGACAGAATTCCATTCCAGCGTGCAGAATTGGATAGCCTTCCGCAAGAATAACAAGTGAAATCGCCATTTTCTGCATTTGATCAAGATATTCTTCCGGCTTGTTCTGCTCAACCATGAAAAGTTTGTCGCGCAAGGTAATATTATCGTGAATTTCCGTATAATTCACAGAAAGCCAAGTTTCTTTTCCCCACGGTTTTGGAGCCGCCGTGCCTTCAACTTTATCAAATTGAATCTGAGGATGCCTTGTTGCGCCGACAATTCCGAATTTCACAGCTTCTCGGCCAGTTCCATCATGCACAAAACCTTTCTGCTTGTCATCAAAAATCGGGCCTTTTATTCCGCAGCGCATCGCATCATTAAAAAAGCCGATTCCATTCATTTTTTCACAATTAACCTGAGAAGCGCCGTCAAATTTTCCTGCACGGTACATATCCCAGCCTTCACCGTAAATAAGCACATCTGATTTTATTTTATGCAGAGCATCGTGGATTGCGTTCATTGTTCCAACATCATGAAGCCCCATCAAGTCAAAGCGGAAACCGCAAAGCTTATATTCTTTCAACCAGAAGCAAAGCGTATCAACCATATACTTTCTGAACATTGAATGCTCGCTTGCTGTATCTTCCCCTGCACCGGAATATCCTTCAACTCTGTAAAAATATCCAGGCACGCTAGTTCCAAGCCCCTGATGAATTCCGTCATTTACGTGGTTATAAACAACGTCCATAATTATGCCGATTCCCGCATCTGCATAATTTTTTACAAGCTGCTTGAATTCTTTTATTCTAACTGTTCCGTCATAAGGATTTGTTGAATAAGAACCTTCAACACAAGCATAATTTTCAGGATCATATCCCCAGTTAAAATTGCCGAACAAAATTCTGTTCTTCACAATCGGATCATTTACAGTTTTTTCATCAACACTTCTAAAATCAAAAACAGGAAGAAGCTGAACATGAGTAACGCCCAAAGATTTTATGTGGTCAAAACCAGTAGGAACGCCTTCAAAAATTGTTCCAGACTGAGCCGCCCCCAGGAATGTCCGCTGAATTCTTTTATCGCCGTTCCAATCCGGACTTGAAGTAATATCCGCAATATGCGCTTCATACGCCACAACATCGCAAGGTGTCTGAACAACAGGAACTTTTACATTTTCCCAGCCTTCAGGATTTGTCCGGGACATATCAACAACCATCGAGCGCTTTCCGTTCACACCACAAGCTTTTGCATACGGATCTGAAGAAATTTGCTCAACTCCGTGAACTAGAACCGTGTACAAATAGAATTTTCCATGCAAATCGCCTTTTACAGTTGCTTCCCAAACTCCATTTTTTCCAGGCTCGCAAAGACGCTTCATCTCAACTGTTTTTTCAGCTGGAGAATCTTCTCCGTCCGCAAAAAATGAAACAGAAACCGCTTTTGCTGTTGGCGCCCACAACCTGAAAACCGTTCCAGATTTTTTGTAAATTGCGCCAAGCTCAACATCCGTATGATATTTTTCATCAAATTCTTTTGAATCAAAATACCATTCAAGCGCGCCAGTATTTTTTCCGCCGCTGCATTTGCTGTTCATTCTGCCGCTTTTTATAAGATTGAAAAGATAATCTTTTTTATGCTCTGCTCCGCAGAATTCATTGTTCAAATTCTGTTTTTCAAAAGGAGCTGTAATCCATTTTGAAGGAACGCCAAATTTTTCAAAAGAAAAATGCTTTTCTTCCTTATTTCGGTATTTTGCCGGCGCAGAAATTTCATATTTTTCATTTGGCTTGATTTTTATTTCATTCAGCAAAAGTTCCGGGAAATTTTCCAAAGAACCAAGGTTTTCCACAATCCATTTTACAGAGCAGTGATAAAAATCTCCTTTCCGCTTTATTTGAACATCAAAAAACCAACCGTTTCCAAACGGCAGAACCGCTTTTGTTTCCTTGCAGCTTAACGGAAGACACGGACAAAATTTTATTTTTTTCTGAACCAGCTGCGGATGAAAACCAATCAAATCCATCGCAATATTTCTATTGAATTCCGCGACAGACCAGGCCTGACTGAATGTTCCAGAAAGCTTTGGATTTCCGTTTGAATCCGGCCGCGCATGAATATTTTCACTCAAAGAGCCGGCGCAGCCAAATTCCTGAATCATCTTGGAATAATTCTGCAGAATGCCAGCCGCTTTTTCTCCAAGAATTCCATCAGAACTTAAAACGCTCGCCGTAACATAAGCGCCTGTATTCCATTCCCAGATTGTTCCGTTGTGGTAAGCCGCATCTTTGTGATACCATTCAGGATTTTCGTGTTCCGGGTGAAAAAGCGGATCTTCCGGGCTTAAACTGTAAAGCCCGAAAGGATTTACAAGTTCCCGCTCAACATTTTTTATAATGCTGTCCGCAACATTTTTTTCAACAAAATATTCTTCCGGCTTCAAATCCAGAACAGAAGGTATCATAAATGTAAAAAGCTGGTTCGGACGAACACGCATATCTTTTATCCATTCGCCATAACCGCCTTCCGGCAAAAAATCAGCAAGCGCATTGCAGTCTTTGTTCCAAAAATATTCCAGGAAAGATTTTTTAACTCTTTCCGCAATAAAATCAAAACTGTCCGCTTTTTCATTATTGCAAAGAAGACGCTGCATTTCTGCACCGATTTTCAAAGCCGTGAACCACAAAGCCTGAATATCGTTCGCCCGGTTTCCTCGCGGAGAAAGAGGCTCGTTCCCTTCAATCCGGGCATCCATCCAAGTATCAGCGTCTGCGTGCATAAGAAAACCATGCTCGTCGCAGCGTTCCATTTCCGCAAAAATTGCAATATTAACTGTATTTTCAAGCTGCTTTATAATTGAAACATCGCCGGAATACTGCACATATTCCCACAGCGCGCGGATAAACCACAAAGTTCCATCCGCAGTATTGTAAATCACATCATCTTTATTTCTATAACGGTTTGGAATTCTTCCGTAAGTCGGACTGTCTTTGTTCAAATCCTGGAAATCCGCAAAACCAAGAAGAACGTCTTTCGCCTCTTCAAAGCAGCCTGAAACCAGAAGAGTTCCGCACAAAGAAATAAATGTATCGCGCCCCCAGTTGTCCCTGAACCACGGCAAGCCAGCCCAAATTCCGCGGTAATTGCTTCCGTGGTCTTTTGTTGCAAGCTGCCATGCGCTGAATCTTGCCCATTGAACCGACTCGTTGAATTTCTTGTCGCCAAAATCAGCCTTGAATTTGCCAAGAAAATCGTCAATCAATTTTTTATGAGCGGAAATTCCGTTTTCCTTTGCAAGCCGAACAGCTTTTTCAACCGCTGAATTTTCATCATCCTCAAATGCTACATACCATCCAGCCGCCTCAAAAGACTCTTCTTCATTTTCTGAATCCTGCATCTTTTTGCAGAGAACCAGATTTTCATCTTTTACAGAAAAATCAAAGTCAAACACAGCCGCAACCGCAACGCCTTTGTCTGAACTTATTACATTTACGCCATCAAATTTTTTCTCAGTCCAAACAGAATCGGACTTCACCTGTTTTTCAAGTTCTTCCCGGTTGCTTTTAGATTCCATATTTTCAAGCGGCAAAGTTTCTTCCAAAAGCAGCGCAGGAGAAATTTTTAGAATTTCCAAGTCTGAATTTGAATTTAAATAGAAAGCCTGCTCTTCCAAAAGCAACGATGCTTCAATAAATGATTTTTCAAAAACCGACTTGAATCCATACGGAAAAACTTCTGTATATTTTGAATCAGAAATTTTCTTTCCGCCGCTAGCAAAACCATCTAGAAATTTTGTGTTTCCACGAAAATATCCATTTTCATCATTTTTATTACTAAACAAAAACTGGAAATAACCGTTTTTTCGGTCAGTCCAGGCGATACGTCGGCCAGAATCAGCCATTACTTTGATAAGCATAACTATATTAGTCTACACGAACAAAATCAGTTAATCAAATAATATTTTCAAGCGGGAATCTAGTTAACCTGAATGTCAAGCTTTTTTACAACTTCTGAAAGAACGCTTTCGGCAGATTTACAGTTTGCTCAGATGGATTTGGCTCGCGCTTCGCTTGTATTAATTCGGGTGCTCCGCACTTTAAATACTTCAATCGCCAAAAATCTTCACAAACTGTAAATCTGCCTGCGCTTTTATTCTTTTTCACAAAAAAAAACTCCACACTCAGGCTAAGTAAATTCCTTCGTTTTATAATTGAGCCTTTTCCGTCAATATTATAAAATATTCTGCTATGAATTTAGAAAATCCTTTGATTGTTCAAGGCGACCGAACGCTTTTGCTTGATGTGCACGCTCCTCTTGCCAAGGAATGCAGAAATGCCCTTATTCCGTTTGCGGAGCTTGAACGTTCGCCGGAACATCTTCACACTTACAGACTTACACCGCTTTCTTTGTGGAACGCAACAAGCGCAGGCTTCACCGCCGAAAACGCGATTGACACTCTGAAAAAATATTCACGCTACGATGTTCCTCAGTCAATTGAATTCTGGATAAAAGAAACGGCAACCCGGTTTGGGAAACTTCGCCTGATTCCTGGTCCTTCAATAAAAGTTCCTGTAAAATCCGCTGAAATTCTTAGCAGTGAGCCTACAAAAAAAGCTCCGGAACTTGTTGAAGAGCAGTATCTTTACCTTGTGGCAAGTTCCCGCCCGGTTTTTCTTGAAATAGCCGCAAATCCGCAGGCAAAAAAAATTCTTGAGCAGTGCGATTTTGACGAATCCGTGGTTCCTGAAAATATTTCCATTTCAGAAGATGAAAAAAAATTCTGCTTCCGGCTGAAATTAACAGACCGTGGAACAATTAAACAAATTCTGCTGAAAGCCCTGTGGCCGGTCAAAGATGAAATTCAGCTGAAAAACGGCGAACCTTTGGATTTCAGCCTGCGGGAAACAACACGCTCTGGAAAACCTTTTCAAATAAGAAACTACCAGGAAGAAGCCGCAAATGCGCTGGTCGGCGACAAAGGACCGGGAACTGGTTTCGGAACTGTCGTTCTTCCGTGCGGAGCTGGAAAAACAATCGTCGGAATGAACGTTATGAACCTGCTGAAAACCAGCACGCTGATAATCACAACAAATATTTCCGCAGTTCACCAGTGGATTCAGGAACTTTTAGACAAATCCAACCTTACAGAAGACCAAATCGCCGAATACACAGGCGAAAACAAAACTCTTGCGCCCGTTACTGTAGCAACTTACCAGATTCTTACGTGGCGCCCGGAAAAAGACGGTCCGTACCCGCATTTTTCAATTTTCCGCCAAAGAAACTGGGGCCTTATAATTTACGACGAAGTCCATATGCTTCCAGCGCCGGTATTCCGGGTTGTCGCAGAACTTCAGGCTGTACGAAGAATCGGGCTTACGGCAACACTTGTCCGCGAGGACGGATGCGAAGGATATGTTTTCAGCCTTGTAGGCCCAAAACGCTATGACGTTCCATGGAAAGAACTTGAAAAAAGCCGCTGGATTGCAAAAGCTGAATGCATAGAAGTCCGGCTGGATTTGCCGGAATCTCAGGAAATTGAATATGCGGTTTCCCCAGCAAGAACAAAACATCGGCTTGCAAGCGAAAATCCTGTAAAAACAGAAGTTACAAAGCAGCTCGTTCAAAAATTCCCAGATGACAAAATTCTTGTAATCGGGCAATATCTTGAGCAGCTCGAAATTCTTTCAAAGGAACTAAAAACTCCGATAATAACAGGAAAAACGCCGAACGCCGAGCGCGACAAAATTTATCAGGATTTCCGGGAAGGCAAAATTCACGTGCTTGTTGTTTCAAAAGTTGCGAATTTTGCAATCGACCTTCCAGACGCTTCCCTGGCAATTCAAGTGAGCGGAACTTTTGGAAGCCGACAAGAAGAAGCCCAGCGCCTAGGACGTATTCTGCGCCCAAAAGAGCGGACAAGCCGATTTTTTACTTTAATAACAAGAAACACAGTAGAAGAAGAATTTGGCTCAAACCGGCAGAAATTTCTTGCGGAACAAGGCTATTCATACAGAATCATCCAATACACTCAGGAAAGCGACCTGGATGAGCTGCAGAACGAACTTCCGGAGTCTTTATGAACACAAGTGAACTGAATCCAAAAGCTCAACGCATAATCCGCTGGCGGGAAACTTTATCCACAATGGACGATGAACGTTTTTTTGAAATAATGAGAATTTACCTCGGCGAAATTCACACGCCTTTCAACAAAAGCAATCTTATCGAACAGCTGAGCTCAATTTTCCGCAAGGAAGAAAACAAAAACACAATAATTTCACTGCTTTCCGAATTTGACATAAAAATCATCACCGCAGTTTCATTCATTGAAAAATGCACCCAGCAAAAACTGATTGATTTTTTTAAAACTGAATATTTTCTTTCAGACATTTATTCAGAATTAATCAACCTGACCGAACGCCTGATTATTTATTCGTACAAAGATTCTGAAACCGCCGAAAACTTCATTGCGCTGAATCCGATTCTTGAAGAAACACTCGTTTCCGCCGCAAATTTGAAAAGCCTTTTCCCGGAACCAGTATTCATTGAAAAAAACTACGAAATTCCTTTTTCAATTTCGCCCTCTCTAATAGCGGCTTTTTATTCATACATTCTTGAAAATCCCGGAATGTGCAAAAACAACACTGAAATAAAAAAACGAGAATCCGAACGGCTTTCAGAAATTTTCATGAACCATTCAGATTGCATAAAATTGCTGCTAACGTCTTTTTTCAACCTTGGGCTTATAAAATTTGGAGAAAAAGACATTTCCGTAGACATTAAAAAATTTGAAAAATTCGCCCAGCTTGAAGAAGCCCGGCAATATGCGTTCATTGCAGCGGCTTCAGTTGCCAGGCTCGGAAGGCAGTCTTTGCAAAGCCAGGCCCAGCTTCTTTTGAACACAATCGCTTCAATTCCAGAAGGCGGCGCATCTTTGGATTCTGTTTTCCGAACAGCATTTTTAATAAAATACAAAAGAAATAATGCCGCAGGAACGCCAGCTCAATCCAGATTTTCAAGGCTTCTGGAAGCGCATAAAATTCAGCCGGCAGAAAATCTTTCAGAAGAAATAATTTACGATATTATAAAAAATTCCGTTACGCTCGGACTTCTTCAGGAAACCGGAAAAGACGAATCTGAAAAACCGATTGTAGTTCCTGGAAAAATTTTTGCAGAAAAACAAAATCCGCCGGCGGAAAGAAAAGGAATTTTAAATATCAACGCCGGAACAAGCATTGCAATTCTTCCTGGACTTTCGCTTTCTGAACTTTTGCCATTGGCAACATTTTTAAATATTGTTTCATTCAACACCGTTTGCGAATTTGAAATTTCAAAAAAATCAGTTTTCCGCGCGCTCGACAACGGAATTTCCGCGGAAAAAATAACTTCTCTGCTTTCTGAATACAGCGCATACAAGCTTCCGCAGAGCCTTCTTATGAACATTGAAGAATGGTGCAATTCCTATTCAGCGGCAATTCTTTACAAAGGATACGTTCTGAAAGTTGACGAAAAAAATCAGCGGATAATTGAGAACAATCCAAAAATTTCTTCTTTCATAAACCAAAAACTTGCGGAAGGAATTTTTCTTCTGAATATTCCTGTAAACGAAGAGCCGGCGGATTTTATTCAGAAAAGCGGGCTTGAACTTTTGAGCGCTGTAAAAACTTCAAAAAATGAAACAGAAGCAATGGCCTTTCCAGTTATTCAGTCCGGGAAAAATCAGTTCAGCATTTATAATTCCACAAATCCAGAATCTGAAAATTCGGAAAATTCCAAAAAAGCTGAAAAAATAAAAACCGAATTTCTTAATTACCTTGAAACGCTGGAACTTTCAAAACAGCAGAAAGAATGCCTTGCAAACCGAATTGAAAAAAATATCATTCTTACAAAAGAGCAACTGAAACCAGAAAATGTGCGTCTGGAAATTCTTGAGGCGGACGGAATGAATTTTCCAGGAAAAGTCCATCTGATTGAAAATGCAATAAAACATTCTGATATGCTTGAAATATCTATTCCTGCTGAAAACAATTCCAGCAAAATGGAAAAATTTTTTGGAAAGCCCCTGATTGTTATCCGCCAGCCAAATGACAGCATGCTGAAAATGCAGCTCAACAATTCAGAAGAAACAAGAATTTTTTCTGTAAGCCGGATAAACCATGCGAAAATTATAAAAACATCTGTTTTTTAATTCTAAAACAGAAAAACAAAAAAGCCGGATAAAAATATCCGGCTTTTTACATCTCCTAGCAGAATTGAACTGCTGTTGTCGGGATGAAAACCCGATGTCCTAACCACTAGACGAAGGAGACAAAAGTTGTAGGGTTTTTATACTATTTTTTTATGCACTTTGTCAATAGCAAACCCTACAGTTTTTTAAAATTTGCAAAATATCATTAAATTACAACTTTTCCATCAAAAAGGAAATCTGTAGCGCCGGTCAAATAAACTGTATCGCCAGTATATTTAACAATCAACTTTCCGCCGCGAACATCAACCGTAATGTTTTCGTTCATTTTGCAGTATCCATTCAAAACAGCCGCAATAACAGCGGCACAAGCACCAGTTCCGCAAGCAGGAGTTTCACCATTTCCTCGTTCCCAAGTTCTAAGCTTAAGTTCGTTCGGTCCAACAACACGCACAAACTCAGTATTTGTTCTGTCCGGGAAATCCTCATGATTTTCAAACATCGGGCCAATTTTCTTTACATCAACCTTATCAACAAAGCCAACAAAAACAACACAATGCGGATTTCCTACGCTAACACAAGTTACATTGTAATTTATTCCGTCAACAGTAAGCGGCTGGTTTACAATCGCTTTTTCCGGCAAACCTTCCACATTCAGCGGAACTGCCTCCAGTTTTGTAGGAAGCGATTCCGGCAAAAATTCCGGTTTTCCCATATCAACTGTTACAGAAGAAACAATTCCGTTCAGCTTGTAAATCTTCAATGATTTTACACCACTGGCAGTTTCAATTTTTATATTTGCGGTCGGCTCTGATTTTTTCTCATGCTTTTCCGCAATTCCGTAAATGTCATTGTCATAAAGATATTTTGCAACAGCACGCAAAGCATTTCCTGCCATCATTCCTTCTGAACCATCAAGGTTGAAGAAACGCGCTTTCGCATCTGCTTTGTCCGACTTGCACACAAGAACAACAGAATCAGCTCCGATTCCTGAACGTCGATTGCAAAGGCGAACAGCAAGTCCACCAGGATTATTAATAACCTGCTCGTCAGTGTTAATAATGATAAAGTCGTTGCCGGTTGACTGCATTTTTGTGAACTTTACAGTTTCTTTTGAAGTTCTCAAATCATTTATATCAACAAGCTCAACATTTTCCGGGGAATAATTGCTCATAAGACAATTTGCCAGCGCATTCGCAGTGTCAATCGCTGTCAAACAAGGAATATCCCGCTCAACGGCATGTCGGCGCATACGAACTGAATCCGCATGAGGGTTTCGACCTTTCGCCGATGTTGAAATTACGTAATCAATTTTTCCTGAATCAAGAAGAGTAAGAAGGTTGTCGTTCGGATTTTCATGGATTTTGTTCACAACCTGAACTTCCATTCCGAAATCCTGCAATGTCTTTGCATTTCCTTCCGTAGCGTAAAGTTTAAAGCCCATGTCATAAAATTTGCGGGCAAGCTCTGGAATTTCATAGCGGTCAGTTTTTCGCACGCTGAACAAAACTCCGCCGGAACGTTTCATTGTGTAGCCGGCTCCAACCAAGCCTTTGAACAAAGCTTCTTCCATTGTTGAAGCAATTCCAAGAACTTCACCTGTAGATTTCATTTCCGGACCAAGATGAGTATCAACATCCATAAGTTTTTCAAAGCTGAAAACAGGAACTTTTACCGCAAAATACGGCGGAATTCTGTACAAGCCAGTTCCATAGCCCATATTTTTCAGTTTTTCGCCAAGCATCGCGCGAACGGCAAGATCAACCATCGGAACGCCAGTAACTTTTGAAATGTACGGAACCGTTCGGCTGGAACGCGGATTAACTTCAATAATATACAAATCATTGTTGTAAATAAGATACTGAATGTTTACAAGTCCTTTTGTTCCAAGCTGAATAGCCAAATCCTTTGACTGGCGGATAATTTTTTCACGAAGAACATCGTTCAAATTCCAGCTAGGATAAACAGCAATACTGTCGCCGGAATGAATTCCTGTGCGCTCAATATGCTCCATGATTCCAGGAATAAGAACATCCTCGCCGTCGCAGATTCCATCAACTTCAAGTTCAATTCCCTGCATATACTGGTCAATAAGAACCGGATTTTCAATTCCCTGGGCAAGAATAATCTTCATGTATTCTTTTACATCATCGTCATTGAAGGCAACAATCATATTCTGGCCGCCAAGAACATAAGACGGACGAAGCAACACCGGATAGCCGAGCTTCGCTGTCGCTTCAAGAGCCTCGGCTTCATTCATTACCGTAAGTCCCTTTGGACGATTTATATTCAGTTTTGCGCAAAGCTCCTCAAAACGCTCACGGTCTTCAGCAAGGTCGATTGCATCCGCGCTTGTTCCAAGAATTTTAATTCCTTGGCTATCAAGAAATTTTGCAAGCTTGATAGCTGTTCCACCGCCGAATGCAACTACAACGCCAACAGGCTTTTCAGTGTTTATAACGCCCATAACATCTTCTGGCGTGAGCGGCTCAAAATACAAGCGGTCAGCTGTGTCAAAATCCGTTGAAACAGTTTCCGGGTTATTGTTGATAATTGCAACTTCATAGCCGAGTTTTTTCAATGACCATACGCACTGAACAGAAGCGTAGTCAAACTCAATTCCCTGGCCGATTCTGATTGGTCCAGAACCAAGAACGATAATTGTGCCCTTCGAGCTGCGCTTTTTGTTGGATTCCATTTCCTTAAGAAATTCCGCAGCTTCATTTTCTTTATCATAGCCAGCATAAAAATAAGGAGTTTCCGCATTAAACTCGCCAGCACAAGTATCTACCATTTTGTAAGTCGGATCTACGTGAAAAACGCGTCGTTCTTTTTTTACTTCAGTCATTTTATTCCTCATAAATTATTTTTATGCAAAAAAAATGAGCCCTCTAAAAAGAGTTCTCATCTAAAATTTTTTATAAGCAAAAGATTAAAATCCATATATGTCAAGATTTTTTCTGCTATAGTTTCCATAATCTTTTGGATTATAATAAATTTTGAAAAAAAAGTATATGGCTGTTGAAAAAAAATCTATAAGCTGGCTCTGTATATATTGCACACATCCTGCGGAGTTAATTTCTTCCAGCCGTTGATAAAACCATTCACGCCGCAAGCTTTCTTTGCCATAATCTCAAAATTCTTGTCATCAATTCCAATTGAGTGCAAGGAACTGTTCAGCCCAAGTTTTGAAAACAGAAATTCTTTCACATAATCTATTCCAGATTTTGCAACCTTGAATTTATCTTCTTCAGGAGAAATTCCGCATACATTCACTGCAAAATTATAGAATTTCGGCACAGTCGTTTCATCCAGTACATATTCCATCCAGCGAGGCGTCAATATTGCAAGCCCCAAACCATGAGTAATATCATAAAATCCGCTCAGCTGATGTTCCATTGCGTGACAGCTCCACGGATGTTTGCAGCAGCCGTAGATATATCCGTTTATTGCCCAAGTTGAAGTCCACATCAAATTTGCCCTGGCTTCATAATTTTCCGGGTCTTTCAAAGCTATTGGAGCATATTTTAACACGGTTTTCATCATGCCTTCCATCTGGGTATCAAGCATATACAAATCCTGGTTGAAATTAAAATAAACTTCAAATATGTGGCTAAGAATATCTGCGCTGCCGCAAGCCGTCTGGTATTTTCCAACTGAATAAGTCAATTCCGGATCACAGAACGATGCAACCGGAAACAGTTTGTCATTGATTAAAGCAAGTTTATCCTGGGTTTCAGAATTATTCAAAACTGCGGTATTATCCATTTCTGAACCTGTTGCGGAAATGGTCAGAACGCAAAAAAGCGGAACAGTTTTTTCAACTGGCATTTTTTTTGAAATAAAATCCCACACGTCAAAATCAACGCATGTTCCAATTGAAATAAATTTAGAGGCATCCATCACCGAACCGCCGCCAACAGCCAAAATCAAATCAATTTTTTCATGTTTACAAATTTCAATTCCTTTGCGGACAGATTCAACCTTGGGATTTGGCTCAATTCCTGAAAATTCAAAAATTTCCAGGCCGTATTTTTTCAGCTGGGCACAAACAAAATCAAAAACGCCTGTTTTTTTGATTGAACCGCCGCCGTAAACCAGAAGAACTTTCTTTCCATAAGATTTCAGGACTTCTCCCAAATTTTCAAGCTGCCCTTTTCCAAAATAAATTTTTGTCGGAATATGATATGTAAACATAAATGCCTCCAGTTTTATTCTGTTTTTAAATCTGGGAATTTTGTTATCAGCGCATGCTTTATCATATCAACGCAACCAGAAATTCCTAAACGGGCTGTGTTCAACGTTAAATCATAGTTCACGGGATTCGTCCAGTAATTTCCGCCTGTGTAATATTCATAATATTCTGCGCGGTACTTATCTGTTTCAGTAATTGAAATATCCGCTGTTTCCGCCGTTACGCCCATCTGCTTCATAATTCTTGGGCGACAAAAAGAACGAGGCGCTTCAATATAAACGCTCAGAACTCTTTTTCTGTCTTTTAAAACCCAGTCAGCGGCTTTGCCAACAATTACGCAGCTTTCCGTGTTTGCAAGCTCTTCGATAATCTGTTTTTCGTATTCATAAAGCTGGTCATCGCTGGCAAATTTTTTCTTTTCAGGAGTCGCAGTTGTTCTTCGGGGAAGCCCGCGCAAAAGAGATGTGATTCCTGTATGTTTCTGATGAAGCTTTTCGTTCACTTCTTCAAACAGCTGGCGATCAATTCCGCTTAACTGAGAAGCTAATGTTAAAATGCGGTTTTCATAGCAATGAATGCCTAAATCTTTTGCAACAGTTGAAGCGATTTCCTTTCCGCCTGAACCAAATCCTCTGGCAATCGTAATTGTATAATTTTCCATTTTCTAATCCTCCATATATCTTTTTAAGAATTCCTTCATTCTAGCTGTCTTTGGATTTGTAAAAATAACATCCGGCGAATCATTTTCCACAATATAGCCTTGATCCATAAAAATTGTTCTTGTTGAAACATCCCTTGCAAAAGCCATCTCATGAGTAACAATCATCATTGTAAGTCCGTCCTGAGCCAAATCTTTCATAACTTTCAGAACATCGCCGACCATTTCAGGGTCAAGCGCGCTGGTCGGTTCATCGAACAAAAGCATTTCCGGCTGCATCGTCAATGCCCTGGCAATCGCGACTCTCTGCTTCTGACCGCCAGAAAGCTGAGCTGGATGCGCATTGATATAAGGCGCCATTCCAACTTTTCTTAAATATTTTATCGCAAGAAATTCCGCTTCAGGCTTTTTCATTCCAAGAACTTTAGTTGTTCCCGCCATGCAGTTCTGCAAAACAGTCATATTATTGAAAAGATTGAACGACTGAAAAACCATTCCGACTTTTGTGCGGAATTTCGCAAGCTCCTTTGAATTTGAGCCGACTTCTTTTCCGTTGAAAATGATTTTTCCGGCAGTTTTTGTTTCCAGCCCGTTTATGCAGCGAAGCATCGTGGATTTTCCAGAACCGGAAGAACCAATAATACAAACAACTTCACCTTTGTTTATTGAAAAATCTAGATCCTTTAAAACCTCGTGCGTTCCAAAATTCTTTACAAGATGCTCAACCTTCAAAATCGGTCCGCAGTTTTTCGATTCTCTTTCTTCCATCTGAAACTCCATTTATTCTGCTGCTCCGCTCATATATTCAACAGCAAGCTCATAATCTTTCTGCTGAAAAGCCTTTTTTTCCACAATCTTAAGAATCTTTGTAAAAAATGTGCAAATAATGAAATAAAAAATTGCGCAAATAATATAAGATTCAAAATAACGATAATAAATTCCAGCCGCGCTTTTTGTTGCAAAATAAAGCTCGTAAACGCCGATAACATTCAATACTGAAGTCATCTTAAGATTCGTCAGAAACTGATTGACCATTTCCGGCACAATATTTCTGAACGCCTGCGGCAAAATTACGATAAACATTGTTTTTGTGTGGCTCATTCCCAGCGCAAATCCGCCTTCAAGCTGCCCGTTGTCAACAGAAATAATTCCGCCACGAACCGTTTCCGCCATATAAGCGCCTGTATTCATCATCAGAACAATCAAAGATGCCAGAAACGGAGAAATATCAAAACCAGCATTTTTCAATCCGTAATAAAAAACCATCGCCTGAACCATCATTGGTGTTCCGCGAAAAACAGCAACAAACGCAGAGCAAAGCGGCTTTAGAATTCCGAAAATTACTTTATGAAGAATATTGTCGCCTTTTGCAATCGGTGTCGCCTGAACAAGACCAATCGCAAAACCCAAAATGTATCCCAGAATTGTGCCGATAATCGCAATTTCAAGAGTGAGTACAGTTCCCTTTAAAAAATATCCCCAGTAATTTTTAAAAATGAACCATATCCAGTAAACAAGACCTTTGTCATTCATGAAGTCTCCTTCGCTTAAATTTGCGCTGAAAAATTTCAGAATATGAATTTCCAACGCAAACAAAGCTCAAACTTTTTATCTTCTAGTTGCTCAGCGGCTGAGTTTCAATCGCCAGTTTCATATACTTGTCCATAAGCTCCTGGTTCCATCCGATTGCGTGCATCGCTTTTTTCAAGGCTTCAACAGCAACAGTATTTCCTTCAATTACAGAAGGAGTGCATGTGTCTGATGCATTTTCAGGAGTTACAAAATCATAGCCTTTCTCAAGCTGGCAAATAACAACATTCGGATTGGAAAGACATCCTGAATACGCTGTCGGCCAGTCCATTACACCGCAATCAACATCGCCCATGGCAACTTTCATAATGACTTCTGTGCAAGTATCTGGGTATGGCAAAATTTGCGGCTCAGGAACTTGCTTTATGTAAGCCGGCCAGTTCGTGTTGATTTGTGTTGTAAACTTCAAGCCCTTGAACTGCTCAAGTCTTGTATATTTTTCATACGGACTTCCTTTTTTCACAACGATTACGTTATATCTGTTGTAATAAGGATCAATGTAGTCAAGGAAAGTATCTCGCTCCTCTGAATAAATGCTTCCAGACTCAACAAGATCATAATCGCCGGCCTTAAGTCCCATCCAGATTGAAGCCCAGTCATTTTTGTGAATTTCCAGTTTAAGCCCCATTTCATCGGCAATCATTTTTGAAAAAATAACATCGTAGCCAAAAGTGTAGTCCGCAGAACCGTAAATCGGCTCGGCAGTTAATTCCGGATGTCCTGGAATAGTTTTTGTCGGCTGAGTCCAGTTGAACGGAGCGTAAGCACATTCAATTCCAACTTTCAGAACGCCTTTTACTTGATTCGCAAATTCAGCATATTCAGGTTTTCCTGTATATTCATATTTGATTTCTGCCTGCTTTTTCTTGCATGAATTCAAGCCAAGTGCCATGCAAGCAAGTCCCGCACCAAAAATAAAATTTCTAACTGCCTTTTTCATAATTTGCCTCGCTTTCACGAAAAAATGAAAAGGCGCCAAAAGATAATCTTTTTCAGATTCTTTCAACGCCTTTGTTGTACAGAATAATAATGTTTTTGTTTTTTCTTGAATTGTAAAAAATCGCAATAATGAAAAAATTTCTCACTTCAATGAGATTTTTTTAATTGAAATCAATCACCCGGTTTTTATAAGAAATTTGCTTCAATTGATTTATATATTCAGTTGGCGAAACTCCTGTAAATTCCTTGAATGAATGAACAAAATGACTCTGGTCATAAAAATTGAATTTGCTCGAAAAATTCGGAAAAGAATCAATTTCTGTGCGGTTCAGTTCGTTTATCAATGTGTGCATTTTTACATTTTTGCAGAACTGTTTTGCGCTGCAGCCCAGATAAGTTTCAAACAAAAGATTTATGTAGCGCGAAGAATATCCTGTGCGGTCAATCAGCTCGCTGATTTTTAAAAGCCCATCTTTTTCCACAATCAAATTCACCATCTGATGAAAAAGATGTTTCTGGCCGCTTTCTGTTGCATCCAGCCATTTTCGGTATTCTTCCATAAAAGTGCACATACGGCTTGTAAAAGTTTGCTGAACAGACATTTTTTCAGAAAGATTCCGCAGAATTTCAAAATTTTCAAGCCCGATTTTTTGCCCGACCAGTTCTTTCACTTCCTGATTTTCAAAAAAAGGATTCGCGCCCGGCTGAAAACGAATTCCAAAATAATCACAATTTTTTTTCAGCTCCAAAGTCTGAAGTCCGCCAGAATTGCCAATCAAAAAAGAATTCATATTGTTGGCGGAATACTCAAACAATATGTTTGAGCAGCTGTCTTCAAGAAATGGAACTTTTTTTTCAGAATCGCTTTTAAAGCTGTAGAAATGAGAAATTCCAAAATCAGCGACAATTTTCTGATAGAATTTTTCTGTTTCCATGACCAGATATGATTGTATTGTATGAATATGCAGTTTTTCATCTTTCATAGATTCGCCTCAACATAATCAGAATCAAAGGTTAAAATAAAAAAACGCCAGAACCTAGCGAAGCGCGCTTCACAAAGTTCTGACGTCTTTGTCATATCTGATACAACAGTAGCGAATCATTATTTTATTGTCAATAATACCCTTCTATAATGCCGGCTTGAACCGGTTGTAGCGCAAAGTGCTTATATCCGCCGGGCATGAACCAGTGCAAATCAGCTCCGCAATGTTGAAAGCTGCGCTCGGCCCAATTCCAAATCCATGGCCAGAAAAACTACATTCAACGTAAAGCCCAGGAACTTCATCAACCTTGCTTACAGTGCAAACACCATCGCTTGCCAAATCTTCGTAGCCCGCCCAGGAGCGAACAATTTTTGCATTCGCAAGGCGCGGAAAATAGCCAAGGATTCCTCTGGCGCAAGCGCTTGTAAAGTCAGCAGTGCTCGGCGGATATTCATTGTTTTCAAATTCTGGATTTGCAAAATCTTCGTATCCATCGTGTCCGCCAAAAACAAAAGAGCCGTGTTTTGTCTGATGTCCATAAAAATCAGCCATCGCTGTTCCCAGCATCTGCTTGAACATTTGCGGCTGAGCTTCTGTGACCAGACACTGAAGACGCTTTTTTTTCATTGGAATCGTAATTCCAACGGTATTTAAAATCTGGTTGCTTTCAAAACCTGCTGCAACAACAACGTTTTCCGCCTCAAAGAACTGACCTTCAGCTTCCACGCCGCAAATTTTTCCAGCTTTTAAAACAATTTTTGAAACAGGCGCGCCTGTTATAAAATCAGCGCCAAGATTTCGCGCGCATTTATAAAAACCTAAAGTAGTTGTCAACGGATTTGCGTGTCCGTCTGTTGGACACCATGAAGCGCCAACAACAGCGTCGCTCATATACGGATTTATTTTTTTTACTTCCGCCGCATCTATCATTTTTACATCAACGCCGCATTTTACCGCATTATCCGCAAGTTTCTGAAGAATTTTTAAATGCTCTTCTGTTTTTCCAAGCCTAAGATTTCCTTCCTGTGTATATTCAGTATCAACACCGAGTTCTTTGCTCAAACCTGGCCAGAGGTTCTTTACGCCCCAGACCATCAGCGGAAGCTCCTTGATATTTCGTCCAGACTGACGGACACCGCCGCCGTTCCTTGAAGAGCCGCCGTTTCCAATATAATCGCTTGCCTCCAAAACAATTACACTTTTTCCTTTTTTGGCGAGATAATATGCAGTGGCATTTCCAACTATTCCTGCTCCAATTACAATTACATCAGCTTTTGTTTTCATATTACAATACCTCGCTTGCTAAAGTATTCATTTCTGTCGGTCTGACCGGAGTTCTGCTTGTGGCTGGAACAATATTAGCCGGACTTGTTTTTTGCTCCGCCGCAACAATTCCTTTTACAAGTTTTGAACAAGTCTGTCCCTGGCAAAGCCCCATTCCAGCGCGTAAATAGCGGCGAATTTCTGGCATTGTGAACATTCCATCGTGAACAGCTCGGCGGATTTCTCCTTTTGTAATTTCTTCGCAACGGCAAATCACCATATCATCATCTGGAGCGGGAACGAATTCTCCAATTTCTTTAGATCTATCATTCATCATTTTATTTCTCCTTCCAAAAACGAGCCTTATAGCCAAATTCATTCGGAACTTTCATTGTAAGCAAATAAGTATGATCAAAAGCCGCTGCAGTTCTTACGCTCACAATTTCTGAATCGCAAAGAATTTCCCCGCTTCTGCTCAGCGCCTTTCCAACCGCGCCTTTTTCTGGAAGCGGCAAAAATTCATACGGAATCGTAACGCTTGTGAATCCTGGCTCAAAATCTTCGTTCACAAGAAAAATTGCCTGCCCGGAACAGCTGGCTACACACATTCCGCAGCCAGAACAACCGCAGTTTTCTGGAGCAACAACCGGCAACGCAGTAATACACGAACCAATTTTTATGCACTTCTTTTTGCAAGCATCCTGACACGGATTGCAAGGAATATTCTGCGTACATTCAATAACCGGGTGAATTCCTTTTTGGCGGGTAACGCCTGGATAGCGGTCAATTTCATCTTCCGCAACAAATCCTTTTTTCAGCAAATTCATAGAAACTGGAATTCCTTCGTCTGTTTTTTCAACAAGTTTTCCACGGTTGCAAGGCGCAAACATTCCCTGGCGCAGGCTTTCCAAATCTTTTGAATATTCTTCCTCGGACTGAAGCATCGGCGCTTCTTCTGCAAAGCCAAGTTTATACGCAGCCCGCAAACCAGCCATTCTACCTTTTATCATTGCGGAACTAGCTTCTTCAATGCCGCTTACATCGCCTGCCGCAAAAAGGCAAGGAACTGAAGTTTCTCCATATTCATCAACCAGAGGAACCTGCCCGCCGCGCTTAGGATTGTCTTCCATTTTGCAGCCGGACATTTTTAAAAGCTGGCTCATAGGCGACAAACCAACCGCAACACAAATTGTATCAACATCAAAATGAATTTCTGTTCCCGGAATGATTTTAAAGTGCTCATCGACTTTACCGATTGTTACACCTTCAACTTTTTCAGTTCCTTCAACTTTTTTTATTGTGTAACCAAGATAGAAAGGAACTCCTGTGCGGGCAACCTTTGCCGCATGAACGCCATATCCGCCAATTCGCGGAGCCGCGTCAACAAGCGCAACAACCTGGCAGCCAGCCTGAAGAAGCTGGAAACTTACCACGAGCCCTACGTTTCCGCTTCCAAGCATAAGAATCTTTTTTCCAGGTTTTATGCCGTGCAAATTCATCATTGTCTGAGCCGCACCTGCACCAATAACGCCCGGCAAAGTCCAGCCTTCAAACGGAACCATATTTTCAGCCGCGCCCGTAGCAATAATCACGCTGTCGCCCTTGTAATGATGCACCGCGCCGTCGTGATTCACAGTTATTTCCTTGTTTTCAAAAAGTCCTGTAACGGTGGCATTCAGTTTTACTTGAACTCCAGCATCGTTCGCCTCTTTTAAAAGTTCTGTTCCAATATTGAATCCACGGATTTTTGCCTTATGCTCTTTTGAACCAAAAAATTTATGAATCTGCTTAAAAAGCTGTCCGCCCGGCTTGCGGTTTTCATCAAAAATCATTACTTTCATGCCGCGCTTAGCAGCTTCTATTCCCGCGCTAAGTCCAGCAGGTCCCGCGCCAATCACAATCAAATCATATCTTTCCATAACAAGCTCCAGTCGGTTTTACCATGTTTTCTCTGCAGAACAGCCATATTGAGTTTGAACTTTCATTCCCGCTTTTAAAGGCGTTATGCACGTTCTTGTGTTCGGAACTCCATCAACAACCATTACACAGTCTGTGCAACGACCAATGGCACAAAAAATTCCTCTTGGCTTATGAAGCTTCGCCGTTTCCCTGTGCTTTAAAATTCCTGCCGCATGCAAGGCTATTGCGATTGGCTCGCCTTCATATCCCTGCATTTCTTTTCCGTCAAATGTAAACGTTACGAGTTCCCCTTTTTCCGGAACTCCAAGAATAGGATGTTCTGCTATACGTTCCATGTTCAACCTCACTTTGCAACAATGTAGAATTAAATTTTTTATTTTTCTTGTAAAAACTCGCATTGGATTTTTTTTCCGCAAAATATAATGAAACCAGATTTTGAAAAACAATCTTTAAACCAAACTGGAGGTTTTGTATGAATGAAAATATTTTCCCTAATATCGACATTCTGTTTCTTAGCGAGAAAGATTTGATTGAATGTGGCGTAAAAAATATGAAAAACTGCATCGACATAATGGAAAAACATTTCTCGCTGATTGGAAACGGCGATTACCGGATGGGCGGAGCAAACGGAAACGAACACGGACTGAAAATGTCTTTTCCAGAAACTTCTTCCATAAAAAACTTTCCGACAAATGCTCCGGACTACAGATTCATGGCAATGCCTGCTTATCTTGGTGGAACTTTCCATACTTGCGGAATAAAAACTTACGGCTCGAACCAGTCAAACCGCTCAAAAGGACTTCCACGCTCAGTTCTGATGCTTCAGCTTCTGGATTCAGAAAGCGGCGCGCCTTACGCATATATGTCTGCAAATCTCATAAGCTCAATGAGAACAGGCGCAGTTCCAGGACTGGGAATCCGTTACCTTTCAATAAAAGAACCAAAAACCGCGGCAATAATCGGACCTGGAGTAATGGGAAGAACAGCGGCATTGGCAATCGCAACAGAAAAACCTTCCGTTGAAACTATAAAAATCAAGGGACGCTCTGAAAAAGGAATTCAGGAATTTATAGATTTCTGCAAGGAATACTGTACTTCCTTCAAAAATTTTGTTGTATGTGATTCAATTGAATCCGCCGCAAAAGAAAGCGACATTATTTACTTTGGAACAACAAACGCTCCAAAATACGAAGACAATCCTTACCTTAGCGACGAATGGATTAAGCCCGGCGCGCTGGTAATAAGCACAAGCGCTCTTCTAATGGATCACAAAAACTGGCACGACACAAAAAAAATCAAGCTTGTAAGCGATGACTACAAAATGTATGTCGGATGGGGAAAAGGAAAACCCGCTCCAACGCAAAAATCCGTTTCAACCCTGCTCGGAATGAGTTTCTACGACGCAGTCATTGAAGGCTCCGTAAAAGAAAACGACCTTGTTGAAATCGGCGACATTGTGAACAAAAAGAAAGCTCCACGCGACAACGAAAACCAAATAATAATCTACGCAGTCGGCGGAATGCCTACAGAAGATGTTGCCTGGGGAAGATTTTGCTACGATGAAGCCATAAAAAAACAAATCGGAACAAAACTGAACCTCTGGCACTCGCCTGAATGGAAATAGCCAAACCTTCCTCTTATAAAACCACCTATAAAAATCCTTCTGGAAAGTTAATTTTTCAGAAGGATTTTTTTTCAAAAAAAACTTGACAACTAGAATGTAAGCGTTATCATTTAATTAATGAAAACGCTTACATCAATAACAACAATGCAGGAACTCGCCGAAGCAGCTGGAGTTTCAATCGCAACCGTTTCCCGGGTCTTCAGCGGAAACCAAAAAGTTTCTGAAAAGACAAAGGCAAAGGTTATGGAACTCGTTCAGCAGTCAGGTTTTTGCCCAAACGAAACTGCCCGAACAATGGCCGCAGGAAGTTCCCGACTCATTGCAGTTATTTTGCCGGACATTGAAAATCCATATTTTTCAAAACTGCTTTCCGAAGTTGAACAGCTTTGCGTAAAAAACGGATATACAATGATTTTCTTCAATTCAAACGGAGACACAGAAAAGGAAAAAGAAATTGTAACAAAAATGATGGCGCGCCAGGCAGACGGAATGCTTATCTGCATGACGCGTGTAAAATCAGAAATGATTCCTATTCTAAAAACCGCAAAATTCCCGGTTGTTGTAATGGCACGGAATATTGAAGGCTTGGATTCTGTTGGAATCAACCACCTTGAAGGAGGACAACTGGCCGCCAACTATTTGATTGAAAATCGCTGTGAACAATTTTTCTTCTTCGGCTTAAAAGAAGATGAAAAATTCATCGGCTTCCATGATGAGCTTCTAAAAAAAGGCATTTCTGAAGAAAAAATAAAAACTTTCGGCGATCAAAACTGGTATTTCAGCAATTTCAATCAAGCTGCAAATTTGATGGACAATTTTATGAAAAGCCAAATAAATTCAAGCAAAAAAAGCGGACTTTTCTGTGTAAACGATCTTTACGCCGTCCAGGCAATAAATGCGGCCAACAGAAATAAAATAAAAATTCCAGAAAACCTGAATATTGTTGGTTTTGACAACACAATACTTTGTGAAATGGCTTTTCCAGCGCTTACTTCAATAAACCAGCCTTTGGATAAAATCGCCGAAAAAAGCTTTGAACTTCTTTGTGAAAAAATCAAAGAAAAAAAGGAAGGCAAAACTTCTTTGAAAAGCATCGTTCTAAAACCTTCACTTGTAAAAAGAGAATCATAAAACTGTGCATACAGTAAAAATTTCATAGGGGGAAAATATGAAAAAAATCAGTTTTATTATTGGTGCTGCAGTTCTTGCAGTTTCTGTATTGAGCGGTTGCCAGAAAAAAGGTCAATCAAATTCAATCAGCATTATGTTTCAAGGTTCTGATGCGGAACAGTCAGCAATAAAAGCTTCTACAGAACGTTTCACCGCAAAAACCGGAATAAATGTTGAGCTTTTGTACACTCCGCACGATTCCTACACTTCAAAGCTGGCAAGCTTCATCAAAAACAAAAAAGTTCCTGATATTGTGAGCATTGACGGACCTATGCTCGCAAGCCTTGCATGGTCAGGAGTAATCCAAAGCGTAGAGCCGTACATTGACTCTGAAATAATCGCCGATATGACTCCATCGAATGTTTCACAGTGCACATATCCAATCAACAACAAGCTTTATGCAATAAGCTATGCGGATTCAACAGTTTTGCTGTACTGCAATAAAAAGTATCTTGAAAAAGTCGGCGCAAGAATTCCAAAGAGCGTTGCCGATGCTTGGACAGCCGATGAATTTGATGAAATTCTAACAAAACTTGCCGCTCTTGAAGAAGTAAAATGGCCGCTCGACTTGATGTGGGCATGGAATATCGCCGGCTCAGAATGGGGAACTTACGGTTTCTATGAAACACTCGTTTCTGGAGGCGCAGATCTTATCAACCGTGAAACATGGCAGGCAGAAGGAACTTTGGACAGTCCGGAAGCCGAAAAAGTTCTTGGCTATTTCCAGAAATGGGGAAAAAATGGCTGGATTGTTCCAAAATCCGCAGGAGAAAACACTCTTTACAATGACAAACGCCAAACTGCAATCGCATGGAACGGAAACTGGAATTTCACAACTTGCCGTGCTGCAATGGGAGACGATGTAATTGCGCTTCCACTTCCAAACTTTGGAAAAGGAACCCGCTCGCCAAACGCAACTTGGATCTGGGGAATTTCCGCGACTTCAAAAAATCCAGAAAAAGCCGGACAGCTTTTAAACTTCATGCTGACAGACACAGAATTTCTTGACGCAATAAAGCTCACAGGCTCTTATCCAGCTTTGAACAAATTCGCTGCCCGCTGCGAAGATTATATGGACAGCTCAAAAATGGCAATCGCCTATGAACAGTCAAATGTTGCTGTAAGCCGCCCGATTCATCCAGCTTATCCAACAATAACTCTTGCATTCTCAAACGCATTTGAGTCAATTTTGAACGGCGCAGACATAAAAACAGAACTTTCAAAAGCCGCTCAAAAAATTGATGAAGATATAAAAGACAACGATGGTTATCCTCCGTTTGGAAAATAACTTCGGTTGAATTCATAACATCCACAGGAAGCCAGCCAAAAAACTGCGCTTCCTGATTTTAATAAAAATCAGAGGTACAGTATGAAAAACTCGTTTATTGCAACTCTAAAAGAAAAAAATATCCGACAAGAAATTTATATGCTGCTTCCTGCGTGTATTCTGCTCACATTTTTTATGATTGTGCCGTTCTTTTCAGCGTTCGGTCTTTCTTTAACAAATCAGAAACTTATTCCAAATCCAATGGTTCCTGCAAAATTTGTAGGACTACGAAATTATATTCAAATTTTTACAGATGCTAGTTTTTGGCAGGCATTCAGAAATGTAATTCTTTTTACAATAATGGTAATTCCTCTTCAGTGCGGATTCGCCCTTCTTATGGCAAACGCTTTGAACAAAGTTCGATTTTTCAAAGGATTCCTAAGAAGTATGTTTTTTCTTCCATATATTACACCAATGGTTATTGTTGCCGTTGTATGGAAATCAATTTATCAGTATCCAGATGGAATTGCAAACCTTGCGCTGAAACTAGTTACTTTCGGGCAGGCTCACTCTATTGACTGGCTTGGGAACAAAAATTCAGCATTGATTGCAATCACAATTCTTTCCGCGTGGCAGGCTTTCGGATTTCAGATGATAATTTATCTTGGCGCGCTGCAAAGCATTCCAACTTATTTATACGAAGCCGCAAATATAGACGGAGCCACTCCTTTTCAGATTTTCTGGCACATAACATGGCCAAGCCTGAAGGAAACAAATACTTTGGTTCTTATTATCACAACAATTCAGGCTTTAAAACTTTTCACACAAGTAAACATTATGACAAAAGGTGGTCCGAACGGCGCAACAAACACGCTTGTCCACTATATATATCAAAATGGATTTTCCGGCCAGAAAATCGGATACGCTTCAGCGGCTTCTGTAATTCTGTTCCTTTTAATTCTTGTTATTTTCCTTGTTCAAAATAAACTTCTTCGCGGAAAAGAAGAAAAATCCAGAGACTAAAGGAGAAAACTATGGTTAGAAATAAAGCAAAAGATATTATTTTCACAGCGTTTCTTTTTGTGCTTGGACTTATAATTATTACTCCAATTTTTCTTATGTTCGTTTCTTCTTTAAAAGATGATCGTTACGAAATCATGAAAGATATGGGAAGCCTGAAAGCATTTATTGTTCTGAATCCTACGCTCCACAACTTCAAGGAAATTTTATTTGAATCCGTGCAGAATTTTGGCCGGGCATTCATAAACTCAATGATTGTTCTGGTTTCCACAGTTATTCTTACAAGCATTGTCTGTTCCATGGCAGGATACGCTTTGCAGCGCGGAAAGCTTAAATGCCGAAAATATATTTTTCTAGTTGTGCTTTCGCTTTACATAATTCCAATGGAATCAATTATGCTTCCACTTATGTATCAAGTTTCAAGTCTCGGGCTTACAGATACTTACGCTGTTCAGATTTTACCATTTGTCGCAAGCCCGTTGTATATCTTCCTTTTCTACAATTATTTCAAGGAAGTTCCTGTTTCCCTGGCAGAAAACGCTGAGCTTGAAGGCGCATCTTTCTGGCAAATTTATAAGGATGTTTACCTTCCTTTGAACAAAAGCCCGATTATAACAGTCTGCATCCTTCAGGGAATGGATATGTGGAACCAATATTTGTGGCCGCTCCTTGTAACAACCGATGAAAAAGTACGTCCTATGTCCGTTGCAATTTCTTCATTCACAGGAACAGGCGGAGACATTTACTGGGATCAGCTCATGGCAGCCAGCGTTGTAATGTTGCTTCCAGTTCTGCTGCTGTTTATTTTCTTCCAGCGTTACTTTGTTGAATCTGTTGCTTCTTCTGCAATCAAAGGATGATATTATGAGTGAAATTTTAAAAAAAGCCCAGAAACAACAGGATGAGCTTTCTGGAAAAATAAATTCATCTGAAGAAATTTTATCTCAGCGCCCGCTGTTTCATTTTTCAACACCAGGCGGATGGTGCAACGATCCAAACGGATTTTCTCAGTACAAAGGATTAATCCATTTGTTTTACCAGTATCATCCTTACTCAACACAATGGGGACCAATGCACTGGGGACACGTTACTTCTGCCGATATGCTAAGCTGGAACTTGGAACCTGTAGCTTTAGCGCCAGACACAAACGCAGACAGAAGCGGATGTTTTTCAGGAACTTCAATTTCAACTGAAGACGGAAAACAAATTCTTTGCTACACAGGCGTTTCAAAAGAAGAAAATACTGAAATTCAAAACCAGTGCATAGCAATTGGGAACGGAAAAACTTATGAAAAAATTCCCGAAAATCCAGTTCTAACAGCAAAAAATATTCCGTTCGCTTACAACAAAGAGCATTTCCGCGACCCGAAAATCTGGAAAAAAGACGGAAAATTTTATATGGTCTGCGTATTAAAACAGCAGGACAACACCGGCGCAATGGTTATTTTTGAATCAGCGGACGCAAGAAAATGGACTTACAAAGGAATTCTTGATTCAAGCAAAAACAATTTCAGCGGAATGTGGGAATGTCCAGATATTCTGAATGTCGACGGAAAAGACATCTTGATTTTTTCACCTCAGGAAATGAAAACCGACTACAAGCTAGGCTTCCACGAAGGAAACAACAGCGTTTATGAATCGGGAATTCTTGACTACGAAAAATTCAAATTTTTCCACGACATAAGAGCCGAAAACAGATGCTTTGCCGCGCAAATCGATTACGGAATTGATTTTTATGCGCCACAAAGCACAAAACTTTCAGACGGAAGAACAATCTTAATCGCATGGATGCAATCGTGGGAATCCTACATCACCCCTGAAAATTATTTATGGTCAGGAATGATGACAATTCCCCGCGAACTTTCGTTCAAAAACAACCGGCTTTATCAAAATCCAATCCGCGAACTGGAAAACTGGAAAACTTCCGAACAGAATTTTGAAGTTTCACCAGAAACAAAAGAAACTATTTTCCACAAACAGGAACGCCATTTTGAACTGGACTTTGAAGCGGAATCAGATTCTGGAACAATAAAAATCATTCTAGGAAACGCAAAATCAGAATACGTTCTTCTGAAAATTGATTTTTACGAGCAGAGCATTTATTTTGACCGGTCAAATTCAAAAGTCGCCGGAAAAATTTCCGCAAGAAAAGCGCAGCTTCCGCCAAAAGAAGAAAAAACAACAAAATTCAAAATTATTGGTGACACTTGTTCACTAGAAGTGTTTATAAATGACGGAAAAATGGCTTTCACAAACGCATTTTTTCTTTCAGAAACAAAAACCGGCCTGAGCATTGAAAATGAAACTTCGCAAAAAATAATTTTCAAAACCTGGAAAATCCAGAAGAAGGAACCATGAACAACAAAAAAGAATTCGATGTAACCGCACTCGGCGAACTTTTAATTGATTTCACACAGAATGGAACCAGCAGCTCAGGAAACTGGCTCATGGAAGCAAATCCAGGCGGCGCGCCTTGCAACGTTCTTGCAATGCTTTCAAAACTCGGACACAAAACAAGTTTCATCGGGCAAGTTGGAAACGACATTTTTGGCAAAATGCTGAAAGAACGAATTTCTTCAATCGGAATTGATGTCCAGAATCTTGTTTTTTCCAGAGAATACAACACAACTCTAGCTTTTGTTCATACAGCGCCAGATGGCGACAGAGATTTTTCATTCTATAGAAAATCAGGAGCAGACGCATTTCTTGAAAAACAAAGCATCAATGCGGAACTTATAAAAAAATCAAAAATACTTCATTACGGAAGTCTTTCCATGACAAACACAACCGTAAATGAAGCAACAGAATTTGCTCTTCAAACTGCAAAAGAAAACGGAATTTTATGCTCATTTGATCCGAATCTTAGAAAACCGCTTTGGAATTCAATTGAAAACGCAAAAGAACGAATTTGGTACGGAATTTCAATGTGCGATATTTTAAAAATTGCGGAAGAAGAACTTGAACTGATTACGGATGAAACAGACATTGAAAAAGGAATTGAAAAAATCCGCAGAAAAAACAATATTCCATTGATAACCGTAACAAAAGGAAAACACGGAAGCGAATGTTTTTATGCGGACAGCGAAAAAGAATTGAAATCCGCCGCTCCAACATTTTCTAGCGTAAAAACAATCGATACAACCGGCGCCGGAGACACATTCTGCGCTTGTATTCTTCACGAAATCCTTGAAAACGGATATAAACCGGAAACATTCAGCCAGCAACGCCTTGAAAAAATGCTGGTTTTCGCAAACGCAGCGGCTTCATTGATAACCACAAAAAAGGGAGCTTTGTGTGTAATGCCAGAAAAACAAAAAATAGAAGAATTAATTTCTTCTGAAAATATAATTTAAAAAAGTAAAAAAGGCAGAAATTTCACAAGAAATTTCTGCCTTTCTCTAATTTCAAAAAAATACTAAAAATTAATTAACCAAAACACCCTGGGAATTCTCAATTTCATAGCCAGTCATTTCTTCAATAACCTTGTCAGGATAGCCAAGTTTTTTTGCCTCAACATAAAGTTCCTGTGTAAGCTCAGCAGTTCCTGATTCAGAAATTTCCGCGCCTTCTTTTATCATGGCAAACATATCTTCCATATCAACAAGATTCATAAGCTTGTTCAAGAACCATTCATCTATCATTGTAACCTTATGAATTTCATCAACAGTCATAATTCCACGCTTCAAAGCCTGGAAAACTGCGAACAAACGCTGGTCAGTACATTGTCCTACGCGTTCAATAATTTTTTCATCCGGCTCTTCCGCAAATTTCTTAAGATTCAAAGAAGTAACTCCAATTTCCGCGCCACGAGCCGCTTTCATCAGGGCTTCTTCAAAAGTACGCCCAATCGCCATAACTTCACCAGTCGCCTTCATCTGAGTTCCCAACTTTCTAGCCGCGTAAACAAATTTGTCGAACGGAAATTTCGGCATTTTTACAACAACATAATCCAGGACAGGCTCGAAGCAAGCAGAAGTCTTTTTTGTTACAGAGTTAGGAATTTCATCAAGATTATAGCCAATCGCAATCAATGTCGCAATTTTCGCAATCGGATATCCAGTCGCTTTAGAAGCCAAAGCTGATGAACGTGAAACACGAGGATTTACTTCAATTACAGCATATTCAAAAGATTCCGGGTTCAACGCAAACTGGCAGTTGCATCCGCCTTCCATTCCAAGTGAAGAAATTATATTCAGCGAAGCCGTTCTAAGCATCTGGTATTCTTTATCAGAAAGAGTAACTGCCGGAGCAATTACAATGGAATCTCCTGTGTGAACTCCAACAGGGTCAAAGTTTTCCATTGAACAAACGGTCAAAACATTTCCGCTATGGTCACGAACAACTTCAAACTCAATTTCTTTCCATCCAGAAATACATTTTTCAACAAGAATCTGATGAATTGGCGAACGATGTAATCCATTATGAGCAATCTCATTGAATTCCTCTTCATTGTTAGCTATGCCGCCGCCAGTTCCACCAAGAGTAAACGCAGGTCGGATGATAACAGGAAATCCAATTGTATTTTTTGCAAAATCCAAAGCATCTTCATACGTTGTAACAACTTTAGAAGGAATACATGGCTCGCCTATAGATTCCATTGTATCCTTGAACATCTGCCTGTCTTCTGCCTTGTCAATAGTTTCAGGTTTTGCACCAAGCAAGCGGACATTGTGCTCCTTCAAAAAGCCAGATTTCGCCAGTTCCATGCACAAAGTTAAACCTGTCTGCCCACCAAGAGAAGAAAGAATTGAGTCCGGCTTTTCCTTTTCAATAATTCTTTCAATAACTTCTGGAATCAAAGGCTCAATATAAATATGGTCAGCCATCGCATGGTCAGTCATCAATGTTGCCGGATTTGAATTTACAAGAACAACTTCAAGCCCCTGCTCCTTCAAAGCCTTGCAAGCCTGGCTTCCCGCATAGTCAAATTCTGCCGCCTGGCCAATAATAATAGGACCAGAACCAATAACCATTACTTTATGTATATCTTTATTAAGTGGCATATTTACCTTCCTAAATTTTTAAGCCTTAGCTTTTGTTGCTTTTATTGTTGACGCAAAATAAGAAATTGCATCAACTCTTTCATACTCAGATTTGAAATTCTTAAAATAATCATGATTATTAATAAGCTTTACAAATTCATCAAACAAAAAGTTTGCATCCAAAGGACCAGAACAAGCCTCCGGATGAAACTGAACGCTGAAAGCAGGAATTTTTGTATAAGTCAAACCTTCACAAGTTCCATCGTTTGTATTAACAAAACTCTGAATTGCTCCAGCCGGCAATGAATCATTTTTTACAGCATAGCCATGATTCTGTGAAGTAATATAAACACGGCCAGTTTTTGTATATTTTACAGGCTGATTTGCGCCGCGATGTCCGTATTTTAGTTTCATAGTCTGAGCGCCGTTCGCCAAAGCCAAAAGCTGATGCCCAAGACAAATTCCAAAAATCGGAATTCCTGAATCAAGAAGTTTCTTTATTTCTGCAATAATTCCAGTATTTTCAGAAGGATCACCAGGGCCGTTGCTAAGCATAACTCCGTCAGGATTCAAAGCCTTTATCTGCTCCGCCGTGTACGAGCAAGGAACTGTAACAACCTCAAGTCCGCGCTTTAGAAGTTCCCGCCGGATATTAGCTTTCGCGCCAAAATCCCACAGAACAACTTTCTTGCCTTTTCCAGCTTTCATAGCTTCTTTTTCATCATTGATTTTTGTTCCATCAGCAGTTACCGGAACAAAACGATATTTTGCACTTTCAGAAAAAACCACATCCGCAGGTTCTTCCACACCAGAAGCGCTTCCGGTTACAGCTTCAACAGCTTTTTCAATTTTGTAGGATTTAATTTTTTCAAGAAGAGCAGCCTTTTTCTTTTCATCTTTCAACGCCGCAAAAGCTTCCAGCGCATCCTTGCTGCTTCCGCTTATAAGCATGCCGTTCATAACGCCAACTTCGCGCAAAATTTTAGTAAGACTGCGGGTATCAATATCATAAAGACCAATAATATTCTGTGATTTCAAATAAGAATCAATGTCTCCGCCGCAACGGAAATTTGAAGGTTCTTCACACCACTGTCGGACAATGTAGCCCCGAAGATTGCATTTGGAACTTTCATAATCCTGTTTTATGTCACCATAATTTCCAATCAGCGGAAAAGTTTGTGTAACAATTTGACCATAATAACTAGGATCAGTAAGAGTTTCCAGGTAACCATTCATACCTGTCGTAAAAACTGTTTCGCCGATTATTATTCCTTCAGCGCCAAATGACCTTCCTTCAAAAACCTGTCCATTTGCCAGGACCAAACATGCTTTAGTATCCATACTAAAATGCCATTATATCAAATCTTATCTATTATGGGAATGGGTTTAAAAATCTCAAAAATCAGACTATTTAAAATTCAATGAAAAAATAAAAATCCAAATAAAAGCAGAACAGACAAAAAACTTCAGTCCAATTCCAGCCAGAAAACCTTTAAAAGTTCCTAGCGCAGCCTTAAAAACTCTTTTTTTGTCCGAAGAATCGTAAATCAATTCACCAACAAGCGCGCCTGCAAAAGGCCCAAAAATAATTCCAAGCGGTCCTAAAAAAAATCCAGCAATCATCCCAACCATTGAACCTACCGAACCGTACTTGCTGCCTCCAGATTTTTTTGTCATAACCGAAGGCAAAACATTATCCGCAATGCTTGCAAAAACAGCTGCAATTCCAGTAAAAACCAAAACCGCAACAGACAATTTTGAATAATCTGAAAAAAACGCGGCAAACAAACCCGCCCACGCCAAAGGAACTCCAGGCAGAATCGGAACAAAAACTCCAGCAGTTCCAATCAAAAGACACGCCACGGCAACAACAATCAACGCAATATCCAAACTCAAATGAACTCCTTTCATAGCATAGGATAAAAGCAATAAAAAATATTTTCAACATTTTTCAGGGCGCAAAAAAATAACGCAAACCAGCTTTCCAGTGTTGGCATTGTTTGCAAGCAAACAACGGCTTCGCCGCACTTTCAATCTGGCGCAGGATTCTTCTTCATCAAAAAGAAAATACCGCCCTTCAAAGTTTTTTTAATTTTCATGGCAAAAAATATTTTAACTAACAATCATTCGTTTATAAAAATTCAAACGAACAAAAGTTTATAGAATTTATAACTTCCGTTCGTTTGTTTACTGTTTCACGTGAAACAGTAAACAGTTAGAATATTTTTCTTAAAAAAGTTTTTTTATCTTTTTATATAGAAATAACCCCCTGAATAAAACATTTTCTTTGTAAGATAAACCTGACGGCAAAATTAATTTCCAGCCAATTATGAAAGAAAGAATTTATTAAAAATAATTTTTTTTTACAAACGAAAAAAAAAGATTCTAAATCAAGTACAAAAATTAAAATAAAAAAATCATTTTAAAAAATTACTTCTTTTCAGAAAATTAACAAGCAGCATACTCTTCAATAAAGCAGAAAATGTTTCACGTGAAACCAAAATTTATTTAATACAGATTTAAACACAACTTATCCACAAAAAGTGGATAAAAAGTGGATAAGTAAAAATATTTAAAAAAGAAAAGGCCAGTTTTTCAACTGACCTTTTGCCTGATGTTTTAATATTTCCCTAGTTTATAACTACTACCCTTTTTTACTATAATATAAATTGAATATTTTGTCATCAAACTATGTGCAAAAAAACTCTAATTGTCTTAACGCACATAATTTCAGTCTAAAAAGTATATAATTCTTTATAATACAAAGAATTAATTTTCATTTCTAGGAACTTTGTCAAAGCCAACCAAGAAATCTGGATCAGAAATCTTTACAACCTTTACGCCAGTTGACTGATTTCCCTGCTGTGTAATAGTTTCCGCAGTAACCCGCAAAGTTTTTCCCTGGCTGGTCATGCAGACAATTTCATCCTTGTCAGAAACCGCAAGAATTCCAACTATTTCACCGCGCTCTTCTGTTTTTCCAAAAATCTTCTGTCCGCCTGTTCCGCGCCCATGAGGATTGAAATTTTCAAACTTAACACGTTTTCCATATCCTTTTTCTGTAAGAAGAAGAATACTGTCGTTAGGTTCAATTTTTATCGCTCCAGAAATTTCATCGCCTTCAGAAAGTTTCATTCCTTTTATGCCACTGCTAGCCCTTCCCATGCAGCGAACATCTTTTTCACTGAAACGCAAAGCCTTTCCGCGTCTTGTAACAAGAAGAACTTCTGATTCGCCGTCTGTAGGAATTGCGCTTATCAGCTTGTCTCCATCACGAAGCTTCAATCCTATTATTCCACGAGTCTTAGCATTAGAGAATTCAGAAGTCTGAACCTTCTTCACAATACCGTTGGCAGTTGTCATGAACAGGAACTGGTCTTCCCGGAATTCTCTCAAAGTTACAACAGTAGTAATTTCCTCATCAGCGCCGATTGCAATCAAGCTCTTGATATTTGTTCCGCGAGCATTTTTTGAAGTTTCCGGAATTTCATGAACTTTAATCCAATAAGCTTTTCCCATATTTGTAACAAACAGAATATGGTCATGTGTTGAACCAATAAAAAGCTGGTTCACATAATCATCTTCTATAAGAGAAGCGCTGTTGCTTCCAGTGCCTCCCCTGCTCTGCTTTTTATACTGAGTAACAGAAACACGTTTCATATAGCCAAGCTTAGAAATCATGACAACCATGTCTTCTTCCTTGATCATATCTTCAACGTTTATCTGTTCAACTTCATCGGCAACAATATCAGTGCGTCTGTCATCGCCATATTTTTCCGCAAGAGCCTGGGTTTCATTTTTTATTGTTTCAAGAATTTTATCGTGGTTGTCCAAAAGTCCCTGCAAATAATCAATCAGAGCCTGTAGCTCCTTTATTTCATTCTGCAAATCTTCAATCTGAAGATGAGTAAGCCTTTTCAGCTGCATATCAACAATTGCCTGAGCCTGCTCATCATCGAAACTAAATCTTTTTTCAAGAGAAAGCTTCGCAATTTCAGTAGTTTCACTTCCACGGATAATTTTGATTACTTCATCAATATTGTTTATGGCAGTAATCAAGGCTTCCAGAATATGCATTCTATGCTTTGCAACTTTCAGGTCATAAATTGTGCGGCGGGTAATTACTTCATCGCGGTGCTTTACAAAATGAAAAATCAGCTGCTTCAAAGTAAGAACTTCAGGCTTAAGATAAGTCTGAGGCAAAGTAAGATAGCCTGGCTCATTGTATCGAGGCTCGCCTTCTTTTTCCTGAGGAACAAGCGCAAGATTTATTACTCCAAAATTTGACTGCAGATCTGTTTTTGCAAAAAGTTGGTTCAAAACAAGCTTTGTAATCGCGCCTTTTTTCAAGTCGACTACAAGACGCATTCCAGTTCTATCAGAAGATTCATCGTTTGCGCCTACAATTCCATCAATCTGCTTGTCGCGGACAAGCTCCTTTATTCGCCGAATAATATTCGTTGTATTTATTCCGTAAGGAACTTCGGTAAAAACAATTGATTCCCTTCCATGCTTGTCTGTTTCAATTGTGAATTTTGAACGGATAGTTATTTTTCCGCGTCCAGTTTTATAAGCCTTTTTTATACCTTCACGGCCGTAAATAATTCCTCCAGTAGGAAAATCAGGGCCTTTTATATATTTCATCAGCTCATCTATTGAAATTTCAGGATTGTCGATATAAGCGCAGATTGCAGCAGCAACTTCCCGAAGATTATGAGTCGGCATATTTGTAGCCATTCCGACCGCAATTCCTGTAGTTCCGTTGCAAAGAAGAAACGGAAAAGCTCCCGGAAGAACAGAGGGTTCTTTGGTTGTATCATCAAAGTTGGCAACCATATCTACTGTATTTTTAGAAATGTCTGCAACCATTTCCTCTGTGATTTTAGACATTTTCGCTTCGGTATAACGGTAAGCAGCCGCTGGATCACCTGCAATTGTACCGAAATTTCCCTGCGGAGTTACAGTTGTATATCGCTGGGCAAAATCCTGTCCAAGGCGAACGAGCGCGTCGTAAACGGAAGCATCTCCATGCGGATGGTAATGACCAAGAACTTCACCTACAATAGTTGCGCACTTTTTTGTTTTTCCGCCGGAAGCAAGGTGCAATGTATCCATCGCATACATAATTCTTCTGTGTACAGGCTTCAAACCATCCCGGACATCCGGCAGCGCGCGCTGAACAATTACCGACATAGAATAATCGATATATGCTTTTTTTACTTCTTCTTCAATTGGAATTTTTATTAAAGTTCCGCCTTCAGCAGTTTTTGTCTGTTCCATTTTTAATTCCTAAAATTTGATTTTTAAATGTCCAAATTAGCGTAACTTGAATTTGTTTCTATAAATTGACGGCGCGGCTCAACTTCTTCACCCATGCAGACGCTGAAAATTTTATCAGCGGCAATTGCATCCGGAATTGTTACAACCCTCATATGCCGGTGAGCTGGATCCATTGTTGTTTCCCAAAGCTGTTTTCCGTCCATTTCACCAAGACCTTTATAACGCTGAACATCCGCCTTGCTTCTGTTTTCTCCAAGTTCCAGAAGAGCATTGTCTCTTTCCTGCTCGGAATAGCAGTAAACAGGTTCTTTTTTGCCAAGCTGAACTTTAAAAAGCGGAGGCATTGCAAGATAGACATATCCATTTTCAATAAGCTGCGGCATATATCTGAAAAAGAATGTCAAAAGCAAAGTTCTAATATGTGAACCGTCAACATCGGCATCGGCCATAATTATAATTTTATGGTAACGAAGTTTTTCTATATTGAAATCTTTTCCAAATCCTGCGCCCAAAGAAGCGATTACCGGTTCAAGCTTATCATTGTTCATTACTTTTTCCGGGCGGACTTTTTCAACATTCAGCATTTTTCCCCAAAGAGGCAAAATTGCCTGAGTTTTTGGATCGCGACCTTTTTTTGCAGAACCGCCGGCTGAATCTCCTTCGACAATGTAAACTTCACATTGAGCAGGATCTTTTAAAGAACAGTCTGAAAGTTTTTCAGGAAGCCCAAATCCGTCTGACATTGTTTTTTTGCGGCTTGCATCTTTTGCCTTGCGGGCAGCAATTCTAGCTGTTGCCTCGTTGATTGCCTTTTCAAGCACGGCTTCCAGAACTTTTGGATTCTGCTCAAAAAATATTGTGAGCTTTTCTTTTACCAATGAGTCAACAATTGTGCGGACTTCTGTATTTCCAAGTTTTTCTTTTGTCTGTCCCTCAAATTCCGGCTCAGGAACTTTCATTGAAAGAACAACAACAATTCCAGAACGAACGTCATCTCCTGTAAGCTTTTCATCTTTGTCAATTCGCTTTTTAAGCTTTTCATTTGAATCAAGCGCCTTGTTCAAAACAAACGTAAGAGCAGACTTGAATCCTTCAAGATGAGTACCGCCGTCGCGTGTATTTATGTCATTTACATAAGTGTTTATATTTTCATCGAATCCATCGTTATACTGAAAAGCAAGTTCCGTAACAACATCATCTTTTTCACCAGTTATATAAATCGGCTCAGATGGAAGATAGAATTTGCTGTGCTTAGCCTCGTTCATTTCCTTTACATAATGAACAATTCCGCCTTCATACTTAAGAATTTCTTCCTTTGGATTTTCAAGGCGTTCATCGCGGAAAATAATCGTTATTCCGCTGTTCAAAAAAGCCAGCTCGCGCAGACGTTTTTTCAAGACATCATAGTCGTGAATAGTTGTTTCTGTAAAAATAGTTGCATCCGGTTTCCATCGGATTGTTGTTCCGTGAACAGAAGAATCTATGTCTCCAATAACTTCAACTTTTGTTGTTGGAATTCCCCGTGAATATTTCTGCTGGTAAATATGACCGTCACGCTTTACAGTTGCTTCCATCCATACAGAAAGAGCATTTACACAGGAAACACCAACTCCGTGCAAGCCTCCAGAAACTTTGTAGGAGCCTTTGTCAAATTTTCCGCCGGCGTGAAGACGGGTAAGAACAAGCTCCAAAGCGCTTATATGTTCGGTTGGATGAATATCAACAGGAATTCCGCGTCCATTGTCTTCTACGCGGACAACATCGTCTTTTTCAAGGGCAACAACAATTCTATCACAATAACCTGCCATCGCCTCGTCAATTGAATTGTCAACTGTTTCATAAACAAGATGATGAAGACCTCTCGGACCTGTAGAACCAATGTACATTCCAGGGCGTTTTCTTACAGCTTCAAGTCCTTTTAAAACCTGAATATTACTTGCACCATACTCTGCAGCCATTATTTTTTCCTTGATATATGATTTTCCGGAAATTTATATTCATGAAATTGAATATTACAATATAGAAATAAATTATTTAAAATATACTTTGATTGATTAAAAAAGTAAAGGCAGTTTATAATCAGAAGTTATGAGCGAACAGAATTATAAAGAAATTTGGTCATTTGCAATGGACCAAATCCACGAAGAATACAAAAACAACGGACAAGAAAATGAGTTTGTACTTTGGTATAAAATGGAATATCTGGAAGATACTTTGGACACAATAACAGTTTCTGTTCCATCCGAATTTTTGTGGCAAAGAATGATTTCAAAAGGAAATGTAAAAAAAGTAGAAAACAAAATTTGCGAAATCACAGGACGGCCAAGAATCACGCTTTCTCCAAAATTCAATTCAATGACAATACAGCCAGCTTCAGTTGTTTCGGAAGAAAAACCTGCTAAAACAAAAACAGAAGAAACTAAAGAGCCTGAAATACAAATTCAAAAGGAACAGGCAAAACCAAAAAACACAAATTCCACATTGAATCCAAATTTCACCTTTGAAAATTTTGTAACAGGCGAAGAAATCGGAAGCAAATTCGCATACAACGTTTGCTATGCGGCATCTCTTGCTCCTGGTGAAAAAACAAATCCAATTCTTATTTACGGAGGGGTCGGACTTGGAAAAACTCACCTGATGCAAGCAATAGGAAATGAAATTTTAAAGAACAGCTCCGAACAGAAGAAAATCTGCTTCATTCAGACTGAAAGTTTTCTGAATGAATTTTCTTCTTCTATAATTAATAAGACAACTGAAAAATTCAAACGAAAATACAGAAATCTTGATGTATTTCTTCTTGATGATATTCACTTTTTGAACGGAAAAAGCGGACTTCAGGAAGAGCTTTTCTACGTTTTTGAAGCTCTTCACAAGAAAAAAGCCCAGATGGTTTTCACATGCGACCGACCTCTGAATGAAATAGGAAATATGGCGGAACGTCTTGTGAGCCGCCTAGGAAGCGGAGCCTGCCTTGATCTTCATATTCCGAATTTTGACACAAGAAAAGCTATCATACACAAAAAACTGGAAAACAAGGATAAAGCTCTTCCAGAAGAAATTATTGACTATATTGCGCGGACTGTAGAAACAAATATCCGCGACCTTGAGTCGGCTTTGAACAAAATAATCATGTACACAGAATTTGTAAGCCCAAACATAACGCTAGAAATTGTTCAGCAGCAGCTTTCAAATCTGTACGCGGCTCCAGGCGCAGGAAATGTTTCTATAGAAAATATTCAAAAAGTTGTGGCAGACTCATACAACATAAAAGTTGAGGAACTGAAAGGAAAAAGAAGAGATAAAAAATACATAATTCCTAGATTCATCGCCGTTTACATAACAAGAGAAATGACAGAGTACGCCTATACTGAAATTGGAAATGAATTCGGAGGACGCGACCACACTTCCATAATGAACGGATACAATAAAATTGTTGAAAAAATAAATTCCGATCCTTCACTTCTGCAAAAAATAAAAAATTTGATGGAGGAAGTAAAAAAATACAGCAAATAGGTATATATTGTGTTAAAATACTGTGGATAACTTGTTTATAATCAAAAAAATAAAGTAAAATTGTGAATAAGTTAATTTAAAGTGAATAAGAAAGCATCAGTTATAAACAATGCAATTCTTTTATTTATAAAAAGATAATTAACTTTTCCACTTTAAACTCATGCTTATTATTAAATTTACTAAATTTATATAAATTTAATAAATTCTAACTATGTGAAAAAGGAGAATAAAATATGAAATTCACGTTTGACAGAGACGCAATGATGAAAGAAATTTCCATTGCCCAGGAAATTATTACAAATAAAAGTCCTATTTCTATACTTTCAAATATACTTTTAATTGCAAAAGACAACACGCTAACTATAAAAGCTTCAGACACTTCTGTAAATTTTATAACAAATATTCCAGTTGATGTATTAGAAGAAGGAAGCACAACAATTTTCTGCGATAAATTCAGCAACATTCTTTCTTCTTTGCCGGCAGGAGAAATTGAATTTGAACAGCAGGACATAAAAGTTACAATCAAGCCTGTTTCAAAAAAAGTAAAATTCCAGCTGAAAAGCATTGCAAGTGAAAAATTTGCAGAAATTCCAGAAGCAAACAATGTTCCTTTCTTTGAAATGCCTTCAAAAGACTTAAAAGAAATGATTCAGCATACAATTTTTTCTGTTTCAGAAGACCAGAACAGATATTTTATGACAGGCGTTTATTTTACTAAGAAAGAAAATAAATTTGTTGCAGTTTCAACGGATGCAAGACGTCTTTCTTATGCAGAAAAAGAACTTCCTGCCGGAGTAAATTTTGAATCTTCAATTGTTCCTACAAAAATTTTAAAATGTATTTTAAAAAATGCGCCGGATGAAGGAAACATTCAGGTTGCAATTATTGACAAGCTTATTTTTGTACGTTTTGGAAGCTATGAATTTTCTTCAAAACTTCTTGAAGGCCAGTTCCCGAACTATCAGAAAGTAATTCCAGAAAAGCAGAATTTCTATTTTTCTGTAAACAAATCTGACATTGAATCAGCTTTAAGAAGAATTGAAATCATGATAGACAAGAAAGTCAACAGAGTTCTTTTCAAGATAAGTCCTGGAATTCTTACATTGACTTCGCCAGAATCAGAAATTGGTACTGCAGATGAGGAAATTCCATGTCAGTATGAAGGAAATGAAATAACAATCGCTTTGAACAGCAGATATGTTTCTGAGCCTCTGAAAAATATAAGCACAGAAAATGTTGTTTTTGAATTTACAGAAGTAATGAAAGCAATAACTCTGCGTTCTGAGCCGGCCGCAGATTTCTTTCATATCATAATGCCAATGAATTTGAACGGCTAGCAGATGCCATTTCTTTCTCTTTCATTATTTAATTTCCGCAATCTAAAAAATGACAAAATAAATCTTCTTTCAAAGGAGGTTTATTTTGTCGGCGAAAACGGGCAAGGAAAAAGCAATCTTCTGGAATCTCTTTATTATTCTGCTTACGGCTCTTCATTTAGAACTCATTCCGATGCGCAGATAATAAAGGAAGGAGAATCAAATTTTTCAATTAATTCCTTGTACACAAATGAAAAAGAAAGCACTCAGAATATAAAGGTTATTTACGACAAAGGAAAAAAAATAATCGAAAAAAATTCAAAGCGAATAAAAGACAGAAAAGAGCTTGTAAATACAATTCCATGCGTAGTTTTCTGCCATGACGATATGCGTTTTGCAACCGGAGAGCCTGAATACAGAAGATTTTTTTTAGACCAGTCGCTTACAATGTATGACGAGCTTTACATTGATGACCTTAGAAACTACAGAAAAATTTTAAAGACCCGGAATTTGATTTTAAAAGAATGCAAGTATGAAATGCTTGACATTTATGACAGGCAGCTTGCCCAGAAAGGTCTTGAAGTTCAGCTTAAAAGAAAAAATTTAGTTTTTCAGTTCAATGAAATTTTTGGGAAGCTCTACGAGCAGATTTCAGGAATAGAAAATTTGTCAATTTCCTATATTCCAAGCTGGAAAGAAATAAAAAAAGAAGTTGGAACAAAATTTCCTTCTGTTGAAGAAATTACTGAGCTTTTACAAAATAAAAGGGACCAGGACAAAATAATGCAGACTACCCTTTCCGGGCCTCACCGAGATAAAATAATTTTTGTAAAAGATGGAAAACAGTTTGTGCCGACTGCTTCAACTGGACAGTGCCGGCTTGTTTCTTTGATTTTGCGGATTGCCCAGGCAGTTTATTACACAAGGCTCACAGGAATAAAGCCCGTTCTTCTAATGGATGATGTTATGCTGGAGCTGGATCCAGAAAAAAGGCAGAAAATTACAGCCTTGCTTCCTGAATATGACCAGCTTTTCTGTACTTTTCTTCCGGGCGAGCCTTATGAAAAATACATGAAGGAAAGCACAAAAATTTATAAAATAGAAAACGGTGAATGGCATGAGAAATGAAATAATTGATTGTTCTGAAATGCTGAGCAGAACTTTTGACAATATAGAAAAAGCAACATTGGAAAGAAACAATAAATTTTTTTCTTCATGGAAAACTGTTGTAACAAAAATAAACCGTGCCGGCGACAAGGAATTCGGGCAGAAACTTTACGACCACAGTTCTATTGTTGATGTGAAGAATGGAATTTTGCTTGTTGAAACGGATCATCCTGGCTGGTCGCAGATGATGCAGTTCTACACAAAATTTATTGTTAACGGAATGAAAATGTATGTTCCTGAAATTGAAATCAAGGGAATTGTTTTCAGGACAAGAGGAAGCAATGCTGTGCTGAATTCTGTGGATTACAATAGCGAACTTAAGAAAGAAAATAAAAAAATCAATAAAAAATATGAAAAAGAAGATGAATTTCTTAAGAAATATTCAAAAAATGACGAAAAAAAGTATAATGGAAGCACGGAACTTCCAGAAGAATTGAAGTTAATGTTTGAATCTATAAAAAAAAGTATGTTGACCAAAAACAATAATAATTGATATATTAATTTACTACGTTTTGATATTTTATAATTCGCATAAAATATACGGATTTTATTTATAAGAAGGAGCATTGTACTTATGTTACGTACATACCAACCAAGCAAAGTTAAACGCAATAGAAAATTTGGTTTCAGAGCTAGAATGGCTACTAAAGGTGGACGCAAAGTTCTCGCACGTCGTCGTGCCAAGGGCCGTGCTAAACTTTCAATTTCTGATGAAAAGAAGCCATACTGATTTTTATAGGGATGGAAACAGAGTTAGTCAAAACAGGATTTTTTAAACGTGAGGAACGAATAAAAAATCCTGCTGATTTCAAAACACTGTTTAAAAATGGAAATAAAGCGAGTGTTTCTGGCGCCAAGATTTTTTTTAAAGAAAATGGCAAGGAAATAAATAGAGTTGGATTTCCGTTGCCTCGCGGTTATGGCAATGCAGTAAAAAGAAATTTATCTAAACGTTACAGCCGCGAAGCCTATCGTTTTTTTAAAACACATCTGAACACCGGATATGATATTCTAATACTTGTTTATCCTGGAAATGACTCGTTCAGCACGCGATGTGTTCAATTTCGTACATTGTTTCAAAAGGCAGGATTAATAAAAGAATGAAAAATTTTTTTAAGAAATTTTTCTGTTTTTTTATCCGTTTTTATCAAAAAAATATTTCGCCTTTGCACCCTCGTTGTTGCAGATTCACACCGTCGTGCTCTCAATACGCTTTGGAAGCAATTCAAAAATATGGTTCTGGTAAAGGAACTTTTCTAGCAATAAAACGAATATTACGCTGCAATCCTTTTTTCAAAGGCGGCTATGATCCGGTTCCTTAGAAACAAGTTTCTTGGAAATAAATTTCTTGGAAAATGTTTTCTTAGGAAATTGGAAAGTTTTTAGCTGTCTGGGAGAATTTTCATGAATAAAAACACAATTATGGCAATTGTTCTTTCTACAATTGTTGTTGTTGGTTCAATCATCTTACAGTCGCGTTTCATGCCGAAAACTCCAGCTAATCCTGAAAATTCGGTTTCTGAGAATGTTGTTTCAGATTCAGTTAAAAAAGATGAAACTGAAAACGAAGAAATTAAAAATCTTGGAATAAAATCAGTTGCTGAAGTAAAAGAAGAAAAGAAAATAACTGTAAAAACTGCAAAAACAGAAGTTGTTCTTACTAACAAAGGCGGCGACATCATAAGCTATAAACTGACCGACCATATCGATGTTGACACAAAAGATGGCATTCAAATGGTTGACAACGTTTCTGATTTCAACAGAGCCTGCGCGGTTGCCCTTGATAAAAAATACAATACAAAAATTGTAAATGACTTGTTCAATTTTTCGCAGCCTGATGAAAAAACTTATCTTTTTACAAAGAATTTTGTTGTAACCGATGAAGACGGAAAAAGTCATAATTTTACTTTTGGAAAAAGATATACTTTTGAAGATGATTATATGTTCAAGCTTGAAATTCTGTTCCATTCTGAAGATGAAACAGAATTTTCTTATACTTTAAGAACATCTCCGCAGATTGGACCGAAGTTTAATCCTAAGCTGAACAGATATGAAAACAGACAGTTTATTTCTTTCAATGGAAACAAGGCGAAGCGCCAGATAATCAGCAGCAAACCTGAAATTAAAATGTACAGCAAGGATTATCTTTGGAACGGAATCGGCGGAAAATATTTTGAGGAGCTTCTGATTCCGGAAAACGCTTCTTCAATGGATTATTCTTACTATTCAAATATTGTTGAAGTGAACGATTATGCGAATGCCCAGGTAATTTCTGTAAGAAAGCCTGTAAAATCAACAGATGTTAAAGATACATATTATATGTATTTTGGTCCAAGAAACGAAAAAGACCTGAAAATCTATAATTCTTCTGAAAAAAATGTCTGGAATTTTAACGGACTCAGGCTTACAGAAAGCTTGAATTCAAATGGATGGCTTGGATGGCTTGAAACAATCTTGAAGTGGATTATGGAAGTTATAAACAAAGTTGTTCACAACTGGGGTGTTTCTATCATAATCATGACAATTTTGATTAAGCTTGCGATGTTCCCTATGACAAAAAATCAGTCAATGTCAACATTGAAGATGCAGGAAATTCAGCCGAAAGTTCAGGCGGTTCAGAACAAATACAAAGACAATCCACAGAAAATGCAGCAGGAAATGGCTAAAGTTTACCAGGAAGTTGGCTACAATCCTATGAGCGGCTGTCTTCCGATGGTTGTTCAGTTTCTTATCTTGTGGTCAATGTACAATTTGTTCAACAATTACTTTGAATTCCGTGGCTCAAGCTTTATTCCGCACTGGATTGAAGATCTTTCTTCGGGCGACAGCATTTATGTGTTTAAATTCAATATTCCGTTCTTTGGAAATCACCTTAGAATTTTGCCGCTTATTTACCTTGCGTCGCAGCTGCTGTTTGGAAAAATTACAAATATGGGCGGAGCTGCCGGCGCGGCTGGACCTTCACAGGCTCAGATGAAAATGATGATGTACGGCATGCCGATTTTATTCTTCGTTTTGTTCTACAATGCGCCTTCTGGACTTCTGCTTTACTGGACTGTAAGCAATATTTTCCAGATGATTCAGCAGGTTATAATAAACAAAGCAATGAAGTCAAAAAAAGCGGAAATTGCCAGCAAAAAGACTAAAAAATAGAAATAAAAAATAGAGGAAAAATAAATGACTTACGAATTTGAAGGAAAAACAGAAAAAGAAGCAATTGAAATTGCTGCAAACGAGCTTGGTCTTCAAAGAGATCAGTTTGATGTTGAAATTTTGGAATCTCAGAAAAAGACTCTTTTCAAGAATGGATATGTAAGAATCTGTGTTCATACATTGGATGAGGCTCAGCCGTCTACTTTGAGTGAACATGGCTCTTCATTTGCTGCGGCAAGCAAAATTTCAGTGAATCCAGTTCCGCAGGATGAATTTGAAGAAAAAATGGTGGATTTCGTTAAGAATGTCATTGAGAAAATGGGCTATGAAGTAAAAGTTGAGCTTGTTTTCCGTGAAGAAAAGAAAATAGGCATTAAGCTTGATTCCCAGAATTCTTCAATTCTTATTGGACGAAAGGGAAAAAATCTTGACGCTCTTCAGCTTTTGACAAACATTTACGCAGGTCGCCTTGGACATGAGGAAATCCGCGTAATTCTTGATACAGAAAATTATCGTATCCGCCGCGAGGAATCTTTGGTTCGCCTGGCATACACAACAGCGGACAAAGTTCATACTTCACATAAATCAATTTTGCTGGAACCAATGAATCCTTTTGAAAGACGACTGATTCATACAACTTTGAATGATATTCCGGATATTGACACAAAATCTGAAGGCGAAGGACTTTACAAGCAGGTAAGAGTAATTTACAAAGGTTTTGAGCGTTAATGTTAAATTTCAGCACCATTTGTAACTTTTCAGTGAATGGTGCTTTTAATTTTTAAATGATTGTTTCTAGGGGGAATTATGAAAAAAAATATTTTAGCGATTTCATTGTTTTTAAGCATGGCGGCTATGATTTTTGCTCAGAATATAAATCTTGAAGATATTGTAAAACCTGAATATGCAGATTATTTAAAATCAAACGGAAAACTTACAATTATTCATCCGAAAAATGAAACAGAATTGTTTGCAGTTCCGGAATGTCCTTATTCAGAACAGATAAAAAGTGATTTGATTTGCGAAAAGCAAAAAGGTGTTCCATTTCTTGCAGAATTTGTTTATCTGATTCCGAAATCTGAGCTTACAGATGATGTTTCAAAAGTAAATGTTGACAGCATGAGCATTATTTTCCGCTCAATAAGCAAAATGCAGGGAATGACTTATATTCATAACGGCGGAAAAGAAGATGTTTTGTATGAAAAAGCTTATGCGGTTGCCTCAGCTGATTCAAATGAGCCTGTTCCAGACCCTTTGGAAGGTCCTACTGACGGACTTGTAGCCTATGGTTACCAGGATGACCATACTTTTGGCGATACAAAATACCGCTTGAACTATTACCAGAAAGACAACGTGATTTTTGCAACTTTCCTGAACGTAATTCCGATGAGCAAGCTTGGAATAAAAGCTGTTATGCCGGAACATCTTAGGATGAATATTGTTTCAGTTGACTTGGGCGATGATTTGCTGCTGTATCTTGTTGCGGACGTGAGCGCAAAAAATTTGATGGGAGTTCGCGCCCAGATAAAAGATTCAATGACAGTACGAATGGATGCTATTTACAGATGGTTCTTGAAACAATATAAATAGGAGATTCATTATATGAATATAAAAAAAATTTTTATGGCGGCTTTATTTGGTTTGTCTATATTGACTAATGGAGCTTGCCGTTCAAAAGGAAATGCTATGGAATCAATAAAAGGAAAAGACGGTTTGTTTGCGATTATGGAAACTTCAAAAGGTGATATTGCTTTGGAATTGTATTACAAGGATGCGCCTTTGACAGTTTGCAATTTTGTAGGATTGGCTGAAGGAACTCTTGACGCGGCAGACGGAAAACCGTTCTATAACGGACTGAAATTTCACCGCGTAATCAAAGATTTTATGATTCAGGGTGGAGATCCTCGTGGAAATGGAACTGGCGGTCCAGGATACAAATTTGCGGATGAGGAAGTTCCTTATAAATTTGACAAGCCTGGATACCTTGCAATGGCAAACGCCGGAGCAAACACAAACGGCTCTCAGTTTTTTATTACTCATGTTGAAACACCTTGGCTGAACGGAAAGCATACAATTTTTGGACACGTTGTTACTTCTGCTGACCAGGACGTTGTAAACGCAGTTGCTCAGGGCGATGAAATAAAGTCTGTTACAATTATCAGGCAGGGCGAAGAAGCTCAGGCATTCAAGGCGACACAGGAAGACTGGGAAAAATTCAACAAAGCTGCTGTTCAGAAGGCCAATGCCGCAAAAGAAGCTAAATATGCTGCAAAAATTGCGGAAGTTGAAAAGAATTTTCCAGGTTTCTCTAAGACAGCGGACGGAATTTATTATAAAGTTTCAAAAACTGGAACTGGCGCGAAATGCGGAAAAGGAAAAAATGTGACAGTAGATTACAAGGGATATCTTGTGGATGGAACTGTTTTTGACGGTTCAAGCGGTATGATTCAGGGCGGACACGAGGCTTTGAGCTTTACAACTGGAGCTGGCCAGATGATTCCTGGTTTTGACACAATGGTTCAGGATATGGCAAAGGGTGAAGTTAGAACTTTTGTTTTGCCGCCGGATCTGGCTTACGGCGAACGAGGCTATCCGGGAGTAATTCCTGAAAGCGCGTACATTGCATTTGATGTTCAGCTGAATAAATTTTAAAAAAGCGGAATCAAAAATCCGCTTAGATAAAAATTATAATTTTATTCTGAAAACCTTTGAATTTCGTTCTGGAGTCCAAAGGTTTTTTCTTTCTTCGGGGAGAGAGGAAATTTTGTCCGGCACGAAGCCAAGATGCTCGAACCAGTCGGAAGTTTGCGTTGTAAGAATGAATACGCTTGAAAGTTTCTTGTTTTTTGCCTGATGGATAAGATATTCAACAATTTTAGGACCGATTCCAAGGTTTGAGAAAGATTCATCCACAGCAATTCCTGCAATTTCCGCCTGTTTTGCGTCATAAACGTGAAGAGAGGCTGTTGCGCGGATTCCGCCGTCGATTTCGTAGACAATATAGTCTGAAATGTGCGCGTTCAAGTCTTTTTCTGTGCGCGGAAGAAGGATTTTTTTCTGGATAAACGGATTCATCACGGAAAGAACGGAAGGAATGTCGGTTTGCGTCATTGGGCGGATATGGCCGTAATTCTGTGAATAAATCATTGTGCCTGAGCCTAAGTCGCTGAAAATTTCACAGGGAATTGAGCCGTCCTGCGAGCCATTTAGAATGTGGGAACGGGTAACGCCGTTTTTGCATGCGTTTTCAGCGATTTTCAGCAGAGAAATAATTTTCTTGTTTTCATTCTTGCTGTTCAGTTCAATAAAGTTGTGGAGTTCGGAAAGGTCCATTGCAGGAATATTGCCTTCTGAAGAAATTCCGATGGTTTTTGGAACGTTGAAAATTTTATCTGAAATAACACCGTTTTTTATTAGAAAGAACAGTTTATCTGCCTTTAAATTTGTGGCAATTGTTTCAGCAAGTTTTATGGAAGAAATGTTGTATGGCTTCCCTACACTGCTCCAGCCTATGCAAGGAAAAATCGGAATAAATCCGCTGGCCAATGTGTTTTTTATTGCTTCAGTCTGGATTTTGTCAATTTCACCTGCTGTAACATAGTCGATGCCGTCAATAACACCTTTTGCACGCGCTCGAACCCAGTTTCCGATTGTGGCTGTGATATGGTTTGCGGCAAGGCTTGTCATTACAACATTTGAAATATCGAACGCAGCCATTTTTATAAGGTTTATTCCTTTTTCATCTGTGATTCTTGTTTCATCCTGATAAGACCATTTTATTCTTGAGGTTTTTAAAACCTGGTCTATGCGTTTTTTTGCGCCTGGCACAATTGCAACTTTTATTCCGGCCTGATGAAGCAGCGCAATGTCCCGGATGTGGCTTGAAAACAACGGAGAATCAATTATTTCATCGTCAAGATAGATGACAACAGTTGCGTTTTGAAATTTTTGAATATAGCGGATTACATCCCGGATTTGCTGTGCTTTTTTTTCAGTTTTATTGTGCTGCATGACTTTATTATACAAATTATATTGAAGGTGTAAAAGATTTACTTGTCTTTTGAAAAATCAGAATTTGCTGGATTACTGATATGCTCGGCGCGGAATTTTTCTGTATTTGCTTTGCTGAAAGCGCAGCCGCAGTATTGCTGGCGGTAAAGTCCGTATTCTTCTGAAAGTTCAAGGCTTCTTTTGAATCCGCCTTTTTTCTTGAAGTCTGAAACAAGCCATTTTGGATTTTTTTCCAGGTTTGAAAGGCAAAGTTCCTTTCCAATCTGGTTGATTTTTTCTGCATCTTTGAAAGGAGAAATGCTTAAAGTTGTGCAGAAATATTCAAAATTGTTTTCCGCAGCATATTTGAACGCGCGCTTTAAACGCAGTTCATAGCAGCGGCGGCAGCGCTCTCCTTTTTCTGGTTCGTCTGCAAATTCCGGATGTTTTTTTATGTCCAGCGCCGAATAAAATTCTTCCGGGTTATAATCCTGCTCAACGAATTTCACGTTGTTTTGCAATGCGGCAGGAAAACGCGGAAGAAGATTTTTCAGTTCGTTAAGGCGGCGCTCGTATTCTTCTTTTGGAAAAATATTCGGATTGTAGTAAAGGATTGTTATGTCAAAATATTTTGCCAGATATTCAATCACATATGAAGAGCAAGGTCCGCAGCAAGCGTGAAGAAGCAACGAAGGTCTTGCCGCCGAATCAACCAGGCTTTCTATTTTTTTATCAAGCTCGCGTTGGTAATTTATTTTCTGCATTTGAACAGAAAAATTATATCATAAATTTTGAAAAAAAATGTGAGATTCATTTTTGAAAATGATTATTTTTGCACTATAACAAAATGGGCTGTCCAAAAAGAACGGACAGCCCATTTATTTCTATTTTACCAGAAAATTTTAGCAGATTTCGCAGGCGTTTGACTTTGTTGTTGTCAAAGGTTTTCCGCTGGCTGTAAGCTTTTTGCCTGCAATCTGAGCGGTAAAGTCCTTGATTTTCATTTCTACTTTGCAGAATTTTTCAATGTCGATTTTGGCAGGTTTCTGGAAATTTTCATCAGCGCCTTCAAGAATTACAGGAGTTCCTGCGGCTGCCCATGGAGCTGTAAGAAGCTCGACTTTTTCTTTTCCGTCTTCTGTGTAGTCTGCGGCAAGCAACATTCCGCGGCTTTCCACGCCTTTCATTTTTCTAGGCGCAAGGTTTGAGGCGATAATTACGTGCTGGCCAAGAAGCTCCTCTTCCTTCAGGTAAGGTCTGAGTCCAGACTGAATTATTCTGTCTTCTCCAGAACCGTCGTCCATATGCTCGATATAAAGCTTGTCGCCCTGAGGATTACATTCAACTGACTTAATTACAGCTACTTTCAGCTCGATGTGTTCATTGAAATATGCAGCCTGGTCATCAGCGAGTTTCGGTCCTTCTGATTTTTTTGCAGGAGCCGCTTTTTCTTCTTTTTTAGGCTCTGCTTTTGGAGCAGATTTTTTGTGCGGGTCTGGAGTTGCGGCAAGAAGCTCCTCTAGGTCAAGTTCTCCGCCGAAGCAAGGAACTGTGATTGTCCAGTTTTCAAGAACCTGCGGATGAATTTCACCGAACACACCAACCTGTTTGCCGTTTATAATTACGGCAGCCTGGCGGCCAGGAATAAATCTTGGGTCATTTGATTCTTTTACTTCGTACTTGTGGTCAAGGAAATAAAGAACGGAAGCCACCTCAGAAGCAGCCGTGTTGTAGTTTGCGTTTGATTCCGCTGTAAGGAAGCCGAGGCATTGTCGTGTTCTTGTTCCAGTGTTTTCTTCCGGGCAAAGGTAGGCAACTTTTCCGATTTCAAAAATTTTGTGCGGATAAATTGCGTTTGCGGATTTAGATTCCGCACGAAGCAGAGAAGAAAGAATATCCGAGCGCACGAACTGATAGTTTTCGCTCATAGGATTTGCGATTTCAATTACGTGCTCCGGATCGATGTTCATATTTTCAATGTAGTCCTTGCGTGAGCCTACATAATTGAAAATCATTTCCTGATAGCCAAGCCCGACCATCAAAGTTTTTGTTTTTCTTGAATAGTAAGTTATTGGAAGAAGACGGCCGATTGTGAAGTCGTTTGGAGTTTCCGGCGTGTAAGTTTCAAGTTTTGTTCCAATCATTACGTCTTCAATTATGTCAACTTCGTGAAGGAAATCATTTCTGTAAGGCGCTGGAGAAAGCGTGTATTCAAAATCATCATCTGAGATTTTCTTTGAAACAACTTTTGAGCCCATTCGTGTTAGCGCGTCAACAACAGTTGCATCGTTAAAATTTGTTCCCAGCAGCTTGTTGATATGCTTCAAAGTTGCTTTTGTTGTAGGCTGGAAATAGAAAGGAGCTACAACATCGCGTCCGAAGCAAGTGTCATACGGATGTTTTACCATTATAGGCTCGATTTCGTAGCCAACATCCGCAAAGTCGCAGGCAACAATGTTCGCGGCAAGCATAAGGTTTTCCATGTTGTCGCCGGTAAGCTCAACCATAAGTCCTTTGTCGCCAACCTGCACTGCTCCAAGAGTTGCGCTGTTGATTACTGGAGCCATAGACATAATTTCGTTCTTGTCGTCTGTTAAAATAGGAAATTTCTTGAAATCTTTGATAATCCAGCCGAAATCTTTTCCTTTTGGATGTTCTTCAAGAATCTGCCGGCAAGTAAGCGGCTTGTCAAACTGGAGCGGAACAAAAGATGTTGTGTCCGGGTCAGCAGCTTTGTAATGAACAGGAAATTTTATTTCTTCAACGCGGTAAACGCCCATTGAAATGGATTTTCGCTTTCGGCCGAAGTTCCATGCGAGCTTTTCCTGTGTCTGTATGATGTCTTTCAGCATAGGGTCGTCAATCGGTTTTCCGTTTATTACAAAGGCAACCATATAAGGGCGGATGTCTTTTAATTCCGGGTCAACAGTAACAATTCTGTTTCCGCAGTCCTTGATGTTTTCTTTTGTAGAAAGGAATTTTGAATAGTCAGCAGTTTTTCCGCCGCGGTGAAGCTTAAGCTGTCGCGCAACGCCGTTTGTTGACCAAAGGTCAGGGCGGTTTGTGTCGTTAAGCTCAATTTTTATAACACGCTCTGATTCTGGTTTTGAAGTGTCCGGTTTTTCATCAAGCTCAGCTTTTGCGTAGGTAAGAACTTTTTCAAGGTCGTCATAGTTATATTTTTTTTCAAGAAGTTTAAAGAAAAGTTGTTCATTTACTTCAATTTTCGGCATTTTTTTCCTCTAAATTGCATTTTATCTTTTTATATAGATGAAACATTATAAATCAATATAGGGAAACATTCAATTCAGAAAACAAGAAGAAAAAATTTTAATGAAAATGCTTGAAAACAATGGAATTTTCTTGAATTTTATTGCATTTTTATGGCATATTTTGTATATTCAAAAAATAGATAGTCTAATTTTAAACTATTTCAAAAAGAAGGAATAGCGGGAGTATATAAAAATGTTGCCTGTGGAATTTATTGAGCAGACAAGCTCAACAATGACATTTGCATATTTGCAGCGGACTTGGATGCAGCGCCATCTGGAAGTTATTTCAAAAAAGTACAAGTTAAAAATGTCGGATTTGAATTTGATGCTTCTGGTTCATATCAACAAGGATGTGAAAACTGCGAAAGATGTTGCGAAATTCAGCGAGCTGAAACGGGGAAACATTTCTTTGATTGTGGAATCTTTGTCTTGCCGCGGATTTATAAACCAGCTTTCAATTGAAGGCGACCGAAGAATGAAAAGGCTTGTTCTTACGCCGAAATGCGATGAGATTTTGAAGGAATGTGACGAAATGATAATCCAGCTTTTAAAAATCAGCATGGAAGGAATTTCTATTGAAGAAATCCACCAGGCGAGACAAGTTTTTTTAAAAATGTACCAGAACATAACAAAAGAAGAAGAAAAAAGGACTTTGGAGGAGAATAGATGAATTCTAAAGCAGTTAGATTTTTGGCGGTTTTTATTGCTTTTGCTTCTTGTGGATTTGCTTTTGCCCAGGAATCAGATTCAAATAAAAATAATGAAGTAGTTCTTACGGTGGAGGATGCGGTTTCCTATGCGCTGAAGAACAACAAGTCGTTGAAAAGCTCCGCGATTGACCTGGAGATAAAAAAACGGGCGAGCGACAATTCGTGGAACACGTTTTTGCCAAGTGCGGCTCTTAGCGGAACTTTGGCGCGCTCGAACGATATTGATACAATAAAAAACTCTATAAAATCAAATGCGGCATTACCTACTCTTTTAGGATATGGAGCAAAAGGTGTTGATTTTTCTACAGCGGCGCAGGCTGCGAGCAATATAGATGCTTCAAAAATAATTGATGATATGTACGGCTCGGAAGAAGCGGCGTTGTGGCATCCGGTTGGAAATCTTTCTTTTTCATGGGCGTTCAATGCGGCAATGCTGAAGTCAATTTCTGCAGCAAAGAAACAGTACGAAGCCGGCCAAATTTCGTGGGAACAGTCTGTAAAGGAAACAGAAGTAAACATCAGGAAGATGTTCTACGGAATCTTGCTTGCGCAGGAAAATTTGAAGATTCAGAAAGAGTCAATGGCAAACGCGGAAGCGCGCTGGCGCCAGGCTGAAATAAACTACAGGAACGGAACAGTTCCTCGCCTTTCAGTTTTGAATTCCCAGGTTACTTATGAAAATATGAAGCCAACAATTCTTAGCGCGGAAAATTCACTTAAGCAGACAAAAGAAACTTTCGGTTTTCTGCTTGGGCTTCCGTACGGCACAGAAATCGACCTTCAGGGAACAATTGAAATTTCTTATGTTGATGTGGATGCGGACGAGCTTTTCAAGAAGTATGTTGAGCAGAACAACGACATCAAAGCGTTGAAGAAAAACATTGAGCTTATAAAAACAGGAATAGATGCCACATATCTTTCTACCTTTACCCCTAGCCTTGCGCTCGGATTCGGGCTTCAGCCTACAGTTTCAAACATCACAGAAAACTGGTTCGACAAAGACAACTATTCTGACGGCGGAACTTTGACAATAACTCTTGCGTACCAGAATCTTTTTGATATGCTGCCTTGGTCATCAAACATGCAGAAAATAAAAGATTCAAAGCAGCAGCTTGCGCAGGCGGAAATCGGGCTTGAACAGCTTTATCAGAACGCAGAGATTGAAGTTCATAAGCTTTGCGACAATCTTTCTGTTTCAAGGGCTAATATTGAGGCTATGGGAAACAACGTTACTCTTGCCCAGGAAGCATACGATTCAACATTGAAGGCTTATAACAACGGTACCCAGGAGCTGCTTGCGGTTCGGGACTCGGAAAGTTCCCTGAACCAGGCAAGGCTTGGCTTGATGAACGAGAAATATAACTATATTTCGGCGATTCTTGATCTTGAGCAGAAACTTAGCATAAAACTTGCTGAATAAAATAGGAGACATATATGAAAGTTGTAAAGAAAATTGCAATTGCGGGAACTGCCCTTTTAGCTTCTGCAGTGTTTTTAGGATGTGGAAAAAAGCCTGTGGCGGAAGACGACACAAAGGCTGAAACAATATTTGCTGTAAATGTTTACAAAGCTGTTCCAAAAAATCTTGATGACTATCTTGAATTCGGCGGAAACGTTCAGACAGCTTCCAGCGTTGATATTTATCCTGATGTTCAGAGCGGAAAACTTTCCAGAATTCTTGTGAAAGTCGGCGACAAAGTAAAAAAAGACCAGGTTCTTTGCGAAGTCGATGCGAGCCGCCCAGGAATGGATTACAAGAACAGCCCGATAAAAGCTCCGGTTGCTGGAACAATAACTTCGTTCCCGTACAATATCGGACAGACAGTTTCTGCCGCAATGCCGGTTGGAAAAATCAGTTCTACTGGAACTCTTGAAGTAAAGACAAACGTTGCGGAACGCTTTGTAAGCAGAATTTCAATGAATGAAAAGGCTGAGCTTGCGTTTGACGCTTATCCTGGAGAAACATTTCCTGCTGTTCTTGTTGAAATTGACCCGGTTTTGGACACAAGCTCAAGAACTCTTGGAATAAAACTTGTTCAGACACCTTCAGATTCAAGGCTTAAGGCTGGAATGTACGCAAGAATCAAGCTTGTTACAGATACAAAGAAAAACACAATCGTTATTCCGAACAACGTAATTGTAACAAGAAATGACGAGGATATCGTTTACATTGTTGATTCAATGACAAACACTGTAAAGGCAAGCCCTGTAAAAAAAGGAATCCGCGTTGACGACAAGCAGGAAATTCAGATGGGAATTGCTCCTGGAGACTTGGTTGTTGTAAAAGGACAGGCGCTTCTTTCTGACGGCGCAAAGGTAAATGTAGTTTCTATTTCTGAATAAGCTGAATAAATAGAATTTTTTGTTTTGAGTTTTAGTTTTATGGGAGATTAAATGTCTTTTTCTAAATTAGCTGTAAAAAAACCGACAACGACTCTTATCTGCTTTATTCTTGCAACGTTGCTTGGTATTTATTGTACAATGACTTTGCCGATAGACTTGTACCCGGATATGGATATTCCATATATCATGGTTTATACAAGCTATTCAAATGCAGGTCCTGAGGAAACTGAAAAAAGTGTAACACGAACAATGGAAAGTTCCCTTTCGAGTGTTACAGGCCTGAAAAAACTTCAGTCGCAGTCAATGACAGGAACTTCTCTTGTTATTCTTGAATTTGAGTATGGAACAAACCTTGACGAGGCAAAGGCTGATATCCGCGACAAGATTGACATGATCCGCAACTATCTTCCAGACAGCGCGGATTCCCCGATTATTTTCCAGATGGATCCTTCAATGATTCCTATTATGGGGCTTGTAGTTTCCGGAACAAGAACTCCGGAAGAGCTTAGTTCCTACGTTGAAGATATTATTCAGCCGCGTCTTGAGCAGGTTGACGGTGTTGCTTCCGCAACTCTTGTTGGAAACAGCGAGAAGTGCATTAAAGTTGAAGTTCCTCGCGACCGACTGGACGCATACGGACTTACAATTACTCAAATCTGCCAGATGATTGGCGCCCAGAATATAACGAGTTCGGGCGGACAGATTGAGCAGGGCGACACAAACTATACGATTTCTGCGGAAGGAACTTACAAGTCTGTTGACGATGTGAAGGGAACTGTTGTTACTTACAAGGCAAATTCTGCCGGAGAAATGGTTCCAGTTCTTTTGCGCGATGTTGCGAACGTTTATGCAGGATATAAGGATGTAACTTCTGAAGCGTATATGGGCGGAAAATCCTGTGTAATGCTTATGATTCAGAAGCAGTCGGGAAAGAACTCTGTTGCTACAGCGGAAAAATGTCGTGCTCAGGTTTCAAAAATTCTTCAGGAGCTTCCTGCCGATGTAAAGATTATTGAAGCGTACAACACAACAGACGATATCAACAACACAATTAAAAATGTAGTAAGCTCATTGCTTCAGGGTATTGTTCTTGCCGTAGTTGTTCTTTATATCTTCCTTCGTTCTTTAAAGAGTACATTCATTATTGCGCTTTCTATTCCTATTTCAGTTCTTATTACCCTTGCGCTTATGTATTTCTGTGGATTTACAATCAACATGATGACTTTGTCCGGACTTCTTCTTGGCATTGGTATGCTTGTTGATAACTCAATTGTAATCCTGGAAAATATATTCACGTACAGAGAGCGCGACGCCAAGGCGGAAGTTGCGGCGGTTCTTGGCTCAGAGGAAATGCTCGGCTCAATTACTTCTTCAACTTTGACTTCAGTTTGTATCTTCCTTCCAATGGTAATGTTCCAGAAAATGCTTGGAATGATGGGAAAACTTTTTGTTTCCTTTGCGTTCACAATTATTTTCTCTTTGCTCTGCTCATTGCTTACAGCCGCGGTTCTTGTTCCGGTTCTTTCTTCAAAATATCTTGTTGTTGAAAAGCAGTCGGAACGAAAAATGCCAAAATGGCTCCAGGGATTTGACGGACTTATGAGCCGTTTCTTTACATGGCTGGACAACGCTTATGCTTCTGGAGTAGAAAAAGTACTGAAGCACAGAAAACTTGTTATAACAGTGCTGGTTCTGCTTTTCTTTGGCTCAATTTTTTCTGTAAAGCTGATTGGATTTATTTTTATGCCGGAAGAAGCTACAACTTCAGTTTCAGTTGCTTTGGAAATGCCGAAGGGAACTACGCTTGAGCTTACCCGCGAAGTAATTCAGCAGTACGAAGCGAACGTTATGAAAGACTTGAAGGGCGTAAAATACTCGCTTATTTCTGTAGGCGGCTCAACAATGATGTCTACAGCGTCGGATTCAAATACCGCCACGCTCCGAATTTCGCTGTATCCGGAAAGCGAGCGACTTCCTGGATACGACAACGAAAAATCAACTAAGGAAAAATGCCGAAAATATTTCAATGCGTTCCCTGGCGCGGAATTTACGTTCAGCTCAGGAATGAACAGCTTTGCAAGCTCCGCAATTGATGTTGTAATCCGTTCAGACGACTTGGATTTGGCTCGCGCTACTTCAAAGGAAATTCAGAAAGTTATTCAGGAAAACTGCGCTGATTTTGTAAATGAAGTTACAAGCGACCTTGAAGACGGACTTCCGCAGCTTAAGATTAATCTTGACCGCGACAGAATGTATGAGCTTGGCGTTACCGCTTACGGAGCCGGCTCGGAGCTTAACGCGGCGGTAAACGGAAAAACTGCAAGCCGCTACGATGACAACGGAACTCAGATTGATATTGTTGTAAGCCTTGACGAGGAAGACCGAAAGAAATTCGGCGATTTGGAAAATATTTATGTTTCAAATTCAATGGGAAACAGAATTCCTTTTGCAAGTTTCTCCCGCTATGAGGAATCGCTTGCGCCGGTTACAATCCGCCGTGAAAACCAGACACGAACAATCAGGCTTTCAATTGAGCCTAAGTCGGGAATTTCAATCAACAAAGTTCAGGATGCGATTGCCGACGCAGTAAGAAAGAATGTTGTTCTTGATGAAAAAGTAATGGTTTCTTATGAAGGTTCGCTTGAAGATATGCTTGATTCCGTTAAGAAATTCGGCGTAATCATCATAATGGCGGTTCTGCTTGTATTTGCGGTTATGGCCAGTCAGTTCGAGTCGTTCAAAGATCCGTTCATTATTCTGTTCACAATTCCGCTTTCGTTTATTGGTGTAATGTTCATTTATTTGATTACGCACACAATGCTGAACATTGTTTCTGTAGTCGGAATGTTGGTTCTTGTTGGAACAATTGTAAACAACGGTATTGTACTTGTTGACTACACGAACTTGCTCAGAAAGCGCGGCTATGCGCTGAAGGAAGCGTGCATTGAGGCTGCAAGAAGCCGTTTGCGCCCGATTTTGATGTCTACATTGACAACAGTTACTTCTTTGATTCCGATGGCGTTCTTCCCGGGCGAAACAGGAACAATGACCCAGCCGATTGGTCTTACAGTTTTGGGCGGTATGACATTTGGTTCTTTGATGACATTGTTCGTAATGCCGGTAATTTACTTTATATTCAACAAGAAGGGCGAAGCAAAGCGCATTGCCCAGCTTGAGGAAGACTTGCGAAATCCTATAAAAATTGAAAAAGAAGTAAAAACTGAGGAAAGAAAATCCCGCGGCCTGAAGAAAATAGTAAAAGCGCTGGAAGACAAAGTTGAAAAGCGTAAAGGTTCGGAAAAACCGGAAGAAGCGGATTCAGATTCAGAAAATCCTGCTGAAAATTCTGACAACGGAGGAAATGAATAATGAAAAGAATCGAAATTGTTCTTACCCAGGCGATTGAATCAGATTTTTTGCAGCTGTATGAACGAGAATGCCGCCGCGCCGGCATAAAATGCAAATATACAAAACTTGAAAATGTAATGGGTTCTGGAAACACAGACCCTAAACTGGGCGATTCAATCTGGCCGCAGCTGAATGTTATGTTCATTCTTTATGTGGAGGACGGATTTGTGCCGGTTGTTTCAAACATCATGAAAAAACTGCACGAAATGTACGTTGGCGAAGGCGCTGCCGCATTTGCAACAGAATGTAACTGTTCAGACATTTGTTAGTTTTATAGATAAGCATTTGTAAAAATGCCTCCAAAAATAAAAGCTTCTGGTGGTTTTCTGCTGCCAGAAGCTTTTTTTTATGCCGCCGGATGATTTGATTGCGCTACAGTACTGAATTTTAACAAAATTCAGTATAGATTTTGTTTAAATCACTCCTAAATTTTATTTAAATCTAGCCTGAATTTTGTTTAAATCTATACTGAATTTTGTCGCAATCTAGACTGAATTTTAACAAAATTCAGCTTGAATTTTGACACTGCTACAGTACTGTAGTTTTTTTATATTGTTTTTAGTACTATTATGTAGTATCATATTGATGTGAATACAAAGCAAAAGAAAGTGTGCGTATCAATTTTTAAAGATCCTGTTCAGTCTAATATAGAATGGCAGGAAATTGAAAAATTGCTGAAATCTCTTGGTGCGGAGATTTCTTGAAAATGCGGGGGTGCATTATGATGAACTATAAGGGATTTGTTGGTGTTGTAGAATATGATGACGAGGCAAGAGTTTTTTCTGGAGAGGTTATAAATACTCGTGCAGTGATTACTTTTCAGGGAACAACAGTTGATGAGGTGGAGAAAGAATTTCATGCTTCTGTTGATGATTATCTTGACTGGTGCAAAAAAGACGGAATAGAACCTGAAAAGCCTTATTCTGGCAAGTTCAACGTACGGATTTCTCCTTTATTTCATAGCCAGGTTGCTATTGCGGCTAAAAAACTCAATATGTCATTGAATAGTTTTGTGGAAAAATCTTTGCATGATGAAATAAAAAACATGCATCTGGTTTATTAAAGCTTCAAGCGTTCTGATTTTCTAAAAATCCTCAAATTCGTGGCAAAATTTGCTTAAATTTTTGGTGGCAAAAAAGTGAAGCCTGTCTTAATTATTTTCCCGAACGGTAAAAGTTTTGCAAAGTCCACTTGTTTTTATCTTGATTTTACCGTTCGGGAATGTTACGATAAAATCATGAAAATTGATTCTGTTGCTTCCATTTCAGAGGCGGTAAAAGCTCGTCGAAAACAATTAGGACTTACTCAGGCAGAAACGGCCGCTATGTGCAATGTGGGCAATAGATTTTTCTCCGAACTTGAAAACGGAAAACAATCTTTGCAAATAAACAAGGTTCTTCATTGTCTTGAAATGCTTGGAATAAATCTCTATGCAGTAAACCGGGAAGATGATTCTGGGGAATTTGGGGCAAACAGATGAAACTGAACGTTTTTTTTGGAAATGAAAAGGCAGGAGCTCTTGAGTCAACAGAAAATCGCGGTGTGATTTTTTCTTACGATGAAAAATACTTACAGAATAAAAATTCCATTCCATTGTCTGCTTCTCTTCCTCTTCAGATAGGAGAATTCAGACAAAAACAGTGTATGCCTTTTTTTTCAGGACTTTTGCCAGAAGAAGATTTCCGCAGAAAAATAGCAGATTATCTTCATATTTCAGAAACAAGTACTTTAAAGCTTCTTGAAGCCCTTGGCGGAGAATGTGCGGGTCTTGTTTCGATTCTCCCGGCAGAAAATGCGGTTTCTCAGCCAGATTTATATTTATTAAATGCGGAAAATTACGAGCCTCTTGAAGATTCACGGCTTAAAGACTTTATCGAAAAAATGAACAGCCGTCCGCTTATTAAGGCTGATAAAAACTTAAGGCTTTCCTTGGCCGGTGCGCAGGAAAAACTGGCTCTTGCAAATTTGGATGGAAAATGGTACCTGCCAGTGAACGGTGCGCCTTCCACTCATATTTTAAAACCAAGCCGGACAGGTTCTCTTTCTTCCCTTGCTCAGAATGAATACATCTGCATGAAACTTGCAAAGCTCTTTGGACTGCCTGTTCCAGAAGTTGATTTAATGAATATTGCAGGAAAAGATATTTTTGTTGTCGAACGATATGACAGGATAAAAAAAGAAGATTCAATCCAGCGGATTCATCAGGAAGATTTTTGCCAGGCATTAGGAATTATGAGTGCCTCAAAATATCAGAATGACGGCGGCCCTGGAATTGCAGATATTCTGGATGTGATTAAGAAAAATTGTACTGTTCCGGCGCTGGAAACACAGAAATTCTTGAGCTATGTGATTTTTAATTATCTGATTGGAAACTGCGACAGCCACGGAAAAAATTATTCCCTTCTTTATAAAAATAAATCCGTAGAACTTGCACCATTGTATGATGCCGTTTCAACTGTAATATATCCCGGTCTTACAGACAAACTTTCAATGAAAATCGGCAATCACTATGAGATTCAAAAAGTAACAAAGGAAGATTTTTCTTTGCTTGCAGAAAATCTGAATATAAAGAAAAGTGTCATTTCAAAAATATTTGATGAGTTTAAAAGCAAAGCTCACAATGCTTTTGCGGCTTTGAAAGCAGACGAAAAAGTTTCTAAGGTTATTCTTGATTTAATTTCTGACTTTTTTATAAACTTCAACGAAGTTTTTTAAGAGTTGATCAGACTCTCTTATTATTTCCACCTGATATGTCTAAAGCAGCCGCTCACCAATTTTGCCTAGTTTTTCTTTCATGGCTTCGTCTTCTGTGGCAAGGAAAATTGTTTCGTTCAGGTCTTCGCCGGTTGACCAGAAATCTGGAAAAATGCCTATGCCTTCGCCATGCCATTGCGCAAAATCATCATAAAAACTGTTATAGCTGGCTCCAAGTCTTATTGAAATTCCGCTGCCAGGAAGCAAATAATCCAAAACAAAAGACAAGGCCTGACTAAAATCTTGCATAAATAAATTCAATATGATACATTCAAAATAATGGGAGAGTTTATGAATTGCTTATTAGAAAAGTTCAGATTTGCACTTCCCTATTTTTTAATTAACACAAAAAAGATATTGTTGATTTTTGTTTTTGCACTTGCCTGTGGAATCTGCGGAGCAAAGCCGAAAATTATTTCATCTGAACCGTGCGAATATCGTGACGTAAACTGTGATTTCTTTGGCTATCAAAAATGGTTTAAGGATGAAATTTCGTGCGGCCAGGCGGAAGAAGATTTGGATTATTTGATTTATCTTTTAAAAACAGCGTATGCAGGCTATGATGACGCAGCAAAACGAGGTTTGGAGATAGACCAGATAAGTGAAATATTTAAAAATTTCAATAAAAATGAAGAGCGCATTAAAGTTTCAGCTCTGAGTCGGTTTATAGGTGATTTTTTAAATCCTTACATTCAGGATTACCATTTTTCAATTGAAAGCAAGGATTTTTCAAAAAGATTAGTTTCTCAGTATAAAGTTCTGTACTCAAATATTTATGTAAAAAAAACTGGTGATATTTTTGTTGTGGAAAAATCAGACAATCAGGATTTTCAGGTTGGCAAAAGTCTTGAAATCGAAAATGAAAATCTGTTTTTATATTCTTCTGAAGGAGAAAATGTTTACAGAATCGGCGTTTATGCACCGGTTTATAAAAATGAAAAGCTGGTTGCTGTAACTTGCTTCAGTTCCAAAAAGAAAAAGCATATTTTGTGCAATGTTTCAAATAATTATTCAAGTTCAAATGATATTTCTGCTTATAAAGAAATTGAAACGGCAGATTCGGTGTATATTTATATTCCCACATTTATGAACCTCCCGAATAGTGATCATCGAAAATCACTATTGGATGAAAATTTTGAAAAACTTTATTCTGTGTCGGAGCGTTGTCAGGATAAGAAAAACGTAATTCTTGATTTACGGACAAACAGCGGTGGATATTCAGTTAATGCGGCAAAATTTTTAGCAAATTTGTATTTTCTGGAAAAGAATTGCTCTGAAAAAAATACGTGGAAGAATTTAAAAAAACAGGCAAAACTTATTGGCGATAATGGAGAAAGAATGGATTTGATTTCTCCTTCTGTTGTGCAGGCTGAGAATTGGCTGGAAAAAAATCTGTTTTCACAAGATAAGTTTTTCATCAAGGAATTTAAAAAAATAAGAAAAATTCTGAACAATCGAAATTTAAGAATCAAATATTATAACCATAAGAAAATGAAAGCAAAATCTGGTAATCCCAATTTTAAAGGAAAGCTGATTATTCTTTCCGGCAAAAATTCGGCATCTGCAAGTGAAGGCGCAATATTAGATGCAAGAAATATTTTTTCAGGAACGAGCCAGTTTTTTCAAATCGGTGAGAACACTGCGGGATGTTACGCTTTTGGAAATGTCTGGTGCTATCAGCTGCCCCATTCCGGAATTGCTTTGCATCTTTCTAGTTTTATGATGGGAGATTCGGAAAAATGTCCTGAAGGTTTTGGTATAATACCGGATTATTGGGCAATAAACGACGATATTGTTCAGGCTTTGGTGAATGTAACAGGCGATGAAAATCTGATCGAAAAATTGAAAGATATAAATAATAACCTGTAAAAACAGCCTCGAAAACCTGAACGAAACTATTTTCCTTGCCACAAACGACAAGGCCATGAAAGAAAAGCTAGGCAAAATTGGCGAGCGGCTGCTTTAGACGATATTACAACATTGCAACTCTAAGCTGCTTTCCAAATACAGCTGCCACTTTCTGCAAAGTAGACAATCTTATATCTTCAGAATGGTTTTCCATTCTGGAAATTACACTTTTCTTTGTATTAAGTTTTTCGGCAAGCTGCTCTTGTGTCATTCCATTTTCAAGGCGCATTTCTTTTATCATCATTCCGATTTTAAATTCTTCATAACCTGAATC
>JBNMJH010000009.1:0-110501 GCA_050873685.1 Treponema sp.
CATACTTTGGCGGTATACTTACAAGCATGTGCACATGGTCAGGCATTAGGTGCCCTTCTATGATTTCCACACCTTTGTAATTACACAGCTGTTTCAATATCTGTCCAATACTGTCTCTGTACTGGCCATATATTGCTTTTCTTCTGTACTTCGGTATAAACACAATGTGATATTTACACAGCCATTTTGTACGGCTCAGCGAATCTCTTATATTTGCCATTTTGCTTTCCTCCCTGGCGCAACGCAATAGACTTGAACAATCATATTGTATCGCTTCGGAGGAAAGTTTTTTTTGCTATAAGCTTTTGGCTCACACCCGCATAGCGGGTGGTTTATTGTGAAAATATTCCGCTTCGCTCCATATTTTCACGGGCTCACAAGCCCATAATAAAAAAAACCGCCTGATTCACTCAAGCGGCTTTCCACAAAAAACTTAAATTTGATTACCAAGCATCAGACATATCGTCAACATCCTGATTCTCCAAGTCGTAAAGATCTGTTACGCATCGAAGATCATCAAGATACATATAATATGTTCCACGAGCAAGCATTGGGTTGCAGTCAACTCGGAAACCAATAATGCGAAGTCCTGGCTTATTTCCGTAATACGGACTGCGCTGCACAATTCCATGCTCGCTGTCTGGACTAGGAGGAACTACACAAGTAAGCTTCTTCCAGCCAGAAAAACCAAGATTTCCCATATAAAGCTCGTAATTGCGGCCAAAATAATCCTCAACCAAAAGATACATATCATGCCCCTGGTTTCGTCCGCAAACCCAAACTGAAACAGTCTTTGTAACGCCTTCAATAGCAATAGGACGCTGCGCTGTAATGTAGAAAGAATTTACACCGCGGCGGAAAAATTCAACTTTAACACCAAGAACCTGTGTGTCCTCTGCATCCTCATCGCCTTTCAAAGGCTCTTTCATTGCAGGAGCGCCCTCAAAATTGCGCGCAGAAATCACACCGTAATCTGGAGACATATGAACAAACCATGAGCCGTCTCTTTCAAAACGGTCCAAAGACTGCTCGCGCAAAGCCTGCATGGCAGAATCATTTCCAACAGTTTCCGGGTTAGGATCTTCTACAAGACTATTCTGAGCAAAAACGGCGCAAGCCGCAGCCGCAACTAAAACTGATAAAAGAAACTTTTTCATTATTATTTAGCCTCCGAAGAAGAATTTGAAGAAGATGATTTTGCATCAGCGGCATTAGTGCCTGTTTCAGCATTGCTAAAATCCTGATCCTTCAACTCATAGCCATCATAAATGTATGACAAAGAATTAGACATATATTTTATATTGTCGAAATAGATTGTAAAGTCATCAACATACTCAGCGGCATCTGATCTGATTCTGAATCCAACCAAAGAAAGATTTCTTGGTCCTGAACGAAGCCTTGAATGCTGGTTTATCCAGCCAGGAATTTTCACGATAACATTCTTCCAGCCGTTAAAGCGTGTGTTGCAAACAGGAAGAACATGAACTCTTCCGTCCGCATCGCGTATCATAACTTCAAGATAATAGAGATAATTTGCGCCCCAAACCCAGAAGTCAAGGTGATCAACATTTCCAATAAACGGAGGCTCATAAGTTTTTCCATCTTTCATAGGAATAACTTCAAGCCAGTTGTCGCCTTTGCGGTTGAAAGCAGCGTTTATGCCAAAAACCTTAGGCTCAACATCAGCCGGCTGGAACGGTTTCAAAGAATTAGGAATTCCATTGAAATAACCAATCTTTGGATAACCTTCTGCAACAAAGCGGCTGGCATTTACTGTCCAAGACCAGTCCTTTTCTGTGTCAAAGTTATCAATAACGAATGTTTCAACACTTTTTGAGTTTGGCTGGCTGAATGCCGGAATGCAAAGCGCAAAAAGCAGTGCAAGATTTACAAAGACTCTCAAGCCCTTTTTCATGTAAAACTCCTTATTAGCATATTACATTCCGAAATTGGAATGTGTCATTCAAGATTATCGGAATAAATATATTTAATGTTTACAATTTTTACTTCTTCAAAAATTAAGAATCAATTCTTGATAAGTCATTACAATTATATTTACAGTATTATTATTTGTCAAATTGTTTGCCCTAATTAAAGAAACTATTTTCAATCAGGCAGAATTGTGATACGATAGGAAAAGTTTGGAAAGCTTCTGAGTTTTTCCACAAAACTATCGTGCAAGGTCATGAGTTGCACGAGTATCGAAATATTTTGGAGGTCATAAAATGGCATTAGTTTCAGCAGTTGAAATGGTTAATAAGGCTCACGCTGGTCATTATGCAATTCCTGCGTTCAACACAAACAACCTTGAATGGACAAAATCTATTCTTGCTGGTATCCAGGAAGCAAAATCACCTGCTATCATCCAGGTTTCTGAAGGTGCGGCAAAATACATGGGAGGCTACAAGACTGTTGTAAATCTTGTAAAAGATCTTTATGAATCAATGGGAATCACAGTTCCAGTAGCTCTTCACCTTGACCACGGAACATACGAGGGCGCAAAAAAAGTAATTGAAGCTGGATTCACATCTGTAATGTTCGACGGATCTCACTTCGATTTCGATGAAAACGTTGCAAAATCAAAGGAAATCATTGCTCTTGCGCACGCAAAGGGAATGTCTGTTGAATGCGAAGTTGGCGGAATCGGCGGAACAGAAGACGGAGTTACTTCAAACGGCGAGCTTGCAGATCCAGAAGAATGCAAGAACATTGCGGCTCTTGGCGTTGACTTCCTTGCTGCCGGAATCGGAAACATCCACGGTGTTTACCCTGAAAACTGGAAGGGCTTGAACTTTGACCAGCTTGACAAAATCAACAAGGCTGTAGAAGGAAAACCGCTCGTTCTTCACGGAGGCTCAGGAATTCCGTTCGACCAGGTTCACAAGGCTGTAACACTTGGTGTTTCAAAAGTAAACATCAACACAGAACTTCAGCTTGAATTTGCAGCTGCCACAAGAAAATACATTGAAGCTGGAAAAGACAAGGAAGGAAAAGGATACGATCCTAGAAAACTTCTGAAGCCAGGCTTTGACGCAATCACAACGAAAGTAATTGACCTCTGCAAGGCGTTCGGCTCAGCTGGACAGGCGTAAGCGTCTTCTATAAACCGAAGATACTATAAAGCCCGGAGTTATTGAAATTCCGGGCTTCTGTTTTTTAAAACATATTGTGAATCAGCTTGTAGGCGATTGAGCCGGGCGGCGGACTGTCGGGGCAGTTTTCGGGGTCGAACCAGGAGGCGTCGGCAATTTCACTTTTTTGAAGCACAAGCTCGCCGCTTTCGTATTCTGCGGTAAAACCAAGCATAAGCTGGTCGGGAAACGGCCAGCTCTGGCTTCCGCGGTAGACAAGATTTTTTATAGAAAGGCCGGTTTCCTCAAAAACTTCGCGGCGGCACGCCTGCTCTGCCGACTCGCCTGCCTCGATAAAACCTGCGATGCAGGCGTGCATCGATGTGTTTCTGTAGGTATGACGCGCAAGAAGCACTTTTCCTTCGCTGTTGCGGACGGCAATTATAACGCAAGGCTCAATCCTGGGAAAATATATTTTTTTGCAGCCGGAACATTCGAGCGCAGAAAGCTCCTTGTGAAAATGAAGCTCCTTGCCGCAGCTTGAACAGTATTTTGAATTTTTTTTCCAGTCAAGAATATGCTTTGCCCGGAACAACGGCGCGCTTTTTATTTCTTCGTTGGCAGCAAAATACTGGCGCAAAGTCTGAAAAGAATATTTTGCCGTGATGAGCTCTTTTGAAGGAATTGAGATTGCGCAAAATCCTTGCTGAAGAAACTGCGGGGGCGTTGCGGGGGCGGCAGCCCCCGCACGGTGGGTAGCGGACAAGCCAACAAAGCGGAAAGAATCGTCCTGCTTGCAGCGGCGATTCGTGGAGCGGCTTGGCTTGGGAGCGCAGGGCGGTTGTCCGCCCTCCTCGTTTTGTATAATTTCTTCTATAAATTCCGCCTCGGGATAACGGCGCTTGAAATCCAGAAGATCGCTGAAGTCCAGCTCAGAACCGTCAGAATGAAGGACGCACTCTTTTTCAATGATTGCGAAGCAGCGGCGTTTTGTTTTTTGCGGATTTTCTATGAACGGCATTTTATTTTTCCTGGTCAGAAAGATTTGAAAACGGAACAAACGGCGGCTGGTCGGGCTTGTGCTCGCCGAGCATTTTTTCCATCCATACCATATTGTACCAATGGCTGAATTTATATCCGCAGGAATGGAATTTTCCCGCTAGCTGATATCCGCATTTTTTATGAAATTCAATGCTCGCGTTGTTCAAATGGGCGTCCGGGGAATCGGTCTGGGCAATGCACGCATTGGCGTTCAAAATATTCTGTTTTGCAAGCGTTGACTCAAGTTTCTCTAGCAGAGCGGAACCAATTCCGGCGCGGCGAAGGTCTTTTCTGACATAAATTGAAGTTTCAACCGCCCAGTCGTATGCTTTTCGCTCCTTGAACGCGCTTGCGTAGGCGTATCCGGCGATTTTTTCTTCTGATTCCGCAACGTAATACGGATAATTTTTCAACGTTTCGCGGATTCTTCTGCGGAATTCCTGCAGGCTCGGCACATCGTATTCAAATGTGATGGCTGTTTCTTTTACATAAGGCGCGTAAATTTTAAGAAGCTCTTCCGCGTCAGATTCTTCTGCAATTCGGACTTTCATATAAGCTGAATAATACAGAAAAAACGCCGGCGGCACAATATTTTTATTCGTGCGGAAATTTTATAACAGATTATGAAAGCTAACGCATCCTGCCTGCCGTTGAATCAACTTATTTTGCGCGCGCAAATTATTCGTCCTTGCAGAATGAATTTTTAAAGTCCTCAGTTTTGCTCCAGTATTTTATGCCCCAGTTTTCAAAATTCCACTCGTCGGAATATCCGCTGCATTCATAGTCAATGTAGAAAAGTTTTTCATTCTGAACAATAAAATTTGTAGGATAATAATCAAGGTTAAAGCCTTTCTGATTGATTTTTCTTGCCATTTCCTGCGCCTGCGCCAGATACTCGGGTTTCATTCCGCCATTTTTAACAAGGGAAACAATATCCTTGCCGTCAATAAATTCTTTCAGGACAATTTCTTTTTCAAAATCAATTTCATAAAGCTCCGGAACATTGATGCCGGCTTCCACAAGACGCTTGTAGTCCCTGGCTTCCGCCTCGATTTTGTTTCCAAACTGAAAATAGTCGCAAGGCTCGTGATGAATTTGCTTCAGCGTGAATTTCTTTCCGTCTTTTTCCGCAAGATATGAATATCCGCCCTTGCCTTTTCCCAAAAGCTTTTTTATCAAAAACAACTTTCCGTTGGCTTCAATATTTTCCGGAATTTGCATTTCTCCCTCCTTCAAATGCTCAAAGTGAAAAACTTTCCGGCAGAAGTTCAGCCAAAGTAAAAATTTTATATTCGGAAACAGATTTAGCCAGAATAATCTTAAAATCAGGGGCGCAGAATTCTCTTAAAACCTGGCGGCAAACACCGCACGGCGGACAGAAATCTTCAACGACTCCGTTTTTTCCGCCAACAATGCAGATTGCCTCAAAATCTTTATCGCCTTCGCTTACAGCCTTGAAAACCGCAGTCCGTTCAGCGCAGTTGCTAGGTCCGTACGCAGAATTTTCAATATTGCATCCGCCGTAAATTTTTCCTTTTTTTGAAAGAAGCGCGGCTCCAACAAAAAATTTGGAATACGGCGCATACGAAAATTTCAGCATTTCCATGGCTTTTTCAATAAGTTCTGTTTCCTGAGTTTTCATATGCGCCTCCGCAATATATTAGATTTTTTATTAGATTTTATCTACCGTGAAGATTTTATGATTTCAGCGGCTTTTTCCGCAGTGAGCCCGGAAGAAATTTCCCTGTTTTCAAGTTTTTTCAAGGAAAGCGTTCCGGAATTTATTTCATCTTCACCGAGCATAATTCCCCATTTTACGCCTTTTGCTGTTGTAACTGCGTATTGCTGCGCCATTTTTTTTGCGTCCGGGAAAACTTCAACATTCACGCCAAAAGAGCGCAGTTCCGCGGCAACTTTCTGATAGTAAATCGAATTTTTTGCGTCAAGGCAATAAATTTCCGCATCAAGATAACTTCCTTTCGCCTTGAAAACGCCAAGCTGCTCAAGTCCGGCAATAAGCCTGTCAATTCCGATTGAAGCGCCGACGCCCGGAACTTTTTCTTTCATATAAAGCCCGGCAAGATTATCATAACGTCCGCCTGAACAAACCGAGCCAATCGAAGGAAGTTCATTCAGGAAAGTTTCATAGACAACGCCGGTATAATAGTCAAGTCCGCGTGTAATGCTAGGATCCAGAACATAAGTTTTTTCAATTCCTGCGGATTTCATCATTTCGTAAATATCACGCATACGCTGAGTGTCGGAATCCGCGCCGCCAGCAAGCGATTCAATTTTTGAAAGAATTTCTTCAAAAGAACCTTTGCTTGAAATATATTCAATTATTTTTTCAGCTTTCTTTTCATCGCCTGTAAATTCATTCAGCTCTTTTAAAACTTCTTCCTCGCCAACTTTGGCCAGCTTGTCAACAGCACGAAGAATATCTTCGCTTTTTTCGCTTACACCAAGATTTGCAAGAAATCTGTTGAAAATTCCACGGTGGTTCACATGAATTGTAATATTTTCAACGCCGATTCCATTCAGAGCAGCTTTCATAACATTTAAAATTTCAAAATCAGCAGCCGCGCTGTCAGAACCTACTGTATCAATATCGCACTGAACAAATTCTCGGTAACGTCCGGCCTGAGGTTTTTCTCCGCGCCATACTTTTGCAATGTGATAACGTTTGAACGGAAAATAAAGCTCATTTTTATGCTCGGCGGTAAAACGCGCGAAAGGAACTGTAAGGTCGAAGCGGAGCGCAACATCACGCCCGCCATTGTCTTCAAAACGGAATACCTGTTTTTCTGTTTCGCCGTTGCTTTTCCGCAGAAGAATTTCTGTGTATTCAAGAACTGGTGTATCAATAGGAACAAATCCAAAAGATCTATAAACTTGTGTAATTTTCTCTGTAAGGCTTGTCCTTCCAATTTCCGCCTCCGGCAAAAAATCCCGAAAGCCTTTAAGAACTCTAGGTTGAATTAAATCGCTCATACCAAATATATTAGCACAAAAAACTTGCAAGTTACAACAAAATCAATAAAATATAAGTTATTATGATTCTTGCATTCGACATTGGAAACACAAACATAAAAGCCGCAATCATTGAAAATGAAAAAATCACACATCAGTGGCGGCTTTCAACAGATCCGAAAAGAACCGGCGATGAATATTTTTCTACGCTGCGTCCGCTCTTTATTGATGCGGGAATCGATTTTTCAAAAATTGACGATGCGGTAATCAGCGCCGTTGTTCCAGCGCTCATAGGACCTTTTATAATTGTGACCCAGCATTTCTGCGGAAAAAAGCCGCTTGTAATAAACCCGGAAATTTACACGAAACTTCCAGTGAAAATTCCAGAAACAGCAGTCTACGAAATCGGAACAGATTTGCTGAGCGACGCTGTAGCCGCCTGGGAAAAATACCGGACTCCTGCAATTGTAATAGATTTTGGAACAGCGCTTTCTTTCACTGCGGTGGACCACGAAGGAAACATTGCCGGAATTGCGATTGCCCCTGGAATCGGAACCGCAATCAACTCGCTTTTCAACAATACAGCGCAGCTTCCATGTGTGCCTATGGAAGTGCCGGAATCGAGCCTCGGAAAAAATACTGTCTGGGCAATTCAATCTGGAATTTTTTTAGGATACAAAGGGCTTGTTGAGTCAATGGTCAGCAAAATGAAAACTGATCTTTCAAAGGAAAGCATGACAAAAAAAGAAGATATAAAAGTTATTGCTACCGGCGGACTGAACAGCATGCTCCAGCCAATAACAAAATGCTTCAACTTCATAGACAAGGACTTGACAATCACAGGAATGGCTCTGATTTTAAAAGCCGTAAGAAATCATAGCGTGTGAAGCTAGTTCTTTTCAACAAAATCCTCAAACTGAACGCCAGCGCCGTTTTCAACATCATGGACAACAACCGCGCCAACAGCAACATCAAGAAATTCAGGACCGATTCCAGGCGTTAAAACTTTTTCTGTTCTTAAAACGGCAATATCAGATGCCTTTATTTTCTCGCCTTTTTTTAAATTCCGCATAAAGTGAAGAGAACGGTTTGTCCTTCCATAGTTTTTTTCTTCCGCCGGCGCAAGTTTTTTCACTCCGCTTCCAAGGCAGGAAAGAATTTTCGTTTCGTCAAAAGATTCCTTCAGCTGAGAAAAAATAATTTCCCAGCCTCTGTCTTTTCCATAACGGTTCAGGGCTGCTTCTGTCTGGTGAACCGCATGAACCATGAGCGCGAACTGCTCGCCTTCAAGAGCAACTGGATCATCAAGGCCGCTTGTTTTCCGGCTCAAAGTGATATGTTTTTCAATAATTGTTCCGCCGCAAGCAACTGAAAGCACTGGAACCAGAACCGGATCAAGGCTGTGGTCGCTCACACCGGCTTCAACGCCAAAAATATTTTTTAAATTTGAAACCAGCTTCAGGTTGTATTCAGATTCAGGGGCAGGATAACTTGTAATGCAATGAAGAAGAGCCACATTTTCCGTTCCAAGAATTGAAAGAGCATTTTCTATATCCTTCAGTTTTGAAACACCGGAAGAAACAATTACGGGAACTGGAGAAATTCCATTTTTTTTCTGAGCCAGACGATATTCAGACAGCATTTTAAGCATGGGAAAATGATTAAGTTCCGGCGAGGCAATTTTCACATAATCAGGATTTATCTCCAAAAGCTCACAAAGGCTTTTTTTTCCGAACGGCGAACATACAAATTTCACATTTTTTGAATGGGCATAAACGAGCATTTCCTTGTAAAAAGCCGCTCCGCATTCAAGCTGCTTAAAACGGTCGTAAAGCCTGATATTTCCTGTAGGAAGAGTCACAAACCCTGTGTCAGGATGAAGAATTTCATCCGCATAAACCCATTGAAATTTCACGGCATCCGCGCCAGCTTCTACTGCGCAGTCAACGAGTTTTTTCGCTTTTTCCAACGAACCTTCGTGGCTTGTTCCTATTTCTGCAATTATAAATGACATTACTTCAGCAACCTCGCCGCATTTTCAGCCTTGAATCTGTTCGGATAAATATTTAAAACTGACTCCGGAAGCCAGCCTTCATCAAAATAATACCAGTTTTCCATATTGCTGAAGACAGCAGTTCCCTTCACCTGAAGAATATCAGCTTTGCGGCAATGACCGTTTATTTCCGCTGACCAGTCTGTATTTTTTCTAAAAGCCGCATACGGCTCAACAACAACAGCCCACTGAATATCCGGGGCAAGGGCAAGAGGCTCGGAATTATCAAAAACAATATCCTTTTTTCCAGAACAAGAGGCAAAAAGCAAAAAAAACGGCAGGCAAAAAAGAAGAAAAGAAATTTTCAGTTCAAGGCAGCGCATTTATTTTCCCAGGAATTTCATAACTTCAGGATAAATTTTCAAATCCGAGTCAACAAAAGCCAGATTCTTGATTTCTTCTGGAAAAACCCATTTATATTCAGTATGTTCTGTAAGAATATACTGTTTTTCAATGCCGTCATGCTCAAGCTGAACAAGATAAGCATTCAAGAAACATTCCTTTTCTTTGTGGAAAAACGAACACGAGGCAATTTTTTTTCCGGGAACAGCTTTTACACCAAATTCCTCGCGCATTTCCCGGACAACAGCAATCTGGTCGGTCTCGCCGGCATCAACTTTTCCGCCCGGAAATTCCCAACGGTTTCCCATGTCGCCTTTCGGAATCCGGTGCGCAACGAGAATTTTCCCATTCTTAAAAACAATACACGCAACTGAATTACTCATTTTAAAGAAAAAGAACTCCTGGAATTATAAAGTGAATTACAGCCGCCGCCATGCAAGCCGCACCGATATATTTTTTATGCTCCACAAACACATTCTGCAGAAAAGCAGGCAGCTCAAGATTTGCGGAACTATTTTCAACATAATATTCAAAAAGCATTGCCGCGCCGCCCAAAAGCCCTGCAAGAGCCGGCACAAGATCTCCAAGGAACGGAATTCCGTTCACCGCAGAAAGCAGCTTGACAATCGCCACAAGAATGCTGAGCACACCGATTACAAACTGAAAAAGCTTGTCGTTCAAAACAGAATTCTTTGAAAACATTCCATTGACCGATTTTTTCTGATGAGGAAGCTTCACGCCGCGGTAATCCGTGTCCAGAAAAGAAATATCGTCATCTGGACTGACTTTTTTTTCTTCTGAAGAATTCTGCTCTTCAGGCTGACCAGACTCTTCTGTTTTTCCAAAAAAAAGAATAAAACCAACAAGAAGATTCAAAAAAACTGACAAAAAATAAAACTGTATCATATCCGCCTCTTCCTAACGCTTTAAAATATCCGTTGAAAAACTTTTTTTCTCTTTGTCAAAAGTTACATCCGCGACAATTTTTATTATATCATAATCATTGAATTGTGTCCGCATAAAAAATTCATCGCCGGAATAGGAATCAGAAAGCTCCTTGCTTTGAACAATTGTTCCTGAAGAATCAACTGCGCAGAAAACAACCGTAACAGGAACAGGAATAAATTCATTTTTCTTTTCCGAAGGAAGCGGCTCAGCCTTGAAAGTTACATAAATTTCTTCAGTATACGAAAAAGCTGTCAGACTTCCGCTGGTTTCTCCAAGCCTAGATTTATTTTTGCCGGCCTGATATGACATAAAATATGCGAATCCGCAAAAAAGCAGAAGAAAAATCAGCATCATGCGGTTCAAGGGATTTTTAAGCAGAATTTTAAATGGATTCCGTGTAAACTGATTCACTTTTCCGGCATAAAAATCCTGCACAATTTTCGGAGCATTTTTTATGCGCTCCTCCCGGTTATAATAAAAATGCAAAGGCTTTTCGCCGTCTGGATATCCTTCATCAATTTTATCAAAATCCATAGAAAGCCCTACTTGAACATTGTGTCCAGAAGAGAATCCGTTCTCCACCATACAACTCTGGATTTTTCCTTTTCACAGAGAAGCGCTGAAATAATTCCTTCATCTGAAAGAGAAAGCGAATAATAAAGAGTATTTTTATGATCTATTTCTATGTTTCTTTTTATAACATTCTGAGTTCCAGGCTGAAGCATCAGCACATTGAAGCCTTTTTCTGTTGTAATTATAAAATACATCCACGTGTTTTTCGTTACGCCAAGAAAATCATAAGGCAATTTATATGTAAGCTTTGAAAAATCTTCTGTAACAGATTCCTCGTAAGCAGGAATATTAAGAGCCTCGCCAAATTTTCCTGTTGAAATATCAAGCGGATACAAAGAACTTTTCACATAATCAATGCCAGACTGAGTTTTTGACTCATCATCAATATGCGAAAAATAATAATCAACTTTTACGTAAAGCCGTTCCGCATAGCAGTCCGGAACAATATTTTCAACTGTAACAAAAAGATCTGACTGCTCAGCATTAACATTTACAGATTCAGGAGTAATATCCGGAACAATTTTTGTGCCCACAGGAATTTGATACTTCAAAAAACCTGTAGAGGCAAACCAATAAGCCGAAAGCCCGTCGTTTGTTGAACAGACAACAACAACCTCATTGTTTTCGGTCGTGTAAATATTTTTTATATCAGGAAAAGGCGTTCCGCTCGGTCCCTGCTGCCCCAAGTAATCAATTTCTTTTCCATCGCTTGAAATACGAAGCACAATCTGGCTGTAAAGCAAGCTCAAATCTTCAGCCTGCTCATTGCGCTCCCGAGGAACATTTCCAACTGCGTAAATATATTTTCTTGAATCAACTGCAATTTTTCCAGTAAGCGCAAACGGATAGGAAATCGGCTTCCAAATTCCAGAATCCGCGTCTATAATTGAAGAAAAATTCTCCTGAGTGTAAAAATCCTCGCTGTAAAAAAGAGAAAGCAAATCGCCATAGGAATTAAGCGAAACAACTTTTCCAGCATCTCCGTTCACTATATAGAAAAAACCATCTCTCATATACAGCGACGTTGAAACCGGACCGCTTTCTTTCAGTTTGAAAAGATTCAGCTGTTCCGCAAAATTTCCGTAATTCAAGGAAAAAAGCTCATTTTCTGAAACAGAAAGAACTTTGTTTGACCTTCCGCACGACGCAAGAAAAACAGAAATTAAAGCGAAAAACAGGAAAACAAACTTTTTAGCCATTTCTTCCACAGCAATTCTTGTATTTTTTGCCACTTCCGCACGGACAAGGATCATTCCGCCCGATTTTTGGAGAAGAACGTCTTACTGTTATCGACTGTCCCTGCGTATGCTGAGCCGTAACGCTTCCGGCAGCCTGGCGTCTAGCCAAAGCTCCGTTCATGGAAGAAACAGGTCTAGCCTGCTGGGTAATATTTTCCGCTTCAGAATGCTGGGCATTCATATTCCGCTGAGCCTGCATTGCCGCCCTTCTGCGCGCTTCAAGAGCATCCGGCGAAAGCTGAATCCGAACTTTAAACACGCGGGACATTACTCCGTTGCGGATTGAATCAAGCATTTCGTCAAACAAGTTAAATCCGTCAATTTTATATTCTGTAAGCGGATTCTTTGAACCGTAAGAGCGGAGCCCTACTGCTTCACGCAGAGCCTCAAGAGCTTCAAGCTGGTCGAGCCATTTCTTATCTATTATCTGCACATACTGGTAGCGTATAAAAAGATTGAAATTTTCTTTTCCGACCAAAGTTTCCTTTTCAGTAATATCATTCTGCAGCGCAGCAACAACAGCTTCCTGCGAAATATTTTCACCAAGCGAAAGACCAAAATAATTTGACACATCATCAACAAGCTGTTTACGAAGCTCATCTTTCTTTCCGTGTGAATGCTCATAATCGTAGAAAAGATTTTCCACCATATCATCAGCATTGTTCAAAACACGCTGGGCAAGATCTTTGTCCGCAAGAATAGAATCCCGCTGCTCATAAATCACGTTGCGCTGCTCGTTCAGAACATCATCGTAGTCAAGCAAATGCTTTCGTATTTCAAAGTTTCTGTCCTCAACTTTCTGCTGAGCCTTGGCAATTCCCTTGTTAAGCCAAGGATGGTTTATCGGCTCGCCAGGCTCCATGCCAATGCGCTGCATCATGACTTTCATTCTGTCACCGCCGAAAAGACGCATCAAATCATCATCCATTGAAATAAAGAATTTAGAGCGTCCAGGATCACCCTGTCGTCCTGAACGACCGCGGAGCTGGTTATCAATACGGCGAGATTCATGACGCTCTGAACCAATAACATAAAGACCGCCGGCTTTCTTAACTTCCTCGTTTTCTTTCAGCCAGTTTTCTTTTTCAATTTTATAAGCAGCCTCATACTGTTCCGGTGTCGCATTTGTTCCGGCACGTTTTCTTGCGCGGAATTCAGGATTTCCGCCGAGCTTAATATCAGTACCGCGTCCGGCCATGTTTGTAGCAATGGTAACAGCACCTTTCGCGCCTGCCTCTGCAATAATCATAGCTTCCCTGGCATGGTTCTTCGCATTCAAAACTTCATGCCGGATTCCTTTTTTTGTAAGAAGAGCAGAAAGCAGCTCCGATTTTTCTACAGAAACCGTTCCTACAATCACAGGCTGACCTTTTGCATGAGCCTCCTGAACTTCCTTGCAAATCGCTTCCCACTTGTCCTGCTCGTTCAGATAAACTTCATCATTTTCATCAATGCGGGCAACCGGACGGTTTGTTGGAATCGCAACAACATCAAGATGATAGATTTTATTGAATTCAACAGCTTCTGTAGCAGCCGTACCAGTCATTCCGGAAAGCTTTGCGTACATTCTGAAGAAATTCTGGAAAGTAATTGTCGCAAGAGTTCTGTTTCGCTGGGCAATCTTCAGATGCTCCTTAGCCTCAATCGCCTGGTGAAGCCCGTCGCCATAACGGCGGCCTTCAAGAACACGGCCGGTAAATTCATCAACAATCTGAACCTGTCCGTCGCGAACCAAATAATCAACATCATTGTGATAAAGAACGTGCGCTCTTACAGCCTGAGTAAAATAATGAACGTACTCAAAATATTCCTCGTCAACAACTTTTGCGTCAGCCGGAATAAGATTGTGCTTGTGAAGAATCTCATCAATATGCGCAATTCCTTTGTCAGTAAAAGAAATTCTCTTTGATTTCTCATCAACTTTGTAGTCGCCTTTTATAAGCTTGCGCTGCTCAGGCTCCATCTCAACTTCATCTGGGTAATCATCAGTCTTCGGATCTTTTTCAACTTCCTCAAGCTCGCCAACATATTTGTCAACTTCGTGGTATTTATAAGTGTCGTCCTCGCCCTGTCCGGAAATAATCAGCGGCGTTCTTGCCTCATCAATAAGAATTGAGTCGATTTCATCAACAACACAGAAATTGAAGCCGCGCTGAACTTTGCGCTCCAGCTCAATCTGCATATTGTCGCGCAGATAGTCAAATCCAAACTCATTGTTTGTTCCGTAAGTAATATCACAGTTGTAGGCAGCCTTGCGCGCCTCATTATCCATATCAGAAAGAATAGAGCCGACCGTCTGTCCAAGATAAGCGTAAACCGGACGCATCCAGTTCGCATCACGCTCCGCAAGATAATCGTTTACCGTAACAACATGAACGCCTTTTCCGGTAAGCGAATTAAGATAAACCGCAGGAACGCACATAAGCGTTTTTCCTTCACCAGTCTTCATCTCTGTAATCCGGCCGGAATGAAGAACAAGCGAACCCATAATCTGCACATCATACGCCCGCTCTCCAAGCACGCGGAAAGCAGCTTCCCTGGCCAAAGCAAAAGCCTCAGGAAGAATATCATCAAGAGTCGCGCCGTTAGCAAGACGCTCCTTAAATTCTTTAGTCTGTTTTGGAAAATCTTCCGCGCCAAGGGATTTAGCCCACTCTTCTTTTGCATTAACAGCGGCAACAAGCGGCTTCAGTTTCTTCACGTCCCTTTCATTCTGGGAACCAAACAATACGGTTAATAATTTATCAATAAACATAGTACTTTAAATATAAAGTTTTTTGCGTGTCAAGTAAAGAATTATTTTTGTTTTAAGCGCGTAGAAACACCATGAGGCCGTTATCTTGTCCTGATTCCGCCGATTCTTCCTGCCGGCCAGAAACGGTAAACAGCAGAACCTAGAATTCTCTTCTTGCTCACATACTGCGGCGCAATATTTGAATAGTAAAGAACTGAAAAATCATCCGCATTTGTAACTGGCTTGAACGAAGCCTCGTAAGAATGGCGCATATCAAGCGAATTAAAACGGTTGTCGCCCATCATAAAATAGCAGCCGTCAGGAATGTACCGAGGAGTTCCGTCATCAAGGTTTGCAGGAAAAACCGGCATATTCCGCTGGTCCAAAATCAAAAGGTAAAAATGAAGTTTCTGCGCTTCGGAAAGATATTCCGCAATTTTCTTGTCATTGTTGATGTCATCTGCAGAAAGCCCTTTTTCCATAAGCTCCGCCGTTCTAAGGAACGCGCGCCCTGCAGAAAGCTTCACCATAATATTCAGCCGGAAATTTGCCTCGGCATAATAATCGCCCCCAAAAAGCGACAATGAATCCGCGGCAGATTTTCCATTTCTGATTTCAGGATTAAAAGCCGCGCCGATTTTTCCGGCGCTTTCCCAGCTCGTCATGAATTTTTTGAACCAGACAAGGCTTTCTGCTCCGGAAAGCAGTTTCTTCGTATTTTCGTAGTAATTTGAAAAAAGGTCGTATGTGCTCAACGAAATTTCAGATTTTTCCGCGTTGAAATTTCCAGTCCGATTGAAAATATTTTCAAAAGCCCTGGAAATCGCCTGACATTCAAGAGCAGCGACTGTCAAATCAAGATTTCTTCGCTCATCCTCAATTTCAAGCATCAAGTCATAGTTTCCCTGGCTCAAAGGAACATCCTGAACAGCGCGTTTCTTCAAAGTGTTCAAACGGCCCGCAACAGGCGCAAGATTCCAGCATGCAAATTTTGAATCCATATCCACCGGAAAAAATTCATCGCCCGCCGCCGTACGAGCGTAAAGAATTCCATCCTGCATAACAAGCTGCTCGCCCGGCTCGCCGCAAATTCTTTTTACAAGAGGATCCGCCTTCGGCTCGCCGTATTCATCAACATTCAAATTTACAGTTGTAAAAGTCAGCATGTAGACAATCTGGGAAACAACCGTCCGCACTTCAGATTTCCGGTCAAAGGAATAATGCGGATTTCTGAACACAATCACATCGCCGCGCTTATATTTTTTCAGGCAAGGCACGCCCACATCGCTCAAAGGAAATTTTGGGCCGCTCGGAGTTTTCAGAACAACAACCCTGTCTCCGATTAAAAATGAAGGAACCATCGATTCAGAAGGAATCACATAAAGCTGAAGAACAAAAATCTGGATAAGAAGAACCATGAAAACCGCCTGAACCAGGGCGTCAATCCAGTCAAGCGCTTCAAAAACAATTTTCTTTGCGGAAATTTTTCCGGCGGTGATAATTCCAGAGCCCTTGTTTTTTTCCGCAATTTTTTTCCATTCGGGATTAAGCTCAAAAATTCTTTTTTCCTTGAAAAAATGCAGGACAACCAGAGAAGAAACAAAAACAACGCACCAAAGAAGAACAGTAACAACATCATACCAATAGTAAGTTCCGTTTTTTCCTGCGCGCCGAATAATAAATGAAGCCAGATGCACAAACGGAATATACTGAAGAAGTTTCACTGAAACAGCCACAGATTTATACTGCTCCAGACGGATTGTTTTATTCAGAAGAAAATAGAAAAGAAGCAACGTTACTGCAAGGCTTAAAGGAAAAGCGAGCAAAGAAATATCAAATGAGAAACTTAAAGAAAAAAAAGCGAATAATAACGATGCCGCAAATGTGATTACAGCAGGAATACGAATTTTGTTCATATTCCTACTATAATCAAAAAATCAAATAAAGTAAAATAATTTCACTCTATAAATTAAATATGAAGGCAAGCCGCGATGCGCTCAAGAACCTTTTTTCTGTCCAAAGGCTTGATGATATAATTTTTTGCGCCAAGCAGAAGCGATTTTTTTACAAGCTCTTCTTTTCCAAGCGCGCTTATCATTACAACCTTCGCATTCTTATCAAATGTCATAATCTGTTCCAATGCGGTAATACCGTCCATTCTTGGCATTGTAATATCCATTGTAACAAGATCAACATTTGGAGCAAGCTCTTTGTACTTGTCAACACCTTCTTTTCCGTCAGCAGCCGTAGCAACAACTTCATAGCCTTCGCTGGTAAGAATCTGGCCAAGCTGTTTTGCAACGAACATTGAATCATCAACAATCATCACACGGAAAGCAGAACCGTCACTTTTTCGTCCGTCAGGGGCACGCTCATTAATTGATGGAAAGTCTTGTACTGTTTTCATATTTTACTCCAAATTTTACGCACGTTCGCGGATAGCAACATTTACTTCAATTTTACCGTATTCGGTAATAAGAGGAACTATCAAAGCCTCTACATTTTCAGCGCCACCGCCAAGAGCCGCAATTTCCATCTGCTGGCCGGCAAACAACGCAGGAGGCGTAAGATCAAACTTGAAATTAAGCTCGTGCAGCTTTGTAACCGCCTGAGCCGTAATAAGGTTTGCAAGCTCACTGATTGTAGCTTTCGCAAGCTCATTGAACGAATCAAGCTTTTCTCCGTTCATTTTAGATGCAATATTGATTGCGGTCTCCACTGTCATATCAAAAAGAACCCGTCCTTCAACATCGCCTGCAAGTCCGACCAATGCGGCGACACCCATTACAGGCATTGCGGTGGACTTAAGATAAAGATTTCCTCTTTTTACTTCAGCGCCGCCAAGAACTTCCTTTAAAACTCTATAGGATGTTTCTACAAACGGATTGATATACTCGACTCTCATCACAAACCTCCATTGTTTTATTGTTTTGTAAATGCTGTAAGCACACCTTCTGTATGTTCAAGGAACTCTGATGAATCATGAATAATCTCGTTTTCTCCAAGAACAACAGAGCCGTTTCCTTTTAATTTTTCTGAAAAATCATTAAGCACAAGTTTCTGCGCATCATCGTCAAGCAAGGAAAGCAAATCCCGGGCAAAAACCAAGTCTGCCATAGGAAGAGCATTCGTGTTGCGGCAGTCATGATACTCAAACATAATGCTGTCTTTTATCTGCTGGTTGAACGCGCTTGCCCCGGAAGCTGTTTTCACAAGGTACGGCGAAAGCCAGCTCAGCCTTGAATCTTCAGGAACCGTAAGCATAGGCGCATTCGAAACGCTCAGAAGATCTATATCCTGCGCGTAAACCCTGATTTTCGACGCTGGATATTTTTTTGCAAGGACACAGGCCAGACAATAAGTTTCCATTCCCTTTCCACAGCCTGGATTCCATACAATAATCTGCTTGGCGTTGTTTTCCGGAAGAAGATTAAAAAGGTTTTCCGCATATTCGCCAGTCCACCAGGAATCTGTGCATGAAGACCAGAACGAATTCAAAAATTCCGCCGCATCCGCTTTGTTCTGAATCTGAACAGAAGAGCCTTCCCTTTCCTGAATCCATTTTTCATATCTGCTTTTTACCCAGCCTTCATTAAGCGGAGTAACAAAGAAATTTCCAAACTGCCTGAGTCCTTCCACCACAAACTTGTAGTTTTCATCCTGCAAGCCGCTTTTCTGCACGGCAGGCTCAGTTTCCTTTTGCGCATCCAAATTCTGCGAGTTTTCTTCCTTTTCTTCTTTTATAGAAGCATTTTGTTCCTGAGAAGGCTGAGTTTCTCCCGCAGGAACAGCTGTTTTTTCCGTGGAAATTTCCGCCGCTTTTGCAACCGCAGAAGATTCCGCTGATTTTTCTGTTTCCTGCTGATTCCGCGCATTTTCTGGAAGCTCATTCAGCTTGCTTTCATATTTCGGCTCGCCTTCATCCTTTGACTTTGAAAAAATTCTCTCAACATCAAGAAGAATGTAAAGGTGCTTGTTGTTTTCAATTACACCGGCAATATATTTTATGTTTATATCAGCAAAAAGCGGATGAGAAGGCTGAATGGAACTTTTTTGAATTCCAACAACTTTGTCGATTTTGTCAACGATAACGCCAAAAGTCTGCTCATTGACTGTAAGAATAAGCAAATTCTGAAGCTTCGTGCCCTCATCCTTGGAATCCCGGATATTGAAGAAAATTCTAAGATCCAAAATCGGAATTATTTCGCCGCGAAGATTATAAACTCCAACAACGAACGGAAGCGTATTCGGCACATAAGTGAACTGTCCGGCTTTTGCAATTTCCTTTACATACATAATGTCAATTGCATAGTCTTTTCCAGAAATAGAAAACGTAACCATCTTGAAGTCAACAGTTTCCTGAACCTTGCGCTCATCCAAGGATTCCTGCTGGACAGCCGAAGCAAGATTCATATTGTCATCAGAAATTAAAATAGATTCAAGCGTCATATAAACCTCACTTAGAGCCAATCATTTTTGACTGAGATGCCGCATCCATTTTGATGCTAAGTTCAAGAAGCTGGCTGACATCAATAATCAGGGAAACAGAACCGTCTCCAAGAATCGAAGCGCCCGCAATTCCAGGAGAAGCTGTATACTGATCTTTCAGCGGCTTTATAACAACATCTTCCTCGCCAATCAAAGAATCAACCATAACACCGACTTTTCTGTCCTTCGAGCCGACAATTACAATATTGCAGTATTCTCCGCTGGCATTTTCCTTTATTCCGAACAGCCTTGAAAGACGAAGAACGCTTATAACTTCGTTTCTAAGATTCAAAACTTCGTAGTTGTCAATAGTTTTTATATCAGAATGAAGAATTCTCTGGCTTTCAATAACCGAAGCAATCGGAATTGAATAAATTTCTTTTCCCACGCGGACAAGAAGCCCCTGAATAATCGCAAGAGTAAGCGGAAGCCGTATGCTGAATGTCGTGCCCTTTCCTTTTACTGAAGTCACGTTCACAGTTCCGTTCAGCTTGTCAATCATTGTTTTTACAACATCAAGACCTACACCGCGGCCGGAAATCTTTGAAATTTTGTCCGCCGTTGAAAATCCCGGTTCAAAAATAAGCTGGTGGATTTCGTTTTCAGAAAGAACTTTATCCGGATGAATAATTCCTTTTTCAATCGCCTTCTTGCGAACCTTTTCCGCATCGATTCCAGCGCCGTCATCAGAAATATCGATTATTATAAGATTTCCTTCGTTTGAAGCTTTTAGCAGAACTGTTCCTGTTTCAGGCTTTCCGGCGGCAATACGTTCCTCCGGCGATTCAATTCCATGGTCGCACGAATTGCGCACACAATGCATTATCGGATCAAGCAAATCCTCAACAACCGCCTTGTCCAGTTCAGTGTCCTCGCCTTCAATCACGAGATTTATTTTCTTGTTCAAATCACGCTGAAGATCTCGAACAACGCGCGGGAAACGGCTGAAAATCTGGTTAATCTGAACCATTCGGATTTTCATTACGCCTTCCTGAAGCTCGCCCGCAATTCTTCCCAGATTCTGAGTTGAAGAACGCAGTTTTATAGAAAGAGATTTCAAATTTGAATCATCTTCGTTTGCGCCGTCCGCAAATCCGCCCAAAGAACGTGTTATTTCAGAACGAATTTCCGCAACAGATTTTCCGTGCTCCAAATCATCAAGATAATTAGGAAGCATTTCCAAAAACTGGTGCATTTTCTCGCGGTGTAAAATTTCTTTTGTGTGGAAATCAACAAGCGCGGCCGCAAGATTCGCAGAAAGCTGGTTGAACGAAGCCTTTGTGATTACAATTTCGCTCACAAGATTCAAAAGATAGTCAACACGCTTGGAATCTACGCGTAAAACAGAATTCTGCTGGTTTGAAGAAGAATTTTTTGCAGGCGCGGCAGATTTTGCAGCTGGCGCAGGTTGTTTTTTTTCTTCCGCGGATTTTTTTTCGGAACTTTCAGGCTGTGAAACAGAAGCGGAATTTTCAATTTTTTCAGCATCCTGAATTTTATTTTCCTGCTGGCCGGAAGTTTTTTCCGTAGCCGGAGAAACATTTTCAGAAGCGGCTGAATTTTCAGAATTTCCTTTTACCGGACCCGTTATTTCCTGGGCATCTGTTGCAACTGTAACATCTCCAAGAAAAGCGACATCCTCAATTTTATCAGCAGTCGAATCGGAAGCTAAATAATAGTAGACACATTCATAAAATTCATCTTCGTAAAGCGCATCAAAATCCGGAACAGTTTTCAGAACGCTTCCAAGCGCCTTGAGAGCGGCAAAAACCTGAATTCCGCCAACGGAATTCATAGGATTGTTTTCATCAAATTTTACAGCGACACGCCAAACTTTCTGATTTCCTTCGCAGGCATTTTTCAGCTCCTCAAATTCTTCCTCGGAAAGCGGCGGATAATTGAACGGATTTGCAACATTTCCAGCTGGAGCCGGAGATTCCGCGGCAACAGCAGGCGGCGCAGATTTTTCAAGTTTAGGTCCAAAACCGGCAGGCGGCGCTGAATGTTTTTTCTTCGAGTCTTTTTTAGGCACATAAGACTCCAGCTTTTCAACCAAATCAGAAACATCTTCCTGGTAAACAGAGCCATTCTGGCGCGCTTCCAGCATTGCTTTTATAACATCAATTGATGTAAGCAGAATATCGATTATGTCTTCGTTAACTTGCATCCGGTCAGAACGGATTTCATCAAGAACATCTTCCACCTTATGAGTAAACTCTGACAGTTCGTTCATTTCAACAGTAGCAGAACCGCCCTTCAATGTGTGCGCCGCGCGGAAAATTTCATCAACGGCCTCATGGTTTGAAGGATCGCTTTCTATCACCAAAATATTACTTTCAAGAGTTTCGACCTGCTGCTCAGCTTCAGCAAAAAAATCTTTAAGCAACTCTTCGTTGTCGGGATCTAAATAATCGCTCATATCATTAATTATATAACACTTTTTTAAGAATTCAAGAGATAAAGTTCCGGCTGAAACGGCAACAAAACTGAAAATTTTCTAATGTTATAGAAAGAATCTGCCGATAAACAGAAAGGAAAAATATTTTGGAGTTCAAATTATGGCAAGCAAAAAAATAAAATTTTCAATCGCGGCGGCATTTCTGATTATTTCAAGCGCTTTTTTATCTGCGGAAGTTTTTTTCAGCGGATACGCAGGACTGAAAAGCGACTTTGCCTCGTCGAGCAAGAAATCATTCGACCCCGAGCTGAAATTTCAATCATTTTTTTCTGGACAGTTCAGCCTTTCGGAAAATATTTTTGCGCACGCTGAATTTTCGCTTGCAACAGATGATCTTATAGAGAATTCAGTTTTCAATGAAACTCCAGGAAAATTCAAAATCGATGAGCTTTCAATTATTTTCAGAAGACAACTTTTTGACGCCACAAACTACCTGAGTTTTTTCTGCGGAACTTATGAACCAATCGGCTCGGATATTTTCCTTAGGCGGCAGTTTGGAATTCAGCCGATAGCCTCAAAAATAACAGAAGGCTGGCTCGGGCTTTCCGGCTCTGTAATTTACCCGATGTTCGGCGTTGGCGGCTCGGACATAATTCATTTTAACGCGCAGCCGCTTGCATTCGGAATTTACATTTACGTGAACCACGAAATGGACGACAGCTACTGCTTCAACTCGGATTTACGTTTTGCCGGCGTGTACAGATTCTTCACATTCGACTTTTCAGGCGGAATCGGAATGCCTTTGAAAAAGAACGAGAACCAGAATGCTTTTGTTATAATCGATACGCTTTACTGGCGAGCAGGAATGAATATGCTGATTGGAAACAGCTACACAACTTCTCTTTTCATGCAGGCCGGAGTTTCAGACATTGAATTTTCAAAAGACGACAGCTACCCTAAAATCAACGAGGATGCCGCGTACTTGCTTTTTGAGCCAAGATTCAGAAGCGAAAAATTCCAGCTTCACCTTACAGTTTTCAGCCTTCCGCAAGACACTGTCGACGATTTTATCTTTATAAATGACACTTTCGGCGCGAACATAAATATTTTCACAGATGACCTTTATATAAAAAACAAGATGTTTGTCTTTGGAATAAACGGAGCAGTTTCATTTCCGGAAAAGAATTTCACAGACTTAATAAAACACGCGGACAAACTGTTCAAAGATGACTACACAATTCTTGCCGCACCATATATTTCCACAAAATTTTACAACGGAACTATACACGGAATGCTGCAGGCCAAAATAACCGACATGATAGACGGAAATTTTGGCTCTGCGCTGAAACTTAATATCGGATACAAAACCCAGTTCTAGACAAACTAGAATTCAAGCTTTGAAAGGCGCTCGCATGCTTCATTCACATCTTTCTGATGACCGAATGAACTGAAGCGGATGAAACTTTCTCCGCTAGGTCCAAAACCTGAGCCTGGAGTTGTTACAATATGGCACTTATCCAAGATTGTGTCAAAAACATCCCAGCTCTTTTTTCCAGGAAATTTTGCCCAGACATAAGGACTGTTTCCTGTTGAATAAATTTCAACACCAATTTTCTTGAAATTTTCACCTTTCAATGTTTCTTCAATTTTTTTCGCATTAACAAGATAGTAGTCAATCACATCTTTCATAGCCTGAATTCCTTCAGGTTCAAGGCAAGCAAGACCGCCGGCCTGGGCAACGTTTGAAGCTCCGTTGAAAAGAGTTGTCATAACGCGGTTCCAGTCCTTGTTCACGCTTGTTCCGTCCGCAAATTTCAAGTCATTCGGAACAATCGACCAGCCAAGGCGCACACCTGTAAATCCAGCAGGCTTTGAAAAAGAATTTATTTCAATTGAGCAGGTTCGGCTTCCCTCAATTTCAAAAATTGTCTTAGGAAGATTTTCATCGCGGATGAACTCGCGGTAAGCGGCATCGTAAATAATAATGCATCCGTTTGAATTCGCAAAATCAACAAGTTTTTTCAAGTCTTCTTTTGTAGCGCAGGCGCCGGTCGGATTGTTCGGAGAACAGAAATAAATCAGACTGTTTTTCTTGATTTTTGAAAGATCCGGGAAGAAATTATTTTCTGGAACGCATGGCATATAAGTAACGCCCTTGTAGCCGTTTCCTGAATTTTTGCCGGCAGCCCCGATAATAACAGAACCGTCAACATAAACAGGATAAGAAGGATCCTGAACAGCAACCTTCACTTTTGAGCCGAACAATGTCTGAATTCTGGCAATATCGCATTTTGCGCCGTCTGAAATAAAAACTTCATCTGCGCTTGCCAAACCTTTGTACCAAACTTCAGCAATTTTTGCGCGCAGCGCAGAATTTCCCTGCTCGTCCCCATAGCCAGAATATCCTTCCGCTGTGGAAAGAGCCATTGAATAGTCGGCCATTGCCTTTGCTATAAATTCTGGAAGAGGCTCTGTTGTGTTTCCTATGCTAAGACTGATAATCTTCGCATCTTTATTTTTTTCCTGATACTCGCGGCGGCGGCGGGCAACTTCCGGGAACAAATATCCCGCGGTTAAATTTTTAAATCCTGTATTTCTTTTTATCATAATAGTTGTATTTTAGTAATTGTGTTTTTTTTTGTAAACAGAAAGGAGAATTTAAAATGTTTGACAAATTGCAATATCTGACAGAAAATTAATGAAAATAATTTTAGGAGCAAAAAAATGGCTAAAAAAGGAAAAGATTATTTTGGAGCAAACAGATTTATCAGCATTATTCTTGCAATTATTCCACTGACCTCATGGCTCTGCGGTTTTGTAACACGTTTTCAGGAAAAAAAATATGTAGCGGGATTACTGCGCCTTTTCTTGGGCTGGAACATCATCTGGTTCCTTGACTTAATTCTTATGATTTTCAAAGGTAAAATTCTAAGACTTATAAATTTCTAGAAAATTCAAAAAGCCGCGGCAAGAAATTCCAGCGTGGGAAATGCACTTCAGCCGCGGCTTTTTTTATTGAAAATAAAATTTACAGTCTGCTTTTTATTTCTTCTATAAACTGCCAGCTGTCAAGCACTTTTTTTGCCGGCGGATTTGCAAGAGCCGCAAGGTCGCCAGTCATAAGACCGTCTTCAATTGTTGAAAGAGTGGCTTTCTCAAGTTTTTCAGCAAAATCAACCAAATCTTTTGTGCCGTCCAGTTCGCCGCGTTTCTTCAGGGCGCCTGTCCATGCAAAAATTGTGGCAACCGGATTTGTAGAAGTTTTTTCACCTTTAAGATAACGGTAATAATGCTTCTGAACAGTTCCGTGGCTCGCCTCATACTCAAACTGTCCGTTCGGAGAAACAAGAACGCTTGTCATCATTGCAAGGCTTCCGCAGGCAGAGGCAATCATATCGCTCATTACATCGCCGTCATAATTCTTGCATGCCCACAGAAATCCGCCTTTAGATTTCATAACACGGGCAACAGCGTCATCAATCAGCGTGTAGAAATATTCAATTCCCGCCTTTTCAAATTTTTCCTTGAATTCTTCGTCGAAGATTTTCTGGAAAATCGCCTTGAAATTTCCGTCGTAAATTTTTGAAATTGTATCTTTTGTTCCAAGCCATACGCTGATTTTCTGGTCAAGACCGTAATTAAAGCAGCAGCGCGCAAAGCTTTCAATTGACTTGTCAAGATTGTGGATTCCCTGAATTATTCCAGGACCTTTCATAACCTGAATCGTCTTCTTTATTTCAGTTCCATCCTCGCCGTGAAAAACAAGCTCAGCAGTTCCAGCGCAAGGAGTCTTTATCTCGCAGTTCTTATATACATCGCCGTAGCCATGGCGGCCAAGAACAATCGGCTTTTCCCAAGACTTTACATTGCACGCGATATTTTTTACAAAAATAGGAGCGCGGAAAATAGTTCCGTCAAGCTCGCCGCGCAAAATTCCGTTCGGGGAAGGAGTAAGTTTTTTCAGCTTGTACTCTTCCATTCTTGCGGCATTGGAAGTGATTGTGGCGCATTTTACGCCTACGCCAAGCCGCTTTATTGCATCCGCCGCTTCATAAGTTATTTTGTCGTCTGAATCATCGCGGCTTTTAAGGCCAAGATCAAAGTATTCAGTTTTCAAATCGATATAAGGCAAAAGAAGCTCGTCCTTTATAACCTTCCACAAAACACGTGTCATTTCGTCGCCATCGAGCTCAGCGATAGCGTTTTTCATCTGAATTTTAGCCATAACAATTAAATTATACAGAATTCAAAAAAATTATGCGATATTTTTTAATGATTTGGCAGCAATTTTTATCCGTACTGAAAATAAATTTTTCAACTAGGTCAAAAGCCCGCCGAATTTTATTCCGTTCTGGCGGCAGAAAGAAATATACCGCTGGCTGTCGTTGCTTTCCGTAAAACCTGTAACATAAAGCGCAGAAGAAAATTTGTTCAGCGGAGAAATTTTTTCAGCAGGAACAACATCAAACGCGTGCCGGGTAACGCCGTCCCGGCTGTCAACAACCTGAATTCCAGGGCCGGCCGCTTCTTTTATTTCTTCTGTCATATTCAAAAAATGAGTGCAAGCCAGAACAATAACATCGCAGCCGTTTTCCCGGAAAAAATCACACGCAGGTTTTGCGGCGGCAAGACGCTCCTCACGGGTTGAATAATAATACTTGTGCTCAATAAAACTTATGAGCTCAGGCGCGGCAAGCGAAAAAACCTTGCATCCGGAAGCGAAATCTGAAATCAATTTTTTTGTGTAAGGATGGGAAACAGTTGCGTTTGTAGCCAAAAGCCCGATTTTTTTTGTCTGTGTAAGTTTTGCAGCAGGTTTTATGGCAGGAACAGTTCCAATGAACGGAATTTCCTTGAACCTTCGTCTTAGCTCGTCAAGCGCGGAAACAGAAATTGTGTTGCATGCCACAACAACCGCGTCGGGATTCCATTTTTCAATGATTTTTTCAACACAGCCGCAGGATTTTTCTATAATTTGTTCTCTTGATTTTTCACCGTAAGGGAAATTTTTTGTGTCGCCAACATAAACGCAGGCTGCGTCAGGTTTTTCTGCCTTCAGATATTTTAAATACGGCAGACCGCCCGTTCCAGAATCAAGAAATGCAAAATTTACGCTCATAACAAGAATAATAAAGGTTTGACTAAACAATCGCAATGGTTTAACATTTTTTTATGTTTTCACTGAACAAATGCCTTGTAAGAGCCTGCCACAATATCGCAGTTTCAACAATCAACGAAAACGGCGAAATAACAGAAGAAAAGAACTACTGCATTGACCATTCGCCGAATCCTGGAAAACTTCACCAGGATATTATAAACTACATAAACACCCATGAAAAAATTGTAGGTCTGTGCGCGAACGGCCTTACTTTTTCAAACATAGATTTTTCGGGAAAAAGATTCTACGGATGCAATTTCCAGCGCTGCACTTTCACGAACGTCCATTCAAAAGGGCTCAGAAGCCGGATGAGCATTTTCGACTTCGCGGTTTTCACTGACTGCAATATTATTGAAAGCAATATTCATTTCACATCATTTTCTGGATGCACGTTTTCAAGAACGCTTTTCACGGCAAGCGAGCTTCTTCAGAACAACTACAACGGAATCAACGCAGTTCAGTCTTCATTCGACGATTCAGACTTGTACAATTCCCGCTTTATAAATTCAACGCTTGTGAACATTTCGTTCAGAAACTGCAACCTGAAAAAAGTTTTGTTCCACGGAATAAAACAGGAAAACGTTTCCTTCAAAATGTCAAACACAAGGGAAGCGGTTTTTGACCCGGACGGAAGCGAGCTTTCAAAAGACATCGCAAATTCAGGGGAAAAATCGGCAATCGGAGATGTACTATGAAAATTTACTTTCACTTGAATACAGGCGGATTTTCCAACACATATATAATTGCAAATGAAAAGATAAACGAGGCGATTTTAATTGACCCTGGAAAACTGACCGAAGAAATCATAAAAAGAATCGAAGACAACAACCTGAAACTGGCCGCCGTTCTTGTTACACACAACCACCAAAGCCACGTGCAGGGACTGAAAACTCTTCTGAAAATTTACACGCCAAAAATCTACGGTGCGGACCTTGAGCTTAACGGAGACAAAACCTACGTAATAACCGGCGACGGAACACTGCATATCGCAGGGCTTCTGGTACGCTACATGAACATTCCGGGACATTCTTCCGACTCAATGGCATACCAGATTGGAAATGCAATTTTTACAGGCGACACAATCTTTGCAGGAAAGCTCGGCAGCACAAATTCAAGCTACTCAAAGCACTTGCTCAGAAGAAATGTTGAAGAAAAAATTCTTTCGCAGCAGGAAAACACAATTCTGCTTCCCGGACACGGGCCGCCAACAACAATCGGCGCGGAGCAGGAATTCAACTCGGACTTAAGCTAGCAGGCCAAAATCAGTTTCTTGAAACAAGAGCCACCCGGCCGCTTGCAAGCCCCCAGTTGTCCTGGGCGTAGGAATCAAGAACGCGGCAGGCGTCCTCAAAAGTCTGGGCGCCAGTGTTTTTCACCCAGCCGCAAAGTTCCTTCTGGTACGCAAGAACAGAGCCGCGGTTTGCAACATGCAGAAAATATCCTGCAACAGAAGAAAGAGGCTGCTGCATAAGATAAGCCATAAATTCATTCTGCATAAGATACTCGTCATTCTGGTCGTAGCCCAAACCTTTCTGGATTGCCCAGTACCCTTTTATAAACGACATTGTGTTTTCATCAACTGTATAATAAACGGCGGCAACCGCATTCCTGAAATTCTGGTCTGTAAAAAATATTCCGTGCCAGGCTTCATGCGCTGTGAGCGAACGCCTAAGATAAGCCGGAGATTCCCTGGAAATCGAAACAACCGCGCCTTTTCCAGCCTTGTATGAATTTGAATCCGGAACAATAAGTCCGTTTCGCAAAAGGATTTCCTTAAGAATCTGCTCCTTCCGGGAAATTTTAAAATTCTGCCTTTCGCACGCTGAAAAGAACGAGGCAAGACTTTCCGCGCTGTAGTCATGCGCATTGTAGCCGTGCATATCGCCAAGCTCAGCGTCTGAAAGCAGCTTTCCGCGGAAACCAGTTTTTTCAACAAAAAAAGCAATTCGCCGGAAAAACTGGTCCTGAACCGAATAATTCAAAGTGTCGAAAAAAAGTATTCCCGGAAAAATATTCCATTCATAAAGCTCGTAGTCCTTTGTGCGCCAGGTTGAATTCCTGCTTGAAAGAACAAGCCCCAAATCAGTTTTCAGCGGAACAAGAACCTTTTCAGGCTCGGAAGGAATCAGCCGGGTGTCATTCGCTGTCATCAGAAGCTTTGAAACAAGCGCCGGATTTTCTGTAATTTCATAGTAGCTGAACGGCGCAAGCAATGTGGAAGCCTGGATAACATTCTCCGCATTTTTTGGAGAAATCCGGATTTCCAGCAAATCTCCGCCCGCATTTATCTTTACATTGGCAGGCTTTTTTTCCGCTGTATTGTCCTGGGAAACGAAAAATCCAGCCTCAATTTTCGGCATAATTGAATAACGCGTATTTTCAACCAGAAAAACCTGAGTGCAGCCGGAAAAATCATAACCATTCTGGCTGCTTGAAAAACTTCCGCCGTTGCTAGAAACGCCATAAAACGGAATTTCCTTTGAGCGGTCAAAACCAACTTTTGCCTTTCCGGCCAGAAAATCAACAATTTTCACAGGATATTCAGAATAAACAACAAAACCGCATGGAATTTCGTCATCATCAAGATTTTTTTCAATGGCAAATCCGTTGTCAAAATAAGAAAAACCTTTTCCGTTTCTTATAAAATTTCTTAAGTCGCAGCCGGAAAAAATCCGTTTCGCCGAAGGATTGAATTTCCCCTTTTCGGTAAAATCAGTTTTCCTCAAATATCCAAAATAGAAGAGTTTTTCTTTCTCCATTGCCAGATTAAACTTTGCGCCTTTCAATTTTTTTACGCCAATGCGCACAGAAACTCCAGCTGAGCCAAATTTTTTGTAACATTCACGGAAAAGCTCCTGCTCCTCGGAAGAGAATTTGTAATATGCGTAGCCTGGCTTGGAAATTTTTCCGGAAGCCGCGTTCTTGTTCAAAGCCCGCATTTTTTCCGCGGCGGCTGAAGTTCCTTCAAATGAAAGCCTTGATTTTGAATACAAATTCGACGCGCACCTAAAAACCAGAACAGCAACGTCAAAAAGAATGAATAAAAAAATACATCCGGCAATAATCTTCTGCCTGCGTTCAAATTTTATTTTCATAACTAGATACTACAATTTTTTTTTCAAAAATACTATATTTTATTTATGCCAAAGGTTATCCGACTTCACAAAGATGATGAAATCCTGTTTATCCGGGAGCAGAAAAAAATTCTGAGCCTGCTGAACTCCGAAGAAGAAACAAACATTGCGTTTCCTTTTTTCCCGCTTCTTATTGAACTGAAAGACAGCTATTTTGAGCAGAAAAGCATTCCGCAGCTTAAGAAAAATTTTGAGAAAATTCTAGTTGAGCAAGCCGTACTTTCTGAAGGCAAAATTCTTTGCGCTGTAAAAATAAAAATGCACGACGGTTTTGAAGCCGCCGGAAAACTTCTTCTTGGAACCTGCGGAAAAAATCAGAAAAGCACAAGCCTTTTAAATTCAAGGCAAGGTCTTTCAAAAGAAATAAAAATCTTCCAGCTCGCCGAAGAAAAAAAATCGGGAATTCAAACAGAACTTTGGAATTCCCAGTGGTGCCGCTGCGGCAGCCTCAACGCATAACTTCCTCGCCGCGGTCCATCGCTGTAAGGCCGGTCTTCACATATTCAAGAATTCCGAACGGCTGCAGAAGCCTTATAAGACTTTCAATTTTTTCTTCGCTTCCTGTAGCTTCAACAATCACACTGTCTGGCGCGACATCAATAATATGAGCGCGGTAAATATCGCATGTTCCAATAATAATCGCGCGCTCCTCGCCCGGAGCCTTTACTTTTATCAAAGCCATTTCACGCTGAGTTGTTCTGCTCTTTTCACATTTTTTTATTGAAATGACTTCCACAAGCTTTGAAAGCTGCTTTTCAATCTGCTCAAGAATATAAGAATCGCCGTTCACAACAATTGTCATTCGAGACTGGCCCGGATTTCCTGTTTCGCAAACCGTCAATGAATCAATATTGTAGCCGCGGCGGCTGAACAATCCTGAAACACGGCTCAAAACTCCGGCATGGTTTTCAACAAGAACACTCAACACGAATTTTTCCATTTTTGTCTCCTTCGTAACTTGAACAATATTTATATTCTGCTTCCAGCTTCTGAATAAACACCCAGAAGACGGACTTCCTCGGCAGATTTCTTAAGTTCATCAATGAAATTTTCAATATATTTTTTATTCTGCAAAATTTCTTCTTTTATTTCAACATCAGTGTAGAACCAGTAATGCCACGGCTGACCTGAAATAGGGCGGCTCTCCAGCCTTGAAAGGCTCAGCTTATGTCTTTGAAAAACCCCCAGAACATTGTACAACGCTCCGGCAACATTTGGAATACAAAAAACAAACGAAGCGGCGTTCGGAGCTTTTCCGCTCGCCATGATTTTTTTCTCGATATGGTTTGCCGCGATTACAACAAACCTTGTATAGTCGCAAGGGTCATTCTGAATATCTTCCTGAAGAATTTCCAGATTGTAGTATTTCGCCGTAACAGAGCTTGCAATTGCCGCGCAGTCATCAGAACCAGACTCTGAAACCATTTTTGCGGCGTTTGCCGTTGATGAAACTGAAATTTTTTCCCATTTTCTGCTTTCAATCAGATTTGAACACTGGGCAAGCCCCTGCGGATGGGAATAAATTCTTTTTATCGAATCGAATTTTGTGCCTTTTCTTGCAAGAAGCGCATGCTGAATCCGCAAATGCAGTGCGCCGACTATGGAAACATCTTCAAACGCAACAAGATTATCGTAATTGTCGTAAACAGAGCCCGCCAAAGAATTTTCAATCGGAATCATTCCGTAGTCAGCCTGACCGTTCACAACCGCCTTGAAAACCTCCCTGAAAGAAGGAAACGGCTTCGCCTCGATTGCGCCGTCAAAATAACGGTTCACCGCCTGCTCGGCGTAAGTTCCGCGTATTCCATTGTATGCGCAGACTGGTTTTTCTTTTTTTTCAGGAGAATTTTTTATTTGCGGTGAAGAAATTTCTCCGCGGATATGAACCACAGATTTTTCAACAACAGGAGCGAACGCCTCAATATCGTGCATCAGTTTGTCAAACATTGAAGGAAGCAGAGCCTGCTGGCCGTCGCTGAACGCTTTTTCCGGAGCGTCATGCACTTCAACGCTTATTCCGTCCGCTCCGGAAGCAATAGCCGCAAGAGCCATCGGAGCAATTTTATCACAAAGACCAACAGCGTTCGCTGGATCAACAATAATCGGAAGATGCGTCATTCCGCGCAAAACAGGAACGGCAGAAAGATCCAAAGTGTTTCTGGTCGCTTTTTCATAAGTCCGGATTCCTCTTTCGCACAAAACAACATCCGGCGAGCCTTCCGAAAGAAGATATTCAGCCGACATAAGGAGCTCTTCCAAAGTTGCGCAGATTCCACGCTCCAAAATAACAGGAAGCCTTGATTTTCCGGCGGCTTTCAGCAAATCATAATTCCACATATTCACGGAGCCAATCAAAAGGCAGTCAACTCCGTGATTTTTCATGATTTTTATATGTTCAGAAGACAGAATTTCAGAAACAACAGGAAGCCCGAATTTATCGCCGGCAGCCTTTAAAATCTGCACGCCTTCTTCACCGAGCCCCTGAAAAGCATACGGACTTGTACGCGGCTTGAAAGTTCCGGCTTTCAGAATGCATGCGCCGCTTTCCCGGACAGACTTTGCAATCTCAAACATCCGCTCCTTGTTTTCAACCATTGAAGGACCTGCGATTGCCACAATTCTTTGCCCGCCAATCCTGATTTTCTGACCGGACCGGTTGCCCAGCTCAACAATTGTATTTTCAGGCTTGAATTCGCGGCTCGCCATTTTATACGGCTTTGAAATCGGAATAACTTTTTCAACACCAGGCAAAAGCCGCACATCCTCCGGAGCAACAACGAGCTGCCCGACCGCCGCTATGATTGACTGCTCATCGCCATCAACTTCATTGATTTTAAAATCCTTCGCACGCAAAAAAAGTTTTATGCGATTTTTATCTTCATCTGAAATATCATGCTTCAGAACAATAACCACAGCAAGCCTCGGAAAACAAATTTATTCTTCAGTAGAAAGGTTGAAAGAAACTGTACGCATTATGTCTCCAAAAACACCTGCGGCAGTAACTCCGGCGCCAGCGCCATATCCGCGTACTGTAAGCGGAATCGGCTTGTAGCGTTCAGTATAGAAAACAAACGCATTCTCGCCGCCTTTTACGCTGTACAACGGATTTTCAGGACCAACTTCCATCATTCCAACAGAAACTTTTCCGTCCTTGATTGTCGCGCCCATTCTTAAAACTTTGTTTTCTTTTTTAAGAGCAGCAATTTTGTTTGCAAAATACTCATCAACTTCAGGAAGCTTTTTCAGGAATTCCTCAACCGTTCCTGAAGGATCAAACGAATCCGGGAAAACTTTGTACATTGTAATGTCTTCAAGCTCAATTTCATATCCAGATTCACGGGCGATAATAAGTCCTTTGCGGGCAACATCCATTCCGTTCAAGTCATCACGCGGATCAGGTTCTGTGTAGCGCAGCTCCTTGGCTTCCAGAACGGCCTTGCTGAACGGAACGCCTTCATCCAGCTTTCCGAAAATATAAGAAAGCGAACCGGACATAATTCCGTTGAAACTTTCAAGCTTGTCGCCTGATTTGTAAAGATTCTGCAAAGTATCAATAATTGGAAGCCCCGCGCCGACATTTGTTTCATACAAGAAGCGGCGGTGCCGTTTGTTCGCGGTTTTACGCAAATCCTTGTAAAACTGCATGCTCATTGAGTTCGCGCGTTTGTTCGGCGTTGCAATAGACATTCCAGCGTCAAGAATATCAAGATAACGCTCCGGCAAGTCATATGAGGCTGTGCAGTCAACAAAAACAGGATTCAGCGGTTTTGTTTCTTTTACAAATTTTATAATGTCGTCAACGTTTGAAGGCCCGAATTTATACATAGGCGTTTTCATGTCATTGCGCCAGTTTGAAAGATCAAGTCCGTTCTCGTTAAGATTCATTCCGTCAATTGTTGTGATTGCAATGACTTTAATATCAATTTTCTGCTTCAAAAGCTTTTCGTGCTGCTGGTAAATCTGGTCAATCATTGTGCCGCCGATTGTTCCTGCGCCAAAAGCAAAAACTTCAATTGTCTGGCAAGTGTTGAAGAAGAACTGGTGCACCGCCTTAACAGCCTTGTCCGCAAATTTTCCATTTATTACAGCCGAAATACAGCGTTCAGAAGAACCCTGAGCCAAAGCTTTTATGTTTATATCCTGTGAAGCAAGCGCATTTGTGAAATTAGAAGCAACTCCGCGGTTTCTAATCATTCCGTCGCCAACAACAGAAACAATCGCGCATTCAGATTTCACACCAATCTCGTCAATTATTTTTTCACGGATTTCAAGCTCAAATTCCTTTGAAATAGCGTCGCGGACTGTATCAGCCTCGGAATCGCGCACACAGAAAGAAATTGTATATTCAGAAGAAGACTGTGTAATCAGGAGAACCGAAATTCCCGCCGCAGAAACTGTATTGAAAACACGGCCAGCCATTCCGGAACGTCCGCGCATTCCAGCGCCGCTTACAGAAATCATTGAAACTTTTTTCAGAGCGGAAATTCCGCAGATTGAAGATTTTGTTCTGCTTTCAAAAGGACCCTTTCCAATTCTAGTTCCACGCGCTGCCGGATTCAGGCTGTTCAAGCTCCACGCCTCAATTCCTTTTGCCTGAAGCGGAGCCAATGTCTTTGGATGAAGAACTTTAGAGCCGAAGAAAGAAAGCTCCATCGCCTCCTCATAAGTCATGTCGTCAACAAGAATCGCATCGTGCACAACCCGAGGATCCGCTGTGAAAACGCCGTCAACATCAGTCCAGAATTCAACACGCTTAACTCCAAGCGAAGCTCCAAGAATCGCCGCTGAAAAGTCCGAGCCGTTTCTGCCAAGAAGCCCCATGACAGTCTTCGCGCCAGTTCCCTTTGTCCATGAGCAGACAAATCCCGGGAAAAGCAAAATCCGTGTCTGGCTCTTGTTTTCTCCGTCCCGGTAAGGAAGACAAGCCTCCGCCGTTTTTATATAGTCAGCCTCGCCTTCCTTCTGGTTTCCTGTTGTATAAATAAATTTTCTAGAGTCAAGAAAAATAACGCTCTGTTTTTTTGCGCGGAGAACTGCCTCCATAATAGGCGCGGAAAGAAGCTCTCCCATTCCCATGATACGGCAGTAAACTGTATCAGGACATTCTCCGAAAGACGCAACGCCGGCAAGAAGTTTTTCAAGCTCCTCAAAGCGAGGCTCCAGCGACTGCATAACTTTTTCAGCCTCAAAACCTTCACACTTGGACTGAATTTCAAGACAAATCTCTTCATGAGTTTTCTTAAGGTCAGACACAAAAGTGCCCGTGGTGCCAGATACACTTGAATCAACCGCAGCCTGAAGACTGTTAGAAACTCCAGCAACTGCAGAAACAACAACGCTGAGCCTGTCCTCTTTTGCACGCCCGATTATAATTTCCGCAGAAGAAAGAATACGGCGGGCATTGCCCATTGAAGTACCGCCAAATTTTAATGTAAGCATAAAAACACCATTCCTTAATAAAAAATCTATTCTTCATTTTATAAAATTGGCACATAAATTACAATTGAAAAAGAACGCATACAGACTTCCTTTGAAAAAATCATTCAAAATGTCAAATTGACAGTATAAGCCTAGAGTGTTAAAATGTTCTCTACTATATATTTATTCTCAAATCAGATTAAGGATTTAAAAATGAAAAGAAGTGTTTACACAATCGGCTCTCTCATCATTTTGTTGATTGCAGCTTTTATCTTTGTTCTTGTTCCTATTTTTCAGGGCGGAAAAACGGGAAAAAGACTTCCTGCTTTTGGAAAATACGACGGAACCGAAATCAGATACGAGCAAGATACAGATTTTTTCAATTATGTTGCCCGATACGCTGAATACTACAAGAACCAGGGAATTGAAATAAAAGATTATGCGCAGTTCTATCTATTTAACTACGCATTCAATGCCACTGTAACAGAACTTGCATACAAGAAAGCTGTTGCAAAAGCCGGCTACAAAGTTCCTGAAACAGCAGTGAACCGCGCGGTAAAACCATATTTCACTGATGAAAAAGGAAATTTCTCGCAGAAGAACTACAATATCTACTTAACAAGCAATCCGGACAATCTTGCGGCACTGCGAAAACAGATTTCGTCAACGCTCACAACTAGCCGCTACGCAGAAGATTCTTTCGGCGGTCAGACAGCGCTTGGAAGCGGAACTCTCTATGGGCTAAAAACATCTGATGCAGAAGCAAAATTCATTCAGGAAATGGGAAACAGCCAGCGTTCATTCAACATGGCGGTTTTCAATATGTCTGACTATCCGGACACTGAAAAAGCTGCGTTCGGAAAAGCAAATTCACAGAAATTCGTGAAGTATGATTTTTCTGTAATCACAGTTTCAGACAAGGCAAAAGCCGCTTCTATCCTGAAAAGAATAAATGAGAATGCGATTACATTTGAAGACGCTGTGAACGAATCTCAGAAAATCTACTCGAACAACAGCGGAAAAATCAACAGCAAATATCAGTACCAGATTGAAAAATTCCTGAAGCAGCCTGAAGACATGGAAAAACTTGCCGCGCTTGAAGAAGGCGCAGTAAGCGAGCCGCTCCAGACTTCTGTAGGATATTCAATTTTCAAGGCGGACAGCGCGAAAGCCGAGCCGAATTTCTCTGACAGCGAAACAATCAGAACTGTGTACAACTATCTTACTGCAAACGAATTCAGCCACATCGAGGATTACTTCAAGGAAACAGCAAAAGAATTTTCTTCAGCGGCAAAAGCGCGCGGATTCAATGCGGCTGCAAACCAGTACAAAGCAAAAAAGATTTCTGTTCCTGCATTTGCGCTGAATTACAGCGGTCTTTCTGTTCTCCCAAAACTTGACACAACTCTTGACGGACTTTCCGGCGCAGACAAAAACAAGAATTTCCTTGACACAGCATTCGCGCTCAAGAATGACGAAATCTCTGAGCCGATTACAAACGGAAACAGCATTCTTGTTCTTCAGCTTGCAAAAAGCAATGTTCCGGCACAGGATCCGATTCCTGCCGAAGCCTTGAACGACGAACTTACAAACTATGATGTTTCCTCTGCGCAGGCGGCACTGCTTGCAAGCCCTAAACTTGTAAACAACGTGCAGAATGTATACGACAACTACTTCATGGCGAAAAACTAGCTGGAGTTTTCTTGCCTGTAGAATATGAAACAAAGCCCTGCCTGGTAAAAACTGAGCGGGGCTTTTCTGTTAATTACAAGAACCATCTGCTTTACTCAAAATACAATCCGGAGCGCAATATTCTTTCTATTATTGAAAAGACAGAATTTCTTCCCGGAACGATTGTTTTGTGTTTTTCTCCAGTTTTAAAATACGGACTGGAAGCGCTTGCAGCAAAACTTCCGGAAAACTGCCTTATGCTCGGAATCGAGGCGGAGCCGGAGCTTTACAAAATTTCAGACGCAGAATCAAAAGAACTTGAATGCCGGAAAAATTCCATATACAAACTAGTTCCGCCGGAAGAAATTTTCGGACTTCCACAAAAAATTGAAGAAATTTGCCAAAACGGAAAATTCCGCCGGGTTGTATACCTTGAATTTTCAGCAGGATTTTCATTGAACTCAAATTTGTACATCCAGATTTTTGAGGCTTGCAGAAATTCCCTGAGCCAGTTCTGGAAAAACCACATAACGCTCGTAAAATTCGGAAGAAAATACTGCGCGAATTTATTAAGAAACCTTCGCCTTGTTCCGCAAAGCATTGAAAAAATAAAAGTCTGCAAACCAATAATTGTTGCGGGAGCAGGCGAAAGCGCTGTGGAAACATTAAAAAAAATCAAGGAAAGCGGAAAACGCAGCGATTTTTTTATAATCGCAGTTGATGCCGCTCTAAAAACGTTGAAAGCGCTGAAAATAAGGCCGGATGCGGCGGTGTGCGAAGAAGCCCAGGCTGTAATCGCAGGAGCATTCACAGGATGCAAAGATTTCAGCTACTTTTTTGCAAGCACAACATCAGCAAATTCAGCCGCAAGAATTTCTCCTGAAAAAACAATTTTTTACACGCCAATTTTTGCAAAAACCGGATTTCTGGAAAAACTTGAAAAAAACGGAATATTGAAATTCATTCAGGAGCCGCTGGGTTCAGTAGGATTAAGCGCAACACAAATCGCATTGATAATCCGGGAAAGCCAGAATGTTCCGGTTTTTGTTACAGGCCTTGATTTTTCCTATTCAATCGGAAAAACCCATGCCGAAAACTCATTCCACGACGCCGCAAGACGTGCCTCTTCAACAAAAATACACAGCTTTGAAAATTTTTCAGCGACGTTCGGAAGCGACAGCATAAAAATCTGCGGAAAAAACGGAAAAACTGCGATTACAACAACGGCTCTTTCAGGATATGCAAAACTTTTTGAATACAAATTCAGCGGAACCAAAAATTTATTCGACGCAGGAAAAAGCGGAATCGCCCTTGGACTGACGCAAAAATTTCCTGAGCAAGTTTCTGAAAGTTTCTTGAAAAACAAAAAGGAAACCGAAGAATTTCTTCTGCGGAACGAAGACAGCGGAATCAGCGAAAAAATAGAAAAATGGCTTGCCGCTGAAAAAAAAGCCCTGAATGAGCTGAAATCAATTTTCACCGGGAAAATCCAGCTTCCCGAAAATGAACGCACAGAAAAAATCAAAAGCCTTTTAAAAGACCGCGAATATCTTTACATTCATTTTCCAGACAGCTACAACATGGATTTTTCCCAGAGTTTTCTGAACCGGATAAGAATCGAAACTGATTATTTCCTTAAAATCATTGATCCTCAGATTCCTTAAGAACCGCAAGAAAGGCGCTCTGAGGAAGCTCAACATCACCAAACATCTTCATGCGCTTCTTGCCTTCCTTCTGTTTTTCAAGAAGCTTGCGTTTTCTGGTGATATCACCGCCGTAACATTTTGCAAGAACATCTTTTCTATATGCGCTCACAGTTTCCCTGGCAATAATCTGGCCGCCAATAGCACCTTGAATCGCAACCTTGAACTGCTGATGGCTTATTTCATTCTTCAAACGCTCGCATACTTTTCTGGCGCGTTCAGCGGCACTCGGCTTATAACAGAGAAATGAAAGCGCGTCAACCGGCTTTGAATTCAAAAGCATATCAACTTTCGCAAGATCTGTAGGCCTGTAGCCAATAACTTCATAGTCAAAAGACGCATATCCGCGGCTGAAACTTTTCAGCTTGTCATAAAAATCAAAAAGAACTTCAGAAAGCGGCATTTCATAAGTAAGCTCAACACGTTTTTCATCAAGATACTGCATATTTGTCTGTTCGCCGCGCTTCATTTTGCAAAGCTCCATCAACGAGCCAAGGTACGTGGCAGGAGTTATAATGCTCGCCTTGATATACGGTTCTTCCGCCGACTGAATTCTGCCCTGCGGATATTCGCTAGGATTGTCAACAAAAATTTCCTCGCCGTTTGTAAGTTTTACTTTATAACGCACAGACGGAGCTGTAAAAATAATCGCCTGGTCATAGTCGCGCTCCAGACGCTCCTGTATAATTTCAAGATGAAGAAGCCCCAGAAATCCGCAGCGGAAGCCGTTTCCCAACGCAATTGAATTATCTTTCTCATAAACAAGGCTCGCGTCATTCAGCTTAAGTTTCTCAATGCTGCTTTTCAGCTCCTCGTAATCATTTGAGTCCATCGGATAAATTGAAGAATAAACAACCGGCTTGACTTCCTTGAATCCGGCAAGCGGAGCCGCGGCAGGGTTTGCCGAGCCCGTAACTGTATCTCCAACGCTGATGTCGGAAACTGTTTTTATTCCGGAAATTATATAGCCAACATCTCCAGCCTCAAGCTTTCCGGTTTCCTCGTAATCAACTTTGAACACACCGCACTGCTCTACTTTGTATTCAAGCCCTGTGTTCATCATTTTTATCACATCGCCGGTTTTTAACGTTCCTTCTTTTACGCGCACATGAACAACAACGCCGCGGTAAACATCATAATGGCAGTCAAAAATCAAAGCCTGAAGCGGCGCGGCTGGATCTCCTTCCGGCGCAGGAAAATAATTCACAATCGCCTCAAGAAGCTCGTCAACGCCTTCGCCGGTTTTTGCAGAAACAAGCTGCGTCTGGCTGTCATCAAGCCCCAGTTCCTTGGAAATCTGCTCGCGGCAGGCAGGAATATCTGCGCTGGGAAGATCAATTTTATTTATAACCGGAACAATCGCCAGATCATGCTCCAGTGCCATGTACATATTTGAAACAGTCTGGCTTTCTACACCCTGGCTTGCGTCAATAAGAAGCAGAGCCCCTTCGCACGAAGCGATTGCCCGCGAAACTTCATAGGAAAAATCAACATGGCCTGGAGTATCAACAAAATTCAGCTCATAGTCATTTCCATCTTTTGCATGGTAAGGAATTGTAACAGCCTGGCTTTTTATAGTAATTCCGCGTTCCCGCTCGATATCCATGTTGTCAAGAATCTGGTTTGTCATTTTCCGTTCATCAATTATTTTTGACTTTTGAATAAGCCGGTCCGACAAAGTTGATTTTCCATGATCAATGTGCGCAACAATGCAAAAATTGCGCTTGTACTTCATTTCCATTTTTTTTCCTTTTAAAAATAATAAGGGCTGTCCAATGCTGAACCAATCCTGATTGTTATGTCAAGATACCCTTTCTTCTTTTTTCGTGTATTCATTGTTACAGAAACCGAATCTTTTTCCGGGCTGAATTCCACATCTGTTATTGAAACTGGATCCAGAACAGAAAAACCGGATTCATCAGCGACACTGCCTTTTAAGACATCTGAAATTGTAAAACGCCTTGAATAAGTTGTGGAAACTGGCAAAAGCTCCATTCCAAAAATCGGAACAAGAGAAGTTGTAAGCAAATCCGACTTGTAAATTTCATATCCAGGCTGCTCCGGGCGTTCTTCAAGATAAATGTTCACTGAATATTCCTTGTCATCGCGTTTATATGAAAATTCAACAATAGATTTTTCGCCGAAATTTCTAAGAACATCCTGCGCATTGTCAATTGAATAAACACGCGTTCCATCCATAGAAGTAATTATATCACCTTTTTTCAAGCCAGCGCGGAAAGCAACTCCGCCAGGCATTACATATTGAATTTCAAGCCCGGCGTTCTTTCCATTCTGTTTGTAAGTATGGCCATAAGTTCCAATCCAAACATGTTTTCTTTTTCCGCCGTAAAAAAGAAACGGAAGATCCTGGCGCAAATATTCAACGGGAATCGCAAAATTCAGTCCCTGGTACTGCATTATTCCTGCAAACACAATCGCCTGAACCTTCATCTGGTCATCTATGAGCGGTCCGCCGGAATTTCCTGAATTAACAGCCGTATCAATCTGAAGAACATTTCCAGTTGTAAAAAGTTTTCTGTCAACAGAAGAAACAATTCCGCTTGTCAAAGTTCCGTGGAGCCCCAGCGGAGTGCCGATTGCGCTGACTTTAGTTCCAATCTGCAAGTCGCGGCTGGAGCCAAGCTCCAGAATATACGGCGGATCAATTTCAACTTTGAGCAGAGCCAAATCAAGAACGCTGTCATAGCCTACAACTTTCGCCGGAATACGAGTATCCTGATCAGAGGCGAGTTTTATGTAAAGCCGCGAGTATCCTTCATACTTTGGATCCACCATATCATTTATAACATGATGATTTGTAATCAGATATCCGCGCTTATCAATGAAAAAACCCGAGCCAAGAACTCTGTCCGCATAGCCAATTCCATTATGAATCGCAATTCCCTTGTCAACCCAGATTGTTACAGTAGCATCAATGCAGTTCTGAATATTTTTCGGCAGCAAAGATTTTTCCACCACAAATCCAGGTACATTGTAAAGATATTCTGAATAAAGCTGTTTTTCGGACACAGAAAGCTCATTCAGCTTTTTATATCCTACAGTTTTGAGCGTTCTGTAAATTTGCCAGCTTTCAAAAAGTTTTTTTTCATCGTTAAGCTGCTTCAGTTTTTCAAAAAGCAAATCTGCATATTCATTGAAAAGCGAATCGTTGTTTATAAGGCACGCCCGCCAAAGAGCAAGCTCAGGATTTTCTTCACCGATTTTTTTAATACGCGCAATTTCCGAGTTAAGCACATCCTGTTCAGTATAATCCGGCATGGAAAACACATCTTTTGGCTGCGTAATTGTTGTGCAGCTTAACAGAGAAAATAAAAAAATCCACGAGAACAGAAAAAATTTATTGCCCATTTTCACCGCTTTCATCATAAATTGTTTTGTCATAAAAAGGAAGAATTTCACCATAAATATTCTGCGCTATTTTCACAGCCATCATTCTGTTTTTTTTGCTTTGAAGAATAACGCTTATTCCATGCTCCAAAGATTTGTCAAAATTTTCCAGAAGGAATTTTTCATCATCAGCATCGCCAGCTTTTCCTATCCAGTAAAACGAATCAGAAGCGCCCTGAGTTACAGGAAAAAACTGGTTTTCATATTCAACTTTCACAGGAATTTCATTCCACAAAGTAACGGTAACAAGTTTTCTTTCAGGATTTGTATAGAACTGAGCATCCTCAATAACAGGAGAAGCGGAATCAGCCTGCGGATAGCGTTTGTACCGGACATCCCAGCGCGAATCGCCGTCAAAGTCCCAGCTTGAAATTTTTCCGTTGTCGCCAAGATATTCCTCTGAAAAATCAGGAACTGTATCGCCGTTTGAATCAATCTGAACCATCTTCAGATAAATTCCAGAGCCAGAAACTGCGTGCCCGAACAAATTCGTCATAATCTGGTTCTGCTCAGAATCTGAAATGTTCAAAAGATTTTCAGGATCATAGCCAAAAGTTTCAACTGTTTCAAAAATTCCATCGCCATCGTTGTCAACAGAGCGGACAGACGGAAAACCATCCGAAAATTCAGCGCGCGCATAAATTTTTCCGTCTGCAATATATTCGGCAGTCTGAAATTTTCCATCAAGAACATAAAAACGAATTCTTGCGCCGGAACGCTCTTCTGAAGAAATCTCGTAGTTTGAACAGTTTTTAAGCAGCGCGCTTTCATCCAAAGATTCCTCGTAAGGAAAAATTTTCGGAACATAAAAATTAACGCCGAAAAGAGATTTTACAATTTCAAGAGGCACAATTTCAAACGGCGACCAGCGGAGCGACTCATCCGCAAGATTGAAAACCGCCTCGCCTTCAGAAGTTTTTTCCGATTCAAAAACAGCTTTTATAATAGAAGGATATGTTCCATAATAAAGCTGGATATTTCCCTGCGTAAGGCGCAAAGTTTCTGGAACTCCAAAATCACATTCCGCCGACCATTCAATAACTCCGTCATTTTCCTTGTCCCAGGAAAAATTCGCAGGACGGCCGCGCATATATTTTGCAGAAAGATTCGGCTCCAAATCAAAATCCGTGTCGAAAGACAATGTTCCAGAAAAAGCGTCAAGATGTTCCTTCACCGAAGCAACTGCGCCTTCATCCGTAATCATCGGAAGAATATCCATAAGCATTTCTGCTGAAACAGACTCGTCGGCAAAAGAACAGAAATAATCCCAAGCCTCCTGCTCGGACATAAGCTCGCATTTCAGCGCAATAATCGCATACAGCGGATGTTTCATTCCGTGTGAAGAAAAAGCCTGCGCCAGACGCTTCTGCTGGTCTCCGGACGCAAAAAATATTGAATAAATTTCAAGCTCGGCATCCGGATTGTCATACTCAGGCATTTTAGCAAGAAAAGAATCTGCAATTTTCTGAACAAGCGAAGAATCATCCTGAAAAGCGCCGGTGCTATCCGCGCCAAAATTTGCCGGACGCAGAAAATCGTATTCGTGCCTGAAAAAAAGTTTCGGGAAACGCTTGTCCGACGGATAAATTTTTCTGGCAGAATTTATCTTGTTCCGGGCTTTGTCAATGGATTCAGCAGTCCGGATTCTGTAATATGATTTTGCGCGGATAAATTCAGCATCAGAAGAATAAATGAACGGCTCTGCGTCAAGAATTCCAACCGCCTGGTCATAATTTCCTGTGTCGCACAAAAGATCCGCATAAAGAATTCTAGCGCCATCACGGTTGTAGTCAACCCATTCGCCTTCAGTAAGAGCATGGGAAACAAGCGGAATCAGCTCCGCCCTTGAAGCGCCAAGCCCTGATTTCGCAGCAGCCTTTACATACCAAAGGTCGGAAACGCTTTCATCGTAAGCAAGTCCAAGCTCCGCCTGCGCCAAAGCATTTGTATAATCATCAGAAGAAAGAAACGACTCTGAAAGTTTCAGGCATCTTACCGCAGTCCGCCGGTTCGCCGCAGAAAGCGATGAACTTACCGCGAACAAAAAAAATCGGGCAGACAACAAAACAAACAGCGAAAGAAAAAACTTTTTTTTCATAAAATATTTCCTCTACTTTCTTTCAGCAGACTCAGTTTTCACAATCCAGTTTTTAAATCCAAGCAAAGAGCCAAGAACAGCAGTTATCTCCTGGTTTTTGCTGGAAAGCTCCTGAACAACAGGAACAGAATTTTTCAGATCAACGGGAACGTGCCAGTCAGAAAGAACATCCGAAACAGATTTTTTTCCGCCGTTTGCAGCACGAACAAAATCATCCTGCTGACGGCTCCGAACACAAAACGGAACCGGGACATTTTTCAGCAGAATTTCGTCCTTTTCAGAACAGAAAACCACTTCCGCCGATTTTTTATTTTCCGAAAGCTTCGCAGTCGCTTCGCAGCCAGAAAAAGAAAACTGAACATCTTCATTTATTATAACAAAAAACGAAGATTCAGTCGCTAGCAATTCATTTTTTTTAATTTCAATTTTATTTCCATCAAAACTGAACAAAAGATTTCCAGCTGTTTTTTTTACTGAAGTTCCTGAAGCCGCAGCAAAATCCACCGCTTCCATAAATTCCTTCAGAAACAAAAACGGAATTCTTCCGCCGGAAACTTTTTCAGAAGAACCGCATTTTCCGTGAGCGCAAAGCAAATCAATTCCAGCAAAAATTTGCCGTCTTTTCACCGCGGCAGGAAGGCTCAGAAATTCCGCGCCGGAACATTCCACGCAATTTTTATTAAAAACCCAGAAATTCTTCTTCACCAAGGAATTAAGAGCATTTTCGTCATCAAAAGCTTTCTGCGCTCCGTTCAAAAGCGCTTTTTCAAAACCTGGAAAATTTTCCTTCAAAAAAGGAACAAGCTTCTGCCGGATTCGGTTTCTCATGTAGTTCGTGTCGAAATTTGTTGAATCAGTTCGCCACGTAATTTTCTGCTCAAAAAGATATTCCTCAATCTGCGCTCTTGAAACATCCAGAAGCGGACGCACAAAAATTCCGCGGCGAGCGCTGATTCCGCAAAGCCCCGAATTTCCGCTTCCCTGAAGAAAACGCATCAGCAAAGTTTCAGTCTGGTCATTTTTGTTGTGAGCAAGAGCAATAAAAGCCAAATTTTTATTGGCAAAAAATTCATCGAACGCCTGGTAGCGCAAAAAACGGGCAGCCTCCTCAACGCCGTTTCCACGTTTTTCCGCCTCGGAAAAAACTTTGCCGCGCTCAAGCTCCTTTACAAAAACTTCAACATCAAAACCCTGCGCCTGGAACTTTTTTCCAAGAGAAACAACAAAATCAGCGTCCGCACCGCTTTCAGCCTTGCTTCTGATATTGTGGTTCACAGTTACAACCTTTACAGGAATTTTATATTTTTTAGAAATGCGGCAGAGAGAAACAAAAAGCGAAACAGAATCCGCGCCGCCAGAAACAGCGGCTCCAATGCTCAAAGAATTTTTTGCGATGCAAGACAAATCAAAACCGTTTTTACCAAGATTTTTTTCAATATGATTTTCAAAATTGGCTATTTTGTCTTTTTCATTCATAAAGTTAAACAAAAAGAGCTGCCATAAATGACAGCCCTTTATAAAGCAGCACGGCTTAGCCGCGAGCTGGAGCAATACTTACAAGCGAAAGCTCGCCGTCTGTAAGCACAGTAACATCTTTTCCAAGATTCAAATCTTTTACCTTGTAAATGTCGCCGATGTTCAAAGCTGAAACATCGATAACGATTCTTTCAGGAAGATTTGCAAGTGTAGCCTGAACTTTTACTTCAGGAACACGTTTTACCATAAAACCACCCTTCAAAACGCCAACCGGGTTTCCAGAATACTGAATCTTATATTTGTAAACAAGTTTTTCATCAGCATTAGGCGCGAAAAAGTCAACATGAAGAACAGAATCATTGCGGATATTGTATTCAACATCCTTGATAAGAACATTTTCTTTTTTTCCGTCAACAACCAGCTCAACAGGTGTAGAACCAGTGATTGTGCGCCAAATTTTGTTAAATTCAACAGCATTAACTTCGATTGAAGTAGCCTCGCCCTTGTGGTTGTAAACAACAGCAGGGATACTACCTACTTTTCGAAGATTTTTGGCAGCTGTTTTTCCAGTAGTAGAACGAACTTTTGCATTCAAAGTCTGCTTAGTCATTTTCTAAAAGCTCCTTATATCCTTAAAAATTAAGTAAATAATTTTATCACAAAACACATATGAATGTAAACAGCATATTATTATTATGTTTACACTGAATTTAATTTTCATACACCAGCTCAATTTCCACCGGGGCACTGTCAGAATACTGCCATTTCAAATATGCTCCGCCGGAAGAATTTTCTTCTTCAACCCAGGCATTCAAAAGCTCAACAAGATTTGTGGAAGTCACATTTCCAACAGTCAGCTCCTGGTTAGTAAAAAATTTGGAATTGAACTTTGAAAATGAATTAACTTTGCATATTTCAAAATGCTCAATACAAGAAGAAGCAAGTTTATCAAAAGGTTCTTTAGTAGAATAATAACAATCAGACACACCAAATTTATAGTCATGGCTCAAGCTACAAAGCTTAACACACAAAATGCCTCCCAAATCATCATCCTCCTCAGTACCATCATCATCCACGGTCAAACATCCCATATTTAAACAATTTCTAACGTAAGAACAACTACCAGACTGCAATTCTATTGCTCCTATAACACCACCAGTTTTTATCTGATTTGTTTTTTTGTTCTTAGCATCCCCTCTATTAACAGAATTAAAAACACCATTATCCTCTTTTCCCGATGGAATAAAATAACCTAGAATACCTCCAACCATACATATAGGAGAACCTCCTATTGAAAAAGTGAAAACGGATATACTCCCAACATTCATACAATCTGATATTTTTCCGCCATTCATAGAACCACAAATACCGCCCACAATAATATCTTCAGTACCAAGCCAATGCAGAACTCCCCTGTTTATACATTTTATTATTGAAGAGTTTGTAGCTTTGGAAACAATTCCTCCGAAATTCCCATGGCCAACACCTATCTTTGCACTATTTTCACAGTTTTCTACAATTCCACTGTCGATTTCTTTAACAATTCCACTGTTTGTAAAAGTTCCAGCTGATTTTAGATTTTTTATTGTTCCATTTTTTATATTAAGGAAAATTGAATTCAAATCAGTTTTTTCTGATGTTATTGTTTTTCCGTTTCCATCAAAAATTCCAGAAAAAGGACAATCACTTGGATTACCAATCCCAGCAAAAGAAGAAGCAGTATCAATAGTTATGTCTTCCTTTAATTTTATGCTGGATTCTTGCATAGCATTGCCATCGTTTACAAAACTGGCAAATTTTTCCAGTTCTTCAAGGCTAGAAACCGTAATATCAGTATAAATTTCTGGATTCCAATTACCAACAGCCGTGCTTATCGAAACTGGTTTTGTAAGATAGCCATATTGATTTATATGCCAGCCTTCACCAGTCGAATCAGAAATAAGGAATTTACCATAATCTTCCGGGGAAACCGCATATCCATCACCACCAACTAATATTTTCTGCCCAATACTGTAGCTTTCGCTTTTTTCAAACACCAGTTTTGCCGTATAGGCAGAATTTTCAGGAGAAAGCTTGCTGATAATTTCTATTGTTTTGCCAGGCGCAAGGCAAATACCGTTGGAGTCAGAATTTTCTATGGTTACGCTTCCGCCAAGCCGAAGATTTCCTCCGCCTACATAGATTGCACCTATATTAGTGTCAGTCCATGATTTATTGCCGGAGAAAATTCCACTTTCAATAGTAACTGTAAATTCACCACCGGACAAATATATCGCACCGCCTTTTTCTGATTCGTTATCCTTGAATTCGCTGTCAGAAATCGTCAGAGTCCCGTTTCCAACACAACAAATTGCGCCACTATAGGAAGAAGCCTTATTGCCTATAAATTTACAGCCAGACACAGAATGCTCTCCATCAGAAAACTCAATTGCGCCTCCTAGCCTGCCAGAGTTCTTTTCAAAAGCACAATTTTGCAAAGAACTGTTTCCTTCACAATAAATTCCGCCGCCAACATCACTTCCTCTGCAATCTGTAATTTCACAGTTTGAAACATTTAATGTTCCACCTTCGAAATAAATTCCTCCGCCAGCTCCATTTTCTGCATAATTATTCCTAAGGGAACACTTTCTCAAAGAAAGATTCCCTTTACATAAAATTCCACCGCCATGCCTAGCAGGAATCGAACCTGCAACGAATACTACCCTTCCATATGAAATTTCAATATTTTCAAGAGTTACAGAAGCCTTTTCTCCTATAGCAAATCCCCTTCCAGAAGAATTAAGATTCAAAAGCACTACGGAATCTGAAGAAAAACTTCTAACAGTTACCGTCAGTTCTTTTGGAGGATTTATTTCAACAAGAGCAGAGTTTTTTGAAAAATCAGTTTTAAAATCACCTGCTTCCGCATCAAAATTTCCGTCAACCATAACCGTGATGGATATTTCAATTCCGCTTTCAACAGAATAAAAAAAAGGATTGCTTTTTACAGCAATCCTCTCTGGGACGACAGGATTCGAACCTGTGGAATGACGGCACCAAAAGCCGTTGTCTTACCCCTTGACGACGTCCCAAAATATATGCAAAAAGCGCCTTAGTCCTCTGAACCAGCAGCTTCTACATGACCTGCATTATACTCACTAATTATCTTGTTTTGCAAGTCCGTTCTGAATTCCGGACTAATCGGGTGAGCAACATCTTTATACTCGCCATTAGCAGTTTTTCTGCTTGGCATTGCAATAAAAAGACCGTTCTGGCCTTCAATAATTTTAACATTATGAACAACAAAGCAGTTGTCAAATGTTACTGTAACATAGGCACGAAGTTTTCCTTCGTTTTCGACTTTACGAATGCGCAATTCTGTGATTTGCATAAGCCTTTCTCCTTATTGTTGCAAAAAAACACTGCAAAGACTATTGCGTAACTACACATTTCAAGCCTTCATCATTAAGTATTTTTGCAGCCTTTTTAGCTTCTTCCCACGAAGCATAAATGCCAAAAACCGTTGAGCCCGAGCCGGACATCTCAGAATAGAGAGGATTTGTTTCCCCAACTTTCTTAAGCGCAACATCTATCTCAGGATATTTTGACTTCAATGCCTCTGTAAAAGTATTTTTGAACTTCCATTCGGAAACCGGAGAAAAATACATTTTTTCCAAATCACCAAACAAAGGATACTGTTTTTTTACATCATTGGCAAGAAGCCTGTCCACAAGAGAATACGCCTCCTTTGTGGAACTATGAACTTCAGGAAACACAAGAACAAAGTGCAAATCCTGACGTTTTTTTATGACTCTGACAACATCACCGCGGCCAGAAACAACCGCGCAGCAACCTCCGGCTGAACCGCAATGAGCAAAGAAGAAAACATCGCTTCCAACTGCAGAAGCAATCGAATCAAGCTGCTTTTCAGAAAGCTTGACTCCGTTCAGTTTCTCCAAAGCCCACAAAAGCGAAGCGGCATCAGAAGAGCCACCGCCCAGCCCGCCGCCAGCAGGAATATGCTTTTCAAGAGTTACGTCCACCGCAACGCCTGAACATCCTGTAAAATCGCAGAAAGCCTTGTACGCCATTGAAATCGTATTGTTTTCAGGAAGAGCCATCTTGTCGCACACAACATTGCAGCCAAATCCAGAAGACTTTGAAACCGTAAGCTTGTCCGCAAGAGAAACCGTCTGAAAAATACTTTCCAAATTATGGAATCCATCCGGTCTTTTCGGCAGAACCTTCAGACCTAGATTTATCTTTGCAGGTGCAAAAACAACGATTTCATCCAACATACTGAAATAAATTATAACACAAGAAGACAAGTTGTCAATTTTAAAAAAAAATTGCCTGCGCAAAAAATTCTGTTGCCTAAACTGCGCAGTTACTTTATAGTCTTTTCATGGGGATTGTTTAATTTCTTTGGAGATTATATATGTCTGCACGCAATGATTTAAATCTTTTTAACGGTCCTTTTTCTTTTGACGATGAATTCGAGGATGACTTCAACGACAAGTATTCAGATGAAACTCTGGACGGAATGGACGAAGACTACGAAAGCTACGAGGAAGCTTTTGACGATGCAGACGATGACCTATACGAGCCATACGATGATGTAGAGCCGGAAGACGGATACACAAATCCATACAAATACAATGACAACGACGACTTCGGCGACGAAGAAGAATTTGACGACGAAGACGACGAGCGCTAGTTTTTAAATTCCTTTGATTTCAAAGAAGAGCGGAAATTTTCTGCGGAAGATTCTCCATGGAAAAAGAAAACTTCCGGCTGCCTTCCGGCAAAAGAATTTCCGCGTCCAGACCTTTTTCTGATTTTTCAACTTTCACAAAAGAACTTTCCAGTCGGAATTTCTTCATAAGCACAGATTTTATCAGTTCAGAAGCAATTTTCTGCTGGATTCCGCCGGTCTGGCTCGATTTTTTTTCTTTTTGAAGGTCAGACTTGTATTTTTCACGGTTCAAAAGCAGAAGCTCAACCTCCGGGAACGGATTGTTCGGAAATTTTGCGTCGGCGATTTTTATCCATTCTCCATTGTTCTCCTGAAGAAGGCTTGCCTTAATCTGAGCCTGTATAAAAAGCCGGAGTTTTATCGTTTCTGTAACCTCTGTTTCCCAGGTTACGTACGAGCCCTTGTCTTCAAAATGGAAAAGCATTTCTGGATGTTTTTTTCCAAACTTTTCAATTTCCGAGGCAGCGTCCGGCAGCGGAAGCCTTTCCGCATCAATCCGGCTCATATTTCTGTGCTGAAGATGGCGGAAAATTTCCTTCCAAAAATCGCTTTCAATGTCTTTCTGTGAATTCTGCATAAAAAATCCTTAAAACGGCATATATGTTGACTTGTTTCCAGGCAGAGAGCTAATCCACGGCCTGGATTTCTCGTAGTCAAGCCGGCTGGACAAAATCCAAAGCACATTCTGGCTGGAACGCAGAACAGGCGGATTTCCCTGGCCGTCAGTAAAAATTATAAGCCCGTTGTATTCCTTCCGGGAAACAAAAAAATCAAGCGCAACCTGAAAATTTGTTCCGCCGCGGCCTTGAATTTCCTTCAGGCTGATTTTTTTCTTAATCGGAATCGGCTTTGAAAATTTCAAATTTGTATCAAAAAAAATCACATCGATTTTTTCAATGATTCCAAGAAAAAAAATGCTGTTTATCGCATGAAAAAACCTGCTGAAACTTTCATCGGTGATTGACCCGGAAACATCAACCGCAACAAGGACATTCGCCTTGCGCTGATAACGGCTTCCCATGGCTTTAAAGCCAAAACGGCGGCTCGGCCTCATTCTAGTCAAATTCCTTGAAGCGGAAACAATATTCTGCCTGAACTGAGAAAGTGCCCTGCGGTAATCCATTGAAAAATCAGCCTGCTCCTGAATTTCACGCTTCAATCCGCCGCCAAGCTCGCCCCACCCCTGGTCAATTTCAACTTTCTGTATATTTTTCTGGATTGAATCCTGAGCCTCCTCATTTTCTTCCCACAAATCAGCGGCATCAGTGGCAAACGCATTTTTTTCATCAAATGATGAAGAGCCTGCATTCTGCCCCTGCGTTGAAATATGCTTCACCAGGAACAAAATCCATCTGTACCAGTCTTCAAAAGAAAGATTGTCCGAGGAATAAAAACGTCCGGTTTTATGGTCGATGTTCAAATTCCGCATGAAAAATTTTTCCTCGTCGCTTCCAGCCCATTCCGCGCCAAGCGGATTTTCCAGCTCCTTGAAACGACGCGCAAGGCTTTTCAAATACTCAACGCCTTCAAGAGGAACGCAAGGCTTGTAAAACTGGTTTATCGCGGCGTCGCTTGCGACAAGCATAATGCTTTTATTTGCATTGCAAGGCTCGCGCTTGTACGGATGCTGCAGAAGAATGCGGTAAATTTCAATTTTCAGATATTCAGAAAGCTCCTTTTCAGAGCATTTTTCCAGAAGCGAAGGATTAAATTCAATCCGAAGGCAGCCGGAACGCATCGGAACATTCATCTGCGGATTCGCCACAAACTGATGCGAACAGGCCGCAAGAAACAAAAGTGGTTCGGAATAAAACCATTCATTGACAATATTTTTCAGGCTTTTTTCAATGTTCATCTGCTATTTTTCAAGTGCCGCCGAAAGTTTTCTGTACAAATCCATGCAGCGGGCGCCAATAAATGCCAAAGCAAGCGGATATTCGTCCGCCGACCACAAGCTTGCAAAATAGGAAACTGATTCTTTTGAAGTTTTTGCAAGAAAATCAAAATAAAGAACCAGATTTTTTGAAACAGCATCCGTTTTTTCAGGGGAATTTTCTATTTCAGAAGATTTTGATTCAATAAAATTGAACAAAGATGAAGAAACCTGAGCCAGAACTGGAACAACAAGTTTTTTCAGCTTTGGTTCAGCCGCGCTGAAACTGCCAAGAAGAATTTCTGCGGCAGAAGGAACAGAATTCTCATTCAGAAAACGGAAAAAAACTGATGCAGCTTTGTTTCCAACAATTCCTGACACAAGAACTTTGTGCAGGTCTGAAAGCTCCAGAAAGTTTTTTACAACGGCGGAAACACGCTCCCAGCTTCGCCTGTCAGGAGTGCGCTCCAAATTCTGAAGTTCAAGGCTCTGCTCGCCGCCGTCAAGATATTCAGGATATTCTTCTATAAAAGAGCATACTCTTTTGTCAATTCCCGAATTTTCAGCCCAGCCAAGCCAGTCTTCAACAGTAGGCGCGAATTCATAAATATTAAAGCGAGAAACAAGAGCCGGATCCAAATCCGTGAGCTGATATTCACCGCCGCTGTTGACAGCGCTGATTATGCGGCTGCCTTCAGGAAGTGATTTTCCGGCAAGCTTGCGGTTCAAGGCAAGATCCATGATTGTCTGAAGAACTTCCGGTCGCGCGCGGTTCAGCTCATCAAGAAAAAGAACCACCGGAGTGCCGTCAATAGGAAACCAGTACGGAAGCATAAAATCCGTCCGTCCGGTTTTTTCATTTTTTTCAGGAAGCCCGATAAGGTCGCCCGGATCGCTCATCTGCCCCAGAAACAGAGTTACAACCTTGCAGTTTTTTCTGGAATAATATTCCTCCAGAATCCGGCTTTTTCCGATTCCGTGTTTTCCAGCCAGCATAATGTTCTGCTCCGGCGGAGTATTGTCAAGAATAAAATAAAGTTGTTGAGCGTTGATTGTCATAGAATTTCCAGGAACATTTAAAATTCAAGCCCGAAGCTCAAAACGGAACTCCAAGGCTTGAATTTCATAAAATTAAATTGTCTTACTCTGTAGGTCGCTTCTTAAAGCTCTTGCTTTCTTTTATAGCCTGGCCTTCACCAACCTGCTGCTCCATCATAGCGCGGACTTTCAAAGGAAGACCGAACAATGTGATAAAGCCCTGAGCGTCCTTGTGGTTGTAAAGCTCGCCAGTTGTAAACGAAGCGATTGACTCGTTGTAAAGGCTGTACTTTGAGCCTGAGCCAGCGCCGCGGATTGCGCCTTTTACAACTTTTACCTTTGCCCAGCCGGTTACAGTTTCCTCCGCTTTGTCCATGAACGCAATGCATGAGTCCATAAGAGTTGTGAACCATTTTCCGTCATAGATAAGCTCAGCCATTTTCAAAGAAACGTGCTGCTTGAAATGGTAAGTATCACGGTCAAGGCAGATGTGGTCCATCATTCTGTGGGCAAAATAAAGAATTGCTCCGCCTGGAGTTTCGTAAACACCGCGGCTCTTCATTCCTACACAGCGGTTTTCACAAATATCAACAAGACCAACTCCGTTTCTTCCGCCGATAACGTTAAGCTCGTTCAGAAGCGAAAGCGCGTCCATCTTTTTTCCGTTCAAGCCGACAGGAATTCCCTTCTCAAAGTCGATTGTAACATACTCGCCTTCGTCAGAAGCTTCCTCTGGAACAGTTGTGTTCTTGAGCATATGCTTGTAGTTCGGCTCGTTCTCTGTTTTTTCAAGTTCAAGACCTTCGTGTGAAAGGTGCCAGATATTTTCATCGCGTGAATAAGACTGGTCTTTTTTCATTGGAACTTCAAGACCGCGGTCCTCAAGGAATTTGATTTCAGCTTCACGGCTGTCCATATTCCACTTGTCATCACGCCATGCGGCAATAACCTTGATGTCTGGAGCAAAAGCCTTGATTGCAAGCTCGAAGCGAACCTGGTCATTTCCTTTTCCTGTAGCGCCATGGCAGATTGCAACAGCGTTTTCCTGGCGCGCATATTCAACAAGAATTTTTCCAATAAGAGGTCGGGCTGTTGAAGTTCCCAGAAGATATTCATCTTCGTAAACAGCATTCGCTTTCAAAGCAGTCCATACATACTCTTCAATATATTCTTTTTTAGCATCAACAACATAGCAGGCAGCCGCACCGGTTTTCAAGGCACGGTTCTTGATTGCATCCCAGTCGTCGCCCTGACCAACGTCAATGCAGACAGCAATTACATCATAGTCATAATTTTCTTTAAGCCAAGGAATGATAACAGTTGTATCAAGTCCGCCAGAATAAGCCAGAATAACTTTGTCTTTTGCCATTTTATAGCCTCGTAAAAAATCGTTTTGTACAATTTACCACTTTCAAAATAATTTAACAATCAGAAGAAGAAAATATGTTATTCAATGCGGTCAAGAACTTTTTTCATGACAATTCCGTTTTCCCAGTGAAAAAGATTTGTGCAGAACGCGCCCTTTATTTCAAAGCAAGGCATAAAACCGTTTTTACTGTAGATACGCCGAGCCGCACTCCAGTTTTCATTCACAATAAGAATTTCCTCTGAAAGATTTTTCCGCTCTTTTTCAATGGAATCAAGCGCCATGCGGAAAAAAGCGCCGCCGTTTCCAGCTCCCCGGAATTCAGGAAGCACCGCAAACGAAGAAATATACAGGGCTGAACCGTCATTGCAGTGCGCAAGAGAAATATCGTGCCCCACTGAAAAAAACTCATCCGAAGAAGGAAACTGCCGCCAAAGCTCAGAACACAAATATCCGCAGATTCCGCCGCCGCCATTTTCCGCTCCGGAAAGATTTTCAGATTCAAGGACAATAAAACCTTGCGGAAAAACTTCAAGCCTTTGCAGAAAAACTCTGCGTTCTTCCCGAATCAAAAACGGAAACGACTTTTTTTCAATTTTCATTACAGAATCAATGTCTGAAAACTCCGCCCGCCTTATTTTCATATTTCTTCCGCGCCGCTCCCAGCAGAAAGACATGAAGAATTCTGTTCCGCCGGATGTGCAACCTCAAAGCCGCAGCCGCACGCCATGTTCAAATCCTTCAGCTCAACTTTTCCTTCAATGTAAAGCCCGTAGTCAATTCCGAACGAGCCAGTTCCACAGCCAACATCCCAGCCGTCACCAAGCGAATCCCGCACAATTTCCTCGCGCTCTTCCTTTGTTGTGTCTTTTATCAGAATACTTTTCATAGCCTACATAATATTATAACTCAGGAATTTGGTGAATCAGCGGACGGAAAAAAGATTATCTGCTTCATTGAATGTAAACAAATATTTTCCAGACTTTGAAATGGTTACAGCAAAGTTCGTAGCTTCACCCTCTTCTGCAGAAGTCGGCACCATTTCACCCAAAGAAACTGCTTTTCCATTCTTATTTTCCTCGCCGCTTCCGTAAGACAAATTCCAGTCGCAGTATTTGTCAAATTTGAACTGGTATGTTGCTGCCTTAAGCTCTACAGAAACCGAAAAACTTTGGTTTTCTGAATTATATTCCATTTCATAGTAACCCCAGTTATTCATATCGCCACGCAAAAAAAGACGGTTATCAGTAAAAAGCATTTTTTTTGAAGAATCCCCAAGATAATAAACGCGCGTTTCATAAGGGGCTATAGATTTTATTTTCAAACAACCTTTATCGATTGAAAGATTTTTTTCATCATTAATTCCAATCAAAACCGAATAATTAGAAATATCAACAGACGAAGACTTTTCAAACCAGAATGGGTAAGAATTATTTATTAAACTTTGCACGCAAAGCAAACTGTCTGTTCCATCAGAAATTGTGTAGGCAACAACCGTATTTAATGGTTTCTCCTTTTCGTCAACAGTGCGAGTTTCCAAAAATTCAACATTGCCGTTCGCAAAAAGATTTTTATATTTATTCCGCAAAGCCAAAAGCGCTTTATTAAACTTCAAAATTGAACTAGGATTTGTTTTCTGCTTTTTCACTTCATTCCAGTCAATGGCTGTTCTGTAACGGATGTCGCCAAAGCCGTACAAAGTATCATCCTTCATTCCGATTTCCTGACCATAATAGATAAAAGGAACTGACGGACGCAAAAGAGACATTGCAGTTGCCGCCTTTATCATAGCCTCATATCCATCATAAAAAGTTCCAAGCCGGTCAATATAGTTGTCGTGATTTCCAACAAATGTTCCATAAGACTTATTTTCCGCAGGATTTTTTCTTAACGAGGAAGAAAGATATCCTGCATCTCCACAACCGACACCGTTTACAGCACCATAACCTTGGTCAAAATCAAAAACCATATTGAATTCAGGCTTTTCGTCCGTGCCAAAATATTTTTCAAGCCGAGCCCTGTCATTTGTAATCCACGCTTCGCAAACCATAAACTTTGGCGAAATCGTTTTATATTCATCAACCACATCTTTTCTAAGTTCAGCAAACCACTCGTGGGTTTCATCCGTGTCATATTTTGAATTTTCTGTTTCTATCAGATAGCGGACGGCATCAACCCTCAATCCGTCAAAACCTTTGTTCAGCCAATAGCGAACAACATTCTTCATTTCCTCACGAACTTCGTAATTCCTAAAGTTCAAATCAGGCTGACCTTCCCAAAAAGCCGCGTAATAATAATCATTTCCACTCGGATTTTTATGCCATGTATCTGCGCTTCCCATCCCCGGGTCCCATGAAAGCTCTGTGTCGCTCCACAAATACCAGTCTTTTTTTGAATTTTTATCGGCACATGAATCAGAAAACCACTCATTACCCTTTCCTGTATGGTTCGGAACAAAATCAAAAATGATTTTTATATTTTTTTCATGGCAAGCATTTATAAGACTGATTAAATCATCTTCCGTGCCGAAAAAACTGTTCACGGCGTAGTAATCTTTTACATCATAGCCGTGCATATTCTCTTTTTTAGCTTTTGACTTATAATCGCACTCAAAAATCGGTGAAAGCCAGATTCCAGAACAGCCCAAATCGTTCTGAATGTAGTCAAGATTTTTTTCAATTCCTTTAAAATCGCCGCAGTCGTCACCGTCAGAATCAGCAAAACTTTTTACCCAGATGTGATAGAACGAAGTTTCTCGCCACCAGTTATCTTTCAACCCAGCAGACTGATTTTCCGCCGCCTCTTTACTGATTTCCACATTTTTCGGACTTTTATAACTTTTATCCCCAAGATACTCAGCAAGATGCTCTGGAAAACCAGAATTTCCACCATCCGACTCTCCACCATCCTTGCAAGAACCAAGAAAAGTGCCCAGGCATAAAAATGCACAAACCAAGAAAATAAAATTCTTTTTCATAATACGAAAAGGACTTTCGCCCCCCCCCGTCAAAAATATAGATACATAATACTACAATTTTATTATTTTTTCCATACCAAAAATCATGGCGGCTATTTGTCCGTTTACCTGCAGCAAACAGCCAAAACCAGGCTATCCGCCCTTCCGGCATTCGCCTTCATTCCTGCGCTACGCTCCGGAACGCCTTTACAGGCGGGGCTCCTATCCTTGCCGCAAAAAAATACAGCGGAAAGTTTCTGTGTTTTTCTCTTATACAAAACGGAAAAGATTTTTTTTCAATTTCCATAACAGAATCTATGCTAGAAAGATTCGCCTGCATTATTCAAATATTTCTTCAGCACCACTGTACAAGCAACCTCAAATCCTTCAGTTCAACTTTTCCACCAATGTAAAGTCCATAATCAATCATAAGAGAACCTGTTTCATAGCCCACCCATAGCCAAGTAATTACCAAACAATTTTCGCCAGAACTTCTCCAGCGATGTCTTTTATAAAAATATTTTTCATAAATTATACAATTTTGAAAGATGGAAAGTTGTTGAATCAGAGAATGATAAAAAACAAATTCTTTCAATTACCAGTTATCATAGTCATCATCATAGTCATCGTCGTACCAGTCCGACATTTCAGCATCATTTTGAGCTTTTCGTTGAGCCTCGAGAATATCAAAAGAAGCGTTTGCAGCCTCCGCAAACAATGACAAACAAACCGGACAAATAAATATTTTTTTTGAAAAATTAAAACCTAACTCAGAATAACAAATGTTGTTTTTATTTTCATCAACATCATCAAGTTTTACTTTTTTAACTTTTGCAATAGGTGATGCAATCACTCTATTATATTCCGCCGGCTTCCTTTTCAATTTCTGCAATTCATTATCTAACCTGGTAGGAGTTATTTCTTTTTCAATGAAAAATGTCTTTATTCCCTCAAGTTTTTGCTTCCGTTGCAAAAGTTGATTTCTTTTTATCTCATTTTGTCGCAGTTCATTGCAATACCGACTTTCTATTGGCTCCAATAAATAAAATTCTATAACTTCATTAACAGTTTTGCAGTTTCTTTTTCCATATTTCATACAATAATCCAAAACAATATTCAGATTTGGTTCAAGTTTTATGAAATTATCTTTATTTTCCAAAACAGCATTTAAAGTCATTTCTGAATACACTTTTGGAATACTCTTCACTTTTTCCATTGAAATATCTGAAAAACCAAGTTTTTCTTTTGTAATTTCTATAATTGAATCTTCAATTTTTTTGCAATCCAATAATTTTTGGTCAATTATTTTTAATAATTCATTTTTCTGAGCAAGAAAAAAATCTTCTGTATTTTTACAAAACCAGCAATGTTTAGCCATATTTCGCTCCTTCAACCATATTTCAAATAAACATAACAATACAATAAAAAATCATAACCAGAAATCAGAAAATATTCGACATATCAAATAAAAAAAATGCTTCAAAATTATTTTATAAACTATCAAAATATTCCATAACCCGTATAAAAGAATGTATAGTTCTTTTCAGATATTCTTTATGATATTCATTTTCATGAACAGCATAATTTCCCTCTTTTCTAAGATTATCCATGTCATTTAAAACTTTCCAATCTAATTTTTCAATTTTTAATCTAAACAATGCTTTAGATAAGCAAAAATTTGTTTCCAATGATTGAAAAACATCTTGAAAATGCGCTTTTAACTCTTTTTCCATAATTGTTCGAAAATTAACCAACGCTCCAACAGGCTCTGAATCAATCCTCGTTAAAGCTGATATTCCTAAATATCTATTTTCATCCATTATATTTAAGAATTTATGTATATCATGAAAAGAATTCCATTGCAATGAATAAAAATCATCATAGCTTTTTGCAACATAACCAGATGAATATGATTTTACTCTTTCAATTGAAAATTCTGAAACCTTCTTCCAATGTGGCACTGGAAATAATTCTCTTGCTTTTTCAAAATTTAACAAAGCTTCATCATAAGAACTAAGAATTTCACACGCCTCACCTTTCTCATAATAAATCATTCCATCATCCCCATATTTTGATAATAGCGGTTTAAAATCCAATGCTGATAAATCTCTTTTTAAAATCATCAACTTATTTGCTTCTACTGCTTCTTTCCATATTTCGCGCCACACAGACATACACACCTCTCTTACCTATATCAAAGCTCTGTTAAAAATATTTATCACTTTTCATATTTTACTACAACTTCCCAATATTTTCTTATTCACTTACCTACATCAAGTTAAAAAACAAAAGCTGGTAGACAAAAATCCACCAGCCTTAAAATTCAACTTACCGTTTTTTTTACAAACCTTAGAAACTTCCCGCAACTGCAACTGCGCAAGCTACTGTGCAGCCGACCATCGGGTTGTTGCCCATGCCCATGAAGCCCATCATTTCTACGTGCGCTGGAACTGAAGAAGAACCAGCGAACTGAGCGTCTGAGTGCATTCGGCCCAAAGTATCTGTAAATCCATAAGAAGCAGGACCTGCAGCCATGTTGTCCGGGTGCAAAGTGCGTCCAGTTCCGCCGCCAGAAGCTACAGAGAAGTATTTTTTGCCTGCGAGCAAGCGCTCCTTCTTGTAAGTTCCTGCAACCGGGTGCTGGAAGCGAGTTGGGTTTGTAGAGTTTCCTGTGATAGAAACATCAACATCCTCGTGCCACATGATTGCAACACCTTCGCGAACATCGTCAGCGCCGTAGCACTTTACGATAAGACGCTCAGGATTGTTTCCATAAGGAATTTCTTTTACAACAGTCAAAGCCTTGTCTGTGCCTTCACCGTTGAAGTAGTCAAACTTAGTCTGAACATAAGTGAAGCCATTTATGCGGCTGATAATCTGGGCAGCGTCCTTTCCAAGTCCGTTCAAAATAACGCGGAGCTTGTTCTTGCGAACTTTGTTTGCGTTTGCAGCAATCTTGATTGCGCCTTCTGCAGCGGCAAAAGACTCGTGTCCGGCAAGGAATGCAAAGCACTGTGTCTCTTCAGAAAGAAGACGAGCTCCAAGGTTTCCGTGTCCAAGACCAACTTTTCGGTCATCAGCTACAGAACCTGGCAGACAGAAAGCCTGAAGTCCCTTTCCAATATTTGCGGCAGCTGTTGAACCAGTCTTGTCGCCTGTTTTTTCAGCTTCCTTGATTGCAATTGCAGAGCCAAGAACATAAGCCCATTTAGCATCTTCAAAACAAATCTGCTGAGTAGACTGGCAGATTTCATAAGGATCAAAACCACGAGCCTTGCAAAGGTCACGAGCTTCCTGAAGTCCTTTTTCGCCTTCAGAAAAACCATATTCTTTAAGAGCCTTGTTTACCTGCGGGATACGGCCTTCAAAATCTTCAAACAATGACATATCTATATCCTCCGTTCCTGCGTTTAGTTTTTGCGAGGGTCGATAAGTTTTACCATACCCTGATCTTCTGTTACACGGCCATAATGAGTTCGTGCGCCTTTAATAGCTTCATCAGCAGGCTTTCCAGCCTTAAGAGCGTCCATCAATTTTCCGAAGTTGATACAGTTGTAGCCAATAACCTGATTGTCCTTGTCAACAGCCATAGTTTCAACATAGCCTTCTGTCATCTCAAGGTAGCGAGGACCAGTCTTGCGTGTTGCGAACATAGTTCCAACCTGAGAACGAAGGTTCTTTCCAAGGTCTTCCAAAGAAGCACCAACTTTAAGACCATTCTTAGAATAAGCAGACTGAGAGCGTCCGTAAACAATCTGCATGAAAAGTTCGCGCATAGCAGTATTGATAGCATCGCAAACAAGGTCAGTGTTCAAAGCTTCAAGCAAAGTTTTTCCGATAAGAATTTCAGAAGCCATAGCAGCTGAATGAGTCATACCAGAACAGCCAATTGTTTCAACCAATGCTTCTTCAATAATACCATCTTTGATGTTCAAAGAAAGCTTGCATGCTCCCTGCTGTGGTGCACACCAGCCGACACCGTGTGTAAAACCAGAAACATCTTTGATTTCCTTAACCTGAACCCATTTTCCTTCTTCCGGAATAGGAGCTGGTCCATGATATGCGCCTTTTGCCAAAGGACACATATGCTCTACTTCTGCAGTGTAGATCATTTAATCCCCCAAACTGCCGCCAAAACGGCAAAGAATTTCCATAAAAATTTTCTATAGAATATTACCACTAACTATTTTTTATCACAATAAAAGGTTAGCAGGGGGTAACTAAAAAAAGCAAACACTTTCTATCCAGTCCGAATTTCATTCAAGTTTCTGTTTTATTTCCAGAACTTCTTCTATAGAAAGATTTGTCGCGGCGGAAATCTGCTCTGGAGAGCCAAGCCCCATTTTCAAAAGATTCTGGGCGGTTTCAACAGCTTTGCTATTCGCGCCTTCGATAATTCCGGCAGACCTTCCTTCTTTTATACCTTCCTCACGTCCTTCTTTCCTGCCTTCCGACAGCCCGGCCTCGCGGGCTTCCTCTTTCCATTCGCGCACCTGGTCATCCCACAGCATATACTCTGCCCTCCATTTCTGGTGGCTCTTGCACACCTCGACTTCGCTCTGAATTCGGCGGGTTATGGCGTCCGACGCGGAGCGGTTTTTCAGGAACTCCAGAAACGAGCGCACCGCCGGATTCTCCGCCTTCGCGAAGTCGCTTGCATTATAAATCACTTTGTGGATTCTGTCATTCAGAATCCTGTCGCCGTCCTCTTCCCTCGTGACGAAGCTGTACACCGGCTTTCCGTCGCCGAACGGGTCTTCAAGGCAGATGAAAATGATGTATGACTCCTTCATCCTGCGGTAGCTTTCGCCGCGGCCCAGGTTTTCCACGTCGATTATGCTCTGGTAGTAGCGCATGCGGAGCCCTTCATCTGCCCGGACAACTGTCTGCATTTCTAACAAAACCATTTACTTATCTTTCATAATATTACCACTTCAGGTTTTGTTTCCAGTTTTGACAAGCAAAACTGGCCAATGGATTTACCACTTTGTCGGAATCCTCCAGATATGCGTCCAGCCTGACTCCGCGCCCGTCGTAAAGCTCGCCTAGCGAATACTGCGACGTCAGAAACTCAATCTTTCCGACCTTGACTCCAAGCAGGCTTTCCACAACGCCCTTCGCGATTTCCGGCTCGCGCATTATCTTGCTGAACAGAAAGTCGTCCGTGAAAAACAGATCCTCGTATTTTTTTGATTCGTATCCCATTTTGCCTCCGAATATTTATCGCGGAAAAATTGCAAAAATGGAAATGAATCACAAAAAAATCTTCCAATCTTAAAAAAAAACACGCCGAGTTTTTTTAAATTCTCGGCGTGAATTTTTAAAAACTCGGCGTGTTTTCAGTCAATTCTCGCCGAGAATTTTTGTTTTAATCAGCGTGCAGTTTTTGCTTCTTTTTGCAATTCAAGCACTTTTTCCAGCGGAAGACTGGTGTATTTTGACACAGACTGAGGAGACAAATTGTCTTTCAACATCTTCTGCGCGGTTTCAATTCTGTTTTCATTTAGAGCTTTTTTTGCGGCCAAATCCGCCTGAAGCTCCACTTCTTCTTGCCAAGTCATAAATTCGTGCCTCCAGCGAGCGTTCATCTTTAGTCGGTCAACGATTGCGGAGATTTTCTCTGAAAAATCGGAACTTGGTTCTTTTCCGCAAAGATATCTAAAGAATGATTTCAACTCTTCGGACTTCATTGTATCATACTTTCTGGCGTTGAAGAAGATTTTGTGCGTTCCGTCGTTCATTTTGATTTCCGGGCTCTCGGTGCAGACATTCTCAAAAGTGTAGACAGGCAGACCAGAACCGAAAGCGTCGCCAAGGCATAGGAAGATGACGTAGGTTTCGTTCAGATCCTTGTATTTCGTGCCTGTGAAAACGCTGTCAACGTCCATCAATCCCTGGTAATAGCGGGTTCGTTTTGCAAGCGCCAGCTCCTTTTCAACAGAAGTCTGAACCTCGATGTCAAAGCAGCGGCCGGTTCCGTCCTTTACATAAACGTCCAGGCGGATTCCCCGGGAATCGTAGTCGGCCTTGATTGCGCGCTCGGCTTCCGGAATTCCAATTCTTTCAATCTTAATGTTCAGCAGAAGCTCAAGCATTTCCTTGCAGATGTCGGGATTGTTTTCCATAACCTTACAAAAAATGTAATTATCTGCAAAAGTGAGTTTTTCCCACTTTTCCGCGGGTGTAAGTTCATTTTTATTTCGCATGAAAATCTCCTCTACAGCCTGAATGTTGATTTTTTTTACAAAAGAGATAGAAGCGCAGGCAGATTTGCAGTTTGTGAAGACTTTGGGCGATTCAAAAAATTAAAGTGCAGCGCACCCGAATCATTACAAGCGGAGCGCGAGCCCAATCCGTCTGGAGCAAACTGTAAATCCGCCGGAAGCGACTTTTCACGATTTTCAAAAATTAAACATTCATATACTTATCGTGGAAAAATTGCAAAAACGGAAATGAATCACAAAAAAAGAGGAGAGATTTTTTCTTATATTTTTAAAAGCACTTTTTCCGCAGTTTCTGCAGTTTTGGGAAGAGCAACGATTTCCAGTCCCATTCCAAGGCTGTCAAGGTAGTCAATAAGGGTAGAGATTTTTATGTCTTTTCGTTTTTCAATTTTTGAAACAGCTGTCTGTGTAAAATTCTGCATTTCAGACTGCTTTATATTTTGCTCTTCACGAAGCTGAGCAAGGTGGATTGAAAGAATTTCCTGCTCAGCCTTCAGGCGGGCACGCCGAACAGAGTCTTCAGACATCTGCGATTCCATCATTTTTACGGCATTTTTCATTTTTTTCCTCCTGATCTTTTTCGTGGATCGCTATGATTCCTTCAGCTTCAGCAATAAGATTTTTGTAGAACTTATTTTGGTCTTTTCCTTTTTTGTCACCACCAGTAAGCAAAAACGCTTTACGCTCAGAATCAAAATAATATGCAAATCTAAGAATATGATTTTTAGTTCTATTTCTAAGTTCTTTCAAATTAGAATGGTTTTTATTGCCATGCAGAACATCTGCATAAGGTCTAGGAAGATTCGGTTCTAAGCGCTGCAAAAGCAAAACTCGTTCCAGTACAGCTTCTTTAGATTCATCGTCTAAAGAACTGAACCACTTATCATATTCGTATGATGATGCAACTTCCCATACAACTTTATTATATGCACTTGGATTCATATTTGTCAAATAACAATATAAAAAGAGACGAATCTTTCGCGATTTCCGGCTCGCGCATTATCTTGCTGAACAGAAAGTCGTCCGTGAAAAACAAATCCTCGTATTTTTTTTGATTCGTACCTCATCTTGCCTCCAGATATTTATCGCGGAAAAATTGCAAAAAACGGAAATGAATCACAAAAAAATCAAGGAAATTTTCACCGCCAGTTTTAGTTTTAATCAGCATGCCACTGACTAGCAAATCAGCACGGCGCTTATTAGCTAGTCAGCACAGCACTGACTAACTAATCATCATAACACTGACTAGTTAATCAACAGACTGCTGATTATGTTAATCATTAGACCGCTGATTAGACTAATCAGCGGCTCACTGACTAGTTAATCAGCGGTGTGTTGCACGGAAAGGAGATAAACCGCGTTATGGAAACAATTCAGAGGCTGCTATGGACTTGTTCAGAAGTATTCTACGGACATAAAGCGAGGCGTTGCATTACTGTATTTGCAGAGCCGCAAGTATAGTGAAGGAACGGAAATGAATCACAAAAAATTCATGTCCTCGAGTTTTTATTTTTTGAAACAGCTGTCTGTGTAAAATTCTGCATTTCAGACTGCTTTATATCCTGTTCTTCTCGAAACTGGGAAAAGCAGATTGAAAGAATTTCTGTCTCAGACTTCAGGCGGACACGCCGAACAGAGTCTTCAGACATCTTTGATTCAATCGTCCATAAAAAACTAAAAGACTGAAAAAGTCATACCTATTTTTAATCCATAAAGAATAGTGCTGCTGCCAGATTTTTGCCTTGAAAGGACAGGTTTTGAACTATAGTAATTATGATAAAAATTTCCTTTCATTAAATTTCCGTTCAATAAATCAAGTTCAATCAATGCAGCAATATTACTTGAAAATTTATAGCTAGAATAAACAGAAAACTTCAAATAATCAAATGAACCTTTTTGATAGCCGTTCAAATTGTACCAGCTATTTTTTGCAAAATGCTTGTCATAAGTTACTATATAAGAAAAGAAACTGAAATTTAAATTGAAACCAAACAATATTTTTTCAGAAGGATATATTTCACATAAAAAGCCAGAAAAAAAATTAAAATACAATCTTTCTAAATCTATACCATATACTTTGTGATATGCAGCATATTCACTATTCCATGGAACATCTTTTCCATTCAAGGAATAATCTTCCGCCCCGAAATACCCATAACCATTACCGGCTTCTATTTTGAAATACGAATAATCAAAAGTAAACAAAGGTGAAAATGTAAAATATTTTTTTTCAGTGTTTTTATTTGCAAGACTAAAGTTATATCCAAGTCCAATAGATGAATTGAAAATCAAGCCAACATTCTCTTCCAATTTTGAATAAATGGTTTTTATTTCTCCAGAAGCGTTCCAGTCGCTGTCATACAAAGTTCCGCATTTTACAGGCAACGCAAAATCTGCATTTCCAAGAATATAGATATTTTTCCATCCGAATTTTGCCTTTGCTCCAAACTGATACAATGAATTCAAGTTCCATTCAAGCTTACTTTTCATTATTGAATCATCGGAGCTTGAATAAATCAATTCATTCAAACAACCTTTTGAGAAACTAAAATAAGGTGTAATTTCAAGCAGAAAATCCTTTTTTTGTTCAGAAAACGCAGAAACGCCAAATACAAAAAAAACAAATAAAAAACAATAATTCCGCATATAAATTAAAAAACAAAAAAAGGACGCTGGTAAAAAATCCAGCGCCCCGTTATTTTATTTATTTTGCTTCCTGAACTACAACTGTTGAATCTGCGTCAACTGTATTTGGAGTTTTCGCCTGCGAAGAAACTTTTGTTGACGCACAGCTTGCAAAAAAGAATACAGTCAAAACAGAAACAACAAGAATTCTTGTAAATTGCAAAGACTTTCTCATTTATTCCTCATCATAATCTGCTGGAATTGGATTGCCCTGAATATCAGAATAAGCAATGCTTCCTTTTACAGTCTGCTTATAATAAACTGTTAGATAGCGTCCAATTCTCTGCTGAGTTTTCTTTTCAAAACCTGTTACAGTATTTGAAATAGTCGCTGTTTCATAAGTTTCTGATCCGTCAGCATTCTGAAGTTCAACTTTATAAGAACCATCATCATTTGCAGTAACAGCAATTTTTACAACAAGGTTTCCATCTGTAAGAGCAACAGAAGTATTTTCCCATGCTCCGCTTGTAGGAATAATCTGAGTTTCTTTGCCAAGTTCTACTTTATCATCGCCAATTTTGTCTGTAAAATCAGAACTGTTGTTATAGCCAAATACAGTTTCAGGAGTTTTCTCTACCCAAGAAACATACCACTGAACTTTTTTTGTATTAACATTGTAACGAACAGAAGCAATTCCAAATGTATATACTTTTACACTCTTATCTTTTCCGTCCTGTTTTACTTTTTCAGAATCATCATATTCACCAAATACAAATCCAAGTCCTGCATTAGAAACAACAGAATGGCTAGCATCAGTTGCAGACAACTCTGGCTTTTCAATTGTAATCAACGCATTTGAACTATAGTGATTTGTTTTTGTAGTTTTAAATCCACGGTAGTAGTTGTAACCAGCAGCATCATCCGCTGTAACAGTGTCGCTTGCCTGACCATGAGTAAATTCAATGTTTTCTCCATTGATTGCATCACCATCATCAGAGCCATCCGCACATCCCGCAAAACCAAACACCAATGCAGCGGCAACTGCACTACTTAAAAGAACCTTTGAAAGTTTCATTTTTTTTCTCCTCTTTTTTGAGTTTTTCTTTAATTATATTTTCATAAGAAAAATTGTCAATATTAAAAAAAGTCTTCTATTTATAGATTCCTGATTTCCATTTTTCGGAACGGCGATTTTCCGGAATGAATTTGCCTGTGTAGACCAGGTAGCGGTAGAAAGTTCCGGCGGAAACTCCTATTTCGCGGGCGATTCTGCATTTTGGCGTTCCTGCGGCCAGAAGGGAATTTATTTTTTTGCTCTGCGAAACGCATTTCTGGTTCAGACGGCCTCTTTTTCCAGGAATTCTTCCAAGTTTCTTGCCGGAAGCTTTGCGGGCGGCAAGCGCTTCCTTTGTTCTCTGGCTTATGAGCTGGCGTTCTATTTCCGCGCTTATGGAAAACGCAAAAGCAAGAATTTTTGACTGTATGTCATTTTGAAGAATGAAATTTTCTTTTATTGTCCGGATGTTGCATTCTTTTGCGATGCAGATATTCAGAATTTCCATAATCATAAAGAAATTTCTTCCGAGCCTCGAAAGCTCCGTGCAGATTATTGTATCGTCCTTCCTGATTTTTCCGAGCAGCGAGCCGAGTTTCCGCTTTCTGTAGTTCTTTGTTCCGCTTATAGTTTCTTCAATCCAGCCGTCAATAAGAATATTATGGATTCCGCACCACCGCCTTATTTCAAAACGCTGGTTCTCCACGGTCTGCTTGTCTGTGCTTACACGAATATAGCCGTACGTCATTTTTTTCCTCACCTTTTTTGAATAAAAAGATACAGGAAATTTCTATTTGTTTTCAAAATTTGGGAACGGGAGGAAGACTGTATTTTTTATAATACGCAGACAATAAACACACTAAAGGTTCTTTTAAGTAGTGCAGTGCTTGTTGCTGCAATGGCGACAATGTTTGTTGGCTGCAAGGCAGATGAAGATGGCGAGGGCGATACTGACGGTTCAAAGTGGAATCTCACAATGACTGTTGATGCTACAGACAGCGCAAAAACTGAACTGACAAAAAAATACCGTCGCTATTGGAAACAGTTTTCCAGAGATGAAAAATGTGCAGAAATCACTACAACACTTACTTTAAATTTGGATGAATGCATACTTCCTGACGGAGCAGCTTCTGTTGCAGGATTTGCTTTTGACTATAATAAAAATACAAAAGATGCCAAAAAAGTTGATTTCAACTTGATTGGTGTAAACCCAAAAACACAGAAATTCTATGTAGAAAGATACACTGGAGTTTCTGAGCCGGGTTCAGAATCATTGGACACAGATGAAAAAGCTATAAGCTCCAACGCAACAGACCTTGAAACTGTAGCAAAATCAAGCGGTTGGTGCAATCTTACAGACAAAATGTACTCTCGAAAGGACAATGTAGTTACTTGTGTTGTAAAAATCACACAGGAAAACAAGAAATATTCTGTTTATCTTGGAGATGTAAAAGTTGCAGAATACGATGCTTCTGCTTCAACTTACACAAATACTATCAACAAGAAAGATTATGCTGTGGGTGGAATTCTTTGCTACGGTAACGCTGAAAAAGGCGTAAAACTTATTGCAAACTACAGCACAAATAAGAGCGATGTAACTGGAAAACTGATGGAAAACATCGATGAAAGATAGTTTCATCCGCTAAAAGCAAAAAGGCACTTCGGTCGGAAGTGTCTTTTTTTATTTTCAAGCAGCGTATTTATGAAGAAAAAACACTTGTTCAGAAATCTTATTCTCTCAATATTTTTACTTGCATCTTCAAAATGCTTTTCAGAAATTCAAATCATTCCAAACATAGGCTTTTCCTTCGGCTCAATGGGAGAATATCTATACTCGCCTTACAGCGCCAACCTGTGGAGCTACCTGGAATGGGAAGAAAAACCGTCCATAAGTGTTGGAAGCAACTTTTTATTCAAATTGAAAAACAATTATTTTAAATTCAATATTTTCTTCAGTTTGCCTCTAGAATGCGGAAAAATGACCGATTCCGACTGGTCAGAATCCGGCATAAACTATGCATACTCCGTAAATGAAAACAAAATCAAATGTGCTTTCCGTTTGGAAACAGAATACAACTACGAATTCTATCTTAACAATTTCTTAAGCATTTCCCCTGCCGCGGGAATAAAGTTCTTTTATTCTTCATACAAAGCCAGAAACGGTTACGGATGGTACGGAACAGAGGAATGGTCAAAGAACGGCGAACTGGTTTCCTGGAACGATGACAATGCGCATTACTTTCCAGATGAAAAATACAAACTCGCCGGAATTGACTATTCAAGATGCACGTTGATTTTTAACACAGGCTTTTTTTTCAACTTAAGGCTAAAGAAGACAAAAATAAGCGCAGGTTTTCTTTTTAGTCCGATTTCCTACATTTATGCGCTAGACCATCACCTTGGAAAAACAAACAGTTTTAAATATGAAGAAATACAATATCCACTTTTTAAGTATTATGAAACAACACTTGAAGCATCCTACAAAATAAACAGGCTTTTAAAGGCATATTCAAAAATCAGCTATATCTTTGGCTTAAAAAGCAAAGGCGAAAGCTATAAAAATTCATCTTCAAAATCATATCAAAAATCCGGTTCGGACTTTTATTCGGCAGTTTTCTGCGCAGGACTAGGATTTTGCTTTTAAAATAAAAATCTCCAAAAAAAATAACAAAAATCCGCTTCCCGAATAAAAAAAACATTTCTCACAGCAGGCAGGCAAATTCTCAGTGAGAATCCATCAGAAACTCAGTGAGAATTTATTTTTCCGCACTGAGAATTTAAAAAAAAGCAGTGAGTTTCCAGCAAAGAGCAACTGAGATTTTTACGCTTCACAAAAAAAAATACATATACAATCTTTGCAACCCATTTTCATTATATTATAAACACCTGCATAACTTGCGTACGGAATTTATTATGAAAAATTACAACCTTACAAAACTGTTTTTTTGTGTTATAATTATCAATAGGAGTCAGCTATGGAAATTAGTATTGAAATTGACGGCCTTACAAATTGCCTTGTGAACCGGGCTACTAAGGAAGAATGCGACACTCAATACAGACGTATCTCCAAAACAATAACAAAAGCTGATGCAGAAAAACTTATGGCTAATGGCTGGCTGTTTGACTGGAGTATTCCTCATTCAAATGGATATGAAATATATGAACTCCTGATAAAAGGCTCAGAAGAACGGCAGGGCTTGATTGCTTTAAAACACATCAGGGATCAATTATATACCCACGTTGATGTAGTAGAATCAGCTCCAATGAATCGTGGCAAAAGCGGCATTTACCAAGGAGTTGGCGCGCATTTATTTGCAATTGCCTGCAAATTAAGCTGGAATGCAGGAAATGAAGGCTTTGTTCAGTTCAAGGCAAAATCAAACTTGGTTGAACATTATAGACAGACTTTAAAAGCACAGAACATCGATGACCAGAATATGTTTATTGACAGTTATGCAGCTTTGACACTCATAAAAAAATATTTTTCAGAGGAGGCTTAAAATGATTGCAACAAAAGAAAGAGAACCTGTCGTTTGTGATACATACACAATTACACTCTGCGAATCCGATTCTGCAATGAGATTTGGAGAAGAAATGCCTGATTCAAGACTCACAGAGCCTTCTGATGGAAAGATTTTCCGTTTACGCGAAGCAATTCTTTTATCAAAACGCCTTGGACGTCCTTTAACAAAAGCAGAAATGAAGCAGTTTGTACTTTAGGCAGAAGAATCTTCAAAAGCAGAGATTTTTACGCTTCAAAAAAAATCAGCGGAATGGATTTTCCGCTGACTCAAATAATCTAGTTTTTCTACATTTTTTCCAGGAACGGAACAAGAACCATGTTCATGGCTTTTTTCATTACGGTCAATGTGCATTCCGCAAGGAAAAGGCGCGCGCTTTTAAGCTCGGCGGTTTCTGCGTTCACAATTGAGCAGTTCTGGTAGAATTTGCTGAAAAGCTTGCTCAACTCGTAAAGATAAGCCGCCATTACGCTTGGATCAAGGTTTTCCGCGGATTTGGAAACTGTTTCCGGGAAGTTGCCGAGCATTTTTATAAGCTCCCATTCTTCCGGAGCTTTCAGGCAGTCCGCATATTCAACACTTGCAGAAACACCGGAAGCCTTGGCTTTTTCCAGAATAGAGCTGATTCTTGCGCCCATATACTGAAGATACGGCCCTGTGTTTCCGTTGAAACTAAGGCTTTCCGCCGGATTAAAAAGCATATCCTTGATTGGAGTCGCCTGCAGAAGATAATAATGCAGAGCCGCAAGCGCAACTTTTTCAGCCACATCGTCCGCATCAACATCCGCCTCGCGGCCACGCTCCTCTATCGCCTTCAGAGCGTCGCTGTGCAGGGAATCCAGAAGGTCGTCCGCATCAACAATTGTTCCTTCACGGCTTTTCATGCGTCCGCTAGGCAAGTTCACAAGCCCGTAGCTCAGATGGTAAAGTTTTTCAGCCCAGTCAAAGCCAAGTTTCTTCAAAATATAGAACAAAATCTTGAAATGATAGTTCTGCTCGCTTGCAACTACATAAACCAGCTGGTTAAAAGGCCAGTCCGCATGTCGGCTGATTGCAGTTCCAATATCCTGCGTAATATAAACAGAAGTTCCATCCTTGCGCAGAAGAACTTTCTCGTGACTGTCCTCATCTTTTCCCTTGCCTACAACGTCTGTAACATCAATACGAACAGAGCCGTCCTCCGCCTTGAAGAAAATGCCTTTTTCCAGGCCTTTCAGGATTTCATCCTTTCCCTTCAAGTACGTTTCGCTTTCAAAATAGAACCGGTCAAAAGAAACTCCGGTGCGCGCATAAGTTTCCTTGATTCCGCTGATTGTCCAGTCGTTCATTTTCTTCCACAAAGCATGAACTTCCGGGTCGCCGGCTTCCCACTTAACAAGCATTTCCTCTGCCTGCGCAAGAGCCTCCGGATGAGCTGTTTCCGGCTTGTCCTTCTCGCCTTTCAGCCAGCGGTCGAACTCAACATAGCACTGGCCGACAAAATGGTCGCCCTTTATTCCCAATGATTCCGGAGTTTCGCCTTTAGCCTCGTGGAACCACTTGTATGCAAGCATGCTTTTGCAGATGTGAACGCCTCTGTTGTTCACAAGATTTACCTTTTGAACTTCAGCGCCGGCGGCTTTCAGAATGCGGCTTACAGACTCTCCGAGCGCGTCATTTCTTAAATGTCCAAGATGAAGCGGCTTGTTTGTGTTAGGAGCAGAAAATTCAATCATAACTTTTCTGCCGTCAAGGAAAGGTTTTCCTTCTTCATTCAAAGAACCGTACTTTTCGCCCTGCTCAAAAATCTTTTTCAAGATTGAGCCAGCCTGGTCAGCCTTGTTAAGCTTCAGGTTCACATACGGGCCAACAGCGGCAAATTCACCGCAAGTTTTCGCCTCGCCTGAATATTTTTCATTTATAATTTTTACAACTTCAGCTGAAATCTGCGGAGGCGCCATGCGCAAAGCCTTTGCAAAAGCAAACATCGGAACTCCAAGGTCGCCCATTTCCGGATTCGGCGTAGTCTGAACCACAATTTTTTCCTCATCAACAGAATCTCCGCCCTTTGTTGCCATAAAATCGTTGAGCGCATTGCAAACAACTTTTCTCATTGCAGATTTCACATCAGCCATAGTAAAACTCCATTTTTCAAAAAAAAAGGAATGCTTAAAGCATTCCCTTTGACAAGTGCGGCGAACAGGACTTGAACCTGCACGTCTTGCAACACAAGGACCTCAACCTTGCTTGTCTACCAATTCCAACATCGCCGCAGGTGAAAATAATATATAAAAAAATAAGATTTATGTCAATAATATTATCTGTATTTTTATATTTTTTTTCATCCGCGGAAACTTGAAAAACTTAGCGGACAAGCTCGTACTGCTTCCACAAGTCAATAAATTCAAGCATATACTGCTGGACGCCGCAGAACCATTTTTCCTGCATACGGCAGGCTGGAACCCCAATATATCTGAAGTGCCAGCTTTCCCAGCGGTAGCCTGTTATATCCTCGTACTGTTTCGGGAACGAAAGGCTCCAGCCGAATTTCGAGCCGTTCTTGTAAATCCACTTTCCCATCTCGGTGTCTGCAAAATCATCTGTAATCGAGCCAAAATCAATCGCAACGCCAAGCTGGTGCTGGCTTGTTCCAGGCCGAGCGCTTTCCCTTTCAGCTTCCTCCAGGCCGTCAACCTTAACCCAGTAGTTAAAAAGATTTTTCTGGTAGTCATATGAACGGTAAGTTGAGCTCACAAGAAGCCGGATTCCGTCTTTCAGCGAAGCCTGAGCCATTTCGCGCAAAGCCTTTTCCACGTCCGGGCGCAGCGAAAGGTCGTTCCGGTTGAGCGAGTAAAATTCATTTTTCACAAGAGGAACCAAGTCCTTCGGAACGTAAGTTGAAGAAACAGGATGTCTTTTATCAATAAGATAATAAAGGTTCAAGTCATCGCTGCGGTATTTTTTCTCTTCAGAAAGCACATTGTACAAGTCTGAAAGAAATTCATTTTTGTCGGAAATAACTATTTCTTCCTGCGCGCGTGGTGACATTTTTGAAAGAATTTCGTCAATCTTCACAAAATCCGGTTTTTCAGCTTTCCGCGCATTCTGCGCCGGCTGCCCCGATTTTTTCTGTGCGCAAGCCGCAAATGAAACAAGAGCGGCAAGCATAACTAGAATATATTTTTTCATTTTGCACCTCACAAGTTTTCACAAGAATTATCGGCGGCCAACGCAAGGATTAAAAGCGTTTTTCAACCTGCAAATCCCGAATCTAAAATCAGTACGCAGTTCCAAGACCGCCTTCCTTAACCTGGAAATGGCTGAATTCAAGGCTGAAGCTTGCCATTCCCTTTGTTGCGGAGCGAAGATTTGTTGTGAAGCCGAACATTTTCGCCATCGGCGCCTGCGCGTGAATAATTTCCTCGCTTGACTTTGAATCCTGGCCAAGAATAATTCCGCCGCGCTGTGTCATCTGGCTCATCGCCTCGCCCACAAATTCCTTCGGACAAGAAATATCAACGTTCATCACAGGCTCAAGAAGCTCCGGCTTAGCCTGGTTGCAAGCCTTGTCGAACGCCTGTGCCGCGCACGCTTCAAAAGCGAATGTAGAAGCTGTAAGCTCGTCGTAGTCAATGCCGGTAACAGTAACTGCAATATCAGCGCACGGATAACCGTAGTTGATTCCAGACTCAAGGCATGATTTCAGCGCGTTTTCAACCGCCTCAAAGATTTCATCAGGAATTTCCTGCTTTCCGCGGACAGTGCATGAATAGCTGTTTCCAGAACCAGTTTCCCGTGGCTCAACTTTTAACGTGAGACCGGCTTTGTTTTCTTTTCCTGCAAGAACTTTTTCAAATGTCTCGGTAATTTCCGCGGCGGCAGTAACAGATTCCCGGTAAGTAACCTGAGGATTTCCAACGCGGCACTTCACGCCGAAATCATCTTTCATTCTTGTTACAAGAACATCAAGGTGAAGCTCGCCCATTCCGCTTATGATAAGCTGACCGGTTTCCTCATCCTCGTGGTATGTGAATGTAGGATCTTCCTTTGAAAGAATCTCCAGAGTTTCATTCATTTTGTCGCGCTCGCTCATGCTTTCCGGTTCAAGGGCAACTGAAATTACCGGCTGAGGGAACACAGGTTTTTCAAGAAGAACCGGGAATCCTTCGCTTCCAATTGAATCGCCGGTCTGAGCAAGTTTCAAGCCTACAAAAACCGCGATGTCGCCGGCTTCAACGCTGTTCAACGCCTCGCTTTTATCCGCGTGCATACGTAGAATTCTGTTCACACGCTCGCGCTTTTTCTTGTTGATGTTAAGAATCTGGGTTCCAGAAGCAATTTTTCCAGAATACATTCTTACGTATGCCAAAGCACCCATTTCCTTGTCATACTGAATTTTAAATACAAGTCCAAGAGCAGGCTTCGCTGCGTCGCAAGGAACAGAAACTTCCTCTTCCTTGTCTTTCTTAACGTGAATTCCTTTTGCCGGCGGAATGTCCGTTGGGCAAGGCAAAAAGTCAATCACCGCGTCAATCAAAGGCTGAACGCCCTGGTTGTGGCGGCTCGAGCCAAGAACAACCGGAACAACAGCCCGGGAAATTGTAGCCGCGCGCAATGCTTTTTTCAGCTGGTCAACGGAAATTTCGCCGCCTTCAAGATAGATTTCAGCAAGAGAATCATCTGTTGAAGCAACCTGGTCTATAAGTTTTTCGCGCCATTTTTTCGCATCTTCAATCCGGTCTGGAGAAATATCGCTTTCAACAACTTTTTCGCCCTCATCGCCTTCAAAACGAAGCTCCTTCATTTTAAGAAGATCAATCAAGCCTTCAAAATCCTGTCCCTGGCCGATTGGAATCTGGAGGGCAACACATTCAACGCCGAACTTGTTCTGAACATCTTCAATCGAGCCGAAATAGTCCGCGCCGATTCTGTCCATTTTGTTCATATAAATAATGCGCGGAACGCTGAAAGAATCCGCCTGCTTCCATACAGTTTCTGTCTGCGGCTGAACACCGTCAACTGCGCAGATAACAGCAACCGCGCCGTCAAGAACACGCAGAGAGCGTTCAACTTCAGCTGTAAAATCCACGTGTCCCGGAGTGTCAATGATATTTATCTGATATTTGTTCCAGTAAGTTGTTGTAGCCGCGGAACAGATTGTGATTCCACGCTCCTGCTCCTGCTGCATCCAGTCCATTGTAGCCTGACCATCATCAATTTCACCGATTTTATGAATTTTTCCAGTGTAATACAAAATTCGTTCAGTCGTTGTTGTTTTTCCAGCGTCAATATGAGCCATAATTCCAATATTGCGCATTTTGCTTAGGTCAGTTGGCATTTTCTTTTCCTTAAAAATAATATAAATCTTTTCCTGATATTTTAACGAAATACAAAAGTTCTAACAATCCCACCAGGAAGCAGCTGTTTCATCCGCAAGCTGAATCAGAACCACCAGCGGATTCTGAAGAAAGTTCGAGTAATTCATTTTTTCAGTGTCTGTAACATCGCTGAATCCCATGTGACGGCTGACCGCCTCCAAAACCGTGCGCCGCTTTACAAACGAAGGCATAGACTCCAGCAAATCCAGAACGGACTCATTTCCGTGCCCAAGGTTCCGGGAATCTTCCCGCGTCTTGTAGAATGACTTTTTCACCCAGTTTCCCATAAAATCCTTCGTGTTTCTGTATTCGGTCGTGTAGCTTCCAGCCTTGCAGAAATCGTGTGCAATTCCGGCAACAACAATATCTTCTGCGGTAATTTCAAATTTTCCAGAAAGCCCGAGCGGCGTGTTATAGAAATTTTCAAGAAGCGGGCGGGCAAATTTCAGCGCCTGAACAGTAACCATCAGGGAATGCACGCAAAGCCCCGACTCCCAGTTTCCGTGAAAACGTGTGCTTGCCGGCGACTTCCAGAAATCATGGGCATCCATCCATTTTTTCAAGTCTTCCTCTTCATCCGCATTTGAAAGAACTTTTCCAAGCATTTCATAGTAAGTTTTTTTCACGGCTTCCAAATCGAATTTTCTGTCCGCCGAGACAGGATTATTTTTTTCAAAAATCGAAATCAGCTCTTCAATTTTCGCATATTCTTCTTCTTTTTTTTGGCTATCCATATTCAATTCCTTTCTGATAAACACTATAATAAAAATATGGAAACTGCACAAATAAAAGCTGTTATTTTTGACATGGACGGAGTTCTTCTTGACACGGAAACGATAAGCTGGAAAACATGGGAAATCGCCGCGGAAGAATTCGGAATGAAGAACATTTCCAGCGCAAACGCGCGCTGCATGGGCGCAAACCGGGCAGACACCTATGCGCTTTTACGGAATATCTACGGAAAAGATTTTCCAAGCGAAAAATTCATCGACCGCACATCCGAGCTTTTCACGCAAATTTCCGAACGCGACGGAATTCCTTTAATGCCAGGCGCAAAGGAAGCGCTGGACTATCTGAGCAAAAAATATACAGTTGCGCTGGCTTCATCCACAAGAAATTCAGTTGTGCAGAAACAATTGAAAGCCGCCGGGATTTTCAGCTATTTCAAGACAATAACAACCGGCGACATGGTCGAACATTCAAAGCCGAATCCTGAAATTTATCTTAAGGCGCTTGAATCAATAAACGAGGCCGCAGAAAACGCCGTGGCAATAGAAGACAGCCCGAACGGCGTAAACAGCGCAGTGAACGCAAAAATCCGCACAATAATGGTTCCAGACAAAATTCAGCCGGATGAAAAACTAAAAGCCATAAGCTGGAAAATTCTTTCCAGCCTTACGGAAATTGAAACAATTCTCTAGGAAACAGCCGCTTTCTATTTCTGCAGAAGCGTGAAAGTTCCTTTGATTTCCTTTTCAGTTCCAATCCAGGACTTATCCATGTCTGAAGGATTTTCCGCATTGAAGGCTACGCCAAAATCATCCTGCAAAGTAGGAATTTTTCCCTGCACAAAGAATTTTTCCAGAAGAGAAATATAATACGCACAGGTTTTGTCTTCCGGCTGAACAAGCTGAAGTTTTTTGAACATATTCAGGGCGGAAGAATAATTTCCCGCCTCAAAAATCTTCATAGTCTGCTCCCAGAGCCTTATATATGAAAGGAATTTTTCGTCCGCATCAGACTTGAAAGCAAGAAGCTCGTAAAGCCGGATTGGAGTTTTAACATTCACAACCTGAACGCGGTCAAGGCTGCGCACAACAAATTCCTCGCCGAGCATTTTGCGGGTCGCCTCGCTCATCAGAATTCCGCCGGTAGAATACTGCTTGTTCACGCCTTCAAGGCGGCTCGCAAGATTCACGTTGTTTCCCATGACAGTATAGTTTTTCTTGTTGTCGCTTCCCATAAAGCCTGCGACAATTTCCCCGGAATTCAGGCCGATGCGCGTAAAAATTTTCCTGCCGTTCTGAACCATAATCTTAAACGCGGAAAAAAGCTCGGCCGGAACAGAATCAGGTTTTTCCTCAAGCGCCGCAATTTCCAGGATTTCCTTGTTTATAGCCGCTTCCGCTTTTTTCATTTTCAAGGCAGCAGCGCAGGCCCGCTTCGCATGGTCTTTCATCGCAACCGGCGCGCCTACAAACGCAACAATCGCATCGCCTTCGTACTTGTCAACAGTTCCATGCTCCTCGATTATAATATCGCTCATTTTTGTAAGGTAATAATTCAAAAGGGCGACAAGCTCGCCGGCGGTCAGAAGCTCTGAAAATCCGGAAAATTTCTGAATATCAGTGAAAATCGCCGTCATATCATAGTTTTTTCCGCCAAGAACCAGCTTCGATGGATCTTTTATAATTTCCTGAACAACATCCTTTGAAAGGCACTGGCTGAACGCGTCCGTGATAAACCTCCGGTCTTTTTCAGAAGAACGGAAACGAATGAACGTTACAAGAACAAACGAAAGCACAGAAATCAAAACCGGAGAAGCAAGAGGAACGTAAATTCTGAAGAAATGCATCAGCAGAACCGGAACCGCAACAACAACCAGCAGAAGTCCGCATCCAAAAAGGCTCTGCACAACAACTTTGCGCTCAGAATGAAAGGCGAACGCAAAAAACGAAAGGACGGCAGCCCCAAAAGCCGCCAGAAGCCAGCCGACAGGCGTCACAAATTCTTCCGTCATAATTGTGTTGTAGACATTCGCGTGCGTTCCAACGTTCGGGTAGGAATTCTGGAACGGCGTTGAGCCCAAATCTGTTGTTCCGCTTCCAGTATTTCCGATTATGCAGAATTTTCCTTCAAAAAGATTCTGCATTTCCGGGAAATATTCAGTAAAAACGCTTACGTTGTCAAAAAAATATTCCGCTTCAGAATAAATTTCCGGGAAAGCCCGGACTGCATCCTCAAAATTTCTTCCGCGCACAAAACGGGCAAGATTTTCAAAATATTTCTGCCGCGCCTCAAAATACTCCGCAAAAACCTCGTCGCTCACACCGCCATGCAAGGCATTTCCGTCCGCATCAAAACCGTTCATGCAGCTTAAAATATATTCCTTGAATTCCGCAATTTCTTCAGCCTCATTCAAAAGCGAATTAACTTCAAAAGCCGCCGAACCAGTTTCCTCAGGATTAAAATCCGCCTTCAAAAAGGTGAAAAAATATTCAAGCGATGAGCGGAACGTTTTTTCCGTCTGCGACATAAACCAAAGATTGTAAACCGAGCAGTGGCTGAACGAAGTGTTTTCCGCATCCGGGATTTCCTCGTAGCCGCCGTTTGAGTTCTGAATAGTTTTTGTCGCCGCAAAAGGCTTTTTCAGCCAGTTGATAAGCATTGCGCCGTGGCTGTCAACCGGAATTTTTATCGTCTTAAGCTTTTGCTGTCCGTCAGAATCCGTGTATGTGCAGTTTTCCAGAACAACAGAATGTTTCAGGACTTTGATTTTTTCAGGATTCAGAATTTTCAGAGCCGGAGCGAACGAAAGCTGAGCCAGAACTCCGTCATCATATTTTATAAGAAGCGGAAGCCGTCTGCGCACGCCGTCAGAGTCAATCCGAACGTTTGTAAAACCTGCGCCGGCCGCATGAGACATAAAAATATCCAGTGCCGGAGAAAAATCCGAGTAGCTTCGGGTGCAGTTTTCCTTTTCCAGGAAATTTTTCTCATCCTCCGCCTGATAAAGAAAACGCTTTTTCGCATAATCAAGCTCGTTTTCTTCATATTCAATCGCAAGATTCGCGGAATTTATTGTAAGCCAAGTGTTTCCGAAAAACTGAACCGCTCGCGAAAAATAATCGTCGTTGTCTAAAAAAAGATTCTTGATGTCCTGCGCATTTTCCGCCGGATTTTCAAGAATTTTATCATAGACTGAATAATCCACGGATTTTTCCGATTTTGAAAGATACTCAATATCGAAAACGGCAGTTTTTGCCCCGAATTCACGCATATAAAGCAGCGAATCAGCGATTTTGTCCCGCGGCCAGGGCCATGCGCCCATCTGCTCCAGCGAAACATCGTCAATGTCAACAAGAAGAATTTCTTCCCGCTCAGCAGGAGCTTTCTTGAATCCAAGCAGAATATCGTAGAATTTGTATTCAAACTTTTCAAAAATTCCTGCGAACGTCAGAAGCGAAACAAAAGCAAAAACTGCGGAAACAACCGCGAAACTCAAGAATTTTGCGCTTTTCTTTATTTTCTTATGTTTTTTTTTCATATTTTATCAGTTTGCGGAAATTGTAACCGTCAGAGAAGAGCTTTCCGGCTCAGAAACAGTCGGCTTCACAACCAGCGTTGAAGAAACATCGTCCGGAACAGAAGGATTTACCACAAGTGAAGAAGTTCCGGAAGGAGCCGCCGCAATGCTAGGCATTGAATAAGCCTCAGCCGCAGCCTCGTTTCTTAGGGAAGACGCGCCCCAGGAAGTAACGGACGTTGACTGGCCGCGTTTTACAAAAACAGCACCGTGCGGAGCATTCTCAAAAGCCAAGGCGTCAGCATTTTCCTCTGAGCCATCGCCGTCCGCGCTTTCAGAATCTTCGGCAACGCTTACAGAATTTTTTCCGTTCCATACGGCAACAGAACCCTGGGTTGTATCAACTTTCACAGAATCAAAATTGTTCTGCACAGAAAATTCAGTTCCACGCACAGAAGCGGTTGCAACCGGAGTTCGTACGGTGAATCCAATTTTTTTCAGTCCGGATTTTTTTACGCTTGAAGAAACTCCGCCCGCATCAACAAAAAGACGCACATTGTCTTTTCCGGAATTTTCCGCGAGCTGCTCAACCGTCATTCTTGTAAGAGCCGCCACATCAACTGTGGAATCTTTTATTTTCAACGTGAGGGAACTTTTAAATCCAGTCTGAACCATATCGCCGTTCTTCAATGTGTCGCCAACAGCAAGCGGCTTCCAGCTTCCGCCGGACAAAACCTCGGCCTTGCCGGAAAAAGCTGAAACCTGTGCTGAAAAATCCTTCGCAAGCAGCACAGAAACCGAGCAGAACAGAAACAAAACAAAAGCAACAATTTTTTTCATAATTCACTCCCTTAAAAAGCCAGAACGGCCTTTAAATCAAAGCAAGTTTTCTTTATGTTTTCCGAATTATCCTTATCAATGAACTGTCTTGCTGAAAAACCTAGCTGAAAATCACTTTTAACCTGAAAAACCGCGCCCAGCGAATACTGAAATCCGAAATATTCAACATCTTCCTTTTTATCGCCGGCAGCCGCATTGAAAACAACATCAGAGCCAGCAGAAAAAAGCAGCGTTTCAAAAGGCTTGTACGAGCACGAAAGTCCAGTCTTCAAGATTCCTGAATACAAAAATTTCTGCGCTGAACAAGTTGAGACATTTTTTGTAAATCCTGCAAAAGCTGAAAGCCCGCCCTGCTCGCCGGAAGCATAAAGCGCATCCGCACAGAACGAAAAATTCTTCAGATAATATTCAAGCTGGATTTCAGAAAGATTTGAAATTTTCACTTTGCCATCGTAATCCACAAATCCTAAAGTTGACGAAACGTCATAAAAAAATGATGAAGCGACCGGTCCTTCCATGCTGAGCGTTGCATACATCCGGTTGAAATCATCGCCTTCAAGCCGGAAAGCCGCCAGAAATTCAGCGGAAAGCGTCTGTCCCGCAAAAAGATTCGGAAAACTCAGCGCCAAGTCAGCAGCCAGATATTTTTCCGCAAAATCATAAATTTTGTCGTAATCCGCATTGAACGAATACAAGCCGTTTTCAATGCCTGGAGTTTCGTTTCCAGAATTTCCCGCGCTGTACAAAAAAGTTGAAGGCGCGCTCGTAATCATTTCCGTGTTCAAGGCGTTCAGAAGCCCTGTGTACGAAGCGTAGGCAGAAAATTTTAGCCAGCGGTTTTTCAGGCCGAACATAAGACCGTCGGCATTCTGGGAAAAAATCTTTCCGGTCAAATCTGAAAAATAAAAACGCCCTGCCTGAAGCCCCAAAGTTGAGGAAGAAATTTCCCTTGAAAACGAAAGCTCAAAAAGGTTGAAATCAAGGGCATTCTTATAATTTTCATTCTGCAGGTCCGCCTCAAAGTTGTAGACAAACTCCGCCGCAAAATGGTTTTCCCCGGATTTTTCAAAAGGCGCGCGCACCCAGACCGAAGCGGAATTCTTCTGGTTCAGCTTGAAATCGTTTTTTCCGCAGTCCTCAAGCGCGGAATCATTTTTTACAAGAGCGCCAAAATCGAACGCGAAACAGCTGAATCCTGAAGCCAGAGCGAAGAACGCAAAAACCACGCGGCGGAACTTTTTTGCAAAACCAGCATTTTTTTCAATCATTTTCATTTTGTTTTTCCTTTCTGTTCAAAACCATTCAAAAGCGCAAGAAATTCCCTGCCGGAAACTTTCTGCATTGGATCAGAATTTTCCGGAATAATTTTCAGCGCCTTGAATTCCCTGAACGCATAACGCTCCGAGCCAAAAATTGAATAAAAAATTCCGCCTTTCATATTTGAAGCGCGGGCAACCAGGAAGCAAGCCTTTGAAAGAGCAATTTTTTCAGCTGGATTTTCCGCGCCGCCAAAAAACTGCTTTTCAGCAAGAACAGAAAAAGCCTCGTCTTCCGGAACATTTTCCTGTGCAAAATTCTGGGAAACGCAGACAAAATAAGCCGCCTGCCCTTTTGAAATTTCTTCGGTATTCAAAAGCTCTGAAATTTTTTCAGAATTCTGGCAGAAACCTGCAAAACTGAAAACCGCAAAAATCAAAGCAAAAACAAGTTTTTTACGCATCCACATTCTCCATAAGTTTTTTTATATTTTCAATCATATTTTTTCCCCACCAGTCGCAAAGCTCGTTGTAAGCGGCGGATTTTAACTCAGGCTGAACGGATTTTTCCAGCTGATACAAATTGTTCGCCGCGTAAGAACGGCAAATTTCATTCAGCTTTTCCGTTTCCTGCTCAGAAAGAAGAATTCCTCCGTCCTGAACTTCATTCAGCAGAACCGTAAAAACCGATGCCGCCGAGCAAATCTTTTTCCATTCCTCCATGGAAGAAATTTTTCGGCCGGAAGACATTCCTGTGTTCACAAAATAATTGTAAACGAAACTTTCAATTCCTGCATATTTTTCTGCAAAAAATGAAATTAAAAAATAAGTCAGAAAATCTTCGCCCATGCAGCAGTAAACCGGCGGAATTTTCTCAAAAGCCTTGATGCAAAGTCCGCGGGCAAAAATCTTTCCCCACAAAAAGCCGGAATGGTTCGATTCAACCAAAAATCCGCTGAAAATTTGCCGGCCGGCCAGTTCTCCCGGAAAGAATTTGTCAAGTTTCTTTTGCGCCTCGGAAGAAACCTGGCTGGAGGCGGAGCCCCTGCGGCTGACCGAAGCCCTTCCCTGCACAATGTCCGCGCCGGTTTTTATGGCGTTTTCGTAAAGCGCTTTTACCGCGCCCGGAAGAAGCACGTCGTCGCTGTCCAGAAACATTACAAAATCGCCTTCCGATTCATACAGCGCGGAGCGTCTGGCTTCCACGAGCCCCTTGTTTTTTTCATGCCTTATGAATTTTGCGGCGATTTTTTCCTTTTTGTGTTTTCTGCAGAAATCCTTCAGAATTTTCTTTGCCGAAACAGAACTGCCTTTCCTTTTTGAAAAACCATTGTCGTCAACAACAACAACTTCCAGCCCGCCGAACGCCTGCAAAGCAACGCTTTCAAGACATTCAGGCAGAAACTCCTCCGTTCCGCAGACAGGGATACACACCGAAACTTTAATTTTTCTGGCATTGAACATAGGCTGTATTCCTAGAGCGGATTAATATTACCAGTCTGTCGCAAAGCCAGACACATAAGGAACACTGGCAGATACTGATTCGCCCTTAGTTATTGTTTTTCCAGCAATGTCAAATTCAAAAAGTGCGTCGTTGTTAGTAAGTTTTTTATTATCAGTATCAACAGAAACGCCATCATCAAGAATTACAAGTTTTCTTGGTGCCAAAGCAACAAATTTATACGGTCCAAAGAAATTAGAATCATCCACAGGACTTACAAAAACTACATCTTTGTCTGTTTCTGCCGCAGTTATCTGCACTGTGTTATTTTCTGCAGCATTTCCATATAGCTTATAGCTACCTTCTAAATTTTCTACATCAATTTCAACTAATGCGCCGCTGCTATAATAAGTAGAATCTGAATCTGTGTTAGAAATACTGCTTGAACAATTTCTAACAAGCACATAGAGCTTATCTGTATCATTACCAAGACCATCTCCAAACTGCAAGTCTGTAATAGGCGGAATAGAACCATATTCTGTAATATAACTTGACAAGTCAACAAGTTCTCCAGAAAGTTTTAAATCTGGAATTGAATAATAAATGGCTGTTCGTGAAACGATAATTATCTTTCCTAAATGTGCAGCAAGTGCAACTGGCACATTATTAGATGTAAAATCAGTTAAATCAACATCCTGCCTGTTTGAAAACTCTTCATTTTCAATCTTATAAGTCTTTACATTATATGGATATTCAGAATCATCATTATCATTAAAAAGAATATACAATGTATCATTATCCCAATAAATATCAAGAGGTTCTTCAGATTCATCTGGCAAGGTGATTGAATAAGAGTGTACTGCAGAAGAATTATAAATCAATTCATTAGAATCCATTTCATACATATTAAAAATCATATTATTAGTATCTGACTCAACCGTCGCTACCCATAAATTCCCATTGCTATCAAAAGTGTATATTCCAGTATTATCAAGGGCAGCCAATGAAGCAGTTTCCTGACTATCTTTATAACTTTTGTTTTGAAACAACGCAAAGTTATAATTACTAAAATTCCCCATTCTATTCTGCCAAACAGCTGCTGTTGAAACTGCATTGCTAAGCGTAACATTGATGTTGTTTTCTTTGGCAACTGTTGCGGAAACCGGCTCTAAAGTTTTGTAAAGGCAAAGGTTGTTGTTGTAAACAGAAACTTCAATTTTCAAGGTTTCGCCAATTGTCTTGTTCTGCGCTATTGTATAAATGTTTGTTTCATCAATCGGATATTCACTTTTTGCAGTTTTATTTGAAGAACCTGTGATTTCAACAACAAGTTTATAAGATTTATCCAGTGTCAAGGACTTTATGTTCGCAATTGAAATCGCAACATCCGCAACCTGTTTTTCCAGCGTAACAGAACATTCATTCGCGCCAGGCTTCAGTTCCTTCTTAACAGGCTTCATGCTGTAAATAACTGTTCCGCCGCAAGAAATAGAAACATCAATTGTCACAGTTTTTCCAGCCGGAAGATCTTCAAAAGTAAATTCCGGGCAGACAATTTTTCCTTCATCATCAAAAGTTACCGTTTTTTCGTCAACTCTGTTCTGTTTGTCCCAGCTTACAGAAACTTTCACCACATATTCTTTGGCTGTTGATGCAGAATCAGAAATTGAAACAGAGCCGGAATTCAACGCTTCGCGGAAAAAAGAATCCGAAAGCTTAAAAGAAACAGAAGATGTACGGTCCAGCGATTCAGAGCAAGAATTTAAAATCAAGCCCGCGCAAAGAATAGAAAAAAATAAAACAATACGTTTTAACATGGAGCACTCCCTTTTTTTAATATCTTTATAAAGTATAACAAAAAATTACTATTTTCAAGATTCCGTTAAATTTCAGATTTTTCTTCAATTTCAATTTCAGAAATTTTGCACGAAAATGCAAAAAGAGACAAAGCGGTTAAAAACAGGCAAAAAATCTTTCTCATCTGCGTCCTCTTGAACAAGAAACAAAACTTTCAAGGAAAAGCAAGATGCAAGCAAATTCTACAGAAATTATAAACCCGGAATTTCAATTTGTAAAACAAAAAATAAAAAACCGGAACCTAAAAAGATTCCGGTCTGCAAGTCATTTTGACCTGGTTTTATTTATTTTTAGCAAGAACAACAGATGTCATCGGAGGAACTGTAAGTTTTCCGTCCTTAACTTCTGCGCCAGGATTTGCCATGTAAACAATCGTCATGTCCGCGGCAGCTTCCGGAAGCTGAACAGTTTCTGTTCTTTTTGAAGAAATATTGTGAACAACAAACGCTTTTTCAGATTCAGATTCCATTACGTAAGATTCCAGAACCGCGCTTCCTGTTGAAACCGCCTTGAGCCGGCCTTCATACAAAGCCGGATGCGCTGTCTTCACGCGGATTACGCGCTTGTAGTGGTTCAGCAAAGAATCCGGATCTTTTTCCTGCTCTGAAATCGGAACAGTCTTTTTGTTGTAAACGTTCACATTTCCGTAAGCGCCGCTGTTGCACCAGGTCGGAGTCATCTTGTCTTTTCCTTCCGGCTTCCATACAAGCGGAGTTCTTTTTGTAGGATCGTCAGAGCCAGATTTCATTCCGATTTCCTCGCCGTAATAGATGAACGGAATTCCTTCCGCCAAAATGTACATATCTGCGGCAAGCTTCATCTTCTGCGGTTTGTTTCTAAGGGCGGCCGCGCTTCTAGCCTGGTCATGGTTTGAAAGGAACGGCGCGTCGATATAGTTCTTGTTGTTCGTGGCGTACATCGCGTATTCACTTTCAAGGCTTCGTGCATATCCGTTGTATGTTGAAACATCAGGATCATCCGGCACATTCTTGTTGTCATTCATTTCCTGGTTGTTGATAATCTGAGTAATCAAAGTTCCCAAGTCAAAATGGAAATTAGACTGCATTCCACCCATGTACTTCGCGCGGATTGCTGTTGGCTCCCAGACTTCTGCAACGCTGTAGGCATCCGGTTTAATAGAAAGAATATAGTCATTCATCTCCTTCCAGAACGAAACCGCCTTTGAAATAGTTTCTGTGCCCGGCTCAACCTCAACGCTGTTGTAAATATGTCCTGCAGCATCAAAACGGAATCCGGAAACGCCCTTGTCAAGCCAGAATTTGAAAACTTTCTTGAATTCCTCGCGCACCGCCTGCTCATCCATATTGAAATCCGGCATTGAAGAAGTAAAAACGCCTGCGTAATATGAATAATTGTTCGGGTCAGATTTGTTTGTAAGATCAATATTCCATACGTTGTGTCCCCAGATTTTCTGGTTCAGATTGTATTTTCCGCCGCGCTCAACAGAATCATTGTCCGTAATCCAGCGGTACCATGTTCTGTAAGGGCTTGCAGGATTCTTTGACTGGACGAACCAGTTGTTGTAAGAAGAAGAATGGTTGCAAGTCATATCGATAATAACATCGATTCCGCGCTTTTTCGCCTCTTTGATGAAATTTTCAAAGTCTTCCATAGTTCCATAGTCCGGGTTGATTTTATAATAATCATCAACATCATATCCATGGTAAGAAGGAGACTCAAAAATCGGAAGAAGCCACAAGCCTGTAACGCCAAGGTCAGAAGTAGTGCTGTCATCGCCGTCGTTCAGGTAGTCGAGCCGCTTTGTAAGCCCTTTGAAATCGCCGATTCCGTCACCGTTTCCGTCTGCAAACGAGCGCACAAAAAGACTGTAGTAAACACCAGCGCCAGGTTTATTTGCAAGCCGTTGAACAGGAGCCAGCTGAGTTACAGCAAGTTCCGGGTCAAGCTTAGCAGTTTTCTTCTTTGCATAAATTCCTGATGCGCACAGACACAACAAAGAAAATGCAAGAATTTTTTTTGAAAGATTTTTAATGTTATTCATAAAAACTCCTGAAACATCATAAATAAGGATTCATATTAGTATACATCATTTTCGCCAGTTTTAAAATAAAAAAAGCAGCCTGCAAAAAGTTACAGACTGCTTTTAGTACGGAATAAGCTATTTTTACTCTTTACCACTAGTTCCGGCAAGAGACATAAGCAAAGTCTTCTGTCCTGCCATGAAGAAAATAGTAAACGGAACTGCTACAAGAATAGCGCCTGCAGCGAACATAGTAAAGTTGTCGTTTGAACGGCCGTTGATCATTTCATAAAGACCTACAGCCAATGTTTTTTTGTCATCGCTTCGCAAAACCATTCGAGGGAAAATGTAATCCATCCACGGTCCTGTGAAACTTGTCAACGTAAGGAATACAATCTGCGGTTTTGCAGCCGGAAGAATTACCCTAAGATACGCAACAAGCGGAGATGCGCCGTCAATATAAGCGGCTTCTGCAATATCACGCGGCATCGTATCAAAGTATCCCTTCATAAGCTGCGCATTGAACGGAATTGAACCTGACGCATAAACAAGAACAAGTCCCCACAAAGTGTTAAGCGCATTGAATTTCCACAAAATTACATAAGTGGCAACCATTCCAATAAAGCTTGGGAACATCTGAAGTACAATCATTCCGGCCATAATCTGCTTTCTTCCAGTAAAACTGAATCGGCTGAAAATATATCCGGTTGTTGTACAGATGAATACTGTAAGAATTGTGTTCATTACAGCAATCTTCAAAGTGTTCAGATACCAGTTCTTATAGTTAGTTCCATGAACTGTTGTCTCGCCCTTTACAATCTGCTCAGAGCCAGTAAGCAATCGTCGGAACTGGTAAAGAGAAGGTTTCTTGATTTTGAAAGAAGTCTTCAGAACAGCAACAGTGCCTTCGCCCTTGCAAACATCGCAGTCAACAAGTTTCTTGCCTTTCCAGACTTTTGTCTTGCCGTTCTCATCTTTATATGTAGATTTTATATCCACATATTTAGTTCCAGTGCCATCACAAGCCTCGCATTTTTCAACAGTAGACTTGTCAGTCTGTTCTGTAAACGGAATTACAGAAGTTGCTGCCAAAGAATTAGACTTTGTCAAAGAAGAACTGATAGTAAAAAGAACAGGGTAAATAACAATAATAACGTTGATAATCAAAATCAAGTTGAGTATAACGCTGATCGGTGTAGCCTTGCTAAAATGCTTTTTCATACTTCACCCTCCTTGAATGACTTTGTTCTTGTAAAGTTATACAACGCGAACGGAACAAGAACAACGAATACCAGCAAAGAAAGAACAGAGGCAAGGTTGTATCGTGAAGGTGTGTTCATTGTAAGCTTATAAATCCAAGAAATCAAAAGATCCGTAGCACCGCAGTTTGTAACAGTTGTCAGACCAGCCTGAGGCATGTTTGGACCACCGCCAGTAAGGAAGAATACCGCACCGAAGTTGTTGATGTTTCCTGCAAACTGCATAATCAATGTAGGCTTAAGCTGGAACATAACAAGAGGATAAGTAATGCTCTTGAACTGCTGCCATTTTGTTGCGCCGTCAATTACAGCCGCTTCGTACAACGAATTTGAAATCGCTGTCATAGAAGATGTTGTAAGAATCATTGAGTAAGGGAATCCAATCCAGATGTTTACGAAAATCAACGAGCCCTTTGCTACCCAAGGATCAGAAAGCCACGGAATAGGCTTTTCAATAATTCTAAGAAGCTGGAGAGTTCTGTTTATAGGTCCGATAGTACCATTCAGCAAGTTCGCCCATACAAAGAGAGAAAGCATTGTTGGAATCGCATACGGAAGGATATACACAGTTCTAAAGAACTTTGGAATTACAACACGCTTGTCCTGCAAAACAAATGCGTAGAAGAAACCTACAAAGAAACAAGTGAATGTTGCAAAAATAGCCCAGATAATTGTCCACAAAGCAGAAGCGCCGAAAGATTTCGCCCATGCGCCGCCGCCAAGCTCAGAACTAACCTTCAAAGAGAACATCTGCTGGAAATTCTGAAGACCAACCCAGTCAACAAGATTGTTCGGCGGAATATGCTCTGGTGAAGAATAGTTTGTAAATGCGACCAACGCTGAGAAAAGCAATGGAATAATAGAGAAAATTGCCATAAGAACTACAGCCGGCGCAATACCAATAGAAGCGAAAGAGTTCTGTGAAATATCATTCTTTGCTTCTTTCAATGTCGGGAATCTTCCAGATTTCTTAATCTTTGCAACACCAGCTTTAGCACCATTGATGTTAAGGATGTAAAGCAGCACAAAGAACCCAATGATGATTATAGCCATAATACCGTTAATCATCATAAAGATGGAATGATCCATATATTTTGTAACAGTTGTAGGTTGCTTTGAACCAAGAGTTATAAGACCAGCAATAGAAGTTACAATCGGTCCTTTGAACCACGCCCTGTGGGCAAGAGTTCTGTGGCCACTATTAGCGGCAGCACGGCAAATGCCACAACCGTCATAATGTTCATCGAAAAGATTTTCTCCAGATTCCTTGAAGTTCTTTGCTTCCATTCTTGCCATAACCTTTGCAAGCTTATGGTCATATTTAGCAGCAATTCCTTCATAAATTCCATAGACTTCATCATAGTCAATGATTGAATCCGAAGCTTCTGTCTCAACAGAATAAGCGGCAAGCTTATCATCTGTGTCATAAGTAAAATCAAAACCAGCAAAAGTTTCCTGCAGTTCTTCAACCAAAGAAAGCCGTTCTTCCTTAGCTTCAGCAATTGCTTCTTTATATTCTTCTTTGTCGGATTTTTTATCCTCTGCATCCGAAAGCGCTGTTTCATACGTAGCTTTTCCAGAAGCCTTAGCAGCTGATTTAGTAAAGAATTTTGACATTGCCTTGGCACGAGCCTTCAGCACATTGTCAAGCTTAGAATAGTCTGAATCTTCCAGATACTCAACAATTTCTTCTGTATCCGGAATGCCCTTTAAATAATTGTACTCTTTATTATTTGCAGGGATAATTTTCTTCGAGCCAATGATAATCGCGCAAAGCATTACAATTTCAACAAGAGCAAACAAAGCTCCGCGGATGTACTGCTTCAGGAACAAAATCTGGCCCAGTCCCATAAAACAAGAAGACGCAAGTGGCGCTTTTTCAAGTTTTTTTGGGTTCACGTCGTTACTCATTCCATACTCCAATAACAAATATATGACAGTCACAGAGCAAAGATTTTCTTTTCCCTGTAACTGTCCCAACTAAACAAACAAAAATGTTTTATTATTTAGCAGCTTCCATCGCAGCGGCAGCAGCGTTAAGGTCTGCCTTAACATCATCGCCGCCCCAGATTCCTGAGTAAGCCGAATTCATTGATGACCAGTATGTTCCAAGCTGTGGAATTGTAGGCATAGGGCTGGCATAAGCAAGCTGTTCCTTGATTCCCTTAGAAAGTTCACCAGTAGCCTCGATGTCCTTTCTTGGTGGAATCTGGTCTGTCATTTCATAGCGTTTTTCAAGCATTTCCTTTGAAGTGATGAACTTTGCAAAAGCCTTTGCCTGTTCAGGGTATTCAGAGTAAGAAGAAACGAATGCAAGGCGAACACCAGAGAATGTTTTTCCAGGAGTATTTGAACCTGGGAACGCCGGAATTGTTGTAATACCGAAGTCTACACCAGATTTCTTGAAGTCTGTGATCTTCCATGGTCCTGTGATAATCATCGCAGCTTTTCCTTCAGAGAACTGAGCGTTGCAGAAGTCTCCTGAAACATCCGAAGCAGGAACGTCAAGAATCTGCTTGCGGAGGCTCTGGAAGAATGTAAGACCCTTGATAGCGTTAGGGCTGTTCAAGTTGTGCTGCTTGCGGTCATCACCTTTTGGTCCGAACAACGGAGCGTCGAAAGAAGCCATGAACATATATCCATAGTATCCGTCGCCAACCGGCCATACCAAAGCGTATTTTCCTTCAGCCTTGTTGTTGTATGTCTTTGCGAAAGAAATAACTTCATCCCAAGTCTTTGGAGCTTCTTTTACAAGCGACTTGTTGTAGAACAATGCGTATGTCTCAGCGCCGAGCGGATAACCGTATACAGCGCCGCCGTAACTTGCACCGATCTTTGCAACATCTTCAAAGTTTGCGAGATATTCATCTGCATCATCTACTGGAAGAACGTGTCCACCTTCTACCAACGCGCCGATGTGGTCATGCGGAGCAACAAAGACGTCTGCGCCTACTCCGGCAGGTCCGTCCAGCTCAATCTTTGCACGAGAATCTGTTGAACCAACCGGCTCGTAAGTGATTTTTACGCTTGGATCAACTTTTTTATACTGTCGGGCAGCAAAAGTGATAAAAGCCTTTTCAGGACCTTCAGATTCCCATACTTTCAATGCTACTTTTTTTGGAGCAGCGAAAGCAGTTGCAGCCAATGCCACAGCAGTTGCTGCACAAACTAATTTTTTCATTTTTTCCTCCATATTCAAGCCTGACTAGCGGCCAAAATAACAGTTTAATTAAAACGGATAACAGTCGCTGTAAGCGGAGCCAGTTCAACTTCAGAGCCGTTTACAGAAACTCCGGAAGGCGAGCTTATTCCATTTACATCAACAGAATCACTATCACAATATATTACACTACTTCTCGCAGAAACGCCAACATTTATTTTAATATTTTCATTTTTTGCGTTCACAAGGACTGCCCAAGTAGATTTTCCGTCTTTCAAAGTATATCCGAGCGTAAGATTGTCCTCCAGCTCAAGATCCTTCGCCGCTTTCTGGATTTTCTTCGCGCTTCCAATTCTGAAAATATTAAAAGACTTTCTAAGTTGAATCAAGCCTTTTGTGTATTCAAGAAGGTTTTCGTAGTCAGAATTCAAAGTCCAGACAAACTGGTTTATATTGTCAGAAGAATCGTAGCTGTTGCGGACAAAATTTCCTACGCACTCATTTTTCGCGCCGGTGATGTTCGGCTTTGTTCTTCCGCGCTCCTGGCCGCCGTGAAGGAATGAAATTCCCTGGGATGTAAGGACGAAGAAGTTTCCAAGCTTTATTCTCTGTATAATTTCCTTTATATCCTTTTTCTCGTCAAGACGAAGATTGTTTACAATGGCATCATGCAGGGTAAGCCCGTCGTGGCACACAAGATAGTTCAGGTTGTCGCCCGGCTCGTCCGCATGGTAGTTCACAACAGGATTTCCAAGAATATTGCGAAGAATCCTGTCGCTGGAAGCGCCCTTCTTTGTGATAAAGCCGCGTCCGGTCTCGTTGAATCCGCCAGCCTTGAAAATGTCACGGAACTCATCATTGAAAACGGCAACAGAATTTGTTTTCAGCATATAATTCTGGTCCATTCCGAAAGTTCCCTTCGGGCCGTTGTACATTTTCCAGCCTTCTCCCTCAAAAAGAACTGAAGGATTTATTTTTCTGCAGAGCGCATACGAATCTTCCACAGACGACGCTTCCATAAGACCCATGAGGTCGAAACGGAATCCGTCAGCCTTGTAATTGCGAACCCAGTGCGAAGTTGAATCCATTACAAGTTTTTTCATCATGAAATGTTCTGTGGCAGTATCGTTTCCGCAGCCAGAGTTGCTTGTGTAGCTGCCATCCGGCTTTGTTCGGAAATAATAGCCCGGCACAATGTCATCAAGGAAGCGAGTTCCGGCCATGTGGTTGTAGACAACATCAAGAAGAACCCCGATTCCAGCCTTGTGACATTCATTTATAAGCTCCCGAAGCTCGCGCACACGGCAGTACGGATCAGACGCATCTGAAGCGAACCATCCTTCTGGAGTGAAATAATTATACGGATCATAGCCCCAGTTGTAGTTGTTTCCGTTCACAGTTCCAGAATTCTCATAAGCCTTGTACTGCTCGTTCGTGCTGTAGAAATTCAGGACAGGCATAAGCTGCACATGAGTTATTCCCAGCTCCTTCAGATAAGGAATTTTTTCAATGAAAGCCTTGTAGGTTCCAGGAATATTCTTCACATTTGCGTCCGGGCTTGAAGTAAAATCGCGGACAGAAATTTCATAGATAACGGCATCCTCGCGCTTTGCAAGCTCCACGTAAGGCGCATCAACCTTGCCTGCCTTCGGGCTTGAAAAATCAATAACCGCGGCGCGCACAAAAGCTCCCTTGCCATAGTCAACCGCCATTGAAGAGGCGTAAGGATCAAGAACAGTAACAGTTCCCTTTGAATTCTTCAATGTATAGTCATAGAACATTCCGTCCGGATCTGTTTCGCTGAACGTAGCGGACCAGACACCGGTTTTTGGATTAATCTGCATAGGAACTGAATAGTCGCTTTCTTTCTGGGAAGAGTTTCTGTAAAGATTCAGGACTGCATCAGAAGATGTAGGAGCCCACAGCTTGAACGTAGCCGCCCCGGAAGAATAAACGCATCCCAAAGCCTCGTTTTCCGGCGGAACCATTGACTCGGCGAGCTTAACCGCAAGTTTTGTGCTGTTCACGGCAGACTCAGACAAGAATGAAGGATTTTTCACAACAAGCGAATCGCTCACTGAAACATTCTGCTTCAATGTTAAAAGAATATTCTTCGCCATGTTCTGGGAAATATCATCAATTGAATCAGAATTCTGCACGCTTTTTATCTCATATTCCTTTCCGTCTGAAGACACAACTGAAAACCCGGAATTTCCGCCGTCAACATCAAGAGCGAAACCGCCTGAAAGCGACACGGAAATTTGGTTCAGGGAAAGCAGCTCCGCGTTTTTCACAGAAGGCTTGTAGTCAAGAGCCGCGTAAGTCTGCTGGTCGCCTGAAAAAACAGCGACTTTCTTCGACTTGTTTATATTCCAAAGGCGGTCATCGCTTCCGTCTTTGTTCCATTCATCTTTCTGGCGCACAATAAGCCCAAGACCGCCGTTTTCCGCGCTGATTTTTGTTCCGCCGGTAGAAGAGCCGTCCAGCTTAAGGCGCATATAGCCGATTCCGTCAGAAACCGTCCAGTTCTGCGTGAACGGCCAGCTTGCTCCGCCGTCTCCACCCGGATTTGCCCAGATCCACAATGCCCACGGCGCATAGTTGCCGTCTTTTCTATAATAATAGATAACAAATTCATCGTCCTTTGGAGAAATCTTTTCATCCAGGGCAAGGACATCCTTCATTTTTGCAGGTGCTGCATTTTCAAATGAACCAGGAACAGCCGCAGGAACAACGCTTTTCGGCTTTGCAAAAAGTCCTGCGCAAACAAATAAAACCGCAGAGGCGGCAGTTAAAATCTTTTTCATACAGTAATAATATCATCTAAAAAAAAATAATCAAATTTATTTTATAAGAGAATTCAGTTTTTCATTCAGAGCGCGGAGGGCGGAATCATTAGGGTTCAGCGCGACAACCTGCTTCAAATAATACTGCGCTTTCCTGTAGTCGTTTTTTGCAAAATAAATTTCGTACAACCTGAACAACGCATCGCTGTTCCTTGGATTCGCAATAAGGCTTGAACGCAAGTCCGAAAGACTGAGCGCCTCGGTTTCCCGCAGAAAACTGCGCTGGAAGTACAGGAAGCTCTTCAGCTTTGAGCCGGCTGAATCAATCTGCTGGTTTATAAGGGCAAGCGCCTGGGCATTTCTTCCGGAGGCAACCATCACAGAAATATACGCCTGAACAACGCTTTCATCCGACGGCGACTGCCTGTAAGCCTGGGAAACAAGATTCCACGCCTCGTCATAACGTTTGAGCGCAAGACAAATTTCAACATGGTTAAAAAGATACCCGCGGTTGGAATTATCCTCGGAAATCAGCTTTGAGCTCACATCGTACGCTTTCTGCCATTCTTTTTCGCGGATAAATCCTTCAGTGGCATAGAACAGAGCCTCTTTTTCATCCGGGGCAACGGCAAGAACCTGGTTTGCATAGAATTCAGCAGTCTGGCCGGCAACAGAAAGTCCTGTTGAGCTGGAAATTTTCGCCGCATAAAGAAGAACATCCTTGTCTCCGGGATAATTTTTCAGCGCGTTTTCTATTGTAGCCACAGCCGCCGCATTATTTTTTGACCATTCAAACTGAATCTGCGAGCGCAAAAGCAGATAATCTTTTGAAAAGCTGTCCTGCCTTGAATATACATCAAGAAGCGAAGCCGCGTGAATATAGTCTTTTTTCTGAATCAGAATACGGGCGCGGAACAAAACCGCCGAAAGGTCGTTCGGTTCCTGCTGAAGAACGCGGGAAATATATTCCTCCGCCTTTGAATAGTCATTTTCCAAGAAATAAATCTGCGCGCCAAGCTTAAGAACTCCTGCGTCGGACGGATATTTTTCAAGCAGAATTTTTATCTGGTTTTCCGCCTCCTGCTGTTTTCCAGAAAAATACAAAGCCTCGGCATACGCGTACAAAACCTGAAAAAGTTCCGGCGCTTTCCTGGCCGCATCCCTGAACTGCTCCGCGGCTTTTTCGTACAATGAATTTTTCTTATACAACATTCCAAGAAGATACGAAGCCAGAACCGAATCCGGGCAAAGCTGGAGCCCTTTTTTTAAGGCAGCCTCCGAATCCAGAAAAAAGGAAGAAACATCCGAAACTTTGGCAACAACAAGCGAAGGAAGAACAATTGTAAGAAAATCAACATTTCCCGTGCTTGTGTCGTAAATTCCGTTTTTTGCAGAATTTATCGCGCCAAGATAAGAATTTCCTGTGGAAACCTCAGGAGATTCCCAGTCAACGCGCTCGTTCGTCCAGACCATCTGCATTATGTTCGACTCAATCGCGATAAGAACTTTCTCATTTTCAGTAAGCTCGGAATCCTGCTTTCTTATCGCCTGGATTGCGCGCCGCAAAGACGAAGGAGAGCCGATTTCAACATCCGCCATTATTTCCTTTGGAACTGCGGAAAAATACGTGTAGCTTCTGTTTTTCTTTTCTTCCGAAGCCTGATGGTTTATCGCGGTTTTCTCATCAGGATTTCCAGTGTACTTACCGGAGACAAGACCTCCGTTCGGACTTTGAGAAGGAACGCTTGCGCATGAAAAAAACAGCGCCGCCGCAAGAACGCTGAAAAAGAGAAAAAAAAGATAATTTACGCCGCTTATTTTTTTCAATGCCACAAAAGTTGTTCCAGTTATTATTCTTCACTATCGGAGAAATTAGGTTCGTCTTTCAGTTCTTTAGACATATCTTCAGGAAGAATTTCCAGAAGCGATTTTCTATGGAAAAACAGAATGACCAGAAATGTTCCCGCAAGAATCAAGGTCAAAGGACAGATAAGCAGGGCAAGCCGGCTCAGAGGCATTTTTATAACGTCAAACGAAAAAAGAAGAAATATCGTTCCAAGCAAAAAAAGCGAGATTGCCGGCAGGTCGTAGCTCATTGAAAAAACTTTTCCAGTTGTGCGTCCGGCAACAAAAAGACAGAACGCCGTGATTACAACAAAGAACGGCCACAGTTTTTCCAGCCCGACCGAAAAGCAGTCAAAAGCAAGCACAAGCGAAAATATTCCGTAAAGGCTTAGGCAAAGCCCTGAAAAAAGCTTGAACGAAGAACGCGAAAATGCAATGCAGCTGTACAAAATCACAAGCCCGGAAAGAAAAATCACTATAGGAATTATCCACGATACAAAATTCGGGCTTTTTCCGGCAAACGCAAGAGTCAGAAGAACTCCTGAGAAAATAAGAATCATTCCAAGTGCAAGAATTGTATTCAAAAGCTTAATGCCTGGCTTCTTCATGTGGTCTCCAAATAAATTCAAATACTTTTTACATAATAGAATACACTATTAAGGCTTGTCTTGCAAACAACTAATGAACATGATAAATTCAAGCCATGACGTCAAAAAAACTGATTTTTAGCGCGGTTCTTCTTTCAGCGCTGCTCATGTTCACTTCATGCGGAACAGAAGAAAACGAAAAAACTGCGGCAATAGAAAAAGCGCAGACAGAACTTTTCAATCTTCTAGGCCAGAACGACCTTGAGCCTGTGAGCCGCTACGCAATTGTAAATCAGATTGCGGCAAACCTTGTGTCTTTAAAGGACCAGCAGGGGCTCATCCTTTTTCTTACAAACTGGGTTGAAGAGCATCCGGATGACTCATACAACGCATACTGGCTTTATCTTACAGCATGCGCTTATCTTTCCAACGGAGCGGAGCCGGTCGCTGAATATTATTTTGACAGAATTCTTGTGAATTACCAGGACTTGCTTGTAAAAGGAGTTTCAGTCCACCTTACGTGCCTTCAGAATTTAATACAGATTTCAACGAATCCGCGAAGCAGAATCCATTATTTCAACGAGCTTATAAACAGATTTCCTACAAACGTTTCAATCACCGAGCTGTACCTAAGGCTTGCGCTTGAATACGAAAAGGAAAGCGACTGGAACGAAGCGCTCAAAGCCTATTCAATGTTTCTTGCCCAGCCGGACTCTTCCACAATCCAGATTGCAGGTGAGCCGAACGCATACAAAAAGGCGCGGCAGCTTGTAGGATTCAGCAACTCTCCAAAGGACTGGACTTTTGAAAGCCTTCCGGCGCTTGAGCAGGCGGTAAAAAAAGCAATCAGAAACTACGACTGGCGCTCGCTCGACAAATACAGGGCGCGCGTAAATTTCTTCTCAATGTCGTGGAAGCAGGACGAAATGGATCCGAACGCGCAGGAAGAATTCAGCATGAAAAACTTCATGCGCGGAAACAGAGTCCGCTACAGCGCGCAGCTTGACGAAATGACAACTTCAAGCGAGGCTTACCTGCGCACATGGGGCTGGTCCCAGTACGTTTCGGTATGGTACTTGTATTTCAGAAAAGTAAATTTTCCGCTCGACCCGGATATCCACGGAAACTGGGAATGGGCTGGAATTTACATCGGTGAAAAACTTTGATGCCGCGGAAGAAAGTTTTTTTCATCTGCGCTTTATTGCTGCTCTCATTTTCTGGCGCGGTTTTTCCGGCGGAAAGCGGAAGCAAAAAGGCGGGCGCCCCGGAAGCCGTGTACAAAAACCTTGGATTTCCAGGAATGGACAACACAGCGGTGGAGCAGCTGCGGAAAAAATATCTTACAACGCACAGAAACTACCTTTACAAAATTCTTGATGAAGGGCAGCAGTACAGAATTTTCGTGCGCAACGAGCTTGAAAAATGGAAAATGCCTGCCATTCTGGAATATCTGCCGCTTGTTGAGTCCGACTACAATCCTTACGCAAAATCAAAATCGGGGGCGACCGGCTTGTGGCAGTTCATGCTGAACAGCATTTCGGGGCTGCTCGAATATAACGACTTCGTTGATGAGCGTCTTGACCCGTGGAAATCCACGGAGGCGGCGCTGAAGAAACTGAACGAGAACTACCGTACATTCGGAGACTGGCTTCTTGCCATAACAGCGTACAACTGCGGCGCCGGAGCGCTGAAAAAAGCCATAAAAAACGCCGGAAGCAGAGATTTCTGGTATCTGAAGGAAAAAGGATTCCTGAGCGAGCAGGCATCCGGCTATGTTCCAAAACTCCTTGCGATTGCCGATGTCGTTGAGAATTCAACTTATTACGGAACAACATTTCCGCAGGCGCGCGCATGGAACGGAACAACGCTTGAAACCCGGGCAGGAATGTTTGACTACGTTACAGTTTACGACTCGGTTTATCTGAATGCGCTTTCACACGAGCTGCGGATTGACAGGCAGGAACTGTACGACCTGAACAGCGCCCTTGTAAAGCATATGACACCGCCGAACAAAGAATACACGCTCCGTTTTCCGGAAGGAATGAAGGATTCCGCAGCATACGCTCTTAACCAGATGGGATATTTAACTAAGACATCCGGCTGAAACTGCCGAAACTGAACTTGGTAGCTATATGAAAAAAATATTGATTGCGGCGGCATTTTCCGCATTTCTAGGCATAACAGGCAAAATAAATTCTCTTTACGCCCAGATTGACAGCTCGGCGCTTTACTCAAAAAGCAAAGTCGACTGGACTGAAAAAAAATTCACTTCGCAGATTTATCTTGACTTGAAAAAAGCGTCGATAACACTTCCAGCAGGAAGAAATTCCGCGGAAAGCATTATGAAAATCAAAACTCCGGCGCTTTTAAAAAATCCAGTTCTTTCCCTTTATGTGGATTCCGCAAACTACATCGGCGACGTGATTCTTGACGAAACAATCACACTGGAACAGATAACTTCTATTGTAGAAAACGCGGACCAGACGCTCGCAATTTTTTCCGCGGACGGAAATTCCGCAAGCTCCACAAACACAATCGACATGAACACTTTAGGACGGCTTCTTGTACGCCACCGCTACCCATACACGCCGGAAGAGCCGATTGATATAGTTTCAAGCCGCGGATATTCAGGAATAATAATTGATGCGCGGGGAACAGTTCCTGTGCACGGCGAATTTGTTTCAAGCGAAGTTTTTCCAGCTTTCTTTCCAACCGTCTGGGACGAAAACATGAACATCGTGTACGAAAAAAACATCGCGGACAGCCAGATTGTGCAGACTGAAGGCCTTGTTGAGTACAACTGGCAGGACAACTTTGAGCTTTACGAGAACAAAGTCGGCGGAAATCCGCTCTACATAAAAGCCTGCCGAGTTTATGGAAGAAACCGCACCGATCCGGTAATCAGAAGAAAAGACGCGCTGAAAATTCTTACAGTTGAAGAAAACAGAAATCTTCTTCGGGACGGAAAAGTTGTAATTCTTCTTGACAAGAAAAACCTGGTCTACGACGTGGAGCTTCCGGAAAAAACGCCGGACTACTACGCAAGCTACAGGGAAATCAAAAAATATATATATGAAAACAAAGTTCCAGATGTTGATGTTTCCGACAGCCTTACCGGAATTCTTTTCAGCGTTGACTTGAAATTCATTCCTGACTCGCCGGAACTTTTGCCGCAGGAAGCGCCAAGAATCAGAAAAATTGCGGAAATGCTCCAGGAAATAATCAAGGACAACGAATTTACAATCCTTGTTGAAGGACACACCGCGGATTTGGGCAAGCCAGTCGGACAAATGAATCTTTCTATAGAACGAACTAGAACCGTTATGAAAGCACTTGCAGCCGAAGGAATTCCTGAAAGAATTTTCACCTACAAGGGCTACGGAGCAACCCGGCCGGTCGCAACAAACTCAACCGAGGAAGGAAGAGCTCAGAACCGCCGAGTTGACATAACGGCAAGACCGAAAGCCACATACATTCAGAGAGACTGGTAGAAACGCAAGCCTCTCCGCGCGGCTCAGTTTTTGTAGATATTCCCGATGATTTCAGCACACTTTTCAGCGCCGAATTTTCCGGTGTCAAGAGTAATATCATAATTGCGCGAGTCGCCCCACTTCATGTCTGTGTAAAAATGCACATACGAAGAACGGCGGCAGTCGCGGTCATTCAGTAATTTTTCCGGCTTCTTTCCAAGATCAACGCCTTCAGAAGAAAGCCGCTTTATTCGGTCCTCATACGAAGCGTGAAGAAAAACATCCAGCACATCGTTCCGTTCCTTCAGAATAAAATCCGCGCATCGCCCGATAATAATGCAAGGCTCTTTTTCCGCAAGCTCCTTGATTATCTTTGTCTGGACTGACCAAATTTCATCTTCAAGAGACGGACCTTTGTAATACATTCCCGCCGTAAAATAGCTTTCAAACACGGATTTTTTTCCGTATTCACCCTTCTCCGCAATATATTTTTCGCTCAAGCCGCTTTCAAGAGCGACCTTCTTGATAATTTCGCCGTCAAAAACTGGAATTCCCAGATTTTTAGAAAGCTCTTTTCCCACGGCATGACCGCCTGCGCCATACTCGCGGCTGATTGTGATTATTCTGTAGCTCATAGCAACCTCCACTTTCACATCTCTTATTATATCACAGAAAAAAAATCAGAATAAAACTTTTTTTTATGATAGAATTGATTTCCGAGGAAAAAATGGAAAAAATTCTTGCTCCTGCCGGCCTGGTAAAAACTGAAGAAAACAAAATCCGGCTGAATTCAAATCTGGATGAAACAATGTTCGGGAAAACAAAATTCTCGCTTCTGCTCGAAGAAAGCGGGATTCTTGCTGAAAAGCAGCCCGACGGAAAATGGAATAAATTTTCAGAATGGAAATTTGAAGAAATCAGAACAAAAAACGAGAAAGTCTGTTTCTGCGGAAATTTTGCAGGAAAAACGCTTCTGGATATAATTGAAAAAGAACCTGCAGAAGCCGACGAGGCGCTTCTAGCCGTATGCGAAATTTATGTGCATGCAATAGAAAACAACATAAGAATTCCGTGCAACGGAGCCGCAGGAATAATCGCAGACCTTGCGGAAGGAAAAATTCTTCTTCTTCCGGAAAAAACTTTTGACCGGGCAGCCGCGAACCTTGGCAAAGACCTGTACAATTACTTCCAGAACGACTGGCGTGATTTCATTGCCTCAGGAAATTCCGCGGCGGAATTTGCGCTCGGCACAATGGCATATTTTGCAGCCGCAAAAAAGCTTCCCTACTCGGAGGAAAACGACAAAAAAATCAGCGACCGGAATTTTATTCCTCTTGAATACGAAATAAACGGAATAAACAAAAATCTTGCCGAGGCAGTGAATTTTCTTCTGCAGGGAAAACATTTGAAAAATCCGTTTCCTCTGGGCGAGCTGAAAAAACAAGTTCTCGGGAACGAAAGCGAAAAACATAAAATTCCTGAGCTTGAATTTGAAAAAAAAGCCGGAAAATTCACGGCATCACAAAACTCAAGGCTGAAAAGACAACGCTTCATCAGAAGAAACATCGCGGTCGCCGCGGCAGTTTTATGCGCGGGAATTTTCATTGCCATAGCCGCCTTCTCGATTGCCGGTGAAAATGCAAAAAAGCCAAGCGCAATCGGGCTTAGCTCAGCGCAGGTCGCCGAAGTTTTCTACAAGGGAATCCACACAATGGACACCGACCTTATGCTTTGCGCCGCAAAAGACTGCCCGGAAGCGCAAGGATACATTTCAAAAGTTCCGCAAATTTACATAACAACCCAGATGAAAAGCGCATACAACTTTGACTCGGGGATTTCAACACCGGAAAACTGGTTCTTCTTTGAGCCAGACTCAACAAAAGCATACTCACACTACATTTACGGAATCACAAATTTTTCGATTGACGGAAATGCCTCCTCGCTTGAAATAAAAGTTCCCACAAAGAAAAACCATCCTGCAAGAAAAATTTACGCGGAGGACGGAAGCCGCACAAAAATTGAAAAAATGCCGGACGCAACGCACACAGTGAAATATTTTCTTGTCCACAATCAGGACAATCTTATCCAGGCAGAGGAATTCACAACAGCCGTAACATTAAGATTTTCAGGAAAGTCATGGACAATCACAAAGCTAGACCAGACAAGCTCTTCTGAATTCTATTCGCCGCTTCAAGTTTCACTGGACTTCAAGCAGGCGCTTTCCGAAAACGGAGGAAATGAAATCGAGGCGGTTGACGCGCTAAGAAAAAAATATCCGTGGCTTCCAACAAGAAAATCAATGGAAATAGAACAGGAACGACTGGAAAAAATCGGGTACTAGCCGGAATTCTGCTTCAATATAAAAACCCATTTTGACATTTTTTCAAAAAATGTCATTGACACTAAAACATTGATTATATAAACTAAAAACGATAAGTGACTTTTGGAGGTTACCACTTAAATGGCTTACACATACAATGTTGAAAAACAACACGAAAAAGGCAAATGGCATGCCATTGAACGAATCAACAATCTTGTAGACAAAGACTCTTTCATGGAAATTTATTCTGGAGTCCGCCACAACTGCACAAGTTTCGGAATGGAAAAAAAAGACATTCCTTATGACGGCGTAATCACTGGATTTGGAACAATCAACGGAAGAAAAGTAGCCGTATATGCTCAGGACTTTACAGTACAGGGCGGTTCGCTCGGATTAATGCACGGAAAAAAAATCGCTGAGCTTATCGACAAGGCAATTCAGGCAAGATGTCCTGTTATCGGAATAAACGATTCGGGCGGAGCGCGCATTCAGGAAGGCGTTGATGCGCTCTGCGGCTACGGTGATCTTTTTTACCAGAACGTAAGGGCTTCCGGCTCTGTTCCGCAGATTTCAATCATTGCAGGACCTTGCGCAGGCGGCGCTGTATATTCACCTGGAATAACAGACTTCATTTTTGCCGTTGACAAAATTTCTCAGCTTTTTATCACAGGTCCGAAAGTTGTAAAATCGGTAATGTTCATGGATATTTCCGCGGAAGACTTAGGCGGCGCTTCAATCCATTCAAAGAAATCCGGAGTTGCGCAGTTCCGCTGCATTTCCGAGCCTGAATGTTTTGAGAAAGTACGCAAGCTTCTTGATTACATTCCGCACTATTACGGCGATGAAATTGTTCAGGCGGCTAAATTCAAGTACGACGAGCACAAGAAATCAAAGCATATTGAAAAAATTCTTCCAGAAAACACACACAAAGGCTACGACATCCGCGAAGTAATTGAAGACGTTACTGATGACAACTCATTCTTTGAGACTTCAGCAGAATTCGCAATAAACTGCGTAACAGGCTTTGCAAAAGTTGAAGGCCGTTCAGTCGGAATCATTGCTAACAATCCAGCAGGAATGGGCGGTGTTCTTGACTGCGACGCTTCAGACAAAATTGCGCGCCACGTCCGCTACTGCGACGCATACAACATTCCTCTTCTTACTTTTGTGGATGTTCCGGGATTCATTCCAGGACCTCAGGAAGAGCAGAAAGGTATCATCCGCCACGGAGCAAAAGTTATTTACGCATACAGCGAATCCACAGTTCCAAAAGTAACTGTAATCACACGAAAAGCTTACGGCGGCGCATACATTGCAATGTGCTCAAAGCATATCGGAGCGGACTATGTTTACGCATGGCCAACTTCTGAAATCGCTGTTATGGGCGCAGACGGAGCAATCGGCATTCTTTACGCAAAGGATTTGAAAGACCCGGAAAAAGCCGAATATGTAGCTGAAAAGAAAGCCCAGTACGAGCAGGAAATCATGACACCGACAATCGCTGCAAAGCGCGGCTATATTTCTGAAGTAATTGAGCCTTCTGCAACACGCAAATATGTTGCAAACAGCTTCCGTTTCCTTGCAGACAAACAGTCAATGGACAAGCCTGCAAAGAAGCACGGAAATATTCCGTTATAATACAACGCTGCATGAAAACAGGAAGAGCAAAATCTTCCTGTTTTTTTTTATTTGCGGCGGAATTTATTCCGCGTACCGCCCGAACAAATCCTCAAAGACTGTGCCGTCGGTGTAATAAATTTTTTCCGCATAAAACGATTCAACCACAGGAATTTCCGACTCATCATATTCAGCAAAAAAACCTGGACAGGCAAAGCGGCCTTCAATTTTTTTGCCTGGGTTCACAGATATTTCCATTGGAAGTTCAAGTGAAATTTCCGAGGACTCTCCATTTTCATTCTGCAAGAACGAAAGCGAAAAATCAACTTTTTCAACAGTCTTTTTGCTTTCGTTCAAAAAACTGAATGAAACCGCAAGGTCTTTTCCATCCGGCAAAAATTCAAATTCAGCGTAATACGGAACAGAAGATTTTACAGAAACGCACGAGCTCAAGCAGAAAAACTGCGCGGCCGCCAAAAAAAACACAAAAAACAATTCAATTTTTTTTCTCATACTAGTTTATAGTAAAAAAAAATCGAAAACAGAAGCAAATCACAAAAAATATGCGCAAATTTCCGCGGAAAAAACTCTCCTTGCCCATAGCTTTTTTTTGTGGTAGTATTTTTTTGGTTTTTAAAATCAGCAGAAAATCCGTAATTCGAGGGCACACCTATGATTACTTACTGGCAGCAGCAGACAGGCGGAAAGCTTGTGAAAGTAAAAGAGGACGAAATTGACGCGCAGTCACGGACATGGGTTGACGCCCGGGTTGTAACCCGCGATGATGTTGAGCAGCTGCAGGAAAACTACGGAATTGATCCAGAGCACATTCTTGATATTCTTGACCCTGACGAACTTTCTCGCCTGGAAGACGGCGATGACTACGTTCTTACAATTCTTAGGCTTCCGATTTTTGAGCCTTCCGCGGAAACGCCGTATTTTACGATTCCGCTTGGAATTATTCTTAAAGACAATGTTATAATCACAATCTGCTGGACTGACTGCGAAGTTCTTAGGGATTTTGCAACAGGAAGGGCAAAAGGAATTGTTCTTGCCGACTTTCCGGCGTTCATAATGCGGATTATCGGCCGCTCGAACATTACATTTCTGCGCTACCTGAAGGAAATAAACCGGCGCTCAACGGCAATCCAGAACGAGCTTCAGCTTTCTATTGAAAACAAGGAAATCATCCAGCTTCTTAGCCTTGAAAAGTCGCTTGTGTACTTCACAACTTCATTGAAAAGCAACCAGCTTCTTCTTGAAAAATTCCACAAGACGAAACTTATAAAGCTTGACTACGATGATATGGACTGGCTGGAAGACGTTGAAATCGACAACAAGCAGGCTATCGAAATGGCCGACACCTACAGAAACGTTCTTCTTGGCGTAACAGACGCGTTTGACAGCGTTATTTCCAACAACCTGAACGTATACATGAAAAGACTTTCAATCCTGAACATAATTATGATGGTTCCAACCTTCATAACAAGTTTTTTCGGAATGAATGTCGATTTGCCTTTTGTAAAATACGGAAGCCTTTCTGTATGGATAATTTCGGCAATCTGCCTTGTTTCAATTTTCATAACAAATGTGATTCTAGGATTCTACGAAACGAAATATCCTCGGAAGCAGAAGGAACCTAAAAAATCAATAACCCAGAAACGGAAAGAGCGGAAAGCCGCAAGACGTCTGAAGTCGATTGAGGCGGCTCTGGAAGAATAAGCATGAAAACAAAATTCTTGACCTTCATCCTTTTTATTTTTGCAGCTGATTTTTTTGCGCAGAATTCAAAAACTGCGTTCAACGAGCTAGACATGGTGGAAATTCCCGGCGGAACTTACACTATCGGTGAAAACGTCCAGACTTATACAGCAAAAAGAAAAGTCGGCGCTTTTTTAATGAACAAATACGAAACGCCCTACACGCTTTGGTTTCAGGTAAGAAAGGACGCTGAAAAAAACGGATACAAATTTCAAAATCCGGGCCAGGAAGGCTCAAGAGCGCGGCGCGGAAAACCACCGGCTCCAAAAAGTTTCGGGCAGCCTGTAACAATGATAAGCTGGCACGACGCGATTGTCTGGTGCAATGCGTTCAGCGAATACTGCGGGCTTACACCGTGCTACACATACAACGGTGAAGTTCTAAGAAATTCCTCGGACACTGCAAAATGCGATCTTGCAGAATGCAACTTCCAAGCAAACGGATTCAGGCTTCCAACAGAAGCAGAATGGGAATATGCCGCGCGCTGGTCGGAACACGGACTTCAAAAAGGCAACAAGGCCAGCGGAGATTTTTCCGACGACGAAACTGAAAGAACGCTTGAATTCGCCTGGACAGCAGAAAACGCCGACTCTTCAATGGCAGTAGGAACAGCTGGAACTCCTTTTTCTGAAGACGCAATTCCAGCGCCAGGAACAGGAAACCCAAACGGAGCCGGAATTTTTGATATGTCCGGGAATCTTCTGGAATTCTGCTGGGACTGGTTTGCAGACTATACAGAGCAAAAGGAACATGAAATTGCCGCAGGACCGGAATTCGGAAGCCAGAGAACTTGCCGCGGCGGAAGTTTTTCCCCGTACACAGTTTTTTGCTTCGCCTCCGAACGCTACGGCTACGATGCAAACGAATGCTACGACTACCTGGGCTTCAGAATTGTACAGTCCGCGGGTCTGTAAGAAAATCAGCAGTTTCGCCCAAGCACTGGATTTCGTTAAAAATATGGTTTCCCTTGATGCCCATCATATTTTTTTTGTTCAGTTTCAATCTAAATATCATCAAGAGAGCGGATAAAAATCAGATAAGAAAGCTGTTCAATGCAAGCAAGCGGATTAGCCATTCCAGCAGCCCAAAGTTTCTGTCAGATGTTGTCGATTTTGTTTTTGATTTCGCCACTTATAATATTTTTAGAACTCCTAGTCTTGTCAATAGTTCGAATTTCGAGTTTTAAATAAATTTATAAAAATGGCAGAGATCATTTATTTTCAAATTTTCTTTATTTCCGCATTTTTGATTGTCCAGCTTCCATTTTGCTTTTCAACTTCAAGAATTCCGTATGTTCCGTTTTCACCGAAGCATCCTGAATTCATAACAAGAGTGCCGCCGATTTTATCAATTCCGGCGCCCTCGTGGATATGTCCGCAAATTACGGCAAGAGGCTTTTTTTCTTCAATAAGCGCCCTGAATTTTGCTGAGCCCGCATGAAGCTCAGGATTCACAGCATCGCATTTTGTGTCTTTCGGCGGATTGTGGCTCACCAGAATAACATTTGAATAATCTCCGTTAAACTCCGCCTGATTCAGAATATCAAAATCGGAAACAAGCTCTTCCTCGTCGCGTTCGTTCGGAGTTTTTCCTGTAAATTTGCTTCCGCCGCCTGAACCTACAATTGCAATTCCGCCAGTATAGTTCAAGACGCGTTCCGCATTTATTCCGGCATCTTCAAGCTGCTCAATAAATTCCGGCTCGTCGCAGTTGCCAAGAACCGCGTAAATTTCATCATGTTTTTTTACAAGCGCGTCCAGAACCGGCTTTGAAGTTTCCGTCTTGAAACATTCACAAAAATCGCCGGCAAAAATAACAGCGTCAGAAGCCTTGAACTCAGAATCAAGCTTGTCCAAATCAGAAACATTTCCGTGGATATCTGTCAAAATTAAAAATTTCATATAAATTCCTTCTGCTATATTTTTTCAATCGCGCTTTTCAGGGCGTTCATCTGCTCTTCAGTTCCAATTGTAATGCGGACATAATCTTCTATGCCTTTTGTATTGAAATGCCGCACAAGAATTCCCTGCTTCTTTATTTCCTCGTAAACTTTTTCGCCGCGGAGCCTTGGATTTCTTGCCAGAACAAAATTTGTTCTTGATGGAATGAACTCCCAGCCTTTCTGACGGAGAAAATCCTGGAATTTTTCGCGTTCGGCAACAACTTTTCTTGCGCATCCGCAGTAATAATCCGGATTTTTGCAGGCCGCAACTCCAGCGCATTGGGCAACAGCGTCAATCGGAAAATGGTTCAAGCTGTTCTTTACGGTTGTAACATAATTCACAAGCTCCGGGGAAGCAACGATGTAGCCAAGCCGAAGTCCCGCGCCGCAGAAACTTTTGCTGAATGTCCTTACAATAAGAAGATTTTTAAATTCTTCCAGCAGAGGAATGCAAGACTCGCCGCCAAAATCGCAGTAAGCCTCGTCCACAACAAAAATCTGGTCAGGATCAGATTTTTTCAGCATTTCCCGAACCTGCGCCCGTTCAAGTCCTATTCCGCTCGGAGCGTTCGGATTTGCAAAAATCAGGCCGGAACCATTTTTTTTGGCACGCAGAAGCATTTCTTCTGTGTCAAGCGACCAGTCTTTTTTCATCGGAACAACATCCGTCTTTATATTGTAAAAACCAGCGTAAACAGGATAAAAACTGTAAGTAAATTCAGGAAGAACAAGCGGCTTTTCGCTTCCAAAAAACGCGTAGAAAACAAAGGATAGAACCTCGTCGCTTCCGTTTCCTGAATAAATCATTTCCGGAGTTACTTTAAAAGGAATTTTGTCGTTTTCAGAAGGCTCAACTTCTTTTCCAGAAACTTTCGCATTGCAAAGCACGCCGCCTGTCTTGTTGAGCATTTCCGCAATCGCAGCATGAAGCTCAAGCGAATCCGGGTCAGGATAAAGAGCCAGCTTCATCGGATTCTTTTTCACAAGGCTTGAAACTGCGTCCACAACAGCGCCGCACGGCGGATACGGATTTTCATTTGCATTGAGTTTTATGTATTCCCTGTCCTTCGGCTGTTCGCCCGGAACGTAAGGATGCAGATTTTTCATTCGTGTTGAAATCATAAATTTTCCTATGATTAGTGTCAATTACGACACTAAGTTTTTGGGCTCTCCAGCCCTCTAATTAACTATATTCAAGAGCTTCTTCTGTTAATTTTGAAATCCTTATTTCAGGAGTAATAAACTTCTGTGGTTTATACTCCTGATCCGTTTTCAAAATCAAATAAAGAAGTTCACCCAATTTTCTGGCAATCGTTACTATGGATTTTCCTTTTCCAATGCAACGGGTTTCAGCCATATATTTATATTTATCCCTTAAAGCTCCGCCGTTCTTAGACTTTACGGTCGCCCATGCAGCCTGAACCAGCAAAGACCTTAAAAG
>JBNMJH010000010.1:0-110196 GCA_050873685.1 Treponema sp.
ATGGCTGGCTTAGACAGCGACTCCTTACCGAGATTTTGCTTCTCGCAATTTATTCTGCCTTCCACCGGCTCTCCAGATCCGTCAATCTAGAGTACTACGCTTTTCTCGTTTTTTCTAATTACTTAATCGTAACGACTCCTTAATCAAGATTTTCCACATCCGCAGCATCCGCCGTAACTTCAGACATTGATTTTTCAAAGTCCTTTTTTATCGCTTCAGCATCAGCTTTTTCAGAAGCATTCGACTGAAGATATTTCATCACAAGAACGCTTACATCATCTTCCATTTCATGGGACATAAATTTCATCAGCTCATCGTATTCAAACTGCGCCATGCGGCTTGCCGGATACATCGCGTTCGCAACCATATATCTCTGGATTCTGTCTTTTCCAAATTTTTCGCCGCGGAGCGAATGGGACTCAATCAGACCGTCAGTGCATACAAGAACAATGTCATTTTTATTCAGCTTAATCTGCTTTACAGAAACATACGGAGACAAATCCTTAACGAAACCAAGAATATGGCCTTCACCCTGAATTTCAATTACGTTGTTGTAAGATTCAGTGTACAGAAGCATGGCAGGAATTCCGCAGTTGATATAATAAAGCGTGTCGTTGTCAAAATTCATAATCGCAAACATTCCGGCAAAAACCGTTCCCTTAGGCAGATTGTCGCGGATAAACCGGTTCACTTTTACAACAAGCTGCTTGAAATCATGGGTTTCGGCAAGATAAGCGCGGATAATAGCTTTAAGAATGACCATATTCATAGAAGCCGCAATACCTTTTCCGCTCAAATCGCCGACAACAAACATATGGCGCGAATCAGTAAGACGAATCATATCAACAAATTCACCGCCGATGTTGTGCGCAGGGACCATTATACAGCCGGCATCCATTTTAGGATTCACAACGTTGTCAATATTATCCTGAATAGAAGTAATAATCTGGCTGGACATACGCAGCTCTCGGTTTACAGTTCCGATAATTTCCTTGTTGGAAATATTGCGCATAAAGTAGCCGAATACAAAAAAGTATGAATAAAGCTTTGTAAATACCGTGTAGTCGTAATCCTTGTAATGGTCCTTGCTGGTTTTTATTCCAAGAAGAATAAGTCCATGAACATCCCGGCCTTCATTCAAAATGAACAAAGCGTCCGATTCAGTTTCAGCAAAAAATTTCATCAGGTCAGCGCGGATATTTGAAAAGTCATGCAAAGAATCAACCTGGGAAGAAACAACAACATTCCTGTTAAGGTTCAGAAGCTCCTCAAAAAGTTTTCCCTTGTTCTCAAGCTTGTGGGCTTTTCCTGTGGAAGAATACGCAACTTCAAAAGAATCATTTCCTCCGTTTATATAAACAGTCATTGAAGACGATTCCGCATTGTTCTTGAAAATCTGAAACATATTGTCCGCAATCGCATCCATCTCGCCATTATAGTCAATTGAAGCAAGATCCTTTTCAAAAGCAACCGCGTAATCAGCCGAATGTCCGAACTTTGACTTTGAAATAAACTTGTTGATTGTCTGAACAAGATAAAGAACAAAACCAGCCGCAACAAATCCAAAAATAATGAACAAAGCCGGAAAATTCGCGCGCAGCGGATACAGAATCATAAAAATAAATCCCATTATTCCAGCCGGCAAAATATACATGAAAACAGACTTTACAATAAACGAAACAGTTCCTCGACCGGAAGGAGCGCCGGAAAGCTTTGCGCCAAGCGGAAGAATAATAAGAACAGGAATAAACACAATGTTATGAAGCAAAGAATAAACTGGACATCGCTGGATAACCGCCGAAAGGAAAATATCCGCAGCCCACAAGGAAACAATTCCAAGCGCATAAATATAGCTTTTGCATTTGTCAAGTTTTGTTCCGGCCGCCTCAGTCTTGCAAAGCATGACAATAGTCATAAACGCCGGAATCAAATAGCGGTAAACCATATTGAAAAGAGTCGCCCATGTCCACGGGAAGAATTCTCTTGCCGCGCCTGAAAACAGATAATCAGAGCGGATGGCAATTCCAGTTTCCGGGCTCAGGGAAATCTGCTTGAACTTGAAGAACACAATCCACAAAGCGAAAGTGTAAAGAACCATTTTTCCAATCGAAGACAAAGTCGTTGTATATTTCCAGGCATAATATGTAAGACAATTGGAAATATTCACAAGAAGACAGGCTTCAATCAAAAAACAGACGCGCATCAGAATCGTAAAAAGTGAAGATGTGATTGAACCGCCGGCTGCAATAAAAAATGTGAAAAGCCCGGAATTTACAGCCATCAGAAGAATATTAGGTATAATCGGATTTGTTCCGTTATCGCTAACATTTCCAGAACGATCTGTATAAAAAGTTTCAAATACAAAAAAAAGTGTAAGAGCTAAATTTATAACACTGAACAGAACCATATTAACCTACCTTTGCAACCATCATTGTAACATCATCGTGAAGACGCTTGTCGCCGTTGTAACGCATTATCAAATCAACAATATCATCAACAAACTGCTGCGGCTGTTTTGCAGCGCTTGATTTCAAAGTCTGGATATATTCCTCTGTGTCGCCAAGTTCAACTCCGTTGTCATCCATAACTTCAGAAACACCATCGGTTGCAAGAAGAATTGTATCGCCGCGGAACAAGCGCATTTCATTCACTTTCACATCATCCATGTCAATAATTCCAACAACGCTGGCATTCGATGTAAGTTCCTTGATTCTGTAGCCGTCCGGCGCGCGCGAAAGAACAATTGGGTCAGACATAGAAGCGTTTATGTAGCGAATTTTCATTTCTTCAGTGTCAACAATTCCAAGGAAAAGAACCGTATATTTATCCTGAAGGTGCATTCCCTTGATTGCGCTGTCAACCGCCTGAATCAAACCAACAAGATCCTCTTTGTTTTCAATAATCTTAACAGTGTTCATAACAAGACCCATAATAAGCGCGGCCGGGAGACCTTTTCCCGAAACGTCGCCAAGCATAAGCAAAGTCTTTGAGCTGTCAATAGGAAGAACTGAATAATAGTCGCCGGAAACATTAACCAGCGGCCTGTAGTAAGTTGCAATCTTAAGGTGCGGAATATTCGGAATATTGTGCGGAAGGAAAGAAACCTGAGTTTCGGCAAGCTGCTCCCATTCCTTTGTAAGGGAAGAAATTTCAGAAAGATTTGAAATAATCTTTGTGCGCTCAATAAAACGGTAAAATTCTTCAGTGAGCTTCGCATAGATTTCCGTGTCAAAAAGCATTGTGTATCTGTTGAAGACAAAAAAATGCTTTCCCTGGTAGCAGATAAAAAATCCGCGCGCCTGATGATACGAAGAAACAATGCCTAAATTGTTGCCAAGATAGTAAAATCCATCTTTCCAAGAAAGCGGAAAGTTGTTTGCCAGCGCATCGCGCGTAGAATAATAAGAAGAAATCCTGTCAGGGCTGTTGTAAAGAACGTAGTTTTTCTCGCGGTCAATAAAAAGAACCGCACAGTCAGCCTGAAGCTCAAGGATTTCAGAAATTTTCTTGTAGAAGTCATCAAAAGAATAGCAGAATCTTAACGCATCAATAAATTTGTTTATATATGCCGTATATCCAGACTCAAGGTTTTTTACTCTAAGATATTTGTCTGCGTGACGTCGAATTGAAGAGCCGGCTGTAAGAAATGAAAGAAATATCACCGCCGGAATTCCCAAATAAACAAATCTTGAGCTAGTGTCATTGTTTTTCAGGACTATCAAAATCGAAACAATTACAGAAAGAAGCAATACCGCAGCATTGATTATAAAATATATGACCCTTCTTTTAGTTTTGTACATATCTACCTCGAGTGTGTCAAATTTTCTACTTTTAATTATAACACACTATCGGCAAATTCGTAAAAAAAAAGAAGGATTGTTTTGTTTTGGCAGAAATTTCCGCTAATTTTCCAGTTCGCTCAAAGAAATCATCTGCGGAGTTGAACTTGGATTTTCAAGCTCCATGTATTTTGAAAGCAAATCTTTCTGCGCACTGGAAATTCTCTGCGGAATTCTCACGATAATCTTCACGTACAAGTCGCCGCGCCGTGATGTTCCAGTGTACGGAACGCCTTCTCCGCGGATTCTTAAAAGCTTGCCGGAAGCAGTTCCTGCCGGAATCTTCAAGTCAATAAGTTTTCCGTCCAAAGTTGTAATGGAAATGCTTGCTCCAAGTGTAGCCTGCGTGAAAGAAACCGGAATCGCACAGTAAAGATCCTGCGAGCTGCGTTCAAAGAACGGATGGCTGTCAACATGAAGAATCACAACCAAATCGCCAGAAGGTCCGCCGTTTGCTCCCGCATCGCCCATTTTAGGGATAGTAATACGTTTTCCGTCATCAACTCCAGCCGGAATTGCAAAGGAAATCTTCTTTGCCTTTTCAACAACACCGCGACCGCCGCATTCACGGCAAGGCTTGTCAATTTTTGTGCCCGAGCCGTTGCAGTCAGGACAAGTCTGCTGAACAGAGAAAAATCCTGCGCTGCGTCTTACCTGCCCCATGCCGTTGCAAGTCGGGCAAGTTTTTCTAGTCGCGCCGTCAGCACATCCTGAACCATGGCAGGCTTCGCACGTTTCGTTATGCTTGAAGTGAATTTCGCTTTTTGTGCCGAAAACTGCATCTTTAAAGGAAATAGTAAGATCATAGCGCAAGCTGGCGCCTTCAGAAGGACCGCCCCTTCTTCTTGAAGAAGAACGCGATGAGCCGCCGAAAATATTGTCGAAAATATCTCCGAATCCGCCGCCCATTCCGCCAAAAAGATCGCTGAAATCATGGAACGCATGAGAATACTGAGCGCCGCCAGCTCCCTGGTCCATTCCATCAACGCCGGCAAAACCATACTGATCATACAAAGGACGCTTTTTCTCGTCAGAAAGAACTTCGTAAGCTTCTGTTGCCTCGCGGAATTTTTCCTCCGCTTCCTTATCACCCGGATTTCTATCAGGATGATATTTTATAGCAAGTTTTCTATAAGCTTTTTTTATATCTTCTTCCGAGGCTCCTTTCTGGAGACCAAGGACTTCATAATAATCACGTTTTGCCATTTTATATTTCCTTTTGTAAAAATAATAACATTGCTTAAATGAAAATTGCAAGAACTCTGCGGGAAATCAGAATTTCCCGCTCCGCCCTTGCAATTTTCAGTAGGTCGAGATTTTTTGCTCCCAACTCAAAAACGGCTATTTATCGTCATGAACTTCAAAATCAACATCATCAGCTTTGCCTTTGTTGAATTTTGAATCATTTCCCGCATTTGAATCTGCATTTCCAGCGTCTGCGCCAGGCTGAGCTCCAGCACCAGCGTTAGCCGCGCCTGCCGCTCCCTGAGCACCCTGCTGCTTGTACATTTCCTCAGCCATCTTGTAAGAAGCCTGCTTCAATTCTTCAGACTTAGCCTTGATGTCAGCAGTGTTTCCGCCTTCAATAGCTTTTTTCAATGCGGCGCATGCATCTTCAATCTTCTGCTTGTCAGCAGCGCTAATCTTGTCGCCAACTTCCTTCAAAGTTTTTTCAGTCTGGTAAACAAGAGAATCAGCTTCGTTCTTTGCGTCTACAGCTTCTCGTTTCTCTTTGTCTGCTGCAGCGTTCGCCTCGGCATCCTTTACCATGCGGTTGATTTCATCTTCGCTCAAACCTGAAGAAGAAGTAATCTGAATGTGCTGCTCTTTTCCAGTTCCCAAGTCCTTTGCAGAAACGTGAACGATACCGTTCGCATCAATGTCGAATGTAACCTCAATCTGCGGAACTCCACGAGGCGCGGCCGGAATGCCTACCAAGTCAAAGTTTCCAAGAGTTCGGTTCTGGGCAGCCATTTCACGCTCACCCTGAAGAACGTGGATTGAAACAGCAGTCTGACCATCAGCAGCTGTTGAGAATACCTGGCTCTTCTTTGTAGGAATTGTTGTATTTCTTGGGATAAGCTTTGTCATAACGCCGCCCATTGTTTCAATTCCCAAAGAAAGCGGAGTTACATCAAGCAAAAGAACATCTTTTACATCGCCTTTCAATACACCGCCCTGAATTGCAGCGCCGATTGCAACTGCTTCATCCGGGTTTACAGCTCTTGAGCCTTCCTTTCCGAAAATCTGCTTTACAATTTCCTGAACTTTAGGCATACGAGAAGAACCGCCTACAAGCAAAATCTCATCAATTTTGTCAGCAGTAATTCCAGCGTCTGCCAAAGCTTTGCGGCAAGGCTCTTTTGTGCGCTCGAACAAATCTTCTGTCATCTGCTCAAACTGGGCGCGTGTCAAAGTCTTCTGCAAGTGCTTAGGACCTGTTGCATCCGCTGTGATGAACGGAAGATTTATATCTGTTGAAGTCTGGCTAGAAAGCTGAATTTTTGCGTTTTCAGCCGCTTCCTTAAGTCTCTGCATAGCCATTGCGTCGCCGCTCAAATCGATTCCTGTGTCGTTCTTAAATTCCTTAAGAAGCCAGTTGATAATCGCGCGGTCCCAGTCATCGCCGCCAAGCTGTGTATCGCCGTTTGTTGATTTTACTTCAAAAACGCCGTCCGCAAGCTCAAGAATAGAAATATCAAAAGTACCGCCGCCAAGGTCGTAAACTGCAATTGTTTTTTCCTTGCTCTGATCCTGCTTGAAGCCGAATGCCAAAGCAGCAGCAGTAGGCTCGTTGATAATTCGCTTTACATCAAGACCTGCGATTTTTCCTGCGTCTTTTGTAGCCTGACGCTGAGCATCGTTAAAATAAGCTGGAACTGTAATTACAGCCTCAGAAACGGATTCGCCAAGATAATCCTCCGCAGTTTTCTTCATTTTCTGAAGAACGAACGCAGAGATTTCCTGCGGCGTATACATTTTCTTTTCGCCGTTCTGCTCGATTTCTACACGTACATCAGCGCCGTTGTCAATAACTTTATATGGAAGTTTTGTAGCTTCACCCTGAAGTTCATTGAATTTGTGTCCGATAAGACGTTTTGCTGAATAAACTGTGTTCTTTGGATTTGTTACCATCTGGTTTTTAGCTGGCTGACCAACAACACGGTCTCCTTTCGCTGTAAAACCAACAATAGATGGAGTTGTTCTGCCACCTTCTGAATTCTGGATTACAACTGGCTCGCCGTTTTCCATTACGGCAACACAAGAGTTTGTAGTTCCTAAGTCGATACCAATAATCTTAGACATATATTGCTCCTTTTATAATTACAAATTTATTTTGATTTCGGAACATTCACCATAACTTTTGCATGGCGAATGATTCTGTCGTTCAATTTATAGCCTTTCAGGTAAATCTGCTTTAAAGTTTCACTCTTTGCAGACTCATCTTCAACGCGTCCAATAGCTTCATGCTCGTCCGGATTGAATTCATCACCTTCTTTTCCAAAACTCTTAAGCCCGTACTTAGACTCAAGCATATTCACAAGATTCTTGTTGACCATACGGATTCCTTCCGCAATCGATTTAGCGTCTTTCGCATCTTTCGCGGCGTCAAGCGTGCGGTCAAAATTATCAAGACTTTCAAGCAAATCTCCCAGAAGAGAAGCGTTTGCGTAAGCCACAGCCTCATCTTTCTGCTGCATCATGCGTTTGCGCCAGTTGTCGTTTTCGGCAGCCTTGTAAAGCGCCTGGTTTTTCAAATCTTCAACCTGTTTTTCAAGCGCCGCAATTTTTTCTTCCGGAGAAAGTTCTTTTTCTTCAGTTTTGCCTTCTTCAGGCTTCGCATCAGTTTTTTCTTCTTTTTGCTCAGAAGAATCTGAAGTTTCAGATTTCTTTTCCTCTTTTTCTTTCTGATCTTCAGCTTTCTTTTCTTTTTCCTGTGCCATTTCCAATCCTTTTCTTCCTTGTTTATATTTAAAATACTTATAAAGAAATTATTTCGTCAACAAAAAAATAAAATTATTTAGCCTGAATGCAGATTTTTTTGTAAATTATGAAAAAAATGCTTTCGGCATATTTCCAATTTGCTCCAGATGGATTTGGCTCGCGCTTCGCTTGTATTAATTCGGGTGCTTCGCACTTTTATTAATTCAATCGCCAAAAATCTTCACAAATTGCAAATCTGCCTGCGCTTTCATTTTTTTTCAAAGAAAACTCTACATTCAGGCTATTTAACAAAACGGAGGTTCCGCCTGAACGCGGAGCTTTTCGCCGGAAACAGGATGCTCGAATTCAAGCCGCAACGAATGAAGCATTATCCGCTCCGCAGATTTTCCGCCGTAAAGCGTATCGCCAAGAATCGGAAAACCCAGGGAACTTAAGTGCACCCGAATCTGGTGCGTTCTGCCTGTAAAAAGATTTGCCTGAACCAGAAAATATTTCTCGCCGCCGCGCTCCAAAGCCTTCAGCACGGAAAGATCAGTTTTTGAATAAAGCCCGCCATGGCTTTCAGGAAGCCTGCCCCATTTTGCCGCCTGGCTCTTAGGACTTGTGCGGCCCATGAACATTTCCACGGAAAAAGTTTTTCCAGCAGCAAGCTTTCCGGAATCATCCGAACAGAGCGCAACATAAATTTTTGTAAATTCATGAAATGCGAACATTTCCTGAATTTTCTTGTTCACGGAACGCTGTTTTGTAAAAAGAATCACTCCGCTGGTTTCGCGGTCAAGCCGGTGCATGATTCCAACGTACGGAGGATTTTTCAGCTGCGGATTTTTCTTCCATAAATAACGAACAACCGCGTCATGAAGATTGTCGCGCTTTTCGCCGCCGACAATTGTTTCTTCCGTAGGAAAAAGCGCAGGCTTGTTCACGCAGATTAAAAATTCATCTTCATAAAGAACATCTTTTTCAGAAAGCTCAAATTTTATGTCATCCGGCTTTTTTTCAAAAAGAAATTTTTCCTTTTCATAGCTCACAGAAATTCTTGATTTTCCACGAAGCTCAAACGCCGGCCGCCTGACCTGCGCTCCGTTCACAGAAACTGCTCCCGCAATTATCAGCCGCCTGATTTTTGAGTTGCTAACATTTTCTTCGCTTATTTCAGAAGGAAGATTTTTCCGCAGGAATTCGTCAAGACGCTGTTTTTCGGAAGTTAAAAAATCAAGAATCATTTTAAAAACCTACTGCAGAACCTTGAAATCCGGTTCGCCCGAATCGTTCATAAAAATTTTCACAGTAAAATGTTCCATGCAAAGGTCATTCACAAAATCATTCAAGTTCATTGCCTCAGGCCCGAAAATTTCTTCGGGATCGTAGTCCGTTTCCAGCACAGATTCTGTTCCATCTGAAACAAGCCGGCTAAGCGCGCCGTTCATGCAGACAATATCGCTGCAGGCCGTGAACATATTGCTCTTTTTTTTCTCTTCAAATTTCTGCTTCAGGAAAAGAAGCTGCATTTTTTCAATATCGTGGTGGCTTGAATTTTCAGGAACAAACCCCGACTTGTAGTCGCAATTGTTGCAGCGCTGCCATTCGGCAAAATCGCTAAAAAACGCTGAAGGAGAAATTCGCAGAGCGCTCAAAATGCTTTTGAACCACGGAACTGCACGCCCGGCTGAATAAAAAGTGCGGCAGGCAAAAGAAATATCCCTCGCGGCTCTTATTTCCTCCGCATTGAAAGTCTGCATCACGCGCGCGGTCATTGCCGCTTCAGAATCTTCTGTCTGAGGAAATGAAATATGGTTTGGAAACTGCTCAACAGTAAAGTCAAGACGCTCCTTGAAAGCCTTCAGAGAATCCTTTCCGTTGTCCGCATAAAAAAGCTGAACCCCGAAAACAAGCGCGGAATTATTAAGCATTGCGGCGCGGCGCGCAAAAAATTTCTTGTCGAAAAGACCGTTTGGCTGCGCGCGGAAAGGAATCTCCAGGGAACAATTTATTTTCATGCACTCGCGGCAGATTTCCATGTCGAGAATTTCCGGGTTCACAACCACAGAAACAAAAAGCTCCGGAACGTTGCGCTCAACATATTTCAAGAAACCAAGAAGCCTGGCTTTGTCGCCGGCATAAGCAGAATCATAAAGACTGAATTCCGTCATGCCCTGCTTTACACATTCAGAAAGCTTTTGTTCTATTTCTTCGGATTTTAAATTGAATAAAGTTTCCAAAACGGCTCCTGGCTAAAGGACAGGAACACCAGCTTTCGCACAAGCCTCAAGCTCACTGGCCGGCCATTCGCTTACCTGGACTTCACAAATATGTGCCTTTCGCAAAAGGAACATGCAAAGGCGGGACTGTCCGATTCCTCCGCCAAGAGTAAACGCAAGCTCGCCGTTCAAAAGCTTCTTCTGGAACGGAAGTTTCGCGCGCTCCTCGCAGCCGCGTTCAGCAAGCTGGCGCCTTAAACTTTCAGGACTTACTCGGATTCCCATTGAAGAAAGCTCAAAAGCGCGTCCAAGAGTTTCATTCCACACAATTATATCGCCGTTCAAGCCGACATGGCCATCGCCGGCATCGCTGATCCAGTCATCATAGTCCGGAGCGCGTCCGTCATGAATTGAGCCGTCCGGCAGTTTTCCGCCGATTCCGGCAATAAAAACCGCTCCATATTTTTTTGCGGCGGCATTTTCACGTTCTTTCGGGGAAAGCCCAGGATATTCACGCCAAAGGTCGTCGGAATACACAAAAGTTATTTTTTCAGGAAGAACCGGTTCAAGCACAGAATAGCGGTCATACAGGAAAAATTCCGTACGCTTTATTGTGCGGTAGATTTTTTTCACAATATCCTGAAGATAGAAAATCGTGCGGTCCTTCTCATCAATGCACATGCACCAGTCCCACTGGTCAACATACAAAGAATGAACCGCATCCAGCTCCTCGTCCGGGCGGATTGCGTTCATATCAGTGTAAATGCCGAAACCTGGCTTCATGCCAAGCTCTGTAACTTTAAGACGCTTCCATTTTGCAAGCGACTGCACAATTTCCATTTTCTGGCCGCCAATACCTTTTGCCGCAAAGGAAACCGGCTTTTCAACGCCGTTAAGATCATCATTGACTCCAGTTCCAGCCGGAACAAAAAGCGGCGCGGTCACGCGGGTAAGATTCAATTCTGTTGAAAGAGAAATCTGAAAAAAATCCTTTATGCTTACAATCGCATGCTCAGTTTCTTTTACGCCAAGAATCGGCTTATAATTTTTTGGTAAATCAGACATAATATTTTCCTTAATTTATTTTCCATTATAATTGATTAAAGTTGTTACAGCGGCAGGAGCAAGCTTCTCTTCAAATTTGAGTTCCGGCAAGCCAATAACGCCGAAAAAGTCGCTTACAGTTCCGCCGCCCTGCTCAATAATATTCTTCGAGGCAGTCAAAGTTCCGCCGGTCGCAATCAAGTCATCAACAATAAGATAATTTTTTCCAGCCTGAATATCAGCTTTGTGAGCTTCAATAACCGCTGTTCCATACTCAAGCGCATACTCGCACGAATATGTTTTTCCAGGCAGCTTGCCCTTCTTCCTTATTACAACAAGCGGAATTCCCATTTTTTCTGCAAAAGGCGCGGCAAACAAAAATCCGCGGGACTCGATTCCTGCAACGGCATCGATTTTCTTGTCCTTGTAAATCTCAACCATTCTGTCAATACAGTATTTAAAAACTTCCGGCTGAGTAAAAATGCCTGTTATATCATAAAAAAGAATTCCCGGTTTCGGAAAATCAGGAACCCGTCTAATTGCCTTGTCTAGCGATTCAATAGTCATAGCACTTATTTTAGTACGGTTTAGCGTGTTTTTCAATATTCAGACAACCATTCAGAGAAAATCCGGGGTTATTTTTTCACAGTTCTGATTGAACCCATTCTAAGGCGTTTTTCACGCGTGTCAGAAAGAAGCGAATTCAGTTTTTCCGCATCTTCATTTTTTATTGCAGACTTGAATTCATCCATTTTCTTTTCAAAATTTTCTATGTGGTGAACCAGTTTTTCCTTGTTTGAAATAAAAAGCTCCGTCCAGAGTGGCGCGTTTATCATCGCGATTCTGGTCAAATCTTCAAAACTGCCGCCGCCGAAAGCCGTAATCTCCGGGTCTTCCGCAGATTCAACGAGCGCGCTTGCAATTATGTGGCAAAGCTGGCTTGTAAAACCGATTTTATAGTCGTGGATTTCGCACGTTGTTTCTGTAATCCGGGAAAATCCCATGCCTGCAATCAAAGAACGCATCGTCTCAAGATTTTCAGGCTTGTTGCTTGCCTGCGGAATCAGAATGTAATTGTGGTTCACAAAAAATTCCGCCTTGGAATTGATATATCCTTCTTTTTCGCCGCCCGCCATCGGATGACCGATTATAAAATCAACATCCGGACGAAGAATTTTCGGAAGAGCCTTCTCAAAAATTCCCTTCACGCCTGAAATGTCAGTAACAATCGAGCCGCTCTTGAAATTTTCCTTCTGCTGAACAAGAAAATCCAGCGTGGCATGCGGATAAAGGCAGATAAAAACCACGTCACATTTTCTAATCATTTCTGAAACATTTTCCGTGGAAAAGCCTTCGTCGATAACGCCTTCTGACAACGCCTGCTGAATGCAAGCCTGGCTTCTGTTGCAGGCAAAAATTTTTCCTTCAGATTCCGCCATGCTCAAAATATTTTCGCGGATTGACTTGGCAAATGAGCCGCCCATAATTCCAAGTCCGACAATTCCATAGTTAAGATTCTGTAGCTTCATACTGATTCCTTTACTGAAAATTCTTTAATCCTCGCTTGAACTGAGGAATTCTTGCGCAGGCTGTAGTGTCCCAGCCGGAACGGTCGCCGCGCTGCAGAAAATGATAGGCCACGCCGGCAATCATCGCGCCGTTGTCTCCGCAAAGCTTCAGCGGAGGAAATATGCAGTTCAAGTCTTTGCGTTCCGCAAGAATAGCCCGGAGCCTTGAATTCGCGGCTACGCCTCCGCCGGCCACAACAGTTTTCAGCCCGGTATCCTCAACCGCCCTGAAAAGCCGGCTTGTAAGAGTTCGGCAGGCAGTTTCCTGAAAAGCCGCGCACATATTTTCCTTTGAATGTTCGTAGCCTTCGTTCCAGAACATATCGCACTGGTGAATCACAGCCGTTTTTAGTCCGCTGAACGACATATCGTAGCGGTGCTCCTCGCCGTCCAGCCTTGGAACAGGAAAAGAAGCCGCCTTCGGGTCGCCGTTTTTAGCAAGATTGTCAACAATCACGCCTCCCGGATAGCCGAGCCCGTAGAATTTCGCAACTTTGTCAAACGCCTCGCCAACAGAATCATCGACCGTTGTTCCAAGAACTTCAAGGTCGTCAAATCCGTTTACTTTGGCGATAATTGAATGTCCGCCTGAAACAAGAAGTCCCAGGTACGGATAAGGAATATCATTCTGAAGGTGAGCCGCGTACATATGGCCGAGCATATGGTTCACCGCTATAAAAGGCTTCCCCGCCGTCCATGCGAGAGTTTTTCCGAACGTAAGACCAACCAGAAGAGAGCCCATCAGTCCGGGACGGTTCGTGGCGGCAACCGCGTCAATATCGCTCAAAGACATATCAGCCTGCTCAAGAGCCTGCTTCACAACCGGAAGAATCCATTCAGCGTGCTTGCGGCTTGCGATTTCCGGCACAACTCCCTTGTAAATCTGATGGAAAGGAATTTGCGTTGCAACAACATTGCTTATAATTTTATGCCCGTCCTCAACAATTGCAGCGGCAGTTTCATCACAGCTTGACTCAATTCCCAAAACTTTCATATTTTACCTTCTATATTCTTCTATATATTATGCTATCTATGCAAATTTTTCAGCATGAATTCACGTTCAGTTCAGCCGCGCTTCAACGCTCCGCTTGCGGAAACTGTTGTAAACTTGTAGCCTTTCGCGCTCAGCACAGGATAAACTTCCCTAAGAATTCCAGGAAGAATTTCCGCCGACCAGACGTGTCCTATCATTATAGCAACACCGTTCTTATTTGCAACTTCAACGCCTTTTTTGATTTCTGCAAGAATGTCCCTGCGGTTCTTCGTGTTATCCAGAAAAACATTTCGCTCGTAGTAAGGATAGCCCATAACGCTGGAAACATACTGCACTTTTGAATCAGAATTTGTGCGGCTGTCCAAAAAATAAATTTCCTGCTGGGAGCAAATCTGCATTACGGCGGCAACTTTTTCAGCATCGGCGGTTATAAGCGAGCCTTCGTGGTTGTTCATTCCGGCAATCGGCCAGATTTCGTAAATATTTGCAAGAACTGTGGAGCGGATTTTTTCCTCGCCCATGTCAGGAGTAACTGCGCCTTCACCAGGATTAACATTCATGTTCACAGACTGCATCGGCTGGTGAAGAATAACTTCGTTCCCGGATTTTCTTACGCGTTCGGCAGCCTCGGCAGAATGGGCAAGCCGCGGAAGAACGGCAACCGTAACAGGAAAAGGAAGAACAACGCATTTTTCAAGCTGGCTCATATTGTGTCCGCCATCATCAAAAACAATTACAAGCTTGGCATTGTTTCTTGCCGGCGGAAAATCAGGAATATCCCACCCTGGCTTTGAGCTAGAATTTTCTTTTGGAGAAGGAACTGAGGCGGCAGTTTTTTCAGCGCGCGGCTCAATTTTTATTTCCGGCTTGGATTCAACTTTTTCCGGCGCGGCATTTATCTTTTCAGTTCTGGCTTCAGCTTTATTTTCGGGCTTGGGTTCCGCCTTGGAATTTGAAGCGGATTTTTTTTCAGAAGATTCTTTTTCCGCAGGTTTTCCGGCAGATTTCCGGGAAGAAGTTTCATTCTTCTGTTCCTGAGCCGGACGAGGCTTTGATTTCTGCGGCGATTTTTTTTCAGAATTCCTTTGAATTTCAGTTTTTGCAGAAGCCTGAAGCGGAGCGTCTTCCGTTTTTCCGGCGAACGTGAACACAGCCAGAAGAAGCGAGCAAACCCCAACGATAACAGCGCAAAGCGTTATCACGCTGTTCAAAGGCATATAAATCTTGCCGCGTGAAGATTTCCTAGAGTTTTTTCTGGATTTTGAGACAGTTCTTTTTTTTGCGCCCGGACGTTTTTTTTGCGCCATAACGTTTAATATTCTAGTGAAAACTTGTATTTTTCGCTATACTTACGGAAAACCAATCTTTAAATAAGGAACAAAAAAATGTATATTACTTGTCTTGACCTAGAAGGCGTTCTGGTGCCGGAAATTTGGATTGCATTCGCAGAAGCCACAGGAATTCCAGAACTGCGGAAAACTACACGCGACGAGCCGGACTACGATAAACTGATGAAATACCGGATTAACATTCTAAAGGAACACAAGCTTGGACTGAAAGAAATTCAGGAGACAATCGCAAAAATCAATCCGCTTCCAGGCGCGAAAGAATTTCTTGACGAGCTGCGCTCATTCACGCAGGCAATAATCCTGAGCGACACATTCGAGCAGTTCGCGGCTCCACTGATGAAAAAACTCGGGCTTCCAACAATATTCTGCAATACTCTGGAAATTTCTCCGGCTGGAGAAATCACCGGCTACAAAATGCGCTGCGAAAAATCAAAATACACAACCGTGCGCGCTCTGCAGTCATGCGGATTTGAAACAATCGCTTCCGGGGACTCTTTCAACGACCTGGGAATGATTCAGGCTTCAAAAGCAGGATTCCTTTTCCGCACAACAGATAAAATCAAAGCGGAATACCCGCAGTATCCAGCCTTCACAGAATATTCAGAACTGCTTAACGCAATAAGAAAAGTTATTTCTGAATGACACATTTCCCGGAGCGCACATTTTAAGCTCCGGGATTTTCATCAAAAAACCTCAGGCCATCTTTCAGCCCGCAATTTTTTTATTTGACCAGCCAAATAAAAAGGAATATTTATCATATCTTCCTGCTCTTTGTAAGGCAGTTCTGAAAAACGAATCGCAAGATTTGGTTTCTGCTCGTTTCTGTAGCGCTTAAAGCTTGCGCTTATGGTATTCTTCCCAGCTTTACACTCAACAGGGATTATTTCACTTTCATTCTGAAGAATAAAATCCACTTCGTAGTTTTGAGCCGGTGAATAATAATGCGGTTTCACATCAAATTGCGGTATTAACTGCTGTAAACAATAGTTTTCTGCAAGAGGCCCCTTAAATTGAAATTCTGTATCAAGAACAATATCCTTGTTCGATATTCCTGCCGCATATTTTAATAGCCCAACATCAAAAAAGAAAAGCTTAAAACTTGAAAGATTTTCAAATGCTTTTAAAGGATGCTCCGGTTTAGTTACATCATAAATCCTAAGCACAATACCACTTGAAACAAGCCATTCAATTGATTCTTCAAATTCCCTTGCCCGTGCGCCTGACTTTACACATCCGTATATAAATTTTTCATTTTCTTTTGAAAGCTGGCTGACAAGGCTGCGAAATACAAGAAGTATTCTGGCTGCATTCACTTTTTTATTATGTTTTGCAAAGTCATTTTCATAAATATTTATTAATTCTTTTTGAATTTCTGCAACAGTACCGGAATTTTTTTCATTTACCCAGCAGGAAACACACTCTGGCATTCCACCTATAATCAAATAATCATGGTACTGTTCAATCAACTTTGTGTGCTGAATCTCGATTATTTCATTTGGAGAAGTTTCCTCTATATATTTTAAGAGTGCCGGCTGAACTGCGCCTAAAAACTCTTCAAAATCCATTGGATAAATATCAAGCAAATTTACTTTCCCTACGGGATAACTCATCGCTTCTGCAAGCAAAGTCCCTAAAAGGCTTCCTGCTGCGATTATATGAAATTCATTAGCCTCTTCATTAAAATACTTTAGGGAATTAAGAGCTTTTGGACATTCCTGAATTTCATCAAAAATAATAAGATGTTTTCCAGGTTCAATTTTATCATTATAAATAATTCCAAGCTGATTAATAATTCTGAATGGATCTTTATTCTTCTCAAAAATATTAGAAAGCTCTTCTTCTCTTTCAAAAGAAAAATAAAATGTTTTTTCATAATTAAGCCGACCAAACTCTTTCATAAGCCAGGTTTTTCCTACCTGTCTTGCTCCCTTTAAAATCATAGGTTTTCTACGGGAAGAGTTTTTCCATTCTAAAAGCTGCGTCAATGCCTTTCTTTGCATAATTCTATTCTATATTATTTTTACACAAAAATAAAGAATTTTAATTTAAAAATTACACATATTTATAGCAAAATACAGATAATTTTACACATTATTACATAATAAGTTGAGCAATAAAAAGAGTTCGCAGTTCAATATTTATAATTCTTGCCGAGAATTTTAATCAGCGTGCAGTTTTTGCTTCTTTTTGCAATTCAAGGACTTTTTCCAGCGGAAGAGAAGTGCATTTTGCAATAATCTCAACCGAAATGTTTTCGTCCAGAAGTTTTTGCGCAGTTTCAATAGCTTTCTCTTCACGGGCTTCTTTTGCGGCTAAGTCAGCCTGAAATTCAATTTCATCCAGCCAAGTCATAAATTCATGCCTCCAGCGAGCGTTCATCTTTAGTCGGTCAACGATTGCGGAGATTTTTTCTGAAAAATCGGAAGTTGGTTCTTTTCCGCAAAGATATTTGAAGAACGACTTTAGCTCCTCGGACTTCATTGTATCATACTTTCTGGCGTTGAAGAAGATTTTGTGCGTTCCGTCGTTCATTTTGATTTCCGGGCTCTCGGTGCAGACATTCTCAAAAGTGTAGACAGGCAGCCCAGAACCGAAAGCGTCGCCCAGGCATAAAAAAATAACGTAGGTTTCGTTCAGGTCCTTGTATTTTGTGCCTGAGAAAACGCTGTCAACGTCCATCAAGCCCTGGTAATAGCGGGTGCGCTTTGCAAGCGCCAGCTCTTTTTCCACCGAAGTTTGAATTTCGATGTCAAAGCAGCGGCCGGTTCCGTCCTTCACGTAAACATCAAGGCGGATTCCCCGGGAATCGTAGTCGGCTTTGATTGCGCGCTCGGCTTCCGGCATTTCAATCCTTTCAATCTTAATGTTCAGCAGAAGCTCCAGCATTTCCTTGCAAATATCCGGATTTGTCTCCATAACTTTACAGAAGATGTAGTTGTCCGCAAAGGTAAGCCGTTCCCACTTCTGCGCGGGTGTAAGTTCATTTTTATTTCGCATGAAAATCTCCTCTACAGCCTGAATGTCTGGTTTCTTGTAAATTCTGAAAAATCGCTTCCGGCATATTTCCAGTTTGCTCCAGATGGATTTGGCTCGCGCTCCGCTTGTATTAATCCGGGTGCTCCGCACTTTTACTGGTTCAATCGCCAAAAATCTTCACAAACTAAAAATCTGCCTGCGCTTTTGTTTTTCACAAAACAAACTAATCATTCAGGCTATATAGTTAATAGGTGAAAAAATTGCAAGAATGGAAATGAATCACAAAAAAAATTAAGGAAATTTTCACCGCCAGTTTTAGTTTTAATCAGCATGCCACTGACTAGCAAATCAGCATGGCGCTTATTAGCTAGTCAGCACAGCACTGATTAACTAATCATCAGAACGCTGACTAGTTAATCAACAGACTGCTGATTAGGTTAATCATTAGACCGCTGATTAGACTAATCAGCGGCTCACTGACTAGTTAATCAGCGACCAGTTCCATGGAAAGAAGAGGCTCTTCTGCACGGATATAATTCAAACCATTCCATAGATTTATTCCGCGCCATACGACGGAAATAAAGCGAAGCGTTGCTCTACAGTATTCACCCTGCGGAAGCTGCGCTGAATGAACGTGAACAGCCTAGAAACAGAACCTTTCCTGCAACCTTTTTTCCTCCCGATTGTCTAAATGATTAAATTTATATACTATAACCAAATACCATTTTTCAGAGGTATTAAAATATGAAAAAAGTCAACGGATTTTCTTTTTGCACATTTATTTCGGCAGCGTTATTTTTCTTCGGCGCATCGTTTTTTTCAGGATGCCAGAATGACCTGCTGGACTCACCGCACTTTCAGAAGCACGGCTCCTACGCAACAGGAAGAGTTGCCGCTCCAACAAACCTTACAGCAACCCAGGGCGGGTACAAAAGCATAACATTGAAATGGTCAGCCGCCAAATCAGCCGTTATATACAACATCTATCATTCCGACACGGCAACCGGAACTTTTGAGTTTCTTGGGCAGACTTCAGACGCAACCTGCACATACACAGTCGGCGGCCTTGAGCCGGATGTAAAAAAATACTACAAAGTTCAATCATTGGACTCAAACAGCGAAACTTCCGAAGGCTACAGCCAGACTTGCTTCGGAACAACGCTCGCGGCTCCAATCATAACAAGCATAAACCAGAACGCAAACGGCGACGCAATCACAGTCCGCTGGTACAAAGGCGTGAACTGCACAGAAAAAACATACCTTAACGACGGACTGAACTACACTGTTGTTCTTTACAATGCGGACGGAACACAAGTTTTAAGGGAAGAAACAATTCCCGCGCTGGACGAAAACAATGAAGTAAACACAAAATACACTTTCACAGGACTTGAGCCTAACACAAGCTACTGCATCCAGGTGAAGGCATACACAAAATCGGCGCAGGACGCAAAGTCAACAGAAAGCAGCGACATTTTAAACCAGTCAACTGCGCATTCCCTGATTCCAGCGGCGCCGGAAAATTTCCAGGCGTCAAAAGGAACTTCAAAAGACGGAATCACGCTTTCATGGACACTTCCAAAATTCGCGGAAATAAAATCATCCACAACATACGAAACCCGCCCGGTTTACTTCAAGGTTTTCAGAAAACTTGAAGCCGCCGCGGAAACAGCATACGAACCGATTGTTACTTATCTGGGAACAACAGACACTGAGAAAGACAAAATTGAAAAGAACGCCGTTCACTTTGTAAAAACAACGGATGAATCAGGCCAGGCAACGGCAGATATCAGAAAAGGCGCATCGCTTGACGGCTCAACTTCAGCAGACGGAACAGAAATTCCTTCAAAAATCGACGTGGAAATTGAATATCCGGAAGAAGCAGCAGAAACCGACCCGAACTATCCGAACTACATTCCGGGAACAAAAATAACAATCACAGACAAGACCGCTTCCCGCGGCGAAAAATACTCCTACCGAATACAGTCGTTCATAGACGACAACGGCAAGAAGAACGTAACCTCCGATGAATCCTGGGCCGATGGCTCTGGCTGGCTCATCAACAGCCCTACGGTTTCAGTTTCCTCAGAACCAAAAATAAACGCGGAAGATGAAAGCAAAATCGACAGCTTCACTGTAACACTGAACTTCAAGTTCGACGACTTCGGCCAGGCGTACAACTACGTAATAACCGAAACCTGCCAAGAAATGGAAAATATAGAAACAACAGACGGCAATTCAAAACAAAAAAAATTTGGAGAATCAATTTCAGAAAAATATTCATCCACTTCATATGTAGATTTTTTTCCATGGAAAAAAGAATATACTACAAAAGAACTGCAAGAAAATCATTTTAAATATTATTCATATTCAGTTTCAATTACTTCCCTAGATGGACTAATTGAATATTCAAACATAACTGCACCAGGCTCTATAATTGTAATAAATAAAAAAGACTCTACTCCAAATGTAGATGACTTTAATGTTCAAGACGGCTTCAGCAATAAATTCATGCTTTCTTGGACTTATGATGAAACATGCAGTTATAAGATTATCTGCATAAATAAAGACAAGAACAAAAATGAAACAAACATTGAGCAACCACTCACATTAGAGGATTTGAAAAACGAAAAAGGTGAAAATTATTCAACCGGTGACAAAGTTTTATTTGCTCACAAAGCTGACAGCGGAGATATAAGGACAACTTATACACTTGTCGCCTCAAATGGTTTTGAATCTTCAAAGATTCTTGGCGGAGAATATCAAACGCTTGGAACTCCAGAACCAACTTTTGAACCTGACTATAAGTCTATAAAAATTTTATGGAAGCCAGTCCAAAAAGCGACTTCTTATAAAATTACTGCAAGTTATAACAATGAACAAATAAAAGCAGAAAATATCTCATTCACAGAAGAACCTGATGAAAATGGCAACTTGTACTGCACAATCACAGAACCTTATGGTGAAACAAATAATGGAGAAGAAATAATAAACAATACCACAAATGCAACAATTGCAGGAAATCCAATTGATTTTAAAATAGAAGCAATGTCTTCCTCTGAAGAAACAGCTGCCATAGCTGATACCACAACAACATCCGAAATCAAAATTTCTACATTAGGACCTGCTGCAACAGAATTAAAAGTTCAAGGCACAGGCAATTTAATATCTCTGAAATGGAAAAAAGTTGAAGGAGCAAAAGGATATCTAATATTCCGAAAAAAATATAGTAAAGAATATATAGATATGAACAATAAAGCTGATATTTATTATTACTCTGAAGAAGATAAAAATATCTCGCTGATGCAAGACGATTCAACACCATCCGCTTCGTGCAATGAAACTGCTGGAGTTTTCACATTTTTAGACAAATATCAATCCGCACAAAATTATGACAACCAGTATGAAACAGATCAAGCACAAATTGCATGGGGCTTGCCTTTTGGCTATACCGTTATTCCAGTGCTGAAAAATACAGACTTCGAAATAAATGAAGACCTTGAAATATTAGGCACAGATTCTTCCATTGCTTATACAACAGAATCCTTGAATAAAATTGAAAAACAAGGAGCAACATTCGGATATGGACTTGCATTGACAGCTTCAAAAGCAACATCTCAATTTACAATAAAATTAAATTGGAAAGCTCCTTATAACGCTGATTCTGAACCAATGATTTTCAAAAGAGCTTACAATGCAAATAATGGAAGCGGCTGGACTCTTGATACTATAGGAACATCTAAAGATATCACAAAAATTGAATGTGTTCCTGAAGTAAAATACAAAGCTTATGACTATATTGTATGCTATAAACCAGAAAAATATGAAAATTTAGTAATTGACTCATATTTTGAAAAATATCTTTCTGATAATGTAGAAAAAATAAACAATGAAAAAAATAATAAAGGCTATATATTCTCTTTTGCTCCGATAACCGCAAGCTACAACGGAACACGAGAAGGTGCTGATTACAAAAAAGATGAATTCTATTATTCCGAAAGAATTACTTGGAACGCTTATGATTACACAGAAAGAGCAGTCGGTCCAATTTCTAGTAGCATAGAAATGTTAAACACAAATAAATCAACTGGCTGGGTAAAACTTGCAGACTTAGATATAAATGATGGAACAGTTACTTCCAGCCCAGACCTTTCTGATGAAACTAAATATGACTTGATTTTGGATTCTTCAAAAAATCGTATGCTGATACTTTCACCTAAATCAATAGTAAATAACACAAGCTCAACTACAAATGGACTTTTAAAAGTTCTGCGCGATGCAAAACATTACTATAGAATAAGATGCGGCTTTAAAGATGAAAATGGTACAACCGTTGATTTACCAGGAGACACTGTTTATGCCTACAGGCAGATTACTGATGAAGAACTGACAAAGGCAACAATGCTTGTAATTGCAGAAATAATAAAAGATTCTAAAATGGAAACTTACGGAACTGGAACTGTTTTTACAGATTGTGAACCTGTTTATGGATACACAGGCGGCGCAGATTCTGGAAAATTCACATGGACTCAAGATGCTTCTTCCAGATTTAACTGGTATCTTTCACCTTTTACACAAGGATGGAAAGAATTACCTTATAGCAATTTTTCAAAAACAGATACTTCTCTTTTTAATAACAACCTGAAACATTTTATAAAAATTTCTGATGAGAATGATTCAAACACTAGAAGAGGCAAGAAATCATCTGGAACTTTAAAATTCTTATGCTATGATGAAACTTCAAAACTAAACAAAGACAAACTCATTCCTCTTACAGTAACTTCAACCGAAATTCCGCTGTCTTCTTATTCTGGAACAGTTAATTTCACAACATCTGATTCAGAATTCCATGTAAAAGTTGAACATGATGGAACTGCAACATTAACAAAAGATGTTTCTGGCAAGGATGAAGTAAGAAAATGGTTCCCGGCAAAAATCGGAGACAATTCTTATTCAGGAAAATCTTCAGCAGATGGCTGGTGGGAGGACTAAGCAATGCAGAAAACAGCAGATACAACTTTGAACAAAAACATAAAACCGCGTTTTACCCCCCCCCTTAGATTTCTGGGGCTTTGCATGGCGGCGGTGGCGTTCGCTTCATGCTCAAGTTTTTTTGAAACCGATGTTTCAATGAATTCAAACGGAAACAATTCAAGCCTTTACGACTTGCTTACTCCGCCGGAAAAAATTGAAAAGCTGGACGCGCCTTCCGAAATTTTTATTTCGCAGGGAGAATATTCCGGCAAAATTGAAATAAGCTGGAACGCCGTTCCAAACGCAACTTCCTATAAGATTGAGCGGGCTGTTGTAAAAGAAAAAAATGCAGACGGCACATCATGGAATATGCCAAGTGAATCAGACTTCGAGCTTCTGACTTCATCAAATATCTACAACACAAAGTACATCGACACAATCATCCAGACGCCGAAATACACAAGCGTTGAGCTGAACTACGTTTACTACTACCGCATTTTTGCCCAGAACCTTCCAAAAGGCTACACAGAAAGCGAATACTTCCCGGACTATTCACCGCACAAGGTTACTGCCACTGACCAAAACGGAAAAGAAAAAGAAACTACCGAAGTTTACGCAGATCCTTCAAAATACGGCACGCTTCTTATGCCTGTTACAGAAATTGAAGCCTCAAAAGGAACTGCCTCGGATTCAATCACAATAAAATGGAACAGCGTTCCAGGAATCTGGCAGTACAGAATTGAACGATGCGAAACAGAAAAAGGTCTTTACTATACAATCAATGATGATCCTATTTATGCAAACGAAACAGAATTCATTGACGAAATTGAAGAAAAAGACCAGGGAAAGGAATTCTTCTACAAAGTCTACGCAATAAACCGAATCGGGCAGGATTCATGCGCGAGCGCGGCCGCAATGGGCTATTCGCTTCAGCCTGGCGCTCCAACCGTTCCTAATGATATCCATGTGGAAAATGGTCTTGGAGAAAGCGCTTCCGAGCTTACTGTGAGCTGGAGTCCGCTTCAAGAACCTTCCGACGGAAAACTTGCATACAACTTGTACCGCACAAGCTCCAACGATTCTGTATACAAGCTTATAAAATCAGGCCTGGAGGCTTCAAAAAATTCCTACACTGATTCAAGCGTGAAGCCTGGAATTTACTACTACTACTTTATTCAGACTGTAAAAACAAAAACTGACGGCTCTGAGGAAAAAATAAAGAGTTCTTTCAGCGACACCGGAAAAGATTCCAATAACCCAGCGTACGGATTCCTGCTCAGCGCGCCTTCCTACCTGGAAATTGCAGACGGCTCGGATTCCAGCCACAAGAAAATAATCTGGTCGCCTGCAATAAACAGCATGAACGAAGAAAACTCTGTTGACTTCAAATATAATATCTATGCGGATTCAGAAAAGAACGGACTTTTCGACACGATGGTGCAAAGCTCAATTTCTGGAACTAAAGATGAAAACGGAAATCTTTATGTGGAAATCGGCATAACTTCCGAGCATAAATTCTTTGCAATCCGCACTGTTAATGAAAAAGGCATTGACAAGGAAAGCGCCAGAAGTGAAATTGCGGCGCCAGTTCCAGAGGCTCCGCAGAATGTGTACGCAACAAAAACAGCAGGAAAAGCGACTATTGAAACAAAAATCAATGAGCATAAGGGAACTTTTGATGAATCTTTGTGGAGCTCAAACAAGAATGAAGTTTATCCAGTTCTTATAACGTGGAACGAGCCGACCGGCGGAGCGGAAGGCGGATACGACATTTACCGTTCAACAAAAGCGGATTCCGGCTTCAAGAAACTTGAAACAACTTCAAGCACTTACTACATTGACTCAAATGCGACCGCGAAATCTGGAATCATGTATTTCTACAAAGTTGTTTCCCTGAACAGCCTTGGCCAGGGAAAGAAATCAAACGATCCGGTGAACGATGCAAAACACGACGCGCGCGGCTACGGAGCAATCACACGCGAACAGTGGTTCCGCGAGTACAACAAAAATATTGCAAGCTCGCAGAAGAAGCTTACGCTCATGCACAAGCCTAGCGACCTGGATAAAGTCGGCTCGGAAACTGTAAAAGGAAACATAAGCGGAACTTTGGGCTACAACGCAAAAGTCGCAGGGCTCGGCGCGGAAATCACAATGCCGTACACAAACTACGCCGACCACTTTATCAGCGACGACAGCTCGCTTGGAATAAAATTCATCTTGAACGGAAACACTGACACAACTTCAAATATGAGCGCAAACGGCAATATGCACGAAACGGTTCAGTGCTACTCAAAGGAAATCGATGTTACAAATACAGAATCAATCGGAAACACGCTGGAAAATCTTTCCGAAACGGCTAAAAATGCAATTATAAAAACTGGCGACACGCATTATCTTTGCGGAATGTATCCGGGCTACGCAATATATGACCATCTTGAAATAAAGGGCGGAGCGGCCGGCGGCGGATACTACGAAGTTGCAACGTTCGAGCTTGACCGAACAAGTTCTTCCAACGGAACTGTTGTCCTTGAAAAAGCAAATGTAAACTGGCTTGTAGGAGAAGAAAAATGATAAGAAACAGAAAAATTTTGCTGGCGGGCGCGGCTTGCCTTTTGTGCTCGGCGTTCCTGCTTTATTCAGAGCAGACCGAATATTCGCAGGATGTTGAATATTTAAAGGCTTTCAATGAATCTTCTGTGAGCAGCCACAAAAAACTTACGCTCATGCACAAGCGCAGCAACCTTGCAAAGCTCGGAAAAGAAAAAATCAACGGCGACATAAGCGGAACCTGCGAATACTGGGCGCGGGTACGCGGCTTCAAGGGCGTTGTTACAATTGTATACAAAAACTACAGCGATTTTGAAGGCTGGGTTCTGAACGGCGAATGCAACACGCGCGCCAACATCCATGCGAACGGAAAAATGTACGGAAACATTGAAGTTTCAGGCGAAAATCCTGGAAAAATCTTCTATGAAAATGTGGTTATAAAAAAAGGAACGAGTGCCGGCGGAACTTACGGAGTTCAGCGGGAAGGTTCCGGCCGTTCAGAAATTGAATACAATGTTCTTCCGCAGGAAGTGGAAGAATCAATCGACGACATCGAAGAGCAACCTGAGTAGGAATTTATAAAACTGGAGTAATTATGAAATCTATCAAAAAAATATCCGCGGCAATTTTTGCAGTTCTTTCAATTTGTGCTGTTATGGCGCTTACCGCCTGCTACGAGCCTTCACCTTTGTACGGAAAATGGGCGGATGACTACGGAAACTACATAACTTTTATTTCTGACGGAACTTTTGTTGCAAAAATCTACATAGAACCTCAGGACGAAAAAAGCGAAGTAAACTACCAGGGCGACTATTCTGTAATTGACAACGCGCTTATTTTCACAATTTCAGATAAAGACGGCACAGCTGTTTCTGAAACCGCAAACACTGAATGGGACATCCGGGGCGCAATGCTTTACCTTGAATGGACGGATGCCTCCAAAAACAAGAAGCTGAATCTTACTTTGTATCACGTTTCAAAATAAGGCGGAATTTTATGAGAAAAATATTTTTACTTTTTGCTCTTGCCTTTCTGGTTCTTCCAGCATTTTCGCAGGAAACAAATCTTTTTGAAACTTCAACTTCAGACGACCACAACGACACGGATGTTGAAATCAATGAAAAGACCGGATTTCCTAAAATCAAGGCGAAACCTTTTGTAATGTTCAACGAAGGAATTGCGGTAGCTCAAGTTACAAGAATTCAGACTGTAAGCGGCCGAAGCAACTTTGTGTGGCAGAATGACATGATCGGCGCGTTTTTCCAGATTCAGACCAGAAATATGAAGCCTTTGAATTCTGTTATCCGCACTTCTGTTTTTTATCCGTTCTACAACAAGTTCAACGAAGTAAGGCAGTTCCCGAAGCAGACAATTCTGTACGCGTTCGACCTGTTCGCCGGCCCGATTCTTGAAACAGACATGTGGAAATACGTACGCCTTAAATTCGGGCTTGGCCTGCACTATATGTACCAGCTTTCAGACGAATACCACCTAAATTATCTTGGCGGCGGCGCGCTTGCTGGGCTGGAGCTTCCAGTTGAATCGCGCTGGTCAATTCTTCTGGACGGAACATTTTCCTTCGACTACCCTAATCTGGGAACGAACCGGCTTGTGCAGCCTTACGACTATTCGTGGCAGTACCAGCTGAATCTTGGAGTGCGCTGCAGTGTAAAGGGCAAGAACAGATATTCATATATCCGCCAGTCTGAAAAATCACTGCATAAAGAAACTTTGAAAGCGGAAAAGAAAGCCGCCAAAAAAGAGCTGAAAGCACAGAAACGCGCCCAGAAGAAAGCGGCAAAGCTGGAAGAAAAAGCGCTCAGAAACAAAGAAAAAATCCTGAGAGCAGAATCAGAAGCGGCGGAAAATGCCAGCCCAAGCGCGGGTGCGGAAACCTCGGATTCGGAATAACTAAAAACCAGCGGAAAGGCTGGCGGAAACAGTTTTTCAGAAGCAGCTCAGTCAACAAATTTGTGCGAAATCAGGAAGCTAGCAATTTCAATAATTGCCGCCATGAGCGCATAAACTTTAAGGCAGAGTTTTGTGTTCGGGTCATTTGGAAGAAGATTTTTCCAGTAGAAATTTTCTTCCTTCCGCAGGCAGAAAAACACAATCGCGTCATAGGCAATAACAGCCATCAGGGAAATTTCGCATACAAGCAGAATTTCCTGCTCTTCTTCGGTTACTCCGGTCAAAAGCAGAATTGTAGTGAACAACGCAAGGCTCACCAGGGAATAAATTCCGCAGTTCCACACAGACTGGGTATAGCCCTGCCCGCCTGCAAAAATCGCCGCAGTTCCAGTGGAAAACAACGCGAACAGGAAAAATGTGCATAAAAGAAATCCGGTAAAAACGTAGAACAATCCCCAGCCCAAATCAGGAGAAGCCACAAAAAAAGCGAACGAATCTATATTTCTTCCCAGAACAGGAATTGAAGCCGCAAGGGCAAGCATAAAAAAAACAATGCCGGAAATACGCAAAAACACTTTAGACATAATTTTATTCTATCACATTGAGAAACTTTCTGTAACGTGGTAATCTTCTAAAGTTATGATTAATGATATAAAAAAATCCATTCTTTCCGGCCTGATGATTTGCATCGGCGGAACTGTTTATCTTTCCTGCATCGCACTGAACATAAAACCGCTCGGAGCGTTTCTGTTCGCCGCCGGGCTTTACACAATCTGCGTTTACGGATTCAACCTTTACACAGGAAAAGTCGGCTACATTGCATTTAACTTCAGGGACACAAAATATATCCGGCTTGTGGTTCTTGTACTTGCGTTCAATCTTCTTTCAACATACATTCTGGGAATTCTAGCTTCATACGCGTTTCCGCTGGTTGTTGAGCCGGCAAAAAATATCTATGCGGCAAAGCTCCAGACTCCGCTTCTGAGGCTGTTTGTTTCAGGCATTTTCTGCGGAATTCTTATGTTTCTTTCCGTGGACACATGGAAAAAAGGCAGCAAGCTCGGAGTTTTTATTTATATTCCGGTTTTTATTCTCTGCGGGTTCGACCACTCAATCGCAAATTCATTCTACAACGGAATTGCAAACGGACTGAACGCATTCACACTGCAGAATCTTCTGGTTTTCATCGTTGTTATTCTTGGAAACGCGGCAGGCGGAATGATTATTCCTCTTTTAACAAGAAACAATCATTCCGAATCTTCTGAAAACAAAAACTAGAACAACTTTTTAAGCGCGTCAACAGCAGCGCCCTTTGCGGCATTTGAAAGCTGCTTGTTGATTTTCGCTTTCTGCTCTTCAAGCTGTTTCTGCATATTGTTCACAGAATTAATCTGTCCGTTCAGCAGGCTTGAAATATCCGTGAAAGCGGCAATCTGGTCTGTGGCAACTCCTGTTTTTTCGCTCAAAACTTTTGTAATGTTCGCCTGCGCTTCCGCCGCAATTGAATTCAGCTCGCCTGTTAGCGCCTGAATAACCGGCTCGGCAAGCTGCTTTGAAAGCTTTTCAATATTTGTAAGCTCAACTTCCATTCCGCCGTTTCTGTACAGAACATTGAAGCCAACAGAAAGCGCTTTTATTCCTGAAATTGCCTTCTGATAAAGCTCGGAAACTTTCGCCGGCTCAAATTCCATTCCGTGAATTTCGTTTATGCGCATATTCAAGGTTCCGCCAACAGAAAAACTTCCGTCTGAACCGCATTTCAAAACAGCGTCAATATCACCGGCAGAACTAAGGTTGAAAACCTGGGCATCGGCGCTTATTGGATAGCCTTTTCCAGAATAATCGGCAAGCACCAAAGGAGCGGAAGAACTGTCGCGCGCATCGATGACAATTGAAGCCTTGTTCGGCTTTCCCAGAACTTTGAAGTCCGCGTTGATTTTAGCAGGCTTTCCGCGCATATTCTGGTCGCTAGAAATTTCAGAGGCAGTTCCCTTGAAGAGCAAATCGTTCGACTTGTATTCATATCCAGAAGCCACAACATTTTCAATCAAAAGCTTAGGAACAGTGTCTTTTTTGTAGTAGACCATTCTTCCGGCGGAACGGGCGTGTCCGGCAGACTTCGCCTTTTTCTTCGATTTCTTTTCAGCTTTTTCCGCGGCGGCTTTCTGCTTGCTTTCTGAAGAATTTGAATTTCCTTTTGAATTCATAGCGGCCGTCATTGCCTTGTCTATATACGGATAAAATTTTCCAGCCTTTTCAAGAAGAATTCCGCGGACTCCTTCTGTAAGAATATTTTTCAGTCCGTCCGCAGAAAAAAGATTTTTCATTTCCGCAATTTTTGAATCAACCAGCTTTGAATCGGCTTTTACCGCCGCCTGAAGCTGCTGCGAATATCCGTTGATTGCATTTGTGTCAGATTTTATTTCTTTTGAAGTTGCGGACATCTTGTTTTTCAGCGAATTAGACTCGCTCATTGCTGTTTCAATGTCGCTGATTGCTTTTTTAAGCGTTGACGCATTTGTAATATTTCCCCAGTTTGTCTTCACCAGGGAATCAACGCTGCCTGAAAGTTTTGCAATTGAAGCCTGGTATTCATTCGGAACATTCTTCCATTTTTCAACTTTCGTTTTTACATCTTCCGCAATTGAATTTGCAACAGCCGGGGAAGTCAGTTCATTCTGAATATTGGAAAGCATTGTCTCCGGATTGTAGCTTTCAAACATTTTTTTCAGCTGGTCAGCCGCGGCGTTCATTATTGAGTCAGAATCCTTTTTAGTTTCAGCCGCAACCTGCTTTTCTTTCTTCGATTTTTTTACGCGTGTCAGCTCGCCGGATTTTTTGCGTTCCGTGTCAATTGCAACGCCGGAAACTTCTATATTTTTCGCATGGAATTTTCCGCGCAGAAGGTCGGTAAGATTGAACGCAACATCGATTTTGTCAATTTCAAAAATATTTTTCATCGGAGAATCAGGATTTGCCTGCGCAAGCCCGTCAATTTCAAGCGATGCTCCAAAAATCTGCAGATCGACTTTCTGAATATCGGTTTTTGCCCCGAAAATCCCCTGCATTGCGGCGGTCAGACCTTTTTCAATCACAATGTTCTTGAAAAGCGTTACGGCAACGCCAATTCCTGCTACAAGGCATACAACCGCAAGAAGAGGAACAAATTTTATTCCGAACTTCTGGTTCTTCACATCAAGCGCAATTTTTTTGCACCGGAGAAAATCATTCTTCGCAATTTCAGAAGTCCGGTCAAAAACCATAACGGCGCGGCCTTTTTTGTCCGTTTCCTGCTTGAACTGGGATTCCACGAGCTTTTTGTCTGCGTCAATATAAATTCTTTTAAGAACTTTCTTTTCAAAATCCTTTTCGCTGAACTTTTTTCTGTAAAATCCCGGAAGTTTTTTTGCCGGAACAAGCTTTATCTTCTTTTCTTTTTTAGCAGAAGTTTCTGCAACAGCTTTTGTTTTTTCATCTTTCTTCTGCAAAGTTTTTTCTGTTTCAGTTTTTTTTGCCATAATATTTCTTCTCCAGACAAGTCAGTTTAGAGCAGTTCCGCCGCTTTTGAAGCTATTTTTCCAATAACCGGAACGCTGTAAATTGTTTTCAGAACTTTTGAGTCGTTGAATATCGGCGCAATGTGTTTCCGCCACAGTTTTATCACAAAATACATAAGAACAAAAAACGGAATATAAGCCAGAAGCCCGAACGCAAGCGAGCCGGCAACTATTGTGTTGTTGAATTTTGTAAATCCAACGAAAGGAACGTCCAGCGCCCACGAATAGAAATTTTCAAGCGGCGCAAATGTAAGAACCGCATAGCCGATTTTGTCAAACAATGGATCCAGAAGATACGCGGCAAGGCTTCCAATTATAATCATTATATAATAGCCGCATTTGTTTATGCGCACGAACGCGAAAAAGATAAAAACAACATACCACAAAAGATTGTTCTTCGGCATAAATCCAAGAATAAGACCTATGCAAAACGAATTTGCAATCTGAGACGGCTTTGAATTTGAATTAAGCGCCTTCAAAAAATTAACCAGGTACGCAAGCATTTTTACAAACTCCAATAATTTATTGTAATGAACTTTGAGTTTTAGAAATTCTGAAAATGACGCTTCCAGCAGATTTTCAATTTGTTGCAGATGGATTGGGCTCGCGCTTCGCTTGTACAACTTCGGGTTGCTTTGCAACTTAAAATGCTCTTATCGCCCAAAATCTTCACAAATTAAAAATCTGCCTGCGCTTTATTCTTTTTTCAACAAAACTCAAATTTCATTCTATTATATCATATTTCAGGAAAGTAGAAATATTAATCTTCTATTTGAATTTCTATCGGGCAATGGTCGCTTCCTGTTACTTCTGAAAGAATTGTGGAAGAAACAACCTTGTCCTCGTAGTTTTTATGGACGCACCAATAGTCAATGCGCCACCCGATATTTTTTTCACGCGCGTGAAACCTGTAGCTCCACCATGTGTACTGCTTCGGCTCTTTGTTGAACTTTCTGAAAGTATCCACATATCCTGCGTTCAAAAAACTTGTGAACCACTCTCGTTCCTCAGGAAGATATCCAGGATTCTTCTCATTTGTCGCAGGATTCGCCAGGTCAATCGGCGTATGCGCAACATTGTAGTCGCCGCCAAGAACAACGTTGAAGCCTTCAGAAACAAGTTCATCACATTTTTTTAGAATCGCGCTGTTGAACGCAAGCTTGTAGTCAAGCCGTGCGCCGGCTTCCTGGCTGTTTGGAAAATACGCGCTTATAACGGCGATTTTCCCGAACTTTGCGATTGTAACCCGGCCTTCATCGTCAAAACGCTCGTCGCCAAGAGTTTCCACCGAATCCGGCTTCTTCTTGCTGTAAATCGCAGTTCCGCTGTAGCCTGCTTTTTTTGCGCTGCTGAACGCCGAAAAATATCTTCCGCAGTCATCAAAAAGCCCTGCGCCGCCAGAAGAAGCGGAAAGCGCAGCGGCAGCATTCTCGCCATAAGGCGGAGAAACCAGGTTTTCAGAAAGCTGAGACGGATTCGCTTTTGTTTCCTGAATGCAGACAACATCCGCGCCGCATGAGGCAAGCCATTCCAAAAAGCCTTTTTTTTCAACTGCCCTGATTCCGTTCACGTTCCAAGAAATTATATTCATTTTTCATCCTGTTTTTAAATTAGCCAGAATATCGAGTTTTTTATGAATTATGAAAAGAACGCTATCGTCAGATTTTCAATTTGCTACAGATGGATTGGGCTCGCGCTTCGCTTGTATGGATTTAGGTTGCTTTGCAACTTTAAATGCTTGTATCGCCCAAAATCTTCGCAAATTAAAAATCTGACTTCGCTTTATTCCTTTCAACAAAAAACTCTACATTCAGTTAAATTATCTTCTTCAATTGTAGCAGAAAAATATGAAATATGAAAATCTTCACACAAATTCATTTTTTAACTGTATACTATTTCTATGCAGCAACGAAACGGCCACGAACTTTTAAAGCGGTATATTTTTTTCTTCCTTGGAATTTGCCTCAACGCATTTGGAATTGCGCTTTTCACGCGCTCTAAACTTGGAACAGGGCCAACTTCCTGCATTCCTTACGTTGTAAGCCTGAAATCAGGGCTTTCTTTCGGAACCTGCACTTTTCTTTTCAACTTTCTGCTTCTTCTGGTTCAAATTCTTCTGCTAAGAAAAAATTTCCCGAAATACCAGCTGCTCCAGCTTCCTGTAACGCTTCTTTTTTCAATTTTGATTGACGGCGCAATGAAACTTACAACTTTCGTGAATCCGGATGTTTACTGGCTTGCGCTTCTGTACAATATTCTTGGCTGTGTATTCCGCGCGGCGGGCGTAAGCTGCCAGGTTACCGCCGATGTTGTTATGCTTTCAACCGAGGCTTTTGTGAAGGCGCTTTCTGAAGTTACAAAAAAAGAATTTTCCTGGATAAAGCTTTTCTTCGACATTTTCATGGCCGCCGTGGCAATTGCGCTCTCATATCTTCTTCTTGGCCATCTTGAATCGGTGCGCGAGGGAACGCTTATAATTGTTCTTCTTGTTGGCCCGGTTTCGCATTATTTCACGCAGAGGCTAAGCTTCACAAACTATGTCTTTGAAAATGAAAGCGAGCTTGTTTTTGAGCCGAAGCTTAAAATCAACAGCTCAAAGCGCATTGTAATCACAGTTACTTCCGAAGCAGGAAGCGGCGGAAGAATTATCGCGAAAATTCTTGGAATAAAGCTGAAAATTCCTGTTTACGACAAGGAGCTGGTTGACCTTATTGCACAGGAAGGCGGATTCACAAGGAAATTCGTGCAGGAACACAACGAAATTCTTTACAGAAGCACCGCGGAAGCGTTCATTCAGAACAACTATGCCGCGGAAGATTTCCATTCAAAAAGCTACAAGAAACTTTTCGACGCACAGGAAAATGTTATTTCAAAACTTGCAGAAAAAGAAAGCTGCATAATTGTTGGGCATTGCTCAAATTTCATTCTGAAAGAAGACAAGAACGCCCTTCACATTCTTATAACTGCGGACATGAAGCACAGAATCACTTACATAAGCGAAAAATACGGCTTGAACCGGCGGAATGCCCAGAAAAAAATCAGGAAGCAGGACCACAACACGTGGGAATTCTACATGCACTTCACCAGCCAGGACTGGAAAGCGAGCAACAATTATCATCTTTGCCTTGACTCAACGCTTTTTGGCTACGAAGGAACTGCCGATATAATAGAAGAAATTGTAAAAAAGAACTACACAAACACTCCGAGCATAAAAGTAAAGGAACTTGTAACAAAGTACAAACTAAATTGAATTATCAATTGTAAAAGCATTTCAAAAGTTATAAGATAAAAAAATATAAAACTCAAATTGGAGTTATTATGCAAAAATTGTTATCCCAGTTGCTCCCTGCGTTTGCTCATCAGGCTGTTGCGGCAGACGGAACAACTTTGGCAGAAGATTCAGACATTGCGAATATCAGCATTTCAAATCTTGTTTTTGATTCCAGAGAAGTTACAGAAGGCGCGCTTTATTTCGCTTTGCCTGGAACGCACATAAACGGAAATGAATTTATTCCGCAGGCAATAGAAAAAGGCGCAAACGCAATTGTTTTTGAAGGCGAACTTTCAGAAGAAATCAAAATAAAGTCAGCTGAGCTGATTGCAAAACGACACTTTCAGAATGCGGTTGGAGAAACCAGAAACGGCGAGCCTTTCCATGACGAAAATGCAAAATATCCTGTTCCAGCGTTCATAAAAGTTGAGTCAAGCCGTTTTGCAATGTCGCCAGTTTCTGATGCGTTCTATGATTTTCCTTCAAAAAAACTGGTTGTAATCGGCGTTACCGGAACAGAAGGAAAATCTTCAACAGTTTCATTTATCTGGCAGCTTTTAAAACTTTGCGGTCAAAAAGCCGGTTTTATTTCCACAGTTGAATACTCGTTCGGCGGAGAAGCGCTTCCGAATCCGCAGCATCAGACAACGCCGGAAGCCCCGATAATTCACCACCACCTGAACGAAATGCTTCTGAACGGATGCAAATATGCGGTTGTTGAATCTTCCTCGCACGGACTTTCTGCAAAAACAAACAGGCTTGGAAATGTTCTTTTTGACTGCGGCGTTTTTATGAACGTAACTTTGGAACATCTTGAATTCCACAAAAATTTCGAGACGTACCGCAACGACAAGGCGAATCTTTTCCGTGCATTGGACAAGCACGATCACATCAAGACAATCGCCGGCGTAAAAACGAAGATTCCTTCAATCGGAATTGTGAACCTTGAAGATCCAAGCGCTGATTTTTTCATAAAAGCAACAAAAAAGAATGTGTACGGATTCACCACGGAAGGAAAAGCTGGCAAAAGCGCGGCGGAAACAGGCGCGGAAGCAGTTCCTCTGCCAAAAATTCCGGAAACAATACGCTGCATGAAAGCTGAAAATATCGCCTCGGCTCGTTTCGGGCTTGATTTTACAATTATTGCGGACGGCGAAAACGCAAGCTTCCCGGAAAACTTTGATCCTGTAATTCCACGGGAACACAAGCGACTTTCTGTGCAGGCGAAACTTCCAGGCGCGTTCAACACATACAACATCATGGCGGCAATGATTGCAGTTTCTTCTGTAACTGGAAAGAATTTTTCAGAAATTGCGGAGCATCTGCCGGAACTGAAGCCTGTAAAAGGAAGAATGACGCTCATTGAAAAAGGTCAGCCGTTCGAGCTGATTGTTGACTACGCCCATACGCCTAGCTCATTTGAAACAATTTTTCCTCCGCTAAGAAAACGTTGCGCCGGACGCATTTTTGCGCTGTTCGGAAGCGGCGGCGAGCGCGACCTTACAAAACGCCCGCTTCAAGGAGAAATCGCCGCGCGTTTCTGCGACTTTGTTGTACTTGCAGACGAAGATCCACGCGGAGAAAATCCTGAGGAACTTTTAAAAGGAATTGCAGTCGGAGCGGAAAAAGCCGGAATGAAACTGGGCGAAAACCTTTTCATCATTCCAGACCGAAAAAAAGCAATACGCGAAACCTTAAAAAAAGCACAGAAAGGCGACATCGTTCTTCTTTTAGGAAAAAGCCACGAAAATTCAATAATCTACAAAGATTACACAATGCCTTACGATGAAATCAGCGAGGCGGCAAAAGCTCTTGCGGAGCTTGGCTATAAATAAAAAATTGCTGGAGATATTATGAACATTGCATTGATTTACGGCGGACGCAGCGGCGAACACGAAATTTCACTGGTTTCAGCAGCTTCAATCGCCCGCGGAATTGATAAAAAAGACAACGTGGTTCTAATCGGAATCACAAAAGACGGACGCTGGTTTCTGCAGAGCAAGAATGAATACGAAAGAATCTGCAAAGACAAAAACGCTTCCTTCAAAATAGAAGAATCTGAAGAAAACAAAATTTCAGTTGTTCCAGGCGGAAAAAACAAGGCTTTCTGCACAAAAAACGGTCCGCTTGAAATCGATGTGGTTTTTCCAGCCCTTCACGGAACTTACGGTGAAGACGGAACAATCCAAGGCCTTCTGGACATGGCGGATATTCCTTATGTTGGCTGCTCAACAATGGCTTCCGCTTTAACAATGGATAAAGAAAAAACAAAGCAAATTCTAAAATCCGCGGAAATTCCAGTTGTTCCATACATCTGCATAAAACGCTGCGACTTGAACAGCAGCCAGCGTTACGATGAAATATTCCAGCGCTGCATAGACGAACTCGGATTTCCGCTGTTCATAAAACCGTGCTGCGCAGGCTCTTCAAACGGAGCGAACAAAGCTGAAAATCCAAAGGAACTTTCATTTTATCTTATGGAAGCATTCACCTGGGATGACAAAGTTCTTGTTGAAAAAGCCGTGAATGCGCAGGAAGTTGAATGTTCTGTAACCGGAAATTCCACAACCGCAAACCCGAACAACGAAGCGGAAACAGTCCGTGCGTACATTCCGGGCGAAATCCAGCCGACACACACATTCTACGATTTTGACGCAAAATACAACGACCCGAACGGAGCAGAACTTCTGATTCCGGCGGACATTTCAACCGACTTGATTGAAACAATCCGCACAACTGCCGTTCAAGCCTACAAAGCGCTGGACTGCTCTGGTCTTAGCCGCGTGGATTTCTTCATCGACAAGGACACAGGCGCGCTTTACCTGAACGAAATAAACACATTGCCGGGATTCACTTCAATCAGCATGTTTCCAAAAATGTGCGAAAAAGCCGGACTTCAGTTTCCGGAGCTGGTAAAACTCCTTCTGGAAGAAGCCGTTCTGCGCTACAAAGCAAAATCAGCATTAACAACATCAAGATAAAAGAGGGCGGCAACCGCCCTACGGCTCAAACCTGCGGTTTTCGCCTACCCACCGTGCGGGAGCTAGCGCCCCCGCAACGCCCCGCATAATTTCAGGAGTTCAAAATGTATTCATTCAAGCCAGGCTGCACATTCCAGACATTAGAAGATATAAAAGGCAAGAACATTGTTGTAATGGGCCTAGGACTTAACGGCGGCGGAGAAGCGTGCGTCCGTTTCTTTCTAAAGCACGGCGCAAATGTGCTTGCAACCGACATGAAAACCGCCGAGCAGCTGCAGCCCACAATTCAAAGGCTTGCAGATGACCCGGAAATTGACACTAGCCGGCTAAAATACCGTCTTGGCGAGCACAAAATAGAAGATTTTCACCACGCCGACTGCGTTATAAAAAATCCAGGCGTAAAAATTGAAGGAAACAAATATCTTGCCGCGGCAAAAAACATCGAAACAGACATTTCAATTTTTCTGCACTTTACAAAAGCGCCTGTTATCGCTGTTACAGGAAGCAAAGGAAAATCCTCCACGGTCAGCGCAATAAACTACGGACTGAACAAGGCTGGATTCACAGCATTTCTGGGCGGAAACATTACTGTAAGCCCGCTTACTTTTCTTGAAAAAACGAACGAAAAAACTCCTGTGGTGCTGGAGCTTTCCTCATGGCAGCTTGCAGATTTGCGCGGACGCAGCGCGCTTAAGCCAAAAATCTGCATAATAACAAAAATCGTTCCCGACCACCAGAACTGGTACCACGCAATGGAACCTTATGTTGCAGACAAGCGTTTAATCTACGCAGACCAGACACCTTCCGACTATTCAATATTCGATTTTGAAGGCGACGAGCCTGGAACTGGACCGGAATCAGGCGGAACATGGGGCGATTTCTTTGCAAAGGAAACAAAAGGAACTGTGCTCCGCTACGCAAAATCAAAACTGCCGGAAGGAATTTTCGGCGTTTACCAGACAAAAGACGAAGAAGGCAGTTTCTGCGGCAAAGCAATTCTTCCGGGAATGAAAGAACCGGAAACAATCCTGAAAAACCTGATTGTTCCTGGCGACCACATGAAAATAAACGCATTGAACGCAGCGCTCGTTCTCCGGCTCATGGGCGTTCCTTCAACGCAATGCGTAAAAATAATGGGCGAATGGCCGGGAATTGACCACCGCCTTCAGTTTTTCCACGAATACAAAAACAATGCGGGCGGAACATTCCGCTTCTACAACGACAGCTGCGCAACCGTTCCAGAAGCGGCGGCGGCGGCAAGCCAGTCGTTCGGAAAACCTGTTTACCTTCTGACCGGCGGAACAGACAAAGGGCTTAAACTTTCTCCGCTTTCAAAAACTCTTTCAGGAAAAAACAAGAACGAAATTCCTGTAAAATCGCTCTACCTTTTAAAAGGAACTGCAACCGACAAAATCGTTCCTGAACTTGATTCAGCAAATGTAAAATACAGCGGACCTTTCAGCAGCCTGAACGAAATGCTTCTTGCCCTGAAAGCAGAAATTGAAAATTCAACGCAAAAAGACGAAATCGTTGTTTTCAGTCCGGGCGCAACCAGCTTCGGAATGTTCGCCAACGAATTTGACCGCGGAAACAAATTCATGCAGGCAGTTAAAGAAATATTCAAATAAATATGCTAGAATAATTTATGTTTCTAAAAAAGTTTCCAGCGTTTCTTCTTCTGTTTTTTCTGGCTGCCAGCTGCAACGCGCAAACGTTGAGCCAGCTCAACCTGCCGTTTCCAAAATGGTGGGAGCCGGCAAGTCTTTCTGTTTTCAGGGAAGCTTATCCCGACGTAAAATTTTCCGCCGAATACGACAACGAGAAAAAAGATTATCTTGTTCATATTTTTACAAAAAAAGGCGACAAAATAAAGGAAACAAAACTTTTCTGGTGCGAAGGACGTTTTCTTCCGGAAGAGCAGATTCAGAACAAAGAAAATTACAGAATAATGCTCTACAAATACCAAAGCGAGCCGAAAGATCCAAAAACTTTCACACCGGAAGATATTGAACGGATTAAAAATTTCACCTCAAAAGAAAACCGGGCAAACGGCGCAATTGATCCGCCCTTTCTTTTCAATGCAATTTACGACTGCGAAACAAGGGCTTCAACAGAAAGCCACATCGTTAAAATTCCGTTTCTTACAAAAAGCATAAATGTGCATGAAAGAATTGCAGAGCCCCTGAAAAGAATCAGCGAAAAAATTATGGCGCTCCCAAAAGACACTGAAATGGAAAAATTCCTTTCAACGCTGGCAAGAACAGACGGATTTGCCTGGAGAACTGTCCGCGACACGCAGTCAAGATCTTTTCACAGCATAGGGCTTGCGATTGATATTCTTCCGAAAGGATATTACCAGAAAATCATTTACTGGAGCTGGCAGAAGCAGCTTAGGCCAGACGACTGGTTCATGACTCCGCTGGAAAAACGCTGGTCGCCGCCAAAAAAAGTGATAAAGATTTTTGAAGAAGAAGGATTTATATGGGGCGGAACATGGGCTGTCTGGGACAATATGCATTTTGAATATCATCCCGAGCTTTTAATATACTCAAAATAAAAGGGAGCAAACGCTCCCTTTTAGCTTTCAGAAATTATTTCTATTTCTTCCAGATTTTTTCGCGGTTGAATGTCTGGTTGCGGTCTGGACCTACAGAAACAATTCCAACTTTTGTATTGCAGTAAGTTTCAATATAATCAATATAGGATTTCGCATTTTTTGGAAGCTGGCTGTATTTTGAAAGCTTTGTTATGTCCTGTTTCCAGCCTTTGAATTTCTTCAGAACTGGCTTAGCCTTGTTCAGCGCAGGTATTGAAGTCGGGAAATCTGTTACAATTTTTCCGTCAATATCGTAAGCAACGCAGGCTTCGATTTCTTCCATATCATCGTAAACATCAAGATGTGTCAAAACAAGGGAATCAATGGAATTCACGTGGCAGGCATATCGGAGCGCAACAAGGTCAAGATAACCGCAGCGGCGGGCGCGGCCTGTTGTAACACCAAATTCATTTCCTGTTTTTCTAACATAGTCGCAAAGCTCGCCTTCTGAATCAGCATTGAATTCCGAAGGCATAGGTCCGTTTCCTACACGAGTTTCGTAAGCTTTGAAAACGCCGTAAATCTTATCAAGAGCGCGAGGTCCGATTCCTGAACCAGAAGAAGCGCCGTAAGAACCAGAGGCTCCAGAAGAAACATACGGATATGTTCCTGAATCAATATCAAGCATTGCTCCCTGCGCGCCTTCAAAAAGAATATTTTCCTTGCGGACTTCCCACATTTTTGCGGCGATGTCTATGCGCATTTTCAAAAGCTGATCTTTGTATTTGTTCAAGAAATCCTGGTCTTCTTTTTCAAGGTCATTCCATTTTTCTTCCCAGTCAAGATCTGCAAGGCGGATTCCGTCTCGTTCAGCTTTCTGAGAATATGTTGTGCCGATTCCGCGGCCTGTTGTTCCAATCGGGCGTTTTCGAGCAGCATCGCGCTCCTTATCCATTTTGCGGTATCCAGGAAGAGTAATGTGCGCGCGGTCAGAAATAAAAACGCGGCCTTCCCAGTTAATTCCGTTGTCTGTAAGCATCTGAAGCTCGTTGAACAAGGCTTCCGGCTCAATAACCATTCCAGAACCAAGAATTACGTACTTTTCAGAGTACAAAATTCCAGACGGAACTTGATGCAAAGCGTATTTTTTGCCGTCTACAACAATTGTGTGTCCAGCATTAGCGCCGCCAGCAAAACGGCATACATACTTGGCATCCTGAGCAAGATAGTCAACAATTTTTCCTTTACCTTCGTCACCCCACTGGGCGCCCATTACAACAACATTCATAGATCCTCTTTCCTGCAGAATCATCGCGGGAATTAGAAAAAAGATTTTGTAAAAACGCCACAAACAATGCAGCCTCTGTTTTTACTTAAAAATGTTATCACAAACAGAACTTTTACTCAATTGAAGTTTGAATTTTACAGGTTTTCGCCGGAATTTCACTGCTTCAGTTGTTTTTCAAAATCTCCAAAACTTCAGCTTTCTTGGAAACAAACAAATCCGTAAGAACAGGGTCCAAATGCGTTCCTTTTGAAAGCGAGATAATCTCAAACGCTTCATCCGCAGAAAACGGATCTTTGTAGCAGCGCGGAGAAACCAGCGCATCAAAAACATCCGCAATTGCCATAATCCGTGCTTCAAGAGGAATTTCCTCGCCCTTCAGCCTGTACGGATAGCCGTTTCCATCCCAGCGCTCGTGATGGCTAGTGGCAACATCGGCGGCAATTTTCACATACTCTTCACTTTCAATATTTGAAAGAACTTCCCGGATTATTTTTCCGCCCGCAACCGTATGGTTCTGTATCTGCTTGAACTCCGCTTCTGTTAATTTTCCAGGCTTTTTCAAAATGCTGTCTGGAACGGCGATTTTTCCAATATCGTGCATAGGAGCAGCTTTCTTCAGAAGTTCGATATATTCATCGGTAATAATTTCTTTATGGTAGCCAGCTTCCTTAGCCGCGTTCACAAGAAGCCCTACGTAGAGGCTCGTGCGTTTTACATGCTCGCCTGTGTCGCTGTCACGGCTTTCAATAAGGTTCGCCATTCCGTAAATTGTCTGTTCCTGGATATAAATGATTTTTTTGTTCTGCTCGGCTATTTCATCAGATTTTTTGCTCACATCATCCTGAAACCTGTTTTTGTCGCCTTCAAGCCGGTTTGTGTACATTGTGCAGACAATCGTAAGCGCAACTGAAATTCCTATAGCCATAAAAATAGCCACGCCAAAAGAAATATACATCATTCTTGAATAAAAAAGCATATCTTTCCGAGATTTATCAAGTTCCGCGTCAATGTATTTCGCAAGATTGTCAAGACCCGTGTCCAACCTGTCTTTTGACTTGGCGATGTTTCCCAGAATATACTCTTCCGCAACAAATTTCTGGCCGCTGGAATGCAAGTCTCTGATAATATCAATATCCTGAAAGAAACTGCGGCATCCAGTACTGATTGTGTGAAAAATCTTCGCCTTTTCATTGCTGCTCATCCGCTTTCCAAAATCCCCAAGACATTCAGAAAGCTCCGCCCTGTTTTTCTTTTCCTGCTGCTCGTATTTCTCAATGGCATCATCCGAAGTCGCAACTATATAGAAAGAACTTATCAAAAGCTCCTGGTTCACGAACTTCCGGATTTTATCCATATAAATAGTGCTTTCAATTCCTTCCTGCATGGATTCATTGTAAATTCTCTGTATATTCTTAAAAACAAAGCCTATTGAACAAAATCCAATAAGAACAATCAAGAAAGTGGAAACACATACAATAAAAACCTTACGCGTAACATTCTTCATTATAAAAACAAATTTCCTCAGAAACCTAGAACGACTTTTTTAAATTGAGAAAAATTCAAAAATACCTTTAAATTTCAATTTCTAATGTTTCTTACCGTAATATCAAGCTGACTTTGAATTTCCTGATCCGAAAGATTTTTTCCACCCGAAAGAACTACTCCAAGAACCAAAGCAGGATTCCAGTAACTTCCGCCGATTCTTTGTGTAGAACTATATTTTGTTTGCTCTGCCATTGCAGAAATTGCAGGGGATTTTTTTACAAGCTGGCTTGCCGCCGCATTCAAATTCACAGGGCACTCGCCTTTCGTCTGGCAAATCAAAAGCTGGGTATTTTCGTCAGAAAGCCATTCCGCCAGTTTAAGCGCCCAGTCTTTCTGCGCCGAATTCGACTTAACACCAACCATCTTGTAGCCGGCAAAACTGTACATCTGAAGGTCAGTTCCTTTCAAATTATAAGTAGGAAGCTTCACCGCCGCATAGTCTTTATCCCACATTTCAGAAATAAGATTTGCGTTCCAAGTTCCGCTCACAGCCGCCACAACTTTATCCGATTTTATCAATTCCAGAGTTTCTTCTCTGCTTGCGCTCACAAAAGCCGGATTTGAAGCAATTTTTATAACCGCTTTCGCAACATCAATTCCCTTGAATTTAGTGTCAACCGCATTCCAGTTGCAGAAATTCTTTGAGCCGTTGGTGCGGTAAACTTCCAGCCCGGCCGCCTTGAAAAATGAATAAAGATACCAGCCGTTCTTCAGGTCCATTGAAACCTGCTTGCCGTTTTTCGCAGCTGCCGCAAGCAGTTTTTCAAAGGAAACAACATCGTCTGAAGAAATATATTTCTTGTTGTAATAAAGAAAATATCCGTTTCCCGCAAGCTGGGGAAAAGCATAGAGTTTTCCATTGACTGTAGCGGTTTTTATTGCCGCTGGTGAACAGTTCTGCTCATCCGAAACTTTTTTTGCGACATTCTCAGGAATTTCAGCAAGAAGTTCCTGGTCAACCAGAGTTTCAATCTGGTCATCCGCAAAAACAAAAACATCCGCCGCAAGATCCGGATTCGCCATAAGATCCGAAGCGCAGTAAGCCGAAGGCTGTTCTATGACTGTAAAATTAAAAGCCGCCTCTTTTGAATAAAACGACTTGAATTCATTCAGTCTTTTAGAAACAACAGAAAGAGTTCCGTCATCTGCCCAAACAGAAAGATTCACTCTGGGCTTCGCATTTGCAGCCGCACAAGAAATGAACACCCCCGCAAGAGCAAGCGCCTTTACCTTGAATGTCTTGAGCATTAAAAATTCCTCTTTTACAAAATCATCTCAGCGAACAAGAATATTATAAGGCACTTTGCTCAATAAAAAAAGAACAAAATAAAAAAGATGCAATTTTTTTTCAGCAAGAAAATTCAGTCAGAAATCAGCCCTGAATCAGCACGGAAGCTTTATCTGCTCTAGTTTCTTGTAGCACCAGAAAAATGCCGGAATCAAGAAACAGTCGGCGAAAACCCATGCAGCAGGCGAGGCCAGACACGCCGCTGAATATCCGAAAATAGGAACAAAGACAACGCCCACCAAAGTTCTTGCAACCATCTCAAAAACACCGGCAAGAATCGCAAATCGGCTGAAACCCATTCCCTGAATCAAAAAGCGGACAATGTTCACAAGCGCAAGCGGAAAATAAAACGCCGCATTAAGCACCAAAAATTGATGCGACTGCGCAAGAACCAATGTTTCATTCGCATTTATAAAAATACGGCTCAGGACATTTCCGAACAGAAGCATTACAACAAACGCAAAAATAGAATATACAAAACCGATTGCGCAGCTAACAAGAAGCCCCTGCTTCAATCGCGGATATTTTCCAGCGCCGGCATTCTGCCCGCCCCATGTTGACATAGTTGTTCCCAGAGCGTCATAAGGACTTACGATGAACATTCCGAGCTTGCTTCCCGCCGTAACCGAGGCAACCGCATCAGAGCCAAGCGTATTCACAGAAGCCTGAAGAATAACGCTTCCAATCGCAGTTATTGAATACTGAAGCCCCATCGGAACTCCCTGGCCGCACAAAACCGGAAACAGCTGGGAATGAATCTGCTTGTCTTCTTTTGACATTCTTAAAACTTCAAATTTGCGCGACATATAGAAAAGGCACAGAAGCCCGGAAATTCCCTGGGAAATCACAGTCGCAACAGCCGCGCCCGTAACGCCCCAGGCAAAAACTGTTATAAAAACCACATCAAGAACAATATTCAGCACAGAAGCAAGAATAAGAAAGTAAAGCGGAGTTTTGCTGTCGCCCAAGGAACGGATAATTCCAGCCGTAAGATTATATAGGAAGATAACCGGAATTCCTGCAAAAATCACCCCGATATAGCTTGCCGCGCCGTCAAGAATATTTTCCGGAGTTTTCATAAGAACAAGCAGCGGCCGGCAGAAAACAACCGTAAGAACCGTAAGAACAACTGCAAACAGAATGGAAAGATACGCCGCAGACATAACAAACTTGCGCATAAGAGAAAAATCCTTCGCGCCGAATTTCTGGGCAATCGGAATCGCGAATCCGTTGCAGACTCCCATGCAGAATCCAATAACAAGAAAATTAACTGAGCCTGTAACACCAACAGCCGCAAGAGCTTCCTTTCCAAGAAATTTTCCAACAATCGCGGTGTCAACAATGTTATAAAACTGCTGAAACAAAAATCCGAACAAAACTGGAATTGAAAATCCCAGAATAAGAGAAAATGGATTGCCTTCCGTCAAATCTCGTGTCATAGCGATACAAATATATTAAAAATTGCAGAATGTCAATCATATTTACATTGAAATATTTTATTTTTTCACCTATACTATTTCAATTATATTTTTGCTTTTAACTATTACAGTAAGGAGAAATCATGGCATTCTTTTTTGATGAACCATCACACACATTCGATGAATATCTTCTGGTTCCTGGCTATACAGGTCCAGATTGCATTCCAGCAAACGTTTCTTTAAAAACGCCAATCGTTCGTTACAACAAGAAAGCCGGTGAAAAATGTCCTCTTACAATGAACATTCCTATGGTTTCAGCAGTAATGCAGTCAGTTTCAAACGACACTCTTGCGGTGGCTCTTGCAAAGGAAGGCGGAATCAGCTTTATTTTCGGCTCGCAGACAATTGAAAACCAGGCCGCAATGATTGCGAAGGTAAAAGCATACAAAGCAGGTTTTGTAACATCTGACACAAACATCCGTCCAGATCAGACTCTTGAGGAGCTTACAAAAAAAATTGAAGAAACTGGACATTCAACTGCCGCTGTAACAGAAAACGGCGAGGCAAACGGAAAGCTTCTTGGAATCATCACTGAACGCGACTTCAGAATCGGACATTGCCCGGAAGGCGCAAAAGTAAAAGACTACATGATTGACCTGAAAAATCTTGTAAAGGCGGAAGTCGGCGTAACTCTTGAAGAAGCAAATGACATTATATGGAAGAATAAAATCAACCAGCTTCCTGTTGTTGACAAGAACGGAAACCTTCAGTATTTGGTTTTCAGAAAGGACGCTGCAAGCCACGAGGAGCATCCGCTTGAACTTCTTGATTCAAAAAAACGCTACATTGTAGGCGCTGGAATCAACACACGCGACTACATGGAAAGAGTTCCGGCGCTTCTGGCCGCTGGCGTTGACGTAATGACACTTGACTCTTCAGAAGGATTTACAGAATGGCAGAGCCGCGCGCTCCACGACATCCATGCGAAGTGGCCGAACGCAAAAGTCGGCGCAGGAAATGTTGTAGACGCTGAAGGATTCAGATTCCTTGCAGAAGCAGGCGCGGATTTTGTAAAAATAGGAATCGGCGGAGGCTCAATCTGCATTACACGCGAACAGAAGGGCATTGGCCGCGGACAGGCGACAGCAACAATTGAAGTTGCAAAGGCGCGCGACGAATACTACAAGGAAACAGGAATTTACGTTCCAATCTGCTCGGACGGCGGAATTGTTCATGACTACCATATTACTCTTGCTCTTGCAATGGGCGCAGACTTTGTTATGCTTGGACGCTACTTCGCACGTTTCGACGAATCGCCTACAAACAAGCTCATTGTGAACGGAAACTATGTGAAAGAATACTGGGGCGAAGGCTCAAACCGCGCCCGAAACTGGCAGCGTTATGACCTTGGCGGCGCAAAGAAAATGGCGTTCGAGGAAGGCGTTGACTCTTACGTTCCATACGCAGGAAGCCTGCACGACAACGTAACTCTTTCAACAAGCAAAATTATCCACACAATGTGCAACTGCGGCGCTGTAACAATTCCAGAGCTTCAGGAAAAAGCGAAAATCACGCTGGTAAGCCCGGCAAGTATCCGTGAAGGCGGCGCGCACGACGTTGTTGTAAAGAACACAAGCATCCGCGCTGAATAATATTCAGAAAAATATTCAAACCGAACAGCTTGCAAAGAAAGCGCTTTTTATTCAGAAGAAGAATAAGAGGCGCTTTTTTATTGGCTCATAATTTTTTCCAGCCGGAGCTTGTCGTTCAGAAGCATTTTGCTCGCTGGATTTTCATAAAGCCCTTCATCCAGCATTTCCATTGCTTTTTCATACTGGCGGCTGTTCACATACATCGCAGCAGAATTATGGAATTCAACATCATGGTTTCGCAACGCAACATTTTTCGCATTGGAAAGAGCTGGATTTCCCGGCATAGCTTTCAATCCTTCATCAGCAAGAGCGGCCGCATCCATATATTTTTTTTGTCTGGACTTTTCATTTACAAGCCTTAGCCAGTAATATTCCTGCCATTTATCCAGCGCAGATTTCACGCTTTTTTCCCCGGCAAGAACTGAATTGTACTGGCTTCTTACGTATTCCAGCGCCGCCGAATCCGAGCGCGAGTCAAGATTTTCCTGCACTTCAGAAAGAAAAATCATTTTTTGAGCTTCAAGGCTGGTCTTTTCAGAAACAGAATCCTTATGGTTTTTATAAATTTCCCAGGCAGAATCAAAATCTTTTTTATCCAGAAAATCTACAACGGCATTGTGAAAAGCCGCGTTCAAGGCATTCTGAGTTTTTACATTCGTGCCATAACGGGAAGAAATTTTTTCCAGCCACAGAATTGAAGCGCAAAAATCACCGCTCCGCTCAAATTCAACAGAAAGATTCAGCGCAGGAACATCAAAAACTTCCCGAGCCTCCAGAATTTCCCGCTCTGACTCCCCGGCCCTAAAAGCCATCACAGCCGCCGCCAGCGGAACAGATTTTTCGTAGTTTCTCTGCGAAACGTAAAAACTCACCATGTTCGCGCCAACAAGAGAAACCAGCGTTTTTGCGGAAACATCGGACCGGTTCGCATAGTTTTTCTTCGGAATCACTGCATAACGCGCGGAATTTTCCGTTTTTTCCAAAAGCCGCGTCTGCCCAGGATTGAAACCGTAAGGGGTCGTGGTTTCAACATCGATTCTTTTTCCGTCTGAAAAAATTGAGCAAAACGCATGTGTTGGAGTTTTTACACCGGCAACATCAATTCCCGCAGATTTTGCCAGAGCATAATAAATCACGCTGGAAGAAACGCAGTTGTAAGTTCCGCTGGTTAACGCAACATTGATTTTTGTCTGCTGGTCGCGGTACTGAACAAGCAAATCATCGTAAAGCACAGAAAGAATTTTTTCCGCCGCCTCAGGAACAGAAAGATTTTTTACCGCCTCAAGCGCTTTTTGCTCCAGCAGCAGAAATTTTTGAACGCACGAATTCCATTCATCGGAATTTTCAGCACATTCAGAAAAGCGAAGCCCGTCTTCAATTATTTCAAGCGGAGAAAGCTCCGCCGAAGTTTTTTCTTCAGCGAAAAGCGGCTCCAGCGAAGGAAATTTCAAATTCTGGGCAGAGGCAGACAAAACGTTGCTCAAAAATAGAATAAAAACAGCGGAAATCTTAAAAAGTTTTTTTCTCACAGCAGATATTTTACAGCAACCTAAGCTGAAAATCGAGTTTTTTGGCAGAATTAAAATTTCAGCCTAAAAATTTATGATGATTTTCTTTATTTCTTCAAGCGTGCAAAGCGTGTTCAAGCCAGTCTGCAAAGTTGAGCGGAGCAGCGCTTTTCCGTCCAGAAACTCCACCGCATTTTTTATCATATTTGAAAAATATTTTGTTTTTTTAGGAATTTTAACCGTTTTGTCATCTGAAAGGCTGAAAAATCCAGAGTAAAGCTTCGATTCTTCACGTTTCTGAAATTCGTGGATTCCGTTTCCAATCTTAATTCTGCCTTCCGTGCCGATTATTTCAACTTCAAACCCAAAGAAACGGCTGCGCCCGGACATAAAAATATTTATATCGGCGCATTTTTCACTTTCAAAATGAACATTCAGATTGCGGATTATGCGTGAATTTTTCTTGTCCCGGACAAGGCTTGAAATTTTCATTTTTTTTAGAAGTTTTTCCGCGCTTACACCTGATTTTTTTTCTTCAAGGAAATAATTCACAATGTCAATCAAGTGGGTTCCGTCGTGCAAAAGACTGTATTCGCCGGTCGCCTCTTCCTCTGGATTGTAAACGTAAAGCCCGGAATCAAGACGCGCATTTATTGTCTGGATTTCGCCGATTTCCTGCATATAATTCTTTGCAATCTTGTAGTCTTCCGCAAAACGCCGCTCGTGGTTCACAAGAACAGGAACTCCGCACGCTTCCGCCTCCGACTGAATCCGTTTTGCCTGCGCAACATTCAGCGCGACAGGTTTTTCAAGAATCAGAAGCCGGGGCTTGGCTTTTATTGCGGCCAGCGCGGTTTCCAGGTGGGAATTTTCATTCACGGCGACAACAACAATGTCAGGCTTAGTTGTGGCAAACAGATACGAATAATCTGAAAAAACTGCGCATTTCTGGTTGAACCTGTGCCAATGCGCAAGCCGAGGAGCATTATTGTCACAGCCGGCAACGAGCTTCACACGGCGGTTTTCCAGCAGAGCCATTGTGTGGCTCGCCGGCTGCTCCCTTTTCGGGTCAAAGCCAAGTGAAAAACCAATCCGTCCTGTGCCGATAACTGCCGCTGTATATTTCTCTTTCCGTGCCATTAAATTATTATGCCTTATATGGCTTGAAATTTAAAGCGGAAACAATCGCCGCAACACCGGCGCGTCCAACATTGGAACTTTTTCCAACGCCCCAAACCTGGTCACCGTTTTCTTTTGTAATCTGAACGTAGGCAACTGCCTGTGTGTCAGAACCAGTTCCTATGCTGTGCTCGTGAAGGCTTGTAACATTGAAGCGCGGTGCCGGAGTCTGCCGCATTGCGTTTACAAAAGCATCAAGCGGACCGTTTCCATTTGCCGCAATCGCATATTTCTTTCCTTCCCATTCGACCGTTGCCATTGCCGCAACCTGCTCAGGAACATCGGAATTGCGCTCGCCTTCAATATGCTTTTCGTTCAGCTCAAGAATATTCAGCGGAGATTTTGTTTTTACCCAGGTAGTTTCAAAAGCGTCAAAAATTTCTTCCGGCTTAAGCTCTCGCTGCGCTTTGTCTGCAACGTGCTTAATCAAATCGCCCAAAGCCGGGTGCATTGCCTTTGGAAGAACAAGACCGTAATCCTGCTCAAGAATATAAGCCGCGCCGCCCTTTCCGCTCTGGCTGTTGATACGAATAATTCCTTCATACTGGCGTCCAATGTCATGCGGATCAAAAGTAAGATACGGAACATCCCAGTAATCGTTCGGTTTCATTTTTGTGCGGGCAGCCATGCCCTTGCGGATAGCATCCTGATGAGAGCCGCTGAAAGCAGTGAACACAAGCTCGCCAGAATAAGGAGTTCGCGGATGAATTGTCATTCCTGTGAGCCGTGTGTACGCCTCTGTGAGCGCAGGCATATTTCTGAAGTCAAGCTCAGGATCAACACCCTGGGTGTACATATTCATTCCCACAATTACAATGTCAAGATTTCCGGTGCGTTCGCCGTTTCCAAAAAGACATCCTTCAACACGGTCAGCACCGGCAAGAAGTCCAAGCTCGCACTGAGCAACGCCTTCTCCGCGGTCATTATGGTTGTGCAGGGAAATTATAACATTTTCACGGTCGCTTATATGCTGGCAGAAATATTCAATCTGATCGGCAAACTGGTTCGGCATTGCACATTCAACAGTTGTAGGAAGATTCAAAATCACCTTGTTTTCTGCGGAACAGCCCCATTCCTTTTTTACAGCCTCGCATACTTCGATTGCGTAGTCAATTTCAGTAGTAGAAAAACTTTCCGGAGAATATTCAAGCTGAATTTCAGTGCCTTCGCTCATTGAAAGGCAGTTTTTCACGCAGCGGATTCCGTCAATCGCAATCTGCTTGATTTCTTCCTTTGATTTATTGAAAGTATATTTTCGCTGGGCAGGGCTTGTTGAATTGTAAAGATGAAAAATCGCCTTCTTGCAGCCTTTCAAGCTTTCAAAAGTTCTTTTTATAAGTTTTTCGCGCGCCTGGCACAAAACCTGCAGTGTAACATCGTCCGGCACATGGTTTTCTTCAATAAGCCTGCGCATGAAATTGAATTCAGTGTCGCTTGCGCTAGGGAATCCAACTTCAATCTGCTTGAAACCAATTTTTACAAGAAGATCAAAAAATTCCAGCTTCTGCTCAACGCCCATAGGATTTATCAGAGCCTGGTTTCCATCACGCAAATCAACCGAGCACCATATTGGCGCTTTTGTAATAGTTTTATCCGGCCACGTCCGGTTTTTAATCGGCACAGCCTCAAAAGGGCGGTATTTGCCATTTGAATTCATAACTGACATATATAACTCCTATAAAAAACTCTGAAAAAATAAAAAAACCCGCCGCAAAGGCAGGTTTTGTTAATTCCATATCAAACAGAAAATACACACCATCTACCTTAAGCGGCCGCCGAGAAAAATAAAGATAGTAGTAGAAGCAATGTGTTTTTCATATGCTTTGAATGATATTGATTTGCATTGATTATGTCAAGGAAGTTTTAATCCTGGAACTGACCGCAAATTCTTTCAAGAGCTTCCTTCAATATTTTTCTTGGAGTTGCGCAGTTTATCCGCTGGAAGAATTTTCCTTCCTCGCCGAACATTTTTCCGCTGTCAAGCCAGACTTTCGCCTTGTTCAAAATCCTTTCATTGATTTCTTCATCCGGCAATCCGAATGCTGAAAAATCAAGCCACAGAAGATATGTTCCTTCCGGAACTACAACCTTGATTTTCGGGCAAGTTTCTTCTATATATTTCTTCGCAAACTGAATATTTTTCCAGATATAATCCTTGGCTTCGTCAAACCATTCGCCGCCTTCTGAATAAGCCGCCGCCGCCGCAACTATTCCCATCAGGGAAGGCTCGTCATAGCCGGTCTTGTCAACTTCACGCTGAAAAGCAATTCTAAGCTTTGGATTCGGAATTATTATATTTGAAAACTGAAGTCCCGCAAGGTTGAAACTTTTGCTAGGCGCTGTGCAGACAATTGAATTTTCCGCAGCTTCCGCAGAAACATTTCCATAAACTGTATGCCGGCTGCCTTCAAAAACTATGTCGGAATGAATTTCATCGCTGACAACAAGAACATTGTGCTTCAGGCAGATTTCTGAAATGCGAAGAAGCTCTTCTTTCGACCAGACGCGACCGCCGGGATTATGCGGAGAACAAAGAAGAAACATTTTTGCGTTTTCTGAAACAATTTTGCTTTCAAAATCTTTAAAATTGATTTCGTAATGTCCGTTTTTCAGCACCAGAGGATTGTTCACAACTTTCCGGTTCAGGGCTTTTATTGTGTTAAAAAACGGATAGTAAACCGGCTTCTGAACAAGAACGCCCTCTCCTTCCTTTGTAAAAGCCTTGACTGCAGAAGCCAGCGCAAAGCAGACTCCCGGAGTGTTCACAACCCATTCATCCTGAATTTTATAATCATGGCGCACGGCGAACCAGTTTTTCAGCGCATTGTAATAACGTTCATCCGGGCGGCTGTATCCAAAAATTCCATGGGAAGCTTTTTCCGCAATTGCTTTCTGAATGCACGGCGCGGTTGGAAAATCCATGTCCGCAACCCAAAGGCTTATCGCGTCTTCCGGCTTGTTGCGGCGCTTTGCAAGGTCGTATTTTATTGCATTCGTGTGAGAACGGTCTGTGATTTTATCAAAATCGTACTTCATTTATGCCTCCAGAGCCTGCTTCAAATCTGCAATCAGGTCATCAGCGTTTTCAATTCCAACTGAAAGCCTTAAAGTTGCAGGAGTGATTCCGTTTTTAAGGCGAAGTTCTTCTGGAACATCCGCATGAGTCTGAGTTGTTGGATAAGTAATCAAAGTTTCAACTCCGCCAAGACTTTCAGCATACTGAATAAGGCGGACTGAGCCAAGTATTTTTTTTGCAAGGGCTTCATCGGAAACGTTGAATGTAACCATTGAGCCGAAGCCTCTTGCCTGTTTTTTCATGATTTCATAGCCGGAATGTTCTGGAAGTCCTGGATAAATAACTTTTTTCACAGATTTCTGGGTTTTGAGCCATTCCGCAATTTTCAACGCGTTTTTTTGGGCGGCTTCCATTCTTACAGCAAGAGTTTTTATTCCGCGCAGAACAAGCCAGCAGTCAAACGGAGCAAGCCCCGCGCCTGTGGTTTTTATAAGGAAACGGAGTTTTTCCTGAATGTCCGCGCGGTTTGTAACAATGAAGCCGGCAAGAGTGTCATTGTGGCCGGCAAGAAATTTTGTTCCGCTGTGAACTACAACATCCGCGCCCAAAGCCAGAGGATTTTGAAAATACGGCGAAAGAAATGTGTTGTCAACAATAAGAAGAATTCCATGGCGCTTTGTGATTTCCGCGAGTTTTGCGATGTCAGCAACGTTCATCATTGGATTTGTTGGAGTTTCAACATAGACAGCTTTTGTTTCAGGTCTTATCAATGACTCAACATCATCGCGGCTGCAGTTTGCCCTGGTGAATTCCAGGCCGTTTTTTGCGGAAACATGGTCAAACAGGCGGATTGAGCCGCCGTACAAATCTGAATCAATAACAAGATGGTCGCCCGGCTTGAATATTTCAAAAAGAAGCGAAATCGCCGCCATTCCGCTGGAAAGCGCGAAAGCATCAATTCCGCCTTCAAGCTGCGCAACAACTTTTTCAAGCTGAGCCCTGGTTGGATTCTGGAGCCTTGAATAGTCGTAGCCGGTGCTTTTGCCGACCGCTGGATGCGCATAAGTTGCAGTCTGATAAATCGGGAAACTTACTGCGCCGTAGTGCAAAGTTTTACACGAAGAGTCTCCGTCATTTTTTTCTTCTGTTTTTTCTTCAAGATGAAGGCATTTTGTTTCCAAACTGATTGCCATATTGAACCTCCATGGGTTAGGGATTGTAGTGGTGCCGGAGGCAAACCGCGCAAGCGGTTCGGAGCGGAAGCGTAGCCACGAAAAGCCCGGCGGCGGCCAGATTTCTGGCTGCCGCAACCCCCTGCTATTTTATTTCTGTAAATTCCTTGGTTTCCGGATTGTAAGTGTAGCCTTCCGGGATTCCTTTAAGATTAACGTAGCCGCGCTGGATGAACGCCTCCTCGTCTGTGGTCGGCTTAAGAACGCCAAGCTCCTTCAGCTCGTGAACGGCGTTTACAAAAGTCGCCTTGCCTTTTTCATATGACGAAGTGTAGTTCAAAGTTTTCAGAATTTCAACATTGCCTTCAACGGTTCCTGTGGTGAAATTGTTTTCAAGCTGGATGCGCGCCGCTTCTTCCGGGACCGCCTGCACGTATGCAGAGGCTTTCTGAATTGCGCGGATGAATGCTTTTACGCCTTCCGGATTTTTTTCAAGAAAATCTTCTGTTACAAAAATCTGGCAGCAGTATTCGTCCTTGAATTTTTCGTCTGTTCCTGTGTTCAGAATTTCCTTGAAGCCGAACTCTTTCTGAACTTTTGAAGCCATTGGCTCGTGGAAAGCAACTGCGTCAACCTGACCGTTTGCAAGGGCGAGACCGAGGGCGCTCATTTCGTACTGGATGAACTCAACTTCTGAGTTGGCGAGCGCAACTTTGATTCCGTAGTCGCCGAGCTTGCGCTTCAGGTTTATAACGGAAGAATCGGTAAGGTTCAGAACGCCGATTTTCTTTCCGCGCAAATCCTGCGGGCCGTTGATTCCTGAATCCGGGCGGACAAAATATCTTGTGCAGCCTGTGTGGACTCCGGTTGCAAAAACGATTGGAAGGCCGTTTTCCATTGCCTGAAGGTTCGATGCAATCAGCTCGAAGCCGCCGTGAACTTTTCCGGCGCCGACAAGCTCGGCTGTTGTTCCGCTGAATCCTGACTGGTGAAGAGTTTCAACTTTCTGGCCAATCGCCTCAAATTCTTTTTCAAAAAGTCCGTTCAGAACTGCAATATGGATTGGAATTGCGCAAAGGCTTCCTGTTCTGTAGCCAATCACGGTTACCGGAGTTTTTTTTGCGCATGAGGCAAGACCGAGCGCAAGAACTGCTGAAAGCAAGAATGCTGTAATTTTTTTCATTTTTTATTCCTCTCGAATATTTTTTTGCATGAAGTCCTGGTTTTGTTTGTTCTGAAAAAACGCTTTCGTCAGAATTTCAATTTGCTCCAGACGGATTGGGCTCGCGCTACGCTTGTAAGAATTTGGGTTGCTTTGCAACTTTAATCGGTTCAATCGCCCAAAGTCTTCACAAATTAAAATTCTGCCTACGCTTTTATCGGTTCAGCCTAAAAACCAGGATTTCATACTTTTAAAGTGTAAATTCTATTTCAGGAAGTTTTCCTGCATAGTTCAATATTTCAAGTATCTGGTTTCTGTAGTTCACAAATACGTCCTGTTTTCTTACCCGCGGATGGCTAAGCTCAATGCTGATGATTTTTTCAACTTTTGCCGGGCGCGGTGTCATGACAACCACATAGTCGCTCATGTAGATTGCTTCGTCCACGTCGTGGGTAACCATTATCATTGTCATATTATGCTCTTTTTTTATGCGGAGAATTTCGTCCTGCATATTCATGCGGGTGAACGCATCCAAAGCGCCAAGCGGCTCGTCCAGAAGAAGAATTTTCGGATGGCCGACCAAGGCACGCGCAAGGCTCGCCCGCTGGTTCATTCCGCCAGAAATCTGGTGCGGATAGGAATTTTCAAAGCCTTTCAGCCCGACAAGCTCAATGAACTCGTCAACGGCATTTTTGTTTTCCTTGAAAATTTTTCTTGCCTTCAGACCGAAACTGATGTTTTCCCGGATTGTGAGCCACGGAAAAAGATTCGCCTGCTGAAACGCAAATCCACGGTCGCTTCCCGGCTTTGAAACAGGTTTTCCGTCTAGCAGAATTTTTCCTTCTGTCAAAGTTTCAAGACCGGCAATGCAGCGGAGCAGCGTTGTTTTTCCGCATCCGGAAGGTCCAATCAAGGAAACAAAGCTTCCAGCAGGAATTTCAAAGTCAACTCCGTCAAGCGCAGTTACGGATTCATTTTTGGTTTTGAACACTTTTGAAGCGTTCTGGATTTTTACTTCGCCTTCCATAAATCCTCCTACCACTTTACAAGACCTTTCTGCCATTTCAACGCTTTGTCGCGGAAAACGAACAGCAGCTTTAAAATCAATGAACAGAAAACAGCAATCAGAATCAGCCCGGCATAAACGCCCTTGAACTCGGCAAGCTCCTTTTCCATGTTCACGAACCAGCCGATTCCAGCCTTTGCGCCGAACATTTCCGCCGTCATAAGCGCGATGAACGAAGAGCAGATTCCAAAAAACAGCCCCTGAAAAATATTCGGAAGAGCCGCCGGAATTGCAATTCTGAAAATCTGGTAGATTTTTCCCGCGCCCAAAGTTTTTCCAACTTCAAAATATGAATTTGAAATATTCTGAATTCCAGAGCTTGTAAGAAGCAGAACCGGAAACCACACTGAAAGGGCAATGATAAAAACGCTCGCCCCGAAAGTTCCCGGAAAAACCACGAGCGCAATAGGAATCCATGCAGTTGCAGGAATCGGGCCAATCACCTTGATAAAAGGATTCACCCAGTAGTTGAACCGCCTTGAAAAGCCGAGCCCCACGCCTGTAAGAAAGCCCGCAAGCACACCCCAGAAAATTCCGCTGAACAAAAGCTTTACAGAATGAAGAATGCACTTCGCCATAAGCGCGCGCGACTCCACAAAAACTGAAAGAATATTGTCAAAGCTCGGAAAAAGCATTACCGGAAGAACCGCTGTTTTTACCGTAAGAATATTCAGAACTGAAAGAAGCGCGAATGCGCCTGCAGCAACAGGTCCGTCCTTTTCAAGAAATTCCGCCGCTTTTTTCCAGAAAAACGAAAGTGCAAAGGCAAGAGCCGAAAGCACAACAAACGCCGCCAGAAGAATGGCAAAATACGGATGCAGCGCCGCCGGATGCCGCCGGTTGTCTTTCAAAAGAAGCTGCAAAGCTAGCGCCAAAACACTGCCTGCAAGCGGAAGAAATCTTTTCAGCAAATTTTTCATAAATAATCCCCCTTTTTAAACCGGAAAATTATTTGTACATATTTGTGGAAAGATATTTGAACGCATTGTCCGCCAAAATCACCACAATATTTTTTCCTGCCGCCTCAGGACGCCTTGCAATCTGGGTCGCCGTCCAAAGAGCCGCTCCAGCCGACTGGCCAACAAAGAACCCTTCCTGACTAACAAGATTGCGACCTGTTTCATAGGCATCCTCCGCCACAACATCAAAACATTCATCGTAAACCGTGTTGAAAGCATTGAAAAGCGGCGGATAATTTTCCGCAGGAACACCGTCAAAATTCAGAACCCCGTCAATTGTGTTTCGCTCCGGAAAATTCGGATTTTTCTTTGACTGCTCGGCAGGCTGCGCGCCAATAATTTTTACGTCAGGATTTTTTTCACGGAAAAACTTCGCAAGGCCGGAAAGAGTTCCGCCCGTTCCAACCAGCTGCACAACATAGTCAACTTTTCCGCCGGTTGCTTCCCAAATTTCAGGGCCGGTAGACTTCACGTGAGCCAGCGAGTTGTTCACATCGGAACACTGGTTCAAATAATACCAACCCTTCGAGCTTGCAAAATCCCTGAAAACTTTGTCCAGACCAGCCATTGAAAGACCGTTCTTCAAAAGCTCAGGAAAACCCGGAACATCTGTAACCTGAAGCAAAGTAGCTCCAAGCGCCTTCAAAATCTGCGAACGTTCAACAGAAACTCCCGGCTGGATAACCGCAACGAATTTGTATCCCTTCGCATTCGCAAAAGTCGCCTCGCCAATTCCAGTGTTTCCGCTCGTGTAGTCAACCAAAGTCATTCCAGGCTTGATGTCGCCGCGTTTTTCCGCTTCCTCAATAATATTCAGCGCGGCACGATCCTTCACGCTTCCTGAAGGATTGAAATATTCAAATTTTCCAAGAATATTTCCTTTTGCACCCGCAAATTTTTCATATCTGTGAAGCCTTACAAGCGGAGTGTCTCCTACAAGCTCCGTAATAGAATCGTACAATTTCGCCATTTTTTCCTCCGTAAAATTATATTGGGCGTCTGCCCCTAGCGAGCGACGGCAAAGCCGTCAAAATGCGAGTGACGCAGCATTTTGAGCGAATCTCGGTTGAGCCCCTGCGAAACCGCAACGCACTTAATTTCAATCCTTGAAGAAATCGTATTCAACGGTTTCAATCAATTTCTCGCCTTTTTCAGCCGCCGCCAAAGAAAGCAAAGTCCATGCGTTTCCGGCAGTTCCAATGTAAAGACCAGTGTAGCTGTGAACATCAGTTGGAATTGTGCGCCACCAAGCGCCGCTCCACTTCCGCAGATTTTTCTGGTGGTAAATATCGCCGTCAGCATCCTCCACAAAAGACTGGCCAACCACAGTTTTTGCAGTTCGGCGGGCATACTCAAGGAATTCCTTGATTCCAGTAAGTTTATAAACAGAAACAAAATGCTCAAGAAGTCCAGGAGTACCGCAGCACAACGCCTGGCTCTGCCAGTATCCGCGGCTGAAGTTTTCCGGCGCGCCAGCCTTTATGATTCCGCGGCTCAGTTTCAAAACCCAGTCAAAATATTCCTGCTCGCCTGTAATGTCATACAATTCATGGAACAAAAGCGAAGTTCCGGCAGGACCGTGACACTGGCTCAAATAGTAAAATTCAGTTGAAGGACCTCTTTCAAGGCTGTCAAGATACGGAATAAGCACGGCATTTTCATCGCCTACCGCAAGCCCCTGAATATATTTTGCAGCCTCTTTCGCCGCATTCAGAAATTTTTCTTCCTTTGTAAGATTGTAGATAAGCGTAAAAACAAATCCTACGCCGCTTGTTCCATGCGCAAGGTTTACCCAGAAAACGCCCTTTGGAAAATCGATTATTGTAAGATCAACAACGTTCCAGTAAGTTCCGCCTTTTGGAGCAGGCTTTCCCTTTGTAAGAAGGTAATTTCCAAATTTTCTTGCGGCATCCACATATTTTTCATCTTTTGTAGCCTTGTAAAGCTCCGCAAAATAAGGAATATAGCTTCCGTCGCCGCAGTAGTCAAGCTGGCTGCTCCAGTAAATTCCGTCACCATCTTTCTTCGCAACTGCAATCACATCATCTGCAACTTTTCTTGCAAAAGCTATGTAATTTTCTTCTTTTGTAACTTCATAAAGCTTCAATATAAAATAAGCCTGGCCAGTCGGACCGTTGCTGAATCCGGCAATCCAGCCCGGCATATTCTTAACGTGAACAAGTTTGTCTTCTGTTACGCCATGGCTCAGCGCCTGCTCGTAAAAAGCCTTGCCTTCGTAAGTTTCAATGATTTCCTTTGCGGCAGCCTTGGCCTCGTCCAAATATTCAGCCTTTTTTGTAACCTGATAAAGACGCAAGTAGAAAAGTCCAACGCCAGCAGAACCGCCGTAAATCGATTTCGGTGTGAGCATCGGATAATCATCAAAATTTTCCTTTGAATCCGGGCTCTGGCTCCAGAGCTTTCCAAATTTGCTGGCCTTTCCAGTTGTTTTAATCCAGTTTGCAGTCTGTTCAGCAAATTTCACATAATCCTGAGTTGTATATTCCTTGAAAAGAATGTTCTCTGACATAAAAATACCTCGTTTTTCCGCGCATTCCTAAAGCGCCAAGTTTTGAGAATTAAATTTGTTGTGGTAAAAAATGATTTCAGCTGAAAATGAACGAATCAGCCTAAGCGAAAAGACAACAGCAGCACATGACTCCGTTTCTAAAATTTTCGCGAACCAGTTTTTCAAAATAACCTTCCATCATGTCCTCCTGTTTTTATATTTGTATTGTTGAATAGAGTATAACCACATTTTACCTACTAAATCAATAGGTTTTTGTAAGATTTTTTAATAAAAATGACAATAATTTATAATTTCATCTGACTTTATTCAGGAATTCTCCGCAAAATAAACTAAACTCGCCGCAAACATCAGTGGACTGCCTGCAACAGAGAAACTGAAAAACATTCCGCAAGAATAAAATCGCATTCTCAAAAGAGCTGTTAACATATTCAAACAAGGCTTTCATGATTTTCCCAACAGTGTGTCGGCATAACTTCACAAGCGTGTCAGCATAATCACGACAGCGTGTCAGTGTAACTTCACAAGCGTGTCAGCATAATCACGACAGTGTGTCAGTGTAACTTCACAAGCGTGTCAGCATAATCACGACAGCGTGATTTACTTCCTCTGGCACAGTGATTTTGCTTTATTGAAAGTGTGACTTTGCCTTGCTGGAAATACTGTCAAGATTATGATAAAAGGCTTCCAGCAATCTACTGATAGGATTTATAAGAAAATCTATTCTTGCTGAAAAACAAAGCTTTTTAAATCATATCAACAAAATGATTTGCATTATATCGTGCAAAAAATTCATCGGCAGCAGCCTGCTTCTGTTCTTTTGAAATTCCTTTCCATCCTTCAAAAATCTTAATGCAGCCTTCTGATGAACTGATTTTGAAAAACAGCGGATTTTTTGAGTTGTCCTCTATTCCTTCAAATGCAATATCCGTTCCTATAACTGGAGTTCCAGAACTTAACGCGTCAATAACCTTGACCTTTACACCTGCGCCTTTATGCAACGGGGCTATAAGCGCCTGGCATTTTGCGATTTCGGAAACAGGATTTTCCACGAAGCCCACGATTTTTATGTTTTTATAAGCTGACAGTTTTGATTTTAATCTTCCATCTATTCCGCCGCCAATTATGAGAAAGTTTATTTTTTGAGAAAGTGCGGGATAGACATTTTTCAAGAACCATTCAAGACATTCAAAGTTTTCGATTCTGTTCCAGGCGCCGTAAAAACAAAACGTACTTTTTTCAACGTTGACTCTTTCCGCAGCGTAATCAAAATGACCGTTTTTTAGATAAAAATTGACTGGAACAGAATCAAATCCGTATTCTCGTTTTATCACGTCCGAGTCTTTTTTGCTGAACGTGATAATTTTTGTTGCAGCTGAAAGAAGATTTTTCTCACATCGTTTTATCCAAGGAAGCTGGAATTTTCCTTTGCGGAAAAATTTCTGGCAGATTACATCATGGCACATCAGAATTTTGTTCGGGTGTTTTACAAAAGCTGAATAAATATGAACCTGAGAAAAATCAAAATAAAGCATATCAAAGTCTTTTGCAATCGCCTGAATCTTTTTAAGAATTTTGCGCTCAAAACGTTTTGTGAAAAAAGGATGAAAAGCCGGAAGTGAAAAACAATTTTTAAGAGAAGGTTTTATTGTGTCTAAAATCTTGATACTTTTGTCAACTTCAGGCGAATGCCCCGGATATTCTGCATAAATAAGCGAAACTTTGTGTCCGCGAGAGACAAGGTCGTTCAAAAGACGGCGCGAATAGTCCTGTCCTGCAGTTTTCTGGCTCGGTGGAAATGCGGTGATGTAAAGAATTTTATGCGGCGATTTCATAATAAACCTCCGCACTGGCAAAACTTAGGCCAGATTTAAAAATTACTCTACAGTTGTCCCCCCCCGTTTATTGTAAGATACAGCTTTCTTAGAAAATAAATGTTTTTAGTCATAAAGAAAGAAACAAAATGAATTTTCATTGATTTTTCCATCCTTAAAAAATCTTTTTTGATTCGTTTATATTCATCAACAAGCTCAGAAATTTTAGCGTCCGGCAAATCAGTCCCGTAACGGACATACATAGCAAGAAGCGAAAAGTATGACATCGCAATTTTCCGCCTGCATAATTGAATCAGTTTTTTGTTTTCTCCAGCGAGTGCGAGCATCTGCTCAGAAGTTTCAATCAAGGCTAGATGTTTTTCAGAAAGTTTTGATTTGGTTATTGACTTTGGTCTTTGAAAATATGCATAAATAATTTTTGAGCTTTTTACATAGCGCGAACATTGTTTTAAAATCTTAAAATTAACAATATTGTCCTCGTAAATTTTTCCATTAGGAAATTTTATTTTATCAAAAAGTTCCTTTCTATAAAGTTTTATCCAGACTGAAAAATCGTTTTTTTTGTTTAATTTATCTTCTTTTAAATAAAACTGAAGTATATTTGAATATCCGTTTAGAACTTTTATTTTTTCAGTTGATAAAAAATCAATTTTTGTATTGCAAGTCAAGGCATAAGCAGCTGAAACTACGTCAGCATCATATTTTTTTATCAACAAAAATAAATATTCAAGATAGTCGGGAGAAACCCAGTCATCGCTGTCAACAAAAGATATATAGCTTCCCCTTGCATATTCAATTCCTTCATTTCGTGCAGAACTTAGTCCCCCATTTTTTTTGTGAAAAACTTTTATGCGAGAATCTTTTTCTGCATATTCATCACAGATTCTTCCGCTTTCGTCTGTTGAACCGTCATCAATCAAAATCAGTTCAAAATCTAAAAATGACTGTGCAAGAATTGAATTCACACAGCGGGATAGATATTTTTCAACATTGTAAACAGGAACAATTACAGAAATTTTGGGCGTCATGACAGACTCCTCGATGTTGATTTATTATTTTGTAATCTTTCATAAGTCAAATAAACATAAAATGGAATATATGTTTTAAGAAACAAAAAAGTTATATCTCCTTTTAGTTCAAACAATAGAAACTGAATGAACATTACAAAAACAAGAAATTCCGCTCCCTTCTTCTTTCCAAATTTCAATGATTGATACAAAAAAAATAAAAAAAAGCAGACCAAAGAATAAAGCAGAATGCAATAAAAAACGCCGCCGAAAAGAATATTTCTCATAAAGCCGACATCGGTTTTGCCATAATACCCCTTGCCATCGCTCCCAAGCCAATATCCGTCTCCGAATGCAAGCGTTTTATCAGAAGGTGAGAAATTTTTGTACATATTTCCAAGGTCATTTGTGCTTGCAGATTCGAATTTTCCGTTTTTAACAAAATTGAAAACAGGTTCTAAAAGCCAGTCAATAAAAGGCTGCATATTCGGAATTATAAAATAAAGAATAAATCCAAGAGAAATAAGAAAAACAACGATAAAAATATAAAAGTAAAAGAGCTTCGGCCTTTTTTGAAAGAGCAGATAAAGTGCCAACATTCCACAAGTAAAAAGCGAAACTGCAAATCCGATTCTTCCATAAAAAAAACTTCCGATTATAAAAACAACTGAGTAAAATTTGCACTGTTTTACTGAAATTCTTCTATTTAGAAAAAGATAGCACATAATAACAGATGCCTCAGAAACCATAAATGCACAGCCGAATCCGCTAAAGCCTGCAAATCCAAAACGTGTTATATATTCAACAAAATCGGAAAAATCTTTATCGCCAAAATCAACAATCAATAACTGCCAGAAAGTTTTTAAAGGTGGTATTGCAATGAACGCAACAGTCCCAAGAATGTAAAAAGCAACTGATTTTATATAAATTATTTCAAAATCTTCCTGAATATGACCAAGATTGGTTTCATAACTCCAGATGCAAAAAACAGAAAGAGATGCACAAAGCCCTACAAAAAGACGGAGAAAATAATTTAAATATTGAAAATCAAGAGAGCAAGAAACAATCATCACTAAAAAAATGCTGATAAAATAAAGGAAAAACAGTTTTGCATAAGAAGCAAAATTTTTGCCATAAAAGAAACCCTTTTGCAAAGCTAAAAATATCGGAAGAAGAGCAATTCCATAGTAAAACACCTTGTGAATTGATGTAATCACAACAAAGTAGAAAGGATTGTTCACATATGTAAAAAGAAGCATTAAAAGAAATGCTGAAAATTTTCTGTTCAGAATCATTGTTTTTCCTTTTTTGCATGGTCATAAATAAACGAATCAAAAAAATGGCACAGTACTTTTTCTATGTTTTCCTGATAAAACTGTTTTACAAATTCACTTGCATTTTTTACTAAAAAATTTCTATATTGTTCATCAGAAATAATTTTTTTCATTGCCTTTTCCATTTCTACAGCGCTTCCAATTTTTACAAGCGCAATATTTTTACCATTTTCAGAAATTTCTTTTGCTCCGGTCTTATAATCTGTAATAATTTCCGGACAGCCAAGGCTCATCGCTTCGATTACAGAAACGCCGAAACCTTCTGTTTTTGAACTTAGAATATTTATGGAAGCATTTTTCATCCAGCGGTATGGATTCTTATCAAATCCAGGAAGAATTATATTTCCTTGAAGATTATGCGGAACTTTTTTCTGAATATATGAAACAAGTTTTTCCTTGTCTGGTCCGTCGCCTAAAAACACAAGCCTGTAATTTTTTTGAATTTCTTTTGGAAGCAGAACATACGAATCAACAACAGTAAAAAAATCTTTTGATGCAAAGTCGATTCTTGCTGTCATTAAAATGTATTTGAAGTCTATGCCAGAAAGCGGAACATTTGAAAAACCTTCGATTTTTGCAAAATCAACGGAATTATAAATTACATCTATTTGGTTTTTAAAATGAAACTTGTTTTGCAATATTTCTTTTTGCTCCTTGCATACACATACAATGTTTGCAGATTTTTTTAAGATTTGAAAATTTAAGAAAGCAGTTCGTGCAGTCTTCATCGTAAGCGGATTTTGGTGAACCCAAGAAATATATTTTTTTGATATTTTTCTTGCAAGAATTCCACTTTTCCAGTCTCCAGAAAAATTTATTACGATTTTTTCATCAATCTTTGCAAGTTTACCAAGTTCAGACCTGGTAAAAACTAAATTGACATAATCTTGAACCGAATATTTTTTTTGGTCAAAACCGTTTATCACAAAAAGAAAAATCTTTACATTTGCAAAATTTTTATGAACTGCGCTTGCTATATTTTCAAAAACTTTTTCAGTTCCGCCGCCAGCCCAAAATGTTAAAATAAAAATAAATGATTTCATAATGAACTTTCCAAATTTTTTATTTTTTTAATAATAATTTTTACTATCGCAGCAAATCCTTTAGGTTTTAATAAAAACGTAAAGAAATATTGCTTTGGATAATTTTTATAAATACTGAACAAAAGTTTTTGAATTGCCTCAAACGAAAATTTTACTTTTTGTTTTGAAAGTTTTTTAAAAATATTTTTTGCGTATTCAATTTCATTTTTTAATTTTTCGCTTTTGTGAGTGAAAAACAAATTTTTATGAAATTTCACATTTTCTTCAGAAACAATTCTGTATTTATCAAAAATTCTTGCAGCGGCATCAGTCTGTTTTTCCTGATGAATCGCCGATGTTTGCCCCTTAAAAACTCTGTATTCAAGAAGTTTTTCTTTCAGATTCACGCCTTGCAAATTTTCACCGAAAATCATTCTTGACCAAAGCTCGTAGTCTTCCGCATACAAAAATTCTTCGTCGTAAAGATTTTCTTTGTAAACTCCTGAGCGAATCATAATTGCAGGATGAAAAAATGTTGAATAGAACTGCAGGAAAAATCTGATTTCTTTGCAGGTAAGAGGATGGCAGCTTTTCCCTATTTTTCTTCCGTTTTCATCAATAATAATTGCATTCGTTCCGCAAAAGGCAATGTCAGGGTTTTCTTCCAAAAACTTAACTTGTTTTTCAATTCGCTCTGGCAAGGAAATGTCGTCCGCATCCATTCGCGCGATGTATTTTCCGTTTGCAAGAAGAATCATATTGTTGAGCGTCTTTACGATTTTTAGATTTTTTTCATTTTTATAAAGCTTTATCCGAGAATCTTCCGACGCCAATTTTTCAAGAATTAAAAATGTATTGTCAGTTGAGCAGTCGTCGGTTACAATAATTTCAAGATTCTTGTATGTCTGTGTCATTATTGAACGCACGGCAGACTCAACATATTTTTCTGCGTTGTAAGCCGGAATAATTACTGAAACTAAAGGATTGTTGTTTAAACTTTCAGCCATTTTTTCATTCAGCTGAAAAAAGAATTGATTTTTGATTTCCTTAAAGACTATGAAAACAGCTCGCTGTGTGAATTTATTCTGAACGCAGTAAGCAGAAGCGCATCCTTGTTTTTTGAATAAATCAGCACCAAATCAGGCTTTACATGACAGTCCCTGAAGCCGGCATAATCACCTTTTAACGGATGATCTTTATATTTCGGCTCAAGAAGTTCATCTTTTGCAAGCCGGTTTATAACTTGCCTTGCAAGCTCCCTTTCTGACGGCGACAATTTTGCATACTCTTTATCAAAACGCTTTGTTGTGGCGATTTTATAGACCATTGGCAGCCTCATACTCCTCCATAGAGGAATAGGTTTTTAAAGTGCCTTTTTCATATTCCTTTAAAATCTCCGCCTGTTCTGCCTTTAGTACATCTGCAAGCGACTTTTCTTTTTTTATGGAAACCTTTACGGCAGGATGCAGTTTGCAGACACTTTTTATAGCCGAAATAAGAGCATTGTCCGCATTCTGAATAGTCATATTAACAACCATATCAAAGGTCCTCCATAAAGAAATCTTTTCTTCTGCAAATTTACTACAGCCTTGTCAAAAAATCAATTATCTTTTCTGCCTGCCTCCTTTTATCAATTCCACCACTTTTTCACTTGCATTACCCATTTCACAAAGCCCCTCTTGCTCATAGTAAGCAAGTAATTTTTTCTCATATTTTTGTTTATCAAATGTTAAAATATTAGATTTAAGTTCATCATTGTTTTGTGCTATAGGGAAAGGCAATGTTTCTAAATCTTCTTCAAGACCTCGTTCTTTTTTATACTCCTCTATATCTGTGCAAAACATAAAAACAGGTTTTAAGTAAAGTGAATAATCCCCCATAGATGAATAATCTGTAAGAATTATGTCAGAAGCACAAAGAAGTTCCTGCATATCGTTATAAAATGTTGCATTTATTACAAAATTAGGAAGATGTAGTTTATCAACAAATTCAATCATTCCTGGATGAAGTCGTGTTATTATTTGCCAGTTACCGCAAAATCTATTTTCTATAACTGCTAAAATACTTTTATAGTCAATATTATATGGTTCAAGACTATGGGAATTCCTGAAAGTTGGAACATAAAGTAAAATTTTTTTATCTGAAGAAAATCTATAATATTCGCATATTTTATTTTTTATGTTCTTTTTTGCATCTTCATGAAACAAAATATCATCACGTGGACTGCCAGTTTCAATGATCGGTCCGTCATACCAAAAACATCTTTTCAGTTGTTCCGTTCGTTTCCTGTTGCTGCTTAAAAGAAAATCTATTGCTTTTGAATCCTTTTTAGCCATATGTATATAATAATCAGGAAGATTTGCATCTGCTTCAATTTTTTTTGTAATAAAAGTTCCGTGCCATGTCTGTATATAAATTTGCCCATCTTTTTTAGGAGGAAAATAATCTTTCCTACAGTTGTCAATCCAAATACCGGCAGTCGAAAGCTCTTTCACAGAAGAAAACGATTTATATTCTGTCTTTCTTATTTTCTCAGGAAGAGAATCTCCATTCTTACATTTATTTTTATCAATAATCCAAACAAGTTCATAATCAAGATTATTACTTAAAATATATTCAGCAATGTATTTTGGATTGTCGCCATATCCCCTGCCATAAAAATTACAAAAAACAATTTTGTTTTTCTTAATTTTTTTATTTTTAAAAAATAAAGCATAAACTTTGTATGTCTTCAAAAAAAAATGTGAATAACATTTATCAACAAAACTTTTGTCCTTTACACTTGATAATATATTTTTTATTTTTATCATCTACTTCATCTCCTTCGCATCTCTTTTATAATCACAAAAATTCTAATTCCCAATTCAATAATTTGAGTAAAACATGTAAGAATGATTATCTTGATAAATTCAATCTGATTTGTTAAAAACAAAACAAAAAGACCTATTACATGAAATGAAGCTGAAATTACAACACTTAAATTTGCCCATTTTGTTTTGTTCAATGCTCCAAGAACTGGATAACCAAAAAGATATGCTGGCAATGTTATTGCAATTATTGGAATCATTGCACGTAACATTGGAACTGCACTTTCGTAACCTTCTCCACAAGCAATTCTTATTACCGGTTTTGCAATAATCCAAAGAACTACACAGCAAATCAAAATTAGGGGTTCTAAGATAATAATTATTTTTTTCACAAGCTTAAAATTTTTTTGTTTTATCATATAAGGATAAATACTGTCAGAAATAGGACTCATAAAACTTCGACAAGTATTTGTAAGTGTATTTGCAACACCATACTGACCAATTTCGTTGCTTGGAAACTTAAATCCGAGAATTACCGTATTTAATGATGTATAAAAAGTAGCTGCGATTCTTGAAAGAAAAAATAACGATGAATCTTTTAAATATAAAAAAATATCTTTAAACGAAATTTTACAAAAAGTTATTATTTTTTTTCTGATAATTTCGAGCCAAGTCAAAATAACAGCAAAAAGATTTGAGCCGATTGTCGCAATAGGAACAATAAGATAATCATCTTGTTTTTTTATAAAAACAAAAATTAAAGCAGTGTAAATAAATTTCGACGCTACAACTCTATAAGTTATTATACTCATTTGTTCGATTCCGCGAAAAAGAAAATCAGGAAGAAAAATTGTAAGAAATATTCCTATAAATGAAAGAACAAAAAATAAAAAATCTTCTTTTATTTTTTCTACAAAAAGGCAACAAAAAATTAATATTATAGCTGAAAAAATCACTAATAAAGATTTTGAAGAAATTATTCCTAGAGTTATATTTCCGAGTTTCTTTTTATCGTTACAAAAATCGGAACAATTTTTTGTGCCAGAAAGCAAGAATCCGAATTCTATAAAAAGTGTAAAATAAGACATTATAGAATTTGCAAAAACAACAATTCCATATTTTTCTGCTCCAAGAATTCTTGTTAAATACGGAAAAGAAATTAAAGGAAAAATATAACTTGAAATTTGCATTATATAAAGCATTAATGTATTTTTTGCCAATAATTTTTCTTTTGTTTGCATATTCATATTTTAAAATCCTATCACTTTTAGAACCGAATCACCCTAAAAAAACGAAATTTATTACCAATAGCATATTTTATAAAACTATTTTCTTAGCATCGTACTAGAAATTCCTTCAGTTCTTGAAAGTCTTACGACTTCTTTTCCGTTTTGCTTGCACCATTCAATGGCTTTTTGAAAACCTAAATGTATCTGGTCTCCGCCAACCACAAACACATCAAAATCAATTTTCTTGATTGATTCATCAATATCTGTATAAGGCACAACTTTGTCTACATAACGCAAGGCAGAAATCATCCTTGCTCTTGTATTCCAATCGTAAAAAAGCTTTGCTTGCGGTTTATATTTTGTTACGTATTCATCTTTTTGAATTGCAACAACCAATTTACATTCTTTTCCAGCAAGTTGTTTTGCACGACGAAAAAGTTCAAAATGCCCATAATGCAATAAATCAAAAACTCCAACAGTAAGAACAGTTTTCATGCACAAAGCCTCCTTGCAGATTTACAAGAAGATTTTGTACTAATTTTAACTATTCGTTTGTCTCCCCCCCCCTAATACAAGATATCTGTTCTTTTATTTGACTAGTTGATATTCCTTTTGTATATGGCAAGTATTCAATTTTTGCACCAAGCTCTGCAAACTGTTTTTCGGTTTTCAAATACCTTTCAGAACCTTTCCAATCATCGCCAGAAAACAATACATCAAATGAATGATTTTTTAACAGAAGCAATTTATCTTCAGTTTCTTCAATCGAAACAGGAATCACTTCATCAACAACCTTCAATGCCGCAAGAATTCTCATTCTGTCACTCGCATTATAAACTGGATGTTTATGCTTTATTTGCGTTACATAATCATCTTGACAAACAGCCACAATCAAATGCTCACACATTGCCTTACAGCGTTCTAAAAGATTTAAATGCCCTACGTGAAATAAATCAAAAACTCCAACTGTAATTCCTATTTTATATTTTTTATACATAGTTTTCCTCCATGTTTATGATTAAATCATTACAATGCAGCCACTTTGCAAGATAAAAATTTGATGAAGCTTATCTTCTCCTGTTATATCCCGCGACAGCATTTCCACCGCAAAATCTCAAATTTCGTTTTCAACATTTTTATTTTTCAAAAAGCTTCCAAAAAATCACTTTTTTACACTTTTTTTCTGCATTTTTTGCCGTTTCTGCAATTTTTTTTACAATAAATATAGTAGGGAGTCATTTCGCAAAACTTTCCCAAAATTAATTTACTGGAGCATTTATGGAATATGAAAAAACAAATCTTTCACCTGCGGAAAAATGGGAGCGGCTCACATTCGCGGACAACTACATTTTTTGCAAGGTCATGGAAACAAATCCCGACGTTTGCAAAGAGATGCTTGAACTTTTGCTGAATATAAAAATAGACAGAATTGAAATGCCTGAAACAGAACGGACGATGAAAACTGATTTCAACTCCAAGGGAATCCGCCTGGACGTTTATGTAAAAGATGGAACCGGCCGATGTTTTGACATTGAAATTCAAACTTCTATTGAAAAGGAACTGGCACTTCCAAAACGCACACGCTATTATCAGGGGCTTATGGACGTTGACAGCGTTTTTGCAGGCACAAAATACAAGAACCTGAATGAAACTTATGTCATCTTCCTGTGCCTTGGCGATGCTTTTGGTTTTGGGCTTCCGGTCTACACTTTTGAAAACACCTGCGCGGAAAATCCCGAAATCAAAATGAACGACGGAACTCATAAAATCTTCTTCAACGCTAAAAAATATGATACAATGAAATCCGAAGAGTTAAAGTCTTTCTTCAAGTATCTTTGCGGAAAAGAGCCAGCCTCAAGCTTTTCAGAAAAGATTTCCGCAATCGTTGAACGAATCAAAATGAACGCTCGTTGGAGGCACGAATATATGACTTGGCAGGATGAAATTGAAATACAGGCAGACTTGGCCGCAAAAAAGGCCCGTGAGGAAACCTCCGAAAAAATCAGAATTGAAACTGCGAAAAATCTTCTTGAAATGTCTTTAGAACCGGAAAAAATTGCAAAAGCGACAGGTCTGCCTTTACAACAAGTTCTAGAACTGCAGAATCAGTCTCAACCTATAAAAGCATAATTTTTGAAAAATAAAAATGTCAAAGAACATACTAAAACGGTTTGCAAAACTTACAGGCCGTTTTAGTTTATCTCTCCCCAATCTCCCTCAGAATTTCCCTGTTCATCTCCCGCCGTTCCTTATCTCTCCACCAGCCGTATTTTCCAAAATACCTGAACGCGCTCTTGATATGCGCCAAAAGCATCTTTCTGCTTTTGTACGATGCTTTCTGGTGGTCGTGGATAATCTGCACGCCGGGAAAATACAATGTGCGCGAAACGCGGTGAAGCCTTCTGATTAGGTCAAAATCTTCAAAGTACATGAAGAAGCGGTCGTCAAAGAAAATATTGTTTTCAGCCAGAACCGAAAGCCGCATGAACATAAAGCAGCCTGAAAGGCACGGCGGATTTATCACTCTGTCGTAGCCGAAAGATTTAAGGCAGTAGCGGTCGTTTTTTCTTTCGCTCCATTTAGTTTTTGGCAGAAAGCGGCGGAAAATCAAATCGCCAGGAGTTGGAAGCAGTTTGCAGAGATACTGAATTTCTCCGTCTGGATACACAACTTTCGGAAGCACATACGAAGCGTCCTTGTTTTCTTCCATAAAATCTGCCAAAGCCGGCAGAACTTCCGAACCAAAACGGATATCAGGATTCAAGACAACATGATAATCAAATCCTTTTTCAATCGCCTCGTGCATCGCAATATTGTGAGCCTCGCCGTAGCCTAAGTTCTCGTTGTGAATATAGCGGATTTTCGTGCTTCCGCCAGCATTTTCCGTTTCAAGAATCCGCCACCTGTCATCAGGCGAATTGTCAATTATGTACAAAATCCCAACACAATTTGAATCAAAAACCGATTTCAGAACAGAATCAATCTGGCTTCGCGGAGTTTTATAAAAAACAATGCTTGCTGAAAGTTTTTTCACATTCATCTTAAGCTCCCCGCCGCGGCACTTTCTGAATTCTTTTCAAATAAAATTTTCTGAAAATTTTCCAATAAATAAGCGCACAAGAATGAAGTTCCTAAAACAGAAAAAATTGCAAATACCGGTTTATTCTCAAAGAACCCAAGAGAAACAAAACACATAGCAAGCGGATAGTGAACAAGATAAAGGCTGTACGAATAATCAGTTTTCCGCCCGCCACATGAAAAGAATTTAAAATTCAATCCAATGAACATTACACAAACAGCAAGGCAGCCAGGAATTAAAAAAACAGAAACAAACGGAACTTTAAAAATACTCAACACAACAAGAAGTGCAAAACATGGCGCAAAAACAAATTTCAACTTTGAAACCAAATATTCACCATAAAATGAAAACGCCATTCCTCCGGCAAAATATGAAATAAACGCCGGAAACTGATGAGCAAGAGCGGCCGGCAGAAAAGTTTTTTCAGTTACAAACGGCATAAAAACCTCGTACAAAACCGAAAGCAGATACAGCGCTGCAAGCACAGCACATCTGTACCCCCCCCCGTTGATTTTTTTCATTAAGAAAACTACAAACGGAAGAAGAATATAAAAACCAATTTCAATTTTTATCGTCCAAAGAGAACCGTTCACGCTTCCATCCAAAGCAAGACCTTCAAAAACTCCCGGAAGCCCCGGATGAATAAAATTCAACGTGGAAATATTCGCCGCAAGATATTTGTAAAAACCGCTGTTGCAAAAATATTCACGCACCGACAGCTTTGAAAGCCCTGAAAGAAAAATCGCGCCTACTAAAACTACAATCCAATACTGAGGAAGAATTTTTTTGCAGCGTTTCAAGGCATACTCTTTAACCGAAACACTTTTTAGATATGACTGCGTAACCCAAAATCCGCTTAGAACAAAAAAGACCTTCACCGCAATTCCGCGCAGATTCAGGCATGGAAGTTCAACTCCACTCAAAACAACACAATGCTCATAAATTACAATCAGACAGCAGAGAAGCCGCAGCAAATCAAATGAATTTTCTTTTGAAACAGAAACTGGCAGAAAAACAGAATTTTCAGAATCCTTCACATTCATCTTCCCGCCCCGCTTCTTTCAGACGCAATATTGCCAAAAGTCAAAAAAAATCCGTTCTGAATGTTATCCGCTTCGTTTTCATCATCCTGAACGAAATCACGGCAGGAATCAAAAACAACCTGAAGATTCAGCTCTTTGTCCATGAATATTTCTTTTCGTATTTCTTCGCCGCCAAGCCAAACGCTTTTTTCGGTGTCTGCGGCAGCTGATTCAGTGCATATATATAGAAGAATATAATCAGTTTTCTGCAATTTCAGCCGTTCAAGAACAAACGAAAGAAGAGGCCCGGAAACGCCGTTCGGAAAAAACATTATTTCTTTTTCCGCCCAATATCCGCCGGCCGCGCTTATGAGAAAACTGCGCATTTCATTTATTTTTTTCTGCGTGAATCCAAGTGGAGCGCTTCCGCAAAGAATAGCGTTACGTTGCAAAACTCTTCCTCTAAAAAAACTGATAACTACGTAATTTCGTAGATATTTTTTAGATTACTACGAATACAAGAATTATTCAACTTTAAAACTATGAAATTAAGTAGAAAAACTTTATAAAATCAGATTATGGGCTTCTGGGATAAAGTTGAAATTTTAAGAAAAGAGCAGAACACTTCTTACCGCTGGATTGCAAGCCAGATGGGCGTTTCAGAAACTACTGTTTCAAGCATGAGAAAAGCCGGAACCGAGCCGCGCGCCGGAGAAGCCGTAAAAATCGCAAAAGCCCTGGGCACAACAGTTGAATCGCTGGTCGGCACAGACACAGACGAATATTTTCACAAGTACAAAAAGCTAAAAGATGAAATTATGTTTATTCTGGAAAAATACTAAACTGCCACTGACTAAAAAACAAGCCTTGCCGGTATTGCAACGGACATGAAAAAAGCCCCGGAAAAATCCGGAGCTTTGCAAACTAAAATTCCTTCAGCGTGCGGTCAATTCTTTCAATTGATTTTTCAACGCCCAAAATAAGGATTGAGCCGATTAGCGGCGGCGAAACGCGGCTTCCAGTAACAGCCATTCGGATTGGCATCATAAAATCGCCGAGCTTTATGCCAAGCTTTTCAGCAGTTTCTTTTGCAAGATTTTCGCTCGCTTCGTGGTCAAGCGACGGAAGCTGGCGCACAAAATCTTTCGCGGCTTCAAGAACTTCCTTTGTTTTCGCCTCGTCCAGACGTTTCGGAACAATCTGGTCCTTTGCAGGAACAGCCGGCTCCGTGAACAAAAAGTGAACCATTTCAGCAGCGTCCGTAAGATACTTCAGGCGCTCCTTGATAAGCGGCATAAGCGCAAGCAGTTTTTCCTTCACTTCTGCAGAAGACATATTCATTGACTTGTCAACGCAAACTGGCTCGCCGTCCTCGCCAAGCGCAATTCCTGAATATTCAGGGCCAACTTTCGGCGCAGGCTGAGGATTTTCAGGATTTATTTCAAGCGCGGCATCGCCTGTTCCAGTAATGAACGGCAAAGTCCACTTGTAAAGCTCCTCATCGCTGAGCATTCTGATGTAGTTTCCGTTGTAATATTCAAGTTTCTTGTAGTCAAAAACAGCCGGAGCCTTGTTCAAATGCTCCAGTTTGAAAGATTTCGCAAGCTCTTCCAGCGTGTAGAATTCCTTTCCTTCCTCGTACGAGCAGCCAAGCATAGCAACGTAGTTCACAATCGCCTGCGGAAGATAGCCGCGCGCGCGGAATTCATTCACCGAAGTTGAGCCGTGCCTCTTTGAAAGTTTCTTTCCGTCCTGTCCGTTTACCATTGGAAGATGGCAGAATTCAGGATGCTGCCAGCCAAAAGCGCGGTACATCTGCACATGGAGCGGAGTTGAAGGAATCCACTCCTGGGCGCGCATTACATGGCTGATTTTCATAAAATGATCGTCAACAATGTTCGCAAGATGATAAGTCGGGAATCCGTCTGACTTCAGCAGAACAGGATCAGGAGAAATATCCTCGTTTTTCCATTCAATATCGCCAAGGATATGGTCGTGGAATTTCGTAGTGCCTTCCATCGGAACCTTAAGCCGGATTACATAAGGTTTTCCAGCCTCAAGATTCGCCTTCACTTCCTCTGGAGTAAGATGGCGGCAGTTTCTGTCGTATCCCGGAGCCATTTTGTTTTCCGTCTGAATTTTTCTGATTCGGTCAAGACGCTCCGCATCGCAGAAACAGTAGTAAGCCTCGCCTTTTTCCACAAGCTCCATCGCGTATTTCTTGTAAAGCTCAAAACGCTCGCTCTGAACGTAAGGACCGTAAGGACCGCCTTTGTCGCCGCCTTCATCCCATTCAATTCCAAGCCAAGCCATTGTGTCGTACAAATTTTTCACATATTTTTCGTCATATCGGGTGCGGTCAGTATCTTCAAGCCGAAGAATAAATTTTCCGCCCTTCGAGCGCGCATAAAGATAATTAAAAAGCGCAGTTCTAACTCCGCCAATGTGCTGCATACCAGTCGGCGAAGGCGCGTATCGGACACGAACTTCATTTTCGTTCATAAAATCAAACCTCTGTTTCAAATCAATTTTCTAAAAACAAAATTTCTTTCATTATAATAAAAAGCGGACTGTTTCTCAATGGAAACTTTTTTCACCATTTTTTTCCTGGCAAGCCGGCAGCAAGCCGCCGTCGGGCTTTCCGGGGTTTCATTGCTCCGCTGCGCTCCGCAAAAAGCCTGCGGCTTTCCCCTCCAATCCCTCTTGCATCAGACGCGCAAGTGTTCAAGCAAAGCTTTCAAGCCGGTTTCCAAATCGCTGTAGGTTTCATCAAAATTGCCTGTGTACCATGGATCCGCAATATCCTTGTCCTTTCCGGCATAAGTCATAAGAAGCTTTATCTTGTCATCAGGATCTTTGTTCCATTCCCGCTGCATATAATAAAGATTTTCCATGTCCATTCCAATCAGCAGGTCAAAATCAGAATAATCTTCCGGCGTAATCCGGCGGGCCCTGCGTTTTTCAAACGGAACCTTCATCTGCATAAGCTTCTGCTTCGCCCCGCTGTGCATATCGTTTCCAATTTCTTCCGAGCTAGTCGCCGCCGATTCGACCAAAAAATCCTTTTCCAGCCCGGCATCCTTCACCATCTTTCTGAACATAAATTCCGCCATCGGCGAACGGCAGATATTCCCATGGCAAACAAACAAAATTTTTTTCATTTCAAAATACTAACACAAATAAAAAAATTATTACACCTTGCAGCGTCCGGTTATTTTCAAAATCGGGAATTGCCGTTATTATAGTTTTATGGTTACAAAATATCTTGCGATTTTTTTTATTTCGATGGTTCCGCTGATTGAGCTGCGCGGCGCGATTCCTGTGGCTGCGGCAATGGGGCTTATGCCTTCAGATGATGTTTCAAGAATTGTCCTTGCATATGCGCTTTGCATTCTGGGAAATATGGTTCCGGTTCCGTTCATATATCTTTTTGCAAGAAAATTTCTGGAATGGGGACAGAACAAGAAAATTATCGGCGGCGCGTGCAGATTTTTTTTAACGAAGGGCAAACGCGGCGGTGAAAAGCTTCAGGAAAAAGCTGGCAGAGGTCTTTTTGTGGCTCTGTTCATTTTTGTGGGAATTCCGCTTCCTGGAACTGGCGCATGGACTGGAACTTTGGCGGCCAGCCTTCTGGATATGAATTTCAAGGAAACAATTGTTGCTGTGATTTGCGGCGTTCTTCTTGCTGGAATTATTATGCTTGCGGTGAGCCTTGGCGCTTTTGGAGCAATTCAGGCGTTGTTCGCAAGATAAGCAGGAGTTGTCCGTAAACTATCGAAGTTAGCTAAGCTAACGTCGCGGGGCGGCGTTTGAGCCCGCAGAGGGGATAGACCGCAACGAAGTGCGGGCGCAAGGGGAGACTTCCCCTTTTTTAGTTATTTAGAGGATTTTTATGGCAGATATTCATATTTTTGACCCGGCGCCGGAAGGAACTCCGGTTTCCAATTTCGTTCATCTTCACGTTCACTCAGACTATTCGCTGCTGGACGGATGCGCGAAGCTTGACTCGCTGATTGCGCGCGCGAAACAGCTGAATATGCCGGCTCTTGCGCTCACCGACCACGGCAATATGTTCGGCGTTCTGAATTTTGAGCACATATGCCACGCCAACGGAATAAATCCAATTGTCGGATGCGAATTTTACTGCACGGAAGACCACCAGAAAAAGCAGAACACGCGTTATGGAAAGCACAACTACCATCTTATTCTGCTCTGCGAAAACGATACTGGCTACAAAAATATGTGCTGGCTGAATTCGCGGGCGTTTTGCGACGAGGATTCGCTTTACTACGGAAAACCTAGAATTGACTTTGAAATGCTGAAGCAGTACCACGAGGGAATTATCTGCCTTTCAGCGTGCGTTGCAGGCGAGCTTCCGCAGGCGGTTATAAACGGAAACATGGAAGACGCGGAAAATATTGCGCGCCGGTACAAGGAGCTTTTCGGGCCCGACCATTACTACATTGAAATTCAGAACCACGGACTCCCGGAAGAAAAAATTGCCGCGGAAGGAATGATAAAGATTGCGCGGAAACTCGATATTCCACTTGTTGTTACAAACGATATTCACTACATAAACAAGGAAGATTCAGAAGCGCAGCTCGCATTGAACTGCATCGGGCGAAAAACTTTGCTCGACTCGCCGGAAAGCGCGGCTAAAAGCATGGGCGGCTCGGAAAGAATTTCAGAATGGTACTTTAAATCGGAAGAAGAAATGAAAATGCTTTTTCCAGAGATTCCGGAAGCGTACGAGAATACTGTGAAAATCGCGAATATGTGCAATCTTACAATCCATCAGTATTCAACGCCGGAACTGAAAGGCTGTCTGCCGCGTTTTGAGCTTCCAAAAGAATTTCAGACGCACGAGGACTACACAAAAAACCAGGATGATTTTGTCCGTTCAATTGTAGAAAAAGGTCTGCGGCAGCGTTATCCTGAAATCACTCCAAAAATACGCGACCGCGCTGAATACGAGCTTGGAATCATCTTCAAGATGGGATTTTCCGGCTACTTCCTGATTGTATGGGAATTCATCAACTGGGCCAAGTCCACCTGGGACAATGTGAACAACAAGCCGAAGCCGTACATTCCTATCGGTCCTGGCCGAGGTTCGGGCGCCGGCTCGCTGGTTGCCTATTCAATGGGAATCACGGACATCGATCCGTTCCGCTTCAACTTGATTTTTGAACGTTTTTTGAATCCTGAGCGCGTTTCAATGCCTGATTTTGACGTTGACATGGACTTCGACTACAGGCAGGATATAATCCAGCACACGCGCGACCTTTACGGAGATCCGCAGGTTGGCCACATTGTTACGTTCGGAACTTTAAAGCCGAAGAACTGCCTTGCGGATGTCGGGCGCATTTTAAATATTCCGCTTTCAATTGTTGCAAAGGTAAAAGCCTGCATTCCTGATTCTCCAAAAGCAAAGCTGAAAAATGCCTTTGAGCCGCCTACTGAAAAATTTCCGGACGGCGGAAAACTCATCGCTGTAAAGGAAAATCCAGAGGCAACAATCGGGCTAGACAGAGCTGTTTTCGAGCGCTGGATTGCCCTTTGCAAAAAACTGGAAGGAATGAACCGCAACACAGGTCTTCACGCTTCCGGAATGGTAATCGGCCTGACTGCGCTTCCAGACTGGGCTCCTGTTTTCAAGGACGCAAAAACCGGGGAAGTCGGCGTTCAGTACACAATGGACATAATCGAGCCTTGCGGACTTGTAAAATTCGACTATCTCGGACTAAAAACGCTTTCCCTTATCCGCTATGCGGAAGATATTATAAACCGCCACAAAAAGCCTGAAGATCCGGAATTTCTTACCGCAAACGTAAGCGAAACCGACAGCGAAACTTTCGACCTTTTTGACAAAGGCGATTCTGTTGCCGTATTCCAGTTTGAATCTCCAGGAATGCAGAAAATTCTGCGCCAGGTTGCACCGCGCTGCATTGAAGAGCTTGTCGCCTTGAACGCGCTTTACCGCCCAGGTCCAATGGATTATATTCCTCAGTATATTGAAGGAAAATGGAAGCCTGAAACAATTCATTATCCAGACCCTTGCCTTGAAGGGCTTCTGAAAGAAACTTACGGCGTTATGGTTTACCAAGAGCAGGTAATGCAGGTTTCCCAGAAAATCGCGGGATTTTCGCTTGGCGCGGCAGATATGCTGCGGCGCGCGATGGGTAAAAAAAAGCCGGAAGTCCTTATGGGAAAAAAGAAGGAATTCATTGAAGGAGCTATAAAACAGGGCTTCACAGAAAAACATGCGGCTGAAATTTTTGAAATAATGGTTCCATTTGCCGGATACGGCTTCAACAAGTCGCATGCCGCGGCGTACACAGTTCTTGCCTACAGAACAGGCTGGCTGAAATGCCACTACCCGGCGGCTTTTATGGCTGCAAACCTTACAAACGAAATTTCCACAACAGACGGAGTTTCAATCTATATCGCTGAATCAAAACGAATGGGACTCAAAATCGATCCGCCGGACATAAACGCTTCCTATTCAGAATTCGATGCTGTCGGGGACCACATAATTTTTGCTCTGCGCGGAATGAAAGGAATGGGAAAAGAAGCCGCGGACGCAATTGTAAAAGAGCGGGAAGAACACGGACCTTACAAATCATTCATTGACTTCCTTGAACGCTGCATTCCTCTTCAGTCTGTAACAAAGGATGAGGAAACCGGCAGGGAAATGAAAAAAACGCTCATAAACTCAAAAGCTGTTGAAGTCTGCATAAAAACAGGCGCGTTCGACAAACTTGGGCAGAACCGACCTACTCTTCTTGAAAATATGGAGCGCGCAATCACCTATGTTCAGGATAAAATCAACGGAACAGACAACGGCCAGGGCGACCTGTTCGGCGATACTGATGAAAAAGTCTACGCAGATTTCCAGTTCACTGAAGTTCCAGATCTTCCGACTTTTGAAAAACTGAACATTGAAAAAGAAATCATCGGAACTTATGTTTCCGGCCATCCCCTTGGCGATTTTGAAAAAGTTATCAAAACCTGCGTCACATTGACTTCAAAAACAATTGCGCGCGCCGCGGAAGAAGACAAGGCTTTGAAGGCAAGTTTCTCCGGAAAAGATTCATGGCAGAACAGAAATGCAGGAAAAGTCTACACAGTTCTTGGCTTCCTGCACAACCTTCACCCGATTGTAACAAAAAAGGCGACAAACATGGCTTTCGCCAAGCTGCAAGACTATGACGGCGAATTTGACATGACATTCTTCCCAAAAACCTGGGAAACTCTGAAAAACCAAATTCAGGACGGAAATATCTATGCTTTCAAGGGAAAAGTTGACGGCACGCGCGAGGAACCGAGTTTCATCGTGGACAGCATTGAAGACATTTCCAGCCTGAAGCAACATTCAATCCATGAAATTCATATTTCTCTGGAAAATAATTTCAATTCTGAACGCGATATTGCAAAAATGAAAGATTTTTTATTTGGCACAACAGGCAATTGTTCAGTATATTTTCATGTAGATACTTTGAATGGCGCTTACATTGTAAAAGCGAACAGCTCGCTCACTTGCCCTGCAACGCCAGAAGTTCTTACAAAAATAAAAGACCTGGATTTTGTAAAGGAAGTCTGGTCTGAATAGGATGATTTATGCTTCGAATACTTATTAATACTGCCGCCGGCGCTGTTTCTTTATATTCAACGCTCTGCTTTTTCAGAATTCTTCTGACATGGATTCCGGCCTTGAACTACAGCGCAATCGGAAGATTTCTTTCCTCGATATGCGATCCTTATCTGAACCTTTTTTCAAGGCTTCCGCTCCGAATCGGAATGTTCGACTTCACCGCGATGGTCGCAATCGGCGCGCTTTACGTTGTTTCATCGATTCTGGCAAACATCAGCGCATCTGGATACATTTCACTGAGCATGATTCTTGCAAATCTAATAAACATTGTCTGGTCAATCGGCTCTTCAATCATCACCGTAATAATGATTATATTTTTTGTGCGCTATCTTGTTTCAATTTTCAGCAGGACAAGCAACCAGTACGATTCGCCGTGGCAGCGCTTTGACGACGCAATCCGCAATATGGTTTTTAAAATCTGCAATTTCTTCACCGGCGGAAGAAGCGTTTCATACAAAACGGCGCTCCTGATTGACGCGATTGCAATGCTTGTGATTCTGGCAGTTTCTTTCTTCCTTCTGAATCTTGTGCTCCGATTTATCCACTACATTCCTTTTTAACAAAAAAAATGAAGCTGGATGAAATAAAAACGCCAATTTCCGCTCTTCCAGGAATCGGTCCCGCGGCAGAAAAACTGTTTGCAAAGCTGAATATTTTTACTGTCTGCGACCTTTTGAAATTTTATCCGCGAACGTACGAAGACCGCCGCCAGCGAGTGCCGATTTCGCATTTTGAATCGGCAAAAGTGCACACAGTTGCCCAGGTCGCCGCACACGAATTTTTTGGCTACGGAAGAATGAAAACGCTGAAAATAATTATTTCCGACGGAACTGCATCCGCGAGCCTGATTGCGTTCAACAGAACTTTTCTGCAGCATTCACTTCCAGTAGGCAGCATTATTGTTGTCACAGGAAATTTTTCTGTAAAATACGGGCAAATTCAAAGCACAGATTTCGATGTTTCAAAGCTTTCTGATTCTGGAAAAATTGAAGATTTTGAAAACCAGCCTCTTCCGGATTCAGGAATTCTTCCAATTTATCCATTAACGGAAGGACTGACCCAAAAAACAGTCCGAAAAGCGATTCAGGCGGCAATCAAGCAATACGACATTGGAATTGACAATAATCTTCCTGAAAAATACATCCAGAAGCAGAATCTTCTTTCAAAAAAAGAAGCGCTGAAATTCATTCATTCAAGCGAAAATCCGGCGGAAATTCAGGCGGCTAGAAAAACCTTGATTTACGAGGAGCTTTTCTTCTTTCAAAAAGCGATTGCGGAGCGGGCATTCAAGCACAAAGGAGCAGTTCCGGCCGCAAGCCTGGAAGAAGCGAAGCAAGCGGGAACAGAACAGTGGGTGCCGCGCGGAAAAGAACTTTCTGAACAGGAGATGAACAGCTTTATAGAAAATCTTTCGCCTCTTCAGAAAGAACTTTTGAACAGGCTTCCTTTCTCTCTGACTCCGGATCAAATTTTTGTAATCGACCAGATGAACAAGGACATAGACAGGGGCTTCCGCGAACGAGCGGCTCTGCTGAACGGAAAAACAACTTCAGCAAAAATTCCGTTCACAATGCAGCGGCTTCTGCAGGGCGATGTAGGCTCTGGAAAAACTCTTGTCGCGTTTTTCGCCTGCCTGCGCATTATCAGCTGGAAAGGCCAGTGCGCGCTGATGGCGCCAACAGAAATTCTTGCCAGGCAGCATGCGGATTCAGCGGCCAAACTGCTTGAACCGCTCGGCGTGAATGTCGCATTTTTAACAGGAAATGTAAAAAATGCTGGACGCACGAATCTTTTGAACGCTTTAAAATCTGGAGAAATAAATATTGTCATTGGAACGCACGCTCTTTTCAGCAGGCAGGTTGTCTACAACGACCTTCAGCTTGCCGTTATTGACGAGCAGCACCGCTTCGGCGTTATTCAGCGCCAGTCCATTCTGGAAAAAGGCCGCCATTCTGAAACAATTCCTCCTGTAACATTCGAGCCGCACCTTCTTATGATGAGCGCAACCCCGATTCCGCAGACGCTTGCGCTCACAGTTTTTGGCGATTTGGATGTAAGCGTTATAAAAACCATGCCGAAAGGACGCAAACCGATTCAAACTTATCTTGTAAAAGAAGGTAACGAAGGAAATGCCTACGATGCGGTGCGAAACCAGCTGAAAACTGGCCGTCAGGCTTATTTTGTATATCCGGCGATAACTACAGAAAATGAAAACGGCGAAATTCAGGATATAAAATCTGCGGAAGAAAATTTCAGGAATTTATCACAGAATATTTATCCTGACTACAAATGCGCCCTTCTTCACTCTAAAATTTCCGAGGAAGAGCAAATTCAAATTCTAAAAGATTTCCAGAAAGGAAAAATACAAGTTCTGGCGGCAACAACAGTTATTGAAGTCGGAGTTGATGTTCCAAACGCAACGTGCATCGTGATTGAGCAGGCGGACCGGTTCGGGCTGGCCCAGCTTCACCAGCTGCGCGGAAGAGTTGGCCGTGGAAGCGAGCAGTCATTCTGCTTCCTGATTTACAGCAAGAAAATAACAGAAACTGGAATTGAAAGAATGAAAGTTCTTCGCCAAAACACAGACGGATTTATAATTGCAAGCCAGGATTTAAAACTAAGAGGTCCCGGCGAAATCACCGGAACCGCTCAGGCAGGAAATCTTTCTCTTGGAATTGCAGACATCATCCGCGACCATGACATTCTTGTTCAAGCCAGGAACGATGCCTTTGAATACACAAAAAACTTGCTCAGCTAAGCAACATAACATTCAAGCCGTCGGGCACGTGTTGGATGCTGCATTCTTACAATCGCATGTTTTTCAATCTGTCGGATTCTTTCCTTTGTAAGATTGAATTTTTCACCAACTTCTTTCAATGACATCGGCTTTTCAATTCCAATTCCATAGCGCATCTTCAAAACTTCAGCTTCCGCCGGTTTCAAAGTAGCAAGAACTTTGTCTATATCTTTCTGCATTTCCGCATGGATTGCCATATCTTCCGGCTGTCCTTCAGACTTGTCTTCAATCATAGCGCCCAAAGTAATGCGGGAATTGTCTTTTCCAACAAATTCTGAATCCAAAGAAGCCATCTCGCGGCTTATGTCAATCAGCTCATGAACATGCTTTACATCCATATCAAGCATCGTGGCAATTTCAGCAAGCTCCTGCTCTTCCGGAACTTCACCTTTGATATCTTTTCGCGCGCGTTCAATCTGAACAAGCTCGTTCGCCCTGTTCTGCGGCAAACGGATTGCGCGGCTTTTTTCACATATTGCTTTAAGAATTGACTGGCGGATCCACCAAACTGCATATGAAATAAAGTGATAGCCTTTTGAAACGTCAAATTTTTCAATTGCCGTCATAAGACCAATGTTTCCTTCGCTTATAAGATCCTCAAGCTCCAGTCCTTTTTTCTGATATTTTTTGGCGACATTCACAACAAAACGAAGATTCGCATTCACAATCTTATTTTTTGCAGCCTTATCACCGGCAGCGGCCTTTTTTGCCAGTTCGGTTTCCTCTTCATATGAAAGAAGCGGAATCTTATTGATTTCTTTTAGGTAAATTGAAATTGAACTGTCTGTCATATCTTTGCCTCCAAAAATAATCTACATTAAATATTATGCAAAATTCGTGCCAACTTTAAGAAAAATTAAAAATTAAGTAAAAAAATTATAAATATTCAGATTTTTTCATGTTTCAGAAGAAAAACGCGCCAATTTTTCAGCACGTTTCAAAAAATCACCAGAATAAAAGTGGGTAATTTTTCCACAGGCATATAAAACACTGCAATAAATGGGTAAATTTTCCACACCAAAATATTTTTTTTACTTTTTTTGTTGACGATTCAGCATAGATTTTCTTATATTTAATGGTAGAAAAGGTAAATATTTTCCAAAATAGGAGCAAAATAGAATGAAAATCAAACCATTAGCAGACAGAATTCTTGTGAAAAACGATGCGGCAGAAACAAAAACTGCAAGCGGACTTTATATTCCAGAAGGAGCACAGGAAAAAACACAGACAGCAACAGTTGTTGAAGTTGGTCCGGGAACAGATGACGACAAAATCACTGTAAAAGCCGGCGACCGCATTATGTATGACAAATACGCTGGAACACAAGTAAAACTTGACGGTGAAGATTATCTTATTCTTCACATGAGCGATGTTATTGCTGTAATCGAATAAATATATTTCAAAAAACAGAAGCCTGCGCCAAAAACGCGGGCTTTTTTTTTTAACGCACAGCCTTGATTTTAAGCAGAAGAAGCTTCGCCTCTGCGTTTCTTGGATTCAATGTCGAGCTGTATTCCGCGCAAATTCTTGCATTTTTAAAATCTTTCATATCCATATAAATCAGCGCCATTCTGTACATTGCAAGCGACTTTATCTCTTTTGCCGAACTGCGTCCGTTCACTTTTTTATACAAATCCAAAGCATCTGATTTTCGCCCAACAGAATTATAGATTTGCGCCATATTCAGCGCCGAAAAATCGCTGACCGCCACATTAATATACTGTTTTTCCTCATTTTCAAACACACAGAATTCGCCAAGCCGGACTGAATCGGCAGCTTTTCCAGACAAAGCGGCAAAATAGAACGCGAACTCCGCTTCTGCAGAAGAAAATCCGCTGATTTTTTTTACAACATTTGTCCAAAAATCATTATCGCAGGCAATTTTATACTTTGAAGAAATATATTTATAGAAAAGATTCCACGCATCCGCCGTATTTTTTGTTTTCAGCAGAAAATTCAACGCATACTCAAACAAAAGCTCCGGATAAACAGAAGGAGAAACAGCATTTTCTTCCAGAAGCCTCCAGACATCCGCAGTTTTTTCAGCTTCAGTATAATTTTTGTCAGTTTTATACTTCAAATCAAGCCGGGCAACATAAAGCAACGGCGACTTGAAACGCGCAAGACTTTTATCAATCCTGTAAAGCGCGTCGCTCAAAGGAATTTTCTGGCGGCTGTCATATCGCTCCATTTCAAGCGAAGCAAGCCCCTCATCCCGAAGCTGGAGTTTCGTGGAATCTTCATGACGCTCCAAATTTGAATTATACGCAAAATCAGCATACGAAATAAGTCCTGGAACATAATCCGGCCAGTTTTCAACACAAAAAACAAGAAGCTGAACAGCACGTTTTTCCCGCCCTGAATCCAAAGCCCATTTCGCGCTGTTCACAAAAATTGGAGGCAAAAACTTGTTTTCATCATTTTCCGGAGCTGAAAGAATAAAATTTCCAGCGCCGTCAGAAATTGAATCCAGATATTTTTCCCTTATCAGCTCAGCATTTTCAGAGTCGCCAAGCCAAATATAAGAATCCTGAAGAACTGCGCTAATTTCAGAAACCGAAACTAAATTCCTTGCCTTTCCAGAACGCGCCTCCGCCAAAGACAGCGCCGCATTTCCATAATTTATAGACTCGCCGAAATGCCCAGCATCATACATTGCAAGCGACCAAAAAAATCCGTCATTCGCCTCGGAAATTTTCTGAATTCCCGGCTGAATAAGAGCCGCTTTTTCATATGCGCCGGCGGCAAGATGCAGAAGAGCGCAGTTTCTTAGCCAGGCTGAATTTTTTGAGCCGGTATACGCATCGTAATAAACTGAAAAATATTCCGGAGCAAAAAAAACATCCATAAGCTCCGAATTTTTCGATTTTTCAAGAACATTTCTTAAAACAGCTTCTGAAAAAACTGAGCCGTATCTTGTTCCTGAAAGAATTTTTCCAGCCGCAAGCGACTCGTCAATTCTTCCGTTCGAAAGCAGAAAATGCGCATAAACCGCATTAAGCTCATTGTTTTTTGGATTTTTTTTAATTGCCTGAACTAGAGTTTTCTCAGCTTTTTCCGAAAGCCCGATTTTCAAATAACGTTTAAAAATGCCGATTTCAATCCAGGAACTGTAGGATTTTTTTTCAATCTTTCCAAGTTCCCGCTCAGCATCCTTGAACTGTTCCTGATTTATAAGAATATCGATTTGCTCCAGCGCCGAAGAAACAGATTTCTGCTCCACACGGTTTGAGCACGAAAAAAAAACCGGCAGAAACAGCACGGCTAACGCAATGCATAAAATATTTCCACCTGATTTTTTTATCATCTAAGAATTCTGCTCCGTCAAATCTTTTCTAATGCTGTCAAGAATTGCATTTGTAAATTTATGAGTTTCATCTTCACCGTAATCCTTTACAATTTCAACAGCTTCGTCAATTGTAATCTTCGGATCAACTTCTTTTTGGTAAAGCATGGCATAAACGCTCATTCTGACAACTGCAAGCGCAACTTTGTTAAGACGCTCAATCGACCACTTTGAAGAAAGATGCTTTTTAATGATTTCATCAATCTGCTGAATATTTTCAACCGTGCCTTTCACAAGAATTCTTGCATAGTCAAAGACTTCCTGTTTTTTGGCCGGAGAAAGTTTCTCAAACTGGCTCATCTGCTTTTCCTGCAGACAATATTTCACTTCATCAGAAGAATCCTCGCCGACTTCTGAAGCATCAAAAACATCGCTTTCAAGCCACGAAAATGAAATCAAATCATTTAAATCAACGCCGGCAACATCCCATGAATACAAAGCCTGAAAAGCAAGAATTCGGCTTATTCTTCTAGACATAAATTCCCCCTCGCCTTACCAAGAAAGAAGTTTTGTCAAAGCATCGCCAGTTTTCTTTCGCTCAACGTTTGCTTCTGTATCAAGTTCCTTTGCAATTTCCTGAGCCGCAACTGTGAAATACTGCATAACCTTCTGCTGGCCCAATGAACTGCGGATATAATCATAAACAGTTGTTGTGGAATCCGGCTGAACAACATCGCTCAAAGAAAGCATTTTTGCATCATATTTCTTGATGATTGTATAAAACTGGAAATGTGTGTCAAATTCACCGACACTAGAAAAATATCCAACATTGTTATCAAACAGAGAAAGAAGATCTTTGTAAGAAATTCCAAGCTGCTGCGCGCTCACCTGATTTTTGTTGATAAGCATTTCTCCAGACTGGAAGCCGGAATTTTCTTTTTTAGACTCAACGGTCATCTGGTTCACAGTGAGTTTCTTGTCCTTCAGCTTGTTGAAAAGGTCATTCGCCTTTACACGAGCCGCTTCCGCATCCTTGCCCTTTGGAATAACAACCATATAAAGCTTCAGCATGTCAGTCCATACAAACTGAGATTTGTTCAGCTCATAAAAAGCCCGGATTTCTTCATCTGTAGCGGCAACAGACTTGATTTCATTTTCACGCTGGCTAAGAATATACTGCTGAACCAAAGTCTGGTTCTTCAAATACGTTTTATAGTCCGCAACCGACATTCCAATCTGCTGCTTCATAAAATCATCAAGCGAGAGATTTGTCTGCTGCTTCACAACTGTTTCAAGCTCCGACTGAGTTGCATTTCTTCCAAGAAGCTGCTGGCTCACCTGCTGAAGGAACATCTGCTCAATCTGGCTGTCTGTGAGCGTAATTCCAGATTTCTGGGCAGCCTGAAGAACAAGTTTTTCCTGAATAAGCGCATCCAGAACCTTTTTTCTGTCATCAACTGAAAGAACCGAACCTCTTTGTTTTTCATACATTTCAACACGAGTTTTAATCTGCTTCAATGAAATTGATTCGTTTTTATTTAGTTTTACCACTGCAAGAACCTGAAGATCGTTCTGTGCAAAAACTGCCGCACACATAAATAAAGCTAAAAATGCAACTGCAAAACGTTTCATATATAAAATCCTTTTTCTTTTGTTTTCTAATATTTTACACCATAAAACCAACAAAATGTAAAAATAGTTACATTTTTTTTAGTTTTTTGAAAATAAAATACTATTTATCCAGCGGAAGTCCGCCGCTTATTGTTGCCCTGATTCTGCGTACACCAGCGGAAGAAGACTGTTCCTTTTCAATTTTGAATTTTCCAATCTGCGCTGTATGCTGAACATGAGGTCCGCCGCAAACTTCCTTAGAGAACCAGTCCTTCTTGGTGTCGCGCCCGATTGTATAAACTTTTACCTGCTCGCCGTATTTATTTACGAACAACGCGCGTGCGCCTTCAGCCTTAGCCTGGTCAAGCGGCATAACTTCCATTGTTACAGGAAGATCCTCGTTTATCTTTTCGTTTACAATATCTTCAACTTTCTGGATTTCTTCCTTTGTCATAGGACGTCCGAAAGTGAAGTCGAAGCGCATACGCTCATTGTTTATGTTCGAGCCTTTCTGTGAAACCTCATCACCAAGAACTTCAACCAAAGCCTGCTGAAGCAAGTGTGTGGCCGTGTGGTATTTTGTTGTTATGTCAGACTGCTCGGCAAGTCCGCCTTTCGCCTTTCCTGCGTCAAGCGACTTTGAAGCTTCCTGATGCTTCTTTTCCGCCGCCATAAAGCCTTCAACATCAACTGTAAATCCGTTTTCCGCGCCAAGCTCCTGTGTAAGCTCAAGCGGATAACCGTAAGTTTCATAAAGATTGTAGGCAACCTTTCCTGAAATAATCTTTTTTGGATTTTTCATAAGGTTCGGAAGAAGTTTCTGGAATTCAGCCTCGCCTTTTTTAAGCGTTGTACGGAATTTAGCTTCCTCCGCTGTAAGCTCGCGGTAAATTTTATCTTTGTTCTGCTCAAGCTCTGGATATGCGTTCTTGAAATTTTCAACAACAACCGCAGCAACTTCGGCAAGAAATTCCTTTTCGATTCCAAGCTTCATTCCATGGCGCACGGCACGGCGAATCAGCCGGCGAAGAACATATCCGGCTCCCACATTTGAAGGTGAAACGCCTTTCTGATCGCCGAGAATAAAAACTGAAGCGCGGCTATGATCTGCAATAATTCGCACGCTCTTGTCCTTTTCATCGTCGTCACCGTACTTGTAGTTTGAAAGCTCCTCGATTTTTGCAATAATCGGCTGGAAAACTTCTGTAAGATAAACTGAAGTTTTTCCCTGAAGAATGCAGTTTGTGCGTTCAAGGCCCATTCCTGTGTCAACGTTTTTCTTTGGAAGCGGCACAAGAGTCTTTTCATCAACGCGGTTGTACTGCATAAACACGTTGTTCCAGATTTCCATCCAGTTTTCGCTGTCAGTGCCTTTGTTTGAGCCAGCAGGAGGCAGCCCTTCGCCAACCCAGTAGAAAATTTCTGTATCCGGACCGCAAGGACCTGTTGGACCGGCCGCCCACCAGTTGTCGCTTGCAGGAAGATATGCGATTTTGTCTTCCGGCATTCCGTTTTCTTTCCAGTAAGTGGCAGCCTCCTCATCGCGAGGGGCATTGTCGTCGCCGGCAAAAACCGTCACCGAAATTTTACGCGGATCAAGGCCGAGCCATTTCGGGCTGGTCAGAAATTCATACGAAAATCCGATTGATTCTTTTTTAAAATAATCACCCAAAGACCAGTTTCCAAGCATTTCAAAGCAGGTAAGATGGCTTGGATCGCCAACTTCATCAATATCGCCTGTGCGGATGCATTTCTGATAATCTGCAAGGCGAGTTCCAGAAGGATGTTTTTCTCCCAGAAGATATGGAACAAGCGGATGCATTCCGGCCGTAGTAAACAAAACTGAAGGGTCATTTTCTGGAATCAAAGACTGTCCAGAAATTTCAACGTGATTTTTACTCTTAAAGAACTCAATATATTTTGAGCGTAATTCGTTTGCAGTCATAATAGATAATTATAATGACGCTTAGCTTATTTTTCAATGTCAAAATCTTATGTTTTTATTATAAAATCCAGCGCATTTATCTTGCAGATTTTGAAATCACAACCTTCATTCCGTCTGCGGCGTAGCAAGTATCAGGAGAAAGTTTTACCGGCGAAAGAATTATTGTGTTCTTGTCAACAATTTTTCTAACAGACGGCTTCTGGTTTCGCCTTTTTGCTGGAACAACTTCTTCAGTTGTCTTGAACTGCATTGCGTAGGCCGGAAGCAGGCTTGATTTCTGGGAATTTGCCGCGCGGAACTGAATAACAGGATAATTTCCAACGGTGTCAACAAGATACACGCCTTTTTCCTCAATTTCTGAATTCACAAGAGTGTAGTTTCCGTTTTTGAAAGTGATTTTTCTGCCTTCCTCGTCTTCCCAGCTGAAAACTTCAGAAAGAATTTTTTCGTACTCAGGATGCGGATATTCAATTTTTTCTTCGCCGAACGTGCTCTGGAAGGACATTTTCTTGTAAGTTCCATCCCAGTGGTTGTTTTCCTTGATTAAAAGCCCAACGTCCTCGTGGATCCGGATATAAACTTCATTCATTCCTGTGAGCATAATGTCAAGGCGGCGCTTCATGCTGGAAATAATTGAATTTACAAGAGTCAGATAAATTCCGCTTCTTCTAAGGCTTGAATTTTCCCAGGAATAAACGCCTTCCGTGTCATCAGAAAGAAAAATAACTTCTTTTGTGTCATAATTGAAATAAATGTAATACGCAGAGCTGTCCGCGCTGGAAGTTTTATACCACAGCCCGTTAAGATACTCGGCAAAAGTCGCGACATTTCCGTTCTGAATTCTGGCAAGCTCCCTGGCGGCAAGACGGCTTCCTGTAACACGAAGCTGGCGGCTCTGAGTATATTTCTGCTCATCTTCATTCCATGTATATTCGGTCTGAATCTGCCCTACGCTTACAGAAGAAGATTTCTGATCCTCTGAACGGTCAGAACTGTAAACCCAAACAACAAAACTTTGGCCGCGTGTCTGGGAAAGCTCATATGCTTCAGAACGTTCCGTCTGAACAATAAAAATTGTTCCGTCAGATTTAAAGTCGCCGATTTTATTGAGCGAAACAGAATTTTTATTTCTTTCGCACATATAAATTTTCATAACGGAATCGCCGCTGTTGTCAACGCCCTGGTAAATAAGCGCATTGCGGTGGTTTCCTATCATATCAACAGCATTGAATGAAAAAGTTCTCTCGCGAGAAATTTCAGTTGAAATTTCAGCAACACGTTCATAAGAATTCGACTGGGAATTATAAAGCCCCGCAATAAGATAAAGATTTTCAGAACCGGCCTTGTGAACGGCAACAACCTGGTCATCAAGATTGTCTCCGTCAAAATCAAGCGTCAGCGTGCTTATCAAAGTTTCGGTCGGAAGCAACGGAACAAAGGATGTCATCATTATATTTTCGCCGGAAAGAGATTCTGTCTCCGAGCCGTTTTTCACCTTGTCGGCAGAAACAGGAGTTACAACTTTTGCGTGTACATTTTCGGTTTTTCTGAAAACTGTGAATTTCAAGGCAACAACAACGGCAAGAACAGCAAAAAGAGAGCTAAAAAAAATGAGCGTGACTTTATTTTTCATATATTAAATATACAAAAAAACTCCGGCATCCGCAACGAACACCAGAGTTTTATTAACTCATCTAATCAGATTAGTATCCCATTCCGCCCATGTCTGGAGCTGGAGCAGCAGGCTTTGGCTCAGGAATATCAGTAATTGCGCATTCAGTTGTAAGCAATGTGCCTGCAATTGAAGCGGCGTTCATCAAAGCTGAAGTTGTTACTTTAGCCGGGTCAATAATTCCTGCCTGGATCATATTTACCCATTCGCCAGTATAAGCGTTGAAGCCTACACCGTCCTTTTCATTCTTAGCGCGTTCAGCAACAACAGCGCCGTCGATTCCAGCATTGTCTGCAATCTGGCGGATTGGTTCCTCCAATGCGCGGCGAACAATCTTGTAGCCAACTTTTTCATCCTCAGAAAGCTCTGCAGGAACTTTCTCAAGAACTTTTGCAGCTTCAACCAAAGCGATTCCACCGCCAGAAACAATTCCTTCCTCAAGGGCAGCGCGTGTAGCGGCAATTGTATCCTCAACACGGAATTTCTTTTCTTTCATTTCTGTTTCTGTTGTAGCACCAACGTTGATTACAGCTACGCCGCCGGCAAGCTTTGCAAGACGCTTCTGAAGCTGTTCCTTGTCATAGCTTGATGTAGATTTAGAAATTGCATTCTTGATTTCCGCAATTCTGTCAGCAATAGCTTTTTTATCTCCAGCGCCGCCAACAATAGTTGTGTTGTCCTTGTCAATCTTAACAGATTTAGCCTGTCCAAGAACTTCCGGTCCGCAAGACTCAAGCTTAAGTCCAACTTCCTCAGAAACAACAGTTCCTCCAGTCAAAATTGCAATGTCCTGAAGCATATCCTTTCTGCGGTCGCCGAATCCAGGAGCTTTTACAGCGCAAACTTTGATTGTTCCGCGGATTGTGTTCAAAACCAAAGTTGTAAGAGCCTCGCCGTCAACATCTTCCGCGATGATAACAAGCGAACGTCCGGCGTTTGCAACTTTTTCAAGAAGAGGAAGCAAATCTTTCATAGAAGAAATCTTCTTGTCATAAATCAAAACGTAAGCGTCTGAATAAGCAGCTTCCATTCGTTCACGGTCTGTAACAAAGTAAGAAGAAATATATCCGCGGTCGAACTGCATACCTTCAACAGTATCAACCGTTGTGTTCATATTCTTTGATTCTTCAACAGTGATTACACCGTCCTTTCCAACCTTTTCAATAGCTTCTGCGATAAGATTTCCGATTTCAGGATCATTGTTCGCCGAAATTGAAGCGATGCTCTTTATATCAGCAGAATCTTTTACCGGCTTTGCGTTCTTTTTGATTTCTGCAACTGCAGCGGCAACAGCCTTGTCGATACCGCGTTTGATTTCAATTGGAGTCATTCCGGCAGCAACAGACTTGAATCCTTCGCGGACAAGCGCATAAGCCAGAACTGTAGAAGTTGTAGTTCCGTCGCCGGCATCATCGTTTGTTTTTGAAGCAACTTCGCGAACAAACTGAGCGCCCATGTTTTCATAAGGGTCGGCAAGCTCAATGTCTTTCGCTACAGAAACGCCGTCCTTTGTGATTGTCGGAGCGCCATATTTTTTGTCAAGCATAACCATACGGCCGCAAGGTCCAAGTGTAACTTTTACAGCTTTTGCAATCTGCTCAACGCCAGAAAGCAACTTTTTTCTTGCATCTTCATTAAATAACAACTGTTTAGCCATTTTCTTTATCAACCTCTTAATTTAATTTCTATTTGATACTATCAAAAATATAAAAATCCGCTTCAAAAGGCAACAAAAAAATAAAAAATATTAATTTAAATTTCAATTTTTTACAGAAACTAAATGCCAGGAAGCCCATCAGCCATTCATCATAAGCGCGAACACGAATTTTCCAAGCACAAACGCAGCCGGAAACGTAACCAGCGTAAGCAAAGTTGAAATCACGCAGCTTCTAGTCGCAACAACCTTCTCGCAGTCATGCTCAACGCACGCAATGCACAGCGAAACACTAACCGGCGCGCTGAATCCAATCAGAACCGCCATAAGCGAAAATTCATTGAAACAGTAAATTCCAGCCTTATGAATAAAAAGGCAGACCAGCGCAACAACAACCGGTCCGGCAACATTCCGAAGAAGCGCGATAATCCAGGCAAAACCATCGCCAAGACATTCCAGAAGATTTGCGCTTCCAATGCTCATTCCAATCATAAACATGCAGAGGGGCGAAACCAGCCGGCTCAGCGAACGCACCGCGGAATACAGAACAGGCAGCGTCTTGTCAATTCTTAAAACCGAAAAATATTTTCCATCGGCAAAAACCTGCGGCATAACATTCTGCGTAAGAAAAACAAAAAATCCCAGAAACATTCCAATCATAACCGGCGTAAGAAAAACCTTGCGGCACGAAACGCCGAAATTTGAAAAAGAAATTTTCTGGCCGGAAATAACAGAAAGCCCGACCACGTAGACAGAAATCCTAAAAACAATGCTGATTGTGCTTATGTAAAGCATAACCTCATCGCCGCGCCCTGAATAAACAGACTCAAGAATCGGCATGCTGAACAAAGTCGTCTGCCCGATTGCCATAAAAAGCGCGCTCACCGTGGAAATCTTCTTTCCCTTTCTAAAAAACAGAAGCTTTCCAAGAAAAATCAATAAAATATAGAAGAAAACAGCAAGAAAAAATTCAACAATGCTAGCCTTGAAACTTTCCCTCTCAAAATCCTGCATGAACGCGTTGAACGCAAAACACGGAACAGCCAGCTTCCAAATCAGCGCGGAAACAGTTTTCTGCCCGGCGGAATCAACAAAACCCTTCCGCATAAAAACAAAACCTGCGAAAATAATAATTATCGTCTGAAAAAAAGCGCTTAAAAAATGAGAATCCGTAAAAACAGCAGCAAAAATTTCCATTTTAAAATTTTTTTGGGAAAAGTCTTTCCCTACGTCCGCACTTGCTTAAAATCGAAGAACCGCTAAAAAAACTGCCCGGCATTTTTTAAGTTCCACGAAAACGGCTGGCACAATCAAATGCGCGCGTTGCGGCCTACCCTTTCTCCTAAGGGGCAAACAAAGTTTTCCCCTTAAAATCCCCTTTCAAAAAGAACGGCAGCTAAAAAGCCGCCGTTCAGTTCTTACAAAATCATTTATTTTCCAGCAGACTAAAGATTGTCAAAAAAACCTTTGGCCTTCAGAAGCTCCGCGTTCAGGATTCCGCCAAGCGCGGCTCCCCGCTTTGTATTGTGGCTCAGCGAAACAAACTTTATGTCAAAAACGTTGCACGGTCTAAGACGTCCGATAACACAAGCCATTCCTTTTTCTGTTTCACGGTCGCGGCGCGGCTGCGGGCGGTTTTCCTCGTGGCGAACAACAATCGGATGCTCCGGCGCGCTAGGAAGATTCAGTTCCTGAGGCACAGACTTGTACGAAGTCCAGATTTTTTCAATTTCCTCAAGGCTTGGCTTCTTGTCCGCAAATTCAAGCGAAACGCAGGCTGTATGTCCGTCGATAACCGGAACGCGCGTACAAGTTGAAGAAACAACCGGATATTCAGCGTTAACAATTTTTCCGTCCTGAACTTTTCCAAGAATCTTAAGACATTCTTTTTCAGTTTTTTCCTCTTCACCGCCAATGAACGGAACAATATTGTCAATCATGTCAAAAGACGGAACTCCAGGATAACCTGCGCCGCTAGTTGCCTGCAAAGTTGTAACAACCATTCTTTTTACCGGATAGCCGGCCTGAATCAGCGCATGAATCGGCATCATATATGTCTGGAGCGAGCAGTTCGGCTTTACAGCGATAAAACCTTTGTCCCAGCCGTGGTGCTTTTTCTGCTCGGCAATCACGTCAAGATGAGCGTAGTTGATTTCAGGAACAAGCATCGGAACATCTTCTGTCCAGCGGTTCGCTGAAGCATTTGAAACAACCGGAATTCCTTCCGCGGCATAAGCGGCTTCAAGCGCCTTTATTTCTTCCTTGCCCATTTCAAGCGCAGAGAAAACAAACTGGCATTTTCCCAAAGCTTTTTTCTCGTCGTTTGCATCTTCAACAATAAGATCCGCGACTCCGGCAGGAATATTTTCCCCGATGAGCCAGCGGTTCTTCACCGCATCCTTGTACGCTTTTCCAGCTGAACGAGGACTTGCCGCAACATAAGTAACTTCAAACCACGGATGATTTTCCAACAGCTTTATATAACGCTGGCCAACCATTCCAGTTGCGCCCAGAACACCTACCTTCAATTTTCCTGACATAATATTTCCCCTATTAAATTTTATAATTTGCATTCCGCCAAGGCATTCTTAATGATTTCCTTGGCCTTTTCTGTAACTTCAACAAGCGGAAGCCGAACGCAAGCCTTGCACATTCCGCGGAGGCTCATCGCATATTTTATAGAAGTCGGGTTTCCATCAACAAAGGCAGCCTTGAAGAATGGCAGAAGCCTGTAATGCAAATCCCGCGCAGTTTTAAAATCGCCTTCCAAAGCAGCGTGAACCATCTGAGTAACAAGCTCAGGAGTGTAATTTGAAACAACGCTGAAAACACCGTCGCCGCCAGCCGCAAGCAACGGAAGAGTCAAGCTGTCGTCTCCGCAAATCACAGAAAAATCCGGATGAGCAGATTTCACCTGCGCAATCACATCCATCATCTGGTTGATGTTTCCGCTGGCTTCCTTTACACCCGCAATATTCGGAAGATTTGCAATCCGCACCAATGTAGGCGTATCAATATTCTTTCCAGTACGTCCCTGGATGTTATAGACAATCACAGGAATTCCAACTTTTGAGACAGCCTCGAAATGCCTGAAAATTCCTTCGTTGCTAGGCTTGTTGTAGTAAGGAGTTACAACCAAAGCCGCATCCGCGCCAGCCTGCTTAGCACGCTCACAATAGCGGACCGCATCCCGCGTGCAGTTTGAGCTTGAGCCAAGAATAATATTGATTTTTTTGCCAGTTGCCTTTTCAAAAGCCCTAACTTCTTCAAAAGCAATCTTGATAATTTCGTCTTCTTCGTCTTCTGTCAAAGTTGGAGTTTCTGCAGTAGTTCCCAAAGGAAGAATTCCATCGATTCCGCCTTCAAGCTGGCGTTTGACCAAAGCACGAAATCCTTCATAATCTACAGATTCATCTTCATGCATAGGTGTGACCAAAGCTGTCATTGAACCGCCAAATTTTGCCATACGAGCCTCCAAATTAATTTATTTTTCAAAGTATTGCACTTTTATAGTAAAAATTCAATAAATCTGATAATCTTTATGGAAAGAGGTTCAAAAATGTCTGGAAATACTTACGGTACAATTTTTAAAGTTTCAACTTTCGGGGAAAGCCACGGAGAAGCGCTAGGCGTTGTTGTTGACGGATGCCCGGCAGGACTTGCCATCGACACTTTGAAAATTCAGCAGGCGCTAGACAGACGCCGTCCTGGAGCCGCAATAAACGGAATAAAATCAGCCTCTGTAACAGCAAGAAACGAGCCGGACACCGCGGAAATCCTAAGCGGAGTTTTTGAAGGCAAAGCTGAAGGAACTCCAATTTCAATTTTAATCCGGAACACAAGCCAGCATTCAAAAGACTATGGAAACCTTGAAAACACATTCCGCCCGGGACACGCAGATTTTTCTTACGATGCAAAATACGGATTCAGGGATTACCGCGGCGGCGGACGTTCAAGCGGAAGGGAAACAGCAGCCAGAGTGGCAGCCGGAGCAGTTGCGGCACAAATTCTTGAAAATGCCGGAATTTCTGTAAAAGCGTACACTTTGAAAGCCGCCGGAATAAAAGCTGAAAAAATAAATCTTTCAGAAATAGAGCAGAACTCAATGCGCGCGCCGGACAACGAAGCCGCAAAAAAAATGGAGCAAAAAATTGAAGAGCTTCGCCAGAACCGCGACAGCGCAGGCGGAATTGTTGAATGTATAATAAACGGATGCCCCGCCGGGTTGGGCGAGCCTGTTTTTGACAAGCTGGACGCAGAACTTGCAAAAGCGATGCTTTCAATCGGGGCGGTAAAGGGAATTGAATTCGGCGCAGGATTCGCAGCGGCAGATCTTACAGGAAGCGCGGACAACGACAGAATGCACGCAGAAAACGGAAGCCCGTTTTTTGACACAAACAACGCAGGAGGAATTCTTGGCGGTATTTCCAACGGAAACCAGATAATTTTCAGGGTTGCGGTAAAGCCAGTTCCAAGCATTTTCCAGCCGCAGAAAACTGTAAGCAAAAACGGAGCAAACTACGAAAACACAGAGCTTGAAATAAAAGGCCGGCACGATGTATGTCTTTGCCCGCGGATTGTTCCAGTTGTAGAAGCAATGGCAAACATTGTGCTTGCAGATATGCTTCTTAGAAACAAAAACTCAAAAATTTAGCGTAAACAATGAACAGAAAAACAAAAAAAATCATAAAAATTTCTTTGCTTTCCGCCGCAGGAACGCTTTTCGTTTCTTTTTTTGGAACAGCCGCAGTACGGGCAGTTACTCTTAGAAAGGCTTCTGCCCCGGAAGAACTTTCCCCGGCGCAAAAAACATTTCTGAACCTTTCACTGGATGAATCGTATCCAGAGCGCAAAAATCTTCTTCATCCGCTGCCGTACCAAACAGAACCGGCAGAGCTGAATATCTGGGCGAAATCCGCAATTGCAGTCAACGTGGAAAACGGCTGTGTTATATACGAAAAAAATGCCGATGAAATAATTCCTCCGGCAAGCATGACAAAACTCTTCGTAATGTACGTTATAATGGAAGAAATTGAAAAAGGAAACGCATCGCTTTCAGACATAGTTCCTCTTCCTCCAGAAACATGGGCCGCAAACCAGCCGCCGCATTCATCCTTGATGTTCCTTGGGAAAAACCAGAAAGCGACTCTTGAAGAAATTATCACCGGGCTAGATGTATGCTCCGGAAACGACGCGGCAACAGCAATCGCCCTTTATCTTTTTGGCAATGTCAGCGTATTTGTTGAAAAAATAAACCAGCTCGCAGAAGAATTCAACCTTGAAAACACGCATTTTTTCGACGCAAGCGGCTACAGTGAAAAAAACACAACAACAGCGCGGGAAATGGCTTCATTCGCGCGGAAATACATTGAACGCTTTCCTGAAACTTTGTATAAATTCCATTCAGTGCCTGGATTCAAATATCCAAAGGAAGAAAATCTTGCGCCGGAAGACAAGCCGCTTCCAACACGCTACCAGGACTTTTCGCAGGGAATTCCGCAGAATATCTACATGCCGATTTACCAGAAAAACACAAATCCTCTGCTTGGAATTCTGGAAGGATGCGACGGACTAAAAACAGGTTATATAGAAGAAAGCGGATACAATCTTGCGCTGACGGCAAAGCGTGAAAACATGAGAATTCTTTCCGTAACAATGGGCGGTCCAGGAAAAAACCAGAATGAAGGGCAATCCGGCAGAATCCACGACGGAACTGAAATCATGGAATGGGCGTTCCGAACATTTAAAAACTACAGAAATCCGCTGGTTCTGCGAGCCTACAATATTCCTGCAATATGCTCAAAAGTGCAGAGAATGAATATCGTGCCGGCATGGACACCAGATGCGCTCTGCGTTCCTGTTTCCGCCGCAAAAAATCCGGAAAATGCGCTTGATGAAGTTGAAATAAATCTTGTTCTTCCAGAATTTATAAAAGGCCAAATTGACGCTGGAAATGAATATGGAAAAATTGAATACATTTTGAACGGCCAGCTGCTGGAATCAATTCCGCTGGTTGCAGACCGACCGGCAGAACGCGCAAATTTCTGGATATGCGCCGCAGATGAAATTGCGAAGCTTGCGCTGAAATTTTAATTTCAGCAGAAACTAAAATTCCGGCGAATTATTTTTCAGCAATATAGCGGAGCGGAACAATTTCGTAGCCAGCGTCAAGAATTGCGCTTATCAGCAAATCAAGATTTTCATACAAGTAGCTTTCCCGTGTTCCGCGCGAAATTCCGATTGTTACCGGAACAATTTTTTCACCTTCATTAAGAGCCTGAACATAGGATTCTATAATTTCACCCGGGCAAAGATATTTTCCTTCACCTTTTACGGCCTGCTCAAGCGTTACAGAATCGCAAGCTGGATTTTTCACATCAACATAGTCGTAGCCGGCTTTTTTTCCGTCCTGCACAATTTTTTCTGAAGCGGCGTAATACGGCGCGTGCCACATGAGCGAAAGTTCCTTTCCTGTGGCTGCGTTGAATTCATCTTCATTCCGGGCAAGTCCGCGGCGAATGTAGTCTTCATTCACAAGAAATCCTGGCTGAGTCAGTTTTGAAGCTGAAAAAAACATTGAAGCGCACTCGTTGCGGCTCAAAGCAATCTGTTTTGTTTCGTTCGGATAGCGGCGGATAAATTCTCCGTTCAGAAAAAATGTTCCCGAAACCAAATATCTGTTCAAAGTGTACAGAATATTCGGCAGTCCGTCGGCGTTGTCATAAGCATCAAACAAAAGAGCAACTTGCCTGCGCTCAGGAATTTTTCTTACGCTTTCAGGACAAGCAGGCTTGGTTACAGCCTTTCCAAAAAGTGTGCGTATGTAAAGCGCATTTTCAAAAAGAGGATTTGAAGTTTCTCCGCAGAAAAGCCGGTAATGCTCGTTCCGCAAAATATTCGGCCGGCTTGAAAAACCAGATTCCTTTTCAGCCCAAGTTTTTTTCGTTTCATCAAAAGAAAAGAAGTTTCCGTTTCCCGCATCTGCAACCAGCTCCTCATTGTTCCAGAAGCCGTTTACAACTGAGCTCACCGCAAGAATTTCTGGATTCTGCTCAAAAATGTTCCAAGCCCGGATTGTTCTGTTTCCGCCGATAATCAAAGTTGAATTGTCTTTCCACAGAAGCGAAACGACATTCTCGCCTTCAGCCTTATTCACGCGCTTCCAGTTTCTTGTGTCATAAACATAAACAGAAGCCCCGGAATAAAAGGCGCAGTTTTTTCCGTCTGGAGAAACGGCAGGTCTTCCCGAATCTGAAATATCAAGAAATTTTGAAAGCCGGTTTTCCAAATGATAAACCGATGACTTGATTTTCTGGCCGCCATAAGGAAGCATCCGCATCCAGACAATCGGCGAGCCGTTCAAATCCCAGATAATTTCGCTTTCCAGCAGAGAGGCGCTCAAATCAACGTAAGGGCCTGAATAAACTATGTCAAGATAATCACAAGTGTTCCGGTTTATTTTGAAATATGTGAAAATTTTTCCGTTCTGCACAAGAACCATCGAAGAAACATCGTTGTTCACGCTGAAACTGTCTTTTGAAGCCATGAACTGAGAAGGAAGCCGCCCGACCATCTGGCCTTTTCCGATAATTCCAGAATAAAGCCCGAGCGTGTAAAGCTCTTTTGAGCTGATTTTGTAAACCAAATCTGAATCAATGTAAACCAGATATTTTCCATTTGTCCAGTTCACAGAATTTATTGTTCCCGACCCGATTTTTCTGTATTTTTCATCAACTTCAACGCCACGCAAAACCGCGGAAGGATTGCAGAAATACACATTTCCGTTCTTTGCGTAAACCATTGCAGAACTGTCGCCAGCCCATTTTACAGAAACATTTTCATAGCTGAATGAAGAATTTTCATCAAGGCAAATTTCTTTCGGGGAATTTATATTCTTCAGAAAAAGTTTTCCGGTTGCATAGCCAGTTTTTTCCGTGTAGCAAATCCATTCGCCGTCCGGGCTTACGCTGATTTTAGAAAGCCGCATTGAATTTACAGGAATTTCCGGCGAATATTTTTTCCATTCAATAGATTTTTCAGCCGTGTCAATCCATGCAGTTCCATACCGGTTTCTAACCTGAAGAATTTTTCCGCCGCCTAAAAGCTCCATCTGCTCCGGAAAGCACGAAACCAGCGCCGGCGCTACGCTGAGCATTCCATCTTTTATTTTTCCCTTGAACAACGAGCGGTATGAAAAAGCGCCTGGAATTTCCTGCCTGACTGTATACAAAATTTCATCATTCCGGTTTATGTCAGCATCGCCGAATTTTATTCCGGCAAAACAATTGAAAGCGGCAAAAAACAGGCTGAACAAAAAAATTTCTCTTCTTAAAATTTCTATTTTTTTCATATTTCGTCCTCGTTTTCAGCGTTTTTTACAAGATTTCATTTTATCAAAGAAAGCGGATCCACAAGCTTTCCGTTTTTGAAAACAGTAAAATGAAGATGCGGTCCTGTTGAATATCCTGTTGAGCCAACAAGCCCGATTCTTGTTCCCTGGCTTACCCACTGACCTTTTTTTGCAAGAATTTTTGACATATGGCCGTACAAAGACTGGTAGCCATTTCCATGATTTATTATGACATAGTAACCAAAAACCGGCGAAGTTCCAGAATAAGTAATTGTTCCGCTGGCCGCCGCCAGAATCGGAGTTCCTGTTGGGCAAGCCATGTCAACGCCAGTATGGTTTGAACGCGCGCCTGTAAAAGGATCTGCCCTAGGCCCAAAATGAGAAGTAAGCCTGTAGCTTGTTTTCAAAGGACTTCTGAAAAGCTCGCCCATTGCGCGGGAAAGCGCGGAAGGCTCCATTTTTGCACCAGGAATAAAAATCACCTGGCCGGCAGAAAGCTCAGAAGTTTCAAGCTCGTTCACATCAAGCAAATCTTCCATTGTAACGCCGTATTTCAAGGAAAGCCCCTGAAGACTGTTTCCTTTTTGAACCGTATAAAAAAGTCCGTCAATTGAAGGAATTTTCAGTTTCTGCCCCGCCCTTAGCTGTCGGACGTTGTCAATGTCATTCACCGCAATCAAAGTTGAAATATTATTCAGCCCGAATTTTTTGGTAATTGAGCTGATTGAATCTCCTGGCTGAACTTTATAGCTTTGGAAAGAAACCGGCTGCCGGAAAAGCTTTTCCATATCTTTTTCAGAAATTTTTGAGTCAACAAGAGTTCCATCAGAAGAATATTCCGCCGAACCTTCCAAAGCAAGATTGTTCATAAGCTTGCTGAGCATCGACATTTCATATTCATAGTTGTTTTCAAGTTTCACCGCGCCTGTTGTTGAATGAAAATAATCCGCCGCTTTAAAAGAAACAAAACCGGCGGCAAAAAGCACCGAAAGCGCAAGAAGCGCAAAAACAACTTTTTTTGCGTTGGACTGAACGAAACTGCACACAGAACCAAGGCTGCGCAAGAAAGACAAAAAATCACCAGAAGCAGAAAAAACTTTTTCATGGCTTCTATTTTTTTTCCTGTGGATTCCTGAATTTCCAAAATGCGCTGAATGAAAACTTTTTTTCAAATTTTCCTTGAAATTCGCCGCAAAAGCCGGAACAAATTCAAAAGGCGAAGATGACTGTTTAAATCCTATGCAATTTACAATTTCCATATTTTCACTATCGACATAATGAAAACTGAAGTTTAGAATTAAATCGGCAGGGGAAAATGAAATCAACAAAATATTTGTGCATTGCATCCGGAATTGCGGCCGGAATCATACTTAAGCTTTTTGTGATTGACATTCTGCGCATTTCGGGAACTTCAATGGAGCCAACGCTCAATAACGGCTCGAAAGTTGCTGTGAACAAGCTTGCGTACGGACTGGCAAAACCTTTCCGCGGGGAATTTTTGGTTCAATGGAACAGACCAAAAAGGAATGATATAGTTATTTACTTGCACGACAACAAGATAGTAATAAAAAGAGTAATTGCCACAGGCGGCGACCGTCTAGAATTTTCAGAAAATCCAAGGTATACTGTAAAAATAAACCAAAAAGAAATTGCCCTTACGCCGGTTCAGTTCCAGCGAATGAAAAACTTTGAGGAAATCCCGGAAAACTTTGTGTTCACGCTTGGGGACAATCAAAAAGATTCAATTGATTCAAGGGACTACGGTTTTGTTTCGGTAAAAAATATTATGGGGAAAATAATCGGAAAATGAACGGATTTTTCAACAAAACTGCGGTAAGAATTGTTCTCGTTTTTTTTGGAATATTTTCTTTCTATATATTATTCAGATATTTTCAGCTGTCAGTAGCTGCGCCGGAAACAAACACATATGGAAGCCAGACTGCTGAGCGCGGCTCGATTGTTGACCGCTACGGAAAACCGCTCGCCGTGCAGACAAGTTTTTACAACGTTGGAATCACTCCGAACCGGGTCAAAGACAACGAGCAGTTTGCAAAGGACCTTGCGCCTTATCTTGACATGACAACAGATGAGCTGGTAGAAATTCTTCAGCGCGCTGAAAATTCAAGCTTCGCCTACATAAAAAAGAAAATCGACCAGAACACTTACACCGAGCTGAAAAAAGTAATAAACGAAAAAAACTATCTTTTTGTTAAATTCGACAGAATTCCTGGACGCGTCTACCCGGAAAATGCGCTGGCTTCCCAGCTTATCGGCTACATGGGAAACGAAGGAAAAGGGCTTGCCGGAATTGAATATTCAATGCAGGATGAGCTGCGTCCTTCTCCGGAGCCAGGCTCAAACAAACAGCCGCAAGGAAAAAATATTTATCTCACAATCGACGCAAACCTTCAGTACAAGCTTGAAGAAATTGCCCGCGAAACAATGAGAACAACCCAGGCTGAAAGCATGATGCTTTTGTGCTCCGATGTAAAATCCGGCGAAATTCTTTCATATATAAGCCTTCCAAGCTCAAACCTGAATGAATACAATATGTCTACAATTGAACAGACAATTGACCGCCCGGCAATGAGCGCCTACGAGCCAGGCTCAGTTTTTAAAATATTCACGGTCGCTTCTTTTTATGACGCAGGATTAATAAACGCAAAAACAAGCTTCTTATGCGACGGCGTTTACGAAAACAGAATCCGCGGCGGAGAAACAATAAGAATCAAATGTCTTGACCACCACGGATGGATTACCGCGCGCGAAGCCCTGAAATATTCCTGCAACGACGCAATTGCCCAGATTTCAGACAGAGCTTCCGACGAAACATTCCTTGAAATGATTCGCAAGCTTGGATTCGGAACAAAAACAGGCATTGAGCTTCCAGGAGAAACCTCCGGTTCGGTAAAAGACACAAACAGCAGGCTCTGGTCTGCCCGAACAAAACCGACAATGTCAATGGGCCAGGAAATCAGCGTTTCAGCGCTGCAAATGATTCAAGCCGCAAGCGCCATCGCAAACTACGGTATTCCAGTTAAACCAACTGTAATAAAGAGGATTACCAACAAGGACGGCTCAATCGCTTATGAACATTCACCAGAATACAAAGAAAGAATTTTCAAGGAATCAACCGCAAAATATATTCTTAGCTGCATGGAAACAACAGCAACCTCTGGAACAGGAAGCCGCGCCCATCTAAAAGATATTTCCATCGGCGTAAAAACTGGAACTGCGCAAATGGCAGACAAGCAGAACGGCGGATATTCAACCACAGATTTTCTTTCAAACTGCATGGCGATTTTTCCAATTGAAGACCCGCAAATTATTCTTTACATAGTTGTTGAAAAAGCGAAAGGCGAAACCTATGCCGGAAGAATCGTTGCTCCAGTAATTGCAAAAACCGCCGATGAAATAATTGACCACCTTGGAATGAGCCGTGGCAACGCAGAAAGCCTTGAGCACAGCGGAAAAATAACAATTTCACCGGCAAAACCGCTCGAGCTTGGAAAAGAAATTCCTGATTTCACTGGAAAATCAATGCGCGACCTGCTGCCGCTCTTCAACAGAAGCGATATAAAAGTGAAAATAAACGGTTCCGGCTGGGTAAAATCGCAGTCGCCGGCGCCAGGAACTCCAGTAACGGAGAATATGCTAATTGAACTCAATTTGGAATAAAAATCTTCAGCTTTTTAAACAGCGTTTTCCAGAACTTTCAAAAATAATGGAAAAGCAAATCAATTTTTTCAATGAAAATGCCGGAACTGAAAACGAAAAATCCATTTTGTATCCATTCTGGGAAATTTTTCATGCAAAAAACGGAGAAACAACAGCAAAAGAAAATTCGCTCCAGCTTCATTCAGCGTACAATCCGCAGCGGGAAGCTGAAAATCTAATAAATTCAAAAAAAGAAGAAATCAAGAACGCAAAAGCAATTGTTTTTGAAGGATTCGGGCTTTTTTATGCGGCAAAATCCGCCGCCGAGCTTTTTCCGCAAAAAACAATTATTCTTGTTGAGCCGGACATAAACCATTTTCTTGCGCCAATGCTTCTTGTTGACGCGGAAAAACTTTTTCTGCACAGCTCAATAATTTTCGCCTGCGGCGCTTCATCAGAACAGGCGATAACTTTAATAAACCAATATGGAATTTTGAACAGCGTATTTTTTTCATCGGCGGCGCAAACGGTCCACGCAGCAAAATATTTTTCCGAACTTTCAACGCTGATTCAACGCAACAAGGACAAGGAAAAAATCAACAACGCAACTCTGGAAAAATTCCGCGCTCTTTGGTTCAGGAATTCAAAACGCAACATTGAAAAATCAATGATTCTTGAAACCGTGAATATTTTCAAGTCCCGCGCAGAAAATTTGCCTTTTCTTGTTCTTGGAGCCGGACCTTCGCTTGAAAAAATTCTTCCGCACTTGGCAAGCTTGAAAAACAAAACGGTTATCGTCTGCGTTGACACAGCATTGCGCGCGCTGCTACAGCAAAAAATTCAGCCAGATTTTATTGTTTTAACAGACCCTCAATACTGGGCGTACAGGCACATCGCCGGATTAAAAAGCCCGGAAAGCATTTTGATAACAGAAAATTCTGTTTATCCTTCAGTTTTCAATTTTGAATGCAAAAAAATTGTGTGCGCAAAAAGCCAGATTCCTGTAGGCCAGTTTTTTGAAAAATATTGCGGCGAGCCAGGATATCTAGGAGCCGGCGGTTCAGTCGCAAGCTGCGCGTGGACATTCGCAAAATACTGCGGCACAAAAAATATTTTTATCTGCGGAATCGACCTTTCTTTTCCAAACAAACAGACGCACATAAAGGGAAGCACTTTTGAGCAGAAAATTTACGCCTCCTCAACAAAAATAAAACCTGCCGAAACAGCCGGAATGCCGCTCCTCTTCGGAGGAAACGCATCTTGGGAAAAAAATTTCTACGGAAAACCTGTTCTTTCCGACCAGCGGATGAAAATGTTCGCCTGGTGGTTTGAAAGCAACATTGCCGCCAGCCCGGAAACAAAAACATTCACGCTTTCGCCGGAAGGACTTTACATTCCAGGAATTGAACCTTTTGAGCTGAAAGAACTTCTTGCGCTGCCGAACGTTCTGCCTCAAAAAAAGGAATTTCTTTCCGCCGCGCAAACCGCGGAAGAACAACAGAAAAAAGCGGAAAACCTGAAAACCGCAAAAAAAGAATTCAACAGGCAGCTTCAGAACGCGCTTAACATTTGCATCGAAGCGCAGAAAAATCTGGACCGCCCGAACTTCAACGCAGAAGAATACAAAGCGCGCCTTGCCCAGCTGCAAATCGCCCCGGTTCTTGCGCTAGTTCCGCCCACAAATTTAAATTTCCTTCCAGAAAAAGCCCGCAACCGCCAGTTCTTCGCCTCAATCGAAAAATTCTGCCGGGAATATTTTTTTGGATAATAAATCAAATTACAGACCTTATGCGAACATCTTGAAGAAAAGAAAAAGAAGTAAAAATACTTTTCTCGAAAGAAATTTGTCATTTATTTGAAATATTCAAACAAAAACAAAGGAAATGCATTCAATATGCAAACTTCATTATTTTGCAGAACATACTTTATCAGTTCTGAATTGAAAATAGTTTTCTGATTTATGTATTCTTTCTTTTCAGGATAGTCAAAAATTTCATAACAAATATAATTTGCTTTTTTGATATTCTGTTCTTTTAAGTATTCCCAATTTTCTTTTACGCTAGTTTCGCGTTCTTTTGAAATAGGACGCAATTTATTTGTTTTTTTATCAATTGTAAACTGCATGAAGTCTGTACTTTTATAATATGTATATTTGCTTGAGATATAATTCTTAAAGTCTAAACAGTCTTCTCTTGATGCCTTGTATTCGAAAAAATGTTCATCTGGTAATTTTTGAGTACATTTTATTGATTCAATCATTGGATAACTGACATAGAGTTTTCCGTTATCAGTTTCATCTGAGAAGAATTCCAGCATTTCATTTAGCTGCATATTAAGTTCTTCCAACTCAAGATTCTTATTCTGAAAATCATAATCAAAAAATAAATAGACTTCTGAAAAATCAATTATGGTTAATTCATCTGAAATAGGCTTTTCATTTCTTGATTCAAGTTTCCGTTTAATTACAGTTACAATATCTTCCGTAAAATCAGATTCAGTCATCAGTCGATATAATTCATAAATATTATAGCCAAAACAGCACACTTTCTTTTCATCCGAATCATTAAAATACAGATGTTCCAGAGTTTTAAAAAGAGATGGCTCAGTTTTACGACCTTCAAAGACAAAGAGAATCATTAACCAAATGTACCGCCACGGAATAGTTTTTCAATATTGTGGCCTTCACGAAGTTCCTTATCTGTACAATCATGAATTGCTCTGATTATATTTTTATCCAACAGAAAGTTACAATCAGGGCGCAATAAATCATTACACAATAGCAATGTATTATGAGATGTAAGGAACAGCTGGCAGTCCAACTCAAATAATTTGCGACAAATATTTTTAGAAAGTTTAAAATGATAGAAAGCATCGAACTCATCTATAAAAACAAAAGATGCTTTTTCCATCTGCTTATACCAGAAATACAAAAGCATTAATGAGTCTGTTCCTGTAGATTTTATAAGATTAAAAGGAATTGGAGCACCTTTTATATAACATAGAAGATGCTTGTCATTTGGATTCGGAGTAACAAATTCAAATTCTTGATTACTAACTTCTTTAAGAAAAACTTGAAAATCTTTCACAAGATTATTTTGAATAATGTATTCATCGATAAATAAGGGATTTGTTTCCAATCCGATAAATTCTCTTACATCAAGACTTCTAAACCAAAGCATAGAATTGACAAAATTTTGAAGTTGAATTAAATAACTGTTTTCACTTAACGGATAAGAAGTTAATAAAAAATTGACAACAGATACATTGTTTGCATTATTTGCAAGATTGTTTTTTATTTTTTCATCCATAGGAAATTCCTCATTATTTATAGAAAAACTTCCAAAATTCCGTTCAAAAATAATTTTTTCGTCTACAATAAGTTTTTCAATCTGTAAAATTCCCTGAGCATTTTTTGAATAATTATATTTTACAATCTGATTATTAAAATTAAACACATATTCAAAATCTACAGTTGATTTTTGATTTCCAGCAAAAACAAAATTTTTGTAATAATCCGGCTTTTTCCATTTCTGGCTTAAATGGTTTACAATATCAAAAATTGCAAGTCCAAAATTACTTTTTCCACTACCATTTGGACCATAGATAATTCCATTTTTGATGATTTTATTTTTGATTGCAAAAGTATTAAATGCATAATCTCGAGCCTTCGTCAAATCCCACTCAATTCTCTGCTCGAACCCCCTATAGTTTGTAACTGCAAATTTACATAACATAAGGCACCTCTAATAATATAGATAATAGCATTATCGATGATTTTATAGGAAAAAGCAAGGCTTACCGTAAAAAAATTACGGTAAAAAGAACATCAACCCTGACTAAAATATCTGCCATGTTCATAGACAGCATTAGAAATATACTGATTTATCATTTCTTCAATAGTCATTTGCATATTATCCTTTTTATTAATATCAATATTTTCTTCATATTTACAGCTCCCCTCTAAACGCTCTGGCTAGGATGGATTTCTTCAGCAAATCGATTTGTTCGAGCACTTGTTCGGCGGCGGATTTGGCGGTGCGTTCTTTTTCCAGCACGGTGTCGAGGATGCGGACGATTGAAAGTTGAAAATTAAGAGGTGGAATTCTTATCCGTATTTTAGCCAATGATTGACCTGTCAAATGTTTTATGGTTGTTCCTGTGAAATAATCAGAAAGTTTGCCAGTCTGATTCAGATAATAGAGTGCATAGGCTATAAAATCGCTTGATACATTCTCATTCGGTCTGAATCGGTGAATAGCCTTCTGAAAGATAATGTCTGAATCCACATCTTTCCATACTGCACATCGTCCTGGCTCACCGCCTTCGCAGATGAACAAATCGCCTTTCTTTACGGAAAGTTTCTGTATTTCTTCGGGTTTTGCTTTCATTGTCATCAAATCCGACAAATCAAAATCGAACCACCTAACATTTATATTCCGAAGATATTTTACATCGCTGCCTGTATTTTTATTTGCATCGAGCATCTTTCCAAGATTTGAAACTCCGAGTTCAGAAAATGATTTTTCTTCCCAGTCTTCATCTTTCAATTTTCCGTTTTCAATTTTCAATTGATTCGTGAATGCCTGGTGCAGAATGGCGGCTTTGCGCTTTTCAAAGCTGTCTGCTGCGTTCTGGGCTTTTTCTTTTGCTTCGTCCAGTTTTGCAAACAGGTTTTCTATGCGGTTTACAATGCGCTGCTGCTCGGCGAGCGTTGGCGGGAGAGGAAAATGGATTTGTTTTATTGTACCTACACTAACCCCACCAATTA
>JBNMJH010000011.1:0-97679 GCA_050873685.1 Treponema sp.
ACATCCACAGTCCCGTCGGCGTTTTTCTTCGCAGAAACATCGGCGAACAAGCCCGCCAAGGAAACTGCCAAGATTGAGATGAAAGCGAATAATTTTTTCATCTTATCCTCCAATATTGTATTGAACGTAAGACTGAAAAACACTGCTTTTTGCTAGACAGAATCGCCCTTATAGGATGTAAACACGATACAAATGTATTAAAATGGCAAAAAATAGAGAATTCCAATGAAAAAAAGGAAAAATGAATGCTGTCTGGTTTGTTCAAAAAATAGGAAAAATGTCTAGATTCCGGAAAAAAACATCTCCAGAACTAAAGAAAAAACTCTGTAGCACGGTGAGAAAAATATTAACGAGCGTTAACAAAGTTGTCACCGGACGTTAACAAAATGTTTAACGCTCGGTGACAAAAAGTTTAACGTACGCTAAGCAAATTGTTAACGGTCGTTAACAAAAATATTAACGCTCGTTATTAACTTTATTTCTAATGTTGAAAAAATTTACAAAACGAAATTTTCAAGGAAATCTGCAATTCCATCGTTGTTGTTGTCATATCGGGTAACAAAATCGCAGATATTTTTAATATAATCAAGGCCGTTTTCCATGGCAACGCCGTATCCGCAGGCACGAAGCATTGACTCGTCATTCATGCTGTCGCCAAAAGCCATTGTCTGTTCATGCGGAATCCCAAGCTCATCTGCAAGACGCAGAATTGAAGGACCTTTTCCAACTCCATGGCTCATAACTTCCAGAAAAAATGGTTTTGAAATAAAAATATCCGCGCGGCCGCTAAGTTTTTCACAAAGAAACTCCTTGAAAGCCTTTACTTTTTCCGGGTCAGAAGGCACGAGCATTTTCGGAAAACCTTTTTCAAGAAACTTTTCAAAATCAGGAACCACTTGAAATTTCAGGCTGCAAAGTTTTGCGTCCATTCTTGCCCATTCGCTGTCTTCCCAGGAATAAATTACAGAAGGTTCATACACAACAGACGGCATTCCGCAATTTCTTGCTTCATTGTAAACGAATTTTAAAATTTCAGTTTCAACTTTGTTTGTATAAATAGGAAGACGTTTGTGCAAATCAAAAATGCTCGCCCCGTTAAAAGCAATAATAAATCTTCCCTGCTGAGTTCCAGCAATATTCAGCGCGCGAACATAAGGCAGAATTCCGTTTTCCGCACGGCCGGAGCAAAGAACAATATAGATTCCTTTTTCCGCGGCTTTTTGGATTGCCGCCAAAGTTCTAGGCGAAATTTTTGTTTCTTTTGTCAAAAGCGTGTCGTCAAGGTCAAAAGCAATCAGCTTTACATTCAATTTATTTTCAGGAAGTTTCATATTTTTATTATACTACTGAAGCATCATTTGGTCATTTGAAAGTTCTTTCTTCTTGATTTGCTTAAAACGCTCAACAATATCGTCCATTGTCAAATCAGATTTTTCCTGACCTTTCACATCAAAAATTATTTCTCCGCCGTCCATCATAATGAGCCTGTTTCCGTATTCAAGCGCATGCTTCATGTTGTGCGTAACCATCATTACGGTAAGATTGTACTCTTCCGCAAACTGGCGCGTAAGCCGCATTACAATATCCGCATTTGTCGGGTCAAGCGCCGCCGTATGCTCGTCAAGAAGAAGCAAATTCGGCTTTGACATAACCGCCATAAGCAAAGTCAACGCCTGTCGCTGCCCACCGCTGAACTGATTCACATTGTCGTTCAAACGGTTTTCCAGGCCCATGTCAAGAACTTTCAGCTGAGATTTAAAATATTCGCGCATTTTTCCGTTCAAACTGATTTTCAAGCCTTTCCAGCCTTTTTTGCTGCAAATCATCATATTGTCTTCAAGGCTCATTTTTCCGGCAGTCCCCAGAAGCGGATTCTGAAAAATACGTCCTATATAGCGCGCCCGCTTGTATTCCTTGTCAAAAGTAATTTCCCGGTTTTCTTCATCCAGAAAAATATGTCCGCTTTCAGGCTTTAAAGTTCCAGCAATTGCATTGTACAAAGTTGATTTTCCTGCGCCGTTTGAACCGATTACAGTTATAAAATCGCCTTTGTTTATTTTCAAATTGATATTTTTCAGCGCGTGGTTTTCATCTGGAGTTCCCTTGTTGAAAACCACATTCAGATTTTCGATTGTTATCATTTTAAACCTCCGTTTTTCGCCGGCCGCCTAAAATGAATTTTCCAGTCCTTCTTGCTTTTCAAATTAGAAATCACAAGGCAAATGATAATCAAAATTCCTGTAATAAGCTTTAAATCATTTGGAGTAAGGTTTACAAAATGACCATATTTTCGTGCAACAAGCATAAGCGCGCGGTAAATAATCGAACCAACAAGCACGCGCAATGTCTGCCAGCCGATTTTATTTGAGCGGATAATAAATTCACCGAGCATCAAAGACGCAAGGCCGCTCACAATTACTCCGGTTCCGCTTCCAACATCAGCAAATCCGTTGTACATCGCCGCAAAAGCGCCAGCCAAAGCCGCAAGGCCGTCGCCAAAACAAATTCCAATTCCGCGCACAACCTGAGGATTCACGCCCTGGCTTACAATCATCTGCTCGTTTGCGCCCAAAGCTCCCATCGTAAGCCCCAAATCCGTATGAAAAAACAAATCCAGCAGCGATTTCAGAAGAATAATAAAAATTATCAGGAACAGAAGAATTCCAAATTCAGAAGGAAGCGACGGAAACTGTTTTTCAAAGAAAGCCGTAATGCTGCTGAATGTTGTTTTTATTCTTAAAAATGAAACATTTGCCCGGTTATTCATAATTCTTAGGTTTATTGAATAAAGCATCGTCATCATAAGAATTCCGGCAAGCAAATCTGGAATACGAAGTTTTGTGTAAAGCATTGTTGTGCAAAGCCCCGCAACACAGCCGCCCAAAAAAGCAGCCAGAAGCGCAACAAAAGGCGGAACACCAAGCTGAAGGCAGGCCGCAAGAATACAGCCGCCCATCGGAAACGCTCCGTCAACTGTCATATCGCAAAAATTCAAAGTTCTGTACGAAACAAAAACGCCCAGAACCATAATTCCATAAATAAAGCCTTCTATGAGTACAGTTTCCAGCATATTTTACTTTTCTTCCAGTTTTCCGTTCTGAATAATATATGTTGCCTGCGAAAGATATTTTTCCGGAATTGTAATTCCACAAAGAGCCGCCGCATCCAAATCAAAAAGCAAATCCGAATCAGAAGGTTTTGTCATGAAGCGGACAGGCATTTCGCTTGGCTTCGCGCCGTTCAAAATCTGTACAACCATTTCGCCAGTTGCAACGCCGGCTTTGTAATAGTTAAACCCGGAAGCCATAAAACATCCGCCGTTCTTTGCGCCAGTAACATCGCCGGAAAAAACCGGTTTCTTAGCTTTATTGAAAACACTTACAAGAGCAGGAAGCGCGCTGAACACAGTATTGTCAGTTGTAAGGTAAATTCCATCAACGCGGTTAACAATCGCCTCGGCAGCCTGCTTTACTTCTGAAGAAGCAGAAATCGACTGAGTAACAAGCTCAAGACCAGCTTCAGCGCAGCCTTTCTTTACAAGCTCAAGGCCTGAAAGTGAATTATCCTCGCTTGAAGTATAAATATAGCCAAGAGTTTTTATTCCTGCAATTTCCTTGAACATCTTGATATGCTCAACAGAAGGAAGCTCATCGCTCATTCCTGTAACATTTCTTTCACCGTGAGCCAATGTTGTAACAAGCCCGGCTTTTATTGGATCAGTTACAGTTCCAAAAACAACCGGCGCATCTTTTATTGTGTTGGCAAGAGCGACAGCAACCGGAGTTGCAATTCCAACCGCAACATCAACTTTTTCATCCTTGAACTGAGAAGCAATCTGATTTGCAGTGTTCACATCACCGTTCGCATTCTGCAAGTCATATTCTGCGTTGATTCCAGCTGCTTTTACAGCATCGATAACACCGCGCTCAATGTCATCAAGAGCCACATGCTGAACAATTTTAGCAATTCCAATCTTTACAGTTTTACCAGCCGCAGAATTATCAGAAGTTTTTTTAGAACATCCCGCAGCCAAAACAGCGCAGGCAACAAAACCTGCAATCAAATTTATTCTTTTCATACTCCAATTATAACCGTTTCTACAAATAGAAACAAGCAAAAAATAGATTTATCAATTGATTTTTTTTATAATGTGGAATTCAAAAAAATATGGTATAATTTTATCATATGTCTGCAAAGAAAATTATTATAGTTGGGGCGGGAGTTGCAGGATTATCGGCTGGGGTTTATGCCCAGCGGTCTGGATTTGAAACAATTATTTTAGAAAAGCATATTATTCCAGGCGGGCTAAGCACAAGCTGGATGCGAAAAGGATACCTTTTTGAAGGCGGAATGCACTGGCTTACAGGCTCTTCTGAAAAATTGACCTTGAACAAGATTTGGCACGAAGTTGGAGCTTTAAAGGAAAACAATCCAGTTTTCTACAAAGATCCGCTTTACATTCTTATTACAAAAGACGGAAAGCAGCTAAGACTTTTCCGCGACCTAAAAAAACTTAAAGAAGAATTTCTTGCATACGCGCCGGAAGATAAAAAAATGATAAATCGCCTTTGCGCAGACATCAAGCACTTTCTGAATGTCCATATGCTTGTATCTGATATTGCCAGAGCAAAAGCGAAAATTCCTGTTCATCCGAAATTTTCTGAATACATAAAAATGATTCCAGCCGCGATTCCGTTTTTGGCACTTTCAAATATTTCCTACAAGGATTATGTTTCAAAATTCAAGAACAAGGACTTGCGCGAGCTTTTGCTTTCTGTAATCGGAATCCGCTACAACGCGCTTTCTTTCATTTATACGCTGGGTTCTTTTGCAAGCGGAGACTGCGGTTATCCGAAAGGCGGTTCTTTGCGGCTCACAAAAAACATGGCCGACACATTCGAATCTCTTGGCGGAAAAATTGAATACAGACAAACCGTAGAAAAAATCATTGTTGAAAACGGAAAAACGACTGGCGTAATTGCGAACGGCAAAAAAATTCCAGCCGATGCAGTTATTGTAACTCAGGACACAAGAAAAGCCGTTGAAGACCTGTTTGAAATTCCATTAAAAGAAAAATGGGTTTCAAAAATGAAGAAAAAAGTAATTTCCGAGCAAAATATGTATATTGCCCTTGGCGTAAAATGTGAATTAAAAAATTATCCGCAGTGCGCTGTTTTTCCTTTGGAAAAGCCGTTCAAAGCCGGCGGACTTGAATTCACGCATTTTACCGTGAACAATTATTCTCTTTATGAAAACCATGCTCCGAAAGGCTGCACAACATTGACTTGCCTTCTGCTTGGAAGCTGCTACAACTACTGGAAAACCGCAAAAAACGATGGAACTTACAAGGCAAAAAAACAGGAGCTTGCTGAAAATTTCATTGCCGAGCTGGAAAAATTCATTCCGGAAATAAAAGGAAAAGTTGAAATTTACGATGTCGCAACGCCAATAACATACGAACGCTACTGCAACACTTTTGAAGGAAGTTGGATGAGCGTCTGGAAAGCAAAATCCAGCGGCTTCATGCTGCCTCAAAAATCGAAAAAAGTAAAAGGCCTTTATTTTGCGGGCCAGCGCTCAATGATGCCAGGCGGCCTTCCAATAACAGTTTGTTCCGGCCGGAAAGCCGTGCAGTATCTTTGCCGCGATACAAATACTTTGTTTGTTTAAAACTTTCTTAATAAGCAGCAAATGTGGCGCAAACCGATGATTTTTTGTTATATTTGTTAATATAAAATTTTAGAGGCAAAAATGAAATACAAAGCTGTCATTTTCGATATGGACGGAACAATACTGAATACTTTGGAAGACTTGAAAAACGCCACAAATTATTCGCTAAGGCAATTCAATATGCCGGAACGCTCTCTTGAAGAAGTAAGAATGTTTGTTGGCAACGGAATAAAAAAACTTGTTGAACGCGCCGTTCCTGCTGGCACAAGCGCAGAAAAAATTGATGAAGTTCTGGATGTTTTCCTGAAATATTACGCAGTGCACAGCGCAGACAACACATCTTCATACCCGGGAATTCATGAACTTGTTGAAAAACTTAAAGAATTCGGCATAAAAACCGCTGTAAGCACAAACAAGGCGGACGCGCCTGCCCAGGAGCTTGGAAAGGAATACTTCAACGGAATTTTCGACCTTATTGTAGGCCAGAGAGATGGTCTTCGGACAAAGCCAGCCCCGGACTCAGTAAATGAAATTCTGAAGATTCTAAACATTCAGAAAAAAGACGCTGTCTATGTTGGCGACAGCGATGTTGATGTTCAAACCGCAAAAAATTCAGGTCTGGATTTTATCGGAGTAAGCTGGGGCTTCCGCGGCAGAAAATTCCTTAAGGAACAAGGCGCAGAAAACATCGTTGACAACGCGAACGAAATCTTGGATTTAGTAAAATAAAATTTATTGGAGATATAAAATGGCAAGATCAAAAAAGACAAATCTTCTAGGCGAAAATCTTGTGGAAAACTACAAGAACTTCTTGAACAACGGAAAAACAGAACGGGAATGTGTTGTGCAAATCATCCAGAAAGCCCGCGAAAACGGATACAAGGAAATCAATGAATTTTCAAGCCTGAAGCCAGGCGACAAAGTTTATGTTCAAAAAATGAACAAGGCAATCGCGCTCTTTCAAATCGGCTCTGAAAAAATTGAAAACGGAATGAACATTCTTGGCGCGCACATAGATTCTCCACGCCTTGACGCAAAGCAAAAACCAGTTTACGAGAACAATTTCATCACATATTTGAACACTCATTATTACGGCGGAATCAAAAAATACCAGTGGGTAACTCTTCCGCTCGCAATTCACGGTGTAATCTGCAAGACAGACGGAAAAACAATCAATGTGAATATCGGCGAAAATCCTGAAGACCCGGTTTTCTGCATTTCTGACATTCTTCCGCATTTGGCGCAGGAACAGATGAAGCGAAATGCCACAGAAATAATCAAAGGTGAAGATTTGGACGTAATTCTTGGTTCATATTACTTCAAGAAAGAAGACAAAGACGAAAAAGAAAAGGACAAAAAAAAGAAGAAAGAAGAAAAAATAACAAGCAAGAAAATAATCATAAAACTTTTAAAAGACACATACGGAATTGAAGAAAAAGATCTTGAATCCGCGGAACTTGAAATTGTGCCGGCAGGAAACGCCCGCGACTGCGGATTGGACCGCTCTTTGATTATGGGCTACGGCCAGGATGACCGCTCCTGCGCATTCACTTCATTCGCTGCGCTTATGGATTCAGAGCCGGCAAAAAGAACCAGCTGCTGCCTTTGCGTTGATAAAGAAGAAATTGGAAGCGTCGGCGCAACCGGAATGGATTCCCATATGTTCGAAAATTCAGTCGCGGAAATAATCGCCCGGCTTCCAGAAGGCTACAGCGATTTGACCCTGCGCAGATGCCTTGCAAACTGCAATATGCTTTCCAGCGATGTAAACGCGGCGTTCGATCCGCTTAACGCAACTCTCTTTGACAAGGACAACACTTCTTTCCTTGGCGGAGGACTTGTATTCAACAAATACACAGGAAGCCGTGGAAAAAGCGGAGCCAGCGACTGCAATGCGGAATTCCTTGCTAAAGTCCGCGGAACAATGGAAAAATCTGAAGTAAAATACCAAATGGCAGAACTTGGAAAAGTTGATCAGGGCGGCGGCGGAACAATCGCTTATCTTGCGGCAAAATACGGAATGAACGTTCTGGACGCAGGCGTTTCAGTTCTGAGCATGCACGCTCCATGGGAAATCACAGCGCGTGAAGATATTGTTCAAGCCTACAACGGCTACAAAGCATTCCTTCAGATTGAATAGCAGCAAAACGGAAGCACTTTTCTACAAAGAAAGGTTGCTTCCAATTCCAACGGAAATTCCAGTCCGCTTCTGGTTTTCCGCTGGAAAAAATCTATACTTTATTCCGCCGGAAATCGTGAACATAAAATTATTTCTTGCCAGCCCGCCGATATTCGGTGTGAACGAAAAAGCGCAGTTCAGCGCAAGCTCATCTGTGTATTCAGCCTTTCCATCCTTGATTCTTTCAAAATAGCTTGAAATTTCCTTAACTGCCCAGGAATCAACTGAATCTTCAAATTTTCCAGCATAATAAGAAGTTACTGTAAAACGGTTCGCATAAAAAAGCGGCAGAAAATTCGTGGATTTCTGGATTTCCCAGTTGAAAAGCACAATTTTCGCCATCGCCGCGGCAATATAATCTTCCGACGGAAAAAGCGCCGCCTCAAAAGTCAAAGGAAGCAAAAATGCGCTTCTTGCCAAAAAACTAAACGAAAGATTGTCAAAAGTTTTGTTGCGTTCAAAATCGTCCGCCAAGGCAAAATAACTGTTGTTCAGCGTTGCTCCAACTTGAATTCCAGAGTAATCGTAGTAACCAGAGCCAGACTTATGTATATTTCCAAAGTAAGCTGAAATTATATTGTTCAGAAAAACAAAATCATCTTCCGAGGATTTTAAAACCTTGAAATATCCGGCAAGATTTTTCGGTTTTTTCTCTGTTGAAATTGAAGTTTCGCTCTGCCGCCCTTCAAGGATTGTTCCAGCAACAGAAAAATTAAAATATGAAGTTCCAAAAACAGGAATTTTTGAATTAAACGAAATATTTCCAAAAGACTGCTTGTAGCCGTCCGCATCAAATTCAACCTGCCCGGTTCCTGAATAAGCAAAAAGCTCCGTAGAAGAAGAATTTCCCGCAACGCAAAATTTTATTCCTTCCGAATTTGTAAGAAAATTGTAGCCCGCAGAAACATACCAAATCGGATTTGTCCAAGGCGTTGAAGAAACATAAGTTGCTCCCAGCGGAAGCCAGACAGAATCCAGCTCAGAAATGCTTTTGTTTGTGTAAGTGCTCACAGCTCCAAGCGGAAGCAACGTTCCGTGCGGCCCTGAAAAAGTATACTTAATAGAAGAAAATCGTTCAGAATGCGCCAAAAACTCATTGTCAGAAAGAATATTTTCTGTGTTTTCCGCAATTTCTTCCGCGTCTTCCGTGCCGCTTGCGCCAGTTTCTTCTGGTTTTACAGTTTTTTCTTTTGCGCTGAAAGTTTCAAAAACAGCGCCGGAAAGTTCTGCAAAATAAATTTTTGAGCCTCTGAAGAAATTCGCCACAAAAACGGCTTTCTCTTCCGTTAAAATTGCAGGAAAATAAATTCCGCCTGAAACATCTTGCGTCAGCAGCTTGAATTCGGGATTTTCGCCCAGCGAAAGAATTCCCAGCCGCGGAAATTCATTTTTTCTTGCAAACGAAAATGAAATCAAAGGAATATTTCCGGCAGAATAATAATTCAATCCGCATAAAATAATTCCTTCACCCGGCGATTTTTGACCCGACGATTTTTGACCCGACGATTCAAGAATCGGCAATTCAAAAATTCTTTCAGATTTTGTGTTCAAATCCAGCCCGCAAATTGAAAATTCAAGCTTATTTTTCAGAATATAAAACAACTCGCCGGAACAATTTCCTTCCAGACTGAAAATTTGCTGCTCAACAGGAAATTCTTTTTCAAAATCCAGCCGGATTCCGCAAATTTTATCTTTTTTGAATTCAAGCTCGTAAATTTTCAATGTTGAAAAAGCGGAAGCAGTTTTTACCGCGCACAAAAAATATTTTCCATTTGAAAAAACAACCGACGCGTCACGAAGGCTTGTTTCCGGCACAACAAAAAATGTTTTTTTCTGAAAATCATAAATTCTGACTTTGTTTTTGGGAACCGCGTATGCGCCGGATGAATAAGATTCCACAAGAAATCTTCCGTCCTTTGAAGCCGCAAGCCTGGAAATATTCGGCTGAGCATGCAAAATTTTCAGTTTTCCAGAATGAACCTGATTCACAGTTTTTTTGTATTTGTCATAATAAAAAAAATCTTCGCCGCAGCTTGTTATTGAAGAATAAACCGAAACCGGATTTTTAAAGCCAGCATTTTTTATCCACGGATTTTCTGCCGGCTCTGAAAAAATTTCAGGAACTTCAAGCTCGTTGAAAAAATCATTCCAGGCTTTTTTTATTGAAATTCCGTAGACTTTTTTGAAGCAGCCGAAATATGTTAAAGTTTTTAAATTCACAGAACGCTGCCAAAATTCCGCGTATTTCTGCATTCCATATTTTTTCTGAAGCCATTCGCAAAAAGCGCCGCCAAAAAGATAGCTCGCATTTCCTGCCGGATAAATATCCATTGCGCCTTGAATTTCTGAAAATTTCGGGAATTTTCCTTCAATTTTCGCTTGTTTCAGCATTTGAAGCGAATATCCACTGTTCAGCCGACCTTCACCATTTTCACTTTCAATTGAAACAGATGCGCCTTCCGCCCACGCCTGAGTTATTGTGAGCAAAGCCGGATTATAAACATCTCCAAAAATTCTGTCAAAACCAAACCAAAAATCATTGCGAAGATTATAAGTTACTGCATGTGTAAGTTCGTGCCGGAACGTGTTCAATGTTTCCTGCGAAAAAACCGCAAGTTCCGCCGTGCAGACTGTGTCAAAAATTACAATGTGGTTGAACGGTCCGCAGGAAAAATACGCGTTGAATTCATCCTGGGCCGGCGAAATTACAACCGGCAGCCGGAATTTGTTCTTCAAGCCAAGTTTTTCCGAAAGATCCTCGTAAAGCGAATCTGCGTTTTCATAAAGAATTTTTGCGGTCTGAAGCGAATTTTCTGAATAAATTATGTCAAAATATTTTGTCTTGATGATTTTTACATTTTTCTGCCCGCTCATTATTCCTGTACGCGAAAAAACATTGCAGCAGAAAAAAATCATCAGAAAAAACAGGAATTTCTTTTTCATTTTTCAATTCTACGTTATTTTACGACGCAAAAACAAGAACATTTTTTATGTTCAGAATATCAACAAGCCGGACAGAATAATTTTTCTTCGTTCCAGAATTCGATTCAACAGAAATTTTTACTGCCGCTGCAGAAATTTCGTCCGCAAGCGCCTGGCCGTAAACTTCGGAAAGCAGCTCAATATATTCATCGTCTGGCATTTCCTCGCCGGTAAAAGCTGGAGCCATCAGCATATCAAGATAATTCTGCATATCTTCCGGCAAATTGCTGTAGAATTCAAGAAGATTTTCGCGGCTGATTTTTATGGAAAAACCGTTTTGCGAAACAGAAATCATTCCCGACTTTGAAACAGGATCTTCCGCCGCCTCAGAAAGCTTTCCGCTCACAAAAAAAATTCCACCGCCAGAAGAATTTGCGGAAACATCCTGAAACTTTGAATCTATAAAAAAACGCGCAATTTCATCCGCATCAAAATTCTGCGAATCCTCCGAGGAATCAGAGCCGAACGCAGAAGACAAAATATTCAAAAAACTTTTGCCGAAATTTACTTTGTAATCAAAATGAATTCCAGAATCATCTGCGCAAATTTTCAATTCATTTTCACAGGAAGAAAAAAAACACGCAAAAAATAAAAGAAAACACAAGAAAACTGATTTTTTTGCAAAAACTCTCATTTTCACCTTCTATTTTCTAAAAAAAACAGACATCGGGAAAGTTACACGTACGCCAGTGCAAAATTCCAGGCCGGCGGATGCAGATTTCAGTGGCGACAACGCGGCATTCGATGTATTGTTGAAAACAGTATAGCAAATATCCTGAATAATCTGAACTTTGAATTTTCCTTTTGAAAAAGACGGAGTGTTAAACGTTACGCCAATAATTCCCGGAAAAATTGAAGCGTCAATTTCCTTGCTCGAATCCGGAAGACTGCAAGTTCCCAGCGTGAAAACCGGACCTGCGTAAACCCGCACATAATTTCCAAAAAACAATGAAAAAACCAGCGGAACCTGGAACGCGCCAACACCGTAATTCCACCGGAGCATAATTCCAGCGCCCGGAGAAAGCATTTTTCCTTTGTAGACAATATCCGCCTCGTTCGACAAGCCGCGGAAATTCGGCATAAAACGTTCATGCGTAAACAACGACCAGTCGCCGGTAAAAGTTCCCATAAGAGAAAGCCGGTCTGTAAAAGTTCCAAAACCATTCGCTTCATCCGCTTCCTTTTTTGCAAAATCGCTGTCCAGATTTTCATAGTTCGCGGCGCTTAAAAATTTTCCAGAAGAAACGTAGTGGCTCTTCCAGTAGCTTTCCTTAAGTGAAGAAACAATTACTCCGGTATTCGGTCCGTCGCTCACAGCGGAAATAAACTGTCCTTTTCCAATATATAATCCCACGTGGCTTATTGTGCCGTCTCCAGTTGTCTTAAAAAACACAAGATCCCCGATTTCCCTTTGGTTGTCTGGAACGATTCTTACGTAGCTGTACATTGCCTTCACCGTTCTTGGCAGCTGATAGTGAATTGATTCCCGCGCGACAGTGTAAATCAAGCCGGAACAGTCAAACGCATCCGGTCCGACCGCGCCGCGCACATAAGGAGCGCCCACATATTTTTTTGCCTCGGCAACAAGTTTTTCACGGCAAACTCTTGATTCAGATTCGCTTAGCTCCGTCTGGGAAAAACACTTTGCCGGCAAAAAACAAAGCATGAAAAGAGCCAGCGCAGTTGCCAGAAACAATTTTATTTTCAGAACAAATTCACTCATATCTTATTTTTCGGAAAAAATTCACCGTTTTTTTAGGAAATTGTGCTGTGTTTTAAATTTGCGCTGGAAACATAAATTTTATATAATTGATTCAAGAAAATGATATTTGGCAGACAAAAAAAATTATTTAAATTCATTGTTTTTTCATCTGTTCTTTTTGTTTTTTTGCCGCAATTTTCTTTTGCAAAACTTTTTGAGCTTTCTGTTGCCGGAGGAATTCGCAGCGGAAAAATCCAGGAATTTGTCTACGACAACGGAACAACTATAAGCCGCCTTGACTGGAAAACGCCGCTCGTTCCTGTTATGAATATTTCCGGCCGGCTCGATATTTTCCATGCGATTCTGGATTTGTCCGTAGTTTCTGCAATTCCTGTAAAACTTGGCTCAATGCAGGATTATGATTGGATGGGCGAAGACACTTCAAAATACACAAATTTTTCAGACCACGACCTTATTGTAAACAAACTTTACGACCTTGAAGCAAAAACCGGCTACAACTTCAATCTTTTGAATTTCAACGTGCCGGTTGATCTTAGCATAATTCCCCAAATTGGATTTTTATACAGAAACCAGAAATTTGAAGCCTGCGACGGATATTCTCAGTACGCTGATTCCGGGGAATACTGGAACAGTTCAATAAAAAAAACTTATTTCAGCGGAACTATAATCACTTATGAAACCGCAAGCTATATGCCGTTTGTTTCGCTTGAGGCAGAATACAAAATCGATTCTTCTTGGCGCGTAAAACAGTTCGGAAGATTTTTTCCATACGTTTACGCAACCGCAATTGACAACCATTATCACCCTTCAAAACACACAGAATACACTGACATTTTGAGAAACGGTTTCGGTTTTTCTCTTGGAACAGAAGCAATCTGGAAAAAACTTTCAGTTTCTGTTTCCTACGAATGGTTCAGATGCAAGGAAGGAAGCTCATACAATCGAAATATTGGCACAAGCAGCGACTATTCAAAACAAAGCACAACGCCAGGAATAACTTCTTCCGTTCTTTCAGTAATGGTTTCTTACCGAATTTAAAATTTTATGGAAAAATACAAATCTTATATGGAGCTTAAAATATGTTTTTAAAAGAAAAAATTGAAAAAAGCGTTTTTCTGGCTTTGATTGCCTTCTGTCTGCTTTTCAGTTCCTGCGCAAAAAAAGAATACCATGTGGGCGATATTGTTATGTCAGACGGAACCGTTCTTTCAAAGGAAAAATTTCTTTCCTACAAAGGCAGGGAAAATCCTGTTGCCGTTATTTTCACAGTTTCTGGAGTTCAGAGCAAAGATTCAAAACGCGTAATCGGCGTTGGACTTTTTGAAGCGGAATCATCGGTTTCGTTTGCGGAAGATTCTTCAACCGGAGACAACACGAATTTTCTTTTCAATAGAACTTATGTTATAAACCAGAAATTTGATATTTCAACCGGAACTTACAAAAATGAAGGTTTTGCCGGCGACATTGACGGCGAGGATTCCTGGAAAAACGTGAAACGCCGCGATAAAACTGCAAAAGAAAATATGTATTCAGTTTATCCAGCGTATGCCTTTGCCGAAAACTACGGAACCAGCCAGAAATGCGGAAAATTCAACTCAACAGAATGGTATCTTCCAACGGCGGCAGAACTTTATGAAATGTTTGAAAACAAAGCCATTCTGAACGACACGATTTCTGCTTGCGGCGGAAACAAACTTGACCACAGAGTATGGTCTTGCTCACAGGATTTTTACATGAAAGACGTGCAGCTTCTTGTTGACATGGAAACCGGAGAAGTCCGACGCGCTTTCAAGGATTCAAAAGCGCACGCAAGAAGCGTTTATTGCTTTGCCAATAAATAATATTTACGGAGTTAAATATGAAAACAAAAACAATAAAAAAAATCTGCACAATTTTAGCCGCTGTATCCGCTGTTTTTTTCGCAGGATGCTCAATGACGCTGGAAGAACCTTCTTCTTCCGCGGATTTAAGAAATATTTCCGGCCTTAAAAACCGTTCCGCAGTTACAAAAATGCCGTTCATGGGCGGTGCCGCTTTATACAATCCTTCAGACTTGCAGACAAGCCAGCTTGCAAAAGGCGTAGTAATTGCCGTTCGCCTTGGAAAAATCCAGAAAAAAGACGTTGGCTCAGGACAGTTTGTTTACGGCGACCTGAAAAACGAATCTGTTTTTGGCTATATTACAATAGAAGATATCAGCCGCGAAAGCATTTCTTTTTCTTATTACGAATTTGAAAACGAACGGTGGTCAATTTCAGAAGAAGCAAGCCTGAAAAACAGATTCACGCTCGAAGCCGGAAAATCCTGCGACTTGAACAACGACGGAATCAATGACTTAGCCTATATAAAACCTTTTTCAAAACGAAAAGGCTCCGAAAAAGCCATGTGGCTCGCCTTCCTGAACGAAGATGAAAACATAAAAACATCTTCAATGTTTTCTGTAATTCCACAGCAGTACGCAAGAAGCGCCTATCCTGGCGGACTTATCGGAATCAATCCAGACGGCCGCTATATTGTAAACAAATACGATGTTGGAACAGCAAACCGCGCCGCAATAAAAAGCCTTTCATACGGCGACTATGTAATCGACAACGAAGAAGCGCTTTGCCAAACTTATATTGGAAGCCGCTCGTTTTCAGGCGCACGAGCAGTAAACGATGACGAGCTTGAAACAATGGACGTAAGCGACGAAGATTCTCCTGAAATGTATTATTTCCAGAACGCAGAATTCGCGGAAAACTACTCAATCTACGAACTTCTTGAAGAAATGCCTTCTTCAATTGTTACAAAAGAATTCAAATCGCTTTCAATTGCGGACGCAGTTTCTTATCTGAACGAAATCATAAAAAATCCAGACTTGTGGAAAGCGCTTGTTGAAGGAAACTCAAGCGATGAAGCGCAGGAAATCCGCGAGAATCTTTCAGATTTTTCCGGAGAAAGCGAACTGCATATCGTAATTGCGAACAGAAAAGCGCTGGCTGTCCTGTACCCGGATTTGTGTCCGGCACTGAGTTTTTATTCAACTAGCTTTTCAACAATTTTTCCTTGGTTTTACGCAAATCTTGGCGATTTAGACACTTCCAGCGCTGAAAATTCCGCACGGGCGGCGGCAAAAAAGGAAAATCCAATTCTTTCCGACGCAAAATACACAGACGAATACAAGGATTACATAAGAAAAAAGGACAAAATCATGGACGAATTCAGCCAGCTTATGTCTCTTGATGTTCTTCCGTGCATTGTTGGACTTTTAAAAAGCCCGATAATCAAGCAGATTGTGAAAAATTCAGATGCTTCAATCCGCGTTGGAATCGGCGGAGAAATCAACATAATCAGCGCGACTCCTAATTTTGACATAAAAATGTGCCTTCTCTTCAAATATGAATTCAAGGATGCAATAAAATACAACATAGAAACGCTTTCAATTTTCACTTCGGATGAAAATCCTACGATAATTGATCCAAAAACAGGCGAAGGAAAATCAAGCGCAGATTTCAAAGATATTGACGAAGCCGGAATGAAAAAACTTCTTGCCGAAAACAAAAAAGCGCTTGAAGATGAATTCGGAATCAACGAATATTCGGCGCTCGGCTTTAAAGAAGCGGGCGATTTCTCAGGTTCTCTTGCAATAAAACCTACAAAAGACGCAAAGAATTTTCACAAAGCAATCAATTTGTGTCCGCCTTTCCCAATTGTTTTCTCGTTTGACGCCAGTTTCGATGTTCTGCTATACACAAACGTTCTTGTTGAATTCAAAAATGCGGCTGTTGGCGGAATTCTTATGGTCGGATTCGGTGTTTCCGCCGGAATTGACTGGTCGTTCGTGAAAAAATGGAAAATTCCGGTAAGCATAAACGCAAATCCTTACTGCAAGCCTTACAAAATCTTTGAAGGAGCGAATTTCGCAGGAATCACAACAAAAAATAACGATGAACTGCAGCTTGGCGGAGGAATTCAGGCGATGATTGCTCCGGTAATCGAACTAAGAGCCGGCGTTGGAATCGGAGGTTCTGTTGGAATCGCATCCGCGGATTTTACGCTCGGAGCGCCAATCAGATTCGTTCTTCCTATTTCATCTTATCTTGGAATTACAACTGGAAACGGAAACACCATAAATTTCGTAACAGAAACACAGGGCAACTTCCTTTCTTCACTAGAACTTGACCTGCAGTTCTGCCTTGATCCTCCAATTTTAAAAAAGCGAACATGGAAATGGCCTATTTGGAGTATGCTTGACTTCAACGCACAGCTTTGGAAAACAAGAACTGAAAACGGCACAATCGCAAAACAAGAAGGCCCGAAAATAGTTTCATATAAAAATCCGTTCAGCAAATAGCTTTACAGACAGCTTCTTACGGTGTTCCTTGAAACACCAAGGAGCTTTGAAATTCTATTTATGCTGAGCCCGGAACTGCGCATATTTTTCACGTGAAATTCAAGGCCGTCCAAAAGATGAAAATTGTTTTTTCTTCCTTTCGGGCGGCCAAGTTTTACGTTCTGAGATTTTTTAAGTGCAAGAGCTTCTTTTGTTCGCTGGCTGATAAGATTTCTTTCAATTTCCGCGCTAAGTCCAAACGCAAACGCCAGCACCTTCGACTGAATGTCATCGCCAAGCCGGTAATTGTCTTTTATTGTCCAAATCCGGGCGCCTTTTTCCATAATAAGATTTAAAATCGACATAATCATAAAAAGGCTTCTTCCAAGGCGCGAAAGCTCGCTGCAAATTATCAAATCATCCTTTTTTATGTGCTTAAGAAGATTTCCAAGCTCCCTTTTTTCAGGAGTAAGAGTTCCGCTGATTGTTTCTTCAATCCAGGAATCAATTTTCAAGGATTTTTTTCTGCAGAAACGCAGAATTTCAAAGCGCTGGTTTTCCACAGTCTGCTTGTCCGTGCTGACACGAATATAACCGTAAGTCATAAATCTCCAAAACCTAATAATTTTAAAGATAAGCAGCTTTTGCAGAAAAGGAAAGTTTTATTTCAAGCACCATTTTACGCGCATCAGCACAAAATCGCGCATATTTTCATAGAAATCAATTTTTGGCGGCTCAACGTTGATTTTTTTCAAAGCTTCCTGAATGAGCGGATTTTTATAGCAGTTCACGGCGTTTGTCGCGGCGAACATCAAAATATCCAGCTGAAGCTTGTACGCATCATCCCTGGAAATTGAAAGCATTTCCGAAAGGCGGTCGCGCACCTGCCAAGCGAATTCGTAGTATTTTTTCTTGAAGGCAGCAAGGCGGTCAACTGTAACATTTGTTTCAACAATCGGATTCAAATAAGCGACATAACGTAAATAATCCTGATTCGCATTTAAAATTCCAGCCCAGACCTCGGAAATCACTTCCGGAGAATATTTGTTTCCTTCCGGAAAAGCGGAAACAAGCGCGCTGTAGTAAGAAACCATCTTCTGCGAAGAAAGTTCAAGAAAAATCTCTTCCTTTGTTGTAACGTACTTGTAAAGGTTCGCCCGCGACCAGGTAAGTTTTTCTGCAATTGTTGTAAGCGTTATTTCCGTGTACGGAATCTGTTTAAAAAGCGTTTCCGCAGCCTCTTTTATCTGGTTCAGCCGGTCTTCCTTCTGCAAATCGCTTCGTGCGCGTATATAGTCTGCCATAAAAATAAGAATACCATACGGCACGAATTTATTCAATAAACAACGCAATGTTGCTAAATCCAAAAATCAAAGCGAATTGATTCTTAGCCTGAATGTCGAGTTTTTTGTGAAAAAAAATAAAAGCGTAAGCAGATTTTGCAGAATTTGCAAAAAACTCAACATTCAGGCTATAAAGAATTTTCATACGCTTTTTATAAAAAGAAAAATCTTCTATAATCTTACAGAAAGTTAAAAATTCAGCTTCAGTAAATTTTTACAGGGCTTCAGGCGGAATATTATGGAAAAAAAAGAACGCGCGCGGAACAACAGAACTTTAACTTTGCAGCCGGAAGAAATCGCCGCGCTAAAAAGCCGCCTGCTCACGGAAGAAAATTTTGCGCCTTGCACGGACATTGTGAACCGCACGCTAAACGGCGACGCGCTTAAAATGCTGAAATTCATTCCCGACAATTTCGCCGACCTGATAATAATCGATCCGCCTTACAATCTTTCAAAGAACTTCAACGGAATGAAATTCAATTCGCGCACGGAAAGCAGCTACGACGAATATCTTTCAACGTGGTTTCCGGAAGTCTGCAAAAAACTGAAGGACAGCGGCTCGCTTTACTTATGCGGCGACTGGAAATGCACATCATCGCTTCAGCGCGCAATTGAAAAAGAACTTTTTGTTATGAACCGAATCACCTGGCAGCGCGAAAAAGGCCGCGGAGCAAAATCAAACTGGAAAAACGGAATGGAAGACATCTGGTTCGCCGTAAAAAATCCGGACAGCTACTATTTCAACCTTGAAGCCGTAAAAATAAAACGCCGGGTTCTTGCGCCCTACAAGGAAAGCGGAAAGCCAAAAGACTGGAGCGAAAGCGAAGAAGGCAAATTCCGGCTCACCTGCCCTTCAAATTTCTGGGACGACATTTCAGTTCCGTTCTGGTCAATGCCGGAAAACACCGACCATCCAACACAAAAGCCTGAAAAACTCTACGCAAAACTGATTCTTGCAAGCTCGCGCCCCGGCGACATTGTTTTCGACCCGTTCCTTGGAAGCGGAACCGCAAGCGTTACAGCAAAAAAACTCGGGCGGCGTTTCTGCGGAATCGAACAGAACGAAGAATACTGCCTTCTTGCCGAAAAACGGCTTCTTCTTGCAGAAACCGACAAGACAATCCAGGGCTACAGCGGCGGCGTATTCTGGGAACGCAACACGCGGCAGGAACAAAACTAAAGCTGAATGAGCCTTTCTGTATAAATAAGAAACATTTTGTTTCTAACTTTCAAAATAATTATTGACAAGCAACTTTTTCTTTATTACATTTTATATAAGTTACAAAATGAAACTTATATAAAGAGGTGTTGATAAAATGTATTTGGAAAAGATTGATTCACCGGCAGACCTGAAAAAACTTTCAATTGAAGAAATGAACGCGCTTGCAAATGAAATGCGCGAGGCTCTGTTCAACCGGCTTACAAAAATCGGCGGACATTTCGGTCCGAACTTCGGAATGGTTGAGGCGACAATTGCGCTTCACTACGTTTTCAACTCTCCTGCAGACAAAATTGTTTTCGATGTTTCGCACCAAAGCTATCCGCACAAGCTTCTTACAGGAAGAAAGGCCGGCTATCTGGATGACGCGCGTTTTTCAGAAGATTCAGGCTACACAAACCCGGAAGAAAGCGAGCATGACTTTTTCAACGTGGGACACACTTCAACTTCAATTGCGCTTGCCCTTGGACTTGCGAAAGCCCGCGACGTGCTTGGAAAGAAAGAAAATATCATAGCAGTGATTGGCGACGGCTCACTTTCCGGCGGAGAAGCCCTTGAAGCGCTAAGCGTTGCCGGCTCCGAGCTGAATTCAAACTTCATAGTAATTGTGAACGACAACGAAATGGCAATCGCCGAAAACCACGGTGGAATCTACAAGAACCTTAAGGAACTGCGGGAAACAAACGGAAAATCCGCAGACAATATGTTCCGCGCGTTCGGACTCGACTATATATATGAAGAAAACGGAAACGACATCGCTTCGATGATTGCGCTTTTCAAGAAAGCCAAAGACATTGACCATCCAGTAGTTCTTCACATCCACACGAAAAAAGGAAAAGGCTACAAAATTGCGGAAAACAACAAGGAAGCCTGGCACTGGACGCTTCCATTTGACCGGGAAACAGGAAAACCGACAGTAAATTTCGGAAACGGCGAAAGCTACGGCGAAATCACGCCAAAATGGATTATGGAAAAAGCCTCAAAAGACAAGAAGTTTGTTGTTGTAACGCCTGCAATGCCGATGTCAGTCGGGCTAGGACCTGCGCAGCGCGAAAAGCTCAGGAATCAGTACCTTGACACAGGAATTGCCGAGGAAGCAGCAGCGGCAGTATGCTCAGGAATCGCAAGAAACGGCGGAACACCGCTCCTTGTAACAAACATGACATTCCTTCAGCGCGCATACGACCAGATTTCACAGGACATCTGCATAAACAATATGCCGGTTACAATGCTCATGAACTACACTTCATTTGACGGCCTTACCGATGTTACCCACCTTGGAATTTTCGGGCTTGCGGCATTCTCAAACATTCCAAATCTTGTAGTTCTTGCCCCAACCTGCGCCGAAGAATACACAAATATGCTCGACTGGGCGACAACACAAAAATCACATCCGGTTCTGATTCTGATTCCAGGAAACGAAGTTACACACCGCGCCTCAGAAAAAACATTCGACGCACTGAACACATTCAAGATTGAGCAAAAAGGCGAAAAAGCCGCAATAATCGCGCTCGGCGACTTCTACCAGAAAGGCGAAAAAACCGCCGCCGCAATCAAGGAAACGCTCGGATTCACGCCGACGCTCATAAACCCACGGTTCGCATCCGGAATAGACAAGCAGCTTCTGGAAGAGCTAAAAAAAGACCACCAGCTGGTCATCACGCTCGAAGACGGAATCACAAGCGGCGGATTCGGCCAGAAAATCGCATCATTCTACGGCCCAAGCTCAATGAAAGTCAAAAACTACGGCCTTGAAAAGATGTTCTACGACCGCTACAATCCCGACGATCTTCTGAAACAGCTCGGAATAACGCCGGAGCAAATCACTTCCGATGTTAAAAAAATCTTGAACAACTAGCAAAATAAAACTCCGGGGCTTCCGGCGGCAAGCCGCCGTCGGGCTTTCCGGGGTTACGTACTAACCGCACTCCATTCCTACGCTACAACGGTTTCGCCACGCTCAACCGCCGCCGCTTCGGAACTCGCCTCCGGCTCGCCCCTCCAATCCCTAAGCCAATCCAGAAAAAAAAATGCGTTTTACGCTTACTTTCTTTTCAACGAAAACTTCAGAATGTAATAGAAAACAGTTGCCGCGAGCACAAAAATTGAAAAGTAGTCCAGAACAAAAAGCGCGAATCCGCGTTCAACGTCAAAAAAGAAAAACGGCTGTGTGTTAAAAAGATACTTGTAATATCCGCGCAAGATAAAAGCGTAGATTCCGTAAGCAGAAAAAACAACCGGAATCGCCCGGAGAATTTTTGCAGCCACAGGATGCACTCTGTCTTTCATGGCAGGAATATTTCCAAAAATCGCGCCGGCATGAAAAGCAAAATGCAAGGCAACAAGAATATAGTACCAGTGGCTTGCAACAAGATGCGCCGTCCGGGCAAACGCCATTCCGCCGTGAATGTTCAGAAACGCAAAAACAGAATTTGAAAGCATGATTCCGCTTGCCGCAAGCAAAGCCACGCACAAAAGAAGAGCCGCGTTCACCGCCACCATAACAATCCGCGCGGCATTGTACTTTCCACGGAAAAGAGAGCGGTAAAATCCGCGGTTCAAAACATTGTGAAAAATCCACATTGCAATAAGCGCCGCGCCAAGCCACTCATGCACCGCAAGATTTCTAAACGCAGTAACCCCACCCATAAGCAGAACAGAAACCACAGTCATCAGAACATCAAGCACGCGCCTTATAATCTTACCAGAAGGAATTTTTGTTTTTGCGTTTTCAGCCATTTTTGTCTCCGAATAGAAATAGAAACCCATTACCACTATTTAGAACGAGTTTTATCCTACTTACTTTCCCTTCCCCGCGTTTCTTGCAACCCTGAATCCACGGCTTGCGGAAGGCTCGTCGGGCATTTGGCTTGAGCGATAGGCAGAGCGCAAGTGCTTTCCAAAGTCGTTCCAGCCGCCGCCCCGGGCAATTCTTGCCGAGCCTTTTTCAGGACCGGAAGGATTTTTCACTGCGGAAGACGGATATTTTCCGTAGAAATCCCAGCACCACTCGCTCACGTTTCCGTGGATGTCGTAAAGTCCGTTTCCGTTCGGCTTAAAACTTCCAACTTCCACTGTTTTCTGCCTGTAATAGCCTGGCCGGGTTTCAAGGACGCTGTCGTTAAAGTAATTCTGCTCAATGTTGTAAGGATAATGCGCATAGAAATTTGCGTCTGTGTCACCTGGAACTTTCGATGAGCTGAACGGAGTTTTTGTTCCGGCTCGCGCGGCGTATTCCCATTCGCTTTCAGTCGGAAGCCTGTAGCCGTCAGCATTCTTGTTCCATTCAACATTTCCGTCTTCAATTTTGTAATCCGGAGAAAGCCCTTCAAGGCGGCTCAATGCATTGCAGAATTCAATTGCCTCATACCACGAAACATTTTCCACCGGAAGATTTTTTCCCTGCCCTTTGAATGCGGAAGGATTTTTCTTCATCACGCGCTCGTATTCTTCCTGAGTAACTTCGTAGCGCGAAATATAAAATCCGTCGAGCGTAACTGTGTGCAGCGTTTCATCTTTTTCACGCCAGTTCTCGCTTTCCGGGCTTCCCATCTGGAACGTTCCGCCCTTTATAAAAACCATATTTTTTGCCGACAAGGATTTTTCTTCCTGTGCACTGGCACTGAACAAAATTCCAGCTGTCACAACAAGCAGAAAAGAAAACTTATTTATTTTCATTTTTATCTCCAAAAAAACTTGCAGAAAGATACTATACTAGATTATACTATTTAAAGACACTCATTGGACAGGCGGCTGTCTCCCGGACTCAACCGGTTTGGAAACGAACTGGAATAATTGAAAAGGGAGGCTTAGCGATGACAGTTTACGAAATTATTTCGCTGGCAATCAATATTGCCATTCTGATTATCGACATACTTAAGCTCTTCCACAAAAAAGAAGAAAGCGAGTAGAAATAAAGCCGCCAAAAACTGGTCTAACTGATTTTGGCGGCTTTTCACCAAAAATCGGGAGGCAGCCCAATCCAATGGGTGTCCCTCTTTCTTCAATATACCATGTTTTCAAAAAAATTCAAGCCCTTTTCCGCCTGTCTCAAACTTGGTTAATATCCATTCTTTGCCAGCCACTTGTCCAGGTCTTTGTCAAGCGATGTGCCGCCTGAATAATACACTGAAAGCGGATTCTGCACTGTTGCGTCCGGCACAAGCTTTGTAATTGCCGAAACGCTCTGCCCAAGCCTTCCGCCGCCGTTTGAACAGAACGGAACAACAGTTTTTCCAGCAAAATCGTAGCTTTCAAGAAAAGTCGCAATCGGCATAGGAATAGAAGCCCACCAGTTCGGGTAGCCCAAAAGAATCGTGTCGTATTTCGCAAAGTCCGCCACAGAGTTTTTAATTTCCGGGCGCGCCTGAATGCGCTGGTCGCGCTGAGCTTCATCAAGCACCGTGCTGTAGTCCGTTGAATACGGCTTTACAAGCTGAATCTCAAAAATGTCGCAGCCGAGCTTCTTCTGGATTTTCTGAGCAATTCCGCGCGTTGTTCCGCCCCAGCTGTAAAAAACAATCAGCGACTTTGAAACGTCCCTTTTCGCAGGTTCCGCCGCAAACAAAATTCCGCCAGCCACAACAAGCGCCAAAACCGCAACAATCTTAAAAAATCTTTTCACAAAAACCTCCAGATTTCCGATTTTTTTTTCATGGCGTTCCCGCCGCAAGCGTCGGTCGGGCTTTTCAGGGCTACGGCTTCCGCCTCCGAACACGTTTCTCGTGTTTTCGCTCCGCTCACCCTTCCAATCCCTAACGCTGCAAGCAATCCCTAACGCTGCAAGCAATCCCTAACACTACGCCTCGTTCACAATTCTTATTGCGTTCAGGCTGCGCGGATATCCAATATATGGAAGAATCTGGCTCACAACCGCAATCAGATATTCCTTTGAATTTCCAAGACCAATATTTGCCTTTGCGTGCGCTCCAAGCTGAGGCTCGCATCCGCCCTGGCTTGCAAGAAAGCAGAATGTAATCAGCTCGCGCTGCTTGTCTGTAAGTCCATTTCTTGTGTAGTAGTCGCCAAAGCAGTTGTCCGCAAGCCAAAAACTGATAATACGGCTGTTTTCATCGCCTTTAAGCCACGATTCGCGCATTCCTTCGCCAAAATATTCAATCTGCTTCTGGTTTCCTGCGCGCAGCCTTGAGTTCTCGCCGTCAGCCTCGTTGTTCACGGTTTTCTGTCCTTCAAGCGGAAGCTTTATTCCCCGAGCCTTCATCACCTTGTTCGCGCTTTCAAGAAACGGACGGACTTTTCCAAATCCAAGATACGCCGCCGCCTGGTAAACAACTTCCTTCGCCTCTACCGGAGTTACGCTTCCGCCGGCAAGAGCCTTGTCCAGCGCCGCTTCAAATTCTTCCTTTCCCTGAACGCCAAGCAGAGCCGCAAGAACAGCAAGATTCCGTTCCTTTTCTTCAACCTTCGCAGGTTTTCCGTCTTTTCCGTTCACATATGCCGGAACTTCCTCATCCGAAAAATTGCGGAAAGTCTGCATAAATTCCGCGTCCGTCTTAAAAAGCTCTGAATCCATATCTGTTTTCATCTTTGATTTTTCCTCCATTCGGCTGCCAGCCTTTCGCTTTCCCGCTTTTTCTGCCCTTGGAGCAGCAAAAACCAGTCCGGCCGCAAGAAACACTGAAATCCAAAATATAATTTTTTTCATAGAAGTCCTTCCTTTCAAAACGCTATTTCAGCAAGCCTTCAACATATCTTTTGATTTCATCCGCGCCTGCCCCGGAATTAAACCGTTTTCCGCCAACAAACTCGCCTCCCGAAGCAACTTTCTTCAAATCGTCAGTTGTTCGACCAAGACCGCTTCCGCCTGAAGTGCAGAGCAAAACAATTTTTTTCCCAGAAAAATCGTAGCTTTCCATAAACGTGTAGATAATTTTAGGCGCATTGTACCACCAGATTGGAAACTCAACCACAACCGTGTCGTAGCCGCTCAAATCCGTTTTGCTAGAAATCTCCGGGCGCGCCGCCGGATTGTTACATTCAACCGTTGAACGGCTTTTTCTGTCGTTCCAGTTCAAATCCGCCGCCGTGTACTTTTTAGCCGGAACAATTTCAAAAAGCTCCGCGTCCAAAGCCTGCGCTGTCGTTTTCGAAAGCCGCTCCGTGTTTCCAGTCGCAGAAAAATACGCCACCAAAGTTTTCGCATTTGCCTGAGCCATAATCAAACCTCCAGTTAAAACTGCAATCAAAAATCTTTTCATAAAAAGGCCTCCATTTTCTTCTATATAATTCAAATATTTTGGGCGTTGCGTCGATGGTTTCGACACGCTCAACCAACGTCGCCGGGCTTTTCAGGGCTTCGGCTTCCGCCTCCGACCACGCCACGCGTGTTTTCGCTCCGCTCACCCTTCCAATCCCTAACGTTGTTAGCTCGCAAGCAAGCACCGGGGCTGCAAACAGTCCCTAACGCTGCAAGCTCGCAAGTAAGAACGTCTGCTTTTCAAAAATCATTCAGCATTAAAAACAAAAACGTTCCGCCCCGAAAGATTTTTCAGAGCAGCGCAAACGCTTTTGTCGGCAAACTCCCCGATTTCCACCGCCTTGTACGAACCAAGATTGTGGTCAGCATAAGCCACAGAAATCGCATTGAAATCCAGATTATAGTAAACGTGTCCGGCCTTGTAGAACGAAGTCTGTTCATCAGAAGCCACGGCATTCAGCGCAGTGTAAATGTAAAACTCAAAGCCTCCGTATTTCACCATATCAAGATTTTTTCCCAGAGCAGAAGAAACAAAACTTTCCGCCGCGCCAGTTTCCGCAAGATTCAGCTTGTAATTCTTGCCGCCAATTTCAACATTTACGCTTTTTGCAAAAACAAACGCTCCGCAAAAAAATGCGCACAAAAACAAAATAAGTTTTTTCATAACAACCTCCACTCACAAAATGCTATTCGCACAATAAAAATATAAAACACCAAAAGTTAAATGTCTAATATTTATTTCTTATTTCTAGTTATGCAAAAATGGAATAAAGTTTTCTCCCATCACTTGCCCCGCTCGCTGAAATCCGCGTATACTAAACGCATGGAACTTAGAGTCTTGCGCTATTTTTTGGCGGTTGCACGGGAAGAAAATTTCACGAAAGCCGCAATGTCGCTCAATGTAAGCCAGCCGGCGCTTTCCCGGCAGATTGCACAGCTTGAAGAAGAGCTAGGGCAAAGTCTTTTTGTGCGCTCAAGCCACAGCATTATTCTTACAGACGCGGGGCTTCTTCTAAAACGACGGGCGGAAGAAATGCTTTCTCTTGAAGACAAAATCCGCCGAGAGTTTTCCGACGACAAATCAGAAATTTCTGGAGAGCTTTCGTTCGGCTGCGGAGAATATCTTGGAATGGGAGAACTTTCAGAAAAACTTGCAGATTTCCAAAAGCAAAATCCAAAAGTTACTTTCAGAATTTACAGTGCGATTGCTGATGATATAAAATTCCGCATCGACCAGGGAATCCTTGATTTTGGTCTGATGGCAGAACCGATTGCAATTCCCCACTACGATTTTGTGCGGTTAAAAACTGTTGAACAATGGGGAATTCTTGTGCGCAGCGACAATCCTCTTGCCGCAAAAAAATCTGTAACGCCGCAGGACCTTGCTTCAATTCCGCTTTATATTCCGTGGAGAACAACAATGCGGAGCGAAGTTTCAGCCTGGCTTTCCGACTATGCAGAAAAAATCTCAGTTGCAGGAACATTCAATCTGCCCGGAAACATTGCTCATCTTGTAAAAGCCCAGAACTATGCCGCCATTACCGCAGAAAACAACAGAAAATACGATGAACTTTCTTTTGTGCCGCTTGAAAAAGCAAATCCAATGACCACAGTTCTAGCCTGGAAAAAATCCGCAAACCTAAGCCGCACCGCAAAAGCATTCGTTGATTTCTTCAAAAAATAATTTTATGGGCGTTCTTATCCGGCGGAAAAAAAGGCAATTTCTACTTTTTTACCTTATATTTTAAAAGCACAGTTCCTTTTTCCAGTTTTTCAACGTCCTGCAAGTCCAGAAGAACCGGATTTCTGTTCTGAGCTCTTCCATCAAAACTTGCAGCCCAGCCTTCACGCCCGTCAATGCCCGGACCAAACATCATTTCAACTTCGTCAACAAGACCGGCATCCAAAAATGAAGCGTTTATGTGTCCGCCGCCGGTAAGAACCGCTTTTTTTACGCCGAATTCCTTTTCCAGAACAGAAACAGCTTTCTTCAAGTCGATTTTTTCTGAGCCGCACGCAATGTACGAAATTCCGCATGATTTCAAATATTCAAGATATTCTGAGCTTGCCTTTCCTCTTGCAACAACAATCAAAGGTTTTCCATCAACCTTGTTTGTTTCCCAAAGCAAAGTTCCGCGCGTATCCATGCAAACCTGATAGCCGGAAGAATTCGCCGCCTTGTAGAAACATTCGCCGCAATCCTGATGATTCTTCGCCTTAAAAACGCCTTCCGCCGCATAGTGCATTGCGTTCGTTGTTTTTCCGTTTATCTGCGTAAAATCTCCGAACGACGCAAGATGAGTGTAATAGCTTTTTGCCTCCGGATCGATTTTTTCAGTCATTGCGCAGTCAATCCGCCCGTCAAGGCTTGCGTACATAAAACAAATTATTTTCATTTTTCCGATTCCTGTTTTTCAAAAGTTACAGTTTTCCGTATTCTTCGTCGCTTACCGGCTCCAGCCATTCGTTTGAAGTGTTTTCCCCTGCCGGCTCAAAAGTTATGTGGCTGAACCAAGAATCTTTCTTCGCGCCGTGCCAGTGCTTCACATTTGCCGGAATCACAACAACGCTGCCAGCTTCCATGGAAACCGCTGTCTTTCCCCATTCCTGATACCATCCGCTTCCCGCCGTGCAGATTAAAACCTGTCCGCCGCCCTTTGCTGCATGATGAATATGCCAGTTGTTCCTGCAGCCCGGCTCAAAAGTTACATTGAAAATTGGAACTTCGCCTTTTTTTGCATCTGTAAGCGGCTTCAAAAACGACTGCCCCGAAAAATACTTTGCAAATCCGTCATTCGGCGCGCCAATTCCAAACTTGTCAACTTTACCAAATTCTTCTTTTGTCATTTTTTGTTCCTTCTGTTTCCATTTTCTAGTTTACAATATAGAAGAAAAGTATAGTTATTGCCAATATTTTGTTTTTATAACTGGATATGCAATTTTGGAATAGGAACAGAAATTGCAATGAGCGATATTTTTATAGGTGATTTCCTTGCAAATTGATATTTGATGCGCTATACTCCTATTAAAAATCATTCAAAGTCTTTGATATTTTTTTAATAGGAGTAAAAAAATGAGATTTACCCGCCCTGTATATCTTGAAAGGTTTAAAGCCCGAGAAAAGAACGGACTTATAAAAATTATCACAGGTGCACGCCGCGCAGGAAAATCTTATTTGATGAATGAGCTTTACTATGGTTATCTTTGCAGTAAGAGTATTCCAAAGGACAACATTATAAAATTTGCATTTGATTCTGATGAAGATTTGGATTTGCTTGACTCATATTTTCCAGAGGAGCAAACCAGAATCACGCAGAAAAACAGCTCATATCTTGTAAATGCAAAGAAATTCCGTGCTTACATAAAAGAACGTACAAATGATTCTGATGATTTTTATCTTCTTCTTGATGAGGTGCAGCTGCTTGAAAATTTCGTCGGTACGCTGAACGGATTTTTGCGTCATCAGAATTTTGATATATATGTGACTGGCTCAAACTCAAAATTTCTTTCTTCAGACATCGTTACTGAATTTAAGGGACGTGGAACAGAAATCCATATTCTTCCGCTTTCTTTTTCGGAATATTGCGAGGGACTGAAACTTTCACCGGCAGAAGCATGGAAATCTTATATAATTACAGGGGGCATTCCTCTTGTTGCATTGATGAAAACCGAGGAAGAAAAAGTTTCATATCTGAAAAATCTTTGCGAAGAAACTTACCTGAAAGATATAATCCAGCATAACGGAATCCGAAAACAGCTTGAGCTTGCGGAAACTTTTGATATGCTTGCTTCAATGACAGGAACTCCAATAAACGCTCTGAAACTTGCAAATACATTCAAATCTGTAACAAAAAAAGACATTACTGACAACACAATCATGTCTTTTGCAGAATATCTTGAAGATGCGTTTGTTATTTCAAAGACACAAAAATACAGCATAAAGGGGAAAAAATACATTTCCGCACCGTTCAAGATTTATTTTGAGGATATAGGCGTAAGAAACGCACGGCTCAATTTCAGGCAGATAGAAGAATCTCACATCATGGAAAATATAATTTACAACGAGCTTCGCTACCGCGGGTTTTCTGTTGATTTTGGGGAAGTGAATGTAAGCGAAAAAACTGACCGCGTTGATGTCAACGGAAAAAGTATTTATGCACAGAAATCTCTTGAAGTAGATTTTATAGCGACTCTCGGAAGCCAGAAATATTATATCCAGTCGGCTCTTGCAATGAATTCAGAAGAAAAGAAAGCTCAGGAGAAAAAATCGCTCCGCAATATTGATGATTCTTTTAAGAAGATTATCGTTACAAAAAATGGACTTAAACCGACTGTAGACGAAAACGGCATTATTACTATTGATTTGTTTGATTTTCTATTGATTGAAGAAAACCTTGATTGCTAAAAGTATGCGTTGGCTCAGTGTTTTTCAGTGATATTCTTCTGCAAAGACTATGCGGATTCTCTAACAACTAGCAAAGTTTAAATGCTCTTTCGCACTCTACCATATTATCACCGTGAATATTAAACTTTTTAATCATTTCTATATTATCTCAGGTTTATCATCGGTAAGCATTTTGTTTTTCTAAACCAGAAGCAAAGCAACGGATATTTTTTTGTAAACTGCGTGCTCTCCCACACGAACAGCCTACCCATTAGCACACTAAACAACTTTTCAGAAAACACCTAAGCCTTTTTTATTCGTACAAATCGCTGTTCAGCGCATCCCCTTTCACTACACTTTCGATGATTTCCGTCATGTCCTGTTTTGAAATCTGAGGACTGTAATACACATCCGGCAGCTCATATTTCAGCTTTTCAAACAGTTTATGTGCTGCTGAAAATTTTCGTCTTTCTTCCGGATCTATATGGTCTTTTGTCTTGTCTTTTGTTTCAACAACAAGATTAAGCTGCTTTTTCCCGGAAGCACGATTTATGACATACATAAAATCCGGGCTGTAAGTTCCGTCGGCATAAGTCGGGATTCTTACAGTGCGCCGAGGAATCTTTCCATATACTTCAACAGAAGCAATGCTTGATTTTATGCTGTGTGTAATATTGTTGCGCTCCAGCTCTGAATCATACGCGCAGGAATCATACAGATAGTTTTCCAGCGGAGTTTCCTTGCAGTTTAAAACACCTATATCGTTGCGGACTATATATTTTTTTACCGAATTGTTTTCGTCACAAAGCGGGTCATCAACAGGAACATCGACTTTTTCATATGAATATTTTTCTGCAAATGTTCTGATATACCAGTCGCGGCAGCCTTCAATTAAGTACCTCAAAGTCTGATTGCTGAAAAACTTTTCTGGAACTGGCTTTGACTTAAAATATTCACAGAAAACTTCGTGCAAAAGCACAATCGGAATATTTGTCTCTTTCTGCGCTTTTTTCAAAAAGTCAGAATATGGCAAATCCTTTTTCAGCGTAAATGTAGAACCAACTTGTGTCGTAAACTTTACAGCTCCGTCTTCATCTTTTGCAGTCTGCTGAATTGAAGTTGAAACCGCCGTAGAACCGTCAATTCCTTTCTTTAGCAAATCTAAAAGCATTTCTTTTAACTCGCTTTCTTTTGTAAAATCAAAATGCAGGTAGAATTTCTGGTTTATGCTTTTCCAGAGCTTGCTTAGTTTGTCATAGTTTTCTTTTCGGATTTTGACTTTTTCACAGTCTTTTCCCTTGCTCGCATTTATGCTAACAACTTTTCCAGAGCGCAATGCAGTGAATAAATCTGGATAGTTTTCTTTGAACTCTTCAAGATTTTCCTTGATTGGCTCAGAAGTTATCGGGTTTATAAAATCTTTTAAAATCAAATCTTTAAAAAAGACCTTGGAATCAATCTGCTTCTTTTTAGCAAACTCTTCAAGGAATGCCTTTGTAATCTTGAATTCCCGTTCTGCTCCGGCATTGATTTCTGCAAGAAGTTTTTCTGCAAAATCTTTTTCTGAATAGTCAATTATGTAACGAAGATAAAACTGCCTGTCGCTTTGCCGTTCTCCAAGCTCATCAACAGGCAGACGCAATCCCCGTCCTACTTCCTGCAGCTTGCTTGTTTCACTTCCGCTTGAACGAAGCTTTGCAATCACAAACACATTCGGATTGTCCCAGCCTTCTTTGAGCGTCCATTTTGAAAAGATAAATCTTGTAGGCTCCCATTCGCCATTGTTTTTTCTGATTTTGATGATTTCATCTTTTCTGCGGAGAACTTTATCAACCTCTTCTTTCACCTCTTCGCTGTCCGTGCTGTTGTCTTCTGAAAAATAACCTGCAATTGTCTCATTTAAATGCGAAAATGAATAAGAAAGATAACCTGCGTATTCATTATCTTTTTTTAATTCTGACGCTTTGTATTTTTCAATCAGCGACTGTAATTTCTCTTTTAAAAGCCGTTCAAATTCCTTACGAAGATAGCCGTCATTGCGGAAAGAGTCTATTGAATCAATAAAAAACAACGAAAGCGTCTTTATTTTTGTAAGACCGCCACAGAAGTTTTCGTATTCTTTTTCAAAGTGGCGTTCAAGCGCAAGATTCAGCATTGTAATCTGGAATGTCTCGCTGAACACATCAGGATATAGCGAGTCGCTCTTGTGCAGAATCATTCCGTTGCTCAGTTCAACCTCTGATTTTGAAATTGAAGAAACATGGATATTTTCAAAGTTTGAGTCGATGTTGCTCAAAGAATCTGTTTCCAACAGCTCAAAAGTCTTTTTTGTCTGCTCATTCTGGAAACGTACAGTTTTTGTTTCGCCTTTTGCTGTGTTTATTTCCAACACTTTGATTTTTATCCGGTCTTTGATTTTTTCTTCGTCTGCAATGTATTCAACCTGCACGCCTTTTACAAGATTGTCATTGAAAGAAGCGCACGCTCCAAGAGAATACAGCACATTTTCATAATCGATTTTACCCTTGCCCATTTCTGGAAAAGTCGCACCGTAGCGGATAATGCATTGCGGTCTGATTTTTTCCACAAGCGTTTTGAATGTTCCTTTTGCGCGGTTGAATTTATGAGGCTCGTCGATAATTACAAACGGATTTATGCTCTGCAAAACTTTGTACGGATTTGTAAAGTTTCCTAGCAAAGTCTGGTCGTATTCGGCATCCATCGTGGCAGCAGAATTCAACATTCCGCTGTTTGTCAAAAGCACATCAATTTTGTTTCCATTCAAGTCTGTGCTTTCTGCAAACGCCTGAATTGCCGCCGGGAAAGATTTCCGTCCTTTTGTTTTTTGTTTCTGAGCGTCCAAAACATGAAGCCGTAACTCAGTTCCTTCATACAAAGACTGCAAGTCGCTTTTCATATATGAAGATTTTAAGAACGCTTTTGCACCTTCCTTGATTGGAACAGTCGGCACAAGAACAATGAACTTATTGATTCCATATGCCTTGTGCAGCTCAAATATTGTCTTTGTGTAGACATAAGTCTTGCCTGTTCCCGTCTCCATTTTTATGTCGATGTTCAGATATTTTGAACTGGAATCTGTATAATTCTCCCGCAATCTTTCCGGCACTTTGTAGCCACCAGCAAAGCAATCTAGTTTTTCTCCGTTTTGAATCTGTGCGATATTCTTTTTTATTGCCGCAATATCCTCTATCATCAAAGGGCATTTTGTTCTGTCCGTACAGAACTTCGGTTCAATTCCATCAAAAACATGAAGCACTGCATTGATTGCGTTTGTCTGATGCGGTAAATTCTGTTCAAGTCGCATTTAGTACCTCACAATAGGTTCAATCGGATTACGGTTTTTTAGCGTCTTAAGATTCATTTTTAACGAATTGAGCATATTGAAGTCGAAGGAATAGCCGTATACAAAAATTTTGTCCGCCGTAAGTTCAAGGCTTTCAATTTTGCGGATAAGCTCCTTGACTGACTTTTCCTCAATCTCGCCAAGCAAGTACAGATACTTTCCGATTTTTTCATCATCCAGAAGATAGGCTGTATAGCCCGCAAGGTCGATTTCTTTAGGAGTTATATTGAAGCCAAAACCATCCCTTATTTGCCAGGTCTGCAGAAGTGTTTTTTCGCCAAGTGATTTTACGATGTCGCCGTCGCTTGTAAAAAGCGTGTTCGGATTAAAGGTTTTGATTTTATCCAAAGTTTCTTTCGGCATGGATTTTAGATAGTAAGTCTTAAAGCCCAAGTCTGCGGTTGTGTCCGGGTGTTCCGCCTTGATTTTTGCAGCTGCACGGCGGATGCGCTCTTGTCCGATTTCGTCGATTGTCTTGAATCCGGCTTTTTCTGCCTCGCTGCCTTTTTTGACGCTTTCGTCCAGCTGTACCATGATGAACTTGCGTCTACCATTATCGCTTGCATTCAAGTCCATTACAGCATGCGCGGTTGTGCCAGAGCCGGAGAAGAAGTCGAGGATGATGTCGTTTTCTTCAATGTTAGCCATTGTCAAAAAACGTTGTATTAGCAACAAAGGCTTTGCATAGTCAAATGGAGTCGTTTTAAATAGATTTTTTATATCTATTGCACCATTTCCAATATCATCTATCCATGTTATAAATTTTTTTGTTTTTTCTTCTCCGGCTGTTGGTGCAAATATTTTTTCGTATGCAATCCAATCCCCATATTTATTTTTAGAAAATTCTACTCGTCCAGCGTCTATAGCTTGCTGCATGGTTGCTGGCGCCCAGCGCCAGCAACCATCAAATTTTTGCAAATTTGATGGGCGCTGGCTATCCTGTTGTATAACAACAGGATAAAAATCATTTCCATCAGGATCTTTTATCGGATAATATAAATTTGGACGATCTTCACGTTTACTATTAGACCCCCACTTTCTTAAAAGTTGAATTTTGTAATATCTATTTCTATTTTCATCATATTTAGGATAAACATCTCCACTTTTTATATCATTTCCAGCAACGAAATTATCAATTGTTTTTGCATAACAAAGTATATACTCATGCACAGCAGCAAAATATTTACTATCTTGGCGACCGCCTCTTCCTTTCCAGTTAATTACCGCTACAAAATTCCCTTCACCAAACACCTCATCACACAATCGTTTCAAATTCGCCTGCTCGTTGTCATCAATGCTGATAAAAATCACGCCGTCCTCGCGCAAAAGTTCACGGGCAAGGGCTAGACGCGGATACATAAAAGTGAGCCATGCCGAATGGGTGCATTTTCCGTTCATGCTGCAAATGCGCTCTGCCTCATCTTCGCTAACATCAACTTTTTCAACAAGATCTTTCGCAGTAAAACCAAATTTGTCGTTGTAGACAAAATCATCCTTGCCTGTGTTGTAGGGCGGATCAATGTAGATACACTTTATCTTTTCAGCGTAGGAATACTTCAAGTGCTGCAGGGCATCAAGGTTATCGCCCACAATATAGATATTCTCGCTGCCGCTCTCTGATTTTTTTTCATCCGGCACAATCACGGTTTCGCTGTCCAAGTTGGACTGGTAGTGTGCATAACTCTTTCCCAAGAAGTTCAGAGTAAAACCTTCTTTTTTTATATCAACTTCGTCTTTGTTTAAAAGTTCAGCCAGTTTTTCTATGTCAAAATGCTCCTTTATGATTCTGCCGTTTTCGTCAATATCTGGCCTTGAGAAGCACTGCGGAAAGTATTTTTTAAGAATCAAAAGCTCGCGGCTGTTCGGGCTTACGGATTCATTTGCGATTTGAATGTCGGTTTTCATTGATTAGTTTCCTTAAAAGCTGGGCAAAACTGTACTTTTACAATAAAAATACGGCTAAATCCACCTTTGTTATATCATCGGACAGTTCCACCCACTTCTAAAGCTGTTTGAACGGTTATTTTGACCGTATGAATAAATATCAAGAAGATTTTATTGAAAACCTGATTTTTTACAGAACACAAAAGAATATGTCTCAGCTTGAACTATCTGGAATTTGTGACTGCGCAAAAAGCACCATCGGCGGAATAGAATCCCGAAAGAACTTTCCGTCCTTCGAACTAATTCTAAAAATTGCCTATGCCTTGGAAATTCACCCAGCCGACTTATTTTTACGCAACGCCAGCTTTCAGAGAGAAGAAGTGCATGATTTTTTTGAGAAAGAATTATCTGAAACAATAAAGGAAATGGTTGAAAAGAAGTTTCCAGCGGTGCAGAAAGACGAATATTTACTATAAGCACATAGTCTATTTACTTCAAGCAAATATATTTTATGCCTATGGTAAATACGCTGTCTTCTAAAGGCAAATAGCCTATTTACTTTTGGTTATTGACCAGTTTTCCCCATATAGTTCATTGCCATTTTCTTGTAGCACAAGAACTTTATTTCTTTCAATTATTTGATTTGTACGATTAGAAAATTCATTAGGTGCTTTCCTTTGATGTACACTAATGAAAACCTGTTTTCCTACAAGAGTATTCATAGTATCATAATACTGCATTAAAGAATCAAATCTTTTGCCTTTTGTATCAGAAAATAAATATGAATCATGAGCAATAATAGGAAGTGAAGATAATTTTAATATCGCTAAATCAAAAGCAATGGGAGCAAGATATGTTGTGCTAGTTCCATCATCTGTCATTACTGAAACTGAATATTTGGATGTATCTTCAAAATGAAGTTGAATTTTACAGTAATTTGTACCCAACACCTTTTCAGAAAAATCTGCAAGAACAGGATTTATTTTTCTTTCAATATCATTGAGAATTTCAGTTTCTTTTGGAATCAGAACAGGCTTTGCTTCTTTTGCTTCATTTATGATTCTTTGATTTTTATAATACCGTTCAAGGTCTGCCTTTTTATCATCAATTTTAGATTGAAGATTTGCATATTCTTTCAAAAATGGCATTTGAAAATCATTGTTTCCGCTTAAAGAATAAAACTCATTCTGTAATTCTTGTATTGTTTCATCAATAGGCTTTAATTGTTTATTTAGTTCATTAATTTTCTCTTCATATTCTGTCTTAAGTATTTCTGAAAGTTTAGAATGAAAATTTTCTATTTCTTCGATTTTCCTGATGTTTACATCAGGAAAAAACTGTTTTAATAATTCAAAGGATTCGGCAACAGGAGAACTCTCTTTAGTATTTTCTTTTCTGAGATTTGAAATCTGACTATCAAGCCGGTTTCTTTTTCGCCGGAGTATACTCAATTGGGCATTAATTTCTGCAAGTCTAATAGAAGTCTTTGCATCAAGTTCTTTAATATAAGCATTTTGATTTTCCAGCAACTGATGTTTGTTAGATTCTAATGCTTCAATTTCTTTCTTTGTTTCTTTGGGATTAGAAATTGGACTTAATTCTTTCAGTTCGATTTTTTTCTTTGTTGCATATTTTTTTACATCTGTTAGATTTTTCCTCTTGGCGGTTACTTCAACCATTTCTTTTATTTCTAAAAACCTGTTAAATATTTTTTCAAGAGTGTGTATTTCTTCCTGCTCAGAGGAAGTGGTATTGTTCATTAAAGGACGGTCTTTAAAATTTGGACTTTTATTGAAAATCTTAAAAAAAGGGCTTATCCAATCTCTAAATGAAAGTTCCGAAGTATCAATTTTATATTGTGCAGCAAGGAATTTTTTATAATCATCAAGACTGTCATATTTATCTGCTTCCGTATAGGAATAATCGCTTTGACACTTATACACAGAAGACGGCTTTCTGACAGTTCTACAGAATCTGAATTCTTTTCCAGAAAACTTGAACATATAATAAATCTTGTGTTCACCAGCATTCTTAAAAGACTTTGTTTTAAGAAAACTTTCGCCTCCTAAAATAAAATCGATTATATGCAGAAAAGTTGATTTTCCAAGAGAATTTCCTGATTCGTTTCCAGTTTCAGTAATACCTATTACAACATTTAAACCGGCTTTTAATTGAATTGCTTTTTCCGGGCTATCATGATTTTTAAAACGTTCACTCCATATCTCTTTCAGCATATTGTAATCACTCCATCTTCAAATTCAATTTTATTCATTGCATAAAGGCAATCTAAAGTCTGCAAGAAAACATTTATTCCTGAAAAATGAGCCTTACACGATTCAAACAATAATTCTGGTTTCAATGATTTTTGCTCTGTTAGTTTTTGTAAGATAATTGGAAATTTTGAAATTACAGACTCTTCATATCGAATTACTTTATTTGGCAACAGCATCAAATACCTCGCAATTCTGTATAAAGAATGATGTAAGAATTTCGCATGTAGATTTCTTTGCTTTGTGATGAGTAATATTTATAAATGTTTCACTTATAGCATTAAAAATATCTTCCTGGTCTGTAAATCTTGTTTTTAAATCCTCATACAAATCTTGAATGTAAGAAGCAATGTGTTCAAAATTTATAGGATTTTCTTCACTTTTTACCTTTAGCAGTCCTTCTATATATCTATAGTATGGAAGAATCATTTTATCAACTTTTTCTTTAAACGGTGGATTAGCAACAATTTTATCTTTTAGACAGGCCGGAATCATTCTAAAATCAGCAAGGTCAGTTTTTGGATTTTTTGTAAAAATAATGTCCAAGGCTTCTTTCAGTCGTTGTTCTATATATGGTTGTTGTTCTAGTTTTGTTTGTGTTTTTATTTCTTCTTTAATTTCTTTTTTAGCTTTTGGTCTTTCGTCCTTTTGTGCAAGTCTTTTCTTTAAGATACTTCTAAAAGCCTCAACTAAATTTTCTGCTATGTTTGCAGGATTTACAGATTCGTCATTTGGGAAAAAATCTTCGCATAAGTCCTCTGCAGAATATCCATCTTCGTCAGATTCAAGTAAATCATTTATATAATCAGCAAGTCTTTTTGGTTCAAAATTTTCAAGAATTTTTCTTGCCACTGGTTTTGTAAAACCTTCTTCAGAGAAATATCTTGCTTCATTGCTTTTATTTTCTACACGTAATGGATTTGAAATACCTGTTTTTAATGCATTATCTATAAAATCAAGCTTAAAAGGAATTCCGCTTTTGTCCTTAATAATATCATTGTCAATCTGATTCATAAAATCTGCAAAACTTATTGCTAATTTTGAATAAGTCTGATTATTAACCACTTTTGCCTCTTCTAATTTTGAATATGTCTGATTTGCTTATTATTGCTCCATTTATTATTTAATCATCAAGGAAAACCACAGAGTTTCTGAAAAGTCCTTGTAAACAAATCCATTATACCACGCTTTAGCGTTTTTTGTTAGCGCGCAGCAAAAAGCGTAAGCATGGAGGAGAACAATTATGAGCGAAAACAATGCTTTTATAAAACTTCAGGAATCGGCTAACGGACGGGTTTCCGTTAAGTTACAGAAAAACCAGTTCGCAAAGGAGGACGAGCAGAACTTTTACGGAAGAGTAGAGCGTGTTACGTACAGCACGCAAAACATTCTTGACGAAATAGCGCAGGCGATTCCGCTTGTGGATTTAGGGACTGTTGCTAGTGTATTGAACGCTTATGCAAATACAGTACTTAAAGTTCTTGCGGCAGGAAATGCGGTTAAGTTCGGAGAACTTGGCACTTTCTACATTGCAGGAAAAGGAAGCGTAGATAGTGAAACAGGAAAGCCTTCTCTTACTGTAAAATTCACAGCAACAAAAACCTTGAAAGACGCGGTGCAGAATATTGAGATTGCGTCATCTGAATACATTGCACCAAGCGGCATTATTTCAAGCGTAACAGATGTTTCAAGCGGAAAGTCGGACGGAAAACTGACGGCTGGCGGCTCTGTTTTGATTGAAGGAGCAAGTCTTAAAGTTGGCGGCGAGAAATCTGGCATTTGGTTTGCGCCGATTTTAGAAGGCACGGACAGTTTGAGCGGCGAAAGTGATTGGATAAAAGTTGAATCCGCTTTGATTTACAATCTACCATCAAAACTTCTGTTTGCAATTCCGCAGAGCCTAACAACTAGTAAGTACAAGATTGTTGTCCGTACTAGATATGCTGGAAAGTCTGGTTATGAACGCAAGTATCTTGTAGAAGCGATTTCTGAAACTGTAGAAATTGCTTAGAAGTCAGTTCAGGCGGTTTGTTCTTATTGGATAAGCCGTCTGAATTTTTCAAAAAATACTATTTGTTTAAAGGTAAAAACTATGAAGAAAACTATAAATTGTGGAAAACGTAAAGGTATTCGGGATATATGGTGGAATGCCTTTATGGTAAAAGAATGTAGAGATTGGACGAAAGGAGACGTTCCTTTTTGTCCTACGGCAAAAATTGAGATTCCGGCAGAACTTCTAACATGGCCTGAAGCTATAACTTTGCACAATAAAATGATAAGAAAAAATAAAAATTACAAGTATGATGCTTATATCTGTTTTTACTGTGATGATTACAAGTTTGACGGACTTCATGGCATTTGGAATGACTACAATAAAGCAATAGAAATAATCTGTCACTTTTCTGGAATTATAACGCCTGATTTCAGCACCTATAAAGATTTTCCCACTCCGCTAAAAGCCTGGAACACTTACCGAATGAGAGCCTTCGGTTTCTGGTGCACAACACAGGGAGTTAATGTAATAAACAATGTTCGCTGGAGTCCTGATACATTGGATATCTGTTTTAAAGGAATTCCAAGAAACAGTGTTGTCTGTCTTGGAGTTGTTGCAAGCGATTTACTTCATTCCGAAAATTGGGCGGAATACGAACATTACTTGAAGATGATGGTTCAAGAACTGCAACCGCAAATAATTCTTGTTTATGGCTCTGCCCGTTACAAGTTTTTCAAGGACTTACAAAAACAGGGAATTGTGATAAAATCATATCAGACAGCAAGGAATAAAAAGAAGGCTCCTGCCGGTGGCTGCCATGAGTAAGGAATCTTCAGAACTTTTTCCGAACAGAATAACAACCAATCCTTCGCAACTGAAACATATTTTCGCCGCAAGACCTGGTCATCTTGCTGATACACAGAAGAATCGTGATACAATTTCAAGAATTGCCAATGATGCTTCTTTATATGCTGGAACAGACCAATGGGGAAATAGATGGTATATAGAACCGTTAGGAAATGGTGGGCAACATTGGGCAGAAGTAGATTCTTCAGGAATAATATGGGATGGTGGATACAACAGAAGCTCTATTGAATGGAATCCTAAAACAGGTCTAAAAAGTCCTGTAAAACCATCTGGTAAAAAGAAAATACCAGTTGTAAAACCAAAAAAAAGAGGTACAAAATGAACAATTTCGAATTTTTTTCGCTTATTTTCTTTATGCTTAATGCTTGCTGGGAAGATAACAAAAATGAAAATCTTGCTCATTTCTTAAGCGAAATGAATCCATATCTTTGGAATGACGAAACATCTGCTGATCCAGCATGGTATGCAGAGTTTAAGGAATTTATGAAAGGCAAATCACTTGGAAAAGACAATGGTTTTCAACTCGCAAAAGAATATTTGAAAACTATTGATTTTTACCCAGGACTTGAAAAATATCTGGAAGAATATGACCAAAATGGTTGGAACGATGCAGTGCAACAACTTATGAGCCAACCTCATAAAGGTGATGGCAAAGGAGATTCTATTGATCCAAATTCTGAAAAGTATTCTTTGAAATAAAACCTCAGCAAATCAATTTTCCTGGATGAGAGAAGTTTAGGATGACATTGTTGAATGAACAAAAAGCAAGGAATTTATTGAAGTGCTTCGTGAAACTAGAAATTACCGCATTCTAAACTCTACCATATTACACACAATTTATGACAGGGGTGCCGGTGGTTGCCCCTGCCGAAACCGCCGCCGGACAAAATATTCATGCAACTTCTCTTTACTTCTGTATTTTTCAGCCTTATAATTGTTCCATAGGAGTAATTAAATGGGATTTTTGTATTTATTGTTTGGCTAATTTTATCTTTCGTTGTTGCTAATGGTGCTAAAAATAGAGGACGTTCATTCGGAGGTTTTTTGGCAATATCTATTCTTTTATCGCCATTAATCGGCGCATTCATTATGTTAGTATTAGGTGATAAAAAGGAATAATCTTTATGGAAGTTTTTTTTCTTTTTATTGTCATTGTGCTTGCTCTTATTCTTTGTGTAAAGTTCGCAAAATTTATTGCGAATAAATTAAATCAGTAATAACAACAATAGCCGTCAAAAAAAAGAAACAGAGGGTAAACAACCATACCCTCGAAACGACTTACTTCTGGCATTGAATTCTCCTAGGCATAATCTTCTTTTGAATATTTATAACTTTCAAAAATCATCTTACTCCTGATAATATTTGCCTTTGTAAAAATTTTCCGCGCCGGTCTTTTCGGCTATCATTCTGAAGCAGACACAGCCGTCCGGGCATACATAGTCCTTCACGTTCGATTCTGTTCCTCCGACGAGTGTTAAATCTCCGCCGCTTCTAACGGCCTGCATATCTGCGTAAAGAATCTGCATCATTTTAGAGCATATTCCGTAGCCTTGTTCGTTCACGGGGCAGCCGTATGTGCAGGTGTATTTATCGCCAATTTCTTCACCGTTTCTGCACAAATGTTCCGTATGGTCGCCACGCAAAAAGCCCGTTACTTCTATAGAAAATTTGTATTCTTCGTCATACCATTTTTTCATTGTTTAAACCGCCTTGCTTTTACAGAGTCTGCATCATGGCAAAGAATTCATTTGCATTGCCAGTGCTGAAATATGCATACCAGTGTTCCAATGTTTCTGCTTTATATACGTCCAGATATTCCAAAATCAGTTTTGCCATGTCAAGCGCGCCCGCAGCTGACGCAGTTATCAAGTTTCCATCACGAACAGCCGGCTTATCGATATAATTGCCTGTTCCCTTGTATTCCGGGCAAAACATATTTAGAAAACCTACACCATTGCTCGTGTGTTTCCTGTCATCCAGAAGCCCCATATTTGCAAGAGCCACAGTAGCTCCGCATATCGCCGCAACCAGCCCTCCGGCTTCCAGAAAATGCTTCGCAATCTCAACAATCTTAAGGTTATCAGCATTAGTCCAGTTGTCTGAACCGGGAAGTATCAGCGCATTGTCTTTTGTTACCTGAATATCCTTTATCATTAAATCTGGAACAATTGCAAGGCCTCCCATGGATTTTACAGGCGATTCTGAAAGAGATACTGTTTTCACCGAAATTTCCTCTGCATCCTTCCTGAAAAATCTTTTTGAATTAAGTTCCGCAAGGCAGTAGCCGACTTCCCAATCAGCCATTGTGTTCATTACATAAACATACACTGTTTTCATTTTTCCCCTTCTTTTCTGTATTTTTCTGAAAGCTCAGATGCGATATGAAACAATTCCTTCCTTATAGATTCTGGTTCAAGAACTGTAACTTTGTTCCCGCACAAAAGCATCCAGGAAAGCAGCCCATTTTCATCAGAATAATCATGCTCAAACAGAAGGTTTCCATCCGGCATTTCTGAAAATGAGTCTATGCCATATTCTTCAATAAGATGCCATTTCATTGAAGGATGAAAAACTGCCTTTAGCTTTGCCTTTGAAGGAAAAACTTTTTCATTCGACAAGTCCGGCATTGGCACCGCGCTTCTTTTTTCAAAATTTCCTGATTGCGCCAGTTCCGCCATCCGGTTCAGCTTGAACATCCGGTAATCATTTCTCAAAAGACAATATCCATAAATGTACCAGCTTGACCATTTGAAAATCAGAAAGTACGGCTCAATTTCCCTTTCCGTGTTTCCGCCCGGAGCATAATAACGAAAGCTCAATTTCTTTCCGCGCTCAATGGCATCTTGAATCAGCTCAATCTTCTGTGCCAAAGAATCCTTGTTCCATGATGACAGGTCGATAAGAATAGACTCATTTCCGCTGACAAACTTAGACGAGCCAGCCTTAAGTTTTTCCATAAGCTGCACATAATAATGGCTGCCGCTCACACTGTCCAGGCTTCTAAGGCCAGCCATAATCATCTGCATATCCTTAGACGAAAGAATCGCCCTGTCAATTCTGTAGCCGTCCATTATGCTGATGCCGCCGCCTGCGCCCTGCGATGTTACAACCGGAATGCCGGCGCTGCACAAGTTTTCAATGTCCCTGTTTATTGTTCTTCTTGAAACTTCAAATCTTTCTGCCAGTTCCGGAGCAGTGATTTTTTCTTCCTGCAAGAGAATTGAAAGAATGCCGATAAGCCTGTCTATTTTCATACCGCCTTCACTTTCTGTTTTATAATATCATTTTGAACACGACATCTATGTGTCATGTTTATTTTTTATTATACTGATTCAAACGGAAACTTTCCTATAGACATTTTCCTTGAAAAATTTTAGTTTTTTTTTAGAATTTCAATATATCTTGTTTTATAATAGATAGCAGCCAGAACTTAAGACGTTCCAAAAATTATCAAAACTTCGAGTTTATAATGAAAAAAATTATCAGAATTTTTATACTCGTGTCAGCTTGTATTTTTTCATCATGCGCTTCTACAAAAATAAATGTGGAAGAAACTGAAACTTCCGCTCACGCCGAAAAAAAAGATAGTCAGAAGAAAATCAAGCCAATCAAATACAAAGAGCAAGAATTCAGCAAGGCCTACGAGAACCGCGATTACAAAACTTGCCTTGGAATGCTTTTGTATAAAACAAAAAAGAAAGCGAATATAAGAGACAATCTGGATCTTGCAATGCTTTATTTTCTTAACGGAGAATATGCCCAGGCTTCCGCTGTTTTTGAAAAAACTGATGAACAGATGTTCGACGCGCTTACAAAAAGCGTTACAAAATCAATCGGGAAAGCCATTGTAAATGAAAATTTAAAGGAATACAGAGGAAATGTTTACGAGTATCTTTTGGTAAACACAATGAATTCCCTCTGCTATTATTTGCAGGGCGATTTAACTAACGCCATAAACCAGCTTACAAAGCTTTCAACTGTAAAACTTCCTGAATACAGGCGGCTTTATGGAGAAGTTATCGTAAACGAAGGGCTGGATCCTTCCGCCCGGGAAAATCTTGGAAACGACATAAAATCCTTGAAATCTTACGATATTGATTCTTCTGTTTTTACAGCAGACTTGCCTCAGAAACCCACAGAAAAAGATCTTTACAAGGAATCTTCTTTTGCTCGTTATTTAAGCTTGATTTTGCGGCAAGCTGACGGCGACAAAAGCCAGATTGATTCCGATTCCATGGTTCTAAAATCGCTTGTAAAAAATTTCGATTCAGCGGATTCAGAAATTCCTTCGGGCAAAGGCCGGCTGGATGTTCTTGCTCTTGCAGGATTAATCGGAAAGCAAACCGCCAGAGAAGTGTATTTTCCTTCAAAATCAACTTTTTTTTACATTCCAACAGGAAATTCTTCATACAAAGCATTGCCTGTTCAGTTCAAGTTTGTATATCCTTCCTACACGGCAAAATCCACAGTAAACAGCGTTGATATTGTTTTGAATAATGTAGGCACAAAAAAAAGCGTTGTAATAGAAAATTACAATGCAAATCTTGAAAAATCTGTTAAACTAAGAGCTAGAAAAGAATATGCCGCAAGCATGAACCGGAGCATTACAAAAAAAACTAGCGGAATTGTAGCAGGAATTGCAAGCATAAACGCAAGCTACGGAGGCCTGAAATCATTGTCTGGAAGCAGACTTGCATATTCTTTGGCTTCTGTTGCGTTCAACACATTGTGCGCTTCAACAGCCGCAGGGCTTGCCGCAATTGACTTAACAGAAACCGCGGACATCCGCCAGGGAGAATTCTTTCCAGAAACTGTTAATGCCGCTGGCTTTACAGTTCCTGCCGGTTTGTACAGCGGAAAAGTAATTTATCGTTTTTCAGACGGCAGCGTTGTTGAAAAACCATTTGAAGCGGAAGTGAAAGATGGAAAACCTTCGTTGGTTGTTTCTTCTTGCATAAAATAATTTTTTTTAAGAGGTGAATTATGAAGTTAAAAGTTGTATTAGTAAATTTGCTGGCTGTTTCTTCACTGTTTTTCTTTTCATGCGCTACAACTTCTGTAAAAAGATATGCGGCTGATGAAAGCGTAAAAGATTTGAGCGGCTACTGGAACTCTAACGATGTTGACCAAGTCTGCACAACTTTAATCGATTCATGCATAAAATCAAAGCGCATTGCAAATTTCAAGGCAACAGAAGGCAGAAGTCCGGTTGTAATTATCGGAACTATTAAAAACAAGAGCGTTGAGCATATCGACACTTCAATTCTTTCAAAAAGATTCCAGAACGTAATTATCAATGACGGAACTTTGGAATTTGTCGCGGACGCAAACCAAAGAGAAGAGCTTCGCGCAGAGAAAAACGACCAGGCGGAAAATGCCTACGGAACTGCAAAATCCATTGGAAACGAAACCGCGGCGGATTTTATGCTTCAGGGCACTGTTACAACAATCGTAGACACAGTTGGAAGGCAGCAGGTAAGAACATATCAGGTTGATATGCAGCTGATTGATTTGGAAACAAACAGAATTATCTGGTCTGACCAGAACAACGACATTAAAAAATACATAAAAAAATCAGCTGTAAAGTTTTAAAACTTGCATTGAAAGAATAGCTTAGGCAATTTCAGGATTTTTATGAAAAAAAATATTTTTGTGTTTTTCTTTGTTTTCTCTGCTTGTTTTCTGTTTGCCGCAAAAAACAAAATGCCGAAATGGATAACTTTTCCGGCAAGCGTTTATCCAGCAGAAAAATACATGAACGGAACAGGCTCTGGCGAAAACCGGGAAACTGCAGAACTTGAAGCTGTAAAAAATCTTTCCTCTGTTTTCGGGCAAACGGTCAAATCAAATGCTGTTGCATCAAAAAAAATGGAGCAGGCTCTTTCTGAAGGAAAAGTTTCTTTCAGCTCAGCTGAAAATTTGCAGCAGAACATAACAAGCCAGATTGAGGCAGAAAATCTTATTGGAATTGAAATTGCAGAATATTTTTATAATAAGCCTGAAAAAAAATGGTACGCGCTCGCAATCCTTGAAAAAGAAAAAACAGCCGCCGTTTATCAGGATTATATAGAAAAAAATGATTCTGCAGTCCGCCAGGCAATAAAAGAATCCGGCGAAAATCCAGGCACATTTTATGGCTACAGTGAAATCTGCTTCGCGGCGGAAATTGCCGCGGAAAACGACAAACTGCTTAAAAATCTTACGGTAATTGATTTTGAGAACGGAAATGAAATCAGCAAGAAAATTGTTTCCCTTCAAAACACGCAGCTGGCGAAAAAAAAGTTCGCGGAAGATATTACCATTTACGTAAAAATTTCCGGAGACAAGGACAACAAAATAAAATCCGCTTTTCAAGATATTTTTTCAAATTACGGATTCAAAACTTCACCGGCTAAAAAAGAAAAATACAGTCTTGAAGGCAGCTATTCTTCTGAAATTTCAAAAAAAGGAAAAATCACTTACTGCGTTTACACGCTTGACCTGGATTTTTCGGACAATCAGCAGACAAAATCATTGTTTGCAATAAATTTAAAAGGCAGAGAAGGCGCTCTTTCCGAATCCGATGCTGCAAACAGAACGTACCGGGCTCTAGAAAAAGACATAAGAACTCAATTCAGCAAGAATTTTGATTCTTACATAAACAATCTGGCTTTTTAGCAACTAATTTTGAAAAACATTCGTCTTTTGGCGATTGGTTTTATAAATAGGAGAAAAAAATGAAAAAGAGTATTTTTATTCTTTCTGTTGTTGCCTCGCTTTTGCTTAGCAGCTGCGCAACAACAAAAGTTGCCGGTTCTGGAATTAAAGGCAAAGCCGCCAAAGTTCAGAAAAATTACGTAACAATTCTTGATTATCAGGGCGCATCTTTCGGCTCTGAAATTCCTCAGTGGGTTGTTGAAATTGGAAACGGAAATTATTCCGCTGAATATCTTTCTCCAATTATGCCAGGAATTTCAGGCAAAAAACCGTTCGTTGTAGTTGCCCGCGGCGATAATCTTGAATTTACAAAACAGTGGGCTGATCTGGTTGACGTAGAAGTTCAGGTTGGCGATGAAATGCAGCGAATCGTAGGAAAAGCAGTTTCAGCAGCTCAGAAAGGTCATTCAAAGCAGAGCGGAGATGTAAAAGAAGCAACAACTCTTGAACAGGAACTGAATATGTACAAGCAGGCAGTTTCTGCCGTTGAACTGAACGGTCTTGAAAAAATCGCTTCGTACTGGATTCAAAAAGAAGTAAAAGCTTCTAAAAACGCAAAGGAATCAAAAACCTACTACGAATACTACGCAGTTTGGGGAATGACAAAAAAACTTTACGACATTCAGATTCAAAACGCAATGAACAGCGTTGAAGACAACACAGACGAAGGAAAAGCCTTGAAAGAAGCGCTTTCTCTTAAACTTCAGAACATGATGATTACTTCAAACGACGAAGAAATCAACACAGAAGCTGAAGAAGTTCTTGAGTCAAAATAAATTGCCCAAATGCCGAGTTTTTTTGGAAAACAATAAAAGCGTAGGCAGATTTACAGTTTGTGAAGATTTTTGGCGATTGAAGTACTTAAAGTGCGGAGCACCCGAATTAATACAAGCGGAGCGCGAGCCAAATCCATCTGAGCAAACTGGAAATCTGCCGAAAGCGTTCTTTCAGAATTTGCAAAAAAACTCGACATTCATGCATAATCCAATTTCGCTTAGGTGGCTGTATGAAAAAAATTCAAAAAAACGCGTTCACTTTAATTTTTGTTCTCTTTGCCGCGCTTTTTGCGGTGCATGCAGAAACACAGGGCGATGATATTTTTAAAAATCAAGAAATTGAAGATGGAGATTTCTACAAAATCAACCGGGAACCTTCTAAAAAAGAAATAGAAGATGAAAATTCAAAGCTCTTTGAAAACATAAAACAAAAAAAACTTGATATTCTAAAAAAAATTGAACGGGAACGCCAGAAACTTGAATCTTCAAAAACCAAGCTTTCTTCGGCAACAGAAAAATCAAGGCTGGAACTAGAAAAAAACAAGGCAAGAATAAAATCCCAGCTTTCAAAAAATACTGAACAGGCAAAAACTGAACAAAAAGCAGAAAATTCACAACGCACACAAAAAAGCGAAACTGGCTCGCTTCCAAAAAACACAGCCGCTCCGAACAGCAAGCAAAAAGAAAACAAATCTGCCACCAATTCAGCCACGCAGGAAAAATCAGAAACAAAATCAGCAGAAAAAACTCAAAAAAAGCCGCTGACACAAAACGCGCCGGCAAAAGAACCTGAAACAGAAAAAAATGCAACAATTGAAGAATCTGAACAAAAAATGGATTCCATAATAAATCTGCGCAAAAAATTTATTGATCTTGGAATGGGCTATAAAGGAACTGAATATGTCTGGGGCGGAAAAACTCCAAAGCCAGGCTTTGACTGTTCAGGCCTTGTTTCTTACACGGCAAAGCAAAGCCTCGGCATTGACATAAAAGGGAACGCGCAGGATATATACAACCAGACATCTCCAGTTTCGCTAGGAGAAGCGCTTCCGGGCGACCTGATTTTTTTCAAAGGCGCAGCAGACACCAGAATCACGCACGTTGGAATTTATCTTGGAAAAAATCCCGGTGAAAACGATTTCGGCAAGCAGAACTTGTTTCTAAACGCTGCAAGCGCCGGTCCCCGAACAGGCGTTATTATCAGCGGCCTGAACGAAAACTACTGGAAAAAAACATTTTACGGCTGCGGCAGAATTATTCCCGAAATCTAATGAAAAATACAAATTCGCCGGCAAAAAATTGGAGCTGAGGCGACTCGAACGCCCTACCTTTTGAATGCCATTCAAACGCTCTAGCCAGGTGAGCTACAACCCCTAATGGAATTAGTATATCATATTTTTCATTTTTATGCACCAGATTATTCGCGATTGAACCAATAAAAGTGCGGAACACCCGAATTAATACAAGCACAGCGCAAGCCAAACCCATCTGGAGCAAATTGAAAATATGCCGAAAGCGTTCTTTCAGAATTTAAAAAAAACTAGACATTCTGGCTAATACTCTGCCGCAAAAATACCACCGCAAACACAAACGCAACAACATCGCTTATGAGCGCGCTCCAAAGCATTGTTACAATATTGTGACTGGCAGACGCAAGAATAATTGAAGCCGGAACAAACACAATAACATCGCGCAGGAGCGCAAGGAACGTTGACTTTCCGCTTTTTCCAACCGACTGAAGAATTATTGAGCTAGACTTCACAAAGCAAGTCATTATAATTCCGCTCAGGAAAATTCTTATGCAAAGCCGCGCGTACTCCATATATTCCGCGGAATTATTCTTTCCAAAAACAGAAATAACCAAATCCGGAAGAAGCTCAAAAATCAGAAAAACCACCACGCCAAGCCCAAGAACAAGGCGCAAAATAACGCGCGCAGTTTCTTTCACACGGTCAGAATTTCCAGCGCCCATGTTGAATCCGATTATTGGCTGGCCGCCAAGACTTATTCCAATAACAATAGAAACAACAATTCCAAAAACCTTCATCACAATTCCAACAACAGCAAGAGGAACAACCGAGCCAAAAGCTTCTCCAGTGCTTGCAAAAGTTTCATATCCGTATTTTAAAAGAAGATTGTTGTTCACGCCGATGATAATAACAATCGAAAGCTGCACAATAAGCGACGCCATTCCGATAAAAACCATGCGGCTCAAAATAAAAAAATCAATCTTCATGCATTCCAAGCCAAGATGAAAATTCTTTGAGCGGAAAAGATACAGAACGCTCATCGCAAAAGTCAAAACCTGCCCGATAACAGTGGCAATCGCCGCTCCTCTTACGCCCATTCCAAACACAAAAATAAAAACCGGATCCAGAATCAAGTTCGCAATCGCTCCAGCCAAAGTGCAAGCCATCGCAAACTTAGGCGAGCCGTCCGCGCGGATTGCGCCGTTCAGCCCCTGCCCAATCATGTAAAAAGGAAGCCCGGCGCAAATCACCGTAAAATATTCTGTTGCAAAATCATAGCAAAGTTTTTCCGCCGGATTCGCGCCGAACAGCCCAAGAATCTGCTTTTTGAACAAAAAGCCAAGAGCGCAAAGCAGAACAGAAAGAACAACCAGAACCGAAACGCCGTTTCCAACACATTTGTCCGCCTTCTCCTTGTTTTTTTCGCCAAGCGAAAGACTGAACATAGCCGCACAGCCATCCCCAACAAGAAGCGCAAGCCCCAGCGCAAGAACCGTAAACGGATACACAATATTCGTAGCCGCATTTCCAAACGCGCCCGCGCTGCTCCAGCCAATAAAAATCTGGTCAACAATGTTGTACAAAGCGGCAACAAGCATGCTGATTACGCACGGAACCGCAAAATGCCGCACAAGCCGGGAGATTTTTTCACTGCCCAAGTCATAAGATTTCATAAATACCTCTAAAATAAAACTGCATAAAAAAAGCAGCCTCAAAGCCGGTCCGAACTGGACTTACGCTTTTGGCTGCTCGTTAGATTGCTTTTAAAATTTAATTTTGAATATATTAGCGGATTTTTTAATTTTGTGTAAGCAAGTATTTTTCCGTGGAAGGTCTAAATAGTCTTAATGTCGAGTTTTTTGCAAATCTGCCTGCGATTTTATTCTTTTCCACAAAAAACTCAACATTCCGGCTAAATATTCAAGACAAAACCAATAGAAATTTCAGAAAAAATCCACGGCAAAATAAATTTTGAAAAACTATCATTGCTGGAAGAACTTGAATTTCCAGCTCCAGATGATTTTTGCGCAGAAATTTTAAACGGAACAACAAAATTTTTTGACAAAAACAAATCCAAATCAGCAAAATTCAACGGAATACAGTATTTCGCCTTGAAATCCGCAGAAACCAGTCCCGCCAAATTTAAAAAATCAATATTGCCGGAATTTTTTCCCGAACTTCCGCTGAAAAAAATGTTTTTCTTGTACTTCCAAGCTGTATCATATTTTCCAGACTGAAATGCAAAAAAAATCGAATTAAAATCCATTGAAAAAGAAAATTTGTATTTTTCATATTCAAAAAACAAGCCGTTCAAAAGCACCGCCGCTTCAAACACGCCGTTCACTTTATAATATTTGTACGGATACAAAAAATAAGACTGATTCACGTCTGTCAAAGAACCATTAAAATCTCCGTAAAAAAAAGCAACTCCAGCATACGGTTTGAATTTCCAAAACGAAGTTTTCCACAATTGACGGTATGTGCAGACAAAAAGATTTTCAGCAGCGTCAACGAGCTTTTCGTCATTATTGTTCATTACATAAATTTTTCCTGCCACAAAACAAGCATCCAGCTGATGATTTCTAAATGAAAGCTGAATTCCATACGCTCCAGAAAACGGATTTTCCACATTTCCATAAAACCAGTAGAAATCGCCTTTTTCAGAATTGCCGGAAAAAAATCCAAAATACGGCTTTACAGAAAACTCATTTATATAGAAAGGAACTGCAATTTTCCCGTTGAAGCCGCCAATTTCTTCCTGCTTAAAAATATGTTCCAGCCCCACAAAAAGCGAGCTGGAAGAAAAGAAGCCAAAATCCGCGGAAACACCGAAAAAATCATTCGCATATTCAGCGCAAAAATCGCCTTTAAAAACCGAGCCTTTAAAATATTCAACGGATGAATCCAGATAAAAAAGATTCGCCCCGGCAAAAAATTTATGGTTTTTCACCGGCAGAAAATCGTTCAAATTCCAGTTGAACAAAACCGCTCTGCCAGAAGAATCTCTCCATAAATTGCAGATATTATTGCTGAATTCAAACGAATACAACTTTGAAAACATGAATCCCAGCAAAAAAAAGAAAAACTTCTTCATCATAAAAACAAAAAAAAGCCTGCCTGCGCTTCAAAATTGAGCACAAAGCAGGCTTAAAACCGCAAGTTCTATTCATGCGGAATGTTAATTTTAGTAATTGTCAAAATAACCCTTATAGGAGTCTATAGGAATCATTGAAACCCCGTCAAAATCCAGGCCAGGAAGCAAATCGTTCAAATAATGCCTATCTACTCGAAAACCAACTTTAGCCTCATATTCCACCCAATTGTACTTATTTACAATCAAAGCATTTACTTTTTCTTCAACAACTTTTTCAATGTCATCTAAAGTTTTCATATCAGCTGTTATTTCAAGCTCAAAACTGCCTTTTTTCAATTCATATTCATCGTTTGCATGGTAATCGTAGTCAACCATGCAGGCAACTTTCAAGCTAGAACCATCACGCTCAAAGAAGTTAGAAAAATATCCAGCCGTAAAAAGTTTTCCCATGTCAATTCCAAAAGAATTGCTTGAAGAAGTCGCATTCCACTCCAGAGTTTCAAATGGATTTTCTTTAGGAATATAGAAACATTTACCGTTTTCAATACATTTTTTCAAATCTTCCGCCGCAGCAAGAATAACATCTCCATAGCGAGCAACTTCATCTTTTGCAGCCTGAGGATATGCGCTGGCTGAACTTACAAGATAATTGTAAGAATTTTCAAGAATTTCAATTGCTTCAATGAATGTTTTCTTAGAAGTTTCCATTGCACCAAGATTTCTTACTTGCAGCGAGTTAGTATTTGCAAGTTTCCTGAAAAATTCAAATTCCTCTGACTTTTCACCGAACAAGCCTTTCGCAGAAGAAATGTTCGCCGACAAGTCATAAGAACTAATCCACTGGAAAGCGCCTTTCAAAATCTGCATGCTTGAAATCAAAACATTCAGTTCAGATTTACCAATATAAACAGAAGAATCTCCAAGAACATCTTCCAGACGAAGCGCAGAAATTACTTTTGACGGCACAAGAACATTTCCTTCAGAAATTGAAGCGGCAAGTTTCTTTGCATTCTCAAATTTTCCGTCAAAAATTTTAAGAATATTGTCAATAAGCTCATTCGCGCCGTTCGGATTGCAGTCAACAAGATTTCCCCACAAAAGCAACGATGCAGTAGCCGATGTCTGCGTTGACTTTATAAGAGATTTCTTGTAACGGTCAGAATTTTTAAGCCATTCTGGAACGTTGTAATCTGGGATTTTTTTTGAATCATAGTCTGACAAAACAAGTTTTTCGCCGTTATTGGAACGTCTATATTTTGTTGTTGAATCTGTTATCTGCTCTCGCACATCTTGCGGCAAATCATATTTATGAACCAAATATTTTCCATTTTCATCAAGTTTTACATTTTTCACATAATAAAAATCCGTCGCATAACAAGAAATCCAGTCATTATCTTCATCCAACAGGGCGCTTATATAACATTCTCTTTCATCTGAGTTCCAATCGCATCTTTCTCCTGAAACTTTTACGTAATAACTATAATAAGAAGTTTCATCAGAATCAGACACTTTGCTCAAAGTATAAACATCTTCATAATACCCTCTCTTATATTCTTTAAGCCATTCGCCGTTAATAAGCGCGTTCAAAGTTGAAGGATAATTTTTTATGCCAAAGTTATTCTTCATAATATTGCTTACGCTGATATCTGTACTGATTGTGGCAATTTCAGCAAGCGCATAGTACAATTTTGTTTCATCGTTCTGCTCTTTGTTGTATGCCGCCTTGATTTTTGCAATGCCTTCATCATATTTCTGGTCAAAAAGCGAATCAATTCCTTCATTCAGAAGAATTTTATACTCTTTTGAGGAAGCTTTTACTTTTACAGAAAGCGTTCCAGAAACATTTTTTCCTTTGTAAACAAAAGAAACTGCGCAGGAACCCTTATCAGATGAACTAAATCCAGAAATTTCAACATTGTTCGCGTTCAAGGAAATTACTTTTTCTGTTTCATCACTATATTTTACAGAAACAGAAAGCCCTGAATAATCAAATCTGTCGCCAACTTCATATTCTGTCTTTGGCGAAGCCTGTTTCAACGTAACAGAAGAAATTTCTATTTTTTTTGCGTTTTCCGGAAGATTCACATCGTCATCAGCAACAAATTTTCCGCCATCAGCATTATCTATTTTTGAATCACCGCTTACATTGATAACAGAATTTTCGCCGGCTTTTACATTTTCAATATTTCCATCGGCAACATCAACCGTTTCAACTTTTTCATCAACAGTTACAGTTCCAATAGAAGATTTTTCCTCACCCTTAATTGATGCTCCGTCAGCCTTTACATCTACAGAATCAACTTTTGTTTCTCCCGAAACAGAAACGGAAGCATTTTTTCCTTCAACAGAAACACTTGCAACAGAAGAATCTTTTATTACAATTGAAGAGCCGCCTTTCACAACAACCGAAACTTCACCGCTACCGTTTTTAATTGTAAAAGATGAGCTTTGTACTTTTTCAGAAACAACGATTGTTACGTTTTTTACATTTTCAAGCACAACATTGGCAGCATTTACAGTCAATGTATTTCCACCGAAATCAGCGTTTTTAATTGTTACAGTGGAATTAACAGAAACATCTTCCTTGATTTCTTTTCCGGTCAAATCAACAGTTGAACCGCCATTATTAATCAATGAAGAAATTGAATCATCGTTATCTGAACCGCCGTCAGAAGAGCAGGAAACAGCCGCAAACACAAATGCGGCAGCCAAAAATAAGCATAAGAACTTTTTCATATAAACTCCCATACCTTTATTTTTTTGCAATGTTTAATTTGGTGAACTTTTGGTGTCAGTTCACACACTGCTATTTTTGAAAGTCTACCCCCCCCCCGCGACATTTTGTCAATACGCCATTAAACCTTGAACTTCGTTTCCGCAGCTTTGTTTTGAATTTCAACACTTCTATTTTAAATTCTTTTCTATTATAATGTTCAGCATGGCTAAAACATACGACGATAAAAAAATCATTTACACGATGGATCGTGTAACACGTGCTTATGGAACAAAAGTTGTTTTAAAAGACGTAAGCATTTCTTATTATTACGGCGCAAAAATTGGTGTTATCGGCGCAAACGGCTCTGGAAAATCTTCCCTTTTTAAAATCCTTGCAGGAGTAGACAAAGATTTTTCCGGCGAAACAAAATTAGCACCAGGATACACAATCGGCTATCTTGAACAGGAGCCGCAGCTCACACCTGGAAAAACCGTTCTTGAAACTGTAAAAGAAGGCGTTAAGGAAATCACTTCCCTTCTTGAAGAATTTGACAAAATCAACGAAGCGTTCGGTGATCCAGACGCAGATATCGACAAACTTTGCGCACGGCAAGGTGAAGTCCAGGAAAAGCTCGACGCGCTTGATGCCTGGAATCTTGACAACAACCTTGAGCTTGCCATGGACGCTCTTCGCTGCCCGCCGCCAGACCAGATTGTTGATGTGCTTTCCGGCGGAGAACGACGACGTGTAGCGCTTTGCCGCCTTTTGCTTCAGAAGCCGGATATTCTGCTGCTCGACGAACCGACAAACCATCTTGACGCGGAAACTGTTGCCTGGCTGGAAAAACATCTTCATGATTACCCAGGAACAGTAATTGCAGTAACCCACGACCGTTACTTTCTTGATGAAGTTGCTGGCTGGATTCTTGAGCTTGACCGCGGTGAAGGTTATCCTTTCAAAGGAAACTACACAAGCTGGCTTGAACAGAAGAACGCGCGTCTTGCGCAGGAAAACAAGAATGAAACAGCACGCCAGAAAGAAATTCAGCGCGAGCTTGAATGGATTCACATGGGCGCAAAAGGCCGACAGGCAAAACACAAGGAACACATTTCCCGCTACAACGAGCTTATGTCCCAGGAATCAAAAGCTCAGCTGAAAGACACGCAGATTTCAATTCCAGCCGGGCCAAGGCTTGGAAACCAGGTCATCGACTTGGAAAATCTTACAAAATCCTATGGCGACAAGCTTCTTTTCGACAAGCTGAATGTTCATATTCCGGCCGGAGCAATTGTAGGAATCGTAGGTCCGAACGGCGCTGGAAAAACAACGCTTTTCAAACTGATTGCTGATGCGGCTGGACTTCCAAACGGAGAAAAACCAGACAGCGGCGATGTAAAAATCGGCTCAACTGTAAAACTTGTATACGTTGACCAGATGAGAAGCGGCCTTGATCCAAACAAAACCGTCTACGAAACTCTTGGCGGCGGCGCAGACATGATAAAGCTCGGCGCGGTGGACGAAAAAGGCAGACCAATGGAAGGCGGCGTCCGCGAAGTGAACGCCCACGCATATTGCGGCTGGTTCAACTTTGCAGGCCCGGACCAGAACAAAAAAGTCAGCGTGCTTTCCGGCGGAGAAAAAAACCGCTTGAACCTGGGAATGATGCTGAAGGAAGCTGGAAACGTTCTTCTCTTCGACGAACCAACAAACGATCTGGACGTTCAGACTGTGCGCGCGCTGGAAGAAGCCTTGGAAGACTTTGCCGGCTGCGCTCTTGTTGTAAGCCACGACCGCTGGTTCCTTGACCGAATCTGCACACACATTCTTGCATTTGAAAACAATTCTGAAGTCCGATTCTTTGAAGGAAACTGGTCAGAATATGCAGAATGGAAAAAAGAACAGTTCGGCGAAGACGCAAGCGTTCCAAAACGAACCGTTTACAGAAAACTTTCAAGATAACTTTTAAATATTTTTACGAGGGAAAAAACTCCCTCGTTTTTATTTGGAATAATTTTTTCTGCAGGCTGAAAATTTTCACCCTCTTATATTGTAAACCACTTTTATTACTATAAGTTTACAATATAGCTTATTTTCATTATACTTTTCTTATGGAAAACAATTTACTTCAACTTGCGGAACAAATCACAAACGGAAAACGGCTAAGCCATTCCGACAATCTTTCTTTTTTTAAAACCTGCGAATTAACTCAACTTTGCAAAGGCGCGGATTTAATACGCAGTCATTTTATGGGAGACCGCATAGACCTGTGCTCCATCATCAATGCAAAAAGCGGCCGCTGCGGCGAAAACTGCAAATTCTGCGCGCAGAGCATTTTCAACAAGACAAACTGTCCGGAATACGACTTTCTTGAGCCGGAAGAAATTTTCAGACAGGCAAAAGCGCTTGCAGATGAAGGTGTGCACCGTTTTTCAATTGTAACATCAGGAAAATCACTCTCCGGAAAGGATTTTGAAAAAGCCCTTAAAGCATTTAAAATGATTAATTCAAATCTTAACATAAAAACCTGCGCATCCATGGGATTTATTTCAAAGGAACAGATCTACGCGCTAAAAAAAGCCGGTGTTTCAGGAATCCATCACAACATTGAGACAAGCCGTGCAAATTTCAAAAACATCTGCACGAGCCACACTTACGAAATGAAAATGGAAACGCTAAAAAATGTCAAAGCCGCAGGGCTCCGAATCTGTTCCGGAGGAATAATCGGAATAGGCGAAACCTTTTCAGACAGGATTGAAATGGCCCTTGCTCTTTCAGAAGCAGGCGCGGGCTCTATTCCAATAAACGCGCTCATTCCAATACCCGGCACAGCCTTTGAAAATCTAAAACCGCTCTCCGAGAACGAAATCCTAAGAACAATCGCAATGTTCCGCTACATAAACCCGGCGGCGGACATAAGACTTGCCGCCGGCCGCAAACTTATGCCAGGAAATGGCGAATCTGTATTCCGCAGCGGCGCGAGCGCCACAATAACCGGAAACATGCTCACATCTTCCGGCACAACAATTTCCGAAGATAAAGAAATATTCAAAAAATTAGGACGTGATATATAGAGGAAAAGTTTTCCAAAATCTTTATGGCAGGCCAAATCCGGGCTTAAAGACAATGAAAAAAGCGAACTTTTTGAAAGCCTCGAACAAACCGTTTCCTATAATTGCTTTATTCATGCAGCTTTTACTGGTTCAAAATCAGCTCCGGAATGAACCTGACTGGGGCGTATTAAAACAGAATTACTTTCTGGAATATCATCAGGCGAGATGTATGGACGGTCTTTTCCGTCATTATGTCAGTTGTATTTCAGCCCACATTCTGCAATGCAGACTGAAATCTTATCCTAAAATCAAAACTCGAATTTAGGGCTATATAAATAAATCAATTTTTTTAATTTCAACTGTTTCGTTATTATTATAATTTTTATTCAAAGATTGAATTGAAAATGAGTTATCTGTATAAACAGAGATACTTCTTAAAAGATTTAAATTGATATTTTCTTTATTATTAAAAGAAAATAATTGTTCTGCCATTCTTGTATAACTGGTTCTTATTGTATCTATTTTTAATGATTTCCAGATTTCTTGAGATTTATTAACAGAATTGATTTTTTTAAGTTCTACATTTTTAGCCCTTTGCAGCATATCCGTAAAACAGCCGGTATTTTTTTCTGCAGGACTAGGACGTGCATTTGGGTTTAATTTTTGATGAGATTCAAGAAAGAAAGCCTGTTGATTTATTTTTGCTGGATTAGAAATATTATCAGTTATATTCATTTTGAAGCTCCTTGTAAGTGATTATACGAGCGAACACTTGCAAAGAGTGAGAGGTGCAATATTATTTTTCCAATTCAAATAAAACAGGACAATGGTCGCTTTCATTATAATCACCGTATTTACAAGATGATGTTAAATGCCAATTAGCACTTGCTAAACAACAATCATTAAAAAAAGTTCGATTATATGTGTATGGTGATGTATTGAAGTTATTTAATGGTTTTAATCCAAGTTTATTCCACATAAAATTATAAAACTTTTCAGCTTCTTTTATATCTCCAGGATATTTCCATCCAAAATTAAAATCTCCAACACAAAGAATATCTAGTTTTGTATTTGTAATTGTTTTTATATAGTCATCATCATTTATGGCATCATAGACTTGTTCAACATAGCCATGACCTTTTTCCCCACTGATATCTAAATCTTTTGTCCATATATGAATAAGTATGAATTGTGGAACACTAGACGTATCGTAAACAATGTATGGAATAAAATATCTATATCTATCTACAGATTCTGCGTTTAAGCGAGAAAAAGAGTAAGTATTTGAAAATAAACCTAAGCCACGTTCTCCCGGGTCGATAGAATCCCCATGCCATTCTTTGAATTTACAATTCCAGCTATTGCTCCATATTTTAGAACATTCTTGAACTGCATAAATATCCGCATTTGCACAAAAGTTTTTAATATATGGAAGTTTTGATTTTACCCATTTTTCTGTTTCAACTTCTTTACCACAATAGCATGGACCTTCACAATTCCAAGTTACAATCGATAATTTCATAATTAATCTCCTGATATGTTGTCTATTAAATAGTTATAAATCTTTAGATAATTTATACATGCCTTTAACATTCTCTTTCCATTCTTCAACAAGTTGCTGTGGTCCGAGTGGAGTAATCCACTGACCTTGGCTCATTATCCAGTTTAACACAGGATAATACTGGTTGCTTGAAAAAGTCATTATAACAGTGCCGTCTTTCTGAGTTTCAAACTTCTGGTCATCAGTCCATTTGTAGGTTCTGATGTAATTTGCAGTAATATCTCTGTTGATTCTGATTTTGCAATTAAAGGTTTCGCTTCCGATATAACGGCCGAAATTTCCTTTTGCTTTTTTTAGGTACTCGCAATCTTTCGGTGGTTCAAAAGTTTCTTTTCTGACTTCGACATTACTGATTAATGGAAGATTGAAAAACTTAGCTTGCTTTTCTTTTGGAACGTTTCCGTATAAAGACCACATTCCCTGATAATACAAAAGCTGCCAAGGTTGAATTGTATATTTCTGAGTTTCCTCGTTACCGTCATAAAAACTGTAATCAAAAGTAATATACTGATTTTTTGCCAAAGCTGTTTCTATGCTATCCCAGACTTCATTGGAAATCTGAACAGGTTTCATACCAATAAATGAAATCTTTTTTGACAGTTCTTTACCAAGAGAGATTTTTGTATCAGGTTCGATATTGTCAGAAAAATTAGCAAAAACTTCTATAGCCTGATTATATAAAGGCGTACCGTGAAGAGATTCTATAAGATTCTGCATTAAGCGTGCAGCAATTATTTGTTTACTTGTAGTAAGATGTCCAGGAACTCTGAATGTAGGTCTTGTATAATAATAACCTTTATGGAAGCGATCATATTCTAGTAAAAACTCAGCTCCAAATTGCCAGCGTAGAGCATCTAAATCACGATGTACTGTTGCTTCTGAAACCTTGAATTCTCTTCTAAAATCATAAACATTAGGATAAGTTCCACTTGCAATCATTTCATCATATCTAACGATGCGTTTGTATGTTGCAAAACTCTCATGTTTTTTATTTAAGTTAGATTTTGTTTTAGCCATGAGCCCCCCTAACGATTAATATAATATAGCACGCTCTCATAAAATGAGAACCAAAAAAATTATTTTAATATAAATCCTCTGGTGAGATACGAAGAATTATTAAACCCAATGATTTTTGCATTTAGTTTATTGAGATAATCTTCAAAATCGTTTGTTCTGGTTTTAGGAACATAATCACAAAATGTTAATAACACTTGTGGAGCTGTTATAAAACTAAATTGTGATAATACTGATTTTACTACCGAAAAATCCATAAAAGCTGGTATTGTTAGAATAGGATTAAAGTTAAACTTACCAGAATTTAAAAAATCAAAGATATACTTTTGAGCTGTTAAAGAAGAACCAAAATCTATGAAATAGATAGTATCTGGATCAAAAGTATAATTTTCAAGTTTTTCTTCCAATCTTGATACAAATGGAATTTCAATAATTTCACAGAACCTCTTACAGGTATAATTCTGTCCAAGTGTACAGAAATTTGCAGAAATAAATACCATTTTTGACTCAGGATTTTTCTCACACAATTTCTTATAGCAAAGCTTAAACAAGACATTTGTCTTTCCGCTGCCGTACGGGCCATAAATCATATAAATAGTTGGTTTTAATGTTTTCATAGTTTTAGAATACAATTCTAAAACTATCATGCAACGAAAGTCAAAAAAAATTATTTTAATTTTTTCCGTCTCTCATTCTATGCAAGTCAAACATATTAATAGAGCAAACTCATTATAGATAATTCAAGAAAAGTTTGCGAGAAGGAACGGTTCGTGGGACAAAAACACTCTGATTTCTGCGACCGCATGAGCGGGCAATTCTACAGTTACTTTGCAACAATCAGCGCGCAACACATTATTGCGTGATTTTGAACCACGAAACCGTGATTGGGAGCCAGTTTTTTGCTGAATACATTTATAATGCATTTGCCATGGTTATCAGATTAGGGATAATTGCTCAAAATCGAACATCTTATTAGAATATAGAAAACTGTTATCCGCAAATTAATCAGCGTGGCAAAATCGCCACGGAAAGGAATATTTATGGAAAATTCTAAACGAACTGCAACTTGCGGCGAGCTCACAAAAGCTGACGTCGGCAAAAAAGTTGTACTGAACGGCTGGGTCAGCCGAACCCGCGATCTGGGCGGACTTGTTTTTATCCGTCTGCGCGACCGATATGGAATCACTCAGGTAATGGTAGGCGACAATGCCTCTGACGAAGTTAAAAAAATTGCCGCTTCCTTAAAGTCGGAATATTGTATCGCTGTTGAAGGTGTTGTTTCAGCGCGTGCTGAAAAAGATGTGAACAAGGATATGCCGACCGGCGAAATTGAAGTTGAAGCGACCGACATTGAAATTTTCACAACAAGCCAGGAACTTCCATTTTCAATTGAAGAAGTACGCCAGAAAGACGGAACAGTCGTTCTTCCAAATGAGGACTTGCGCCTGAAATACCGCTACCTTGACCTGCGCCGCGAGCCTATGCAGCACAACATAATTTTGCGCTCGGCAGTAACTTTTGCAACACGGGAATTTCTTACTTCAAAAGGATTCCTTGAAATCGAAACTCCAACATTCATAAAATCAACACCGGAAGGCGCGCGCGACTACCTTGTTCCAAGCCGCGTTCACCCGGGAAAATTCTATTCACTTCCGCAGAGCCCGCAGCTTTACAAGCAGCTTCTGATGGTTTCCGGATTCGACAAGTATTTCCAGATTGCGCGCTGCTACCGCGATGAAGACGCACGAGGCGACCGGCAGCCGGAATTCACACAAATTGATATGGAAATGAGCTTTACAAACCGCGAGGAAGTTCTGGAAACAACCGAAGAGCTTATGCGCCATATCTTCAAGAAAACGCTGAACTATGAGCTTCCTGTTCACTTTGACCGCATTTCCTGGGATGATGCTTTTGACCTTTACGGAAGCGACAAGCCGGATTTGCGCTTTGACATGAAAATGCAGGACGCGGCATTCATGGCGGATTTGAGCGACTTCAACGCATTCAAAGCGGGCGCGGCAAACGCAGACAAAAACATCGAACGCCACAAGCGAAGCGGCCTCAAGGCTCTTGTTGTAAAAAATGCGGCGGACAAATACAGCCGAAAGCACATAGAGGCGCTTGAAAGCGTTGCAAAAATCAACCATGCAAAAGGACTTGCCTGGATGAAAGTTGATGCAGAAGGAAAATTTGAAGGCGGAATCTCAAAATTCTTCGCCGGAAAAGAAGCGGAAATCTGCACAAAACTCGGCGCGGAAAAGAACGACCTTCTGCTTTTTGTAAGCGACGAAAAATGGCAGACAGCCTGCGTTGCCCTTGGAGCCGTGCGAAAACAGCTCGGCAAGGACCTGAACCTTTACAACCCGGAAGACGAATTCCACTTCGCATGGATTATCGACTTCCCGTACTTTGCATGGAACGAAGAAGAGAACAAGTGGGAAACAGAGCACCATATGTTCACGCTTCCGCAGAAAAAATACTGGGACACACTCGAAAGCGACCCTGGCGCTGTAAAAGGCGACTTGTACGACCTTGTTCTGAACGGCTACGAGCTCGCTTCCGGCTCAATGCGTATCAACGACCCGGCACTGCAGGAACGCATTTTTGAAATCGTAGGCTACAGCCGTGAGCGCGCGGAAAAAGCGTTCGGCTTCCTTGTTCAGGCGTTCAAGTTCGGCGCACCGCCGCACGGAGGAATCGCTCCAGGCCTTGACCGCCTTATCATGCTCATGTGCCACGAGGAAAGCATCCACGAAGTAATCGCCTTCCCGAAGAACAACCTGGCCGCCAGCCCGATGGACGAATGCCCAAGCCCGGTAGACAAGCAACAGCTTAAAGACCTGCACATAAACTGCTACGACGTGGAAAAAGACTAACCAAAAAACTTGAAGCGGAATTTCTTCTGGAAGTTCCGCTTTTTTTATTCACACTCTATTGCTCAGCAAAATTTTCTAAAATATTAACTAATTTCTGTCCTAAAAAACGGGCGTTATTTTGAGCAGATTTTTTGGTTATTTACAAATTGATGTGAAGATAATAATATAGAAGAGATTTTGCATCTTTTGATAGCAGTGATATAAAATCTGCTCAAAATAACGCCCATAAAAAAAGGCAACTTTGAGCATTTCAAAAAACAAATAAACAAGGGAAAGAGCCTTGGAGAGGAGATCTTTTATGAAAAAATTGAAAATACTTATGGCTGTTTTTTCAGTTGCAGTTTCATTAGTTGCCGCAGGTTGTTCTGATGGTGTCAGTGAAAAATCTATCGACAATTCTGGAAATTCGGGCACTACTGGAAGTACCACCGGAGACACTACAGGAGGCAGTTCTGGCGGTGATACTGGAGGAACATCTACACCAGGCACAGGCGTTCTTTCAAGCGTTGTAAAAAGCGGCCTGAAATTTGATTTTTCAAATGCGAAGGCAATTGCCGCTGTAGACAGAGATTCTTTAGATCGCGCCGCATATAGCAGAAATGCACGAGCCGCAGAAGATTCCTCTATTGACGATTCACCGCTTCTTAAAATTCTTGAGAACGGTTCTTTTGAATCTGCCATTACAATGGCGGAAAATGCAAACCTTGCCACTGTAAAGGAAATTTATAAATCGCCGCTAGAAGATTCAAATGATATTTTTATTGTTCTGAACGGACAAAGCTGGTTCTACGAAACAAAAATCACTGTTGATGAAAATGGAAATGAAATTAACCGGCAGCAGGAATATAAAACATTAGGACAGCTTATCTGTATTCATGAAGACAATACGATTGCTGATATTCTAAAAATAAACAATGACTCAAATTCTTATAATAATGATTATCAGAATTTGGAAATTGACAAAGGAATCAAGTTTGATAACGCCGGCAACCTTTATTATATGGCACAAACATATGATTCATCTAATAATTACAGTGTTATTTACAAATTTAATCCAAAAACAAATGAAATTACACAGTTAACAGCGTCAGTAGCTGGAACGGAATATAATTCATTTAAAATTACAGGTGATGGACAGATTATTTTTGTGGAAGGTTCTAGATGGCAATCGGGTTCGTATGCAAACTTTTTGCGTGCAATTCCTGTAAATAATCCAAATAACATTTTTAATATTTACTACAGTTCTTCTGGTTCTAGTTTACAAAACTGGGTTTACGATGAAAACAATGAAATTATGTATTATATCAGTGGTAATGGTTTGTATAAATCTTTACGCAATGGCAATTCTTTTAAAGACGGAGAATTTATAGCAGATAATACAGCACTAGAACTTTACTATGGTTCTTATTTTAATATGCAATATACATGGCCAGCATATTGGAATACAAATGAACTAAACTGTTACAATGGAACGTATTATGTTTATTCAAAAATTGTAGATGATGATGGAACATTGATTCCTGAAAATGTTGTAAACTATATTGTTGGAATAGCGAAAGACTTCAGTTCTAGTTATTATTGTATTTCAACAGATGATGTTGATGTGCGGTTTGATGTTTTTAAAAATATTGAAGGCTATGAGGATATCTATAATGTCACAAAAGGCTTAAAAAATGCGGATGCAATAAAAGCTCTTGATACATTCAAACTCCGCAATTTGCTTTACAATGTTTTTTGGGACGGATATTACAGTTATTCTCAAAATTACATAAGTTCTTCTTCATCTTCAGGTTACAAACATAATTTTTTGGCAGATATTTTATATGTAAAAGGAACTGACACATTGCTTTGCAACAGCGATAAACCTGTAAACTCTTCAACAGAAATAAAAGGAACTGAATATTTTACAAAAAACAGTAATTATTATAATAATAATGGAGATTGTGTAAGACACAGCTTATTTAACGATAATACTTACAAATCCGGGTTTACCTCTGTTAATAATTCGTATTTAAAAGCAGATGGTTCTGCAGATTGCCAGAAAATTTTAAACGATGCTTTTTCAAAATGTAATACACATGGTGAAAAAGAATTCCGTCTTGACTGCTTTAAAAATGATGAAACATACGGAATGTTGTATTCAGAACTTAAAGACGAAGCCGCATTGGAATGGCTTACAAGCGATGACGAACGGTTGTTCTGGTTTGGAAATGCAGTCTGTGAAAGCTATTCTCGTTTTTATAATTTGTTCTTTATAAAAGGAACTGATGAACCAGCGTATAAATCCACAGAAATATCAACTGGTTATTGTTGGGATATAAAAGATTACACTGTAAGCAATGACGGAAGTCTTTGGGGCAGATACACAAACACAGATTCGTCTTATTCTTCTGAAAAATATTTCTATTTTGTAAAAATCATAGATTCTGACGGCTGTCTCATAAATGAATTCAACAAAGTAGATTTGCCAGAAGGAAAAGTTTCTCAAACTATAGAAAACGACGGCTCGTTGTATATGAAATATTCACTGCTTAACAAAAACGGCGATGAAACTGGCTTTCACCAGATTTACAAAGTAGACTTCTCTGACAGCAATACTACAAACTTGTTCAAGAATGTTCCAAACAATGAAAGACTTGAAGTCGTTTCATTCTCTGTTGGTGCAGACAGATTGTATTATAGTGCTGTAAGAGGCACATCTGTAGAAAACGGCGAAGTTTGCATAAGCACAAACGAATATAATCCTTTGACAATTACCAAAAAACTTAGCGCAATCTACACTTTCTAACAAAAAAAATAATCGCTAAGCTTGCAAAAACCTGAAGCGGAATTTCTTCTGGAAGTTCCGCTTTTTTTATTCAGGCACAAAAATATCAAGCCAAAATTTATGTCAAAACAGGCAAAGATGCGTTTACTATTTTTAATATATCTTGACAATCGTTATGACTATGATACGATTTTTACAGAAATAATTGCTCAATAACAAATCACAAAAAATTTTTGGAGGGAAATTTTTTGAAAAAATTTACACACAATGACGAAATTTATTGTTTTGAATATAATCCAAAAGCAAAACGTAAAGTAAAGATTTCACAACAAGCCTTCTCAAAAGACTTATATGGAAGACAAAAACAATTGATAGTTGAAAAGCTATATGAAATGATATCTTCCAATCCTCAAATAGATATTCCAGAATCTGCAAAACAATATATTATTGATTATCATAATTGCAGGAACAAAAATGCTTCTCATACAACGAATTCATTAGGAAAAATCTTATACACTTTGTTATAAAGAAATATATTCATTTTGAAAGTCAGCTCATTTTTGGAATTATGATTCAAAAATATGCCTTGCACATGGACTTTTTGCTCAAGAGTAGCTTCATCACGCACGCTGGCTGAAGCGTTATGTAAATTGCTTCAGAATATAACTCTAATCGTCAAGGAAATAGTGCACTAAAAGGCAGACTGTTAGTGCACTAATTGGGAGGCATTTAGCGCACTAATTGGAAGCCTGTTAGTGCGGAATAATGTTGTTCTTCAAACATTCCATTTTATCGGCAAGATATAAAGCCGTTTTTTCACAAACAAGACAGGTGTTATTTTGCCGATAGCCTGTTTAACTTTGCCGAGTTTTCAGGAAAAACACGCCGTACTTTTTTAAATTCTCGGCGTGAATTTTTTAAAACACGCCGTGTTTTTGCCTAAAACGTCGTATGTTTTTGGAAAAAATTCCCAAAGCCATTGTTCCTATTTTACCGCAACATAGATAAAAATTGTACCGTTTTTTCCATCGCAGTCTTCCTGATACTCTTCAAAGTCGCCGGTAAAAGTTCGGTCAAGGGGCGTTTTCCAGATTTCTTCCCAGGCTTTTCCAACCGCAACAGAAACGCTTCCCCTTACTGTAAATTTTGCATATTTTCCGGCAGGAACAGACTTTACGCAAAGTCCTGCTTTTTCAGCATTGTCCGCGCCTTCCTTTGTAACTTCCGCGCCCACAAGAACTAGGTAGCTATCTTTTACCGTTTTTCCGTAGTCGCAGTAAAGACCGACATTTTTTCTGTTTGCAAGACCACTCATTTTCTGCCAGATTCCGCCGCAGAACGACTGCCACAGCCCGCCGATTTTTGTTTTCATGTCATCCGCGCCGTTAGAAGTTGTTGCGCACACGCCCGCAAAAGTTTTTGATTCAAGATTTACAATTTCGTATTCCATAAAAAAACTCCATAATTTATAGCAAAATTATAAAGGCCAAAACATGACAACTGTATGTCATATTAAAAATTTATTTTTAATGCTGCTTTGCCGTTTTTCAAACAACCGACAACCTTCATACAGTTAAAATTCTTTTATATACAAATCTAAAAAACTGCTTTACACTAAAAGAATAAATATATTTATCGGGGGCAAAAATGACTTCGTTCAACTTAATTTTGATTCTGGCTGTGGTTGTTCTTCTGGTGCTTTTTTTCTGTTCGTACAAGAAAGTTCCAAAGAACAAGATTGGAATCCGCGTAGGACCTTTTGGAAACAAGACTGTTACAGGAAAAGCAGTTTTTGTTGTTCCGTTTCTTCAGCGCATAGACTATATGACGCTTGAAAATATTCAGGTTGATTTTGTAAGCAAGGAATCAATTCCAACTCAAGATGCAATAAATATCAAAGTTGATGCGATTGCAAATATTGCGATTTCCCAGAACAACGAAGTTATGAAAAAAGCCGCGGCAAAATTCATTGGCTACACAACAGGAAATATCGCAGACATTGTAAAGCCGGTTCTTGAAGGAAATATCCGGGAAATCATAAGCCAGATTAAGCTGAAGGATTTGATTCAGGGAGACAAAAAAGTTCTTGCCGAACAAATTGCGCAGAATGTAAAGCCGAACCTTGAAGATTTAGGGCTTGAGCTTACAACCTTCAACATCCAGAATTTCAAGGATGACAATGGAGTTATCAATAATCTTGGAATTGAAAATACCGTAAGCATTTCAAAAGACGCTGCAAAGGCAAAAGCGGCGGCGGAAGCTGAAATAAAAATCGCGCAGGCACAGGCTGACAAAGCGGCGAACGATGCTCGTGTTGCGGCGGAACTCGAAATCGCCCAGAAGCAAAACGACCTTGCAATAAAAAAAGCGGCGTTGAAACTTCAAGCAGACACAGAAGCGGCAAAAGCAGAAGCCGCAATGGGCATTGAAACTGAAAACCAGCGAAAAGTGCTTGAAATCAAGGCTGCGGACGCAAACATTGCAAAGCAGGAAAAACAGATTGAAATTCAGGAAAAGGAAGTTGCCATCAAGGAAAAGGCTCTTGATGCGGAAATAAAGAAAACAGCGGAAGCTGATAAATTTGCCGCAGAACAGAAGGCAGATGCCGAGCTTTACACAAGACAGCGAAAAGCGGAAGCAGAAGCATTTGAACTTCAGAAACAAGCGGAAGCAGAGGCTTTCCAAAAACTGAAAAAAGCTGAAGCCGAAAAACTTGCAATGGAAAACGAGGCAGCCGGAAAGAAGGCTCTTGCCGAAGCAATGCAGGTACAGGGAAAAGCGGATGCGGAAGCCATAAAAGCCAAACTTGTTGCCGAAGCTGAAGGTATGCGCGAAAAAGCCGAAGCCATGAAGCTTTACGGCGATGCGGCGCGACAGCAGATGGAACTTGATGCGCTTAAAGTTTACTTTGAACAGCTGCCAAAAATTGCGGAAGCCGCCGGAAAGTCATACCAGAATGTGGGAAAAATATATATGTACGGCGGAGATTCTTCAAAGCTCCAGTCCGACATTATGAACAATGTAACCCAGATAAGCGAAGGGCTTGGAGAATCACTGGGAATCAACCTGAAGACATTGCTCGCAGGTTTTATCGGTGGAAAAGCCGCCGCTGCAACCGCTAGCAACAACTCTGAAAAAGAAACAAAAACAAAGGAAGCTAAAAAAACTTCTAGCTCAGAGTAAATTTACAGCTCAATTCCGCCGGCTATCAGTTTCATATCCAGCTTGCGGTAATATTTTTTGTAAAGCCAAGGATGCAGCCCTGAATAGAGTTTCCCGATTTCCGGGGACTCTATTTTTTCGTCTGCAGCGGTTTTTTCTATATTATATGAGCCGTTGATTTTCCAGCCGTTCAGAAGTCCTATGCTTATTGCATTTGCCGGGCATCCAAAAGAACAGCATGTGCACATTGTGCAGTTATGCCCGAAACTGAATTTCTTTCCGTTAAAAGAAATATTATTCAGCGGACAGTTTTTTACGCATTTCTGGCATTTCACGCATTTTTTCATATCAACTTTCATGGAAAAAGGCGCGGAAAGCGGATAGTAAATCCATTCAATGCGGACGAGCGGAACCCAAAATCGAACCAAAGGATTTATGTGGACTTTGTCAATTTTGCCTTCCTGAAGCTCCTTGCAAGAAAGCCGCGCATAAGCCTTTGCATAAAGCCATTCACGCTTAACCATTTCCGGTGTATGCCTGAAAATCATATTGTAAGGCATTACATAATGCCGGTCGGAAACAAATTCACAGCCTTTTTTTTCCATTTTGCGGATAAGCCGCTGCGAAGAAAATTCATTTATGCACAGCCCTTCTCCGCTGGTTTTAAAAACAAATGCCTTCGTAGTTCTTTCAAGCTTTGGCAAAATATTTATAAAATCATCAAACGGCTTTGGAATATTGAATCCATAAACAGGATGCCCGAATCCGACCAAATCAAATTCATTCGGATTTGGGAAAGCCTCAAAAACAAATTTTGAGCCGCATTTTTTCATCTTAACGTCATAAATTATAGTTTCATATTCCGTAAGATTTTGCTTGTACAGCTCCGCAACCAGGCGGGTATTTCCAGTTCCGCTAAAAACGTAAATTACAGCTTTTTTCATATTGAATACTACAGTTTTTCTACAGGAACGATCATGTCATCGTCTTCATGCTCATCGTAAGGATAAATATTGTTTTCTTCAGACTTTGAATGAGTGTCATACCAAACCTGCGCATAGAACGGAACATTTGCGGCCGCCTTGTCAAAAGACCATTTCGGCAAAGCTTCACAACATTCAGGGCACCAGAAACCAGCTTTTAGAATTGTAAAAGGCTTCGCTTCAAAAATATGTCCGTTGTGGCATTTCCAAGTGATTTTCCTAAAAAGATTTCCTTTTTCCATTGAAGAAGAAAGAACTTCGCCTCCACGGAACTGTGCGGCAGACTTCAAATCTTCAATATCAATTTCAGAATCAGGTTTTGATTCGTCATAACCATGAGAAAGCTTGTATTTTTCCGCTTTAGACTCATCTTTCAATTCAGCGTAATCAATTGAACCTTCAGGACTCCGGCCTTTTGCAAGAACAGGGAATTCCTTCCAGGTTTTAGGCTCTGAGTCAAAGGCTTCTTTTCCGCCAAAAAACGCATCGATTCTGCCCTTTTTTCCAAGACGAATCCAGTTCATCGGAGCATTGCTGTTTTTCAGAAGCCGTTCAATAGCCAGCTTTCTGATAAGCCCCGCCGGAACTATTCGGCCAAACCAATAATACCAAAGTTCCTTGCGCATACGCCGCCAATAGTCAGCGCTGCTTTCTGTGCGGTAGCCGAGCCATTCATCAAGAACATGGCTGTCCGTGTACCAGACACCGTGAAAATTGCGTGGAATATTCCAGTACGGCTCAAAGAATTTTTCCGCGCCAGCGCCCATAAGCGCAAATCCGGAGTTAAATGTTTCATATCCAGTTTCACGGCAAGCCGCGCCGCCGCCGATATTGTAGTCATTTTTCCAGAAGCCATTAAGTTTTCCATCCAGGTCGCGCTCAATAAGATTCTGAATGCACAAGCCGGAATCACGGTCGGTAATCCATTCAAGAGGAGCATTCCAGCAAGTATGGAACATCAGGCCGTCATTCATATTGTTTGCCAAAAAATATTTGTGGTAAACCGCAGTCTGGCGCAGAACAACCCAGTTCGGCAAGTCGCTTTCCAGAACATAACGCTCGCCCTTTATTTTTGCCGCGGAATAATAATCATATGCAGAAGACATAACAGGATCGCCCACACGCGCCCACATATGCTTGTAGTTTCTGTTTCCGTAAACAGCAACTGTAGAAATATGAACAAGTTTTATCTGCTCCGCACGGCCGCTTCTCATGATTGCATCAACAATATTTTTTGTGCCGTCAAAATTTGTTCGTACTGTATTTTCAGGATTATGGTCAGCTTTTGGAGGAATCACGGCTCCGCAATGAACTACATAATCTGCGCCGCTTACAAGCTGCTCCACATCATCATAGTTTCCAAGATCGCCTTTTACAATTGAAATTCGTCCTCTTCCTTTTCTTAAAAGATTCCTGAAGAACGCTCTGTAATGCTTAACATGATTATATACAAAAAGTCTTAGCTCAAAATTCTTATTTGAAGCAAGCAAATGCGATACAACTTCACCGCCCATCGCGCCGTCTGAACCTGTAACGGCAACCACAATTTTTTTATTTTCAGTCATAATATTAATTATTGCACTGCCTGTAATTTTCGTAAAGCAAAACTCCAGCCGCCACAGAAACATTTAAACTATCAATTTTTCCGCAAGTTGGAATTGAAATAATCGAGTCGCATTCAGATTCAAGAAGCCGGGCAATTCCAGAACCTTCGCTGCCCATTACAATAACAGAGCGCGGCGCAAATTTCAGCTTTGAAACATTTTCTCCGCCCGCATCAGCTCCATAAGACCAGAATCCATTTTCCTTCAGCTTTTGAACAGTCCGCACAAGATTATTAACAACAGCAACAGGAACCCATGCCGAAGAACCAGCCGAACTCCGCGCAATCACTTCATTTGAATCAACGTCTTTTATTCCGCGGCGCTCCGGAAGAACAACAAGGCTAGCGCCAAACTGATCGCAGCTTCGTATAATCGCGCCAACATTGTGCGGATCTGTAATTGAATCCAGAACAACAACAACCTGCCGCTCATCTTCAGGCTTTGCTTTCGCAGCATTCAGCCATTCATCAAAATCAACAAGATTCGCAGATTTTTCGTTTCCGCCGACAACACAAAGAATAATTCCGCGGTGCTCGCGGCTTGTTTCCGGCAAACTTTGAACCATGCGGTCAAGAGATTTGTCATCACCCTGCGAGCACGGAATTTCAGCTTCCTTTGCAGCCGCAAGAATCTTTTTTACACGAGGACCAATTTTGCTGTAAACAATGCGCATTCCGCTTCCGGCATTATTTTCCTTCGCCTTCAGGACACGCTCTTCTATGGCATGAAAGCCCGTTATGATTTTTTCAGACATCTGTATTTTACCAAAAATGCTGCCAGCATTTATTTACCGCAGCAAGGTAGTTGCTCCCTTCGTCGCAACAATTTACGAAAAATGCTGCTATTTCTTTATTTGCGTTCAAGCAATTTCATCAAAAAAAAATTCTTGACCGCAAAACAAAATTTATTTTCCGCAGCAAGGTAGCTGCTCCTTTCGTCGCAGCATTTACGAAAAATGCTGCTATATCTTATTTTGCGAACAAGTATCTTTTCTACAAAAAATTCCTCGAACGCAAATATTATTTATTTTCCGCAGCATTTTTTATATTTCTTTCCGCTGCCGCATGGGCAGGGGTCGTTTCGGCCGATTTTGGCGCCGTCGCGTTTTACTGTTTCAGGAATGATATTTCCGGCAACGTATTTCCATTCACCGTTGATTTTTTTGAAACCGGCAATTTCGTGGTGATGTTCAACAAGATGCTTCATTGTATAGTCCGCAATAAATTCAACAACACCTTCGTCATCTTTTTCTTCTGTTCTAAGAATGTGCAAGCCCTGCCAAATTGACTGTCGGCTCCAGTCTTCCGTTGCCTGCTTGTCAATGTCAGCAATGCCTTCGCCTTCTTCGCATGAATCAACAATAAAATCAATTTCGTGTGTTACGTAAGCTGAATATCTAGCCCGCATCAAAGCTTCCGGAGTTGCAGCTTTTACAGTTCCTTTAATAATTGGTTCGCAGCATTCACTGTATTTTTTCCCTGAACCACAAGGGCAGTTTTCAATTTTTTCACTCATACTCTAAATATATCAAAAACCTTCATTGTTAGCAATTATCGGGCGCTCCCTTCGGGCCTGGCTTTCCAGGGTTCGCCGACTAACCGCGGCTCATAGTTTTTCATCTTCGCTTCAAAACTACTGCTTCGCAGCCCTTCCAATCCATAGCGCACAGCAAACTTTTTGTTTTTATTTAGCCAGAATATCAAGTTTTTTGTGGAAAAAAATAAAAGCGTAGGCAGATTTACAGTTTGCGAAGATTTTTGGCGATTGAATTAATTAAAGTGCGAAGCACCCGAATTAATACAAGCGAAGCGCGAGCCAAATCCATCTGGAGCAAACTGGAAAGCTGCCGAAAGCGTTCTTTCAGAATTTGCAAAAAAACTTGACATTCAGGCGATTTATTCTTCTATGTTTTTGATTTTGTAATTTGTGCTGCGCCCGCCGCTCGTTGCCACTTTTTCAAGAATTCCTTTTTCTATCAAATATGAAATATCGCGCAATGCCGTATCTGTAGAACACTTTGCAATCTTTGCCCATTTTGATGTATTTAAAACTCCATACCAAGAAACATCCAGTATTTTTTGAATCATCAATCGCTGGCGTTCATTCAATGGAATATTTTCTACAGAAGATAGATTTTAAGGTTTTGCGGTGAAAAATCAAGTTAATCACCGCAAAAATGCGTCGATTAACTTATTTATTCTCCGCATTTTTTATTTAATCTTCATCCATTGCCAGACGCTTTTGTCTTCCTGGCCAATCCGCCAAAAAGCAATTTTGTCCACGCCGTAATTTTTGTACAAACGCATTTTTTCAACAGTTGAATAAGCGTCCTCGAACCACACGTCCGCGGAAATTTTCATTGTAACATTCACATTTGGAATATCTTCTATATATTTCACTTTTGTTGACTTGTACTGGCCGATAATCCGGTTCACGCCTTCAAAATACCAAGCCTGCGCCGGCTTTTCACTGGCCCAGCTTCGTCCGTAAAAAGGAATTCCCATAACAAGCTTTTCTTTTGGAATAACAGTTTCTGCATATTCTGTAATTTTTCTGCACCAATCCATAGACGCAATCGGGCCCGGACGGCTTGTTGACCAATGCTCGTCATACGCCATAATCATAACTCTGTCAGACAAGGCGGCAATTTTCTTGTATGGAAAAATATCATCTTCAATTGTGCGGACTCTTGCCGGAACACAGACTGAAAACATTTTTCCAGCTTTTCTACATTCATTTCCAAGCTTTTCCAAAAAATCCAGAAAAACCTGCGCATCTTTGCCCGGAATAAGCTCATAGTCAACATTTATTCCGTCAAAAGGCTCGGCGGCTTCCATAATTTCCGAAATCATTCTGCCTGTAATTCCAAATTCAGGATTAAGCACAAAATGAGTCAAACTTTTGCTATCACATACAATCACAAGGTGAACCCGCCCCGGAAAACTAGAAAGCAAATTTCTGTCAGGAACATTTGAAAGATTTCCGTAGCAGTCAACATCCGCGGCAAAAAATCCAACATCCGTAAGCGGATAATCATTGTCAAATTCCGAAAAACGGCTCTGCATAACCCAGCCCCAAATCTCCTGCATTACAACAGGCTCCCCAGAAACCGGCTTCTGCTTATACGAATTTTTCTTGTTTCCGGCAGAAAGCGCGCAAACTGAAAAAAGAATTGTCATCAAGGCTGCAAAAAATTTCTTCATAAGGCAAAGTCCTTTCTACTGCTCAAGAATTTTATACATCGGCTCTTCATCAGGATGAAGCTCAAGAACGTGTTTTTCGCATTTTAAAACTTCACTCGGCTCATGCGTTACGTGCAGGAATGTTGTGGTTCCAAGCTCCGCAATAAGTTCAAGCAAATCAAGTGTTTTTTGGCGCATCTGCTCATCAAGTCCGTGGCAAGGCTCGTCAAGAATCATTATCGGAGGACATTTTACAGCGCCCCGAAGAATAAGCACTGCCCGCTGCTCGCCATAACTCAAATTGCCAAAAGATTCCTTTCCGCGCCCTTCAAAGCCGCCAAGCTTAAGCCATTCTTCCGCAGCAGCTATTTCTACATCTGTAGGAATTTCATACATTCCGATAGAATCGTGGAATCCGCTCACAATCACATCCCGAAGCGAAGTTCCGCCCAACATTCTGTATTCAACGTGAAGCCGGTAAGAAACAATTCCAAGCCGATGCTTTATTTCCCAGATTGTTTCCCCAGAACCTCGCGGCGCGCCAAAAATCTTTATGTCGTTGCTGAAAACCTGCATATTGTCGCCGGTAATAAGCTCAAGCAGCGTTGTTTTTCCAGAGCCGTTCGAGCCTCGGATAAGCCAATGCTCGCCGCGCTTCAACGTCCAGCTCAAATTCCTAAGAACTTTGTGGTCGCCCCATCCAACATTAACATTGCGCATTTCAACAAGAACATCGTTTTCCGGCTGATAATTTTCAACGCCCATCACAATGTTCACTTCATCGCTAAGTTTTTTTACAGTAGCCGCAAATTTTCCATAGTTTTCTTTTCGGTTTCTTTCGTTTTCTTTTGCTTTTTCTTCAACAATTTTTTCGTAGTCGGATTTTTTTCCGCAGAATGAAATTTTTCCGCCTGTAAATTCAATCACATTTGTAATCGCGGCAGGAATTTCAACGTAGCGTTCCATGCTTAAAATAATCCGTGGAAAAGTTGAATCATTTTTGCAGTCGTTCAGCTGCTTGCTTGCAATTGTGTCAAAAAAATCCAGCAGAATTGCGCGGCTTTCCGCATCAAGCCCGGCAAAAGGGTCGCTCAGAAGCAGAAGCTTTTTTCTGGAAACCAGCGCGCGTGCAAGAAGTGTGCGGCGGATTTCGCCCGTGGACATATATTTTATGCCGCGGTCAAGGATTTTTTCAACGCCGCAAAGTTTTATCTCCGGATATGCGTCCAGTTCACCGCAAAGAGCCGGCGGAACAGAACCTTTTTTTATTTTTCCAACAACGCCTTCAGCAATAAAAATGCGTCCTGTCCGTCCGTGGTCAACGCCGCCTTCTATAAATTCACTTTCATCTTCATCGCGTTCTTCCTGAATAATCCGCGCAGCCCGCTCCAGCGAAACAGACTCCACAGAATCTTCAAAAAGATTTGAATAAAGCGGAACTTCCTTTTCATCCTTTGGAAGATTCGGAACAATCTTTGAACCAAAACTTCCGTCCAGAGCCTGAAGAAAATCCGCCTTTCCGCCGCCGTTCGGGCCTACAACCAGCCAGGCTTCGCCGGATTTCATTTCCCAGCTTAAATTCTGAAGTGAAGTTCCCTTTGAATTTTCAATTCTACAGTTATTTATTTTTATAAGAGATTTGCTTTCCATAATATGATTAGCATATCACTTTATTCCGGCAGCTTCAAATCTCCGTCTTTTATCCAGCCGATTTTTCTAAGAAGCAGGCTCAACGCCCAGCAAATCACGCCCGGAAGAACAAAGCAAACCATCAGAAGCCCGAACCATTCCATAAATCCGGGATGAACCGCAAGCGTTTCCTGTGAAATTTCCGCAATTTTTTCCGCCGCCATTCCAGCTTTTTCAGCCTTGTGAACCGCCCAGTTCACCGCCTGCTGGCTTGGATTGAACCAGCCGGTAATCACGCCAATCTGACCGACCAGGCCGCATGTTCCCATTCCAGAAGAAACCGCCGCGCCGTTCATAGTCATTTTAAAAACACAAGTTGAAATCGGCCCTGTAACAGCGCTCGTTAAAATCGCTGGAATCCAGATTCTAGGATTTTTTACAATATTCGGCATCTGAAGCATAGAAGTTCCAAGCCCCTGCGAAAGAATTCCGCCCCAACGGTTTTCCTTGAAGCTCATAACCGCGAAACCAACCATCTGAGCGCAGCATCCGGCAACAGCCGCACCGCCGGCGAGCCCTGTAAGTCCAAGAGCCGCACAGATTGCAGCGGAAGAAATCGGCAAAGTCAGCGCAACGCCAACAACAACAGAAACCAAAATGCCCATTACAAACGGATGAAGCTCCGTGGTCAGCATAATCAGCTTTCCAACCCAGCTGGCGGCTACACCAATATATTTTGCGCACAAAACAGAAACCAGGCAGCCGGAAAGAATTGTTACAAGCGGAGTAACAAGAATATCAACTTTTGTTTTCTTGCTTACCAGCATTCCAAGCTCAGCCGCAATCACCGCAATAATCAGAACCGCAAGCGGTCCTCCAGCGCCGCCAAGAGTATTCGCCGCAGCCCCGACCGTAATCAGGCTGAAAAGAACAAGCCCGTGGACTCCCATTGCAAAGCCGATTCCAACAGCCATTGCCGCGCCAACAACATGGCCTTCACAGCAGAACGAACCTGCATCAACTAAAAACTGAAAAATTGGATTTGCGCCAAGCCTAAGAAGCTGCTGCCCCAGCGTACGAATAATAGTTCCAACCAGCAAAGACGCAAAAAGTCCCTGCGCCATTCCACTCATCGCGTCAATAAAATAACGCTTTACAAACTTGTTCATTACAAGCTCCAAATAAATTTTTTTGATTTATTTACTTGTTAATGTTATTTTCTAGCGCACCTTAGCATCATTAGAAAAGCGTGTTCCGTGGAATCTGCCGTTATTCATCACAAACGTAAAATATATTCTGAATTTATAGTTTTTTTTGAATTTTAACAATAATGAAACAAAAATATCTTTTTCAGCCTGAATGTCGAATTTTTCAAAAATTCTGAAAGAACGCTTTCGGCATATTTCCAATTTGCTCCAGATGGATTTGGCTCGCGCTTCGCTTGTATTAATTCGGGTCTCCACACTTTAATTAATTCAAGCGCCAAAAATCTTCACAAATTGCAAATCTGCCTACGCTTTTATTCTTTTCACAAAAAACTAGAAATTAAGACTTTAATCTGAAATATGCCGAAAGCGTTCTTTCAGAATTTTCACAGAATTTGCATAAATTTTAAAATATCATTATCTTACTATAAGATTTGTGGGGTTATTAATGAGAAAATTTATCATTTCATCATTTGTTACAATATTTTTTTCAGGCTTGCTTTTTGGCGCTGAAAAAAAGACGGAGCTGAAAGTCTGGGAATCCTCAGGAACTGAGCAAAGCTACATTCAATATGCAATAAAAGAATTCAGAAAGATTAATCCAAAAGTACGAATCCGCTACGAGCCGGTTGAATCAACAGACGCAAGAAATAAAATCGAGCTGGACGGACCTGCCGGAGTTGGCGCAGATGTTTTTGTCGCTCCGCACGACCATATCGGCGCGCTGGTTGCCGGAAACCATATTCTTCCTGTTGACGACGCAGACGAATATATGGAAAATTTTCTTCCTCTTGCAAAAAAAGCGGCTGCATTTGACGGAACTGTCTACGGATATCCGCTGGGCGCAGAAACTTATGTTCTTTTCTACAACAAAGATATTCTTCAGAAGCCATTTTCAACCTGGGAAGAAATTATTTCATACGCACAGAAATGGAACGTTCAAGTTGAAAACAAATTCGCCCTCGTCTGGGCAGTCACCGATCCGTATTATTCCTACATGTTCCTTGACAGCTTTGGCGCGCCGCTTTTCGGACCGAACGGCGACAACCCGAAACTTCATAATTTGAACAGCCCGGAAGCGATTGAAGGAATGAAATATTTCCAGAAACTCAGAAATCTCGTCCTTAAAATTCCAGCGGCAGACGCTTCCCGGGATTTCTGCCACTCTTCTTTCCGCACAGGCGCCGCCCCGATGGTTATAACAGGCTCCTGGAAAATCAACGAATTCAAAAACGCGGGGATGAATTTCGGTATTTCAACGCTCCCAGAATTTCCTGGAAAAAACCAGCCGGCAACATCTTTTTCCGGCGTAAGGCTCGCATTTGTAAGCTCTTATTCTGAATATCCTGAGGAAGCAAAAGAATTCGCAAAATTCATCACTTCAAAGGAAATGCTTCAGAAACGTTTTGAAATGACTGACCAAATTCCGCCAAGAAACGATATTCAAATCAACGACGAATATTCAAAGGAAATTGCAAAGCAGCTTCAATATTCAAAGCCAATGCCTACAATCATTCAGCTTGGAAGATTCTGGCAGTGCATGGGTCCTGCCATTTCCGGAATCTGGGATGGAAACGACGTTGAAAAAACAATGAATATCGCCGCCGCGGCAATGGAAGCGTCAAGATAAGAATTTAAACCTGCAAAGCCACTTGTAAAAAACAGTTTAAAAAACTATTATTTCGGTATGGCTATTTCTAACAAGGTAGAAAACCTTATCGAAGGATTTATTGACACTGATACAGTAAAATCTGTAAAAGTTTTTACAAGCACAGACGAAAACAACAATTCTGATGTTGAAAAAATTGCGGCGATGTTCGGCTTCGCAGGTTCTTTCGCGGCTTCCGATGAAGCAAAACTGGTTGAAAGCTTCAACAAGAATTTAAAGCTTCTGATTGAAAAAACTTGGGTTGAAAAATCAGACATTGCGCTTAAAGAGCAGATTCTTTTTCAGCTGGAAACTCTTTGCAAAGACCATTCCGACTGGGCAAAAACCTACAGGGATTTTTTAAGAATTTTAAATGACGCGGTTTATCTTATGTTCGGCCAGCAGACAAAATCTGATGACTTCGCTGAATATTCACTGCGCATTGACCCAGGCTTCGGAATTTTCTGGTGGTATATAAAAAGTCTCCCCGCAACGGCAGAATGGTCCGTTGAAAAATGCCGTAACGCAGTTTTGCTGGGAATGTACTTTTTGGCAAATTACTAATACGCAAATTAACAGGCCGGAACTTAGCGAAAGTTTCGGCTTTTTTTGTTTTAACCAATCTGGAGTTTTTATGGAATTAAAGGAAATTTGTAAAAAATTAAAGGAAAGCGGCGCGGAACTTGCGCTGCAAAATGCCTCCACCAAAAACAAAGCCCTTTCCGCGGTTGCAAAAGCGCTTGACGCCGGGCGGGAAGAAATTCTTCTGGCAAACAAAAAAGACATTGAAAACGCAAAGGCAAACGGAATTTCAGACTCTCTGGTTGACAGGCTTTCCCTGGACAACAAGCGTATTGACGGAATCATACAAAGCTTGAATGTTGTGATTTCTCAGGCAGACCCGGTTGGCGAAGAAATTGCCGGCTGGAAAACTCCAAACGGACTTAACATCCGGCAGACACGAGTTCCGCTCGGCGTTGTGGCAATAATTTACGAAAGCCGCCCGAACGTAACGGTGGACGCATTCAGCCTTGCGTACAAAAGCGGAAATTCAATTCTTTTGCGAGGCTCGTCTTCCGCGTTGAATTCAAACAAGGCGATTGTAAAAATCATAAAAAACGCGCTTGCCTCAGTTGAAGACGGACTTCCAGGCTGCATTGAGCTTGCTGAGGCAAAAGAGCACAATCATTCAGATGTTGAAGAAATTCTGAACGCAGTCGGACTTATCGATGTTGTGCTTCCACGCGGCGGAAAAAAACTGATTCAAAATGTTGTTTCAAACGCAAAAATTCCAGTAATTGAAACAGGAAGCGGCGTTTGCCACCTTTACGTTGATGAATCCGCGAATCTTGAAATGGCGGCAAAAATTGCGGAAAACGCAAAAATTCAGCGGCCAAGCGTCTGCAATGCGATTGAATGTATTGTGGTGAACAAAAAAATCGCCGGAGAATTTCTGCCTTTGCTGGAAAAACAGTTTTCCGGAAGAGTAAAATTTCACGCAGATGAATATTCATTTCAAATTCTTGAAAAAACTGCCGCAAAAGAAAAAGGAATTCTGTTCAAGGCGGAAGAAAACGATTTTGGAAACGAATATCTTGACTACGAATGTTGTGTAAAATCCGTTAAAAACATCGGCGAGGCAATTTCCTACATAAATTCACACAACACAAAGCACAGCGAAAGCATAATCACAGAAAGCCTTGAAAACGCAAGAATTTTCCAGAGCAGAATCGACGCAAGCTGCGTTTACGTGAACGCTTCCACAAGATTCACCGACGGCGGAGAATTCGGATTCGGCGCAGAGCTTGGAATTTCCACGCAGAAACTTCACGCACGTGGTCCAATGGGAATAAAAGCACTTACAACAACAAAATATCTGATTGACGGCGAAGGACAAATCCGCTAGAAAATAGAAGGAAAACAAAATGAGCGAAGCAATTTCAAAAGCAGTAAAGGACGCAAGAAAAATAGTCATCAAGATTGGCTCGAACACGCTTGCAAAAGCAGACGGCACGCAGAACACTGAATTTATGGCGAGTTTCGCAGCCCAGTGCAAAAAACTCATCGACCAGGGAAAGCAGATTGTGGTGGTTTCTTCCGGCGCGCAGGTTTCCGGAGTTTCAACGCTGAGCGAATGGGCTCGAAAAAAAGACGTTCACTTTAGGCAGGCATTGTGCGCAATAGGGCAGGTTGAACTTATGACGCAGTGGCGAAAAGCGTTTGCTGAACAGAATATTCACATCGGTCAGCTTTTGTTAACTAAAGAAGACTTTGAAAACGACCACCGTTCACTTAACATACGAAACACTTTGTTCACTCTTGAAGATGAAGGAGTTGTTCCAATCATAAACGAAAATGACTCTGTTTCAATTGATGAATTCCAGATTGGCGACAACGACAACCTTTCCGCGCTTACGGCAATTCTTTGGAGCGCAGACCTGCTGATTCTTTTCAGCGATGTTGACGGAATTTTCACGGACAATCCAAAAACGAACAAGAACGCAAAAATCGTTGACGTTGTGGAAAACATTCCAGAGCTACGAAAATCCATTAAAATCGGCGAAAAAAACGCTTTCGGCACAGGCGGAATTGAAACAAAAATCCAGGCAGCGGAAAAAACCACTGTCTACGGAATCCCGATTCTTCTAGCAAACGGAAGCCACGAAAACATCCTTACAAACCTAGAAAACGGCACTGCAAGGGGAACATTATTTACAGTTTAGCCTGAATGTCGAGTTTTTTGTAAAAAGAATAAAAGCGCAGGCAGATTTGCAATTTGTGAAGATTTTTGGCGATTGAATTAATTAAAGTGCGGACCACCCGAATTAATACAAGCGGAGCGCGAGCCAAATCCATCTGAGCAAATTGGAAATATGCCAGAAGCGTTCTTTCATAATTTGCAAAAAAACTCGAAATTAAGGTAGTTTAAGAAGAAACTGACCAGGAGGAAATATTATGGAAAAAATCGCTTGTATCGGATGCGGCTCAATGGGCGGCGCAATCATCAGCGCAATCTGCAAAAAATTCGACGCGAAAAATATAACCGTTACGGCAAAACACTTTGAACACGCGCAGGAATTTGCAAAAGCCAACGGCTGCAACGCCGCTGAAACAAATTCCGAGGCGGTAAAAGACGCAAAATACATATTTCTTGCCGTAAAGCCGCCTTACATAAAGGAAGTTATCGCAAACATCAAAAAATCGCTCCGCCAGGACGCAATAATCATTTCAATGGCGGCAGGAATTTCCCTCAACAAGCTTATGGAATTCTACGACGCATATTACATCCGGATTATGCCGAATATGCCGGCGCAAATAGGCGAGGCGATGACCGCATTGTGCTGCATCAACGAAATTCCGGCGGAAGAACTAAAAAATGTTACAGAGCTTCTGGAATCATGCGGAATGGTTGAAAAAGTTGACGAAAAACTTATGGACTGCGTAACAGCAATAAGCGGCTCGGGGCCAGCCTACGCATTTATGTTTGTGGAAGCGCTTGCAGACGCCGCTGTAAAATTCGGAATGCCAAGAAAACAGGCTTATATCTATGCGGCACAGACATTAAAAGGCTCGGCCGCAATGGTTCTAAAAGATGAAAGATGTCCGGCCGCACTAAAAGATGCCGTATGCTCCCCGGCAGGAACAACCATCGAAGGAGTTGCCGCCCTGGAAGCAAACGGATTCCGCAACGCTGTAATTGAAGGAGCAACAGCCGCCTGGAAAAAATCAATGAGCATGGGCAAGTAAAAGCCTAAAGCGCAAAACTAGCCACCTGGAATTTCAGTTCCATCTGGCTCAGCTTTTTTTCCATTGCAACAATTTTGTTTTCCCATTCAAAGCCGCAATTCGGATGCTCATTTACATAAGTCCGATATTTTGCAATTTGCCCTCGATAGTCAGCAATGCTTTCCATCAATTCGATTATTTTTTGCATTTTCTTCCCCGTCTTCCTTATTTCTGCAGAATAAATTCTTTTCCCGCAAATTTACTCCACATTCAAAAAATGAGTTTCTTTCTATATTAATAATTTTTCCGCAATTTTTTAACTAGAAAAATGTACGTCGTTTTTTACACTGTACTAACTTTCATCCATTCTTTTTACAAATATTTTACAGCTTCAAGACTTTTTTTTAATCAAAATGCGACATCATTCTGGCTATGAAAGATTTCAGATTTAAAGAAAATACAAGCATTGAAAACCTGATAAACTCAAAAAATATTTTTCCAGTTTTTCAGCCGTTGCTTTCCCTGCAGAACGCTTCTGTAATTGGCTACGAAAGTTTTATCCGCTTCGAGCTGGACAAAGAAAACCTTGAAAATCCGTATTTCTTCCCGGAAAACACATTCAAGCGTGACAAAGAAAAAGGCAACGTTTGGACTTTAGACAAAGCCAGCTTTAAAACCGCTGTAAAAACGGCAAGGGCAATCGGGCTAAGAAAAAAACTTTTTATAAATCTGAATTCCGCATCTTTTTTCGACAAGAATTTCCAGAAAGAATATATTATCAAATATCTTCAGAAATACGGAATCGCGCCGGCAAATGTGGTTTTTGAAATCTCGGAAAACGATTTTACCGAAGAATTCCAGGAAACAATTGAAGAAACAATGGCGTACTTTAGAAGCTGCGGCTGCCAGATTGCGCTCGACAACTTCGGAAAACAGAATTTCGGCTTCAAGAAAATATATTCGCTGAATCCGAACTACATAAAAATCGACAGAACAGTAATCCAGGACATAAACACAGACGAAATAAAAACATCTCTTTCGCTGGAAGTTGGTTTTGCGCAAGGATTCTTCATTGGAAATCCAGACAGAATTTTCAGAAACGCAACCACAGCGTCGTATTCAGCCGTAAGCTCGTGCCTTTACAAAAAAAGAACAATCGGTCATCTTATGGAAAAAGACTTTTTTTCCGCCGATGAAAATGAAAGCGTTATTGAAGTTTCCGCAAGAGCAATGCAGCGAAGCGAAGAAACAGTTTACTCGCCGGTTGTTGTTGAGTCGCACGGAAAATACAAAGGACTTGTGTCCGTAAGAAAACTTCTGGACACAATCGTGAACGTTGAAGTCGCTGAAAAAACCAGAGATTTGATGTTCAAAAATAAAATTCTTACGCAGCAGAGACAAATCCTAGGAAACAGCGTGAAGAATTTCCGCGGCTCATTCATAGGAATCGAAGGCCTGCCGGACGACTTGACCGTTATTGTGCTGCATTATAAGTGATTCGTTATTGTAACACAGAAGAATTTTTTCTTATTTCATCAATGATTTTCTACGCCATTTGAGTTATTTTTTATCAATCTCGCCCATCTTTTGTGATTTTGCATCTAAAAATACCTCATCTTTTGCAAATACTACACACAAATTCGCTCATCTTTTTGTAAATTTCCTTGAAATTCCCGCATTAAAGCATAAAATAGAAATATGGAAACCTACCACTTATATATTCAGCGAAAGGCTGACACTTATCTAGCAGAATGGAAAAACAATCCTCAGAAATTGCCTCTTATTGTAAAAGGAGCAAGACAGGTTGGAAAAACAGAAACTATTTTGCATTTTGCCTCGCAAAACTATGAGAATGTTGTATATATAAATTTTGTCACAGATGAAAAATTCAAAATAATCACTAAAGACGGATATGAGCCGCAGAGTATTATAAAGAACATCACTCTTGTAGATTCTTCCAAGAAATTTATTCCTAATAAAACACTCATAATTTTTGATGAGCTTCAGGAATATCCAGAAATTGCGACCAGCCTTAAATTTTTTAAAATCAATGGACAGTATGACATCATTTGTTCCGGTTCGCTTTTAGGCATAAGCTACAAAAGAATTCAAAGCAACAGTGTTGGTTATAAAACTGACTATGAAATGTCTTCACTTGATTTTGAAGAATTTTTGCAAGCAAAAGGATACAACAATGCTCCTGATGAAATGCTAGCAAAGATGAAAGACTGCAAACCCTTCTCCGAGCTCGAACTTAAAGTTTATTCAAATTTGTTCCGTGATTTTTGTATTACAGGCGGAATGCCAGCCATTGTTTCTTCATATTTGCAAAAAGGAAGTTTTGAAGGCATTCTTGAAATGCAGAAGCAGCTTATATTGAACTACGAGGAAGATGTAAAAAAATATGCAGAAGGTCTTGATAAAACAAGGATTATAAATGTTCTTAATCATATTCCAGTTCAACTTGCAAAAGAAAATAAAAAATTCCAGATTTCAAAAGTAGCACACGGAGCAAGATTCAAAAACTACTGGGGTTGCATAGAATGGCTTAAGGATGCTGGAATTATAAATATCTGTTATTGTATGAATTTTCCAGAACTTCCTTTAAAAGGTAATTATGACTCTTCAAAATATAAATTGTATTTCTTTGATACAGGTCTTTTAGTTGCAAATCTTGACGAAGATTCTCAAAATGATTTACGGGTAAACGAAAACCTTGGTGTTTACAAAGGAGCGCTGTTCGAAAATATTATTTCAGAATCTTTGCACAAACAAGGCTTCGACCTTTATTATTACAAAAAAGAAGATTCAACATTAGAAGAAGATTTTTTTGTTCGTGCAAAAAATTTTCTTATTCCTGTGGAAGTAAAAGCAACAAATGGCACTGCAAAATCTCTAAAGACTTTATTAAAAAGCGAGCACTACACAGATATAAAATATGGAATAAAATTTATCCAGGGTAACATTGGCTTTTCAAACAACATCTTTACATTTCCTTATTTCTGCTCGTTTTTACTTAAACGCTATTTGATGACTTTTGAACCTTCTAAATTTGAAAAATAGACAGAATCCCATCATTCTGAAAAATCAATTTTTTTCAGCTTTGGCACTCCTCCCAGATTTCCTGCCATATAGTTTTCGTCCATCACCATATCTATGCGGACGTGCTTCATATCAAAGCTGGAAAGCGCGCTTGAACCGTCATCCAAATTTTCGCAGGTCCAGATTTCATCGCGCCGCAAAAATTTATGGCTCATAAGCCGGGTTTCGTGGGTTGTAACAATAAGCTGCACATTCCGCTGCTCAACCAGCTCAAAAAATGTTTCCACAAATTCAATCGTCAAAAGAGGGTGCATACATCGGCTGATTTCATCAATTACAAAAACCCTGTTTTTTGATGTCATAAGAACTTCCAGCAGCTGGAAAAGCCTGTATGTTCCATCGCTTTCTCGGCGCATTTCATACTCAACAAGCTCATCGCCATACTGATGGACAAATTTCAAAACATAGTATTTTGCATTTCCAACGGCATCCATCTTAATCATAAAGATATTTGCCCTGTCCCTTATAACCGCAGACCATTCACGCTTTTGTTTGCCGATAAGATTATTTGTGCGCACCAAATTCATCTGCAAGTCAATATTCGTCCTGTCTCTTACAGAAAGATTTGATTTCACCTTGTCTTCACTAACTTCAACCTGCCGGATATCTACAATTCCGGTGTTGAATTTCTTCAGCAAATCCGCATATTTCTTCAGGTTTTCAAAATTATCCAAAAGAGCCGTGTCGCTTATCGGCTGGTCAGGATAAATCACTTCAAAACTATTTAAAAACCATTCAAAAACATTTCTTAAAATCAGCAAAGACTTGTTCTTTTCATAAAAAGAATTTGTGTTGTGGTTCATGCAGAACAAAAACGGACTTTCGCCGCCGGAAAAAATATTCGCCAGAAGTTTTATCTCCTTGCAGTTTTCCAGGACAGAGCCAAATTCCATCGGCAAGCCCAGATCTTTTTTATTAAAAAGATATTTTTTCTCTTCATTCTTTAAAACACAAAGCCATTCCGAAACCACAAGCCTTTTCTGCATATCAATTTTCATGCCGTAAGTGTACGGAACATCATCTATTAAAAATGTGATTTCAAAAAAGGAAGGAATATCCTTGTTTTCCTTTTTTATTCTGCAGAAAAGCTCGCTTGAATTCTGAACAAGCCTGCCGGTAAGAACATATCCGCGCAAAACATTCATCGCTTTAAAAAAATTGGATTTTCCCGCGCTGTTTGCGCCATAGATTGCGGCGAATTTCAAAACACCGTTCTTGACAGTATTCTTCTTTGGAAGATAAAGATGCTCCTTCTTTGTGCGAAGTTTTTTTCCGCCAACCAAAGAAAGCGTCTGCACTGAATTATAAGACAAAAAATTACCACATGAAAAAGAAACAAGCATTGCTAACCTCTATAAAATATGCTCTCCATTCTTTCACTTTTTTCGTGTTATACGAATGATACTTATATTTTCGGACACTTTCAATATTTTCTTGAATAAAAAGATACATTTATTCGATTTCCACGAATTAAAATTTGACACAAAGAATGTTTTCCGCTATATTACCTCTTGTTGATAATTCGATTTTTTCGATTTATCAACAAGGAGGCAAAAATGATTCTATAAACAGGCATGTTCACCTGGCAAAAACGAACAAACAGTCAAAAAGAAATGTTCTGGAGTTTCCAAAAACACTTTCTTTTTCAGAATGACGGACAAGGCGTGTAAAAAAAATCAAGCCTTTTATAAAAAATGCAGAGCTAAATTATGAAGGATTTATAAAAAGCCTGCATTTACAAAATAATTCAAATACACGAGGTATAAAATGAATATAAACACATTAAATTCAACAGAAGTTGAACACAAATCAAATGAAGTGCCTTTCGCACTGTACAAAAACTGCATAACACAAGGCTACTATGCCCGGGTCATAAACCAGGGAACTTGCGGAACAGAAGACCTTGTATGCGACATCATCACAGCTGGACTGAACAATGGTCATTCAAAAGAAGAGCTTTTAGCCATTGCAACACTTCTGAACAATGCAAAAACTGCAAGAATTCTTACAGGCTGCACCGTTGATGATGGATTTTCAAAAACAAGCTTAAAAATTTCCGGAATGTTCAAGTCAAAGAATGAAAGTTTCAGCAATGAGCGGCATACACTTTCAGTATCCTGCACAGGAAGCGCGATTCTTAAAGGACTTGTAAAAAACATTACTCCTGTAATCCGGCAGGGAAACAGCATTGAACCGGAAATCACAGAGATTTTTGACCTTGAAACAAAAGGCTGTGAAAAACTTACAAAAAACGGCTTTCTTGACATAAAAGGAACAAATATCGCCATTGCCGGCGAAAACGAAGATATCGGCCTATACTTTGTGAATACAGAAAACAACGAAAACACAATAAAACTTTCCGTTGAAAAGCTTGGCCGCAACCAACCAAAACATATTTCCTGCGTAGTGCCTGCAAATATAGAAAACGGCACCTACAAAGTTATGATAAAAACTCAGTACGTATCAGGAAGAACTTTTTCAAGAGAAACAAAAACAAACACCTTTGAAAAAGAATTCCAGATAAGCTAAGCGGCAGCCAATTGCCTAAAAGCCCGGCGTTCGTTGAACACCGGGCTTTTTTTTATGCAGCATAAATAGCCTAAATGTCGAGTTTTTTGTGGCAAAGAATAAAAGCGCAGGCAGATTTTCAATTTGTGAAGATTTTTGGCGATTGAATTAATTAAAGTGCGGAGCACCCAAATTAATACAAGCGAAGCGCGAGCCAAATCCATCTGGAGCAAATTGAAAATATGCCGAAAGCGTTCTTTTAAAATTTATAAAAAACTCGACATTCAGGCTAAATAATATGTTATAATTATTTTTGGAGGCTGATGTGGGCATTTATTTAAATCCTGGAAATGAACTTTTTTCACAGATTTCAAAGAATAAAATATATGTTGATAAATCAGGTATGATTCCAGCCCTTATAGAAGTATTTGAACAATGGAATCAATATGTATGTGTCAGTCGCCCTCGCCGTTTTGGTAAAACAGTAATTGGAAATATGCTTTGTGCTTATTTTTCTAAAGGCTGTGACTCAAAAGAGCTTTTTAAAGATTCTATTGGAAGTAAAAATCCAATTTTTGAAAAATATCTTAATAAAGTAAACGTAATCAAAATTGACTTGAATGCAGAATATCAAAACACTGAAGATAAAGAAAATTTTATATCCATTCTCTCTCAAAAAATAAATACAGAACTTCTTAGTACTTTTTCATCTGCAAAAATTGATATTAAAAACAGTTTGGCAGATAATATTACGCAAGTTTATGAATCAACAAAACAAACTTTTGTAATCATTATTGATGAATATGATATTCTTGTTCGAGAAGTTGCTTCAGGAAACATTAGTAATTCACTTTTTGGTAAATATCTTGCATTCTTGAATGGAATGTTTAAAAATTCAACTTTACAGCCTGCAATTACCCTTGCTTATCTTACAGGAATTCTTCCTATCGCTCGTGAAAAGATACAGTCAAAGCTGAATAATTTTACAGAATATACAATGCTTAAATCAAAAGGTTTAGCTCCTTATATTGGTTTTACAGCAGATGAAACAAAAACTATTTGTGAACAAAATGCTTTTGACTATGAAGAATGTAAACGCTGGTACGACGGATATAAACTTCAAGATGTTGAATTGTATAATCCTCGTTCTGTTGTTGAAGCAATCCGTAATGAAGAAATTGGAAGTTATTGGGGACAGACCTCTACTTATGAAGTAATTTCTGATTATATTGGCATGAACTTTGATGGAACAAAAGATGAAGTTATAAAGATGATTTCTGGAGATTACATTGATGTTAATGTCACTTCTTACAAAAATACACTGACAGGTTTTAAAACAAGGGATGATGTTTTTACTTATTTAATTCATCTTGGATATCTTGCATATGATTCAAAAAAAGAACAATGCTATATTCCTAACAGAGAGGTTCAGGGCGAATGGATAAATGCATTAAAGATTTGTGCAGATTATTCAGCAACAAACAAAATTATAGAAGCTTCAAAACAACTTTTGGAAGATACGATTAACGGCAATGAAAAAGCTGTTGCAAAAAGCTTGGATGAAAGTCATATACATGTAACCAGCAATCGTTCTTACAATAATGAAGATGCTTTACATTGTGCAATTTATCTTTCATATATTTACGCGCTAAATAAATATAATGCATATCGCGAGATTCCTGCAGGAAAAGGAATTGCAGACATGACTTATGTTCCTGTTTTACCTGAGTTACCAGCTTTAATTTTTGAGTTGAAGCACAATGGAATTGCAGCTACAGCATTAAATCAAATCAAGGAAAAGAAGTATTATGATTCTCTGTCAAATTACTCTGGGAATTTGATATTTATAGGTATTAATTATGATGAGAAAACTAAAACTCATACCTGTAAAATTGAGAGATTCTTAAAAGAATAATAGGTCTAATAATGCGGTGGCTTCCTATTAGGAATATCCCCTTCCATCGTATTCGACATTTCGCGGATTCGGTCCGACATCAGTTTTATTTCTTTCTGAAGTTTATCAATAGTCTTTGCCTGTTCAACTGCAACGTTTTGAATCTGGTTTACAAAATCTTCCATGTAGGCTAGTTTCACTTCGATTGCAGTCAGACGGTCATCAGTTTCTTTTTCCATATCTTCTTTACAACTATTTTATAGAGCTGGAGCGAACAAGGCGGAAACCGTTGTTGCTGTTCCGGTTGGCAACAGCGCAGTTGTTCGCGTTGTTGTTCCAAGAACAACAATGTTACTCCACAATCTTCCATTCAGAAAGAGTTCTTTCCTTTGTGGAGAAGCTCGCGCCGATTTTCACGATGCGTTTTCCGCTGGCTTCGTACGGCTTTGCGTAGCCTGACTCTTCTATCTGGCGCAGCGCCTCGTCCGCGCTTTTGTCGCGCTTGAACTCAAAGATGAACACGTTGCCGCCGTTTTCCAGGACGCAGTCCGCCCGGCCCAGCGCGGAGGTTTCCTCAACCCTTGACCACTGGCCAAGAAGCGTGAAAACCAGATAGAACACATTCTGGAAATTCTGCTCAACAACGCCGTCTGACTTCCCCTTGCCGAACGTTGTGTACGGAAGCATCGCGAACAGCGACTTGAACCGCCTCATCACGCTTTCAATGTCGCCTTTCTTTATGTCGCGCGCGAAAGAAACCACGTCAAGCGCGCTTGAGCTCTGGATGTCAAGAACGGCCGGCACAAGCGAATTTATGAACGCGTATTTCACCTCGTCGTTCGGATATTTCAGAAGGTAAACGCCGAACTCGCGGTCATAGCCCTTTATCGTAAGGTAGCCGGTCTGGTAGAAAAGCGGGACCGGGTCCGGATTGTCGTTTCGGTAGTCCTGAAGCTCCTGCGCGGTAGCCTCAATTCCGTTTGAAAGATCCATGTAGCTCATCATGCTTGCCTTCAGCTTCTTGATAAGAAACGTCGGCGTTCCGGTGGAGAACCAGTAGAGCGAAAATTCCTTCGCATACAAAGCGTTTATCAGGCTGAACGGATTGTAGACGCCTTTTCCGTTGTGGTGGAAATGGTAGCCGTCGTACATCTGCTTCAGTTTCTGCACGCACTCATCCTCGGAAAGCTGGTTCTTCTCCGCCATCGCATTTATCTCAGGCTTCAAGCTCGAAATCATCTCCTCTTCCGTGATTCCGCAAATTTCCGCAAACTGCTCGTTCATAGAGATGTCGTTCAGCTGGTTCAAATCGCTGAAAATGCTAACCTTGCTGAATTTTGTAACTCCAGTAAGAAGCACGAACTTCAGGTTCTCGTCAAGAGCTTTCAGCGTTATGTAAAGCCCTTTCAGCGTCTCGCGGTTGCTGCTTGTAAGCTCCTCGTTGTTCTGCGCGTCCAGGAGCGGCTTGTCGTACTCGTCTATCAGAACGGCAGCCTGCATTCCGGTTTTCTCACGGGCAGTTTTTACAATGTTCATGAAGCGGCTTGCAAAGTAAATTGGATTCAAAAAATCAGCGCATTCCGGTTTTATTCCATATTCTGATTCATATTTTTCAAGCTGAGCATTTATGCATTCTTCAACAGCTTTTTCTCTTGAAAAATTATTTTGCGCAAAATTCAGATATATAACCGGATATTTTTGCCATGCGTCGGGATTTTCCTTTTCAAGCTCCGCGATTTTCAGCCCCTCAAAAAGCTCCTTCCGGCCCTCAAAGTACGCCTTCAAAGTTGAAAGAAGAAGGCTTTTCCCGAACCTGCGCGGCCTGCTAAGAAAATAAACCTTGCCAGTATGAACAAGATTGTAAATAAATTTTGTCTTGTCAATATAGATATAACCGTTTTTCCGTAAGTCTTCAAATGTCTGAATGCCAACCGGCAGTTTTCTGATATTCTGCATGGAATTATTATAGCATAAAAAAACGAGTTTTACAGATTATTGGCAGAAGATTTAGAATAATATTTGGCGATATATAATTTTCTCGTGTACATTATACAGCTGACTAAAGTTTTCCTACATCTTTCTTTAAATTTGAAGGACAAACAGTATCCACCAACACAACAGTCAGCTTCAGAAAGATGAGCAGTTTTTTAATAGAATCCAAGCGATAATTTGTCAAACCTGAGTCAGCAAATTCAGTCTATTTTTTTTAGACTTCTTGCAATTCCGTAGTCTTCTTGCAACATAAACACACGGTTTCAACTTTTCCAGAACAAAATGGTCAAGAAAAGAAAGATAGAAGTTTGCAAAAAACTGGCTCGTAAGATTTCCTATAGGAAGCCCTTTTTCTCCGGCTGAAGAATGCCAGTTTTTTTTATTTTTTATGCCCGGCTTTCGAGCATATCTTTGCTTTCAAGAATTTCTTTTAGGCTGTAATATGCTGTCGCGGCAGAATTCTGAACTTCCGTGCATTTGTATTTTGCAAAACGCGCTTCGTCAGTAAGTGCATACACCTGAAGAAATTCTTCTTCGTTTTTTTGTTTTTTTCCATTCAAATTAGGATCGGTTTCTACCCATGCTTTAAAAGCACTTAAAGTCGCAAAATCGTTGTAAAGAACTTCCTCTGGATGAAGAATTGAAACTTTGTTGTAGAATTTTTCTATTTTCCAAAGCGATGTAAAAATGCCTTTACCTTTTAAATCCTTGTCTGTAGAAATACTAGGATAAAGTTTTTTAAGGTAGTCAGTGTTTGTGTTGAATGAAAGGCGCGGAAGAAAAAATGCCGCCCTTTTTTCATTTTTTTCATACTGCCAGCAGTAAATTCCCAAAACCTGAACCTTTTCATAAGTTATACCAACAGGCTTTGAAACCACATCAACATATTCAATTTTGTTTGTTTGTATTTCTCCCATAAAACCCTTCTAAAAATTTTAAAAATTCTTTTCACAAATTCTTTCAGGAAGAATGCTACAGCCAAGCCGCTTCGCGCTGCCGCGGCTCCGCTTGCATGGCTTACGCCTTCTTCCTGCTCCCTCTCCATATAGGACTACTGCGCGGAGCGAACAAGGCGGAAGCCGCAGTAGTTGCCCCGGTAGTACAGGTCGTCGTGGCTACGGCGGGCAACAGCGCAGTAGTTCGCGCTGTAGCGCCAGCTGCCACCGCGAACCACGCGGAAAGACCCAGACGACACACCTGTGCCTGGCGTGCTGCTGTCTACACTTCCATACCAGTCCCAGCACCATTCCGCAACGTTTCCGCTCATGTCGTAAAGTCCGTAGCCGTTTGCCTTCTTTGTTTTTACTTCCCTTGATCCTGTGTAACTCGTATTTCCACCATACCACGCAACGTCACCTATTGTGTCGCTTCCTGCATATTCATAGCTTTCTCCGCCGCGTGCAGCCCATTCCCATTCTGCCTCTGTAGGCAGGCGGAAGCCGTCTGCTTCAAAGTCGCAGACTGCAGCGTCCCATTCGCTATCGAATGAATCCGGTACAGTTCCCCAGCTTTCTGGGTCGGTAGAACCTTTTATTGTATAGCAAGGAGTTAATCCTTCACCAATAGAACGCTTGTTGCAATAGACAATCGCATCATACCAGCTTACAGAATCTACAGGATTGTTGCCGGCGGCAGGGCCTGTAAGTTTACTTCCGTCTTTATCATACGCATCTGCACGACTTGGGTCGCTTCCCATAATTTTTTTGTATTCCTCCCGTGTTACCTGATGGTCGCTCATCCAGAAGGCTTCAATACTAAGCTTGCGTCCTGAAACAAATATATTAGAATACGGTGTCCATTCTTCGCTTCCTGTGATTGAAGCGTCCGGAATTTCTACAAAGCCTTCCGGCACTGTTATTGTACTAGGATCAACCCATACAGCAACTATATCAGCTATATTATCCGCACCAAAAACAGAAGGAACAGAAGCGCCGTCTTTCAACCGCCATTTAGAAAACCTGTATTTTGTTGGGTCAGATGAATCAATGTCCGCTCTAGCTGGTTTTAAAACACCAGAGCCGTACAGACCACTTACAGTTCTTATTTTTGTGCCGTCTTTAAACGAACCTTTATCGCCAAGGTTGAATGTATAGGTAATTGTGTTCCGGTTGTAATAAACATAAACAGAACTTTCATTCAACGTCATTGTCTGCGCAGAAAAACCTGGATATGACTTTGCAACATCTGAAAGTTTTGAAGCTTTACTAAAAATCTTATAGTCAGAAGAATATTGTTCATAATCATAAGGGTTAGTTCCGCCTGTTGTTTTTTGCCTTAGATGGTATATATTGTATGTTCCTGCAGGAATTTCGTTTACAGAGGAAGACACTTCTTCTTCTGTATAGTTTACCACTGGAATAAAAGGAGGCTCTCCGTTAGAACACGCAACAAAAACATACGCCATTACAACACAAAAAAGCCCGAAAAGCGTTCTTTTTATTGTATTTTTCATAATATTTCCTTACTAATTTTCAAGAAAAAAAAGCCGGCGGAATTAAAAAGAATTTCAAGACCACCGGCAGCAGCCTAAAAAAATCAGGCTGTTTTATTTATTATTCGCTTACTTTTGCAAAAACAGATGGATCAGAAGCAAGAACTTTTACAACATAGTAAAGTGTTGTTACATTGCTTTCTGTAGATTTAACATCTTCAATATCTTTTGTGCAGTATGCTGTTACGCCTGCTGGATAAGCAAGTTCAACTTTTCCAAGAGGTTTTGTTTCAACAGTTACAGAGGCTAAATAGTCTTTGCTCGTTGTTGATACAACCTTGTAAAGAGTGTATGTGTAGTTTGCAACTGAATCAGTCTTAGAGTCCTTAGCGATTCCTTCAGTTACAGTAACCTTTGTTCCGTCTGAAGAAACTGCAAGAGAGCTTGTGTCGACAGCAGCATCGCTTACAATAACAATTTTGTATACTGAAGAATCTTTCTTGCCTTCTTCAGAAGCTGTAAGTTTTACAAGGTAAGTTCCAGCCGCAGCTTTTTCAATGTAATTGATGTAAGAATCAGCATAGCCGTTGTTATTTTTAAGTTCAAGCGCTGTAAAGTTAGAAGAAATGCATTCTACAACATTGCCGTCTGCATCTTCTGTAAGTTTTACATAAGAAAGCGCAAGATTCTGCTTTCCGTTTCCTTTTGTAGAAGTAATCTTTACTGTATATGCACCAGATTCGCTTCCGACAAATTTGCTTACAGTAAGAGTTGGCTCGTCTGTTTCTGCTGCTGTTACGCCTGAAAGAGAAGCCTGTCCATAAGATGAACCGTAATATGTTCCGTCTGTGTGAACTACATAGTATTTGTAACCGATAGAATCGTCTTCTACAGTGTCTGTAATGTAGTAGCCTTCAGAAACTGTTGTAGAACCAACAGAAATGCTGTCTAATGCCTGGCCTTCTTTTACTTCTGAAGAAATTGCAGTCCATGAAGAATCCGCATCAGAAGATCTGTAAACCTTGAAGTTTGAAACTGGAGAATTTTTTCCTGTGGCTGCAAGAGTTGCAGGCTTCCAGCTTACAATTACAGATTTTTTAGCAACATATTTTGCACTAACATTTGAAATAGAAGAGGCTTCTCCAATATCTTTTACGGTTTCAGAACCAATTTTTAAAACAACAGGTTTGTAAAGGTCAGAAACAGAACCAACTGTAAGGAAGATTTCAAATTCGCCAGAGCCCGAAATTGTTTCAGTCTCTTCAGCCTTATAGTCTTCCTTGTAATTTGAAGTGAAGCTAGAAGCTAACGCAGAAGAATCACCCAATGCATCATATTTGCCTTTTTCTACTACCTTCATTCCGTATTCAAATCCTGCCGTAGCCGGGTATTCCGCATAGAAGTTTCCGTTTTCTGCGGAAACCTTTACATTTTCGGCCGCTTTTGTTACAAGCTTTTCGTAGTATTTTTTGATGTAGTCTTTTCCAGAAGCAGATGTAGGTTCCGCAGAAATTGCAGGCGAACCAGCCGTAGGAACAATTGCCTTAACGGTTGCAGAACCCTGTGAGTTCTTTACGTAAACTGCCCGCGAAAGCGCTGGATCTGTCTCGCTTATGGCCTCTACAATATATTTGTATTCTTTTCCATCAGAAAGAACATGATTTGTACTAGCAATGTCAGCATAAGAAACTACATTGCTTTCTACAGTTCCAAGTGTGCTGGCAACTCCATCTTTTACTCTGTAAACCGTATATCCCTTAGCGCTTGTTACAGGTTCCCAGCTGATGTAGTTTACGCCTGGATACGCTTTTGCCGTTACGCTCGGAGCGTTAAGAGAAAGAATTGTGTCAATTTTTGAATCATAGTCGGAAACGTCTCCGCATGATACAAAACCAAATACAGAAGCGGCAATCAAGCCGGTACCCAAAAGCCTAAAGATTGTTTTTTTCATAAAAAAAACTCCCAAAATAGTAAATATTCAGAGAGCTTTCTTAAATTACAAATCTATGCTTTAAAAACAAAAAACTTGCGTTAAGCTAAAACTCTCTACTATGAAAGATAGTACCCCCCCCCGACTTTTTTGTCAAGTACCAGTAAATAAAAAAAATAAAGTTACAAAAATCAATTATTTTTTTATTTGACGATATGTTAGCAAATATGCTAACATATAAATATGTACAGAAAAGTATCATTCTATACAACTGCCGGAGAAAAAAGATAATGAACAATGATACTTTCGATTTAGATGATTATATTTCTCAAAGAAAAGAAAAGGATTCTGATTTTGCAAATGGATTTGATTCAGGTTATGAAGAATTTAAAATCGGAATGATGATAAAAGAAATGCGCCTTGAAAATGGAATGACACAAGAGCAGCTTGCCGAAAAACTTAATACAAAGAAAAGT
>JBNMJH010000012.1:0-81298 GCA_050873685.1 Treponema sp.
GCCCTTCTTTATGTCGCGCGCGAACGAAACAACGTCAAGCGCGCTTGCGCTCTGAATGTCAAGAACGGCCGGCACAAGCGAATTTATGAACGCGTATTTCACCTCGTCGTTCGGGTATTTCAGAAGGTACACGCCGAACTCGCGGTCGTAGCCCTTTATCGTAAGGTAGCCGGTCTGGTAAAAAAGCGGAACCGGGTCCGGATTGTCGTTCCTGTAGTCCTGAAGCTCCTGCGCCGTCGCCTCGATTCCGTTTGAAAGGTCCATGTAGCTCATCGTGCTTGACTTCAGTTTCTTGATAAGAAAAGTAGGAGTTCCCGTAGCAAACCAGTAAAGCGAAAATTCCTTCGCATACAAAGCGTTTATCAGGCTGAACGGATTGTAGACACCTTTTCCATTGTGATGGAAATGATATCCGTCGTACATCTGCTTAAGTTTCTGCACGCACTCATCCTCGGAAAGCTGGTTCTTTTCCGCCATCGCCTTTATTTCAGGCTTCAGGCTTGAAAGCATTTCCTCTTCCGTGATTCCGCAGATTTCCGCATACTGCTCGTTCATTGAAATGTCGTTCAGCTGGTTCAGGTCGCTGAAAATGCTCACCTTGCTGAATTTTGTAACTCCTGTAAGAAGAACAAACTTCAGGTTCTCATCAAGAGCCTTCAGCGTTATGTAAAGCCCTTTCAGCGTTTCCCGGTTGCTGCTGGTAAGCTCCTCGTTGTTCTGCGCGTCCAGAAGCGGCTTGTCGTACTCGTCTATCAGAACTGCCGCCTGCATTCCGGTTTTCTCCCGGGCAGTTTTCACAATGTTCATGAAGCGGCTTGCAAAATAAATTGGATTCAGCAAATCAGCGCATTCAGTTTTTATTCCATATTTTGATTCATATTTTTCAAGCTGAGCATTTATGCACTCTTCTATAGCTTTTTCTCTTGAAAAATTATTTTGCGCAAAATTCAGATAGATAACCGGATATTTTTTCCATGCGTCGGGATTTTCCTTTTCAAGCTCCGTGATTTTCAGTCCTTCAAAAAGCTCCTTTCTGCCTTCAAAGTACGCCTTCAAAGTTGAAAGAAGAAGGCTTTTCCCGAACCTGCGCGGACGGCTAAGAAAATAAACTTGCCCAGTATGAACAAGATTGTAGACAAAATCCGTCTTGTCGATATAAATATATCCGCCCTCGCGAAGTTTTTCAAATGTCTGAATGCCAACCGGCAGTTTTCTGATGTTCTGCATGGAATAATTATAGCATAAAAAAATGAGTTTTGCAGGTTCTCAATTAATCAGAACTTCACTGATTATCTAGCCAGCAAAGATTTTTTTCAAACATATTCAATCCTGTATAAATTCAACAGAGCAATCAACGAATCAACGTTTTTTACACCGAATTTCTTGCAGAACTTTGCCATTTCATGCTTTACAGACGACTCGCTGATGCAGAAGCAGCTCGCCAAGTCCTTATATTTTTTGTTTCCTTTCTTATAGCGAGCCAAAAGCTGCATCTGCCGCTCAGAAATTCCAAATTCAGAAAGCCTAAGTTTTCCGCCGTATTCCGGCAGCTTCATGCTTGAGATTTTTTCACCAAGAAACGGAAACAAGTCAATAAAATTGTTTTTGATTACAAGATAAAGATGAAAATATGAAAAAAGGATAAAAAACGCATAAGCGCACGCCATGAAAAATGCAGAAACATCCTTGAATAAAATTGGCAGCAAAGACAAAAGCAACAAAACTGCGCAAACAAGAATCTTAATATTTTTTCTGGATTTCAAATATCCGTAACAGAACAGAAGCACAATTCCAAGGCAATACAAAAAAATTCCCAGAAAAATAAGATTGTTCAGCGTCATTGCAATTCCCTGAACAAAAAGAACAACCGTCTGCAGAAACCTGAATTTAGGAAAAACAGCCAGAAAAAAACAGACAGCCGCGCATGAAATGTTCAGAACTGGAACAACAATATCAAAATACGGCACGAAAGCCTTTGAAAAATCTTCAATAGAAATGCTTATAACAAACCCAACAACCTGCACAATGCCCGCAAACAAAATCATAAACCGCTCAGCCAAAACTTTTTTACTTATATTCATATAAAAATTATACATTAAAAAAGACGCAAAAGAAAGAAAGAAAAAAAAGAAAAATAACTAGTCATATTTAAAGCAAAACACCCGTGAACCGAGTTCATTTTTCGTGAACTCGGTTAATTCGTATTTCAACACATTTACAAACGCAAAAAGAACAAATATCATCTGAAAAATCAAGCTTGAATAAACATTTATAAAAAGGATGAGAAAATGTATAAACAAAAATTTATCATTGCATGTACTTTATCTAGCCTACTTAGCCTCTTTCTATTTAGTTGTTCAGACACAAAAGACGCAACTGCACAAACTCATAATATTGAAAAAGAATTTGAACTTCTATCAAGCGAAACCGAACTGAATGCTTTACTGACTAGAGGAAATGAAGGAATTGTAGATTGGGAACTTTCAAGAGAAATTGCTCAAATGCAGTTAGACAGCTTTATAGAAGATGGAGATTATCCAGAAACTTCCGAACTTTGGGAACTTCCAATAGGAATATATAATCAAAATGGCGAAATTCGTTTCTACGAATTTCGTGTAATAAATAACAATGAAACCATTGCAGCCATAACTATAAATGCTCAGGAAAATTTAGGCGGTCCAATAGCCTACGTATTTTCAATGAAAGGATACTTCGACACTTTAATGGAGCTTTACAATAACGGCGCATTGTCAGAAAATGAAATTCCCCGAATAGTCGATGATGTATATCCAAATTATGCAATAGCTGCTTCCCAAATAACAAAAAATGGAAATATTTCTTTTGAAAAGTTAATTTCTCCTGAAAACGGTGAAACTGTAAAAGAATTAAATACACTTATGACCACGGAAGAATTCATAAAAGAAAATCCTGATGTATTTTCAGAAGAAGAAAAATCTGAAAAATTAGAAGAAATTTCAAACTATAGACAAGAAACCGCTGATTTCTGGAAATCTGCAAAAGAAAACAAGGGCAATCTTGGAAATATGGTATTCAGAGGCGGCAGCAAAAAACAAAGAAAAGAAGTAGATTCTAGGAAAATTCAAAATGCAATCAATCATTGCGGAGAAATAATAGGCTGGAACAGCAAAAGCCATTCAAGACCACTTGGATATGATGCATGCGGAGCAACAGCGTCAGGATTTATTTTGGATTATTTTGATGCAAATTTTGAAAATGTTCCAAACTGGAATAAAATAAAATCATATGACGAACGTATCGATGCATTAAGATCCGCTTTATCAATAAGAGACAACAGTTCTATAACCTGGCCATGGAATCTTACAGGCGCAGTTTCTAAATATTCAAATTACAAAATAGAAAGCTGCTCGTTTTGGCCAAAAGCAAGCATTAATAATGATATTCCAGGAATCAACTTAAGAGCTTTAAAATTTACAAGCTGGGATGATTTCAAAGGCGGTTTTCATTATAGAAATGTAATTGCATACAAAGAAGAAGGCTGGTGGATTTTTAAATGGAAATATATAAAAATCTTGGATGGAAACAATTGTGAAAATGGCTGGGAAGCTTACAATCCGTTCTGGCACGTTTCTTCATACAACGTTGTAAGAAAATAAATTTCAAACTCAAAGTATGGACTTTTCCATACTTTGAGTTTCCAGGAGAAATTTTATGCAAAAAAAGTTTATTTTATTTTTATTAACCGGGCTAGCTTTTCTTTTTATATCTTGCCCTTTCGACTGCACTCCCGAAGAAATCAAAGTCCGAGGCAAAGACATTGATAATCTGCCTGAATGGACAAAAGACACATTGGCTTCAGAATGGAAACCTTGGAATACAGAGAAAACTGCTGAGTTCAAAAAACTATTCAAGCAAAAAGAAAGCCTGAATTCAGGAGATGTGAACTACAGGCTGTTTGTTACAGGACAAAATTTAGTTTTATTTTTTGATGATGAGGAACGAACCGTTTGCAATCCGCTGTGGATTTGGGTTGCGGAATACGAAACAGACTCTTTGATTTCTATTCCTCAAGAAAAATATAATGAATTTGTTTTTGAAGGACACGCAAAGAGCAATCACTTTCAGAAAAATACAGAGCAAAACAAAGCTTATGTAAAAATCGAACTTCTAAACAATGAAACAAGTGAGTGCAATTACATACTAAAAGTTAATGGCATAGAAATCATAAATGAAAATATGACCGCTTGTTTTTCAAAACACTCTAAAATTTATTACAAAGATCTTATGAACACATTCCATTATTCAGACAACAAGAAAATTGATGCCTATGAAAGTTTCTCAACACCTTATTGCGTTGAATTTTTCGGAGACGATGATGACAGATTTATGGAAAATATGTTTTTGTATTTTGAAGGGCTTTCTGAAGAAAAAACTTATGATGAAACATCAAATTCCTTGACCTACAAACTCCTTGGCGGAACAGAAAATATGTGCCATTACATGGATATAAAATTTGTAACAAAAGATGAAATAAACTGCCTTTTTTATGATTTAATTGACGGCAATAAAAATATCAGATATACAAAACCGTTGGATTAAATAAAAATCCATACTTTGAGCTCCCAGGAGAAATTTTATGCAAAAAAAGTTTATTTTATTTTTATTAACCGGGCTAGCTTTTCTTTTTATATCTTGCCTACATGATTGCGTTCCAGAAGAATATAAGGTGCAAGGAAAATATATTAAAAATTTTCCAGAATGGACGAAAGACATCCTTGTTTCAGAATGGAAACCATGGAACACCGAAAAAACTGCTGAGTTCAAAAAACTATTCAAGCAAAAAGAAAGCCTGAATTCAGGAGATGTGAACTACAGGCTGTTTGTTACAGGACAAAACCTTGTTTTATTTTTTGATGATGAGGAAAGAACCTCTTGCAATCCACTATGGATTTGGGTTTCCGAATATGAAATTGGAGCTAACACTATTTCTATTCCGCAAAAAGAGAATGACGAATTTATCTTTACAGGACACGCAAAAAGCAACCACTTTGAAAAAAACACAGACCAAAACAAAGCCTATGTAGAAATTAAACTCTTAGACGAAAAAACTTATGAATGCAATTACTTATTAAAAGTTAATGATGTTGAGATTATAAATGAAAAAATGACAGCAAAATTCGATGAGCCTGTTGAAATTCACTACACAGACCTTATGGAGATATTCGGTTACACAGATAAAGAAAAAAAACATTCCGTCAGTTTGAAATTTTATGCACCAGCAAAACTTTCTCTTATCGGAAATTATGATGATCGTTTCTTTACTAAAGAATTTCTATATTTTGAAGGAATCTCAAAACTTGATTATGACAATGACTCAAAAACATTGACTTACGAACTCCTTGGCGGAACAGAAAATATGTGCCACTACATGGATATACAATTTGCAACAAAAGATAAAATAAACTGCCGCTTTTACGATTTAATTGATGGCAAGAAAAATATCAGATATGAAGAACCACTGGATTAAATTGGAGTATATAAAAGTAATGAAAAAAATCTTAATTTTATTAATTGTTATTTTGCCAATTTTTACAAACTGTAAAAATTCAGAAATTGATTCCAACGAAAATTTCGATTCGCAATATACTCATATTTTGAATAATGCCACAATCTCAAAAGAAGAAAAATGCGACAAACTAACAGAACTCTTTGTAGAAAAATACAACATAAAAACTGCGCTGAGCGTTTCTGTGCAAAATGAAAACATTAATTTCTATAAAAATTATGGATTAGCCAGCCTTAGCGACAAAAATATCTGCAATGATGAAACATTGCATTATATCTACAGCATTTCAAAAACATTTACAAGTGCTTTAACACTGACTTTAATTGAACAGAATATATTGGATATTGACAAATCTATTGAATATTACTTGCCAGAACTGTTTTCTGAAAAATACATCGGAACAAAGGAGTTGAATTTATACATCAATAAAGATGCAACTATAAAAGAACTTTTAAATCATACAAGCGGAATTTATGATTTTGCAAAAAATTCAAAACTTTACAATACATCAAATTCTATTTTTTCAGAATTATGGAATCCTGAAAAAATACTAGATTATATTGAACATCCAAAAGAAAAAATAGGCACATATATATATTCTAGCACAAATTATATTCTTTTAGGTCTTATAATCCAAAAAGCAACAGGAAAAAAACTAAATAACCTGTTTGAAGAATATTTTTACAAGCCATTAAAAATATCTATGACATATTTAGCACCTCAGGATGAATTGAATTATTCAGCCATAGCTCATCCTCATGTTTATCCAAACACAGATTTTAATCTAACTGGAAATGGATTCACACCAATTGATTTTACAAAAATTTTAACGCCATTTGTTTATTTAATTGGCAAAGCCAGCTGGAGCAGCGGCGGAATGGTAAGCAACGCAAGCTCAATTGCTAAATGGGGCTATGAATTATACAGTGAAAAAGGAAATGCAATAAGCAAACATGCAAGAAATCAGCTTTACCAAAGCATAATTGATATAAATTCAGACAAATCTGAAGTTTACGGATATGGAATTCGCAAGCTATTTTACAAAGATTTTGAGTTCACAGGAACTTATGGACGTAGCGCAGGCAGTGAAAATTTATTATTTTACAACCAATTATACGACACAAGTTTTTGCATTCTATCAAATTCTAATATGAATAAAAAAAATTATCCCAATATTGATGAACTATTATTTTGGTTGTTTGAATGTGTAAAAATTTAAATTTTCTTTTCCTATTAATTGCATTTTTTATTACAAGCTGCAGAATTGATGATTCAAAAAAACAAGAACTATTTGTGCATGAAAAAACGGAATAGACTTATGCTTTATATATGGCAGCTGACAATAATTTAGAAAGATTTGCATTAAAAAATATAAAAGAAATAAAAGAAAATCTAGGAACAAAAAAAATTAATTTCATTGTTTTGTTAGACAGAGCCAATGGCTATGATAAAACAGAAGGAAACTGGACTGATACTAAAATTTTGGAATTACAAGCAAATACAGAAATAAATGATGACATAATTATTGAAATAGGTGAAAAAGATACTTCCGACATTTCAACTTTAAATGAATTTTTAGATTTTACAAGCAGATATTATCCATCAGAAAAATTTGCATTAAATATCTGGAGTCATGGATTCGGAGTTTTTCCAGATTGTAAAATTCCAAAGGATTCACGTTCTGTAATACAAGATTACACGACCGGCTATTCAGAAGACAGTTCTATCTCAATCATTGAATTATCAAATGCTTTAAATAGATTTTGTAAAAACCAAAACAAAAAAATTGAAATACTGCAATTTGACTGCTGCCTTATGCAAATGATAGAAATCTTATGGCAATTAAAAGACTGTGCAGATTTTATAATTGGCTCACAAACAGAACTACCAGGAAGCGGCAGCAATTATTCAACTCTTTACAAAAATTTTACATCAAGTTTGAATACAGAAAACTGTGCTTCTAGCATTATAGAAAATTTTTATGAAAAATATAAAAATACACTTGTTTCCTGTGCCTACTCAGCAGTTAACATGAATAAATTTGAATCATTTACAAACACATTTAATATTTTTTTTGACAAAATTAAAAACGACACAAAAACAGATTTTTCACTTATAAAAAAGCATCGGGAAAATTTATATAACTATGATTCAAATCTTATCGAATATACAGATTTAAAATCTTTTCTATATATTTTTGAATCAGAAAATTATGAATCAGAAACAAAAGCTGTTTTGCAAGAACTTATAAAAGATTATAATGAAATCATAACAAAATCATTTACAAATAATTTATATTCTGAAAAAAAATTGAGCGGCATAGGAATCAATATTCCATACACAGAAAAACTATATTCCTACTATAATCAAAATTCTGAAAATTATTTAGATATTTACAATTCAACCTGTTTAAGTTTCATAATTAAAAAAATTGCACAATCAGAGATTTAAACCAACCATTGTTCACTTTTCAAGCTACTTCTATCAAAGCTTTGTTCACTTTTAACAAAACATTGACAAACGGGCAAGATATTGTTAAATTAACAATATCTTGCAATTTGGAGAATAATTTTGCGGAAACCAAACTTGGAAATTGCGGCTAAAATAAAGGCGGCGGTAGAGGAACTTCTAAAGGAAAAGGACTCTTCTCTGATTGGAATGCGTGATGTTGCTGAAAAATGCGGCATTTCCGCGGCAAATATTTACCATTATTACAAGAACAAGGATGAAATGCTGAAAAATATCGGCATTCAGACAAGCACAGAAGAAAAGACTGCCCATAAAGACAGCCGAAAGAGGTTTGAAATGAAAAAAGTTACAGCAATGATGAACTACCGCCCGGAAATTAAAGTTGTTGACGCAACACTGCGCGACGGCGGACTTGTAAACGACTTTTTCTTTGCAGAAGATTTCGCTAAAGCTCTTTACAATGCGAATACAAAAGCTGGCGTTGACTATATGGAATTCGGCTACAAGGCAGACAAGACATTGTTCGATGTGAATAAATTCGGGCCTTCAAAATTCTGCGATGACGATTATATCCGCGGCGTTGTTGGAGACGGAGAACGAAAAGTCAAAGTTGCCGTTATGGCTGATGTAGGCCGCTGCAACTACAAGGAAGATATCCACGAGCGCGCAGAATCTCCTGTTGACCTTGTGCGCATTGCAACTTATGTTCACCAGATGCCAACTGCAATCGACATGATTGAAGACGCTCATAAAAAAGGCTATGAAACAAGCTGCAACATAATGGCTCTTTCAACTGTTCAGGAAAATGATTTGCGCGCAGCGCTTGACATGGTAGGCCAGTCTCCTGTTGATGTAATTTACATTGTAGACAGCTACGGCTCAATCTATCCGGAGGAAATGGCTCGAATCTGCGACCTTTACGGAGAATACGCCGCAAAATACAACAAGAAGCTTGGAATTCATGCGCACGACAACCAGAAGCTCGCTTTTGCAAACACAATTGAATGTGTCGGCGACAATGTTGACTATCTTGACGCGACTTATCTTTCAATGGGACGCGGAGCTGGAAACTGCGCAATGGAACTTCTTCTTGGATTCTTGAAAAATCCAAAATACAACGAATATCCGGTGCTTGAATTCATTGAAAAACACATGATTCCTATGAAAGAAAATGGAATCACATGGGGCTATGACCTTCAGTATCTTCTTACAGGCCAGTTCAACCAGCATCCAAGAACAGCAATCGCCTACACAAAAGAAAAGCGCAAGGACATTACTGAATATTTCAAGGAACTTACAAGCCAGGAATAATTTCTGAACAGCTGCAAGCCGGATTCAATTGGGAATCCGGCTTTTTTTTCAGCAAAAATCAGAGAATGCTTTTTTTATAAAAACATTGAAGTTTTCCGTGTCCGTCTTCAACGTTTTCAGGAAGCTGCTGTCATTCAGCGTGCCAAGAACAGCTGTCATTTCTTCCCGGTTTTTGTATGTCATGCAGCGGTAATAATCGGTGAAATCTTTCTCGCGGCTTGAAACCGAGGCTGAATACATTTCGTCGGAAACAACTGTAACATCGTTCACAATATCCTTGAAAATTTCACACGTAAAATCCTTGATTTCTTTTGAATAAAGCTCCTCCAGAATAAAAACCGCATATCTAGCCTTGTACTCAAGATATTCAGCCTGGCAAACGTCATAAAATCCGTGGACTTCGCTCCAGCTTGAAATCTCGCCCGACTTTATTTTTTCAAAAAGCTCGGTGATTTTTTCTTCTGGAATAATCTGGCCGCCAACATTCTGCCATTTTGTAAAAAGCTGAATTTTCATGATTTTCTGAATCAAGCCGGAAGAAATTTTTTCAACACCGTGCGCCGCGCAGTATTCCTGAAGCGTGCAGACAACAAAATATTTCAGAATTTTCCGGTAAGTTTTATATCCCTGAACCGGCTTGTACAAAACCGCGCCGAATTTCTTCTGCGAAAGCATATCTGTGAGCGTAAGTTTTGAGCCAGGATTCTGATGAAGGAAATTTTTAGCTTCCTGCCGCTCAAGACCAAGCTGCGAGCTCGCAAGCTCAATTATACGGTTCACCGCTGAAAGAATTTCCTGCATAGTGTCAGGAGCAAACGGATTCATCTCGATGTTCTGGACTTTCACAAAGCGCTTATCTCTTTTTGCAAATTTATACTTGTTGCGCACAATTGCAAACATATCGTACATAAACCACCAGGCAGGCAGAATATGAACCGGACTTTCAGAATTTTCGCCCGGAGCAAGCAGACTGAACGGATACTGAACATTCAGCTCATGCTGATATGAGCCTTTTGAAGCAAGAACAAAACTTGCAAAACGCGAGTTGTGCTTGAAATCAGAGCAAAGCCCCGGCCAGAATCCGCGCCGGGCAACAATTTCTCCGTCGGGACTTCGCGAGTTGTGGTTGCTTCCGATTGTAGCGCCAGCCGCAATGTTGCTCTGCCCCATAACTGTTGAAGCAATAAGAAACGAAGAATTGTGGTGCTGCTCGTGGAACGGAAAAATCATATTGTTCAAAAGCTCGCAGCAGGAAACAGTTGAATTGTCACCAAGAAACGAATTCAGAAGGCGGGCACCGTATTTCAGCTGGCAGTTTCTTCCAATCACAAAACGGATTGCAACCGCCTGATAAAAAACATGGCTTCCGGCGTTCATTATTCCGTTCACCATTTCAACGCCTTCGCCAATCTGGCTAACTTCATCCTCGCCGGAAAGAATTGTAACATTTTTTATTTTTGACGCGCCTTTTATATATGCGCAGTTTCCGATTTTCACATCCTTGATTGTAAGAGTGTTTTTTATAACCACATCATCACCGATTATGCCGAAAGTTTTTTCTTCAAGAGGTTTTTCGTTGTCGGTAAGAGCCGTAAATTTTCCGAGCAAAACTGAATCCGCACGGTTTGAAGACCAAAGATAAGCATCCGCAGGAATCATTTTTTCAAAAGGAAGAACAGCCCTTCCGTCATTTTCGTTCGCAACGCCAATCCATTTCCGCTCGGTTTCTTTTTCGCCGCTGAAAATATATCCGTTTCCGAATTTAGCGTTCTTTGTGCAGCTTATTTCCTGAACGTTGAAAAGCATTACGCGGTCGCCGATTCTATAGTTTTCAAGGTACGAAACATTTTGAACCACATTGTCGTTTCCAACAACAGAATCGCGCACAAGGCTGTTTACAATTCCTGTTTCAAGCTCAAGGCTGTGGTACTTCAGCCTGGCATATTTCATTCGGCCGATAACTACAAATCCTTCAAAGCGGGAATTTCTAATCAGCGAGCAGTCAAAATCGTCTTTTTCAAGCGGAACAAAAACATTTTCCCATGAAGAAAATTCGCTCGTGTTGTTGTTTTTTTCAAGAACAGATATTTCTTCCGCAGTAAGATTACGTTTTTCTTCTATTAACTTAGCAATTTCAGAAGGAATTTTAAAAATCTTTTCCTTTTTTTCAATAAAATTCACCTTTGGCATAACCGGATTATAGCATAGAAAAATCTTTCTAACTAGAATTTTTGGATTTTTAGCCTTTTGATAATTCTGAAAGAACGCTCCCGGCAGATTGCAATTTGCTCCAGACGGATTTGGCTCGCGCTTCGCTTGTAATGCTCTGGGTGCTTCGCACTTTAATTGGCTCAATCGCCAAAAGTCTTCACAAATTGCCCTCTGCCTACGCTTTTATTTCATTCCGCAAAATCCAGAATTTCTGCCAAACACATAGTTTTTCAGTTTTTACGACTAATACGAAAAAAAATGCTATAATCTTCTATATGAAAAAAAATCTTTTGGCCTTGTTTTTATTTTTTTCTGCATTTGCTTTTGCAGAACCGAATTATTTAAATGAACAGAACTACGCGGAATACACGCTTGAAAACGGAATGCAGCTTTTTGTGCTGGAAGATTTTTCTTCAGCCTTAACAAGAATTGAATATTCAGTTCACGCTGGAATAAGCGCGCAAAACGCTTACAACACAGGATTTTTTCCGCTGTACACAAAGCTTTTCAAATTTGGCGATGAAGAAAACTCGCTTCTGCAGGATTTAACTTCTGAATGCAACGCAGATTCATCGCGCTACACAATTTCAGTTTCCCAGGAATTGGTTCCTTCTGTTCTTGAAATTCTTTCAAAACGCGCTTTTTCTCCGGTTTTTACAGAAAAAAATATTTCACGCGAATATTCAGCCCTGAAAACAGAAGTGATGCAATACGCGCCAACGCCAGCCGCTTTTATAAACACTTCGATTGACTCTAGAATTTTTTCAGATGCGCCTTGGAAACAGGAATCCGGAATATATCCGCAGATTTTCACAAAAGCGACTCCTGCGCAAATTCGGGCAATTCTTTCAAAAATCGGAAAATTCTGGTACACGCCGCAGAACAGCGCGCTTTTTGTTAGCGGACCGCTCAAAAAAGAGGAAGTTTTTTTTCTTGTGGAAAAATTTTTCGGCGAATATAAGCCGGCCGCAGCCTCTGGAACGCCGGAAGCCGTAAAAGCAAGCGGAAGAACCCGGAAATTTGTTATGCACGATCCTCAGTTCAGCAGCGAAATGACTCAAATTGTAATTGAATACGCGGCTTTAGATTCAAACCAGGCGAATCTTGCGGCGGCCACATTCAACTCCGACTTTTCAACGCTAAAAAAAACGCTTTGCTCGGAGCATATTTTAAACATCCGCGGACCGGAATACATAAATATTTCCGCAACTCACCAGAACGGCTGCTCAAGACTGATTTTTCAAACTTTGCTGGAGCAAAACCAGCGCTCGCCGGTTGAACAGACGGAATTTTTCATAGAAAAAATAAGAAATTCCGCGGAAATTACAAAACCTGAAGAATACAAAACCGCAAAAAAATATCTGGCTGAAACATTCAGTTCAACAACCGCAAATTCTGTTAATTTCATGGATTCGCTTTCCGGGCTCTGGGCAACAGACATTCTTGTTTCAAAGAACAACGACGAGCTTCTTCTTGCGCAAAAACTTCTGGCCTGGCCGGAAAAAATAAAATCCACAGACGAAAACGAGCTTAAAAATTCCTTTGAAAATGAAAATCCGTTCATTTTTGTGCTGGTGAACACAAAAACTTTCAGCAGATACAAAAAAGACTACGAAAGACTTGGCTACGAGGAAATAAATTCAAGAAACGGCTCGTGGTTCACGCAGGAACTTTTTAAAAATGCGCTGAAAGAAATTTCCGATGAAAAAAAACAAGCAGAAAACCAGAATGAAAATATTGAAACAAAAAATGCGCAGTCAGCTTTTGTGGAGCAAAACAAAAATTCGCTGAAAACTTTCGAGCTTTCAAACGGAATTCCTGTTTTTGTAAAAACAAACCGGGCAACAAGCAGCGCCGCAATAATTATTTCAATTGACGGCGGAAAACTTGCGGAAAAGAACCGACCGGGATTTCAAAATGTAATGGCGAACGCGCTTGCCGCAAATATTCAAAAGGAAATAAACAAGTACAGAACGCAGCAAATGATTTCAGGATTTCCAGAAGTCCACGCGGAAACCGATTTTTCAGAAAGCCGAATTTCTGTGGAATGTGAAAAAGAAGATATTTCCCTGTGCATACGTTCAATTTCCGATGCGCTGGTTTTTGGAGAAATAACTCCGGCGGAAGCAGACAGCTACGTTTATTCAGCTCAGACGCAAAAAAGGCTTTCTGACGCAAGCCCGGTAAACCAAATGACGTTCCGGGCAATAAAATATTTTTATGATTCCCAGTTCATCAGAAATATTTTTGACTCGGAAAAAGATATTCTTCAAAAAATTTTGTACAATGACATTCTTGCCGCATACCCGAAATTTCTTGACGCAAGTCTTTACAGCGTTGTTCTTGCAGGAAACACAGACGCCGAGGCGGTCCGCTACATTCTTGAAGAATCCCTGGGAATTCTTGTTCCGCAGACAGAAAGAAACAATTCAAGCCGGAAAGAATTTGTGCCGGAGCCAGATTTTCCTGCAAAAACAAGAAAAATCTCTTTGAAAATCCGGCATCTTTTTTACACAGACATAAAAGCTGAAGACGCAGGACCAATGCCGGCAGTTCTTGTTCCAACCAAGAATTTTTCAGATCCTGTTCAATACTGGTTCAAAACGCCGGAGCCAGACTCTTCCGACTTCATATTTTTCAATGCGCTGCTATTCAGGCTTTCCGAAAAACTAAAAGCGAACAGCGAAGAAACAAAACTTTTTGCGCCGACAGAAGATTTTGCCTGTGCAGGAATAACTTTCTTGAATGTTGAACACACTAATTATATAGAAGAAACTTATAAAAAAACGCTTCTGGAATTCCGGGAAAACCTGAAAAACGGCTCTTCTTTTGAAACGGAAAAAACAAAAAACGCATGGATTTTGAACCGGCTTTCAGGCTCGCAGACAAATTTGGGAACTGCAAGAATAATTTCAGCCACAAAAAACTCCCGGAAAAACTACATTGAAGAATATGAAGAAATTTTAAATTCAACTTCGCAGGATTTCTTAAGAATTCTGGATGAATATTTTCCGCCGGAACCGCTTCTGCAAATTTTCTCTAGCGATTCAAAGAAATAAATCCGTATTCGGTAAGAAGATAATTCATGCGGAAATCATTTTCTTCAACAGGAACAGCTTTTGTAACCACGTTCACCGTGCAGACTCCGCAGAAAATTTGATTTCTAAACGGAACAGTGCGCAGATATTTGTCGTAAAAACCTTTTCCGCGCCCAAGCCTTGCGCCTTCAAGATTGAAAGCAAGCCCCGGAACTAAAAAAATACTTTTTCCAGGAATTTTTTCAACCTCAACTTTTTGATTTTTGCACGAAGGTTCAAGAATTTTAAATTTATTGTCAGAAGAAAAAACCTCATCAAGCGAATCAACAAAATAAAAATCCATATCGTTGGATTCTTTTGACATCCTAGGAAGCGCAACCTTTTTTTTGTCCTGAAGAGCTTTTTTTATCACAAAAGACAAATCGATTTCGTCGTTCATCGCCATATAAGCAAAAATAACTTCAGATTCCGCATATTCCCGGCTTTCTGTAAAAAGTTTCGCGACAGTTTTTGCACACTGAAGGGAAAGCGCCTTGTCTTCAAAATATTTTTTCAGCTCAGTTTTCGCCCTTTTCCGCAAAAAAGATTTTTGCTCGCTAATTGAAAGATTTTCCATAAAAAAAAATATATCAGAGTGAAAGATTTATGTAAATTTGCTACAATCAGATTTATGAAAACACAACTTACTGAAGGAAATGTTCTTAAAAATCTTGTACGTTTTTCACTTCCATTTTTGCTTTCTTATTTTTTGCAGACTTTATACGGGCTCGCCGACTTGTTTATTGCCGGGCAGTTTCACGACGCTGAAGTAATAACGGCCGTTTCTGTCGGCTCGCAGATTATGCACATGATTACGGTAATAATAGTTGGACTTGCAATGGGGCCAGCTGTTCTTATCGGCCATGCGGTTGGTGAAAACAACAAAAGCCGGATCCGCACAATAATTTTCACAAGCGTTGCGCTTTTTGCGCTGGTTTCTGTGTTTTTCACCGTTCTGCTGCTGGCTCTTTGCCCTGAAATTGTAAAAATTGTTTCCACGCCGGCTGAATCTGTTGCGCAGACAAAACTTTATCTTTTTATTTGCTTCGCCGGAATTCCTTTCATAACTGCCTACAATGTAATAGCTTCAGTTTTCCGGGGACTCGGCGATTCAAAAAGCCCGATGATTTATATTGCAATCGCATGTTTTTTTAATATTGTCCTGGATTTTGTTTTCATGGGAAATTTGCAGATGGGCGCGGAAGGAGCAGCGCTCGCCACTGTGATTGCGCAGGCAGCCAGCGTAATAATTTCCTTAGCCGCGGCAATTTTAAAAAGGGAAAAATCTCCGGCGGAAAAAGAAAAACCGAAGTTTTCTTCAAGAGAGGCAAAAGAAATTTTCAGAATTGGAATTCCTGTTGCCTGCCAGGACGGATTCATTCAAATTTCATTTTTGCTGATAACTGTGATTGCGAACAAAAGAGGCGTAAACGTTGCCGCGGCAGTTGGAATTGTAGAAAAAATCATTTCTTTCCTGTTTCTTGTGCCTTCCTCACTGCTTTCTTCAATTTCTGCAATTGCTTCACAAAATATCGGCGCAAAAAAAATTGAACGGGCGGAAAAAACTTTGTTCTACGGAATTAAAATCGGTTTTTGCGCTGGTCTTGTTTTTGCAGTTTTATTTCAGTTTTTTGCGGAAAATGTTATTTCAATGTTCACAAGCAATGCTGAAGTTGTGCGGTTCGGCTGCCAGTACATAAAAACTTACGTGTTCGACTGCGTTTTTGCCGCAATCCATTTTTGCTTCAGCGGATATTTCTGCGCATGCGGAAAATCAATCTACGCTTTTCTGCACAATGCGGTTTCAATTATTTTTGTGCGGATTCCTGGCGCATACCTTGCATCGGTCATGTTCACGGAAACATTGCTTCCTATGGGAATGGCTGCAACCTGCGGCTCAATACTTTCTTCAATTATCTGTGCAATAATTTTCAGCCGACTGCATAAAAAAAACGAATTTATTTAAATTTTCAATATACAAAATATTGACACAAGTTATTAAAAATTATATATTATTAACACGTTCGCAAGAACAAATGGTTGCTTAGCTCAGCTGGTAGAGCAATGGACTGTTAATCCATGTGTCGCAGGTTCAAAACCTGCAGCAGCCGCTTAAAGGTTCAGATTTTTTCTGAACCTTTTTTATTTTAACAAAGCAATCCGCAGCTTTGGATTTCCAAAATTTTCAGCTTGAAAGGAGAAAGCGGCTCCAAAAACAAAAAGGGCTTCAACAGAATATTCTGCTTCCGCCCTTTGCCTTTCAATATTTTCCGCTGAAATTCAATTCAGCAAAACTTATTTTTCAAGAATAAATTCAACGCGCCGGTTTTTCCAGTTGTTGTCCTTGTCCTTGTAGTCAACAACAAGTTCTGTTCCGCCTTTTCCAACAGTAGAAAGACGGCTTGCGCTGATTCCTTTTTTAACAAGATAATCCTTTACAAATTCCGCGCGCTTTGCAGAAAGCGGAATCAGAGCCGGTCCCCACTGGCGCATATTGTCTTCAGTTTCCTCCGCCTCCAAATCTGTAAGACGGTTCGCATGGCCGACAATCGTAACTTTGTAATCCTTGAATTTGTTCAGAATTTCTGAAATTCTCTTCAAGACGCGCTCGTTGTTTGCGGCAATCGCCGGATCAAGTCCCTTGGCAACTTCCTTTGAAGTCTTGAAATCCGCATTGTCAGAACGGAATATTATAGAAGGAACCGCCATTTTCAGAACGTCGCCATCCCGGATAACAAGAACATCCACAGAAATAATTCCTTTCACGCTGCTTGTCATTCCAAGATTGTCCGAAACCGTGAACGTATAAGGATAATCCATTGCAGACTGAACGCGTTCCGCATAACCTTTTGAATTTTTCTGGGTATTGCTAAGACCATCCCAGACAATTCGCTCTGTAATAGAAGAATTTCCTTTTATCTGCCAGAAAACCTTGCCGTTCGGATCATCAATTCTGAACGACCAGTTTTTTATCATTGCTTTTGAAGTTCCGCTCAGCTTTATGAACAAATCATCATCAGTTCCGTCGTTGTCCGGGCTGAAATATTCCGGCGCAGTTTTTACGCTAAGAACTGGAGGAATCGCAGTACAGATGAACGGAGAAGAAACCGCCTCAACTCTGTTTCCTTTCTTGTAAGTTACGTTCAAAGTTCCGATAAATGTTCCTTCCGCAACTTTTCCATCGCTGTCAAGCCCGTCCCAGACAATTGATGAAGGAAGATTTTCGCTGTCCTTGTCTGACCATGAGCGGACTGAAGTTCCATTTTCGCTGCGGATATCAAATTTCCATGCAAGAATTCCATCCGGAACGCTGGCTTTTATGTTGAACTTCTGTGTGTCAAGAATTTTGTCTCCGTTCGGAGAAATTCCTTCATTTTCAGAAGTCAGGTAAATTTTTGTTTCACGGCTGTCAAGCGCAAATCCAGCCATAGTTGTGCTGAATGAATTTCCAGCCTCATCAACAGAAGAAATCACAATTGAATAAATTCCGTCCGCCGCCTTGTTTCCAGATTCATCAGTGCCGTCCCACTCAAAGAAATCCTTGGCGCCAGTTCTGATTTTTCCTTTCCAAGTGTAGCGTTTTACAACATTGTTTTTTGAATTCCTGATTTCAGCAGTCCACAAATTTTCCTGGGTGCAGCCTGTTATTGTCACCGGAATTGTATCCTGGTTTCCGTCGCCGTCCGGGCTGAATGAAGACCAAGGCGCGCTTGCCGAAAGCGAAGGAGCAACCGTATCAAGCACAAAATTTGAAGAATCAACTGAAATCATATTTCCGTTTGTTGTCATTACAACTAAAGTCGCATGGTAATTTCCATCTGCGCTGATTATTCCTGAAGAATCCTTTCCATCCCATGAAATTGAAGCCGGCAAAGATTTTGCTCCATGAATTGTCCTGATTGCTGTATTTTTTGAATTTCGTATTACAAGATCGTAAGAATCAATTCCAGAAGCATCTTTTATAACCGGAAGGAACTGAATGGAATCCTTCACCTTGTCGTTGTTCGGGCTGAACGCAGTATCACTTAAAGAAAGAAGAAGCGTTGCTTTTTTTGTGTCCAGAGCGAAAGAATCTTTTGCAGCGACAACACCTTTGTTTCCTGCAAAATCGGTTGCAGAAAGCTCGAATTTGTATTTTCCATCGGAAGCCAGCTTGCCGTTTGCGTCAAAACCGTTCCACAAAATATTGTCAGGAAGATACTGGCCAAAATTATACTCGCGGACAGTTTCGCCAGTTTCGGCATTGAAAATTCTTCCGTGCCATACAGGAATCGCGGCATATTTTCCGGCGTTGTCATCAAGCATTGAAATTTTCACATTCGGTTTGTCTGCACCGCCAAAAATTGAAGCGGAAATTCCAATCTGAGCGGAAGGTTTTGTTGTGTCCAGAATAAATTCCGGAGATTTCAGAAGAGCGGTTTCAAATCCATTCAGATAAGAAGCTTTTACAAAAGCCTGATATTTTCCGTTCGGCAGAATTTTTCCGTTTTCATCTTTTCCGTCAAAAATAATTTCTGAAGGAGGAATTTCGCTTTTTGAATTGTTGTACGAGCGGCAGATATTTCCAGCAGAATCCGCAATTTCAACGGACCAGGCCGTAAGCTTGTTTCCGCTGGATGATTCCGGCACAGGAATTGAAACTTCAAACTTAATGCTTGAAAGCGCTGAATCAGTTTCAGGAGAAAAATATCGGCTTCCGGCAATAAAAATATTTGTAGCAGGTTTTTCAGCGGAATAAATGATATTTGTAATCGCCGCATTTTCAGAAGTATTTCCAGCAAGGTCAGTTGAAGTTATCTCGTAGGAATAAACGCCGTCAGAAACAGCTTTTCCAGAATCATCTGTTCCGTTCCATTTGAACGGCTCAGGCGAACTGTTTTCCCACGTTAAAGTTTTAACAACCTGCCCCTGCGCATTCTTAAAAATTCCAGTCCATTTCAATTCTTCCGAACCGGACTGCTTTATATAGAAATCAGATTTCGCGCCTTCACCGAAAATTTTATCAGACGGCTGGGCAAGCGCAATTTCAGGAGGATTTGTATCAACCACAACAGAATATTTTTCAGTTTTTCCAACATTTCCGTTGTCATCCTCGGCGGTAAAATAATAGTAATAAGTTCCGTCCGGCGCATTTTCACCATTATCCATCGCTCCGTTCCAGGCAACCGAGGCAGGAACAACAACGCCTTTTTTTGGAGTTACAAGCTGCTTGAAGAACGACTTCGCATTGACTTTTTCAGGAAGAGCGACTTTATTTCCGATTGTGCGCACAACTTTTCCATTTGAATCCTCAACAACAAGGCTCCAGGATTTTATAAGATGCCTGTCAGAAATTTTCAGCGGAATAACAAGATTGTCCTGAATTCCGTCATTGTTCGGTGAAATATATTTTACGCCAGGCTCAGCCGCAACATAGCCAGCGGCAAAAGCAGAAGCCAGACAAAGCGCAGCAAATTTTACAAAGGAATTTTTTTTCATTTTAATCTCCAGTTCAGATCCGATTATTCTTCATCCCAAATTTTAATCACCGGCGGCTCAACGTCTTTCTGCCCAAGCTTTATACGCAAGCCAGCCGAAACAACTTCAATATTTTCATATTTCTGCTGCCAAGCCGCGGAAGCCAGCATCTCGCTTTTTTCCCAGTTATGCGCGGCAAGATAGGAATTGTTTTTTGCGTTCAAGTTGAATTTCACGCTGATTCCAACCGCCGGAAGCAAATCAGGACTTCCATACGCACATTCTGAAACGTCAATCCGTTCAGCCATATTGATAAAAATCAAGTTTTTAATGCCAAGCTGAAGCCCAAGGTCGAACACAACATTCTGAAAGCACTGCGTAGTCACATCAAACGAACCGCCGAAAACAACAGAATCATTCTGCAGAAAATTCGCGCCGACACCAGTTTTCAACGTTACAAAGCTAGGAAAAACCGTAGAATTTGAAGATTCGTCAATGCCGGTTATTTTCTTCGCGTTGTAATATTTTCCAAGATTCAAAAGAGAAGCTCCAACGCGGAAGTCCTTCAGCGCGCCAAGCGATTCTCTTCTATAAAGTGCGCCAAGCCCCGCGCCGAGCGACCAGTCAGAGCCGTTTCCCCACAAATATCCTGAATCAAAATTCAGACCGACGCTGAGCCGCTCCGTGATTTCCTTGGAAAAACCAGCTTTCACATTCAGCGAATTTTCAAGCTCCATATCATCCGCGCCAAGAAAAACTCCGTTCAAAAGCCCGCTGAAATTGAACATTTTCATTGGAATCAGAATTCCCGTCTGAAAAGCCGCGCCGGAACCACCTTCACCTTTGTTAGCCAGAACAGCAAAATCCGCATCCAGCTGAACTCTTTCCTCAAAACTCGGAAGAGCCGGATTGAACGCAATTGAATCCGGGCCAGGATAAAAAATTCCGCCGCCAGCCGCAGAAGAAGCGGACACAAGCTGAGTAGGGCTCGAAATATTAAAAATGCTCTGGCCGCCAGCAGGAGGATTATAAGCAAACAAAGAAGCGGAAAACAGGCTTGCCGCAAGCGCAAAAACTGATTTTTTCATAAAATACCTCTCGAAATCAGCAAAATCAAAAATCGATAAGCGTGAATCATTTCACGTTTAATATAATAAATATAATCAATTTTATGTAAAAATTCTATGTTCTTGACAGTCTCCTAAAATCATTTAAAAATAGCGTTATGGAAAAAAAAGAAAAAACTGGATTTTTTGCAAATATACTGTCCGCTTTGTTCGGCGGAAATGATTCCGAGGCAGAAAAAAAACGCCAGCTGCGCTCAATAGCGAAAAAGCTTTCAAAAAGCCGGTTCAATAAATTTTATAAATACAATGGAAACGAAATTCTTCCGCCGCTTGGAAAATTATTTTTTGAAATTTACAAGGCGGTCGCGCCGCTTCAAAATTTTTTCAATTCAATTCAAAACCAGAACACGCTAAAACATCTTGTGATAAATTTTTCGATGCCGGAAGAAATCCGCTCGCTTGAAGACAACCTGAACGAGCAGGTGATTGTGGGAATGAGCAGGCAAATTCCGCTCGACCATCTGAAGGCGCAAACCGAAGAAAAACTTTCCAAATTCAACGATTTTTTCACACTTGAAAAAATAAGCGAAATCGACGGACTTTATCGCCAGATTCTTGCATTCAAGGCAATCTCAACATTTGACTATTATTTTTTCCTGAAGAAGTTTGACAAGCAAATCCGCGAGAACAATTTTTCAGCAATGCCGCGCTTTGAGCACGTGAACGCAGAATACATTGTGGATGACCTGAAAGATTATATTGAATCAATCTGGGACATTCCTTTTGATTCCGACTGGACGAACGCGATAAAACTTTTGAAATCATTCAAGGGCGGCCAGGAACCAATTTCTCTTGGACTTTGGAGAAAAATCCTTTCCCGGCTTCAGGCTTTGAAAAACGCCCAGACATTTGAAATGATTATCAAGCTTTCTTCTTCAGATCCAAACTACGTGCCGAACATTCAAGCTCTTAAGGCAAATATTGTGGAACCTTATCTTGACAAACTGAAAAACGATGTTGAAAACACAATCGACACGCTGATTGAAAAAGAACGTTCCGACACAGAAAACAATTTTGCGCGGCAGCTTTTCGGAGAAACAGAAATCATTCCGCTTAGCAATTACGTTTATTCAAAAAACACAGTCCTTGAGCAGAAAAAACTGAACAGATTCGACAACTGCCAGGCTCTTTCCTACCTGAAAACATTCCTGATTGAAGTTGTGAAAAAAGATTTGCGCGAATTCTACGATGTTGTAGTTGTGCGCGGAACTTGGGATTCAACAACGCTTACAACACAAATTTCAGACTGCTACAACAATCTGCTTATGACTTCTGACAAACTTATTGAATTTGACAACGGACTTGCGGACGATGCAATGATTGGAATAAAAATAAAAACTCTTCTTCCAAAAACAGAAAGAGATTCCAGCTCCAGAAACATTGTGAACCGACTTGTTTCAGAAGCAAACGAAACCGCATACAATTTTATAATGGAAAGCTCGCGGGACTTGGTTACAATCGGAAAAATAATAAAATCCATTGTTGAGGACTTGCAGAAAGCAAAACCTACGCTGATTTCAAACTGCAAGGAACTTGAGCACTACATTGATATTCCGCTCAGGGATTTCTGCATTTCGATTTACAAGAAAATCTACTTGTTCGCTTCGCTCATAAAAAGCTGCATTGTTCACAATGACTAGCAAGAACGATTAATTTCAGTGGATTACAGAATCTACAAGTTTCTTGAAATCTTCGTCAATCGGCATTTCAACATTTGCCACTTCTGACGAAATGTGAAAAACTCCGTCTTCTCCAAGAACGATTGCATCCAAAGGCAATTCTGAAATATCGTTTTCATTTTCTGCGAAAGTTGTAAACATAAAACCATCCTTTTCATAAGAAAACTCTTCCAAAGGTGAAACATCTTCCCTTGTATTACTTTCAGAATCGGAAGTTTCAGATTTTTCTTTAGCAAAATCGAATGGATTGTAAATAACAAAATCTTTTTCAAAATCCTTGGAAGGCTCGGCCGGAGCGGAAACGGTTTTATCGCTTATTTCAAGTGGCTCAGAGCCTTCAAACTTTTTTCGGTCGCAGCTTTCGCCAGGCACAAAAGTCACGCTGCTGTCTTTTGTGCTGATTTTCTGCTCGTAGCCTTGAAGCTCAATCGAACCAGAATCCGAAGAAACTGGATTGCGCGGCTCAATGTTTTCCGCCGGTTCAAACGGAAGCGGCTCCCCAGATTCCAGTGGCTCCAGTTCACCAGCATCATCAGCCGGCTCAAGCTCATCCAGCGGCGCGATTTCCTCAAGCTCTTCAATTTCTTCAAGCTCTTCGCACGGCTCGGCATTTTCTGGCTTTTCAAGCGAATCAAGCGTTTCAAGCTCACCAACTTCTTCAGCCATCTCAGCAGGTTCCGCTGAATTCAGGGCTCCGCTTTTTTCCGCTGGCTCCAGATGCTCCACTTTCAAAGTGCTGGCTGCAAGAACATCCTCAAAAATCTTCCGGATTTCGTTCATGCTTTCAGGAGAAATGTCTATTTTTTGCGAAGATGCGCCGCCAGAAAGAATATTTATAATATCTTCCCAGCTTTTGTTTAAAATCAAGTCAAGATCGTCACCGTACTTTTTTCCGCGCCGGCCAAGAGATTTTTTTATTTTTGAAGTCAGCTCGTCTTTCTGGGCTTTTATCATTGCGGCAACTTTTTTGCGGTCAACATCTTTTTCAAAATATTCGTTCAGAAGCCCAACCTGAATTCCACGAATTTTCGACTTTATGACCACAGAATCGTCTTTCCGAATGTTAAAAAATATCACAACAATAAGGCAGACCGTTATAAATGCGCACACAAGAAGAAGAATCCTCACATAGGACGGCATTTTCAGCATATCGCTGGAAAAAACCGCGCCAACATGAAGAAATTTTGCGTTGCGGCTGGAAACAAGGCTCCAGGAAACATTTTTTTCTGAATTTTCTGAATCCGAAGAAACAATTTCATCCGGGCCGAAAGTTCCTTCACTCCACTTCTTTAAAATTTCCGAGGCAAAAATATTTTTTCCAACATTTGGAAGCCCGAAAACAAAACCGCCGTTCTTTCCGTCAGAAGACGAAACCAGCGAAAACTGCTCGTTCACAGAAACAACTCGCCTTTGAACCAGAAGTTTTTCAAAATCAGCAGGATTTATATAAAAAATTGCGCTGCACGGAACAGATTTTTCATCTAAAGGCTGAATTTTATATGAAAAAATCAAGCGCTGGCCGTCGCCGTCAAAAACAATTCTTGGCAAAAAATCCGAATCTTCCGCCTCTTCCGCCGCAGGATTGTTATCATCACCGTATGCGGAAACCACCGGATATTCAAGCTCGCTCTTTCCGTTCGGAGCATACAAATTTCCGTAGTTTGAATAAATTCTGCGCTGAACGCCTTTTTCCGTCTGAATCACGTAGTCGCCGCGGAACGAACTGTAGAAAACCCGCTTTCCAGCTGAATCAACAATCCTGAACCCTTCCAGCCCGGCGCAGTTTTCTTTCAAGGATTCAAAAAGACGCAACGCTTCCGCAGAAGGATTCTGCCCCGCAAGCGAAAAAACGCTTTCATGGCTCAAAAATCTGTCCTGCTCAGCGCCAAGCAAAACGAGAAGATTCTGAATGTATTCATTGCCGCAGCTTGCAACGGAATCCAGTTTTTCATTTATAATTTTCAGTCTGGACGGCTCGTAGAACTGCTGCTCCACCGAAGAAAACAACCCCAGCGAAGAAGCAACCGCAATGCCGCCAAAAATCAAAATGGCAACCAGCAAACTTACAGCAGCTTTTATTCCCGATTTCATTCAATACCTTTAAAATCCAAACAAAACCACTTTATCACTTGTATATCGGCCGGTTTTATGAATTTCTTGAGTGAAAAAACCAGTTTGAATAGAAATTATTTTTCTTTAAGTAATTCAATATATTGAAAGCAATTAATTTTGCCCCTTTTGAATTAGGGTGAAAATCATCTACTTTAAATTCGTTACAACTAAATTTTCCATCCCAAATGTTATTTATCACCAAAACATCTTCTAACGTTGAAAATATCAAATTAACATTTTCTAAGTCTTTTATATTATAAACATCAAAATATTTATAAAATTTCAACATAGAAGAATCATAGAAATTAATAACACAAACTTTTATCTTTTTGGTTTTAAAATATTCTATTACTGAATATAAATTCTCATATATAACATCAGCATCAACATTTCTAAAAAAATCATTTGCACCCAATTCTATAATAACATGAGTTATTTCAATTTCGTCAAATTCTGACAAACGTTCTTTTACATTTTTAAGAGATAATCCAATCTCTGTTACATTCAAGAAGGTTCCTGGAAGATGCTTATTAAGCAAAGTAACAACAGAATCCTCATGAGAAATCTTAAAACCTGAAAAAAGACTATCGCCTATTATTAGTGTACAAGAACTATTTTTGCAACTCAAAAAGAAAAAAATACAAATCAATAAATTTATGAAAAATATTCTTTTCATATTAATCAATAGGTTCAAAGTTATTTTTATCGCTTGCAGATGCAAGACTTCTATAATTCAGCATTTCATCCTTACACGAAATTTTATAAGCTCTATGGTTATAATCAAATTTAGAAAAGAAAGAATTGCTTCCAGATAAAACGTCTTCTTTTTTATCTAAATTTTCCCATGGATCTATAAAAACAAAATCCTCAATCTTTGAAGAATTATTAAACACAGAACGAGAAGTCTTGGTATCTATACAATACTTCCAGCAAAAAATAGGATCTATCGTATATTCTGTTCCATCATAATAATAAACGGCTTCAATGTTTTTAGAATTGTATGCTAACCTAGAAACATAATTCTCAGCTTCCTCTGTCGAAATTATTTTCAGTTCATCAGAGTTGTCCTCTAATAAAGAAACTCCATCTAAAAGTTCTCCTGTATAGGCATCAACAGTTTGAGCGGCTAAAACTTGCCCTGAAGGAAGTACGCCATTTATAATATAATATTTCGTTTCTTTCTTAAATAATTTCCCATCAGGAATGACATTTACCAGCACAGTTTTTCCCCATGAGATATCATACACACGCTCATCAAATTTCTCTGAATCAAGAACATAATATTGCTGATAATAATCAGACTCTGCTATCTCTTTTGCAACAATTTCTTTTGCCTTAGCCTCTGAAATAATATCCTTACCAACTGATGCAGAAGAAACATTTTTACATGAAAATATCAAAAACTGAAACAACAAAAATAATAACAAATTTTTCATTTTTACTCCCCTTTTTTAATTGTTATAATCTGAAAAATATAAAGTAAGGTAATCAAATGAACTTAAACAAGAAATATTTTTCCAACTGGAACGAGTCTTATTTCTATACCCATACCATGGATCATTATAATAAATTTTAGAAACATCTCCGGTATCAATATTTTCTTGTATACCACGAATAACAACCGCATGAGTTTTTGAACCATAACTATCGCTATTTATTATAGCAATAAGAGGCTTCTGCTCTAGCTTTATCTGCTCGATAATTAATTTTAATGAACCATAATTTTCTTCACATAAAAAAGATGTATCTAAAACTGCTATTTCTCTATTAGAAATGTTAAGATATCTATATAAAAAATTAGAAATCGCTAATGGAGCTCCAAATTGTTTATTCGGATAAAAAGTCAAACCTGAATTATTTTTTAAGTAATTATAAATAAACAATTCTTTAGATGAAACATCATAATCAGCAAAACTTTTATCATACCAACCAACATCATTTGCAAAATATTCTGCACACATAAGGACTGATGTTGGTACACAAAAGTTCACTTCCACTTGTTTTTCTAAGGGAATCTCAAGCTCATATGTCTTTGTTGCCACAAGCAAAGGATTACCACATGAAATAAAAATGAATGGAAGAAAAAAATATAAAAATCTATTCATAATTCTCTCCTTGCTATTAAGCTATAAAAAAGTATATTATATGTCAATACTATATTATAAAATAAACCCAATGAATTTTTTTTACAAAACTTTTTTAGAACGGATTACGTTGAATAAAATTCTTCTGGCGGTGGCGGTTTTTATGCTTGCGATGATTCTGGGAACCACGGCCGCGGTGAAAACCAGAAAGAATGCGGTGCCGCTTGTGAAAGCCGAGCCTCAGCAGATGCTGCTCAAAGATTCTGTGTCGTACAAGGCGCTCGGAAGACTAAGAACGGCAACGCTTCCTGAAAAAGGCAAAAAATCCGGGACAACTGTTGTTTTCAGTCCGCTTGTTTCGTATGAAAAAGACGACAAGGAATTTTTTGAGGAGCTTTCCCGCAAAAATTCAATGATAAAATCGATTTTTGTGAAATATTTTTCTGGAAGAACGTTTTCCCAGCTGAAATCAAAAACCGACCAGCAGATAAAAAATGAAATTCTGGCGGAACTGAACGAAATTCTTGTCCTGAATAAAATTCAAGACATTTATTTTGACGAGCTTATTTTTCTTGATTAAAAACATATTTTTTTGCAACATTTCTTTCATTTCAATGTCAAAAAAGTGAGGAATAAATATGAACCAGATAACTTCAACAGCCGCGCAAGTAATTATTTCAATCGTTCCAATTGTTGGAATTTGTTTTGGCGCATTAATTCTTTTTTTCTATATCTTATGGAAACACCACGAAACAAAACTTCAGATAAAAACTGGAACTTTTGTTCCGAGCAAATTCAACTACGCCGCGTTTTCATTGCTCACAGGACTTCTGCTCACAGGAACCGGACTGATTCTTACTGCTGTTTTTGCAATAATCGATGGATTTTCATACGCAATTCTAGGCGGACTTCTTCCTATGGTCGTTGGAATTTGTCTTCTTATATTTTTCTATACGTATCCTGATTTTCACAAGAAAGATTAAAAATGCTTGAGCAGCTCGAAAGAGAACACATAAAGAGAAGAGATTTTCACCTTGTAAAAAGCGTTCTAGCTGGAAACAAAAATGCTTTTGCCAAGCTGATGACTTTTTACAAGGCGAGAATTTTCAATTTCGGAAAAAGTTTTTTCCACAACGAAAGCGACTCGGAAGATTTTGTTCAGGATGTGTTCATAAAAGTTTTTACTCATCTGGATTCTTTCAAGGGCAACTCAATGTTTTCAACCTGGCTGATGAAAATTGCCTACACAACTGCAATAAATTCTGTAAAAAGGGCGAAAAATTCACTTCCGCTTGAAGACGAAACAATAATTCCCGACTCCGCATCTGTTACGCCGGAAGAAATTCAAATCCGCAGAATTACGCAGGAGGCAATCCGGGAGGCAATAACCGAGCTTCCGGAAAAATATGAAACCTGCATTGAAATGTATTTTTACTACGATATTCCTTACCAGGAAATAAGTGAAATCACAGATTTTCCTGTGAACACAATAAAATCGCATATTTTCAGGGCAAAAAAAATTCTAAAAAATAAGCTGGAGAAATATTATGGAAAATAAAAAGAACAATAAATGTGAAATTTTTATGAACCAATATCTTATGCTGGACAAAGGCGAACGCGTTCCTTTGCGAATTTCCGCGCATCTTTTGAGCTGCAAAAAATGCCGAGAGCAAATCAAGCTGCTGAAACTTGCTGAAAAAGAAATTTCCGCTCCGCTTAAAATTGAAACGCCGGTCACAGACGCTTCGATTCAAAAAATTCTTTCTGAAGTTCATATCCAGGAAAAAGACAAATTTTACAAGCCGCTTCCGTTTGCGGGATGGATTATCGGCGGAATTCTTATGGTTGCGCTGCTTTTCAGTTCTCTGATTACAACCCAGGATATTCAGAACCGCTCGCTTTCAATTTGGTACGCGCTCACAATCGCCGGATGTGTAACAGCCTACGGCGCGGTTTTTGTTTGCAGCCACATAGACTTGTTCATAAAAAAACTTTCTACGGTTGCAAAAAGAATTTCATAAAATTTCTTTCAGGCTTGTCCGAATTGAATAAATTTTATTTCCACAAAGCAGCCGGATTCACTGTTTTTCCAAATTTGTAGACTGTAAAATGCAGATGCGGTCCGGTGCTTAATCCTGTGCTTCCAACAAGCCCGATTCTTGTGTTTGTGTCAACCCATTTTCCGCGGGCAACAAGCTGCTTCGACATATGTCCGTACAAGGTTTTATAGCCAGAATGATGTGTTATAATTACATAGTTTCCATAAACGCTGTTGTATCCAACAGAAGTTACAGTTCCGCCAAGCGCCGCATAAACCGGAGTTCCCTGCGGACAGGCCATGTCAATTCCTGAATGATAAGAACGCTTTCCGCTGAACGGTGAGCTTCTCCAGCCATAATAAGAAGAAAGATAATAGCGCGAATGAATCGGCTTGTGAAACAAATCTCCGTTGATTTCCTGGCGAGTAACCCAGTCCAGCAGCGCATCCGGAGCAAACAAAGTTTGGCCTGCAACCAGGCTCTGGTTTTCCTGAATATTGTTCACGCGCGCAAGTTTTTCAGCGCTGATTTCAAATTTTTCCGCAATAGAATCCGCCGTTTCTCCATTCTTTTTTACTGTGTAGACAATTCCGGGCATTGAAGGAATTTTCAAAATCTGGCCGATTTGAATCAGCCTTGACTGATGAATATTGTTCACGCTGATAATTGTGTCCTGCGTAACATTGAATTTATCCGCAATAAAACCGATCATGTCGCCTTTTTGAACCCGGTAAGTAAAATAGCAAAGCTCAAGCCCTTCAGAAGAATATGAATCCTTGTTCAAAACTTCCGGAGAAGAAGAATTTCCAGCCGGCTCAGAATTTTCAGAAAGGGAATCTATCAGCGCAAGCTCATCAAGCTCGGCGAACGCATCATCTGAAAGCTCGCCCGAAGCAGCAGCATCTGATTTCTGCATATTTTTTTCCGCGGCAGAAACAACAGAATTTTCAGAAACAGAACCAGGCTGCTCAGGATTTTCCTCAACGTATTCAGCAGGAACAGAAGTTTCAAAACCGCCGACGCCTTTTTCAACGTTTACATTTGAAGCAATGCACAAAACTCCCCAGGAAATAAAAATTCCGCCAGCAAAAGCAATTATGCTGTTAAAAACAATTCTTCTGAACCGTGTGCTGAATAATTTTCTATATAAATTTTCTAATTTCATAATTAAAGTCAGTTTTCTGTAGTTATTGTACTTTTTCATATTCTAGCACCTATTTGCGTGAAATTCCAACAAGAAAAGTTTCAAAAGATTCAGAACGGCACGCTTCCGGCTTGAACCCTTTTGCACTTGAAAAAAGCTCCCTAAGTTTCCGCAGGAATTTCTGCTGGTCACCGTTCTGGAAAATCTTCACGCAGAAATTTCCGCCCTGCTTCAGCATTGTTTCTGCATACCAGATTGCCATTTCAACAAGCTGCTCGGAGCGCGCTGTGTCAACAATTCTGTTTCCTGTGGTCAATGGAGCCGCATCGCACACAACCAAGTCGAACGGCCCAAGAATTTTTATCTGTTTTCTTATGGCGGCATCATTCAAATCGCCTTGAATGAATGTTAAATTTTCACCGCGGACAGACTTTGAAAGAGGATTCAAGTCGCAGCTTACAACTTTGCTTTCCGGCCCAAGATTTCTTAAAAGAAAAGTCGTCCAGCTTCCTGGAGCCGCGCCCAAATCCAGAACATTGCAGCTTTTTTTCAACATTCCGAATTTTTCATCCATTTCCTTTAATTTATAAACTGAACGCGCAGGATATCCTTCTGAAAACGCTTTTTGAGACCAATAATCTGGTTTTTCGTAACTGTTTGCTGCCATAATACTTATCTTTTCGGAATTTTTGATTCAATGATTAACAGATTTCGTGTATAATAATTGAAATATGAATAAAGAAATTGCAAAAATACTAGAAAATATAGAAGCCGCCTTAAAAAAATCCCTGCCGGAAAAAACAAATGCTGAATGGCAGACGCAAACTTTCCGGGAGCTTTCGGACTGCGTTACAGACGAGCATTTTGAAAATCTTATAAAACCTTGCCGCTCCCTGATGGATTTGGGCGGAAAACGCTGGCGGCCACTTCTTCTTGTGCTTTGCTCGGAGCTTTGCCGCGAAGCAAAAAAGAACTCCCCGCTTTCGCTTGAGCAGACTTACAGCATAACTCCACTCGTTGAATTTGTTCACACAGCGTCGCTTATTCACGATGACATAGAAGATTCCGCGGAATTCCGCCGGGGAAAACCAGCCGCCCACATTTCTTTCGGACTGGACGTAGCTCTGAACGCAGGCTCGTGGCTTTATTTTGTAGCGCCGGAAACAATCAGCGCACTGGATGTTTCAGCAGAATTCAAAAACCAGCTTTACGGCCTGTACACGCAGGAACTCAGAAGGCTTCATCTTGGCCAGGCAATGGATATTTACTGGCACAGAAATCCGGAGCTTTTTCCAACTGTTCAGGAATACACGCAGATGGTTCACTTAAAAACCGGAACACTGGCATCTCTTGCGGTTCAGGCTGGATTTCTAGCTGGAGGAGCGGAAAAAGAGGAAGCCCTGCGAATGGGAAACACAGCAGCAGCCTTGGGAGAAGGATTCCAGATTCTTGATGACGTACAGAATCTTACAACCGGAAATCCAGGAAAAAAACGCGGCGATGATATTGTCGAAGGCAAAAAAAGTCTTCCAGTGCTTCTGCACATCCAGAAAAATCCGTCCGACAAAAAAACAGTTTCAGAATTTTTTGAAAAAGCCTCAAAAGAAGGAATTGATTCTACAGCCGTAGAGCAATGTATTGAACTTCTGGAAAAAAGCGGCTCGATTCAGGCTGCACGGGAAAAAGGCACTACTATAATAGAAGAAAATACAAATATTCTTGCAAATGCCTTCAACAGTGCAAATTCTTCAAAACCGGCAGAACTCATAAAAACTCTTTTTGAAGAAATGATTGCAAAATTCAATGCAGAAAAAAAATAATCGCAAAAAACACTGCATTACGGGAAAGTTATGAAAGAAACAGCTGTACGATTAAACAACCAGGCAATTCAGCTCGCAAACGCAGGCTCCTACAAAGAAGCAATCGCATGTTTTGTCAAAGCGTTAAAAATTGAAAAGAACAACGCGCTTCTTTGGTTCAACCTGGGACTTACTTACCGGGATTCCGGAAATTTAACGCTGGCAAAGGAAACTTTGGAAAAAGCTCTTGAACTTTCCCCGGAAAGCTCGGAAATAATAGAAGAACTTTCAATAATTTTGTATTCGCAGGGACTTCTGGAAGAAGCGCAGGAATACTGCTTCAACGGACTGAATATAAATCCGGAAAATTACCATCTTTTCAACATTGCAGGAATCATATATTTCAACCAGGAATTGTATGAAGAAGCCGCATACGCATTTGAAAACGCGGTAACAATAAATCCGTATTACTACGATGCGCTTTTCAATCTGCGTGACACATACAAAGAACTGAAAAATAAAGCCGGAGAAAAAGAATGCTCGCGCCGGCTAAAAGAGCTGAAAAACACAGGAGAAACAATTTGAAGCAAATATATATTGTCACAGAAATTCAGGATGACGAAACAGTTATTGTTTCCCCGGAAATTCAGTTTGAACACAGCAGAAAAAACAGGCCGAACATTCTAGTTTCAAACCCGAAAAAACTGAAAATTGAGAAAGGCACAAAAGTTACAATCGGGCTTCCGCAGAAAAAGGAAGCCGCCGCCGGAATTTTCGCGCTTCTTACGCCAATTGCCTGCGCCGCCGCCGGACTGATTCTTTCAAATCAAGCCGCAAATTTATTAAAAACTGAATGCACAGAATTTTTCAAGGCAGCCTGCACTTCAATCTGTTTTTTAACAGCCTGCATTTTTATATTCGCTTCCTCAAGAACCGCGCCTACAATTGCAAAGCTTGAAATCAACAAGATTATCCAGAACTAGCAATGCTCGCGGGCAAGCCGGCTGATTTCGTCCGCCATTTCCATTAAAGGAACCTGCTTCTGAACACCGCCAAGCTCCCAGCCAACACGAGGCATTCCATAAACAATGCTGGTCGCCTCGTCCTGGCCCAAAGTCCATGCGCCCTGTTTTCGCATTTCCGCAAGTTCTGCGGCGCCGTCGCGTCCCATTCCAGTCATAATTACACCAAGCGCATTATTTTTATAAACTTCCGCAATGCTTTCAAAAAGAACATCGGCGCTCGGTCGGTGACCGTTCCGCTGCTCCGTCTGAATCGTACGGATTACATTGCCAGTCAGGCGCGGCTCAACAATTATATGATAATTTCCAGGCGCAATATAAACATGGCCGTTTTCTATCGGCATTTCATCCTGCGCCTCGCAAACTCCCAAAGGGCAAATCCGGTTCAAGCTGCGCGCAAATTCCGCTGTAAAACCTGCCGGCATATGCTGAACAACAAGAATCGGCTGCTTCAAGTGCGGATCAATCATCTTGAACACATCCCGAAGCGCATTAGGCCCGCCGGTCGAAATTCCAATCGCAATAACTTCAATTCTTCCGCCTTCCCTAAGCGGCTTCACCACGGCAGGCTCTTTTTTCGCCGGCTCTTTCCAGCCAGACAAGAGCGGCTCCAGTGGCACCTGAACTTCCTCTGTTCCTTTCTGCTTTGCAACAAATTTTTCAGCCTCGCGCATTTTTATTGAACGCAGGAAAAAATCCGTTGAAGGAATGAATTTTCCTTTTCTGCGCGCATACGAGCCGCCGTAAGAAGCAATTTTTTCAATAATTGATTCCTTCACATCCATGACTTCAGTTGTTACAGAACCGCCCGGCTTTGTAATAAAATCCATCGCGCCAAGCTCAAGGCATTGAACGGTAACAGCCGCGCCTTTTGTTGCAATTGAAGAAAGAATTACAACCGGAATATCCCACTTCAGTTTTTTACGTTCCTGAAGAAATTCAACGCCGGTCATAACAGGCATTTCTATGTCAAGAAGAATAACATCCGGCTTTATGAACGGAACTTCGTCAAGCAGCATTTTTCCATTCATCGCCTTGCCAACAACTTCCATTCCGGGCGTGTCATTTATAATTCTAGAAACAAGATTTCTCATCAAAGCTGAATCGTCGCAAATCTGAACTTTCAGCGTGTCATATTTTGAATCTTTAAGCTCCATTTTTTCCTCGCAAACCAATTCAAACTGAATGAATTAAGAATTTTTCTGATAAAGGCAAGCCCAGTCCGTTTTTAAAAATTCAAATTTCGTGCGCATTCCAAACAAAGACTCCGAATGTCCTATGAAAAGATACGAATGTTTCGCCATTGAATTCCAAAACCTATCCAGAACAACAAGCTGCGCCGGCTCGTCAAAATAAATCATTACATTCCGGCAGAAAACAACGTCAATATTGCGCATTCCAGAATCATTCTTCAAATTGTGGTAGTCGAATTTCACGGAATCCATTATTTCCTTGTTAATCTGGTATCCTTTTTCTTTTTTTGTGAAAAACTGAGAAAGATAATCCGGCGGAACTCCGTCAACTTTGTTTTCCGCATAAAATCCCTGCTGGGCAACCATCAGCGACTTGAGCGAAATATCAGAGGCTGTAACCGAAAAATTGTATCCAACCGGAAGAATTCTCTTCAAAATCATCGCAATTGTGTAAGGCTCCTCGCCTGTTGAACATCCGGCGCTCCAAACCCGGATTGTCCTGTCGCCGGTTTTCCGTTTTTCTTCCAGAACGTGAGGAATCACATATTTTTCAAAAGCGTCAAAATGCGGCTGGTTCCTGAAAAACCTTGTAAGATTCGTTGTTACGGAATCCAGCATCTTCTTCATTTCCTCGTGGTCTTTTAAAATCAGCGAATAATATTCCGCCGCAGTTTCTATTTTCTTTTCACGAAGAATTTCTTTTATACGGCTGTCCAGAATCGGACGGTTCGTCGCAGAAAAAGTTATTCCGCTTTCATCGTAAATTGTTTTTCTAAATCTCTCAAAATCCGCATCATTAAGAGCATCGTTCATATAGCCAATTATACACTTAGTTTTAATTACAAGCAAATTTTCCAGCTTGCTGAATTGAAAAAAATCAAAGGAAAGCGGCGGTCCATTCCAATTTACTAAAATCTTTCTTAATGATAGAATATCAACTTATGAGTAAATATATTCTGGTAACTAGCGGAGTTTGTTCAAGTCTTGGAAAAGGTGTTGCGTCGGCAACAATTGGAAGCCTTCTTGAAGGATACGGCTTAAAAATCGCAATGATAAAATGCGATCCTTACATAAATCTTGACGCAGGAAATATCAGTCCTTTTCAGCATGGTGAAGTTTATGTTACGGAAGACGGAGCTGAAACAGACTTGGACTTAGGAAATTTCTCACGGTTCACAAGTGTTACAATCACAAGCGACAACTGCATTACAATCGGAAAAGTATATGATCAAGTTATCAGAAATGAACGCGCAGGCCGCTACAATGGACGCACAGTTCAAGTAATTCCGCATATCACAGATGAAATCAAGCGGAGAATTTTTTCAATAGGACAGAAAACCCAGGCAGACGTGGTTATTGTAGAAATCGGCGGAACTGTCGGCGACATCGAGTCGATTCCATTCCTTGAAGCCGGACGACAAATGGTTCATGAACTTCCAAAAAATGAAATCTGCACAATCCACCTTTCTCTTATTCCTGTAATTACAGGCGGCGAGCTGAAATCAAAGCCAACGCAGCATTCTGTAAAACAGCTTCAGGAAGCAGGAATTCAGCCGGACATTCTTCTTTGCCGCTGCGAAAAAGAAATCGAGCCTGACATGAGGAAAAAACTTGCGCTTTTCTGCAACGTTTCAACAAACGCGGTATTCGCTTCTTCAAACGTGGAAAAATCAATCTACGAAATTCCGATTCTTTTCCACAAGGAAGGGCTGGACGCAGCGATTGTAAAAAAACTTGCGCTGAAAACAGATTCCGCAACTTCAAATATCAGGCAATGGACAAGTTTCATAAAAAAACTGAACGAAGCCGGCCCGAAAGTCAGCATCGCAATTGTCGGCAAGAAGGATTACCTGGACGAATGCTTCAAGTCGGTGCGGGAAGCACTTTTCCATGCAGCAGTAACTTCATTCGGCGCGCAGCTTGAAATCAAAAAAGTTGACGCGGAGTCTCTTGAAGGAACAGAAAGCGTTTCTTCAGCATTTGAAGGCGTTGACGGAATTGTTATTCCTGGAAACTACGGCCAGCGCGGATTCCTTGGACTTCTTAAAACAGTAAAATTTGCCCGCGAGAACAATATTCCTTACCTTGGAATTGACGTTGGAATGCAGCTTATGGCAATTGAAACAGCGCGCTCCCTGATTGGCTGGGCGGACGCAGACAGCACAGAATTCATCCAGAATCCGGAGCACGCGATTATCAGCCTTCCGGAAGAACAGGCGGGACTTTCCGTTGCTGGTTCCGAGCAGCTTGGCGCGCTTGGCGTAAAAATTGCAAAAGACACAAAGCTTCACCAGGCCTACAAGAAACTTTCAGTAACAGAGCGGCACAGAAACAAACACACGTTTGACAAGAAATATTCTGAAATAATGAGCCAAAACGGGCTTCTTATTTCCGCAACCGCGGAAGACGATGACAGAATCGAAGCTTTTGAATGGCAGAACCACAAGTGGGGAATCGGAGTTCAGTATCATCCTGAATTTGTTTCCCGGCCGGCAAAACCGCATCCGCTTTTCACGGCATTCCTAGGAGCGGCGCTGAACAAATAATGAAAAATCTATTTTTGTTATTCGTTTCATTGTTTTTTTTCGCAGGCTGCTCGTTGAAATACGGCACAAACTACCAGGACGAGGAGAATGTGCCGGAATTCATTTTTACGGACGCAAACTACAGCAGCTACGAAAACAATAAAAAAACGATGAATCTTTCAGCAGGAAGACTGGAGCAGTATTCAGACGGAAAATCAATGTACGCAAAAGACGTGGATTTCCAAGTCATGGACAAAAACGGCGAAATAACAACGCAAGGCTCATGCGACCTGCTTTCATCCGACACAGAAGATGAACAGTACACGCTTTACGACAACATTGAAATCGAAAACAAAAAAGACGGCATAAAAGTTTCCGCGGACACTTTGCGCTGGAACGGAAAAACCGAACAGCTCACAAGCAGCAGAAACGATACAGTAACAATACAGAAAGGCAGCACAACAATTCAAGGCTCCGGATTTTCAGCAAGCGGAGTAAGCAAGAAATTTGTTTTCAGCGGAGTTGTAACAGGTCAGTACATTTCAGATGAAGATGGAGAGCAAGTTGAAGAGAAACAATAAACCAGTCGCATTTCTGTCTTTTTTTCTGATTCTAGCCGTTTCAGCAGCATCCGCCGCCTACGCTGAAAAAATCACGTTTTCCGCCGACAGCATGACAGGAGTTGTGGGCGACAAGTCTGATTCAACAACGCTTTCGGGCGAAGCATACGTTCTTACAGATTCAATGGAAATTTACGCTGACCAAATCGGGCTTTCAGGGAAAAATTTCCGGTTCATAGAAGCGCAGGGAAGCATAAAAGGCAAAAACATGGAGTCCGAGCTGGAATTCACCTGCGAAAAACTAAAATACGACCGAGAAACAAAAATCGCCGATCTTTCAGACAACGTAAATCTGAAGGACACAAAAAACAATGTGAACGCAAAAGCCCAGATAATCGAATACAACCAGAACACGGACACAGCTGTTATGCAGATTGAAATTGAGCTCACTCAAAAAAACAATATCTGCACAGGAGCTTACGCAATCTACCGGAAAAACGACCAGCTCCTTGAACTCAGCGGAAATTCCCAGATAAAGCAAGGCGACGATACATTCCGCGCGCAGCAAATCACGCTGGACTTGAATTCACAGGAAATAACGCTGGACGGCCGCGTAAAAGGCTCAATAGTCGACGAGCAGAAATCTGAAAAAACAGAAAACCAGGAAAATTCCAACGCAGAAGAAACTGAAACCGGCAAATCAGACGAAGAGAACGCACTTTCCGGGGAAAACAGCGAAAATGCGGAAAAAACCATAACTTCAGAAGAACAAAAAAGCGAAAAAAACAAAACTGAAGAACAAAAAACAGAAAAATCCGCGGAAAACACAGAGTCGCAGGAGAAATCAGAATGAGCGAGCAGAATATCCACACACTGAAAGCCTTCAGCCTTTTTAAAAGTTTCGGAAAGAAAAAAGTTGTACAGGGAATTGATTTTTCAATGCAGTCAGGAGAAGTTCTGGGGCTTCTAGGACCAAACGGCGCCGGCAAAACAACGACTTTTTACATGATTGTAGGTTTTTACAAGCCGACCGCAGGCGAAATCTTCCTTGACGAAGAGCAGATTACGCCGCTTCCGATGTACAAAAGAGCAAGAAAAGGAATTTCATATCTTCCGCAGGAGCCAAGCGTATTCAAGAAACTTACGGTTGAAGAAAACATCTGGTCAATTCTGGAAACACGCTCCGACCTTACAAAAAATGAAAAAAAACAGCGCCTCGAACAGCTCATAGATGAATTTGCAATTGAACGCATCCGGAAGCAGTACGCATTCACGCTTTCAGGAGGGGAACGCCGACGCACAGAAATCGCCCGCTCGCTCGCAGTTGAGCCAAAATTCCTTCTGTTGGACGAGCCTTTCGCCGGAATCGACCCAATCGCGGTCGCAGACATAAAATCAATGATAGGACTTTTAGCAAAGCGCGGAATTGGAATTCTAATCACAGACCACAACGTCCGCGACACGCTGGAAATAACCGACCGCGCAATAATTGTAAACAAGGGGCAGATTATGATTCAGGGAACAAAACAGGAAATCATAGACTCGGAGCTTGCCCGCGAAATCTACCTTGGAAAAGATTTCAGCATGTAGATTAAATTTTCAACATTTTTCTACATATATATCGCTCTTCATTTGACAACAAATATCGCATATTTTATAATAGGGTTTGAACTATTTCCAAAAATAACGAGGAGACAAAAATGCCGAATATTTTATTATTCATCATTCTCCCTATCGCTGGAATCGTTCTTGGATGGACAATTCGCTGGCTGTATGCCAGATTTCAACTATCTGCATCAGAACAAAAAGCAGAACGTGTAAAACAGGACGCAATTAAAGAAGCTGAAGCTCAGAAAAAAGAAATTTTGCTAAACGCAAAAGATGAACTCATTCGTGAACGTAACCAGCAGGAAAGGGAAAACCGGGAGCGTCGCGCTGAAGTGCAGCGCTATGAAGCCCGCGTAAACAAAAAAGAAGAACTGGTTGACCAGAAATCTGCCGAACTGGAAAAACGGGAAAAAGACTGCGACGAGCGGCTCAATGCAATGAAAAAACGGGAAGCCGTAGTAACCGCGCAGGAAGAAGAATACCGCAAGGAGCTTGAAAGAATTTCCGGTCTTTCCGCACAGGAAGCAAAAGATCTTATAATCAAGAATCTTGAAAACGATGCCCGCCATGACGCGCAGGCTCTGCTCAATAAAATCGAGCAGGAAGCCCAGCTGACCGCGGAGAAAAAAGCACGAGAAGTTCTTGTTACGGCAATCCAGAGAATCGCGCCGGAAACAACAAGTGACATCACTGTTACAACCGTTTCGCTTCCAAGTGATGAAATGAAAGGACGAATCATCGGCCGCGAAGGAAGAAATATCCGCGCGCTGGAAACGCTCACAGGCGTTGACATCATCATTGATGATACTCCGGAAGCCGTAGTAATTTCCTGCTTCGATCCAGTCCGCAAAGAAATTGCAAAGCAGGCTTTGGAACGACTCATTTCAGACGGACGAATTCATCCGGCTAGAATTGAAGAAATCGTGCAGAAAGTAACTCGTGAAATTCAAAACAAGATTTACGAGGAAGGCGAAAAGGCTCTGTTCGACCTTGGAATCCATAATATGCCGACTGAAGGAATAAGAGCGCTCGGCCGCTTGTATTTCAGAACATCTTATGGTCAGAACGTTCTTTCACATTCAAAAGAAGTTGCAACAGTCGCGTCTATGATTGCCGCAGAAATCGGGGCGGACCGAGAGCTTGCAAAAAGAGCCGCAATTCTTCACGATATTGGAAAAGGCGCGGAAAACGACAGCGACCAGAACCACGCAGAAGTCGGCGCGGAAATGGCGCGTAAAATGGGTGAAGACCCAAGAATTGTGAACGCAATCGCTGCCCACCACAATGACATCGAGCCTTCTACAACCGAAGCAATCATCGTGCAAATTGCCGATGCGATTTCTGCAGCTCGTCCAGGCGCACGCCGCGAAACAATAGACAATTATGTAAAGCGGCTTGAAAATCTGGAAGCAATAGCAGAAGGTTTTGAAGGCGTTGAGAAAGCGTATGCAATTCAGGCCGGCAGAGAACTCAGAATTCTTGTAAACAACGAAAAAGTTGCAGACAACGAAGTAAAACAGCTTGCTTCAAATATTGCGAAGCAAATTGAAAACGACCTTAAATATCCTGGCAGAATCCGCATAACAATGATTCGTGAAACCAGAATTATTGAATACGCAAGATAGCTTGCAAAAAAAAATGCTGTCCAAACCGGACAGCATTTTTTTAAAATCCCATGTTTATATAAAAAGCAAAAATATTGTCATAGCTCTTATTTCCGCGTGGCATCAACCGGTAAAAAAATCCCAGAGCCGGCAAAGCCCTTTTTGAAGAATTATAAAGAAAATCATATTCCACACCAATTTTAAAGCCGTTTCCCCACGCAGTTGTTTCAACAACACTTCTTTTTCTTGACGAGCCTTCTTCATTGAAAATTTCTTCGTCAATAAAATCCGTTCTTGCTCCAAGCGCATAGGCCAAAGTTCCGTTCAGCCCGCCAAATCCTGGATAAACTTTTATTCCCGACCAGAAAGCATAATCAATATGGTTTGAATGTTCATTTTTGTCCCAGTTTATATCGCCAATCAAATCATAGCCGAACAGAATTTTCAGGGGTGCGCCAACCTTGAATGAAATATCTCCGTCGCTGCCAATTATAATCCTGTTTTTATACGGAGAAGAAGAATCTCCGTAAACTGGAATACAGGTTACAAGCCCAACGTCAAATCCCACAATCTTATTTTCCAAAGACTTTTCCGCAAATGCAAAAGAAAAAAACAGCATAAAAACTAAAACAGCAATATTCTTTTTCATAATTTTATTATCGGAAAAACTTAGATTCTTTTAAAATAAAAAAGCGGAAACCCGATGATTTCCGCTTTTTACGCAAAAACTATAAACTAGTCGTTCAAAGAAAGCAAAGCGCCAAGAATTACACAGTGCCCTGCAAGTCCGTACCACCAGTCAAGCTTGCTGAATTTAAGATTTCCGTTCAAGAAATCCATAAGAACAATGGCAACAATCCAGACAATAATAATAATCCAGCCCAGAATATTGTCAAACTTTCCAAATTTGTCGCCGGCAAAACATTCAACAACAAGAAGAATACCTGCAAGCAGCTCGATTACAGCAAAAACCATTCCAATTGCTTTTCCTGCATCTCCGTTTATAAGACCTTTCAAAGCCTTGTAAGCATCGTCTCCGCCTTTTCCAGCAAGAGCCCAAATTCCAGCAACTGCGAGCATAACACCCAAAGCAATCTGAAGAACAAGACGTCCAATCGAAATAGCTGATTTTTTAGCCATTTTTTACCTCCAAAAATTTATGCTCAGATGAGCAGTTAAATTATATATTACAAAAATGATACTGACAAGAAAAATATAATGCAAAGACAAATCTCTACTTGTACAGAACCCGAAAAGTCTGGAAGATTATTTTCAATTCCGGAGAAAATTTGAAGCCGACAATTTCTCCTTCATCTTCAAGATTTTCCTGCTGACGCAGCCGCCACTGCTCAAGATTCTCATCCTCGCCTTCTTTCTGGGCCATTCCCCATGTAATTTCATTAAACGGCAAAATTGACACAGATTCAATTTCTATTACCGCGCGAGGATTATTTCCGCGGTCAAAAACAAGATAAAGCTCGCCCGAAACAGGAAGCGGCTCTCCGTCCACAGAATAAGACGCGAATGTTGAAAAAATCGCAGTCCGCTGCCCTGAAAGAATATTCGCAACCTGGGCATCATTTGTAAAGCCGGCAGATTCAAAAGTCAAGTCACCGGCGCATTTTGCTTCAGGATCAGCTCCGGTTTCATTTATAAATTTTTGCCAAAATTCATCAGCAGAAGACAACGCCATAACTTCCTTCTTTTTTATATGAATTCAACTATTTCTTTTTAACATCAGAACAAACGCCGCAATAAAAAAAATATCAGGCAAAGCGGCAAACACCAGCGTTGGAACAGAAATTCCCCAGACAACTGCGTTCCACGGCAAAACAATTCCCAACGAAGAAAGAATTTCGTAGACGACACCAGCATATTTTGCAACAACACCGGCAACAAGGCTCATCCACACAGAATCTTTTGTTTTTGACCAAAGCAAAATTGAGCAAAACGCCGCAATTCCTCCCAAGACGAGCTTTATCACATACAAAATCATCTGGGATTGCGTCATTGCAAAACCTCAAACGGATTGTTCTTCAATTTTGTAAAAACGCCAGCATCAGCACCGAAAGGAACAATTGAAGGACTGGAAAAATCAGGATTTATAACAAGCCCGCATTCAAGACAGTGAATAACAAAATCATTGTAATTTTTTTCCGGAATTTTCGGGAATAGATACGGACCTTTCCGCTCCCAGTATTTTAAAAGAATTTTATCATACACAAACCAGTCTTTTTCAGAACGTTCCTGAAGTGCAGAAATAAGATTGTAAATTGAACGAGCAACAGCGGCGTGAAGAGGCGCCGGCAATTTCTCCCCCGCAGCAAAAACTGCTCCACGCTCAAAAGCGGCCTTTACGCAAGCAGGTTTTGCAGCAACAAAAAACAAAGGTTCTGCCCAAGGAACAGGCGGAGCAAAAACAATTGAATCAATCTCCGGCCAGTTGACTTCCGCAGAATTCCACGGCCTGAAGAAATTTGTTCCAGCCGGAGAAATCGTAAGCGCGGCTTTCAACGCTTCTTCCTTGGAATAGTAAATAAAAATTTCACGCTCCGACGCAAACAGCGACTGAACCGCTTTTTTTGTTCTGTACGGAAAATCTGTTTCAAAACTTCCGGCAATTCCGCGGGAAAGCACGTTTTTCAGCATTGTGAATGCAGAACCGCCTTCCCAGCCAAGAATCGCGCGGCCGTTTTCCTGAAACATGTCAACAAGCCGCACGCCTTTCGCTGTATACAAAAAGCATTTTTTCGCACGTTTTACAGTGCCGAATCTTGAAGAAATTTCCGAAGCCAAAAAATCTATATCTGACATTCTGTTTCCATTTGAAAAATTCCGCAAAATTAAAGTTTCGCGAGCTTTTCGTTTATCATTTTTGTAGCCTGGCCAGGATTTGCCTTGCCATGAGATTCTTTCATAACCTGCCCCATGAGCCAGCCCACAACATTTGTTTTTCCTTTTTTAAAATCGTCGATTGCCTTTGGATTTGCAGAAATAACTTTGTCAACAATCGCCTCGATTGCTCCGGCATCGCTTACAACTTCCATTCCTTTTTCTTTTATAATCTCCGAAGGAAGTTTGTTTGTGGCAAGCATTTCCGCAAAAACGTCTTTTCCCTGCTTTGAAGTGATTTTCTTTTCCTCAAGCGCATCCGCAAGCTCCGCAATGTGCTTCGGAGTGATTTTCACGTCGTTTATAGTCTGCTTGTTCTCGTTCAAAACCGCAAGCAGTTCAGCAATTATAAGATTTGCAACGCGCTTAGGACTTTTTGAAGCGTCGGCGGCTTCTTCAAACCACAGGGAAAGATCGCGCGAACTTGTAAGAACTTCAGAATCAAACTGAGTAAGCCCGAATTCTTCCTGAAAGCGAACTCTTTTCTGCTCAGGAAGCTCGCCAACCTGCTCGCTGGCTTTTTCAACAAGCTCTGTTCCAACTGAAAAAGGCTTGATGTCCGGTTCAGTTGTAAAACGGTAATCAACGAATGAATTCTTTGTTCGCATAACCTGAGTAACGCCCTTGTCTTCATCCCAGTTCATTGTGTTTTTAAATCCAGGATTGAATTCCTGACGGTTTTCAACAAATTCCTTAAGCTGACGCTGCGCTTCGTATGCGCAAGCCTCGCGGATTGATTTGAATGAGTTCAAGTTCTTAATTTCAGAAATCGGCGTGTGATAAAGCTTTCCATCTTCCCAGACATTGAGATTTATATTCGCGTCGCAGCGCATATTTCCTTCTTCAAGATTACCTTTTGTTACTTTTACATAGCGAAGGATTTCCTGAACAGTCTGCATAAACAACGCAGCTTCCTCAGGGCTTGTCATATCAGGTTTTGTTACAATTTCAATGAGCGGAGTTCCGCAACGGTTGTAGTCAATGTAAGAATGATTTCCTTTCAAGTGAAGCGACTTTCCAACATCCTCTTCAAGGTGAATACGCTCAATGCGTACACGGCGGTATTTATTGTCAACAATGCAGTCTTCACCAATAAAATTCTTCGGGCGGAACTTTTCTCCGCCAGGCTGCTCGTCCTTTGGATAATGAATCAACGGAAGATCAACAAATCCGTCTGTGCAGAGCGGCAAATCATACTGAGTAATCTGATAGCCTTTCGCCAAGTCAGGATAAAAATAATGCTTTCTGTCAAACTTTGTAAAACGAGCAATGTCACAATTCAATGCAAGGCCGGCAACCGCGCCAAGCTCAACATAACCCTTTGAAATACGCGGCATCGCTCCAGGAAGACCAAGACAGACTGGACAAACACGAGTATCCGGCATTCCACCGTAACGGTTTTCACAAGCGCAGAACGCCTTTGTCTTAGTAAGAAGCTGAGTATGGATTTCACATCCGATTACAATTTCCCATTTATCAATAGCCATATTTTTCTCCAGTCCTGATTATTTCAATTGAATTCCGCAGCCAGAATGGTCATTTTCCCAAACCTGCGCAATCTGAAGCAGCTTCGCCTCGCTGAACATCGGACCGGCGAACTGCATTCCAATCGGCATATTTTCTGTGCATTTGGCTTTTCCAGCAGGAACATTTATTGAAGGAATACGCGCAAGATTCACAAAAACTGTATACATATCGCTCAAATACATTTCAAGAGGATTATCAACTTTCTGGCCAAGTTTGAATGCCGGCGTAGGACAAGTAGGACAAAGAACAATGTCGTAGCTTTCAAAAAGTTTCGCCATTTCACGCTGAATTCTAGCGCGGACAGTCATTCCCTTTTTGTAAGTGTCGCCTGAAAACTGCTCTGAAAGAACATAGTTTCCAATAACAATACGGCGTTTTACTTCCGGTCCGAAACCGTTTGAACGCGTATCAACAAAAAGCTCGTCATAACCGTGGCCATTGTCAACGCGCGCGCCGTAGCGAATTCCGTCAAAACGGCTCAAATTCGAGGCCGCTTCAGAAAGCGCAATCACATAGTAGCTTGCAATCGAGGCATCAAGAACCGGCAGATCAACTTCTTCAATTTTTGCGCCTTTTGATTCAAACCATTTTCTTGTTTCATCAAAAACCGCCTTAACATCTGAATCAAGCCCCTTTGTCTCAAGGAACTGCCGCGGAATCGCAACTTTCAGGGAATCCATATTTCCATAAGGCTCAAGATTCTTCAGTTTTTCAGTTTCCGGAAGATTTGCAGAAGTATCGTCATAAAAATCCTCGCCAGCCATAACAGACAAAGGAAGCGCAATATCCGAAGGCGTATGTCCCATAATTCCGACCTGGTCAAGAGAAGAACCGTATGCAACAACGCCCCAGCGTGAAAGAACTCCGTAAGTTGGCTTCAAGCCGTAAATTCCGCAGTAAGATGCAGGAAGACGTACTGAACCGCCAGTTTCCGTTCCAAGTGAAAAAAGAGCCTGGTTTGCGCTGACTGCAGCCGCTGAACCGCCGGAAGAGCCTCCAGAAACATACTCACGGTTCACAGGATTTCTAGTTGCCCCGTAAGAAGAATATTCCGTTGAAGAACCCATCGCAAATTCATCCTGGTTGCACCGGCCAAGCGGAATTGCGCCCGCAGATTCAAGGCGGGCAACAACAGTCGCATTGTAAGGAGCTGTATATCCCTGAAGAATTTTCGAGCCGCAAGTAAGCTTGTGGCCTTTTGAACTGATATTGTCTTTATTTGCAAAAGGAATTCCAAGGAGAGGTTTCTTTTCAAAAAGCTCGTCCAGGTTTCCTTCATTCTTTGCATTTTCAATTTCTTTGTCCGCTTCCTCTGCCTTCTGCAGCGCATCGCCGTAAATTTCCAGAAAAGCATTCAGCGGTTTTTCAGAAGCCTTGTCTTTCTCAAAAGTTTCAACAGCCTCATTCACAAGACCGACGCTTGTTTTTTTTCCTGATTTCAATGCTTCAATAGTTTCTTTGATTGTATACAACATAAATTTTTCCCAATTTGATTCAGCAAGTTAAATATTTGAATTTTAAGCGCCTTCGCCAAGAACTTTTGGAACCTGAAAATATCCGTCCATAAATTCATCAGTAATTTTTTTCACATCGGAAATATCAAGGCCAGGCACAACAGTATCACCGCGGAGTTTTTCCGCATCTGTTGAAGGATATGCGTCATACGGATTTTCGCTGTCGTCATATTTTGAAAGAATGTCAAAATAGCCAACAATTTCATCAACCTGTTTTTTCAAGGTTTCCAAATTTGTGCTTTCAGGAGAAAGCCGCGAAAGATAAAGGAGATTGTTCAATGTCTCCTCGTCGATTTGTTTGTGAGTACTCATACAGTTATTATAAAAAAAAAATGCCGCTTATACAACAAAATTGCGGGCTACATTTTAATCAAAAATGCTTTCCCGGCAGGAACTTTCAGCACAAGATTTCCGTTTTTCACAGAAGATTCAAGCGGAGTTCCTAGCGCATCCGCTGAAGGAGCCGGCTTTTCAGCAAAATTCTTCCCGAAAATTCCAAGCGGAAGCTCAACAATTCTTTCTTTCTCGTCGCTGGAAACAACCGTGAACCACAATTCCTCAGAAGTGAAACGTGCGTAGGCAAAAACATAATCGCTGTCGCTCACAACCTTGAAACCACCGTCCTTGAACGCTTCTGAAGAAGTTTTTATGCGGCACAAAGCGGAATACAATTTATAAGAAGAAAGATTTTCAATATCCTTGTTCCATGGCATAGGATAACGGCAGCCTTCAACTGTTTCTATGATTCCATCAATTTCAGCCTCGTCGCCATAATAAACATTCGTGCAGCCCGGCAAAGTGAAAATCAAGATAACTGCTCCGCGCACAAAATCCGGCTTCATATTCTTATCGTTGTGAAAGCGCGAAATATCATGGCTGTCAAGAAGATTGAACAAATTCTGCTGAATCACAAACGGAAGCCGCGAAAGATATTTTGTGACACAATTTGAAAAATCCTTTGCCGTCCAGCGGAAATGAACACAATTCAGCTCAGGAACGTGGGAATTGTGAAAATCCACCTGCCCGTAAAATCCTCGGATTGCCCTGCAGGAAATATAATAGTTCATCGGGCTGTCCCATTCATTTCCGTTTAAAAAAGAAGCGCAGTCCGTCCAGTCTTCCGCAAGAATATATGCCTCTGGATTTTCTTCTTTTATGCTTTTCCGAATTTCTGGCCAGACTTCATGGTGCAGCTGAATTTTATCATTTCTTGCCATTGTATCCGCAACATCAAAACGCCATCCGTCAATTCCGTACGGTTTCTTGAGCCATTTTTTTACAACAGAATCTCCGTCCCGGTAAAGCCGGTTTCGCAGTTTCTGGCTCTGATAGTTCAACGTTGGAAGCGAAGGAACATCAAACCAGCATTTGTAGCTGTTATCTTTATTGAAAAAATAATATCCGCGCTCTTCAGAATCTGGATTGTTGTAGGCTCCTTCAGATTTCGGGAAAAATACGCCTTCCTTGTTGAACCAGCGGTTCGCAGTTCCTGTATGATTTATTGAAACATCCAGAATGATTTTCATTCCGTTTTTATGAAGCTCAGAAATCAGCTCTTCCAAAGCCTTGTCGCCGCCAAAATGCGGATCAACATGGAAATAATCCAGGCAGTCGTATTTATGCACAGTCGCCGCATAGAAAATCGGGTTCAAGTAAACAGCCGTAACTCCAAGTTTTTTTAAATATGGAATTTTCTGCCTTACACCGATAAGATCACCGCCGTAAAAATCAAGGCAGAAGACTTTTGAATAATCCTCCGGAACCTGATTCCAATCCTTCACCTGAATCGAAGGATGTCCTTCAAACTGATATTCGTTGTCTTTCACACTTATTTCTGGATTTCCATTGCAAAAACGTTCTGGAAAAATCTGGTAGAAAACCGCGTTTTTCACCCATTCAGGCTGTTCATAATCAGTAAGAATCCTGAAATTTCTGCCTTCATCTGGAATAAAAGTTTTTATGCCGTCCTGCGTGTAGTAATAAATCTTGTTTTCTGTTGCAATTATAAAATAATATGAATACTCATCTTCCCAAATTTCAATTTCGCCTTCATAGCGAACAAGGCCATTTTTTGTTTCAGCAGGAAACATTTTTACATCGCGGCCCACGCCATTCTTCTTGCCGCAAAAAAATATGTTCCGCGCAGGCGAATTTTCCTGAATCCGAAGAGAAATTTTTACTTTTTCACCTTTTTTAGGACACGGATTGCTTACAAAATATTTTGAACCATCGCTATAAACACTGTTTAACCATTCTTCTGAATATTCCATATTTTTAGTTTAACACGAAATCGGAAATTTTCAAAAAAAATTAAAAATTTCAGTCTTTTATTATGTCCAGTTTTCTGCCCTGATATTCCGGCATGAATTTTTTCCGTTCGCCGTTTTCAAACTGAACTTCAATTACAACTTCGCCAGAATCTGCATCGCTTTTTACAATCTGCCCGTAGCCGTAGTCATCGTTGTAAAGCCGCACGCCTTTTTTCCATTTTTCAAGAAGCTCTGCTTTTGGTGAAAGCCCGGAATCTTCACCAGAGGAATTCGCATTTGAATAAGAAAGCGGAATTCTTCCCATGACTTTAAAAACATTTCCAGCCTCAAAAAGAAATCTGCTCGGCATCATTGGCTGAGTCCGGCCGTAAAGGCGACGCATTGCGCAGCTTGTGATATAAAGCTCGTTTTTCGCCCGCGTAATTCCAACGTAGAAAAGGCGACGCTCCTCTTCAAGCTCTTCCCCGACTTTTTCTTCCCGCGGAAAAATTCCATTTTCAAGGCCAGTTATTATAACCCGGTTGAATTCAAGCCCCTTTGTGTTATGCAAAGTAATCAAAGTCACAGCGTCTGCAGAATCATCAGACTGCTCCGCAAGCGTTCTGTCCAGCTCGATTGAATCAAGAAAATCCAGCAGGCCGCGCCTTGAAAAAGGATAAGAAATCGCGCTGTTCACAAGTTCCTGCAGGTTCTGAATCCGGCTAGTCCCGTCAATTTCATCCTGGCTTTTGTGATATTCGTCAAGTCCTGAATCTTCTATCACACGCTGAATAAAAACAGAAAGCCGCTCAAAATCTTTTTCTTCATTTTTTGGTTTTGAATCCGAAGACGAAGAAATTGCAGCTTCCGCCAGCGAATCCAACTGAATTTCTTCCGGAATTTCTTTTGATTTTTCATCAAGCTCAGACTGAAGATTTTTCATAATGAGGCAAAAATCCTTCAGCCCTTCCTTCGCTTTTTTCGGCAAATTTTCAGCGCAGTTTTCCGCCGAGTCCAGAAGATTCAAATTTTCAATCAAAGTTCCAGCAGAAGAATATGCGTAGGAAACTATTTTTTCCTGGGATTTTTCGCCAATTCCGCGCACAGGTTTGTTCACAACGCGGGCAAACGCAAGTTCATCCCGCGGATTCACAAGAAGCGAAAGATAGCCCAGCGCGTCTTTTATCTCTTCACGTTCATAAAATTTCAACGAGCCGACAACAGCGTAAGGAATTTTTCTGTGAAGAAATTCGGTTTCAAGCACAAGAGACTGCGCGTTCGTTCTGTAAAGCACGGCAAAATCGCTGTAATGCGCATTTTGAGTTTCAACAGCTTTCTGAATAAGCTGCGCGCAGAAAGCCGCCTCTTTGTCCTGGTTTTCAAGAAAAACAAGAACAGGCTCAGAACCTTCGCCTCGGGCGGCAACAAGCGTTTTTCCCAATCTGTCAGTGTTGTTTGAAACAACCGCATCCGCCGCCGCAAGAATTTTTCCTGTTGAGCGGTAATTTCTTTCCAGCCTGATAATTTTTGTGCCCGGAAAAATATTCGGAAACTGAAGAATATTCTGGACTTCAGCGCCACGGAATTTATAAATCGACTGGTCGTCATCGCCGACAACGCAGACATAAGTTCCGGAATTTTCCTCAACGCCGCTCAACGCCTGCAAAAGCTTGAACTGCGCAACATTTGAATCCTGATACTCATCGACCATAACAACGCGGAATCTGTGCCTGAGCTGATTTTTTATTGTTTCATTTTGATTTATAATTTGCACCGGACGCATTATCAAATCGCCGAAATCCGCGTTTCCAGTTGCCCGAAGACGATTCTGGTAAGCTGAATAAATTTCCGCCAGCTTTCCATCAGTATCGAATTCAGAAAGATTATCGTCAGGCGAAAGGCAGTAATCTTTGCAAAGTGAAATTTTATGAGCCGCAAGATTCGCCTGCTTTTTTGTCATTCCCGGAACAGCTTTCATCAGCAGAGCGGCAGAATCATCATCGTCGTAAACTGTAAAATTTGGATCCAGTCCGGCTTCTTCAGCATAACGACGCAAAAACCACGCTCCGAACGAGTGAAATGTTTTTATCTGCGCCTGCTCGGCGAGCGGCTCCAGCTTTACGGCGCGCTCCTTCATTTCGTTTGCGGCTTTTTTTGTAAAAGTAACCGCAAGAATCGACCACGGCTGAACATTTTCATGCTGAATCAAATATGCGATTTTTGTTGTGATTACACGGGTTTTTCCAGAACCTGCGCCGGCAAGAATCAAAAGCGGCGAGCCAGAATGCACAACGGCTTCCGTTTGCTCCGGATTCAGCGACTCAAGATATTCAAATGCCATTTTCGCTCCAAAGAAATTTATTTTTCATCCTGAATTTCTGTTGCGTAGAGAATTTTTCCATTGTTATCAAAAGAAACTGAATTCTCGGAGTTAAGAGCAGAATCGCCAATCAAAACAGCGTCAAGATCAACATCGCTGCTAGCTTCAACCCGGACTTTCACAAAACGGCCAGTTTTTACCAGAGCGCCTTGATTTCCAAATTCTTTTTCATAGCGAACAACAACAGAGCCGTCCACTTCCGGAGCCTGAAACCACGCTCTTCCAATCGCAAGACCTTCATCGCCTTCAACAATTTCTTCAATAAGAACATCAAATTCCTTGCCGACTTTAGCAGCAAGATGGCGTTTTGTAATTTCCGCCTGAACAGAAACAAGTTTCTCCGCCCTGGCCTTTGCAACTTTTGCCTTTACGCGGCTTTTCATCGAATATGCAGGCGTGTCCTCTTCACGGCTGTACGGAAAGCAGCCAGACCAGTCGCTTTCCAGCTTTTGCAGAAAATCCACAGTTTCAGCGGCTTCGTCATCAGTTTCACCTGGAAAACCAGTCAGAAAAGTTGTGCGCAAAGCCGCATCTGGAAGCGCGGCACGAATATCAGACGCCAAGCGCAAGTATTCTTCCGCGCTGCCTTTCCGGTTCATTTTGTGAATAATTTTTTCACTTCCGCTTTGAAAAGGAATGTCAAAATATGGAAGAAGACGTTTATCTTTTTGCATAACAGGAAGAATATCCCGGTTGAAATGATCCGGATGAATATAAAGCGGCCGGACAATAAATTTTCCCGGCAAAGCTGAAATCATTTCAAGAAGTTTTGCCAAACCAGACTTTGAATCTGTTCCAATATTTTTTCCGTCTTTCCAAACTGGCAAAGGCATGCGGCCGGAACCAAAAACATTGTCGTTTTCACCAGTTCCGTAAGCGGCAAGATCCTGCCCAATAAGGTTGAATTCAACAACTCCGCGGGAATACAAATCTTTTATTTCGTTGATTATGCTTTGCGCCGGCCGGCTTCTGAGCTCACCGCGAATAATCGGAATTGCGCAAAAAGAACAATGGTTTGAGCAGCCTTCCGTAATTTTCACGAATGCGCTTCCATGATAAGAAAGCAAAACACGCCGCTCGCCTACACAAACGCCTTCCTGACTGTAAGTTTCAACCGGACGTTCGCCTTTCAGCATGGATTTTACAGTTTCATCAATTTTATCAAGATTTCCATTTCCAAAAATTGCGTCGGCTTCCGGCAGCTGGTCTTTCAAGGCATTTGCATAACGCTCAGCAAGACAGCCGGTCAAAAGAATTTTTGCATTCGGATATTGATTTTTTGCGGAATAAACAGCATCCAGCGATTCTTTTTTTGCAGACTCAATAAATCCGCATGAATTCACAATTATAAAATCAGCCTCAGCCGCGTCAAAAGTCTGCGTCATTCCAAGATTCAGCATCCGGCTGATTATAAGCTCGCCGTCAACCTGATTTTTTGCACATCCGTGCTGATCGATAAAAAATTTAGTCAAGTTCAATTACCACCAGTTTATACTTTCCGTCTGTGTCTTTTATCCATTTTATATCTTCCGCCAGAACCTGCCCGGCTTTTCCGATTTCCAAATCGTAGGTTCTTGAATCTGCCACAATTCCAAATTTAACAGTATTGCAATTAGACATCCAAAGGCGGACTCCGTTGTTCGCTGTGATAGTCGCAATTTCGCCGCTTGTAAAATAAGCCTCAATTGCGCTGCGCCGGTCAATTTTATAGCGGAATTCACAAGCACCGCGGAAACTTGCATTAATCGTGAACGGATAAGCGCGGTTGTCTTCAAGAATAACAGTCTGTTTATATTTTGCCTCAACTTCTGTTGCGAGCGGAATTTCATCCTGGCTGACCGCGGCAATATAGGCACCTTCACCGCGCTTCACAATTCTAACTTCAGCACCGCGGGCTTCATTTGTTGAAGAAATATCCGAAACATACACAATCAAATCAGTATTTGAATCACCGTCTATGTCAAGCTCAGATTCTTCCGCCAAATCCGTATACAAAGTTCCCACAGGACACTGCAGGCCGAACTGAGAAAGCGTATCGCTGACCGTAAGAACAACCTCACCTTCAGCGCCCGGAAAAATTATCTGGTCGCCCTTGTAAAGCCGGGTTGAAAGCGCCTTGTCAGTAAGCTCGTATTTATGTGAAGTATTTTCCTTGTCAAGAACAACATCTCCAGTCACTGCATTTTTTTTCTTCATTATAAAAATGAAAAGAACGGCAAAAATTGCAACTACAAGAAGTCCGATTCCGCACGAAACAAGAGGCCAAAAATAAGAAGGTTTTTCATGAACATAAAGATTTTCCGGAACAGGCGACTCCTGAAGCTTTTTGTTTTTATACAAAGTCAGAACAGTTTCCGGATTCACGCCAAGATATTCCGCGTAGTTGCGCATGAACCCAAGCATATAAGCTTCGCCCGGAAATGCGCTGTCATCCTCTTCTTCGAGTCCTACAATATATGGATAAGCAATTGATGTTTCGCGGGCAGCAGTTTCTCTGTCAAAATTTTTCGCTTCCCGAGCCTTCTTTAAAATTTCACCGTAACTTTCCATCAGATTCTACTCCGAAAACAAAAAGTTGTTGTAATTATTTGCTGATGACGGAGGATCATAGATAAACCGCTGGTCCGAAAGATCTGAATTCAGCTTATACCCTGTAAAATTGAAAATAAAACTTTCACCATGAGAAGTAACGGCTTCAACCCGCCTGATTAATTTTGTCTCCGCATTAATTGCAAGCTTTATGTAACGGAATGCCTCGGCGGAATTTCTTCTTGAAAGAATAAGCTTCACAACTTTTTCAGAAGAGCCCTCCTCCAAAGGAAGCGGGTCCTGGCCAACTTCATACGCAACAACATAATAACGGCTTAAAAGAGAAAGCCCCTGCGCAGTGTTCAGATTCGCCGCATTTCCAGAACCTTCAGACTTCACCGACTGCTGAAGAACAGCCGCTTCTTCCGGAAGATAAACTGTCAGCATATCGCCATTGAAAACAATCACCTGGTTTTCCGGCGAAGAAAAATCCATTCGCAGGAGATTCGGTTTTTTATAAGAAACTTTTCCAGACATATCGCGCTTGTCCGCACGAATATCAAAATCAGCCTCATAATCTTTCAAAGTCGCATAGAACTCAGAAACGGTTTTAAAATATGCGCTCGCAGTTGTAATCGCCTGCGCAGAAAGCGCCGCCGCAAAAACAAGAGAAATAACACCGGCGGCTATGAATTTTGCGTATTTTTTCATAAACTTTATTTTATTATAAGTAAATAACGCGGTCAAGTAAGCGGAGCCGCAAGTTCATCGCAATGCTTCGCGCCATTCACAATATCATAAAATTCCTTGCCGTCCATAGTTTCTTTTTCCCTCAGACGCTCGGAAATATATTCAAGCAAATCCTTGTGGTCTTCAAGAAGCTTTAAAACATATTCGTAGCGTTCCTCCATGAGCTTTGCAATTTCATTGTCAATGTAGTTCTGAGTTTCCTCGCTGAATTCACGCACAAGATTAGGATCGCCGCCTCGGTTTCCAAGAACACCTTTTCCAAGAGTCATATTTCTGAATTTATCGCTCATTCCGTAGTCAACAATCATCTGCTTCAGAATATCTGTCGCGCGGGCAATGTCGTTGGAAGCGCCCGTAGAAATATCACCAAGAATTATCTGTTCTGCGGCACGGCCACCAAGCAGCGTGTCAACTTCGTTCAGCATATCCTTGCGGGTAAGCGCGAATTTTTCTTCCTTGTCGCGGTACTGAGTAAAGCCGCCAACACCATTGGAACGCGGAACAACTGTAATCTTATTAACCGGCGGATAATCCGGCGTGAACGCTCCAACAAGAGCGTGTCCTGTTTCATGAACAGAAGTAAGACGGAGCTGTTTTTCCTTGTCCTTCTTTGTTTTCTTTTTCAAGCCGATGCTGACTTTATCAATCGCATCATTGAAGTCATCCATTGTTACAAGCTTATGACCATTTCTTACAGCAAGAAGCGCCGCCTCGTTCACAACGTTCGCAAGATCCGCGCCAGCAAAACCGCTTGTTCCGTGGGCAATTGAAACAAAATCAACGTCATCCGCAATTTTTACATGTTTTGCATGAATTCTAAGAATTGCCTCGCGTCCTTCAACATCCGGGCGTTCAACAGGAACCTGACGGTCAAAACGGCCAGGACGCAGCAACGCCGGGTCAAGAATGTCCGCACGGTTTGTAGCCGCAAGAACAATCAGTCCCTTTTCATTTTCAAAGCCGTCCATTTCAACCAGAAGCTGGTTCAAAGTCTGCTCGCGCTCATCGTTTCCGCCGCCAAAACCATTCACACGGCTCTTTCCGAGCGCATCGATTTCATCTATAAAAATAATGCAAGGAGCTTTTTCACGAGCCTGCTTAAAAAGATCACGGACACGGCTTGCTCCAACGCCTACAAACATTTCAACAAAATCCGAACCCGAAATGCTGAAGAACGGAACCCCAGCCTCGCCGGCAACAGCCCGGGCAAGCATGGTTTTTCCAGTTCCCGGAGGTCCCACAAGCAAAACTCCCTTCGGAATTTTACCGCCGATATCAGTGTATTTTTTCGGAGACTTCAGAAAATCAACAACTTCAACAAGCTCCTCTTTCGCCTCGTCAACACCAGCAACATCCGCAAAACGAGTTTTTACCTTTCCTTCTTCTACAGCCTTCGCCCTTGAGCCGCCCGCGCCGAAAATGCTTCCCATTCCACCGGAATTTCCGCCCATTTTCCTAAAAAGAATGAACCAGATTACAACAAAGAAAAGAATTGGCCCCGCAAGTGAAATCAGCATGGAAACAAACGCATTGTTCTGTTTTGTAGCAAATTTATACGTAACCTGCTTTTCATCAAGAAGCTCAATAAATTTTGAAAGCGGATAGCCGCTCGCCTTGTAGACCTGACGGGTTTCACGCGACGCAACTTCTTTCGCAAAAACACGAAAGCCTTTTTCTTCCTTTTCATTGTTTTCCGCCGGAAGAATAATTTTCGGACCGTAGCCAAGATAATAATTTTCGCCGATTTCAACTTCAACAATCTGGCCGTCAATCACCATTTCCCGGAATTTTGAAAAATCAATTTCTGAAACAGAAAATTTTCCCGGCAAATTCAGCTGAAGAATTGTAAGTCCCACAAGCAAAATCAGGAGAAATCCTAGAAACGAAAAATTTCTCCGCGGCTTTTTATTTCTTTTTTTCTTATTTTTGTCATCTTCCGGTCCTTCAAGCTTAAAAAAGCTGAAAGGATCAAAATCATTCATATCATCTTTTTTTGAACCGTTGTCTTTGCTCATCAAAAATTCCTGTAAAAATAAAAATATCTTCCTTTAATATACGAACTATTGAGCAAATTGTCGATAAATTTCAGTTTTTTAATAAAGTTTTTTTTTCATCTTCCGAAAATGAAAGAGATTAACTGGAATTTTCCAGGGAGGCAAAATTTATGGCATTCAACCAGGCATATTCAGCATATCAAAAAGCGAACGTTACAACAGCCAGCCAGGGAAAACTTGTTGTTCTTCTTTACGAAGCCGCAGTGAAAAAACTAAATTCCGCGCTTGCGCTGATGGATTCAGAAGGAAAACTCAAGCCCGGCGACATTGAAAATTTCACGAAGCTGGTCCAGAAGGCTCAGGCAATAATAACAGAGCTTCAGGTTTCGCTGGACATGGAAAAAGGCGGAGAAATTTCAAAAAACCTTATGTCGCTCTACATATATTTCAACAACGAGCTTACCGATGCGATTTTCAAGCACACCAAGGAAAAAATTGAATTTGTAGTCAACATGATGAACGAGCTTCTTGGCGCCTGGAGAACTGCCTCGAACAGCGTGGCGAACGCGCCGGCAAACACATCGCTAAGAGAATCAACGCTCGACATAACGGGCTGAAAACATAAAAAAGCGGGAGGAAACTATGGCAGAACTTACCGACGAAGAACTGAACGAAAGAATTTCAATTTTAAGAAGATTCCGGACGCTTCTTGAACAGCAGCGCTCAAAATTCCAGGAATATCTGAACGTTCTTGAAAAGCAGGAAAATTCAATTTCAAAGGAAGACACTAACGCAATCATAAGCCACGCAGAGCTTGAGCAGCAAGTTGTTGCCGGAATCAAAAACCTTCAGAAAGTAATCGTTCCGCTTTCCGAAATGTACAAAACTTCAGCGAAAGGCGCAGTTCCCGCAGGCGACAAATCTGTTGAGTCAATTCAAAACGAGCTTGAAAATCTTCAGGAAAAAGTTCTTGAGCAAAACTTCAAAAACCGTGAGCTTTTAAAAAAGCATCTTGTTCAAATTCGAACTCAGCTTGAAAATTTCAAGAATCCGTACAAAAAAAACAGAAGCATTTACGCTTCCGCGCAGAACGTCCACGGCTCGCTGGTTGCGGTTGAAGTTTAGAATCAAGCAAAATATGGAAGAAATTTCAATAATTGCGGCCTGCGCAAAAAACCGGGCAATCGGCGAAAACGGAAAAATTCCATGGAAAATTCCGGAAGAAACCGCGCATTTCAAACGCACAACAATGGGCGGCGCCGTAATTTTCGGAAGAAAAACTTTTGAAGGAATCGGAAAGCCACTTCCGGGAAGATTCAACGTTGTGATTTCTTCCACCAGAAATTTTGACAGTTTGAACAAAGAACAGAAAGGCGGAAACGCCGGAAAAATAAAAACGGCAGATTCGCTGGAAAACGCGGTTGCACTGTGCAGAAACGCAGGTTACTCAAGGATTTTTATCTGCGGAGGGGCGCAGGTTTATCGGGAAGCACTGGAGAAGAAACTTTGCGGAAGGCTCATAATTTCAGAAATCAACGAGAATTTTTCAGGAGACATAAAAAAAGCGGACGCATTTTTCCCGGAAATTAAAAAATCAGAATGGAGATGCGAAAAAAAAGAAATCCATGAGAAATTCACTGTTTTTTCTTTTGCCCATATCGAAACAATTCATTAAAATCAAGGAATGAAAAAAAGAAAATTCATTTTTATGATTGTTTTCGCCGCAATTCTGGGTGCCGGCGCATATTTCTTGTTTTTTGAACAAAAACCGGCTTTTGTTTCTTACAAAAATTTTTATTCAGAAGCCGCGGAAGGAAAAATTTCAGAAGCGACAATTTTTCCAGACAAAATAAATTTCAAATACGCCGGCGGAGAAAGCATTTTTTCCACGGAAAATCCAAATTCACCAAATCTGAAAGAATTTCTTCTATTAAATAACATCAAAATCAAAGAGGAAAAAGATTTTTCAGAAATCATTTCAACAATTCTGGATGTTGTTTTTTATGTTATTTTCTTCGCAGTGATTATTTTCGCTTTCAGAAAATTTATTTCACCGAACACTTTTAAAACAGTCCGAAAAACCGGCGTAAAATTCAGCGATATTGTTGGAATGGAAAATTTGAAAAAAGATATGATTCAAATCGCCGACATCATGAAAAATCCTTCTGAATACAAAGCGAAAGGAATAAGAATGCCGAAAGGAATTCTGCTTGAAGGCGCGCCCGGAAACGGAAAAACGCTTTTTGCCCGCGCGCTCGCCGGTGAGGCAAAAGTAAATTTCATTCCTGCAAAGGCAACCGATTTTGAAAGCATGTTCATGGCAATCGGACCCGCAAAAGTAAAGCTTCTTTTTGCAAAAGCCAGAAACAACACGCCGTGCATCGTTTTTATTGATGAATTCGACGGAATCGGCACTCGAAGAAACTATTCCGGCTCAGCAATAGAAACTGAAAACACAAGAATTGTGACCGCGCTTTTAAATGAGCTGGATGGATTTACTCCGCACGATGGAATTCTTGTTCTTGCGGCAACAAACAGCCGCGCTGCCCTGGACGAAGCTCTTATCCGCCCCGGACGTTTTGACGCAAAATACACTGTTCCGTTCCCGGATTTTGAAACACGCGAAAAACTGATTGAAAAATATTCAGCCGGAAAAAAATCTTCGTGCGACAAAAAAATGCTCGCGGAAAAGTTCAAAGGTTTCAGCTGCGCGCAGATTGAATCTGTAATCAACCGGGCCGCGCTTATAGCAAACCAGAAAAACCAGAATGAATTTTCTCTGCAAGATATTCAAGAGGCTTTGAAAGAAATATGACGAACAATGCAAAAAACAAAATCGACATGCTGAACGGCTCGCTTTGGGACAAAATTCTTCTTTTTGCAGTTCCAATCGCGGCAAGCAATATTCTTCAGCAGCTTTTCAACTCCGCAGATGCCGCTGTCGCCGGACGTTTCGCAGGAAGCCAGGCTCTTGCCGCAGTCGGAAGCAACGGACCTATAATCAATATTATAATCAGCCTTTTCGTTGGAGTTTCCCTGGGCGCAAATGTAATTATTGCAAATTTTCTTGGCGCAGGAAAAAAAGAAGAAGTACGGAATGCGGTGCATACAACAATAACGTTTGCGCTGATTGCAGGATTCGCGCTGATTTTTATCGGCTGGTTCATTGCAAAGCCAATTCTTGTTTTTATTCAGACGCCGGAAGATGTAATTGACCTTGCAACGCTTTACCTCCGCATTTATTTTGCCGGAATGCCGTTTTTCATGCTGTACAACTTCGGCGCTTCAGTTTTAAGAAGCAAAGGCGACACAAAACGTCCTCTTTTCGCCTTGATAATTTCCGGAATTCTGAATGTTATGCTGAATCTTCTTCTGGTAATTGTTTTCAAGCTTGGAGTTGCAGGCGTTGCAATTTCAACCGTGATTTCAACCGGCGTAAGTTCCCTTCTGGTGATTTCATTTCTTCTGCGGGAAACTGACGAGTTGAAGCTTGAGCTGAAGAGGCTCGGCATTCATCCGCACATTCTCTCAAAAATGCTGAAAATCGGAATTCCGTCGGGGCTCCAGTCTGCGCTTTTTGCAATTTCAAACCTTATTGTGCAAAGCTCGATAAATTCATTCGGCTCAAAAGCAATGGCCGGAAACGCAAGCGAGCTGAACTACGAGCTTTTCAGCTATTACGTTGTTCTTGCCTTCAACATGGCGACAACTTCATTCACAAGCCAAAATCTTGGCGCAGAGAAATTCGACCGCTGCCGAAAAGTGAATTTCCTTTGCATTTTCTTCGGAATCTTTTTCACAGGAATAATGGATTTCTGTTTTGTTATTTTCCGGGATTTCTTCATCGGAATTTACACAACTGATCCTGAAGCAATAAAATTCGGAGTTCTAAGAATGTTAGTTGTTGTTTCGTTCCAGTGGCTCGTTGCAACCTACGAAATTTCAGGAGCAACAATCCGCGCGCTCGGACATTCGATGATTCCCGCGGCGCTCAGCATTTTGTTCATCTGCATTTTCAGAATTTTCTGGGTAAAGTTTATTTTTCCAAACAACGCGCTAATTCCAGTTCTGAAAAATTTTTCGCGCTGGACAAGCCTTATGCTCGTCTATCCGGTGAGCTGGATTATCACAGGAATTGCGATGCTTGCAACATATAATGTCATTGCAAAAAAGACATATAATTAGTATAGTATAATTCATATGGCAGAAAAAAAATTCACAGTTTTAGATTTGCTCGACCTTGATTTGCCCGGCCACGATGCGCTTGAATTAAAATGCATCGCCGGAAGGCGCGGCTTGCCTAGAACAATTTCTGTTCCTGACATAAACCGTCCTGGACTTGCAATTTCTGGATTTTTTGACGCGTTCGCATTTCAGCGGGTTCAGCTGTTCGGGCGCGGAGAAACTGCATATTTGAAGAAGCTGCACGATGAAAACAAAACTGATACTCTCCGCCAGCTTTTTGAATACAAAATTCCTTGCTGCATTTTTTCAAGCAGCCGGGAGCCTACCGAAGATTTTTCACGGCTTGCAGAAGAAGCCTGCTGCCCGATTCTTTCAACTCCGCTTGACACAACAGATTTTTCAAAAAGACTTATCCGTGTTTTCACGAACACTTTCGCGCCTACAAAAACTCTTCATGGAGTTCTTGTTGAAGTTTACGGCGTAGGAATTCTTCTTACCGGACATTCTGGCGTAGGAAAAAGCGAAACAGCGCTTGAGCTTGTTGAACGTGGCCACCGGCTTGTCGCAGACGACATTGTTGAAGTTCGCTGCGTAAATGGAAACACAGTTCTTGGGCGCGGAGCAAACACATTGATAAGCCACCACATGGAAATCCGCGGGCTAGGCATCATAAATATTTCAAAACTTTACGGAGTAGGCGCAATCCGCGACCAGAAGGAAATTCAGCTGGTTGTCCGTCTGGAAGAATGGGACCAAAACAAAATTTATGACCGGCTTGGTGTTGACGAGCAGTACATGGATATTCTTGGAGTAAAAGTTCCTGCAATCGACATTCCTGTTCGCCCCGGAAGAAATATGCCGATTATTATTGAAGCCGCCGCGATGAACGAACGCTTAAAAAACATGGGCTACAACTCCGCCAGGGATTTCAACCAGAATGTCCTGAAATGGATTGAGAACGGCGTTGTAAGAAATGCCCTTACAGATTCAGATGATTCATATTGATAAAATAATAGAATAAAAAAAGGAACAAATTATGACAGAAAAAATGCTTACCGTAAAAAACCGCGCAGGAATTCACGCTAGACCAGCAGCAATCATCGCACAAACAGCAAACAAATACCAATGCGAGGTTTCTCTTTCCAGAGATGACACAACTGTCAACGCAAAATCAATAATGGGCGTAATCACAATGGCAGCCGGCTACAACACAGTTCTTACACTCCGCACAGATGGACCGGACGAAGTTGAATGCGCAAACGCAATCGAAGCACTTTTTGACTCAAGATTTGAAGAAGAATAAAAGGATTTTATATGAAGCAAATAACAGAAAGACAAAAAGAAGTTCTGGATTTTATCGCAGACTTCACTGAAACAAATGTCTATCCGCCGACCGTAAGAGAAATCAGCGAGCACTTCGGAATTTCGCTCCGCGCTGTGCAGGACCATCTTGCAGCTCTTCAAAAAAAAGGCTACCTGACAACAGAGCAGAAACGCTCTCGTTCAATCAGAATTCTTATTGACGAGCGCCAGAAGGAAACAAAACCTTTTGTAAGCAAAGTTCCACTGCTAGGAACAGTAGCGGCCGGCAGACCTTTGCTCAGCGAAGAAAATCTTGACGGCTACGTAAACCTTACAGAACCTTTCATCCGTCCTGGAAAAAGCTATTTTGCGCTCCGGGTAAGAGGCACAAGCATGATAAACGCAGGAATCCTTGAAGGCGATCTTGCGGTTGTTGAGCAAGCCGACACAGCTTTAGACGGACAGATTGTAGTCGCCGTGCTGGATGATGCAATCACTTTAAAAAGATACTACAGAGAATCTTCAAGAATTCGCCTACAGCCGGAAAATCCAGCGATGCAGCCAATTTACTGCACAGAAGTTCGGATTGTCGGAATTCTTTCAAATATTGTAAGAACGTACTGAAATGGCAGCAGTTTACCTTTACACAGGCCCGGAAATCGGCGAAAAGAACGATGCAATTAAAAATATCATAAGCTCTCTAAAAAAGAAATTCGGCGAAATTGAAGAATACAGCTACTACACCTCGGAAACTCCAGCAAAAGATTTCATGGGAATTCTGGAGAATGAGTCTCTTTTTGCAAACGCTGTCTGTGTAACTGTAAAAAATGCGGAAATACTCAAAAAAAAGGAAGATATCGAAACCATAACAAAATGGATTTCAACTTCAACATCGGAAACAAATGTTCTGATTCTTACAAGCGATGAAATTTCAATTGATACAAAAATTGAAATTTCAGTTCCATCCGCAAACAAAAAAATCTTCTGGGAAATGTTTGAAAATCAAAAGCTGCCGTGGCTTCAAAATTTCTTCCGGAAAAACGGCTATTCTATTCAAACCGAAGCCGCAGAAAACATTCTTGAAATGATTGAAAACAACACAGAATCATTAAAAAATGAATGTTCACGCTTTTTTATTCTTTTTCCAAAGGGAACGCAAATCACCGCAAACGATGTGGATTCCGTGCTTTCGCATTCCAGGGAAGAAAACGCATTCACGCTTTTTGAGGCAATGGCCGAAGAAATCCCCGAGCCAGGCAAAAGGCTTGAAAAATCACTGGATATTCTGCAAAAAATCCGGCTTTCAAAAGAAAATTCTTCCGTAATGATTATCGCCGGCCTTACCTCTTGCTTCAGAAAACTTTTGATTTGGCACAAGCTCCGCATTCAAGGGCAAAATGACGACTTCAACCTGAAAATCAACGGATTTTCCAGCAAAAAACTAAAAACTCAGTATTCAAAAGCTGAAAAATACTGGACTTCCGGCCAGACAATGGCAATTCTTGCGGACCTTGCAAATTCCGACATGGAAATCCGCTCATCCGGCACTCTTCTGGAAGATATTATTCTTCAAAAGCTTATTTATGAAATCATTATAAAAAAAGGCGCAACCAGCGCTTCCTACGATTTTTCTGCCAGCTGAAAAAATTCTACGAAATATCTGAAAGAAGTTTTTTCAAGGCGGCAAGCTCCTCTTCATTCAACGTAACGCCTTTTCCCATTTTTGAATGTTCAGGCGCCCAGCTTCTTATGTCATATTTTGCAGGTCGGCCTCCCCAGCTGACCTTGTTAAGCTCAAGCGTCCAGCCGCTTTTGCTCGTTGAAAGAATCCCGATTTTTTCTGTTATTTCAAAAGAAAAGTCATCCGCCATAAAAATCTCCTTGAAATCTATAACTGATTAGATATTTTACCATAAAAAATATTTTTTTGTATTTTTTTTCTATATTATTAGCTGAATATTGCGAATGTAAAAAACTTATTGTAAAATAAAGGCATAAAAGAATGGAGGTTTATTCATTTTGAAAAAAATCATTGTTCCAGTTTTGCTCGCAGCAGTTTTTTCTTTCATTTTCACATCATGCGGCTCAACTCCAAAAACAGAAAATACAACGCCCTCTGCCATTGAAGACAAGGTGAACGAAATCGAGGAAAAAGCTGAGGAAGCTGCAAAGGCAGACAATTCTTCAGCCATCGAAAAAACAGAATCAGCCAGAAATTCCGCAATTGAAGCAGGCGCTGACAAAACCGCAAAAGAACAGTTCGACGCGGCAGACGCAATATTTGAAGCGCTGAAAAAACAGTCAGACTCAGGGCTGGATATTTCAGCTCCGCTCGCCGATGTTGAAAAAAGATACCAGGCGCTTGAAGCTTACACAAAAGCTTTGGAAAACAAGAAAAAAATCGAAGAAAACGACTTGGTTTCCTATGACGAAAATTCTTACAACGAAGGCTGCGCTGCTCTTTCAGAATTTGAAAACCTGAACAGCTCAACAAATCTTCTTGGAACTCTGATGCTGGACAAAGCGAACATGGCAAACGGAAAATTCGTAAATGTTCTGAACAAAGCTTACAAACAGCTCGCAAAAGAAGCCCGCACAAACGCATTCAAGGCAAAAAAAGATGCGGATGCTGTAAAAGCTGGAGTTGCTGCAAAAGCTGAATACACAAAAGCCGCTGAAGAATTCAAATCCGGCGACCAGAACTATGCGATGCAGAACGCAGAATCAGCATACGGACATTATCTGAAAGCACAGGAACAGTTTGCTGCCGTTGCCGCAGATGTTTCAAAAAAACGTGAAGCTGCGCAAAAAGCAATAGAAGAAGCAAAGGCAAAAGTTGAAGCCGCTGCGGATTACGCCGCAAAAGCTGACCAGGAAAAACCTCTTGAAGGCGAAAATATCGAGGGAATTGAATCGGCGGACACAGTTTTGCTCGAAGCGGATTCTTATGAAACTCCAGAATCTCAGGAAGCCGAAATTCCGGAAGAAATTGAAGATTTTGAAGTAAAAGAATTTGAAGGAAACGACTCTTCGCTTGAAAGTCTTATAAAAGACACGGCTGAATCAATAAAAGAAGCAGCTGAATCAACATCGGAGGCAAAATAATGAAAAGAATTATTGCCGCAGCGGCATTTTTAATCGCAGCCGCATCAATCTTCGCTGTCAGCTACAAAAACAACACTTACCAAAAGCTCGCGGATGAATATGAAAAGAAAGCGCGCATCGCATTTGACGCAGGCCAATACGATGATGCCGTTGAATATTCAGAAAAGGCGGCGGAAAACGCAGCGCTTTCCCAGGCATACATTGATTCCATGATGGCGCGCTACAACGCTGAACAGCAGATGAAACTCGCTGAAAACAAAATCAAATGGGCAGAAGGAATCGGCTGCGAAAGAACGTTCCCGATGGCTTACACAGCTGCAAAAGAAGCTTACGGAAACGCAGAATCATCTTTCGGAAAGGAAGATTATGCCGCTTCCGCTGATTACGCAAAACAGGCGATTGCCGCGCTGGACGGAGTTTACGAAGTGACACCGCTTCCAGAATATTATATTGTACGTCCTTGGGCTGAAACAAAAGACTGTTTCTGGAATATTTCAGGAAGACCTTACGTTTACAACAATCCTCTTCTTTGGGAAAATTTGTACCAGGAAAACAAGAACAATATTCCACAGGCAAACAATCCAAATCTTATCATGCCTGGAATGAAAATGAAAATTCCAAGCCTGACCGGTGAGTACAGAGAAGGAACATATTCCCCTTCAAAAAAATACGAAGCTTACGGCACAAAATAAAAAAAAATCCTTCGGGCTAAAAAATTCCATCAGCCCGAAGGATTTTTTTTCAGAACTCAATCAATTTAGAACAATTTCTTCAGTTCTTCAACAATTTCTTTAAATGTATCGCACGCAGCCTGAACTGGCACAGAACTTTCCATATCAACGCCGGCAACACGAAGACTTTCTATTGGATATCGGCTTCCGCCCGATTTCAAGAACTTAAAGTAATCTTCCCGCTCCTTTTCTCCGCCGGAAACAACACGCTTCGCCAGAGCAAGCGCCGCTGAAATTCCTGTTGCATATTTATAAACATAGAATGAATTATAGAAATGCGGTATTCTCAGGCCTTCCATGTCGCTGTTCTCTTCAAAATGCATTTCCGGACCAAAATAAAGTTCCAGAAGCTCGCGGTAAGTTTTTCGCAAAAGTTTTGCTGTGAGCGGAGTTCCGTTTTCCACAAATTCATGGGCTTTCAGCTCAAATTCTGCAAACATTGTCTGCCGGTGCAAAGTTGCAAGAATATCATCGGCACGCATTGCAAGAAGATATTTTTTCTCATCTTCGTTTCTTGCATTTTTCAAAAGATATTCAAAAACAAGCTCCTCATTGAATGTAGAGGCAACTTCCGCTTCAAAAATTGTATAGTCATACGAAAGGAACGGATTGTTATGAACAGAATACCAGCTGTGCATTGAATGTCCGCCTTCATGTGCCATTGTAAAAACATCGCGGATATCATTTTCATCATAATTCAAAAGAATATACGGATTTCCAACATAGGAACCGCTTGAAAAAGCACCGCTTCGTTTTCCTACATTTTCATAGCGGTCAACCCATCCATTTTTCAAGCCGGAACAAAGCCGGTCTGTATATTCCTTGCCCAACGGCGCAAGCGCATTTCTTACAATTTCAACAGATTCATCATAGGAATGCCGCATTTTCACGGATTTTACCAAAGGAACATACACATCGTAGTGGCGCAGCTCCTGAAGCCCAAGAATTTTCTTCCGCAAAGAATAATATTCGTGCAGCGTATCTAAATTTTTATGAACACAATCTATCAGATTATGATAGACGCTCAAAGGAACTTTATTTCCATATAACGCAGCCTGAAGGCAGGAATCATAGCCGCGCGCCCGGACTCTGAAAACATCCTGGTTTACATTCCCTGCATACAAAGCCGCAATCACATTCTGAAAATCCTCAAACTTCTTGTAAAACTGCTTGTAAGTTGTCTCGCGGATTTTTCTGTCCTGATTTTTGAGCAAAGTTGTAAAAGTTGTCTGGGTCAGCGGCATTTCCTCGCCGTTCACTTCCACCGTGCCAAACTGCTTGTTCAAGTCTACATTTTCAAGAACGCTGAACGCATTGTACGGAGTTTCCGCCGGCTGCGCCTGGAGAGAAAGAAGCCTTTCCTCTTTTTCGCTCAAAGTGTACTTGTTGAAATGCAGAAGTTTTTCTATATAAACCTTGTAATCCTTAAATTCCGGCTGAGAAATCCAGCCTCGCAAAGTTTCTTCCGGAATCGAAAGCAGCTCCGGATCCATAAAACTGATTTCAGACTGCAATTTTGTGTAAGCCATCATTGCGCGCCCTTCACGGTCAGTTGCCTCGCTGTCATCCTCGTCGGCTTCGTGCTGAAGGCTCGCGTAATGGTAAACCGTTTCAAGCTTCAGCTCAGCCTGTTCAAGAGCTTTAAGCGCATCCAGCAAATTCTGCGCCCCCGCGCCAAGTTTTCCCTTGAACTGCACAACTTTTTCAGAAAGCGCAGGAAGCTCCTTCAAAGCGGCTTCCCACTCGTCATTTGATTTATAAATTGAAGATAAGTCCCATCTGTCAGACTCAGGGACTTCTGAACGTTTTGGAATTTTATTACTCATACAAAAAAGTATACAGCATTTTCCAAAAACATTTCTATTGAATTCAAGTCAAACTTAAAACAAAATTTTTATCCGGACCAAATTCAAAACAGACTGAAAAAACACCGCGAACGAAAGATTCCCGAAAGTTGCGCCGGGATTTCATCAATTCAGCGTTTAAAAGAAAAATTCAGCCAGAGCCACGCTCAAAGGCAAAGAAATTACGCAGAACAAAGAAGTTACAAGAACGCCGAGCCCCGCATAAGATTCATCCTTGTCAAAAAGAACGGCGAAACTGGAAACGCTCATCGCAACCGGGCAAAGCGCAGCGATGTAAGTCACGTAGCAAATCAGGCGGATATCCTGAATTCCGGAGAAAATTCTTGACGCGGCAAAAATTATTCCAAAAACAAAAATCAGCACAACCACAAAACGAAGAACGCAAAGTTTCACAATGTGCAGAACGTATGATTTTTTAAATCCGTGGAAAGTCGCAAAAAGCATTCCCAAAAGGAACATCGCAAGAGCTGTGTTCATTCCAGAAATCTGCTGCAGCGGAATTGAAATAACCTCGTGAAGGCGGAACGGACAGCAGAAAAGAACAAAACCCGCCAGAACTGCCAGAATATTCGGGTTCAAAAGAAGCTTTTTAACGTTTATCTGCCCGCAGAAAGTTTTGTAGCCAAAAGTCCACAGAAAAATATTGAAAACCACAATAAACGGAAGAAGATAGAAAATCGCGTTTGTCCCCGGGAAAATTCCGTCAATAAGAGGAATTCCTATAAAACTACAGTTCGTGAAAACAACGCTGAGCCTGTCAATCTGGTCAAGTTCCCTTTCACCTTCGTTCTTTGTGCGGCAAAAAACAAGAGAAACCGCGACCATCACAAAATGAATAAGAACCGCCATAAGAAATACAATCCCGAAATTTTTAAGGCTTTCGTGGTCAAAATCCATGTCAAACCGGCTGAAAACCAAAATCGGATTTATAAAGTAGATAAGAATTTTAGAAACAAACTGCTGTTCCTGATTGCCGAATTTAAATTTCCTAGTAACAAAAAAACCGCTCGCCGCAATCAAAAACATAATAAAAAGCTGCTTAATAACAAGTAAACACATACGCAAAGTATAGCGCAAACGAACAATAAAAATCAATAAAATTCCGTATTTAAAAAATTGGAAACAGCCAGAATGTCGAATTTTTTGTGAAAAGAATAAAAGCGTAGGCAGATTTACAGTTTGTGAAGATTTTTGGCGATTGAACCAGTTAAAGTGCGAAGCACCCGAATTAATACAAGCGAAGCGCGAGCCAAATCCATCTGGAGCAAACTGGAAATATGCCGAAAGCGTTCTTTCATAATTTGCAAAAAAATTCGACATTCAGGCTAAACAACTATATTTTTTTTACAAGAACTGTTAAACTTCTGCCGAGTGGGAATTATGAAAAAATTATCTGTGATTATTTTCGCCGCAGCCGCATTTCTTATTTTTTCATGCGGAAAAAAAACTGAATATGATTTTTCAGCCTCAAGCCTGATAACTTTGTACGAAGCCCAGGAAGATGCGGATGAGCTTGAATTTCAAACCCAGAAATGGCATAAATCGAATAAAAAAACTGTTGTCTTTTTTGGCTACGGCTACAATGACCCGGAATTTGTTGAAAAAACAAGGGCAAAACTTTTCCAGGAATACGGCGACGCTGAAAAAGACGGCAATTTGATTGCGCTTGTTTTTCCTGATGATTTTAAGCACGGAACCCGCTCCTACACAACAAATCTTGCAAATATTCTGGATGACAAGGAAGTCGCCGGGCTAGTGGTTCTTGGTGCGCCGGAAGGAACTTTCAGGGCGATAACGCGGATTCAGGATGAATACAACGGCACTCTTCCATTTCCGGTTATTTCGCTTTTCAGCCAGGATGACATTCTTGGCACTGAATACACTTCCGACATTGTGATTGATAAAAAACAAAAAGCCCAGCTGAACGGAATTCTTGAAACGGAAACCGAACAGGAAATTTCCGAAGAAACGCAGGAAATAATTGAAAGAGCGGTTTTTCTTGCCGGAATTGCTGAATCGCCGTTTGAAAAAGATGCGAAACTTTTCAACATTGCAAAAATGATTGCAGGAAACGCAAAAATTTCAAGATACGTTGACTCGGAAACAGGTTTGATTCCTGTAAATCATTTTATAATGGACTAGCCGCATGCCTTGCATTTCTCAGCTTGAAAACGGAATTCTTGCCACAAAAAAAGATTTCGAGGAATTTTCAAAAAAGGAAAACTCAAAAATTCTGGTGATTTCGGACAGCCACGGCGCGGCGGAACTTCTTCTTTCAATTCTTCAGCAGTTCGGACCGCAAGTTGACGCACTGGTTTTCGCCGGAGACGGAATTTTCGACATTTTCTACGCAATTGAAAAAGCGAAAAAGCATTTTTCCTCCGAAAAATGGATTCCGCCTGTAATCGCATTCGCAAAAGGAAACAACGACCCTTCATCATGCGAAACAGAATTTTCAAAAAAAATAATTGTGCCGCCAAAAGTCGTTTTCAAGGCTGGCGCAAAAAAAATTCTTGTAAGCCATGGCAATTCAGAAGGCGTTTACTACGACCTTTCAGCTTTAGAGGCGGCGGCTCAGGAATACGGCGCAAACGCCGCGATTTTCGGACACACCCACGTTCCGGCGGAAATCATGGGAACCACATACATTTTGAATCCGGGAAGCATTTCCTTGCCGCGGCACAGAAGTTTTCAGAGTTTTGCTGTCCTTGAAATTTTCGGAAAAAACATGACTTCAATTTTTTATAAAGTCGAAAACAAAATGAAATATGAATTTACGCCGTATCATCCTGAATCGTTCTACAGTTTTTAGCTAGAAATTTTCGCCGAGCGGAAAACCTGCGTAATCATGCCCCGGAAAAACCATCACATCCTTCGGCAGGGAACTATAAATGCGGCTCAAGGATTTCATCATCTCAGGCTCGCTTCCTCCAGGAAAATCCGTCCGTCCCCAGCTGTGATAAAAAATCGTATCGCCGGTAATCAGAGTCTTTTCTTTTTCGTTGTAGTAGCAGACCGAACCTTCCGTGTGGCCAGGCGTATGAAAAATTTTCCAGTCTGAAAGCGCCTCTTTAAGCTCCGCATCAGAAGTTTTTATAACATCACTAAGCAAAGGCTCACCAGAAAACGCAATATCCGGCTCAGGAAGATTTTCCAGCGCAGGCAGAAATTTTTCCAGCCCCATCGAAGACAAAAGTTCCGCCTGAGCTTTTGAAGCATTTTTTCCGACCATTTGCAAATCATCCGCGTGAACAACAAGCGGAACATCCGGATACACCGACTTGCAAATTCCAGTTCCTGCAATGTGGTCAAAATGCCCATGCGTCAAAAGAAATGCAGCAGGCTCAAGATTTTTTTCCTTCAAAAAACCAACGATTTTTCCAGAATCCCTTGTAAAACTGCATGCAGCCGGATCAAAAACAAGCACCTTGTTCTTGCAAACATTAACAATCCATGTATTTATACTAAACGGACCGGTATTTAAAACAGAAATATCCATAGCAAAAAAAATGCCATTCTCAAAAACAAGAATGGCACAAATAATTTACATCTCAGAATCTTCAGCAGGTTCTACATGAGGAGCGCCAAAAGCCTCGTTGCCAGAAGCTTTTGTTGCCGCTGCGTAAGCTGCAGCATCTTCCGCAGCCGCCTGATCATCCAAACCGGCAGACATTGGAACAGCGTCATCATCCAACATTTCATCGTCTTTTGTGCGGCTATAGCTTACAGCCAGTTTTCGTCCACGGTAATCGTAGCCGTTCAGCACAGAAATTGCCTTTTCAGCATCTTCCTTGAAAAGCTGAACAAACGAGTAGTTTGCCAAAACCCTGATGTCACCAATTCTGTCGCGTTCAAGACCAGCTCCGCCAACCAAAAGTCCCACCAAATCGCGAGGGAACACTCTTCGGTTTCGTCCAATGCTGATAAAAATAGTTGCGGCAAGCTCCGGATCAATCTGAACACGAGGACGAGGAGTTCTGTCTTCTGTTGTTGTTTCAGCAGCTTTTGAATCACGAACAGTTCTGTCGCGGAAAGTTTTTTTATTATCACGGAAATCGTTCTTGCGTGAACGGTAAGTTCCGTGGAAGTGCTTTACAGTTTCTTTTACAAGATACGCTGCAACATAATTTCTAAGCGTAAGAGGAACATTTTTCTTAAAAACTTTTTTAAGTTCTGTAAGAAGATCAAGATTTTCCTGAGTCTTAACCTTGTCAACAGCATCCTGAAGGAACGCTGCAACTGAATTCATATCAATTTCTGAATCACGTCTGTTATACATAATAAATTGCTCCTAAGCAAAAATTTTAAAGTTCTGCTACAAAACCAGATCCCATTCTTTCAAAACCATTTCTAGCCAACAAAGGAATCAAAGAATCGGGAATAATTGTATTGGTCAGCAAAACCCATTTTTTTTTCTGATCTTTCAAAGCATTCATGAACAATTCTAAAAGCTCACTTCCAATGCCAAGACCTCTAAATTTTTCCAGAACATAAAAACTTGTCAAAACCACAATTTTATCTGTTCCATCGGGATTTTTTTTCCCTGACACAGGCTTTCCTGTAATACATCCGGCAAATTCATCAGAATTTGAATGGCATACAATTCCAGTTTGAAGATTTGAATTTTCTTTTTCAAACTGCTGCATCCATAAATCAAACAACGCTCTCTTTAATTCTTCTGATGCCGAATTTTCAATTCCGCCTGATGCTGCATATTTTAAATTTAAAAGAACCTCTTCCTGATTTGATGATGAATAACTTTCAAAATTAAAGTCATCCTGAATCAAATCTCCAGTTTCTTCAGGCTCATGGTCTAATTTTTCCAAGCCCCATATTTCACGCAGCTGATTATACCATCCGTTGATAAAAAGCCGCATTTTTCTATTCTTAAACCGATGCCAAAGCTTTTCAACTTCAGGATATTTTTTCAATGCATCTTTAAAATTCCTGAAAACCCCCCTTCCTGAATGAAGAATCTGCTGCAGCTCATCTTTTGCAACCGGAGAATGCAAAACGCTCACAAATTCTTCCATAAGATTAAACCCATCGGAAGAATTCCATTCAGGCAAACAATAAAAACTGTATTCATCGGCACTGATTTTTTCAGCAGGAAGCAAAACTAAATTTTGAGCGTCAAGCAAAAATTTCTGTTCCTGGTTTTCCAAAGCCCGAAGAATTTCTTCCTCAAGTTTTTCGTTCAGTGCAAACACCATAAATTATTTCGCCAGATCTTTTCTGGAATTCACAATTTTTGAAACAAGCCCGTATTCAACAGCTTCATTGGAATTAAGCCAGTAATCCCTGTTTGTATCCGCACAAACCTGCTCAAAAGATTTTCCAGTCTGCTCTGAAATTATTTTGTTCAGAACAGCTTTTGTCCGTTCCATTTCCTTGGCATGAATTTCAATATCTGTAGCAACACCGCGCATTCCAGAAGAAGGCTGATGAATAAGATAACGGCTGTTCGGCAAGGCAAGCCTGTGCTCCTTGTCAACCGCAAGAAGAATCAAAGCCGCCGCGCTAGCAATAAGTCCCATTCCAATAAGAAAAACCGGGCAGCTTACAAAGCGAATCATATCAAAAATCGCAAATCCTGCGTCAACATCACCGCCAGGTGAATCAATATAGACATAAACAGGCTTTTCAGAATCATCAGCTTCAAGAACCAGCAGCTGGCGGACAATTTTTTCAGCTAAATCTTTGTTGATTTCTCCAGAAAGAATAATCTGTCGAGTCTTGATAAATTTTTCTGCAAGAGGATCCGGCATTTCCGGTGATTTCTTTTTTGCATCCTCTTCTTCGTCAAAACGAATTTCTTTCATTTAACATCCCAAAATATAATAATATTACATTAAATATAGCAAAAATCCGAAGCGTTTTCAATTAAATCAGTTTTTTCTTTCCCCATTCCTGCAAGAATTTTTCAGGCTCCTTGCAGAAAAGAACCTTTGCCAGAAGCTGGGAAGCCTGCGGAAAAATCTGGCTTAAAACAATCTGCTCATCTGCGGAAAATTTTCCAAGCACATATTCTGCAATATCACGGCCGGAAGGCTTTGAAAGCCCGAAACGCAAACGCCAAAAATCAGCAGTTCCAAAAACCTGCTTTGTTGAGCGCAATCCATTGTGGCCGCCAAGACCTCCGCTCCACTTCAAGCTGACAGTTCCCAAAGGAAGCTCCAGCTCGTCGTGAACAACAAGCGTTTCCTCCGGCTTTATCTTATAAAAATTGCAAATTTCAATTATGCTTTCACCAGAAAGATTCATATATGTTTCCGGCTTCAAAAAATAAATTCTTTCCATTTCATCAGGAACAAGAACCGGAGAACCGTCTTTTTTTGAAAGAATTCCAAATTCCGCGCACCACGAAGCAAGGACTTCTGGCTCAACCGCAGAAAATTTTCCCTTGAATTTATTCTGCCAGCTTAATTTTCCGGCAAACGGCAAAGAATCTTCAAACTGCCAGGCCACGTTGTGCCTAGTTTTTTCATATTCCTTTCCATAATTTCCAAGAAACGCAACTAACTTTATCATAGTTTAAGTATACTGAATTTTCAAAAAAAGTTGAAATATCAAACGAAAACCGAAAATTTCATTGGAAATTCACAGCCAAAACCTGAATTTCAAGCCTAAAAAAATGAATGAATTCTCTGCGCAAATAAAAAACACACAGGAAAAAACTCAATCCATCGCCTGAAGCTCAATCGCAATCTCTTCCATTTCACGGTCCGTCATCGCAATTGTTTCCGCAACCCTGAAAAGCTCGCGCCGTACAGAATCCGGGATTTTCTGCTCATTCTTATATTTCAGCTCATGCTCAAGGCTCGCCCAGAAATCCATCGCAATAGTCCGCAGCTGAATTTCAACCTTCACCCTATGTTCCGTCTGGCTAAGGTACACAGGAATTTCCACAACCAGATGAAGACTTCTGTATCCGCTCGGCTTCGGATTTTCAATATAATCCTTCTGCTCAACAAGTTTTATGTCAGGCTGCTTCAGCAAAATATCTTTCACATTATAAATATCCGAAATGTACGGACAAATCACACGGACTCCGGCAATATCCTGCAAATTTTCCGTCATTGTCTTGAAATTTACAGAAAGCCCTTTTTTTTCAAGTTTTTTTGCAATGCTGTCAGGCGATTTTATTCTGGATTTTATTGTTTCAATTGGATTTCTACGGCCAGTAACCTTGTATTCTTTGTTCAATATCTCAAGTTTCGTTTCCAGCTGCTTTATGGCACTTTCGTAAATCATCATAATTTCCTGAAACTGGAACGCCATTTTATAGAAATCTTCGTTGCTTTGAAGCCCCTTGTTCACCACTGAAGGCAAATCCGTTTCCTTCTCCATGGCTTCAGAAATCTCATCGCTAGCTACATCAACGTCAATCTCTTTCATAATTTTTTTCATACATTTTAAAAATAATCAAAAACTACAAAGGTTTCAATTTTTTTCATAAAAAAAGTGGATTCCCAAAAAGAAAATCCACTTTCAAAACAAATTTCTATTTCATCAATTCGCGGTATTTCAAGGCAAGCCGTTTTGACTTAACCGCGGCAAGACCGCAATAATTAGAAGGATGCTCAAAGAAATTCGCCGGATCCGCAACGCCAAGTTTTTCAAGCTGGGCAGTAATTTTTTCATATGCATCTTTATGAGTTTTCAGAACCTCAAAGAACGTTTTTCCTGTCTGCTCCGCTTCAAGCGTAATCTTTCTGATAACTTCATGACCATCATTTACGCCAGCCTCGCCCAGAAGAATATACGCCGGTTCAGCAAGAACGCCGCCCTTTACCTTTCCGCCGGCATTTTCAAGGTTTTTCGCCATATTCTCGCGGTCCGCCTGAAGCCCCTTCACAACACTGTTCATTCTTGCAACAGCCATTGTAAAGCCGCTTACATAATCAGCAATAAAACGCTGGCTTGCAGAATTCGTCAGATCACGCTGATGCTCAGAAATCTGATCCATATAGAACGTAATCACACGCGGACACATCGCTTTCCACAAAGACTTAACATGCTCGCTGTTCCAAGGATTCCGCTTCTGTGGCATTGTTGAAGAACCAACCTGAGTCGAAGCAAAATATTCAAAAACCTCGCCGATTTCCGAACGCTGCAGATTTCTTAAGTCATCAGCCAAATTCGCAATAATTCCAAACGCAACATTCATTTCAAGCAAAAGACGAAGAACATATTCCGGCTCAACAAGCTGGTTTGAATATTCAGAAGGATGAAGCCCCAGAAATTCAACATAAGTCTTTTCAAGCTCCTCAGGATTTTTCACAATCATCGAAGGACCGTTGTACGAACCAACCGGACCGGCAAGCTTTCCAACAAGCTGATTAGAAAGCTCCTCTATGCGCAAAATCGATTTTCCAAGACGACTAACAAATTCCGCAATCGACCAGCCGAAAGTAATCGGAACCGCATGCTGACCATGAGTTCGCCCAACCTGAGGCGTAGCGCATTCCCGCTCCGCAATATCGCAAAGATAATTTTCAAGTTTTTTCAGCTCCGGAAGCACAACATTGTGCGTAACATCACGCATTCTGCAAGAAAGCGCCGTATCCAGAATATCAACCGAAGTCGCGCCAAGATGAATAAGAGGCCCGATTTTTGAGTCAACCTTCGTTTTCATCACATTAACAAGCGCCCTGATATTGTGCTTAGTTTTTTCCTCTTCAGCGTAAACTTCCTGCGGATCAATCGCCGCCGCAACATCATCAAGCTTTTTCGCAGTTTCATCATCCAGCTCGCCGCGGATTTTCAGATGAGCCTTTACAAGAGCCGCCTCGCACTTTGCGCAAGACCGAATGCTCGCCTCTTCAGAAATATACTTAGAAAGCCCGGCAAACGCGTCAGCTTCCGACAAAGAATATCGATGATCGATACAAGAAAGATTTTCAAAAATATTACGAGTTTCCATAAAATCATTATAAAGAATTGCAAGCAGAATAACAACAATTCAAAACACAGGGCGTGCCGGCTCGCTCCGCTCGCCGTCGGGCTTTCCAGGGTTTCGGCGCACTAAATGCACCTCCATTGCCAGTTTCACAGGCAACGCGCTTCCGCGCGCCCTTCCAATCCCTCACGCTGTAAGCTCGCAGGCAAAAACTGCATTTTTTTTCATTCTTATTGACACGCCCCCCCCCAATGATAAAATGCAAAATCTTATTTTCATACACAAAGGAGATTTTTTATGAAAAAATTATTGGCAGGCATCGCAGTTTTAGGCATTGCCATATTCAGTGCGGCTGCAAACACAGAAATTGACTTAAATTTCTATTCCGCGCCGTTTGCAAGCTACAGAGTTGAAGAAAACACAGATGTTGAGTTCAGGCCAACCGCTCCATTCGGTTTTGAAAACCAGTTCGGATTTTACTTCGTATCACCAGCCAAGTGGCTGGACATTGGACTTGCGCTTTCAGACGGACTTGATTTCAATGTAGGCACAAAAGTCTACTACAAAGAAAAAGAGCAGCTTTCAAAAGATTCCTCATTTGGTTTCAGCACATATTTAACACTTGGTCCAACAGTCAGATTCAACCTTGGCAATATGCACTCATTCTTTGTTTCAACCGGTTTAGGAGGCTCATTTGCAATAACAGAAATTCCCACCTTCGAATATAATGATTATACTGATGAAATTGAAACTCATTCCAACTATGAATCAATAATTTCCCTGGATTACAATCTTGATTTAGGTTATCGAATTTGGATTGTAAATAAAACAGGATTCCATTTCGGTTTTGACGTAGGTTACGACCTTACGCTTCCGCTGGCTTCATTCACATCTTACAAGGAAAATATCAAAGGCTGCGAAAAACACAAAATCTATTTTGGCATAGCTTTCAACTTTGGCGACAAAAGCCCTGATAAATTCTAAATAAAAAACAAAATGCTTGCATCAAATACAAAATATTTCATTTGCAAGCATTTTTCTTCTGAAAAACCAACTTTAAAAACAACAGAAAACTCATTAAAATAAAAATATGAGCACTGTAAAAAAAACCAACGCAATCAGAATTCTTGAAAATCTGAAAATTCCATACGAAGCAAAACCATACGACGATGACGGAGAGCATCCGCTTTCAAAAGGCGCCGCCGGAAGAACCGCAGAAAAACTGGGAATCGATCCAGCAAGTGTATTCAAAACCATTGTAATGCGCACCGACACAAAAGAACTCTGCGTATTTTTGCAGTCATCTCTTCATGAAATAAACTTGAAAAAAGCAAGAAATGCCGCAGGCTGCAAGGAAATTGCGCCAATAAAACCCGAAGAACTTCTTTCAGCAACAGGTTACGTTCGTGGCGGCTGTTCTCCGCTCGGAATGAAGAAAAAACTCCGCACTTTTATCGATTCTTCCGCAATGAATTTGGAAAAAATCCACATCAGCGCCGGAATCCGCGGAATGCAGCTTTCCATCGCTCCAGCCGACCTTGTAAAAGCCTGCAACGCAACTCTCGTAGATTTAATCCTTGAATAACTCCTCGAACGCAAATCCAGACAAGTACACCTAGAAATCGTGGTTGCAGCGAAACTCTGTTTCTAATCGACCACTATTTTTCGCGCAGAACTAGTTTTTTCCAAGCATTAAACTGTTTGCGCTAATAATCCGGAGATTGTGAAAGCGTGGTCGCAGCGAAACTCTGTTTCTAATCGACCACTATTTCTAATGCAGAACTAGTTTTTTTCCAAGCACTAAACTGTTTGCGCCAATAATCCGGAAATTGTGAAAGCATGGTCGCAGCGAAACTTCGTTTCTTATCGACAACAGTTGCTAGCGCAGGACTAGCTTTTTCCAAGCACTAAACTGTTTGCGCCAATAATCCGGAGATTGTGAAAGCGTGGTCGCCGATTTTTTCTATCTGGCGGACTATGTCAAGGTACAGAAGCTCTGATTTTACATCCGCACCGCTTTCAAGTCGTTTCCGGGCAAGTTTTTTCAAATTTTTTCTATATAAATCAATTGAATCCTCAAGCTCTGTCGCCATCGCAATTTTATCTTCATTCAAATGCTTATTTATATTTATGTGAATAAACTGCAGAAACTGCCGGGCTAGTTCAACATACGGAATAAGACGCTCCATGTCCTCCTGCTCAAATTTCATCTTCTTCTCAATGCTTTTTTTCAGCAAAAGTCCCGCAGCCAGAACCTGATCCGTCATCGACTCGATTTCATCAATAACGCTTATCATTATAGAAACATTCGTTCTCTGAGGTTCCGTCAACGCCAGCTGCTGGCAATTAATTGCATAACGCACAAGCTGCTCGTGCATCTGGTCGCAATAATTTTCCTCATAAACCATCACATCAACATAATCATCAATAAAATCATTATTCCTAGATTTTATCCCGATTTGAAGATTATCAAACATTTCCCTAGCAACATCAGTCATATCAGCAATTTCTTTCTCCATTCTGATGATGTGCATGGCAGGATTTTCCTTGGTGAACGAGCTTTCTGAAAACTCCAAATGATAATCAGATTTTTCCGTTCTTTTATCATTTTTTATAATTTTTCTAGAAAGTCCAACAAGCTGATTGCTGAACGGAAGCAAAATCACCGTGTTCAAAGTTTTGAAAACCGTATGAAGCATAGAAATTTGAATCGCAACATTATCAACCGGCGTAAGCCAGATCACAAGATTCACAAAAGGCCTGAAAAAAATCAGCGCAATTCCAGTTCCAATCAAGTTGAAAAGAACATGAATCACCGCGGAACGCTTAGCTTCTGCACAACTTCCAAAACTTGCCATAATCGCATCAATGGTAGAGCCAATATTAGAACCCAAAGTCATCGCGCAGGCAACATCAAGCGTTATGATTTTATTGAATGCCATAGTAATAACAATGGCGCTGAATGCGCTCGAAGAATGCATCAACGCCGTAATAACCACGCCAATAAAAACACCAAGAAGAATAGAAAATGCGCCCCAGCTTTGCATTGCCCCAATAAAAGAAAGCTTGGACGCATCAAAATTAAAAACATCAGAAAGCCCGCTAAGTCCCATGAACAAAAGTCCAAATCCCATAACAGCTTCACCGATATTCTTGCAACGCAAATCCTTCAACAAAGTCAAAAAGAAGCCAAGCCCGAAAATAGGAATCGCAAACGCTGAAATCTTAAAATTAAAACCGAAAAGCGCAACAATCCAGGCCGTTATAGTTGTTCCAATATTTGCGCCAAAAATAACTCCAACAGACTGTGTCAGCGTCAAAAGTCCGGCATTTATAAACGAAATCACCATAACTGTAGTCGCGCCAGACGACTGAATTATCATTGTAATTCCAAGACCAGTCAAAAGCCCGGCAAGTTTATTGCCAGTCATCATGCTTAAAGCACGCTGAAGTTTTTCGCCAGCACTTTTCTGCACACCAGAACTCATCAGACGCATACCGTAAAGCAAAAAACCAAGACTTCCAATCAAAAGCAAAATCGCATTAAAAATAGCCATATCTTATTTTATCCTAAGAACGGCACGTTTTGAAATAAAAAATATAAAAAAAATTATCAAACCAAAAACCATTCCAAAACAAAAACTACAGCACAGCAAACAGAAGCAACAGAAAATAAACCACCGCCAAGAAAAGCAACAAAAATTCCGCAGAGAAGAGCCGCCAATCCAGCAACAGGAATTTGAGTCGCTTGAACAATTGCAGGAAAAGTCATAACAGCCAAAGTTATATACGGAACATAAAACAAAAAAGATTTTATAAATTTATTCTGAATCGGCTTTCTTATCAAAGTGAGTGGCAAAACCCGAATCAAATAGGAAACTACAAAAGAAACAAAAATATAAATCCAAACATTTCGTGACATTTTTATTTTTCCTTCTCAACCTTAGAATTTTCAGAAGAATCTTCAACAGGTTTCACAATTGCACACACAGAAGAAATTAAAACTGTAAGAATAATAGTTCTTGTACCACCCGAAATTGTTTTTACAAAAGGCAGCACTGAACAAATGTAACTCAAAAAGAAACTAAAGAAAACTGCAAGTCCAATAACAAAATTCTTTTTGCAAGGCGGAATTATAATTGCAATAAACATACCATACAACGCCACACTTAATGCGCTAACAATTCTCAAAGGAAGATACGTTCCAGCTATAACACCCAAAGAAGTAGCAATGCACCACATTGGAATTGCAAATGCCATTGCTCCATAAGTATAAAGAGGATTAAGAAAACCTTCCTGTGAAATAGAAATACCAAAAATCTCATCAGTAATTCCATATCCTATAAAAAACCGATGAAAGAACGGCATATCTGGATTAATTTTCTGACTCAGAGAGCAGCTCATTAAAAAATATCTAGCATTTATAACAAAAGTAGCAACTGCAACTTCAATATAGGTTGCTTTTGCTTGTATTGAAGAAAACAAGGCATATTCACCAGCACTTGCAACATCCAAAAAACTAGCAAAAAAACCTTCTATAAAATTTAATCCAGCATTTTTAGCAACGATTCCCAATGAAAACGCCACCGCAAAATATCCAAGTCCAATTGGAATTCCATCTCTTAAGCCTTTAAAAAAAACATTATTCTTCATACAGCGTCATGGCCTATGCGGCCGGGGAGCCGCGGGCAAAAAAAAAGCCCGGCGGCTGCCTACTTTCCCGCCCCAGGGGGCAGTATCATCGGCGTTAGAGAGCTTGACTTCCGTGTTCGGTATGGGAACGGGTATTTCCTCTCCACTATGGCCA
>JBNMJH010000013.1:0-77958 GCA_050873685.1 Treponema sp.
CTCCAGACGGATTGGGCTCGCGCTTCGCTTGTAAAGGTTCGGGTGCTTCGCACTTTAATTGGTTCAATCGCCCAAAGTCTTCACAAATTGCCCTCCGCCTCCGCTTTTATTCTTTTTCATAAAACTCAAATTTCTGCGGACTTTCCGGAAACTGCTTTATGCTTGAACAAAACACAGACTTGGCTTGTGAACATTTTTTTTTCATTCTATAATTTTTGAATCAGTTTTATTTTTAATAGGCAAAGGATTTTATAAAATGGAAAAATCTATCAACACAAAATGCATTCAGTCTGGATATGAGCCGAAGAACGGCGAGCCGCGGCAGATTCCGATTGTTCAGTCGACTACATTCAAATATGACACAAGCGAAGAAATGGGCGCTCTTTTTGACTTGCAGAAAAGCGGATATTTTTACACAAGGCTTCAGAATCCTACGAACGATTTTGTGGCGGCAAAACTTGCGGCGCTTGAAGGTGGAACTGCGGCAATGCTTACATCTTCCGGCCAGGCTGCGAACTTTTTTGCGATTTTTAATATCTGCGAAGCGGGAAGCCATATCGTAGCTTCAACTTCAATTTACGGCGGAACTTTCAATCTTATTTCCACCACGCTGAAGAAAATGGGAATCGAGTCAACTTTTGTTGATCCAGACGCTTCCGAGGAAGAGCTCAGCAAGGCGTTCAGGAGCAATACACGCGCAATGTTCGGCGAAACTATCGCAAATCCTGCCCTTACCGTTCTTGATATTGAAAAATTTGCAAAAGTCGCGCATTCACACAATGTTCCTTTGATTGTGGACAATACTTTCCCGACTCCGATAAACTGCCGGCCGATTGAATGGGGCGCGGACATCGTTACTCATTCGACAACAAAATATATGGACGGTCACGGAGCCTGCGTAGGCGGCGCAATTATTGATGCAGGAAAATTCGACTGGATGGCGCACAAGGATATGTATCCTGGGCTTGCAACTCCAGATGAAAGCTACCACGGAATAACTTACGCTGAAAAATTCGGAAAAGAAGGCGCGTTCATTACAAAGGCGACCAGCCAGCTTATGCGGGATTTCGGTTCAATCCAGTCGCCGTTCCATGCTTTTATTTTGAATCTTGGGCTTGAATCTTTGCATGTGCGTATGCCAAGACACGTTGAAAATGGCCAGGCAGTTGCAGAATTTCTGGAGAAACAGCCGCAAGTTGAAAGCGTGAACTATCCAACCTTGAAGGGAAATAAATATTACGAGCTTGCAAAAAAATATCTTCCGAACGGCGGATGCGGTGTAGTTTCATTTGAGCTGAAAGGCGGGCGCGCGGCTGCTGAAAAGTTTATGAAGGCGCTGAAGCTTTGCGCGATTGAAACTCATGTTGCAGACGCAAGAACCTGCTGCTTGAATCCGGCTACATCAACACACAGGCAGATGAACGATGAGCAGCTGAAGGCGGCTGGAATTCCTGCCGGACTTATCAGAATTTCATGCGGGCTTGAAGACAAGAACGATTTGCTTGCAGATTTGCAGCAGGCATTCAGCGTTTTATAAAAACGGCAAGGCATTGATTTTGGAAAACTGGATTTTACTGGTCAATGCCAAAAAGTTTTTTCATGTTGTTCTGAATTTTCTCATTCAGCTTTAGGCTTTGCATTTTCCGCTTTGAAGCAATGAATTCGTAGATGTATTTCAAGTTTTCCGGGGAATTTACCGTGCCTTTCACAGGAATAGGCGCATAAAACGGCGAATCCGACTCAATAAGCAGGCGGTTCAGCGGAACATAGGAAACCATTTCTGCGACTTCGTTTTTATTTTTTCCGGAAAATGTGATTGAGCCGTCAAAACTGATGTACCAGCCCATATTCAAAAAGAATTCCAGCTCGGACTGGGAGTAAGAAAATCCATGGACCACGCCTTTGTTGTATTTTGCAATGCGCAGAACATCCATTGTGTCCTGAAAACTTTTCCTTGAATGAACAATAACCGGCAAGTCAAGTTTTTTTGCAAGAAGAAGCTCCTGCTCAAAAAGATTGCGCTCGTCTACAATTGCCTGGCGGTCGAAGAAATCATGCGTCCGGCCGCTGTTTTCCGCGGATTCCCAGTCATGGTCGATTCCGCAAGGACCGAGGGCAACCAGATGCGAGGCGAATTCATTTTCTGAGGCGCGGAATTCATTTATGCTTTTTTCAAGAGATTTTACAGTTTCATCGCTTTTTTCGATATTTTCTGAAGTCGGCATTGCTCCAGCGCAAAAATAAACTGAATTTTTTATTTTCCTTATGAGATTAGATTCTTTTTCCGGGTCAAAAAATTCAAGGCACTGGGAAATCCGTTCCGCGCGTTTCCAGATATCGCCGGCAGAAAAACCGGAATCCAGCGCAAGACATTCATGGGAGCCAAAACGGGCAAGAATTTCTGCGCCTTCTTCCATGCCAAATTCTTCAGTTGTGTGATAAAAAGTTAAGAATGAATCCGCAAACATAGAATCATTATACCACAAATGGGAACAAAAATGACTTCTTATTTTTTTATCAGATATTCAGCCACTGCCTCGTAAGCCGGAATTGAAAGCGGATCGATGTATTTGTTTGAAGCATAATAAGTTGAGGCGAACCGCGCAATCACCATTTCTGCCGCCGGGTCGATATAGATTGCCTGTCCGTGAACGCCGCGCGCCATGTATGCTCCGTGGGAATTGTTCGTGACCCACCACATATTGTGGTAGCTCCAGCCTTTGAGTTTCGGGTAGCCGCCTTTTGAAAATGCGTCCTTGTATGCGCTGGAAGAACCGCCGGACGTGATGTCTTTTACAGCCGCTTCTGGAATGACTTGCTTTCCGTTCAGCCTGCCGTTGTTCCGCATCATTTCGCCGAACATTGCCATGTCGCGAAGGTTCAGGTCGAATCCGCCGCCTGCAAAAGCGATTCCTGAAGGGTCAACCTGATAGTAGCCGTCGAAGTGCGCTCCGAGCGGCTTCCAAATCATTTCTGAAACCATTTCCGCGAGCCCCTGCCCTGTTGCACGCGAGCAAACCCACGCAAGAAGCTCTGTGTTCACGGTTCTGTAGCCGAACGCTTCGCCGTGCTCTGTGTCTGGAAGCTTTTTTACCGTGGCAAGATATTCGTAGTAATTCTGCGGACCGTTGTAGTTTGCCGGGCGGAAAACGTTTCCTGCCGCTGAGTACGCCCAGATTTCCGCGTTAGGGTCGTTGTAGTCCTCGCTGTATTTTATTGCGGTCGTCATGTCCATTACCTGGCGCACAGTTGCGTCCGCAAATCCGGAATCTTTCAGTTCCGGAATGTATTCAGCGACTTTTTTTGAAGGATCGATTTTTCCTTGCGCAACCAGAATTGAAGCGATTGTTCCCGTGAACGACTTGCTGACCGACATTGCCGCGTGAAGTCCGTCCGGCTCAAGTCCTGCCGGATATTTTTCGTAGACAATTTTTCCCTTGTGCATGACGATGATTCCGTCGGTGTAGTTTGCCGCGAGCGAATCTTCAAAACTCATAGGAGTTTCAGAATCCCAAGGCGTGAATGTGATTTTTCCGATTTCAGGGTTGATTTTTGTTTTTACGTTGTATTTTTTGCCGCTTCCTGAAGAAACGTTCCGCGTAGGGAAAAATTCACGCATATGGTTCACGCTGTAGCGGAGCGCAGGAAATTCAAAGAAAGAGCCGTCTGCCGCATGCAGCGTTTTTTCTTGCGGCGGCGGAAATCCTTGCATCCAGCCCATTTTTTCCGGTAATGTTTGCTTTGCGTCAGGATAATTCTGCGCAAATCCGACTGTGCCAGCCAATGCCAGCGCACTAAACGAAAAAAGAGATTTTTTCATAACAGCCTCCGTGTGGAATTCTTTTAGAAAAGCCGGAGCAAAAACAAAGAAGAACTGATGCACTTTAAATGTAAGAACAAAAGCTGAAGTCGGCAAGTTTTTTATGGCACGGACTAAAAAGCTGATGTATAATACTTGGTAAAACAGGCTGTATGCAGAGGATTTGAATTATGCAGTACGTAAGGTTACAATTCGGATGTTTGGTTATAAGTCTTTATATTGCTGTAAATTACATCAGAACAACTTTAAAAGGGAACATAAAGTGCAACAAATTTTTCAATGCGCTTATGCTGATTGTTCCGCTGGCAGTATTTTTTGACGGCTTCACGGCATGGACAGTAAACCATCTTGAAACAATTCCTGAATGGGTAAACAAATTCGGGCATCTTTTCTTTTTTGTTTTTATGGATTTTACAATTATTGTTACAGCGCTTTATATGTACGGACAGATTGTAGGATTCTGCGAAACCCACAAGAAAAGAAATCTGCTGCTTCTGATTCCGGGAATTCTTTCGCTTCTGCTGATTTTTGCAGGAATAAACCAGCTGAAATATATCCACGGAGCAACAACGAACTATTCAATGGGCTTTTCTGTTTATGTCTGCTATATTTCAATGTTTCTTCACTACGGATTCATTCTGCATCTTATTGTTACCCGGCATAAATACATTGCAAAAGAAAAGAAATTCGGAACGGTTTCAATTATTGCAATTGTCGGCCTGATTCTTGTGTTCCAGATTATTTTTCCAGAAATTCTGATTTCCGCAATCTGCCCTACAATTCTTCTGCTGGGAATTTACATTGAATTTGAAAATCCTGCCACAAAGAAAATCAATATGTTCAATGATGAAATGGTTGAAGGCTTCGCAAACCTTGTTGAAAACAGGGACAGCAACACCGGAGGTCATATCAAGCGCACAAGAGCCTATGTAAACCTGATTCTTTACAAAATGCAGCACGACAAGCGCTACCATGACATAATGAACAGGGATTATATGATAAATGTTGGAAACGCGGCGCCTTTGCACGATATTGGAAAAATTGCCACGCCGGACTATATTCTTCAAAAGCCAGGGAAACTGACCGATGAAGAATTTGCAATTATGAAAAAACATTCTGCTTGCGGCGGAGAAATTATCCAGAACACATTTAAAAATCTTGACAACCCTGAATTTCAGAAAATTGCGTATGAAGTGGCGCGTTTTCACCATGAAAAATACAACGGAAAAGGCTACCCGGAAGGATTGTCTGGAAAACAGATTCCGCTCCACGCAAGAATTATGGCGGTCGCAGATGTTTTTGACGCAGTTTCGCAAAAAAGGTGCTACAGGGACGCAATGCCTATTGAGCAGTGCTTTGCAATAATTGAAAAAGGTTGCGGCACGGATTTTGACCCGGACATTGCAAAAATCTTTCTGGACGCGCGGCAGGAAGTTGAAAATTTGATGAATAAAAATTAAGCTGCCTGGATTGCCTAAAATTCCAGGATTTCCCTGCCCCAAATTTCAGCGAGCTTTTCAAGCGAAAACGCGGCATTTGCAGGGCTTGTTGAAGGAAGAACTTTCAGAATGTTGCAAAGCTCCTGCTTTTGGTATTTCAGAAAATATTTTGCGGCGGTTTTTCCGTTTGCAAGGATTTTTTTAATTTTGCCGGCGGAAACAATCTGCTCAATATCGGAAGGAACAACGTCGCGGATAGAACTGTCGGACGAGCCGCAGATTGTACATTCTTTTATTGAATCGTAAACCGCAATTTTATGCTTTTCAAGGAAATTCTTTTTTTCTTCTATTGAAAAAGGTGTTTCCTCGTTGAATATTTTGGCAAGCATTTTCCAGAAACGGTTCTGAGTATGTCCGTAATAAAAGCCGTTTTCCCGCGACTTTACGGAAGGCAAGCTACCCACAACCAGAATTTTTGAGTCCGCGCGGAAAAATGGCTCGAACGGATGAACAATGCGGCAGTTCTGCAAGTTTTTCAATTTTAGATTCAAGGCGGGTTTATTTTACAACCGTCAGAATCATCTTGAATTTTTCAAGCGCTTTCAGCGAATGTGAAACGTTTTTCGGCATTATGATAATCTGACCTTCTTCAAGAACGTGCGGAACTCCGCCGACTGTAATTTCAGCCTTTCCGTCAAGAATCTGAACCATCGCATCGCCCGGAGCGGCATGGCTTGCAATCGATTCGCCCTTGTCAAACGCCATGACCGTTATTCCAACGCCCGGCTGCTGGGAAAGCGTCATGCTGGCAACTTTTCCGTCTTCATACTGAACCAAATCTTTCAGCACAAGCGGCTCGGCACGCTGAACATTTTTAATAAGATTTTCTTCCATAATTTTCCTCGATTTTCCAGTATTTCAAAGTGAAATCTGCATAATTTTGAACGCATTTTCAGCGGCAAGCCGGTGGATTTTTCCTGCCGGAACTTTTAAAACTTCACCTGCGCTTACAGAAACAGAACCGTCCTGCATAACAACATTCATCGAACCTTCAAGAACAAAATAAAGCGTGTCCCGCGGATAAGTTTCATCGCTCAAATCCTCGCCGTCGGCAAAGGCAAGCAACGTTATTTCCGCATTCTCGCTTCTTGAAAGCGACATGCTCACAACTTGGTGCGGCTTTATTTCCACAAGTGAACTTAGTTTTTCCGCCGTTTTTTCCGGCAAATTGCGCAAACCCATGCTTTCAAGATACTAAGGCGGCGCGGATTTTTCAAGAAAAAAATGAAATCTTTACTTTTTTGAAATTGTTTTCCAAAGCTTCAAAAGATTGAATTTCAACTTTACGCCGAAACCGCTTCCGTTGTCCGTAATGTCGCCAACAAATTCGGGAAGCTCGCTTGAAGAAACTGAAAAACGGTAGCTGTAGTAAACATCAATTAAAAGCCAGTCAAAAAGATTCTGCTTCCAGCCGATTTGCGGAAAAACTCGTGTAAGAGTGTCTTTTTTGTGGTCGGAAGAAACATCGTCGCCGGAATACATTAAAAAATCAGTTCTGCATCCGCCGCCGAAATAAAGGAAATTCAAGCCTTTGCCGAACGGATAAAAAAATGTGCTCAACGAGATTCCGACCGTTTTGATTGTGGCATCGTAATTTTTTGACCAGATTGTTGAATGGGAAAATTCGCCTTTTGTGGATAAAAACGGAAGAACGAGAGCCTCGTATGAAACGCCGAGCCCCCAGCCGTTGTTTTTAAGCCCGGAAAGAAGATACGACGTGTCGAGTGAAAAAATATATTTTTCATTGAACGTAAAATTCGGAGAATTGAAAAACGATGTTTTCTGCCGCGGCAAATCCTCTGGAATTTCATCGCTGGATTCCTGCGCATAAACGCCTGCTGTGAAGATTAGAAGAAATATTAGATATTTTATTAGTCTGCCTGGCCGCATCATTTTAAATTTGTTCCAGCCGTGACTTTAAAGCGTAAAGTTTGTTCTTCAGCTTTTGGACTTCATCAAGGCTGCTCATAATTTTTGAAGCCATATACGCATCAACAAAAATTCCGTCAAAAAAGAAATCCGCGAACGTTAGAAATCCCCCTACATTCATTTTATAGTCATTCGGAACTTCAATGCTTCCAAGCTCGGAATGCAGCTGCCTCATAAGAAAATCTATTTCATTCATTGAATCGGTTGCCTGGCTAAGTTTTCGGTGCTTTATCAGGTCAACAATAAATCCGCCGCCAAGAACATCAAGAAAACTCCAGTTCCGCGCGCTTTTAAAATGGCATTCAGCTTCTTCAACCAGCGGAATAAGCCGGTTCACTGTTGACAACGCTTTTTCAACCTGCAGATTAGACATCTTCCCTCTCCTTTTGATTTTTGAAAATTTTCAGCACAACAGAACAAAATCCGCCTTCTTGAATAAAGTTCATTTCTGCTGAATTTTATATTTAAATTATAATGTTTTTATCGGCTTTTGTATAAGAAAAAATTCAAGTTTCAAGTCTTGCAGGAAAAAATCCGCCGTTTCTATTGCCATTTTCTGCCAGCAAAATTATCATAAAAGAATGGACACTCTGACACCGGAACAGCGCAGCCTAAATATGTCGAAAATCCGTAGCAAGGACACAAAGCCCGAAATTCTTTTGCGTAGCGCGCTTCACAGAGCCGGATTCAGATTCAGAAAAAATGACAGACATCATCTTGGCACGCCGGACATTTTTCTTCCGCACTACAACACGGCGATTTTTATAAACGGATGCTTCTGGCACGGACACAAAAACTGCCGCCTTTTCAGGCTTCCAAAAACCAACACCGAATACTGGAAAAACAAAATTGAACGCAACATTGAGCGCGATAAAAAAATCATTCAGACCTACCTTGAAAACTGTTTTCGCGTTGCCGTTGTCTGGGAATGCTCAATCACCGGAAAGCGCCGCCGCCAAAAAATCTCAAAAGTAACCGAAGAAATCTCCCTCTGGCTCGAAGAAGAACTGGATGAAAACTACAGGGAATTTTAGTTTTTGGAAAAGCTATGGCGCTTATGACGCACGAAGGCAGCGGACTTCGAAACAGCGATCGCGATTTGAAAAAAATATGCAAAGGCGCAAGATTTGGAAGCGGCATGGCGATTGCATGCAGAATGGGCTACGGAATGAAGATTGTGATTGGAAACAAAAACATAAAAAATGCTGAGACAATCTCTAAAATAATGAATGAGGTAGGATTTGACACAGAAGTTGTGGAAATAGATTTGTCTTCCCGAAAGTCAATCAGAAATATCATTGAAAAAGCGCAAAGTTTCGGTGAATTTTCAATGCTTGTAAATGCGGCTGGAGTTTCGCCAAGCCAGGCTCCGATTGAAGCAATCCTGAAAGTTGATTTGTATGGAACGGCTGTTCTGCTGGAAGAAGCAGGTAAAGTGATTAAAAAAGAAGGCTCCGGAGTAACCGCAAGCTATTATTACGGACCTCTAAAGCCGAAGGTATAAAGGTTTCAAAGAAAAGGAAGGAAAAACTGCACTTGAATAGATTAAATAAAGAAAGGATTGGTAATGTCCGGCGAGTCAAATGCCGCCAGCAGAAATAAATTCCACCGGCGGCAAAAGCTAAACTACGATTCTATGCAGAAACTTCATTTTCTTCAGAGGAAGATTCTGATGAATTTTCTGTAATAACATTGATTTTTGAAAACGTCGTAGACTCAATTTCTTTTCTGATTTCCGAGCACGGCACAAGGATAATCCGCTTGCACGAAATGTCCGTCGCCTCTACATCAGAAGCCTTTTCCTTGCCTTTTGCGCTGAACGAAAGCCTGATTCTTCCGAACGAACCAAGCTGAACAATAAAGCCTTTTTTTAGGAAAAGCGGAAGTTTTCTTACAAGCGAAGAAAGAACCGCCTCTACATCGGTAACATTCAGCGTACAGCCGTCGCTAATATCCTTTGCAAGATCAAGAATTGTAAGCTCGTCTGAATAAAAAGGCGAAGCATGAAATAGATAAGAACCCTTTGCACGCGGATTCGGACGTTTTGTTATTTTAAAATTCATATATGCTCCTCGCAGCCCAAAGCCAGACTGCAGTTTTAGTCGACCGCATAAAATTTTGCGGCATAATTTTTATGCATGCGGAAATTTTTTCTAAGAACCCCGCAAGGCCGGAAAATGCACTCTAACAACATTTTATCAAAGCCATTCCGAACCGTTGACTAAAAGAAGAGAAGAATCTATAATCATTATCAACTATTCATTGAACAAGATTCTTCTTGCTTCTTTGACCAAACCGCTTTTAGAAATTGCCGTTTCTTTTAAGCGGTTATTTTTTTGCCATTTGCACTTTGAACAAGCATAGGCGTACCTCCATTTTCAGCCGTCAGGCTAGTTTATTTATTTTTCTTCAAGCACCGCGCGGATTTTTTCAATCTGCTCGCTGCTCAAACCTGCATATTTCTGGGCAAACAGAATCGCTAGATTTTTCTGCTCTTCCGTGCTTCCCGACTTCTTGAAATCCAGCTGAAGCGCATTGCGCGGAGTCTTAAGCTCAAGTTCCCTAAGCTCGTCTTTTGACTTTTCATTCAACGAATACTTTTCAGAAATCTTTTCCGTAAAATCAACAGGAATAACGCGCTCACCGCTTTCAATCGCAGAAAGATAAGACGGCGCAATCCCCATATCCTTCGCCATCGCCGCAAGAGTCTTGTCCTTGTCAATTCTGAGCTTCTTCAAGTATTTTCCGTATTCAGTCGCCGGCATATTCCAAACCCCTTGTTCTCTCCTATCTGATAATAATATACACCTTGTGAAATAAAATTGCAAGTAGAAAATTTGATTTTTCCGGACAGATTCCGCATTTTATTCATAAATACAGTTTATAATTAAGGGAGAACAATTTGATTTTCTTCACACACTTGTTTTATGATTTTTAATTGCTTTACGGATAATGTTTTATAAACCTCGCTAAATTTAGTTTTGTGTTCTGTGGATTTTTCGATATGATAAAGGAGCTCTTTTACGGCGACAATATCTTTTGCTCGTTTTTCTTGAGGCTCACGAGTAGGATTTGTAAGAATTTTTTGAATCACATATGCAGAAGGTTCTGGAATTATGAGCGTATATTTTTCTCCATCTGTTGCAGTTGACTCAATTTCTCTGGCAAAATCTGAAAGAATATTTATGGCACGCAATCCTTCAGACGTAATTCCAAGAGGTTTAATATTCACCTTTCCATCAGTTCCTGCCCCAAGAACTCTTGTAAGAAATTCAAGTTCAAGAAGATCTTCTTTATAAAATCTGGAAATTCCATCAACTTCGTCATAAATATAGCCAATATTCTTTAGTTTTTGTACAACATTGATTTTTTCTTTTGGTATATTAATGTTTCTGTAAAAAAAATCCACATCACGAGTTTTTAAATTAGGCATAAAATCTGTTTTAAATAACGGCGGAAATAAATACTCAGCCCAGCTACCGATAATCATCACATGACGTAATAGACCGATTTCGTCAAATGCTTTAATTGTCTGCCAAAAAGCCTCTTCCTGGTCTTTTCTCATTTTAATGCCTTTAATAAATCTTTTTGTTCAAGTTTTAATTTTTTTATGAGTTGCTTATATTCATTCCGCTTATCTAACTGCATCTGCAATTCATCCGAATCAAACATTTCATTTTTCCCTAAAAATTTAGAAATAACTTTGTTACCTTCTCTGTAATTTAAATACAAATATTCATGATTACCTATTTTTCTCTTATAAATAGACCCTTTAGGAAGATTTTCCAATTCTTTTTCATAACGAGATACTAGGCGCTGGTTTCTTTCTAGTTCATCCTGAAAAACTGCTTTTACCACATCCGATTTCATATAAACACACTTACACTACAAATATGTTAATTTTAATTATTTGTAGTGTAACTATAATTTACACTACATTTTTTAATAATTCAAGATATATGTAGTGTAAGTTTCAAATATATTTTATACCGATTATAAGTATGCAGACAAGAAAACATATTTTTTAATTGCAAGCTCCAAAAAAATGCAAAATTTGTTTTCTCCATATAATTTTATTTAGTCTTTTTCTTTACCACGATAAACTGCAGAATTTGCCAAAGCACTAATATCAGAACCAATCATTTGAGGATCGAAGTTGTTATATTTGAATTCCAACCATTCTGTTTCTGTGGGAATAGAGATTAATTCTTTGATTAATAGGTTAGATTTTGCATTTAGTTGGTCTCCATAATTTTCGTTGAACTACTGAAATGCTAATGGATTCATTTTCCATAATTTTATCCCATCATCGCATTCATGGCAGCCGAGCCAATTAAACCTACGATTTCGCCATAAAACCAACCATGTTTTGCCATATGATTTGATATTTTTTCCATTAGCTTCTTTCTTTTTGGCAAAGGATTGTTTATTTGAATACCTTCACATAATTCTTTTACTTCTTCAAGCAATTCTTTCAATTCTTCTTTGTCCTCTCCAGCTTTTTCTTCAATTTCTTTTTCAATGTTTGAAACAATATTATCAGCCGATAAAGTAGAATTTACTATTGAACCAAAGTTTATATTACTTCCAGTAGCCGTTATATTTATATTTTGAGCCATTGACTTTTCTCTCTCTTTTCTTAACGCCTCTTCCTTATCTTTAAAATAATTTTTAGCTTGCGGAGATAATATTACTTCAAAACCACCTCCCAAAAATTCAGTATGCCTAAATACTAAACCATAAGCTTTTAAATTTTCAAGGATTTGAGTTAATCCATCTTCATAACCTTTTGGCAATTCATCATAATCAACATGAAACTCCAAAGAATTACATTCCTCTGACATTTTTAATAATGCTTCTAAGACAACTTCTGAACTTTTATCTAACATTCTTACACCTCCAATAATTGGCTGATTTTTAACAATATTCTGTGATATTTTAATCCGCTGTTGTTTCAAAGCCTCTTGCTTAGCTTTTCTTTGAGCATTTTGGAATTGCTTTTCAAATTGATTCCCTAATTTTTTTATATCCAGGGTTATTTTAAAATTATTCAATATCCTTACTCCATTGCCTTGACGTTTTTTTCGATGAAGTCGATTTCGGCTTGGCTCAGGTTGTATTTTTTGTAGAGCTGGCGGTCGATTTCTTGAATGGAGGCAGACCAGTCGATGTCGCTGTTTGGGGTGAAGTCTTGGAGAGGAACAAAAATAAAACTATCTCTTGTAATATGAATTGAAGTCAGAGCCTGTAATAATAAAAACCTTGCAAATTTTGTCGCTATATATTTTTTTAAATTCTCAGCTTCTTCTTTATCATCAAAAGCACCTAGAACAAGATATGTTTCTGTACATACTTCATTCTTATTCAAAACTTGCAAAGAAGAAACTATTTGATAATTTCCTTCAGACGATGGTTTATTTCCACCTGACATAGCATAAGTAATTATAGTTTTATATTTATTTAATATTTTTTCCCTGTCAGTAACTTTCTCGATAGGATAAAACCCTTTTCCCTTGCTAGAAATGAGAACAACATCACTTTCCGAGTTCTTATCTTGCGTACCGCGTTCGTAGCTGCGTACAGCGAAGTAGCTGTAAGATTTTATAAACTGATTTAAATTTGTCAATAGGTCGCCAGATGTTTTTCTAATTATATTTACTGCATTATTGTTTCTTACAAAAATATCATATTCATTTAAATTTCTTTCAGATATTTCTTTTATTCCATAGTTTTTTATTGTACATTTACCATTATAGTTTTTACTCCATAAATAAATGCAAAGTCCACCAGCTATATTTACAGTTGGAAAACAATCTTGAGAATCAGGAAAATCAAGTAATAATTTTATATGATTATTTTTCAACATATAGTTTCTAAAATCATCTAATCCTTTTCCTCCCGCATACCATCTTGCTGGCATAATCAGAGAAACAAAATTCGGTTCAAGTTTTTCTGCTACACTTACAAAAAAATTATAAACAGGCATTGCACTTGCACCTGCACCGCCATCCATAACCTGATACGGCGGATTTCCTACTACTGCGTCAAATTTCATATCTTCGTTTCCTTGCTGTTTCCAGTAATCTGGCTTTGTAATTTTGTTTATGAAGTTTTCCGGCTTGCTTTTTAGCTGGTTCACCAGGTCCTCAAAATAATGAGTGTTCACTTTTGCGTCCGTAAAGCCGGCAAGCGTTCTTCTTGAAATGCTTTTTGCCATCGGCGTTTTGCAGATAAGATAGATGTTTTCCTTAAGGACTTTTGCCCACAAGTCCTTTTCCATCTGCCTTGTAGGTTTTGGTCCAAGCTCCAGTTTTGCGCGCGCCTTGTAGACTGAATATGCGCAGTAAAGGGCATAAAGTCCGCTTTTTGAGTTGATTTCCAGAATCCTGGTATTTCTCTTAAACACATTTTTTGTAATATCTTTCTGCTCAACATATACAGGCTCTGAAATGGGAGCGTTGTATTTTTCATCATAAAAACGCCAGCCGCCAAGACTTTCCGTTATATGCATATTCACAACACGCCAGGGAGTAAGGACAGTTTCTTTGTCGGGGTTTCTGAATGTGTTAAAAATCGTGCTTATCCGCTCAATGCGCTCTTCAATTGAAAGATTGTCCGCAGCCTTTGCCATCTCACGTATTTTTGCGCCGGATTCACGGAAAATGTCCGCGTCATAATATTTCTTGAAATGGGCGAATTTTTCTTTTGTTACGTCTTCCGGCATAAACTCCTTCCAGGAAAGGTCGTCCACGAGGTCTGTAAAATTATCTATAGTAATAGGCTCTTCTGTTCCATCAAGACGTCCCTGAATATCCGCACCGTAAATCAAAAGCGGCATACGAATTGAAATTCCGCGGAGAATGCTTATTGCGCTGTCCCGGTTCTTTTTTGCTTCGGCAAGACGCTTTTTAAGCTCCTCTTCCTGCGGCGTTAATTCCCGTTTTTCTTTTTTGAGTTTATTCGCCTGCCCAAAATCTTCTTCCGTAAAACCTAATGCATTTATGTCGATGTCGCCGGTTTTTGCCTGAGCTTTTGTATAGCCGATTATTTTCTTAAGTTCCTCAAATTCCTTAAGCTCTACTTCGTTCAGTCTCATCAAATCGTCTGTATAAAGATAGCCGTCTTCAAAGCCGTTTCTTACAACGCGCTCAACATAGACTTTCTTTAGCTGGCCGAGCATTTTTTCGGTATCGTAGGCTTTCATTCTACTGCCGTCAAAACCAATCACAGGGCAGAAATTCAGGAATTCGCCAAGAATCTTACGGTCGTCGCCTGTTGTATGGCCTGCCTTGCTGCTTATTTTTGCTGTCTCGGCAATTACTTTTAAAGTTCTGTCGGGCGCAAAATCAAAAACAAAACATTCCTCTTTCTGCTTGCCTGCAATAACAGCAGGTGTCTGCACCCTGAAAATCGTCTGCATATATGAGCTGGCAGAAGTATTGTAGCTTCCGGAAAGCATAAAGCAGGCTGTCCAGGGTTTTACGCTGACACCTGTAGTAAGCCGTCCGCAGCTTAATGTGATTGAATAAGTTTCTTCCGGACGCTCGCCGATTACTTTCTCAACTTTTTTCAGAGCATCGGAAGTTTCAACCTCCTCGTCTCCATCGCCTGCGACATTAGCAATATTGAACTGGCTGAACACAGGATGCTGCTGCAACAGGCGGCTCAATGCCCTTGCTTCTTTTACACCCGGAATCATCCATAGAGAATGGCGGAAATTGTCCCGGTAGGCTTTTGTTGAATACGGATATTTTGAATCTTCATCTTCTTTTGTAAGCAAATCCAAAAACTGTTTTATATTTGCCTCGTGAACAAAGCTTCCGTCCTCATCAGTTCTGAAAAATTCCCTAAAGTTAAACGCAATGTCCGCATCCGAATATTCCGGATAGAGTTTTCCCAAGTCATAAGTGTAAATATTGAGTCTTGGAAGGCAGGAATAAGGATTCGGGTCGCCCTGATGAAACTCATCCCAGTCGCGCTTCGCCTTCTGCTCCATCACATAATCCCAGGTATAGATTTCTTCTTCCTTAAAATCATCCATAAGATTGAACGGAGTTCCAGAAAGATGAAGAACTTTTGTGTTTTCCTTGCGGCATCTTGCAATTACATTTTTGCCAAGTTCTGTCTGAGTTCCCTCGTGCGCCTCGTCAATTATTATAAAATCCCAGTCGATATTAAAAATTTCTTCGTTCTTATCATATTTTCCGCCGACAATTTCGGAACCCCGCATATCCTGAATGCTTGCAAAATAGATAAAGTGAAAATCGTTCATTCCGTTTTCTTGTGCAGAATTCATTCTTTCGTAAAATTCTATCTCATCCGAAATGTTTCCGCCGTTCTTTTTTGAGCAGTAGTCAAAATCGCTTCTGTCATAAAATATTTTTGCGTAATCCTCAAACCAGCCTTTGTCCACAACAGGACGGTGGGTAAGAATAAGCGTTCTGTTAAAGTTCATCTGTTTTATAACTTGAAGCGCGGTAAGAGTTTTTCCAAAGCGCATTTTTGCATTCCAGAGCATCTGGTTGCTGGAATTTTTTTTTGTGAACTGCTTTATTGTCTTTTCAATGGCTTCTTTCTGCTCCGGGCGGAACACAATCGGGCTTTTATCAGTTGTGATTTCGCTTGCATTGAGAGAAGCGCGGCCTTCCTTTACGGCTGATATTGCGTTTTTTACGGTCTCAAGGTCAGTTATAAACCATTCGTTCGCCTTATGGTCATCGCTGAAACATTTTCTTTTTATGCCGGAACGCACAAGGCAGTCGTGGATTTCGTGGTCTTGAAAAGATTTTATTTCTTTACCGTCAAAACTGCTGGTTGATTCTGTGTATAATAATTCAAATGCAATTCCAGCCGTCTGCGTCTGATGTCTGATTCTTTCTTTTGCGGATTCATTAAGCTCTTTTGAATTCGGCTTTAAGGAAAAATATTCAGTGCTATGGCAGGAGGCTTCTCCAACCTTTAGGCAGCCTTTGTGAGATTCATCATTTATCCTATAAACATAAATCAACTTAGGCTCAAAGCTTTGTTTAAATGTTGCCATATAATTCTCCTCCGTTTATCAAGTCCACAAACCTGACTATCTCGTTCTTTTTCCAGTCTTTTATCTTGCAGTAGATTCCATTGTGCTTGAGCGGATTGTTCTTCTTGCAGCCCTCGCACGCCTTTGAGATTATTCTTGTCTCAAACAAATCCTGCTCTATAACTTCTTTTTCCGTGCAACTGTTTGGAACAACGAATTTAAGTCCGTCCATCTGCCAGATGTTCCAGACAATTATTTTTGCAAAACCGACCAAATCCTCAGTTGGAAGACTCTCGTTGAATTTATACTGATAATGCTCGGCGATTGTAAAAAGAACATTTTCCCTTGCGATTAAAACATTGTCGCCCTGCCATTCAAAACCGTAGGAACTTTGAACTGCGGCGCAAGCCCATTTCAGCCAGTCCTCGCGGCTTTCAGTATTCTCATTTACAACGCGGAGCTTTCTGTCCAAAAATCCCACACGTTCAGGTACTTCTATATACTCCCCTGTTACAGCGTCGTACCGGCTTGTGATGTAAGGAGCTTCGCCGCAGGTAATTTCAAGTCTTGTTGAACAAACGTAGTCTTTCCAGTTCCTGTTTTTCGTTTCCGAGAATGTGATTTTCTCTTTTATTGTTTTCCAGAAGCGTTTTTCTTCTATATTAAATACATTTTTCCGCCCGAACCAGACTTCATCAACAAGATTATTTTGAACGTTGCAAATCCAGCTTGGAGTAAAAACCTCGGCTTTCTGCCTTACGCGCTGCTGCTGCTCTGCCTTTGACTTCTGCGTGCGCGGCTTTATTATGCTTCCGTTTCTTGAAGTTACAAGCTCCACAAGAATCGGCTTTTCAAAAGCGTACTGAACACCGTGCTTCGTGTAGTTGTCAGTCGCCCAGATTATGTTTCTTCCGGTTGTCTTGTCCTGCAGTAGAAGTTCAAGAAGCTCTTTGTCTATTTTGAGAAGTTCATTTTCTTTTATGTCGATACAGTTTTTTTCTGGCATAGTTTATTTGCAAATATACAATCCATGCTGTTGATTTTTTTCTTTATCAAAGCAATCTTTTATTATTGAATAATATGAATCATCATTATATTCAAAATTTCTAAACAACGAAAAAGCAATCAAATCAGCAATCTGCAAGGAACGTGACATTTGAGAATCCAAAAACAAAGGAACTTCCGCAAAATTGTTCAGACGTTCTTTCCATTGATTTCCTAATGTCTGATATATTTTTGACCAGTTTTGATATTGGTTTTCCATTTTTGATTTGTCAAATATGGCTAGACCTCTCGCAGATTCATCTTTTTTCAAATACTTGCGTTTTAAAAATTTATCAAAACGGCTTGAAATCTGTGTAAAAAGATTTTCAGGAACACTTTCTGTTACATTGCTAATAACTGCACCAAAAAGAATAAACTGGTTCGGATAGTTAGATTTTACATACTCAAGAGATTCTTTTAAAATTCCTTCGCGTTTTTCTTTTGCAATTCCGCGCCAAATTCCTCTTCCGCTTCTAACAGGGCTTGCATGAAGCTCCAAATCAGCCCGTCCTGTATATTTCAGCATAATTTCATCAATCGCTTTTTGAATCCAATAATTTTGATTTTCAAAAGTTGCGAATCCTGCTAAAACTGAATATTCTACATTCGGATCAGAAGCGACTCCAGAATCGTCAGCATATAATAAGTACATAAAATTTCTCCAAGGCAAAAAAAAGAGAGCCAAGTGAGAAACCTCAACGCACCGCATAAAGGCAGCACTCTTGACCCTTATTTTTATAATATAAATAAAAGATCTAAAAGTCAACTTGCTTTCTTTTACAGCTCTATTCACTCTGCCCGCACCGCTTCCCTGTAAAACCACAGTTCCTCAGGGCATTTTTTTAGCATGTGCGCTTTTATCCGTTCTGCCTCGCGCGTGTTTCCATTTTTCTCATAAAGACGGAACAGCTCCAAATCGCGTTTTAAGTGCAGTTCTTCTGCAAGGTTTGAGCGGCATTCAAAGTCTGCCGCAGTAACAAGCTCTGTCGCCTTGTTGTAGTAATGGACACATTTTTCCGCATTGTTTTTTATGCGTGCCTGATAAAGTCCGAATGTAGCGCACATATAGCAGTTTGCCGTTACGTTGCTTAAAAAAATATCAAGAATCTTGCCGTTCAGTTTTCCGCCGCCCTCAAGACGAGAATAAACCAGATTGTTAAAAAATAGCGGCAAATCTTTATGAGTTTTCCTGTAGTCATAAAAAAGTTTTTCAAGCTCAAATGAACAGTCCAGAAGAATTTCCGGGTTGTATGAAACATCTGCAAAAAGCCTGATTTTTGTGCTCAAAATGCAAATCTTTACTTCCGCCATTTCCTCAGTATTGGCATTGCTTGTGCATTGCCATAAAAAATCAGCATAATCGGCGGCACGTAAGAATTCTTTCTTTTCAATCAGAATCCGCAGAAAAAGGTCGCACACATCAAGAAATTCCTTTTTGTTTGAAGGAACAAAAGTTGCTCCAAATTTTTCATCAAAGATTTTCAGAGCCTCATCATATTTTTTTGCCTTGCACAATAAATCCATATATATAGAAGAAACATTGTGTTTAAGTCGTTTTCCGTCTGTTTCCTTAAGCTTTAGATATGACTTTTCTGCATTTTTTATTGCGCGGTCACTCTTGTTCATTCTGATATTACAAAGCGCAATGTTGCTCCATATTCCAGCGGAAAAATAATCTTGGGAGCAAATTTCTTGCAGCACTTCAAGGCAGTCGGCAAAACGGTTCTGTTCAAAATAACAGTTGCCAAGAATATTCATTGAATCAATAAAATATTCCTTGTTTTTTTTTGTGGAAGGAAAATTTACAAATTTTTCCATAAATCGTGCAAAGTATTCTGTTTCTGTCTTGAACGCAGTCTTATAGAAAAAATTTGCAACCTGTTTAGAGGCAGGATTAAGGCAGGCAGCATTTTTAAGCCAAAAAACGGTCTTTTTATACAGCGCGCATTTTGTTTTTTTAGATTTTTCCTGATCCAGCAAGGCGCGGTAAAGATAAGCGAGCATAAGCGCAACATCGCTTGTGTTTTCAATATTGTAAAAAACATAGCGGAATGTATGAACCGCCTTACGCAAGTCATTCAAAAGAACAAAAGTAAGGCCGAGCTGGCATAAAAGCTCATAGTTTTCTTCCTCATCATCGTCCTGATTTTCAAGGAACGCTTCTATCATCTTGTTTGCGCCAATGTAGTCTCCGGTGGCAAGCTGAACGCAGGAAAGGGTACGGACTGTTTCCGCAGTTTTTGACGCAAGAATGTCAGTCGGAGAATTTTTTGATTCAGACAGTTTTTTTATAGTTTCTGTAGCAAGCTGATTTTTCGTCTTCTGCTCTTCAAAAAAAGCGTTTGCATTGGAATGGATTTTTTCAAGGCACCTTCTTTCGTTCTCAAAATCGCCAAGCAGCTTATAGTAGGCAGAAAGACGATAATAATAAGTGTCTGAATAACGTTCATTTTCGGCAAGGGAAGAATTGTCATTTTCAAAATCCGCAATCTGGTTTTCAATTTTTTCCTTGAAAATTGCAGCGGTGGATTTTCTTACTTCAAGCTTTGCAGCCTTTGAAAAATCGGTAAAGTCTTCAAGGCTGAGTGTAAGCGTAATTTCTGGAAGAAGAGTGTCAATTTTTATGTTGGAAATGGTCTTTTGAGCAAGCGAAAGCTCTGTGTCAGATTCAGTCTTTGTCATTTTGAAGCCTCCGCTTGTGGCATTGCAGAAATAAATTTTGCCGCTGACTTTTCCATAAGGCGTTTTTTATGCACAGCCTTCCGCCTTTTAAACTCTGAGCGCAGATGGGCATTTTCCATAATTTTTGAAAGATACAAAAGTTTTCTGCGGATTTCAGGAAAATCTTCTTTGCAAGGACGTTTTCTCCAGTCAAACGAAGTAAATTTCTGAATAATAGAATCAATTTCCTGCTTTATAAAGAACGGAATTTCAGCTTCATCTCCGAGCAGCACAGGGCGAACAGAACGCGAAAACTCGTCAAGATAGGAATTAAACACTTCAAGCCTTTCTTCAAAGGTGTTTCCGTCATTTGAATAAACACGGCAGTTTTCAAGAGTTTCTATATAGCCTGGGTTTGTCTCGTATAATTTCTGCTTGAAGGTGCGGCATCCGAAAAGCTCGTAAAGCATACAGCCCAAAGAATACATATCCTGGGCGCAGGCAAGAACTTTTTCCGGCGCAAGCCCGCAAAGAATTTCAGGCGAAGCGTAGCCCTCTGTTCCGTGCCATTTTTCAGGATAAAGCCGGATTTTCTCGCGGATATTCTTTTTTGCGTAGCTAGAGGCAAAATCAATTAGAACAACACCGTCACTTTGCCTGCCTGATTTTGCCATAAGATTTGAAGGCTTTAAGTCACGGTGAAAAACACCGTCGTTATGCACAGAACATACTGCATTAAGAATTTGGCAGAACAACCTTAAACGTTTTGAATATTTTAAAAGCGAAGGATTGCTGTTGTCGAAAAAGGCTTTTTTGAGCTCAATATTAAGATTTTCGATTGCAAGATAGCTTAAAGTGTGTGAGAAAGTTTTTCCTCCGGTTTCAATCAGAACCGGAACATGCGAAAGACGGCCTGCAACTGTTGGCGTATGGCGGTTTGATTTCAGCTCTGAAAGTATTTTATCTTCCCATTCAAACAGTTTTTCATAGTTTAGCTCGGTGTCTATATCAGGAATTCCTGGAATTTGGCAGGAAAAAAGCGGATCAAGACATTTTAGGACAACCTTTTTGTCTGTAACGCTGTCCACAGCCCGGAACACAAAAGAAGAATGACCTTCCAGCTTCTGAATTTTGTTTTCATGATTAAACACATTTAAAAGCTCCAGATTCTCAAAACGGTCAAGAATAGCATCTGAATTTTTAATTGCCTGAACCGCGCAAAAATTTAAATCTTCCTGACAGACACTTTCACCGTCAGAATAATCATCAAAATCAAAATAAAGCTGACTTTCATCTATACACAAATTCGCACTCTCCAAATAATCTTATTTTATAAATAAATTATAACATAATTTCAGCGGACTTGCAGGAAAAATTCTGATTAAAACGCACCCAATCCAACAGGCAAATATAGTTACTATATTTTAAAATAAAGTAACTATATTTGGAAATTTAGTTACTTTATTTGGGCAACTTAGTTACTATATTCTGAAAAGTTTCATTAATAGAAAATAAGTTTTGTTTGACATATTATATCATTTTGGTTACCGTTTAAAATAACTGAGAAAGGAAATTATGAGAAAAATAATCGATATCTATAATTCTTTAAGTTTAATTTTGAGAATAAGCATTGGAATTGTCATTGGAATCCTTGCAGGAATCTTCGTGCCGCAACTAAAATTCCTCGGCATACTTGGAGATTTGTTTGTTGGAGCATTGAAGGCTGTGGCGCCAGTTCTTGTATTCGCGCTTGTTTCAAGCTCCCTGGCAAGAGGAAAATCCAAGCTGGACGGACGGTTCGGAATGGTAATCATGCTGTATATGGTGTCCACGCTTTGCGCTTCAATTGTGGCTGTAACAGCAAGCTTTCTTTTTCCGCAGACAATCGCTCTTGTTCAAAAGGCAGAAATTCAGGCAGCTCCGGCTGGAATAAGCCAAGTATTGAAGAATCTTCTTGTGAATGCGATTTCAAATCCGATTGACGCAATTGTAAAGGCAAACTACATAGGAATTCTTACCTGGGCAATAATTTTCGGGCTGGCAATGAAAAAAATTGCAAGCGAGCAGACAAAAAATCTTTTTACAGAAATTGCGCAGGGAATATCTCAAATTGTAAGAGACATTATAAATCTTGCGCCGTTTGGAATTCTGGGGCTTGTATTCGCTACAGTTTCTACAAACGGAGTTGGAATCTTTAAGAGCTATGGACAGCTTCTTTTAATTCTTGTCGGGTCAATGCTTTTTATGGCGCTGGTAGTTACTCCGATTATTGTCGCAGTTGTTTTAAAAAGAAATCCATATCCTCTGGTTTTCCGATGCTTAAAGGACAGCGGAATCACAGCGTTCTTTACAAGAAGCTCCGCGGCGAATATTCCGATAAATATGGAGCTTTGCGAAAAGCTCGGGCTTGATGAAGATATGTATTCAGTTTCAATTCCGCTAGGAGCAACAATCAATATGGATGGAGCCGCCATCACAATTGCAATAATGACACTGGCCGCCGCAAATACAATGGGAATTTCATACGACATTCCGACGGCGCTGATTCTATGCGTCCTTGCAACTCTTGGAGCATGCGGAGCTTCCGGCATTGCGGGCGGCTCGCTGCTTTTAATTCCTTTGGCAAGTTCTCTCTTCGGAATTTCAAATGACATCGCAATGCAGGTTGTAGCCGTAGGATTTATTATCGGTGTCGTTCAAGACAGCATGGAAACAGCACTGAATTCTTCCAGCGATGTGCTTCTTACTGCAACAGCTGAATATTACACATGGAAAAAATCAGGAAAGCCGCTGCCGAAAAAATTCTAATGAAGGATATATGGGTGAAAGAATGAAACTATCCTAAGAGTGATGAATCTCGGCTTATTTTTCGGGCTTCTTCAATCGCTGCTAATGTTTCATCAGAAAAATCATATTTTGGAGGAACAATATCAAAGGGAATTCTCTGTTGATTTATAGACTGTTTTAAGAAAAGACGAATCGCTGTTGTCATATCCAGCCCTAAAGAATTAAAAAGAGATTCCGCCTCCTGCTTTGTAGTTGTATCTACTCTAGTCTGTAGAACTGCTGTAGCCATATTTCACCTCCAAGATAATTAATTCAACTACAAATATAATTCAAGAATCATAAAAATACTATCTTTTTGCAATAGAAATGCAGTAATAACTGCGACAACTTAATTCCCATTTTCTATAAAAACCAGTTTTTCAGTTTTTCTTCCTCGGATTCCATTTGCACGCGGAAGTCTTCAATTTGTATTTTTCCTTGCGGAATTTTTATTCCAGTTACAGAAAGAATTCCGCCATATCCGGCAAGTTTATAATTCAGACCGTTAAAATCTGTTCCGCTGCCGTCTGGAAAAATGAATCCGCCTTTTAAAGTTTTTGTTGTGTGCATATACGAAACAACCTGATACAAATCCTCGCGGCAAACTCCATTGTGAAGTTTTTTGTACTTTGCGTCCAAAATCATTTCGCCTTTCTTGTAAAAATCCGGATAAATGCGCCGGAAATTTTTGTCAATTTCCAGTTCATCGTTCTCATTCTCGAACATGCGGATTCCGCCTGAATGCTCTTTGTTCCGAGGATGAGAAAATCCAATCGGCGTTAAAATTGTGGCAAGATATTCTTCCCAAAGCCACGCGCCGTCAAACAAAAGTCCGTGCACTTTGCTTTTATCCTGATGATATGAATTGTTTTTGTGCGAAAGGATTGCAAGGCAAATTTTTTGAAGCGGAATCCAGTCGCAAAAATACGGATGGCTCACAGATTTTGCGTTCTGAAAAATTATTTTGTTTCTTTCGTGAAAATTATAGCTTTCTGTAACTTCAACAATCTGATTTACAGCAGACCTCATCTGCAAATCGGAAAACAAAATCGAAGTTCCTAGCGGATTTGCTTTTATAAATTCAATTGTGTGGCGGACAAGTTCTGTAAGCGGATTGTAAAAACTCTGCCTTCGCTCCCGGTATGAAATTTTTCCGGCAAAAGGAATGTTGCGCCTTATATGCCGCGGAATATCGACAACGCCTTTTACATTTGAATCATTGCGGTCAAAAGCCTGGTAAGTCTTGAAAATTCCCTGTGCAATCGCTTTTTTTAGAAAATACGGAAAAAGAAAAATCAAAATGTTAAAAAATCTGTCGGAAGAAGCGTTGAAATCAAACTTTAAAAGATTGATGCTGAAAACCTTGCTCAGCATATAGTGAAGAAAATTGTCGTTTTCGCCGTCAGCAAAGCGCAACGTGATTTGAATCTGCGTGTCGCCTACTCCGACAAATCCCATCAAATTTCCGGTTCTGATTTTTAGCTCTTCAAGATTATCTGCGCTGCCGTACATTTCAAAAACAGAAAGCTCGTCAATTCTTCCATAAGATTTGTCGATTGACTGCGGAAAAACAAGAAAATTTTTATTCTGCGAAACAAGTTCTTTGAGCGGAACATTCGCAATTTTTAGCAAGTCCCGGTACGCAAGTGAAATTTCATCTTGCTGAGAATCGTAAAATTCTTCCTTCCGCAAATTATTTTTTTTGCAAAGGGAGGAAAAATTTCTTTCAGTGTTGTCGGTAGTTTTCAGATGAAGCATATTTTATTCTTCGGCTTCTGAAGAATCGGTTTCAGTTTCTGTTTTAAAATACGCATTTTTGAGACAAATTAACTTTTCTTCTTCATTTTCTGAGCCGCGCAAATATTCTCGCAAAAGTCCGCTTAAATGGTATTCCCACAGATTTTTGAATTTTGTTTCTGTGTTGCCTTCAAATTCCTTAAGTTTTAAGAAATATGCTCCGCCGATATGGTACGAACTTGGGAGCCCGCAAGTATTTGAAATTGCCTTGTTCAATCTTGCCATACGATTTTTCGCTTCCTCTGCAATTTCCGGCGAAAGTCCTGTTGTGTTTCCGTTTTCATCTGTTTTTTCATCGAGCATTGACTGCGTTGCGTCGGCGGTAATCTCTTTAAAAGCAAAACGGCGGCGGAATGCAAAATCCATTGAATCAACGCTGCGGTCAATGTCGTTCATCGTGCCGATTATATAAACATTTTCAGGAACAAAGAAATGGCCGTAGTCTTTTGCGCGCAAGGCTTTGTCAAACTCGTTTCCAAATGTTTCAAGATTTGCATATTGAGTCCGGATTGTGTGAATTATCTTTTCGCCGTTCTGATGTTTTTTCAAGTCTTCAAAAGAAACTCTGTATCCCGGATCAATTGCATAGAACAGTTCGCCGAAAATTTTGGAAAGCTCACCGCGGTTTATTTCGTCAATGATGAAGATGAAAGGTTTTTGCAGATTCATTTTCAGATTTTTCTTTTACCGAATAATCAACAAGCCCGAAATTTTTCTTCCAATGTTCTATCACGGCTTTTCTGTAATTGTCATGGCCGCGGGATGGAATTCCCGGAAGTCCTTTGTAAATGTTATACAACTGTTCTTTGTTATAAAACTTGGATTTTCCCTGAATCCATTCGCCTTTCTTATAATCGCCATTTTCATAAGTTCTGGTTGCAAGTCCATCTCCTTTTTCATTCAATTCAACGCGGAATGTGCTTTTTCCTGTCAAAAGCGGAATATCCATAAAATTGTTCTCATTCAGATAATCAACAACCTTTTCCCAAACTTGCTCAAAGTTGTCAGAAACCGAGGATACGTTCATTGCTAACAACGCTTTTTCGCAGAATTCCTTGAACACGCCGTTTTTCCGCTCAAATCCGATTTGTCCGTCCGCCTCATTTTGTACAGGACGCAAGCCTTCCACAAAATCCGTGTAGTCATAGCTTGGATGAAACTGGACAAAATTCGTTTCCGCGCCCATTTTTTCTGCAATTTGTTTTGCAAGATAAGTTTTCCCGGTTCCCGGCGCACCGTGAAGGATGAGATTTTTGGAATATTTCAGTTGCTCTGCAAGGTCGTCAAGTAAAGATGATGTTGGCATATTATTATTATTCATATTTTTCTCCACAAGAGGATATTCTGACAGGTTTGTTTTTTCAAGTGCAGATTTTAATTCTTCTCTAAGTTTCCAAATAAAAACTCCAGACATCTCCTTGTCATAAACTTTTTTGCCAATAAAAAGAACAGGCCAACGGACATCTGTTCCTTCCTCAGAGCAAGGATTCTTGCAGCCTGTTTTTTCAATGACTCTTTTTGAAAGAGCTTTCTCAACTGCAATATATGAACTTGCAGTCTTTCCGTATTTTTCAGCAAGAACTGTGCATGTAGCAGCTCCTCCAATATCAAGAAATCTTTTCATCATGCACATCGAATTAAAATCAAATATTTCTTTATTCTGCAAAAGGCTTGACCACTTATCCTCTGTAATTTCAGGATTGTATTCTTGTAACGATGGCCACCAATCATTATTTTCTTTCATCTCTTTCTCCTCTCATCTCCCCGACTTCTCGAACATCTGCTCCAGCAAATATTTTCCGGCGGAGGTTTTGAAAATGTTCTGCTTCATTGCGGGGAGCGAGGCGCGCTGGCAGTAGCCTTCCATTAGGTTCACGATGTAGTCGGCTTCAACTAGAATCTGGAAGTCAATTCCGTTGATTGCGGTGTATGTGTGGTGGTGGCCGATTATGTAGCAGATTCGGTCAATGTCCTGAGGAGGAAGCGAAAACGGCTCAAGCAGGCGGCGTGCAATTACAGGTCCTTCTTCTTCCTGGTGCTTCGGCTGGCTGTTTCCGTATTTTTCCTTGCTCGCCTTTACGCCAATGTCGTGAAGATACGCCGCGGCTTCCGTTATAAAAAGCGTGTGAGCGTCAACGTTTTCCATCTGCGCAATCAGGCGGCTGTAGCCGTGCACCGCCATAAGATGATGAATATTCGGGCCGTCCGGGTCGTAGTCAAAAACCGACTTTAAAAGAGAATTGAAATCCATGTTCCGCCTCGCTTCGTCAAAAATTACTTTCCGCTTTCCTTTTCAAGAATCTTTTTTATTTCCGCGGAAACTTTGCCTAAATCCGGGTCGCACAAAAGCGGAAGAATCCGGGCAAGCTTTTCACCCTGAAAATCCCACCATTTGAGTTTCAGAAGAAGCTCTGTAAGTTCGTCATTGAATCTTTTCTTTATGAAGCGTGCCGGATTTCCGCCGACAAGCGTATACGGCTCAACGTCTTTTGCGACAACTGAATACGCCGCGACAATTGCACCGTCGCCGATTTTTACGCCGGGCATAACAACGCTTTCGCGCCCGAGCCAGACATCGTTTCCAATAATCGTGTCGCCTTTGTGCGGAAGCTGCGAGATATGGTCAGGCGTGTTTTCCGTGAACGCTCCGCCAAAAACATTGAACGGATAAGTTGTAACGCTGCAAAGCCTGTGGTTCGCTGGTCCCATTATGAATTTCGTTCCGCTCGCAATCTGGCAGAATTTGCCGATTACAAGTTTTTCCCCGAACTGCGGATAGTTGAACAGAATATTGTTCTTTTCAAATTCCGTTGGAGCGGCGGAATCATCGTAATAAGTGTAGTCCCCGATAAAAACGTTCGGCGCCTTCACAACATTTTTCACAAAGCAGGAAGTCTTGTACTCATTCGGAAAAACCTGGTCCGGGTCAGGAAGACCTGCGGAAGTTAGAATATTCTGTTCTGCCATAAAAACTCCAGTTGAAAGATTATTTTTTCTGAATTATAGCATAGTTTTAAAGAAAAAATTACCAGCTTTCGTAGCGGACGTTTTTATTAAGATTGGATATTTCTTTCATTTCATCTGAGGAAAGCTCAAAATCCCAGATATTAAAATTTTCTGCGATGTGCTGAGGATTCGAGCTTCCTGGTATTGCAATAAATCCTGACTGAATATGCCAGCGCACAATAACTTGGGCGGCAGTTTTATTATGGGCGGCGGCGATTTTTAACACCACAGGATTTCCAAGGCTTTGCCTAGTGTGCCCGCGTCCGCCAAAAGGATAATAGCTTTCAACGTAAATTCCGTATTTTTTACACCAGTTGCGCAATTCTGTTCCCTGATAAAAAATATGATTTTCATTCTGAACAACTGCCGGCTTGATTTCAAAGTTATTGATAAAATGTTCAATTTCTTGTTTAGTATAAAAATTTGAAATTCCAATTGAGCGGATTTTTCCTTCGCGGCATGCATTCTGCATAGCACTGTAAACTTTGTCATCTCCGCTTCCGTGCTGATGAAGAAGGCATAAGTCAATGTATTCAAGCCCTAGTTTTTCAAGAGAATCTTCAATGTCGGTGGCCGGGTCAGCTGACCATGGAACAATCTTTGTGGTGACAAAAATTTCACTTCTGGAACAGATTCCGTCAGCAACAGCTCGCTTCAAGGCTCTGCCCACATCGGCTTCATTTCCGTAGTATTTTGCAGTATCAATCAGCCGTACGCCAGTTTTCAACGCTGAATATACTGCATTCTCGCAGGTTTCACCGGTCAAAGTCCATGTTCCAAGACCTGCCGCAGGCATTTCATATCCGCTGTTCAGTTTTACAGTATGACCAAAAGTCTTAGCGGACAAAGAACCAAAACTCGCCGCCATAAAAACTCCAAAAAGCAAAATTGATTTCTTCATAAAGACCCGCTATTTCAATCCGATTTTTTTAAGCCAGCTGGAAACATCCACACTCTGCGAATGAGCCTGTCCGATTCCTTCAAGAATCTCCGCACCAGAGCTTAACTTGGCAATTTCATTCAAGGTTTCATTTTTTCCAGTTGACCAGTAAGTGCAGAACGGAACAACTTTCTTTCCATGCAAGTCAGCCAATAAAAGCCACGTTTCAACAGGATTTGCAGCACCGCTAGACCAGACAGGCGTTCCGACAAAAACAACATCATAGCTAGACAAATCAGGAACTGCTAAAAGTTCACGATGAACACCATTTTCCTTGTCTGCCTTTGATTCGCGTCCTGCCTCGCCCATTCCTGTTGAGTACGGAACTTTACATTCAAGACGGAACAAGTCCGCACCGCATTCAAAAGCAATATTCTCTGCAAGCCTTGCAGTTGTTTCGGTAAGACTGTAATAAACAACAATTTTTTTTGAGCCTGAAATATTTTTTCCAGAAGCTATTCTTTGCGCAAAAACACAAGATGCTGCAAAAAATGCACACATAAACAAAACAATTTTCTTCATAAAGTCAAACCTCCTTTTTTCTTTTGCAAAAGAATCTAAAAACTTACCAAACGGCTTAGGGATTGGAGGGGCCGCGGAGCAGTTCCGGAGCGCAAGCGCAGGAATGAAGGTAGCACGGAGTGCGTACGGAACCCCGCAAAGCCCGACGGCGGCTTGCCGCCGCCGGAAGCCCCATCATACAAAAAAGAATTACTTCAAGTATGTTTCAAAGAAACTCTGGAGCTTGTCCCACGGAATGTAGTTGCCGTTTCCGCCGTCGTAAAGGTCGCAGTGGGTCGCGCCTGGAATTATCATGAGCTCCTTGTTGTCGCCTTTAAGAAGTGAGTATGCGGTTTCGCCCATGTAGCGGCTGTGCGCTTTTTCTCCGTGGACAATCAGAACTGCATTCTGGATTTCTCCGGCGAAGGCAAAAAGTTTTGTGTTCATAAGCGATGAAGAAGCTGTTGCCGCCCAGCCGCCGTTTGAGTTCAGAGAGCGTGGATGATAGCCGCGTTTTGTCTTGTAGTAATCCCAGTACTGCGCCTGAAAGTCAGGGGTTTCAGGACGTTCTTCCGGAAGTCCGCCCATTGTTGGATATTCGCCTTTTGCAAAACATTCTGTGCGGAGCTTGTTCATTGCAACGCGAGCCGCCTGCCTTGATTCAGGATTGTCCGCCGCATCGAAGTAGCCGTTGTTTGTAACGCGCGCCAGATCGTACATTGTCATTACGGCAGTCGCCTTTATGCGTGTGTCAACTCCTGCCGCGTTCAGAGCCATTCCGCCCCAGCCGCAGATTCCGATGATTCCGATTTTTTCCGGGTCTACATTTTCCTGGACGCTCAAAAAATCAACCGCCGCCTGAAAATCTTCTGTGTTTATGTCCGGGCTGTTCATATAGCGCGGCTGGCCGCCAGATTCTCCTGTGAACGACGGATCAAACGCAATTGTCAGAAATCCGCGTTCAGCCATCTTGTTCGCATAAAATCCGCTCGCCTGCTCTTTTACCGCGCCGAAAGGTCCGCTGATTGCAATCGCCGCAAATTTTCCGTTTTCAGGAAGCGTTTTCGGTGTGTACATATCCGCCGCAAGCGTAATTCCAAAATGATTTGTAAAAGTAACTTTCTTGTGTGTTACTTTTTCTGAAAGGGCAAATGTTTTGTCCCATTTTGTTTCAAGCTTAAGTTTTTCCATTTTTACCTTGTTTTCTCCTGTCTTGGATTTTGCAAACGCTCCGGCGGAAGCAAAAAGCGCAGCTGCCAGAACTGCAAAAGTTTTCAGTGATTTTTTCATTTTTTTTCCTCCATAGCGCGGCATATTTTTCCCGGGAAACACCGCATTTCAACGTTTTTAATATAGAAGAAATTTTTAGATATTTCCAATATTTTGTTTTCATATCCAGATATTCTTTTTGGGAATAAGCAGTAATTGTTGGGGGGGGGACAACAGAAACTTGAAATTAAGCCTAGCCTTTCTGTTTTTTTGCATTTATAATTTTGTGCATGGAATTCCGTGTTTTAAAATATTTTCTTGCGATTGCGCGGGAAGGAAACATGAGCCGGGCGGCGGAAATTCTTCATGTTACACAGCCTACGCTTTCAAAGCAAATAAAGGATTTGGAAGAAGAGCTTGGAAAAAAGCTTTTTGTGCGCACAAACTATTCGATGAGCCTTACCGCGGAAGGCCAGATTCTTTACAAACGGGCGCGCGACATTGTTTCTCTTGCCGACGAAACTGTGGACGAGCTTAAATCTATGACTGAGCCGACCGGCGGAAACGTGAACATTGGAGCGGCTGAAAGCGACTCGATAAAATATCTTGCGCGTATTATCCGACAGCTTCAGCAGGAAAGCGCGGGAATCACGGTGAACATATACTCAGGCGACAGCGAATCTGTTGAATACAAACTTGACAAAGGGCAGCTTGATTTTGCGGTTGTTGTGCGCGAGTTCGACCTGAACAAATACAATTTTCTAAAACTTCCTTACTGCGACAAGTTCGGTCTTATAACACGGCGCGACAATCCGCTTGCCAAAAAAAAGCAGATTACTTTAGAAGATTTGATTGAATCCAACGAGCCGCTGATTGCTTCACGGCAAAGCCTTCAGTACGACTTTCAGAAATGGTGCGGCGACAAGACTGAAAAACTGAACATCGTTGCGACCGGCGATATTCCGTTCAATCTTTCAATTCTTGCAAAGGAAAAAATCGGCTCGCTTTTGTGCTTCGACAAAATAATCAACACAAGCCCGGAAAGCCAGCTCGTCTACATTCCGCTTGAGCCGCCGCTTCTTGCGCCAATGTATATAATCTGGAAAAAAGGAATGGAACTCACCCCGCCCGCAAAAAAACTGATGGGAAGGTTTAAGTTTTTGGTGCTGTAGATTCTTCCCCTAGCCGCCAGTTATTGTTTAACTTATTTTTTCTAAAGTAGACTATAGTCCGTTGTATTATTGTCTACAAAAATTATAATTACGTTATGACTTCAGAAGAGGAAATGCAATTAAAAATTCTTGGAGAAATTCTAAGAAAATATAGAATTGAGAAAGGATTTTCTCAAGAGAGTTTTTCAGAAAAGACACATTTGGACAGAACATATATCTCAGGTCTTGAAAGAGGAAAACGAAATCCATCTTATCTAATAATTAAGCGAATTGCTAAGGCCTTAGAAATTCCAGAGCATAAACTCTTTATTCAAGAGGACTAAAATGAATTTGATTGAAACCTTCTACGAAAAAATGGCAAAGAGAACTTTTGAACCTTACGGAATGATTGATGCTCAGAATAAAATACATACATTTGGAACTGATTCAAAAATAATCGGCCGCATATTTGAAATGTTCACTCAGCCAGTTTTGCAAGAAATTGCAAATGAAAACGGCTATATACTAAAGACGCCTGAATCGCAAACTGTTTATCCTGATTTTATTCTAATGAAAAACGAAGAATCAAAAGATAAAATAGCAATAGACGTAAAAACAACCTACATTGATAAAGATACATCGGCTTTGAAATTTACGTTAGGCTCATTTGGTTCTTACATGCGGAATAACACTAAAAATATTGAATATTCATATACAGACTATTCAAAGCATTATGTAATTGGCTTCATATATAAACGAAATGGAAATGCTCAAGAAAGCTTAATCTTTGATTATGAAGATAGACAAAAAATTGAATTTCCATTTTACAATGTCAAGTATTTTATTCAAGAAAAATATAAAATAGCAGGTGATAAGCCCGGTTCCGGAAATACAGAAAATATAGGTTCAATTTCTTCCAGCAATTTTATAGATTTTGAACTTGGAAGAGGCCCATTTGCAGAACTTGGACAAGATGTTTATGATTTATATTGGAAATACTATCCAGAATATAGAGCGACTGAAAAAAATTATACATCGCTAAATGAATTTATAATTTGGATTCAGAATCAGAAAAATCTTGAATTACTGCACGATTTTGATATGAAAATTGTTGAAGAAAATATAAAAGCATACATTCTTAAACACAAATTATGATTTAATAGCAAGTATTTCAATCATTGGATGCCTGTTTTCTTCTTTGCCGCCAATATGATAAAAATGATTTTGCTCAAACCATTTAAAATCGGACCAATAATCATATAAATGATTGTTGGTTCGAAATTCGTTTTCTTTCCACATAGAAAGACATACACCAGCTTCAGTTTTATGAGCGAAATTGGCCAATGATACAGCTTCTTCTTCTGGCCATTCACCAACATAAGACGTATCACGGCCAATGTATGGCGGATCTATATAAATGAAATCACCTTTTTTCGCTTTGCTGAATGTATCCTGCCAATCAGAACAAATAAAAGTCCAATCTTTTCCTTTAATAATTTCAGACACTGTTTTTATCTGATTGCAAATTTTAGTAATATACGCCTTTGAGAATCGATTTGGCTTTTGACAAAATGGAACATTAAACTGACCTTTACTATTAAAACGAATCATTCCATTAAAATCAGCTCTATTCAGAAAGAGAAAATACATAGGATCAGCATTTTTATTAAATTCATTTCGCATTTGTATGTAATAATCTTTCCCAAATTCTTCTAATTTTTTGCCATGATATTCAAGAAATTGTCTAGCTGATAAACTTGTTATACTTCCATCTTGGATATTTTTATAAAAATTTATTAGATGCTGATTTTTATCAGTTAAAATAGCTTTTTCAGGTGCTAAATTAAAAGCAACAACACCTGTTCCCATAAATGGTTCAATCCAAGTGCCATTCTTTGGCAATGCTACATGTTCTTTTATAAAGGGAACTAATTTGGTCTTTATTCCTTGACATTTTATTGGAGGTACTATTATTTTTGTATCTTTTTGAGGCAAATCAAAGTCAAATAATGAAGGTTGCGAAACTCTTGCCATAACAAACTTAATATACCACATCTGTTGTCTATTGTCTACAGCATAAACTAGGCAGAAATCTTGCTGAGCACGAAGCCGTTTTTTCAATTTTCAGAAAATCGTACTCAGCAATTTTTCACTTCCTACTCATATTTCCAGCCGCTTGATTTTAGCTGGGTGGAAACCATTTTGCTGTAGATTCCGGCCTTTGCGCTAAGTTCTGCGGGCGAGCCTTGCTCGGCAACGACTCCGTCTTTGAGCACTACAATGTGGTCTGCGCCTTCAACTGTGCGCATTCGGTGGGCGATTATGAGCACGGTCTTGTTTTTTATAAGGCGTGAAAGCGATTCCTGCACAAGGGTTTCGCTGTCAACGTCAAGGCTTGCGGTCGCTTCGTCCAGAAGGATTATCGGAGCGTCTTTTAGAAATGCGCGGGCAATTGAAATGCGCTGCCTTTCTCCGCCGGAAAGTTCCGAGCCGTTTTCGCCTATTACTGTGTTCCATTTTTCAGGAAGTTTTTCAACAAAATCTTCGCAGCAGGCAAGACGGGCGGCTTCCTTCACTTCCTCGTCGCTGGCGTCTTTTCTTCCGATTCTTATGTTTTCCATTACTGTGTTGTTGAACAGTGTTACATCCTGAAAGGCAATCGAATACATTGAAAGAAGCGTTTCCGGGTCGATTTTTGAAATATCCATTCCGCCAACGGTGATTTTTCCGCGGTTCAAATCCCAGAATCTGGCGGCAAGGCGGCTTACTGTCGTTTTTCCGCTTCCGCTCGGCCCGATGAGAGCTGTAACTTCGCCCTGCTTTGCTGTGAAGTTTACGTCTTTTAGAATTTCTTTTCCGTTTCCGTACGAGAATCCTGCATTTTCAAAAGCGATGTCGTATCCGTTGTTGGAAAGTTTTGGCACTCCGCCCTGCTCTTTGCAGCTCAAGATTTCGTCCATACGCGAGCAGCGCACGTCGCAGCTTATGATTGCGGCAAGATTCTGGAGCGAAACCTGGAGCGGATCGTACATTCTGGAAACCACAAGAAGATACGCAAAAAATGAAAGTACGTCTATTTCGCCGGAAGCAAGAAGAACCGCGCCTTCAACTGCGACTGTTCCGATTCCGAGCTTCAGAATCATCTGGGCTGAAACAACAAATGCCGCCGTTGCAAATTCCGAAACTATGGAATGTTTTTCCACCGCGCGGGCTTTTTTTTCAAAGCCTTCAAGATAGGTTTCCGCCGCGTTGTAAGATTTCAGGTCGCGCACGGTTTCAAGCCCTTCCTGAATTCCGTCTGCGCAGGCGAGCTTGTATTTTATTCCTTTCAGAGTGATTTTTTCAGAGACTTTTTTTGAGGAAATTACAATCACAAACGCAACCGGCATTACCCAGACAGCGGCAACAGTCATCTTCCAGTTGAAGAAGAAAAGAGCCAGAACCACAAGCGTTGCGGAAATGAGCGAGCCGACCAGCTCCGGAATCCAGTGGGAGCTTGCGGTTTCAAGAACAGCGCAGTCGCCCATAATCGTGCTTGTTAAGTCAGACAAGTCTTTTTTGCCGAAGAATGAAAGCGGCAGTTTCCTTAGTTTTTCTGCAAGCGAGCGGCGGCGGATTCCGCTTTCAACGTAAGTCGTTAAAAAAGTTGAGCGGTACTGAAAAAGCGTTGTGAGCACAATCAGAAGGCATACAGCGACTACGGCACAAACATAGAACGGCAGGCTGGAAACAAGAATTTTTCCGCCGAGCAGGTTGCGCACAAGGCAGTACAAAAGCCCGACCGGCAGCATCAGAACAAGATTCGCGAGCGTAACTGCCACAAACGCCCGGAGCATTCCCTTTGCGCCGTAATCTGAAAGCGCATATTTATGCTTAAGTTTTTCATTCAATGTCATTTTTCTACCTCTGTTAGATTTCTGTCTGAACTGATTTTCCATTCCGCGGCCTGGTTGTATTCATTCCACATTTTTGCGTAAAGTCCGCCGCAAGCCAGAAGCTCGCTGTGAGTTCCAGATTCCGCAATTTTTCCGCCGGAAAGAACAAAAATTTTGTCAGCGTTTACAACGGTTGAAAGCCTGTGCGCAATCATGACAACAGTTTTGTCTGCGGAAAGGTTTTCAAATGCGGCCTGAACTTTTTCCTCATTGTCCGGGTCGGCAAATGCGGTCGCCTCGTCCAGAATCAGTATTTTTGAATTTTTAAGGAACGCGCGGGCAATTGAAATGCGCTGCGCCTCGCCTCCGGAAAGATAAACGCCTTTTGCGCCGATTACCGTATCGATTCCGTCCTTCAGCTTTGCAATAATGTCAGCGCACTGGGCTTTTTCAAGCGCGACGGAAACTTCGCTTCTTGTGGCGGAAGGATTTCCAAGGCGAACATTTTCCAGAACAGACATTTTTAAAAGCTTTGAATCCTGAAAAACGTATGAAACTTCATTCATCAGCTCTTTTGAAGAAATATCGCGAACATCAACGCCGCCGATTTTCACAGAACCATCCGAAACATCCCAAAAACGCGCGATAAGCGAGGCAAGCGTAGTTTTTCCGCCACCGCTCGGGCCAACAAACGCAATATGCTGGCCAGCCTTGATTTCAAAAGAGATTCCGTCCAGCGCCTTTTTGCCGCTTCCTTCGTATGAAAATCCGACATTACTGAATTCAACTGATGAATCCGCCGGAAGTTTTGGAGAGGCAGTTTCTGCAAGCGGCTTGAACGCAAAAATTTCATTCATTCTTTCAAGCGCATCGGTTACAATCATTGAGGCTTCACCGGAATATGCAATCTTCATCAGCGTTGTTGAAAGAACAGGCGTAAGAATTATATAGAAGAGAAGATTCAAAATTAACGTTTCTGAAATGCCTTTTCCGCCAAGAATGTATGCCGCCGCAATAATGAACGCAAAAACAGACTGCGTTGCAAGCGTAAAAAGAATCATCGGGCGCATCATGCTTTTTGTGTAGGCGACTGTCCATTTTTCATAGCCGTCAATCGCCGACTTGAATCGGTTGAACGAGAAAACCGACTGCCCGAACGTTTTTACAACTGGGATTCCGCGCACGTATTCAACCGCTTCATTCGACATAGTTTCAAGAGAATCCTGATATTTCGCCATGTCGTTACGCATTTTTTTTCCTGTCATGGAACTCATGGAAAGAAATGCAAGAACCGCCGGCAAAAGGCACAGAAGCCCGGTCCGCCAGTCAAAGACAAGCATCATCGCAACAAGGCATATCGGCGTAACAACAGAAACAACCTTGTCTGGAAGCGTGTGGGCAATGAAAGTTTCAGTCGCAGCGGAAGAATCGTTCACAATCCGCCTGATTTTTCCGCTTCCCTCTTTTTCAACAAGTCCGAGCGGAAGCGACATAATGTGCCGCATAAGCTTTATTCTTAGGTTCGTCTGAATCCTGAACGCCGCCATGTGCGAACACATCAGAGCGCAGACGTACACAAAAATCGCAAGAACCGCCGAGCCGACCGCAAGCCAGCCGTAAAGTTTAAGTTCGCCAGCCGCCCTTGAAAATTCAGGACGCACAGCCAGCACCGCGCGGAGCAGCCGCCAGATAAAGTAAAAAGGTGCCATCGCAAGAACCGCGCTTATTCCAGCCAGAATCCACGAACCGTACACAAAAAACTTGTGTCCTCCGGCAAACTTTAGAAGCTCGCCGACCGAATTTTTCTTCTTTTCCATAAAAACTCCTGAAAAAGACTGCGCTTTGATTGCAGACTTTTTATAAAATTAATTTCAGTTTATCCGGGCATTTTCTTCTGCCCGTTTGTTACCATTTTTCAAAAATGATAACAGCATAAAAAAAAGAGGCTCGAAAGCCTCTTTCTAAAAACCCATAATTTTCTGCCAGCCCGGCATAAAGAACTTTTCCACCACCGCAAGGCAGTGCTCTGTTTCCTCCATTGAATATTCGTGGACGACCGGCTCAAGCATAGCCGTGTACGCCGCGCTTAAAATTGTGTGCATTTCCTTTTCGCTGAATTCAACAACGTTTTTTCCGCGCGATTTTAAAAATTCCAGCACTTTCAGCATCTCCTTCTGGTCCTCGTTAACAATGTCGTGCAGAAAATTTTCGTAGCGAGTGCCTTTTGACTTGGTAAGAATCAGCCTGAAATCTTCCCGGTGTGGATAAATCACATCGCGAACCATGTCAATGTCATTGTTTTGCATAAGCTCGCAGACTGGAATATTTTGCTCAATCTGCATATATTTCAGGGAAATATGATTTTTCCGCCATAAACGGAAAGCCTTTACGGAAGGCTCAACCAGCTGGCAGAACAAATCTTCTTTGTCCGCGCAGTGCCGGTAAAGCGCCGCCGAAGTAACGCCAGCCCTTGCCGCAATTTCCCGGATGGAAGCCTTTTCAAAGCCACATTCTGAAAATTCCGCCCTGGCGGCTCTTAGAATAATTTCATGTGTTTCAGACTTGTCCTTAGGCATACATTTTCCCGAAAACCAAAGAAAGTTCAGTTATCATTGATAACTTTCGGGAAAAATATATCACTTCAAAAAGTTAGCGTCAAGTAACTAATGTTTTACGGAAGAATTTTCTTTTGGGAATTTTCTATTTTTCTTGAAAACAGCCATATGGCCACAAAAAACAGAACCATGCTTTCGCTCATCAGGCCATTTGTAAAGCCGATGCGGAATGCTGTGTTTGGCATAATAACTGTGAGCGCTTTTAAAATCACGTAGAAAACCAGCACATTGAAGAACGCCGCTTTTTTCGACAGAAAAGTTTTCCCGGAAACAACAACGTAAAACCAGAATATGAACACTGGCAACATCATAATTTCACTTGCAACAACCACCCACGACAAATGCTGAAACAATGCCTCGCATGCAGGAAGAGCTGCTTCGCTGTATCCGTTGTTCGTCATCCAGGCGTATAAATACAAAATCATAATATAAAAAATATGCAGGCACATCCATGGAGTAAGCCCGAACGCATTTAAATAATGATATATTTTCCGTGTTTTTTCAGGCTTTATAAGTGATTCCAAGCAGAACAATGCAATTCCGTAAAAAATAATTCCCGGAAAAGCAAGAATCATTGCCACGTTGTTGCGCCATGCCGGTATATTTGCAACTCCTTCTGTAAGCCAGAACAGTTTTCCCAGATGTGAAGTTTCGCTAAAAATCATCAGCCAGTCGCCGATTCCATAGCAAAGACAGCCGCATATTCCACACACTAAGCAAGCCAACATTTTTTATTCCATATATTCACTGTTTTCCTCCAATTTTAAAATTCCGCCTGCACAATGATTATTGTTAATCAAAAATCGCTCCACTCTTCTTTCGTTTGTTTTACTTCATATCCGTTTTTGTTACAGTTTCCATTCACTTCTCGAAATTGCAAACACTTTTGTAATTTCATTTACATCGTCTTTAAACTCATCTACTTGTTTACAGCCATACGCAATTGCAGTTCTGTATGATGCTACATTTGCAGCCTTCATGTAAGAGTACACCATATTAAACGGAGTATTACAAAATGTCCAATCTCTGACTGCAATTGCTGCTTCTTTTGCAAATCCTTTTCTTTGCATATCAGTTCGTATATGATAACCAATTTCAGGTTTTATCTGCCCATCAATAAATTGCATTGTCAGCCCGCAATCACCTATCATCTCGCCAGTTTCTTTCAAACACACAGCCCACAGGCCAAAACCAAATATACGATATCTTTCTATATTTTTTGCAATCCAGTTCCTTACCCTGTTTTCGTCGAACGTATATGGATAATGCTGCCTAATATCCGAATCCTCTAAGACTTTGTACAAAGCTTCAAAATCATTTTCTGTCATTTCTCTTAAAACCAAACGCTTCGTTTCAATCATTATATCATCCTCATTTTCGTCCTTGTATTCCCACCACATAATTTATTATCTCTGCTTTTAGAATATTGGGCTCTAGCATAGAAACTCTGAAGCATTGTCTCGGCGCTACCAGTGATAGTTGGTTTTATTTTTTCACTCATACATTTCCGCCTGCACAATGATTTTTTCAACAAGATTTTTTGCGGTTGTAAGAGTTTCGGTTTTGTTTTGAATCAAGCCGCTTGTTCCGTTCAGGGAGCCTGTTCCGGCAAGATTCATTTTTGCCTCGGGATTTTCCGCGCTGATTTCCGCGCAATAAACTGCGGAAGGCTGGCCGTTCACGCCGGAATATTCCGGGGAAGTTTTTTCCGCGTTTTTCGGGTAGAATTCGTTGTAGTCAAAGCTTTTGTTCACTTCCGCAAAAACAAGATATTTTTTGGTTTCATCAAGCTGAATATTTTGCAGAATGTCAAAGCTGCCTTTAGGCGTTGCAGAAGTTACTGCGTCCAGAGCGTTTCCTGATTCCGCGAATGATTTTTTTCCAGCAGAAACGGACTTTTCATTTCCGCTTGCATTGTACCACACCGGAAGCGATTCCGGCCGCCCGGCTTTTGGCGCGAATATCCAGCTGCGTTTTGAAGCCCGTTTTGTTACAAAAAGCGTCTGAACAAAATTTCCTTCTGAATCCTGAATCCACAGCGCAATCTGCGGAGGAAATTTTCCTTTCCATTCCGGGCCGGGAGTTACAATTACTCTTAGCGGCACCGTTTTTTCCATGCGATTTTCCACAGCGAACACATTTTCTTCCGCCCAAGCAAACTGAAAAGCCGCAAACGCAAAAGCCAGCGCAATAATTTTTCTTGAAATTGAATTTGTTTTCATTTTTTCTCCAGTTATTTTACAAAAATATTTTCTGCCCACATATTTATAAATCGTTCTGTGAATGGTTCGGAATTTTCCCAGTATTCCGTTTCTGACCTGTGCGAAATAACCGACTGAATGCAGCCCCAAAGTCCAGACACAAGAACTCCTACGTCAAGCCGGGGATTTTCAGAGCGAGCCGAGCCTTCCGCAATGCAAAGTTCCAGAAGCCGCTCGCCTGTTCTGTTGCAGACATAGAATTTTTCTGTTTCTTCCGCAGAAAGATTTTCCGCCGACTTGATTTTTTCCATAACGAGCGAGGCAACCCTAGGATTCTTAAGGCACCAGCCGCGGAACGCTCTTATTGAATCAAGAACTTTTTGCTTCGGGGAATTTGCTTTTTGCGCCGCGCTTTCAAGAATTGCGTTTATCTGCTCAAGGCAGTCCAGCGAAATTGCCTGAAAAAGGCGTTCCTTATCCTTGTAGTAATGGTAAATTGCTGTTGCGCTGACTCCACAGCTTGCGGCAATTTCCCTCATTCCGATTTCAGAAGGCTCTTTTTGCATCAAAAGCTCCAGAGTTTTCTTTTTAATAGAAGAAACCAGCTCAGGATTTGCGTTTCTCATATCCACCTCGTTATAATGTAACAGTGATAATTTAACAGTGTTATATTATTATGTCAAGAGTTTGCGGCAAGGATTGTAAGGGCGCGCGAAGCGCGTTGCGGAACGAAAGCGTAGCTTTGAGTGAAGCAATGGAGGCGAAAGCCGGAACCCTGAAAAGCCTGGTTTTTGCGAAATGAAGTGAGCAAAAAGCCGCCCCCAAAAGAATAAAAAATCATACATCATGAGAAAAAATCTCGACAAAGTTCAAAAAATGCTTTTATCTTGCCTTTTCAAGATGATTCTGAATATAATATATAGAAGAAAGTTGTTTGTTACGCAAAAAATGGAGGCGAAATGGGTTTTTTAAAGGATAAAGTTGCTATTATTACCGGCGGCGGAAAGGCTGTTTTAAGCGATGGAAGCTGCGGCTCAATTGGTTATGGAATTGCCACGGCTTATGCAAAGGAAGGCGCGAATCTTGTTTTGACCGGAAGAAATATGCAGAAGCTGAACGACGCAAAAACTGACCTGGAATCAAAATATGGAATCAAAGTTCTTGCGCTTCAGGCTGATGTGAATGCTGGCGCGGAAAATGAATCTGTTGTGAACGATGTTGTAAAAAAAGCGGCCGACACGTTTGGAAGAATCGATGTTCTTGTGAACAATGCCCAGGCTTCGGCTTCTGGAGTTGCACTTGCTGACCACACGACCGACCAGTTCAATCTGGCGATTTATTCAGGTTTATACGCGGCGTTTTACTATATGAAGGCTTGCTATCCTTATTTGAAAGAAACAAAAGGCTCGGTGATAAATTTTGCTTCGGGCGCGGGACTTTTTGGAAACTACGGCCAGTGCGCTTATGCCGCCGCAAAGGAAGGAATCCGAGGTCTTTCAAGAGTTGCGGCAACTGAATGGGCTCCGGACGGAATCAATGTGAACATAATCTGCCCTCTTGCATGGACTGCCCAGCTTGAAAAATTCCAGCAGGCTTACCCGGATGCATTCAAGGCGAATGTAAAAACTCCGCCGATGGGACATTTTGGCGATGTTGAAAAGGAAATCGGTCGTGTCTGCGTTCAGCTTGCTTCCCCGGACTTTAAATATATGAGCGGTGAAACAATCACTCTTGAAGGCGGAATGGGCCAGAGACCGTAGAAGAAATAAAAAAGATGCAGAAATCAATGGAAATCCGCATCTTTTTTAATAAAGCAAAAGTTTTCCGCCACACGGCGGCTCTTCATTATGCAATCCGTACGATAAAGAAAACTTCGCAATGTACGTACGGATTGTATTGTTAAAGAACTAGAATTTAACCGCCACAGCGACTCTTGTGTATGGATAGCCGAGCTCAGCGTTCACACCAATCAAATCAGTAAAGTAGTAAGACGCGCCGAGAACATAGTTGCCGTCAAAATACCAATTATAATCAGAACCAGACCAATTTTCCCCATAAGCGTCATAATCCCATTTGTTGTTCCAAATTGAAAGCCCCATCTTAAGACCGAGGTAGACATCGAGCTTTTCTACAGGAAGCTGGACATGATATTTTGCAAGACCACCAAAACTGGTTCTTGTCCAAGAGTTATAGTCGCTGCCTGTTTTCCATCCATATCCGTCAACTCCTAAATAGCCTCCGAACGTAAACGGAAGAAGCCAAACCGGCTGTGCGATTTCAAAATCTGCAAGAATGTTAGGAATAAAATATCCTCCATCATCACCCAGATAATCGAAAGCACCGTAGTTCAGTCCAAGGCCGACAGAAAGAATCATATCTCCCTTTTCGATTCCGCCGCCATAGTTCTTCCAACATTCTGACCACTCAAACGCAAAAGCTGATGTTCCAAGAGCAAAAACAGCAACTACTGTTGCAATAATCTTCCTTATCATAATGAAAAACTCCTTTAAGTAATAATAAGATATTACCATACTTTATGTATTGTCGCTAAAACCGTGAAACAGGTTTTAGCGACAATGAGATTTGTCAATCTCATTGTCCACTATATAGTGGACACTTTTTTTTCCATAAAAAAAGTGTATCCATAGCACCAAAACGCCTGCTTGACAACCGATTTCGGGGGGGGTATACTACCCTTTGACCTTGGGCTGAACTGACAAAAAATTTCAGGAAAGTCCAAGCCCAGAAATCAACTTGTTGAGAGAATCAACAAAAGGCAGGCGTTATGAAAAAACGAAAAAGTTTGTTTTTTTTAGGAATGTTGTTTTTGTCATTCGTTTTATTTTCTTGTAAAAATGATGATTCGGATGATTCAATTAATATCAAAATCACAGGAGAATTGACTTCTGCAGAGAACGAAAATCTCTCTGACTACGGAAACCTGATTATGAACATTACTCAGGCTTCTAAAGATCTTACAGATTTCAAAGCTGAAGATTCTCAGGAAATAGAAATAAAAAACTCTATTTCTATAAACAAAAAACTGAAAGATGTAATGGAGCAGTTCAGCATTGAGTTTTATCTAGTTCCTTTTACAGAAAAGCAGGTTGAAAACCTTAATAAGAAAAAACAAGCGAACGAGCTTGGACATTTTAATCTTACTTATGAAATAACTGGTCCAAACGCAGAAAGAAAGGGTGAAAAGAATCTTACTTTTTATGCAAGCGAAATAAAGTTCTATGCAGACGATAAAGAAAATCCATATGACTCTTTGGTTCAATGCAAAACAACAGACTGTATTTGGATAGATGATACTGCATCTCTTTCTGTAAAAAATGACAGTGCTGAGAAAATTTCAAACGATCCGGAGTATATTCAGTATGATGGCGAAATAAAAACAGATGAAAATGAAGACCCAGAAAAATATTTGGATGTAGATGATTCAAGTATTCTTGAACTTTCAGAAAAAAAGAAAGTAAACGCATTCTTTATTAATAATGCAAAACCTTCTGACAACTTCTTCGATTTTGGCGATGACACAACAGCGGAAAGCATTCAGTTCGGCGATGTATTCTATTTTGCCCAGTCTGAATATGACGCAAACAAGGAAACAGTAAAAAACGCATTTGACAAAGGCGCGCTTCTTATGATGAGAGGCGGCGATTTGGATAATGTTGAAGCAATTTTCACGGATTTATCAATTGACACTTCATATATAACTGAAAGAGAACTTGAAAACAAAGGCGATCCTGTATTCTTTATAGGAAAATACCGCGATAACGTATTCTTTGAAGTTCTTTACACAGAAGAAGCAAGCAGAAACGAAGATGCTAACAAGCTTGCTGTAAACCAGATGGCAAAGCAGATAATTACAGCTTTCAATAATCTGGATGACATAGTAAAAGAAATAGAAGAAAATACTAACAATCAAGCGTCTTCAATAAGAGCTGCAAACGGCGAAGAAATAAAAAATATTCTGAAAAACTTTGGTACTGCGGATGCAACAATTTCTCAAAGGTTCTACCAGAAAATACCGATTAAATATACCTGGAACTATTTGCGAAACGACTGGGATGGAGCATTAAAAAAGTATGAAAAATATGGAAAAGATTACGAGCTAATTGATGCCCATTACCGCAAGCTTCTTGTATGGTTTATACATATATATCCTAACAAAGACAAAGGCGAAAAATATGGAAAGCACTACTATTATATACAAGATATGCCGTCATTTACATACAAGAACACATATTTTGGGGAAGTTACCCAGGCTGTAAAAAACAACACATCTCCATATGATTATTACGGCGGCGGACACAGCCCTTTAACAATTGCAAAAACCCAGGAATTCTATGGAAGAGAGGCAGAAATTTCATTTGAACCGGCAAACAGATTGGATATTCCTAAAGTTGAATGGTGCACAGACTCGCCTATAACACAGGATGTGGACTTGAAAAGATCTTCAACATCAGGATGGTCTTTTACAGCTACTGCCAACGGTTCTGTTGGTTCAGGCGGAAAAAAGAAGGCTGGCATTGAGGCAAGCGCCAGCTACAGTTTTTCAAATACTGTAGAATGGGAAGAAAAAGCCGTTACAATAGAACGCCTGTCTGAGCCGGGAATGTCAAACTTTTCTTGGAGATATAAAATGCGCCCGGCAGACTTTAAATTCGGCTGGTTCTGCAGAGCTTCCACAGAATATGTTGACAACACTCCTTGCGTAACAGCAAAAACCACTTTGATGCCGGAAGCTTATTCGCAGTATGTATTCTCTGTTTCTGATGAATATGTACGCAAACTTCCATTTAAAATGACTATGGTTTCAACACTTGAAAGACTTGCCGGAAAGTGTGGAACTAACTGCTGCCGAGGAACTGCACGTGCTGAACAGTCTGACATAATAAGTTTGCCGTATGACCATTATTTTAACTACGAAACAGGCGAAGCATCTGATATTATTGTAGAATAACTTTAAGACAGCAACTTTGCAAAAAACGACCTGCGCTTTAAAATGCAGGTCGTCGTTGTGGAATTTGTAGTTTTCAAATGCTTTCTGCAGAGATTGGTTGGCGTAGCAGTATATAAAAGCTGGAAGATACAAATCCGAAAAATCCCTTTTTCTTTAATATTCAGAGCTTAACAGAAAATCTGCGATATGCATTGTCTTAATTCCTTCATAATTTCCACCTGCGAATTCATCTGTTGTAAGCACATACTTTGGATAATTGTCATGTATTGCAAGAAGCCGGTCATATTCTCGTTTTTCTGTTTTTTCAGAATTAATTTTCTGCGTGACCTGCACATAGATTTTTTCATTTTGCCGGACAGCCACAAAATCAATTTCGCCATCGCCGATTTTTCCAATATTTACAGTATATCCTCTGCGGCAAAGCTCCAAATATACAATATTTTCAAGACTGGAAGCCACACAGTCTGCCTGATAGCCAAGGACACTGTAACGAAGTGCGACATCCGCAAGATAAAATTTCTCCTGTGTTTTTAGAATTTCTTTTCCCTGCAAATCATATCGCGAGCAGCGATGAAGCAAATATGCCTTCTCCAGTTTTTCTAAATAGCTGTAAACCGTTTCATTATCAAGCGACCGGTGTTCCGATTTAAGATAATCTGAAACTGTCTTGGCTGAAAAAGTATTTCCCACATTATTGAACGTGTATTTTACAACGCGCTCCAGCTGATCGATTTTCCTTACCTGATTTCGTTTAACTATATCTGAAAAAATTGTGGAATTATAAATGTCCCGAACGATTGTATAAACTTCATCCTGAGAATATGCCTGCAAATGGGTCGCAGGAAATCCACCTAGCCGAACGTAATTCGCAAATTCCTCTTTTGGTTCTTTAATGGCGGCATAATTTTCCTTGAATTTCAGATATTCTCCAAACGACAATGTAAATATCTGAAAAGCGATATATCTTCCGGTAAGATACGTTGAGATTTCAGAGGACATCATCCGGGAATTAGAACCAGTTACATAAAAATCAACATTAAAATCCGATGCAAGAGAATTAACAACCCTTTCCCAGCCATTGATTTCCTGAACCTCATCAAGAAAAATATAAGTTTTAGCCGTAACAGAAATCTGTTCCTTTAACATGGCGTACATCTGTTTTGCAGTCATATCTTCATATTCCATAGAATCAAAACGGCAGCTTACAATCCGCTCTTCAGAAACATTTCTCTCTGTTTTAAGCTTTTCCATTATCATTTTCAATATGGTAGATTTCCCGCAACGGCGAACTCCTGTCAGAATCTTGACAAACGGAGTGTCCGTATACGCCATAATTTTATCAACATATATTGGTCTATAAATCACGACAAACACCTTTATCAAAGAATAGAATATCGCAATTTTACCACACTTTCAACACTTTTGCGATTTGTAACCGCAAAAGTGTTTTATTTTTTATTTAATGTGCCTCGTATTTTCTTGATTAATTGTAATAATTTGGTATCTCTCTTTATCATAATTTCATTAAAATAATCTTCCGTACTATACTTCGAATTAGTATCAATTGCCTCGTCCAAATGTACAAATCTAAGAACAAATCCAGCCTCTGCTTCATAATCATCCAGATTCTGTTTTGTAAGTAGTTTCTCAGCCTTGCATAAATAATAAAAATTTTCCTGTTCAAAAATAGTGTTTGGAGTAGTATTGCTTTTTTGACGGCGCAAAACACTTCCAAATTCCTCTATCGATTCAGGAATAACAACCAATCCTGTTTCTTCCCTGACTTCACGGATAAGTGCTTCTTTTTTATCTTCTTCCTCGTGAATTCCACCGCCAGGAAATTTATAATATTTCTCTTTTTGGCTATAAACAAGAGCTATTCTTCCATAATCATCAAAAATTATCCCTCTCGCTGATGGTCTGCAAAAAACATTATCCTTCAAGTCATAATCATGTAAATCTATTTCAAATAACTGTTCCATGGCTGGTCTCCATATATAAATATATAGTCATTGTCAAACTCAAAATTCTCTTTATCTTCCGGCTGAACATACCTGATTTCTGTCATTTTATTTACCTCGCAAAGTTCCGCTTTGCTAAAATTGCATTGTTCCTAAAATCTTTCATCAATTATTTCTTTTGCATAGTTTCCTGATAAATTTTGATTCAACAGTTTCGTTTTATGAAATTATTTATCATTGTAGGCATAGCCAAAGTGAATAGGCGGCGCAGTTACGGATATGTAAATAAATTCAGTATCTCCATTATTTAGCAAGCCGTGAATATCTTTATCAGCAAATCTTACAACATCTCCAGCTTTAAAACCCATTTCCTTGTCATCAGCAAGCAGAAGTTTTCCAGAACCTTTCGTTGCATACCATATTTGCTCAGAGACGGCATGACTATGTCTTGGCTGAACCGCTCCAGGCTCAAGATGAACTTCTGTGATTGTTACACGCTTGCTTGAGGAATTGTCCGGATTAAGAAGTTGCCGTGAAACAACACCTGGATTAGACAGCGAAATTATTTCTTCTGTATTTATAAATTCCATGTATCATCCTGATTTATAAAACCGCTCTATTCTTTTTCAATGCAGGCATCAACGTCATTTTTCACGTCAGCAAGCGTTATTTCTGAAAGTTTTTTTTCCATTGCGGCTTGAATTTGGGCGAGCTTTGAGTCAAGCACATTGTGGATGTTTCGCCCGACCGGGCATTTTGGGTTCGGGTTTTCGTGGAAATGGAACAGAGCTTCTCCAGGATTGCATTCAACTGCCTTGTAGATGTCAAGAAAAGTGATTTTTTCAAGCGGACGAGTTACCGCAACGCCGCCGGTTCCCCTTGAAACTTCAACAAGCCCCGCCGCCTTCAGCTGCTGCAGAAGCTTTCTTATTATAACTGGATTTGTTCCTATGCTTCCCGCCATAAAGTCGCTCGTCATTTTCTGGCCGGAAAAAGCGTCTATGCAGGCAAACATGTGGATTGCCATTGTGAATCTGCTTGAAATCTGCATTTTTTACCTTCTTTGCAAATCATACCAAAAGTTTGCTGTATTTACAATGATTACAATGAACTGAAACTGAACCAATTAAACCACCCGGAAAAACTGAAGAAACGGCTGAAATTACTGCAAATTTTCTTCGCCCCACTTTGTAATTTCAAAGAAAACCGGAAGCAGAGCCTTTCCTTTTTCAGTGAGCGAATATTCAACGTGCGGAGGTATTTCGTTGAACTGCTCGCGGTGGATTATTCCAAGGCTCTCCAAATCGCGCAAAGTTGCCGTGAGCATTGTGTTCGTAATCTGCGGATATGCCCTTTTCAGCTCGCCGAAACGCATCGTCTGGTTCTTGCATAGCTCGTAAATAATATGCGTGCGCCATTTTCCGCTCAGAATTTCCAGCGTTCTATGCACAGGACAGTTTTCATTTCTGGGGCTAGATTTTATTTTCTCCAGATATTCTTCCGCAGTGATTCCTTTTTTCATGGATTCCTCCAGTACGCAGGAACATACTATGTACGTTTTTTTTGCGTATTTTCATTTTTTTGCATACATAGTATGTTTTATATACCAATAACTCAAGAAGAAATTCAGGAGAAAACTATGAAAACAGCAATTATTTATTATTCACGCCACCACGAAAACACAAAAAAACTTTTGGATGCAATCAAAAATGCTTCAAGCGACAAAATCGACCTTTTTGACATTACAGAATCTGCGCCGGAAAATCTGAATGAATACGATATGATTGGATTTGCTTCGGGCATTTACTATTCAAAATTTGAAAAACGCGTAATTGACTTTGCCCGGGATAAAACTCCGGAAGGAAAAAAAGTGTTCTTCATCTACACAAGCGGAGCAAAAAACGCCGGCTACACAAAAGCAATCCGCAAGGCTGTTGCCGAAAAAAACGCCTCAGTTCTAGACGAATACGGCTGCCTCGGCTTTGACACTTTCGGTCCGTTCAAGCTCGTAGGCGGAATCGCAAAAAACCACCCGGACAGTTCCGACATCAACGGCGCAGTTTCCTTCTATAATAGTTTGGAAAAATAGATAGAAGCTCGGAGAGAAAAAAGCTGGAGCGGTATAAAATCAGTTTATAAAATGATGGGGAATTTTGTTTCATATAAAAGAGAATTTTTTATTTAATGATGTAGCCTAGAAAATATGTTATAATACAAGCAGGAGGATTAAATATGTATATAAAAGATGGAATTTGCTATGCAGGTGAATTAGTTCCTGAAATTGAAGTTTCTTCTATAAAAATCCTTGATGCTGGAATTCTTCTTGTAAATTTTTCTACTGGAGAAACACGTCTGTTTGATGTAACTTCATTGCTTAATAAAGGCTCTGTTTTTGCTCCTTTAAAAGATGAGCAAAACCGAAAAACTGCCAAAGTAACACATGGTTTTGTTTCCTGGCTTGATGGAAAAATTGATATTGCTCCTGAAACCTTATATTCGGAAAGCTATAAATATTCCAAAGAAGATTACGCCTAGGAGAACACAATGCCGGAACTAAGCCGTTTTGAAGGGATGATTATATACCTTCTATTTCGTGATAACAAAGAACATAATAAACCGCATGTACATGTATACTATGGTGAATATAAAGCCGCAATCGGAATTGACGGTGAATTATTAGCTGGAAAATTACCAATCCGCCAATTAAAAATAGTAACAGGATGGTTAGCTCTTCATGAAGAAGAAGCATACGCCGCCTGGAATCTTGCTGTTAGCGGTGAACATTTTGAGAAAATCCCGCCTCTAAAATAAATAACTTTTTTCCGCACCTGAAGAAAATAAAGTCCGGCTGATGAATAACTCCTCCAAAAACATCTGCGTGTTTTTCCCTGATTGATTCCGGCACTTTTGATTCCTGACATTCTTCAATAATAAATCCAGCTGAAACAATGTCATTTATCAATGTTGAAACCGTTCTGTGATAAAGTTCATATCCATCTACCACCCAGTGAATTGCACGTTTGCCTTCTATTCCGTAATTTCGTAGGTTCGCATATAATCTCTCTCCAGTTTCAGTTCTAGTATATCTGTCATAAGTTCCATCATACGCTGTACTTATCGGGTGAGACATCGAAAAAACGCATTTGCCATTTTCATTCAAATGATTATAAATCTGCTTCATAAGACTTCCGAAATCTTCCACATAATCAAATGCCAATGAACTTGTAACAACATCAAACTTTTGCTCTAAATCATCTAATTCTTCAAAAGCCATTTTTCTGTATTCAATATTGGATGCGCAATTATTCTTTTTTGCATACGCTAACATTTTTTCCGATATATCAATTCCAAGAACAGATAACGCTCCCAGTTTTGAATATTGAAGTGCATGCTGCCCCATACCACATCCGATATCCAAAACTTTCTTTCCGCTCAGTTCAGGCATCATTCCTAATATGATTGGTGATTCAATAACATCGTTAAAATTGATTTCTTTGCTGCGTATTTTCTCGAAATTTTCATAAAACGAATCATTATCATAAATATTTTGTTTTGACATTTTACACCTCCCATAAAAAAGCCACGGCATTTACGGTTTTTATCTTAACCTTTTTTCTTCAGTATTAAGATTTTAACAGAAAATCCGCGATATGCATTGTCTTAATTCATTCATAATTTCCACCTGCGAATTCGTCTGTTGTAAGCACATTTGGCTGCTATGATTTGCGCCATTCATAATAAAATGATGAAGAATTTTCCCCCAAATAGAGAATTCCTTGTTATGCACAACCAAAAACTTCTTGACAAATATGGGATTTATCATATATTTAAAGCATGGATATGTATGAAGTATACTTCTATGATTTACCAGATGGTTCAAAACCTGTAAAAAATTTTATGGATACTCTTGATGCAAAGATGTTTGCCAAAGTGGTAAAAACCATAAATATGCTTAAACAGATTGGACCTGCTATGCGGCTTCCATATTCAGAACACCTTGATGATGGTATTTTTGAAATACGAGCGAAACAAGGAACTAATATAACTAGAGTTTTATATTTTTTCTTTGTGGGTAAAAAAATCATTCTTACAAATGGATTTGTCAAGAAAACCCAGAAAACTCCAAAAAAAGAACTGGACTTGGCAAAAAAGTATCGTGCTGAATACAAATCCAGAGGAGAAACGAAATGACCGATTTTGATGAATATGTTGCTAATAAACTTAAAAATCCTGAATTCAAGGCTGAATATGATGCGCTTGAGCCAGAGTTTGCGATTATCCAGGCGATGATTGACGCACGGCGGGAAACAGGTCTTACACAAAAGGAACTTTCAGAAAAAACAGGAATCAATCAGGCAGACATAAGCAAGCTTGAACGAGGAAATGCAAATCCTTCCCTAAAAACACTGAAACGCCTTGCAGCCGGAATGGGACGCACGCTCAAAGTTGAATTTGCACGGAATTAAAACATTCACCTGACACCAAAAAGCATTGAAAGTCAAGAAAACGCCGGCCGGTTCTGTTAGGCTGTAGGCACAGAAAGGGGAAAGAATAAAAACTTTGCCTAAAATGGCATCAAAGTTTTTATTTAAAAGTTTGACTTGCAAACTTTTTTATTAATCGCACATTCTCATTGCATTGCGAATGTGCTTAAAAAGTCAAATCGGAAACTGATGTTTCCTCATGACTTTTTATGAGAGGAAAAGATGAGCTGGATTCAGGGCATTCAAAGAGCGATTGACTACGTGGAAGCGAATATAACAGAAGAAATTGATTTTGAGGAAGTTGCAAGGCAGGCGAACTCTTCTTCCTTTCATTTTCAGAGGATATTCGGAATTCTGTGCGGCTACACGCTCGGCGACTATATCCGGCTCCGCCGTCTTTCGCTTGCTGGCGAGGAGCTTTCAAAGGGAAATGCGAAAATCATTGACATTGCGATGAAGTACGGATACGACACTCCGGAAAGCTTTTCGCGCGCATTTGCACGTTTCCACGGAATTGCTCCAAGCGAGGCGAAGCACGGCGGCAAGGTCAGAACTTTCACTCCTATTTCTGTAAAACTTACACTAACTGGAGGCTGTAAAATGGATTACAGAATTGAAAAAAGAGATGCGTTTCAGGTTGTATGCAAAAGAAAGAGCGTGGCAAAGCCGCAGTCGGCGAACACCACTCCGGACATCACCGCAATGTGGAAGGAATTCGGCGAGGACGGAACAATAGGCCGCCTTGTTTCCTGCCTGCCGGAAAACGCTGTTATGAAAGGCCTGCTTGGAATATGTTTTTCCTCAGAGCTGAACGCAAAGCAGTTTCCATACGGAATCGGCGTTGAATATGACGGAAGAAAAGTTGACGGCGACCTTGAAATTCTTACAATTCCGGCAAACACCTACGCAGTTTTTACAAGCAAAGGCAAAATGCCGGACGCATTCATTGAAACCTACAATAGGATTGTCACAGAATTCTTTCCGCAGACCACGCAGTATGAATACGCAGAAAACGTTGAGTTTGAAGTTTACTCCTCGGCAGACACATCAGATCCAAACTACCAGTGCGAAATCTGGATTGCAGTGAACGAAAAGAGCTGAAAGATAAAACTATGACCAAGACAAACTGTGCTAAAATAAATTAGCGCAGTTTGCTTTGGGTGTATCTGGTGCTTCTGAACTGAATTTTACAGGAGAAATAAAAATGAATAAAAATCCCCTTGCCCAAGCCCTTTTTGAACTAAAAGATGAAAAATACAGGCTTTTTCAGGCGAAGCTTGTTCCGAATATTCCGGCTGAAAAGATTATCGGTGTGCGCGCTCCAGTTCTGCGTGACTTTGCGAAAAAAACTGCAAAAAATGCCGTCAAAATACCGGAAGCAATGCTTTTTCTTCAGGAGCTTCCGCATTTTTACTACGATGAAAACAACCTGCACGGCGAGCTTCTTCTTTTGCTTTATAAAAACGACATCAGTCAGTTCCTTGCGGAGCTTGAGCGCTTTTTGCCGTACGTAGACAACTGGGCGACCTGCGATATGCTTTCTCCCAAAATCTTCAAAAAAAATCTGCCGCTGGTCTACGAAAAAGTGAAGGGCTGGCTCAAAAGTGAAAAAACGTACACAGTGCGCTTTGGAATCGTTACGCTGCTCGGATTTTTTCTTGACGACGCGTTCAAGAGAGAAATGCTCCAGCTTGTCGCAGATGTAAAGTCAGACGAATTCTATGTGAAAATGGCGGCCGCATGGTATTTCAGCGTTGCCCTTATAAAGCAATATGACGCGACTCTTCCGTATTTCCAGAACAATCTGCTCGACCCGTGGACCCACAACAAAGCAATCCAAAAAGCCCTCGAAAGCAGAAGAATTCCCTCAGAAACAAAAAAGTATCTGAAAAGTTTGAAAATCAAGGGAAGAAAAGACTAGCCCGTCATCTAAGTCGCTCCGCCATTAAAAAAAACATCATATTTATCCATCATTCCTCCAGCTTTCTGCACGCTTTTTTAATTTCGGCGGAAACTCGCTCTACAAGTTCATCTTCAAAATCCTTTGCGTATTTTTTTCTGAACTCGGAATTTATATTTTTGGGGCAGGAGCTTTTTGAAAACAAAACTTCGCTCTCGATGTGCAAAAGCCGCGCTATTTCATCGATTACTTGCGGCGGAGGAAATGACACTCCGCCTTCGATGCTGTTTATATAGTTGAATCCCTTGTTCAGAAAGACCGACAAGTCCTTTTGCGACATCTTCGCCTGCTTTCTGTAAAACTTTAAATTTTCGATGAACGTTTCCTGCAAACCCATAAAATTTTTATAGTGGATTTTGATTTTTCTAAAACACTTTTTTATCGAATTCTGAATTTTAAAACCGGCGCGATTCTATAAAACAATGTTTCTCACTTGCTAAAAGAATGTAGGCTTTTTTTATTGGGTTTAAATTCCTTTAAAACAATGTGAGTTTTTTTCGGAGTTGCAGAATGAATTCTTTGGAAAACAAAATCGGCTCAGGACTTTTGCCACGTTCTGAGCGGTCTTCAAACTTTGAACTTTTGCGCATTTTTGCAATGCTGATGATTGTAGGAAGCCATGCAGCCCAGCATTCGGGAATCGGCGGATGGAGCAGTTTTGCTTCGCCGGTGAGCAAAAATCTTGTGTCTCTTTACCTGCTTGGAAGCTATGGACAGCTTGGAGTCGCACTTTTTGTGATAATTTCAAGCTGGTTCTTGTGCGATAAAAAAGGCGGAATCCACACAGAAAAGGCCGTTCGCATTTATCTTCATGCGCTTTTTGTTTCCGTTGCGATTTTTATTTTTATAAAGGCGGGCGGATTTATTGAGCTTGGGGCAAAGGATTTTGCAAGAACGCTTTTGACACCCGCGAAACAAGGCTATTGGTTTGTACGCACTTACATTCTCTTCTATTTAATAGTTCCTTTTTTGCAGGAATATCTTTTAAAGGCTGAAGAAAAAAATATAAAGCGGCTTTTTATAGTTCTGACGATTTTTATCGGCGCAATGAATTTTTTTCTTCCGGCAGTTGCACTTGAATTTGGATCAGTCGGAAGTTTTATCTATATTTTTGTCGCAGTATTTTTTCTAAAAAAGCACGAGGGAAATTTTTTGGAAAAGCACTGCCGCGTAATTTTTGTTTTGCTTTTAGCCCTGATGTGGCTTTCAATGATTTTTGCAAACGTTGTTGGACACTCGCTTGGCTTTAGCGATGAAATAATCGTAAAACTTTTGTGCAGAATTTTTGCAACAAGGCACATTTTTCTTTTGGCTCTTGCAATGGCTCTTTTTTACATTTTTAAGAACTACGTGAAGATTGGATATTCTAAAATTATAAACACAGTGGCTGGAACTACGCTCGGTGTGTACATCCTCCATGAAAATCCGCTTTTTTGCAGTTATGGAGAAAACGGCCTTTGCGACGCAGCTCTGCTTTTTGAACAGTGGCTAAAAGTCGGCGAGCATTTTAAGAACGACACTTTTTTTGCGCTTTATTTTGTCCTGTGTGTTGCAGGAGTGTTTACGGCTTCAAGCATTTTGGAAGGGGCAAGGCAGATTTTGTGTCGCGGCGTGGAAATGGCGGTTGCAAAGAAGCGTTAGCGCTGGGGCCTTGAAGTTGCGAAATCGCCAAAGGCACGGAGCAATGGCTCAAAGAATTGTCTACGGCAAGCTTATTCACTTCATCCTTTGTTTTAAAGTGTTTTTCTTGTGTTTTTGGGGTAAAACTCCGTTTGTTTTTAAAAAAGTAGCTTGATATTTTTTAAAAAGTATCTTGTTACTTTTGTAAAAGTAGCTTGGTATTTTTTTTAAACATCTTGATACTTTTTCAAAATTCTACTTAAAAGCATCTGGTTTTCTGCTGTATTTTAATCAAATTCTTCCTATAAAATGAATGATTTTTACCAGTTCCCGGAAAGTTTCTAGCCGAATAAAAACCGCATTCTAGAAATCTGCGTCGTCAAAGTCTGCTTTGGTTCTTTCTGTGCGCTTTTTTGGCGTTTTTCCACCGGAAGTTTTGCCGCGCAGGTCGCTGCTGGTCAGGACAGAAATAGACTTTTCGCTTGACTGCCGGCGTTTTCTGGCGTCGCCTTCCAGAAGCTTAAGGTTTTCTTCCTTTTTGATAAGAATATCGTTGGCACGGTTAAGATGAACGGCAAACACAAGCCCCTTGTTTTCCGCAAGATATTCAACTCCGGCTTCCAAATCTTTTAGGCAAAGCCCTGCTTTGCTCTTTCCCTGGATTTTCGCATTTTCCCGGATTTTTTTGGCAAGAAGCGCTTCGGTAATCAATGATTTTTCTTTCATCTGCTCAAGAGCTAAGACAATTTCTTTTTGTATCGGAGTCAGTTCGCTCATCGTATAATTCCTTCAAGCTGCTTTATTTTCCGGCGGCCAGCTGACCGGCAAACGCAAGTCCAACGCCTGCCGCAATGCTAAGCGCAACGTAAAGAAGCGCAAGGCCTGCACGCCCGTTTCTGAAAAGAGTTTCCGTTTCAATTGCAAAGGTCGAAAAAGTGGTGAAGCCTCCGCAAAGACCGGTTTTTAAGAAAAGTGCAGTTCTCGGCGGAAGAGAACATTCCGTGCCGCAAGAGCCGCAATAAATCCGATTGCAAAGCAGCCTGCCAGATTCACCGCCAACGTTTTTACAGGAAACGAGAACGGCTCCTTCACCGGAACAAGCCCCACAAGATACCTTGCACAAGCCCCGATTCCTCCGCCCAAAGCCACAACCAAGCAATTCAGCATAATCCACCACCTTGAAATCCGCACGATATTAACGCATTAATATTATCACCTTTTTACAATAACTAGACAAGCAGGGAAGAATTTATAAATATGTATTATTGAATGATTTCGATTTTTCATGCACCTAAAAAATTCATTTTGAAACTTATATAAAACATATTTTTAGTATCCGCTTAATATCTGTTCTGCAGTTCCAAATGCAGTCTCTTCTTTTAGGCTTGCCCCAGCTTCAAGAAATAAATGAAGAAATTTGTTTATATTATTTTGAACATTTAAGCAGTTTTTAGGATTTTGCATAATTTCATTTTGCTGCAGTAACAAAAAATAAACTAACCAAGTCATATTTACTTCCTTTCTGTGCATATAATCAGTGGCAATGTTTTTATTGTCTTTTAAAAACCACTCCAAGCAGTTCCATGCTTGAAAACAAATCGCCCGGTGTATAAAATTATTTGGAAGAAATAACATATTTCCATTTGGCAACTTAAGTTCAGATGTTTTTCCAATTTCTTTTCGTGAATCTGCTCCTGCTGAAACTAATAGCTTACATATTTCAATATCATCCATCTCGCATGCATAAAGCAATGCAGTACAACCTTGATTGTTTTTAATCGGATCACGCATACTGTAGCTGACAAATCCGTCAACATTTTCAGTTTTTTTTATATATAAGGCGACAATTTCATCTATCTTGGTTTTTCTCTCATTTTGCTTATTACGAATCTCTTTTGGAACTCTATTTTCCAGATTTTTGAAGATTTTCTCTATATTTAGAAAAATATCAGGATTGTTATAACTTTCCTTTTCTGATTCTGACAATCCAGGTACAAACAAATTTTTATAGTTTATATTTCCAATATTTCTTTTCTTTGTATATTCAATCGGATTGTTGAAATTATATTTTGTCATAAGTGCAAAATATAATGGTGAAACTTCATCCGCAGATATTATAAAGTCATCTGGAATTTTTTCAGAGCCAAACATTTTGTCCAAAAAACATTCGTTAAGTTCTAAATCCAATGATTGAATTACGGTTTGTAATGGTGATATTTTTTGTCTGTTTGTTTGTGTGAATAAAACTTTTTTATCGGTTCTTTCAAGAATTTTAAAAATCAGGGACTTTATTTTTTCTTGCCGATTTTTTCTTACGTATTGAGTTAAAATTTCATGAACCGGATAGCAGTTGTTTGTATTTGGAATATTTAAATCCAATGACGGATATTTTGATTTATCCAAGTATAATTCAACAATGTCAAAATAGCCTTGAATTATTGCACTTGAAATCGGAGTATATGCAACATTATGAGCAGTTGGAAGAATGTTATTTATTTTTCCGTCTGTAATTTTTAGAAGAGTTTCTCTTGATTTTAAGACTTTTTCATTCTCTGGTGTGTCTATTGTTTCAAAACCAGAAGCCTTGATAAAATCTTCTTTTTGGATATTTTTTGCACATTCACTTTCCGGAGAAAAATAGTTCCAAAAATTTCTAAAACAATTGTAATAAAGATTATATGCATCATTTTGGTCATTTAGCAAAAGGTCGAACGTTAAGCCAAAATCGTAAAAGTTTTTAGTTACCTTGTCTAAAGGTGTTTTTGTATCTGAACCTTTATCAGACGTTTTTTGCAGTCTTGTCCGGGCTTGAACAGGATTTTTCTTTATATCAAAATAAACAGAAACCACTATTGCTTCATGTATAAATGGCTCAGAGCTCTTTCCCATAAAATATTTGCCTTTTTCAAAAGCATTTTCATACCATTTAACAGCATTTTCCAGATATTCAAAATTCCCAGAATTCAAATAGTTATATACATAATTTTTTGCACAGAACCAGTTCTCCCAAAAGGAAATTGAATGAGGCAATTCTTGTCTAAGTTCATTTAGATCGCTTTGGAAAATATCCAAATTTTTTTTGCAGTTTCTAGTAAGTAGATTTTCAAAATAAAAAGCTTTTTCTGTAATGTTTTTAAGATTTTGGATATTTACATTTTCGTCAATAAATTTTATTGAGTCTTGAATAATGTTTTCAGTGTTGTTTTCTTGATGGATTTTACAGAACAATTCAAGTTTTTGCAAATCTGACTTTTTAAAAGACAGCCATTCTACTGCATTTCTAAAATTTAAGTAAAAATAAAGATTTAGAAAAATAGATGAAAAATCTTTGTCTTTCTTGTGAATTGTTTTTAAAAACGGATAAAAAATTTGCCAAGTTGGATTTATATTTTCCTTTCGGCATTTTTGCAATGCTCTTCGGACATACAGCAGAGAGTCAGATTCATCATTAGGAAGAGATTTAGAAACTTCATTATAAAACTGTTCATAAGTTAAATTATGTTTTTTTACAAATTCTTCCACAACTTCACCAAAAGTTATATTGCTTACAAAATTTATATATTCGATAAAGCAAGAGAAGTTATATTTTAAAAGACAGTCATAAATAATTTTTTTGGAAATATTGTTCTGTGTATTTTCAAAAGGCCGGATTCCACAAATTTGAATTATAAATGACCAGATAATATTTGAATAAAAGAGCTGAAAATCGCTAAGTTCAACTTCTTCAAAATATTTTCCATCAAGAGATTTTTTTCTTTTTATCTTATGAAGCGGAACATCAAATTCTTTTTCCAGCTCAGAAAAAAACTGATAAATTCTTCCAAATAATGACTTCTTATCTGTATATCGATATTTTAAATATGAACCTTTTTCCTTATAAGCATCATTTAGTTCAGAATCTGTTACAAATTCTTTTTGTATTAAGGAGTCTTTTCCGCAGACTTCAATTGCAAAATGAGTCAATTGACTTAACGTAACATTTCCATAAATGTTTTTTATTTGCTTCATATTTAGAATTATAGCATAAAAATAGTCTAAAAAATATTCCCTTGAAAATTGTGCATAAAAAAAACAGATGCTGCTGTACTTTTTAAATATCTTTGAAAGATATTTAATTTTTTTTTGGAGGCAAAATATGACAAAAAAACACATTTCTCCTGCAGACAATGCAGCGAACATCTCAAATGCGAACAAAGGAACATCCGGACAAAACTTGCAGCGCTGTCAAAACCAGGGAAACAGGGGCTGGCAGTTGAATCCTCAAAATCCTGCTAATAAAGGTAATAATTTATCTAAAAAAAGGTGACAGATGTTATGAAAAGTGATATTTGCTTTAGTAAAAAAACAGGACACCCCCTTACCGTTTATTTTTCAGAAACAGATGCGAAAAATTCCGCATTCTATGAGCATTGCGCAAGGGGAAGTGACTTATATCCATATATGTGTGAAAAATGCGGTTATTGGCATTTAGCTCCTACGTCATCAAAGTTAAATGTTCAAAGAAATGCCTGCTCCTGCTTGGACTCAAATGGAAGGCATAAGGCATTATATTTGACAAGAGAGGATGCAGAAAAACAACTGATAAAATCAGAGGCAGAACAACATATCTCTCTAAAGATTTATAGCTGTAATGAAGGAAAAGGGTTTCACTTGACGCATTGTTTATGATTCATAATGAGGCAGAGCTGCAATTAAAGTAAGTGCAGTTCTGCCTTTCTTTTCCTTGCTATTATAATTCAAAACATTTTTGCTTTCATTTCTGAATTTTCATTTCTCATTCACGAAATCTTTTCAATTATATCACAAAAAAGCACATAAATCAGCACCCAGCCTCCACGCAAGCCTTACAGAATCTTTCATCCAGCCTTTCAGAATTATTCCGACAGTACATCCGAAACATTCCGACAGTACATCTAAATCATTCCAGCAACACATCTAAAACATTCCAATGCACTTTCAGGTAATTTTTATTGTACTTTCGGCGAATTTTGTATTAATTCCTATTGACAATTAACCAAAAGTATAATATTTTCTTGACTGTAAGATGAATAAACTGCTTCCGTCTTACAAGATTGATTAGCACGCAACACGCGGCTAAAGTTTCAGCCTTGATTAAAGGGGTATAGTATGGCAGGAGAAAAAGAGACAGTATTTGCAGGGAGGGTAAAAGAACTTATGAAGAAAAACCGCTACTCGCAGAAAATGCTTTGCGAGATATGCGGAATCACAGAGGCAGCGTTCAGCCGCTATATGACAAGCGGACGTCTGCCAAGAACGGACGTGCTCGCGAACATTGCGAACACTCTTCACACCACAAGCGACTATCTGATTGGGAATGACTCCAGCTACGGCTACGACCAGCTGAAGATACTGCTTGCTTCGAGCAAAGATGATTTAAGCTACAATCAGAAAAAGAGCCTGATGGACATTCTGATGGACGAGTACAACCGCCCGGAAAACGAGTAAGAAAAAAAGGAGGCTTAATGGAAGAAGCTGAAGAAAACACAAAGCGCAACGGATTGCAAAAGATTGCAGGGGCGCAGGAATATATACTTCCGTCCTGGAGGATGAACGAGATAGTTCTTGAAGTGATTTCAGTTCTGACCGAAGAGGAATACTACAAGGAAGGATTTGACTACAGAAAGATGATTCAAGGCATGGGAATAAAAATCAAGAAATTCTCGTCCTTTGCTCCGGAAAACCTTGAGCAGTTCAGAAAAATTTCCTTAAGCCTATGGAACGAAGGTGTCTGCCTTTTGTTCCCAGACAAGGAAAACGGCGGACACTGCGGTATGATTGCCTACAACGACAACCATACCGCCGCGGAAACAATGCAGATTATTCTGCACGAGTTCGCGCACATAAGGCTGCGCCATACGCAGCAGAGCATAAACGGCGAGGTGGAGGCAACCTGTTTTTCAATAGCGATGAGCCTTATGTTCATGCTGGAAGAGCAGCTCCACATAGGAATGAAGACAGTTCAGCTGGGCGGAAAGGACTTCCTTCTGAAAAGCGTAAGAGCCTGCATAGAAAAAAAGGAGGTGGCATGAAAACGTTCTGTAAATAAAAAAAGCCCGTTTCAGTAAGTGCGCCAACACTTGCGGAACAAGGCTTTCAGGTCGGAAACCAGCATTGATTCCCAATTCAAATTTCAATGAAAATAATGTTATCATAGCTGGCTCTCCTTGTCAACAAAATCGAAGGCGGCGATTCTTTCCGCCGGTGCTAAAACAAAAAAGCACCTTGTATTTTATTGTTCTGCCGTTGGAAGCGGAACATAAGGAGAAATATGCTTAATATTAAAACTGTTAAAAATTCACTTATTACTGATGAATCAAAGGATGGATTCTGCTTCAGAAGCTCTTGCTCGCAAAATCTGAGCTTGAAAAAACTTGCCGCAGAAATGGCGGACTGGAACTCTTCTTTTACAGAGGCGGACTATCTTGGAATGCTTTCTGTAATGGAAAAAATCGTTGTAAAACACCTTGCCAAAGGCTACAACGTGGAGCTTCCGTTCGGCTCGCTCCGCGCAAATGCCACAGGAACCTGCCAGAATATTCAGGACGGATTCACACCCGGAACTGGAAACCATGCTCTGGGGCTTTTGTTCACCGTAAGCCCTGCCGCCTTTTCCAGCATAAAATCTAGCCTTGAATACAGACAAATTCCGCCGGACATTACAGGCGAAGCGAAAATCTACCGGGTTACCGCCCTGCAGAGCGACGCAAGCGAAAGCAACATTCTAAACGCGGCAGCAGGAAAAACTTTACGCCTGCACGGAAGAAATCTTTCCTTCGACATTGCAGACAGCGCGCAGGGAGTGTTCCTTGAAAACGAAACTGGCTTGACCCGCATAGCCACGTACAACCGCCGCGGCTCGAACATTGTGGACGCAGTAGTTCCTTCCAGCCTGACCGCCGGAAGCTACAGCATAAGCATAGTAACAAAGCCCGGCCTCACCTACTTTACCGCGAACATCAACTCAGAAATCACGGTAGCCTAGGCTCCCTGAACAAGGGACCGCCGTGCCTCTCTTGGTGAAAGATGATTTCGCTGGGAGAGGCGCGGCGGTGTTTATGCAGGAAGGTTACAGTTTCATGTTTTGCTTGAAAGAATGACTTCCTCAGCATAGTCAATGTCTTTCTGGCCTCTGTTTAAAATACATCATCCTGGGCATCTTGGACAGACTGCATATTATTAAAATCATATTCAAGAATAATCCAGCCAGTTTGCGGATATTTTTCTGCCGATACGTAAATCGAAACCGCAGTTAAATCATCTTTCAATTCATTTTTTGCTGATGATTTCCAAAATGCTGCATACGTTCTTGCTCCAGCTGCTAATGAGTAAACCCAATATTTATCGTCTTTCCATAAACTATCTTCTGCAATTTCATCAATCATTCGTGGGCGACCATAAGTTTTAGAAATGCGCTCCTTAATTTCTGAAAATGCATTCTGAATTTCAGTTCCATAATCATTTGCAGAAATCTCATCGCTTACTGCTTTTATGCAATACAAACCTTTATCGTCATCAATAAAAGCAACATAATGCTTAAAAAGAGGATGTTTTTTTACAGGAAAAACGTAATAACAATCATCTTCCATATGTTCTGGCTCAACTCCGTCACATGCTTGCGTTAAATCATCTAAAGTCATACCCATTGAAAAACCGAAAGGAGCTGAAAATAAAAGAACTGGAATAGCCAAAAGAATCAACAATAAAAACAGCTTTTTCATTTTTAATAATCTCCGTTAGTGTAGTATTTTATAATTATAATACGTATTAGCCAAAAATCAATTTTCTAATTTTCAGCAGTAATAATACAAGACAAGACCATCTGTTCTTTTCTTGTACGGTATAATTGTTCTTCTTTCAAACCCTAATCAATATTTTAATCTTATTCTTTGTGAATGATTCGGTCTGTCAATAATAATACTGTCTACTTTTAGCTTCTGAATCCAACATAATAGATTTGAAAGCATTTGTTTTAAGTCTTTTCGGTATGGCTTGGGATCTGCCACTATAGAATCATGAAGTTTTTGAGTTAATTCTCCAAAAAAAAGACAGCCGTTGTTTTCACTTAAAATATTAAAAAGCCATTTATAGCAATTTGATGTTGCAAAGACATTTCTTAAAGTTTCTATATTTCCATCATTTATAAAGTCTAAAAAATCGATTCTTGCTCCTATAGGAAAATCTATGTTTTCCGAGTCTGGCAAATCGTATGAAAAGAGAGTTTTTACTTTTGAACAAGCCAGATTTTTTATCTCAGAACTCCATTCTAGATTTTTATTTACTGATATATTATTTTCTGCGAGTTCATACTGTTTCTTTAATTTTTCCATAATTTTTTCTGTAACTTCTATAGAATTATCAAACAGATTTTTTATTTTCTGAATATCACTTTCTTCTATTTTTACAAATGAAGCCATTTCATAGTTGCCAGCATTGTTCATATCAAGACCACTTGATGTCATATTTGCGCTTCCGATAATTCCACGAGAATTGTCAACAATATAAGTCTTTGCATGGAGGTCAAATCTTATATGAAATTTCCAGCCGTGAGATATACAATAATTAAGAATCTCAAAATCTGTAGCACCTGAAATTAAATCTGAAAGCCGGAATCTAATCAATATCCGTTTGTCAGAAACAGCTGGATTAATATATGCTTCTATTTTTTTTAATGCGTCTAATTTGCAAAATGCAGAAATCAGCTGTACTGATTTTCGTGCAGCTGATAATTCTGAATAAATTGCACTTAAAATTTCATCTGAAACTAAAATACCCATAAAACTTATTTCTCAGTTGGATTCAATAATTCTTCTATATATTCATTAAGCCGGCTTTGCCATGTAGAAATAAGCCTGTCATTCTGTTCTTGCTGTTGTGGATTTGTTTTATCAACTGCGCGGACAAATGAAGCGATAAACAGTTCAAAAGTAGTTTTAGAATTTTCATCTTCTGACACTTTTTCAAGAAATGAAGTATAGAATTTATGCGCAATATTTATAGTTATCAATTCCGTTCCCAAAGAAAATGAATAATCAAAAGCAGGTCCAAATTTTCCCAAATCTCTATAGACGAAATTAACACTGTTGTTAAGGAAACGGTAAATTTCTTCCTTCGATGGATTTTTTACACCTATATCTATAAGAGTGGACTTTCCTTCATCTTCGAGTTTTTCCATTGGCTTTGTTTTTTTTATATTGGAACTTTCAGTATCACCGTTATCATCAGCATTTTGTTCAACTGTATTAACAGTTTGTGTTGAGGCTGGAATTCTTTCCTCTGGAAGATTTCTTGAACTTTTTCTTATCTCTTCATTTCTCTTATACATTTCCTTTATTGTGCTTGAAATTTCTCTGCTCAGTATATTCCAAATTGGTTCAAGACCGTCAAAATCCAGCAAATCAGCGTTTTCTGTTTTCTTCAGTTCTACATACTGCTTGTTATTTGAAACTCCAAAAATTTCATCAAGTTCAGGATTAAAAATAATTTCACATCCCCACCAACGATGTTGCGGCTCGTTCACATTTTCATAAAAATCAAATTTCCTAAAGTCAATTTCACGGCCAGCCCTTATTACAGAAATGCCTTCCAGTTTTTTTGCATAGTTTCCAATTTCATATCTTCCAGGATCATTTTCTATTGCCGTTTGATCATAAAATTTATTTTTTACTACAGAGTAACGGACTGTTACATTTGAAGTTTTTAATTCACCATTTTTATCATAATACTTGATAGGAATATCAACTCTTCCTATTTTTCCAGTTTTAGTTGTATACGGCTCAAATATAGGCTCAAGATTTTCTCCAGAACCTTTTAAAAAGATTTTTTTCGGATTTTCTGAATTTCCAAGAGCATAATTATCGTCCATCAAGAACAATGGATCATTTGGAAAAACAGTAGTTATATCATCTTTATTATCATCATTGAAAATTCTAATTGAGCACTTTTTATCGTGAATAAAATAACGGAATTTCTGCCCAACTGAAAATTCAAGCCGGGCTTTTAAAGCGACGCTTGTCTTCGGTTGAATTCTATCGCAATTTTTCCAGATAACCAAAGTTCCATTTTTTGAAAAATCAAAATTCATATTGTTTATTTTTAATTTTATGTAATACTCATAAATTTTTGGCAACGGAGAATTTTTAGGGTCAGGAATTTCTTTTTGCTCTCCAGACTTTATTTTATTTATATCAAGATATACATATTTTGCGTTTTCAATTCCATTTTGCCACGAATAAACATAAACTTCTGGACAAGCATATAAAGAAGCCTGCGGCAGCCCAACACCGAATCTTCCCATTCCTTTCCTTTCACGGCGGGTAGAAACTCCAAGCCCCAGACACTTTCCAAGAATCTCATCTGTCATTCCAATTCCATCATCAAGGAAGCCTATTTCAGAAATATTTTTTCTTCCAGTTTTATCATTTATATTGTCTTTTAGAATAACAAAAACATTTTTTGCCTCTGCCTCGATTGAATTATCGATAATTTCAGATACAGCACTTTCCGCATCCTTATATCCAGAACTTCTAAGAGCATCTCCCAAAAAATGCTGAACATCTACAATACTTTCACTCATAATTTTTCTCCTGATAGATTTTTATTTATTCCAATATGAATCGAAATACGAAAATGATTTTTCATTGTCAAATGAAGCAAGGTTATCTTTTACATCTATTAAAAGACATTTTTCCTGTCCGCCCATTAAAGGGCCGCGCAATCCGCGTCCTAGCATTTGACTATAAAGAACAATTGATTTTGTAGGCCTAGTTATAAAAACACACTGAATATTTTTTGAATCAAAACCTGTTGTTAAAACATCAAAATTTATTATGATATTGCAAGGATTTTTTCTATCTTTAAATGAATCAATTGCTTTTTTTCTATCAATAGGATTCATATCTCCTGTAACAACGCAGTTCGGAATTTCATCTAACTTTAAAATTGCAGAAAGCATTTTTGCATGAAGCACAGAACAGGCAAAAACTATCGTCGGTCTTTTTAATGAATACATTCGCCGTAGCCCTGCAAGGATTGCCTGATTTCTATTTTTGTTTCTTGCAAAAATTTCAAGCTGTTTATCTGTAAAATCTGTTTCATTATTCTGATTAAAACTTGACTTTAAAATACAAAGTTCTTCATCAGAAAAATTTTGAACGTATATTAATTCTTCTTTTTCCATTTTTGAAAGAATTCTTCGATCTTGAAAATATTTGATAATATTTTTTTCGGTATATGAATTCTCAGAAACTTGCTTTCCAAGATTCATATAGTTAATTACTTCAGAATCAATTGAAATAATTCTGTTTTCAAACATAATGGAAAAATTTTTATTTTCATCTGAATAATTTGATGTGCGTCCTGGAGTTGCTGTAAGCCCCAGCAAAAATCTATTTTCCATTCCAGCTTTTTTTACCATAAAGGAATCGACAATCTTTTTAGTTTCTGTCGCAGCAGCTTTATGAGCTTCATCAAATACAAAAAGCCTACAATCGTTTACAAGCCTTGAAAACAAAATTTTATTCGCCTTAGCAATAGCCATCAATTTACTAAGACCACAAAACATAATTCCATTCAGCTGATTCGAGCAGTTTTCAATACTTGCATTTCCCCAAAGCCTATAAACATTTATTTCTCCATCGCCAAGATGATTCCAAACAGAACAGAAGGTACTGTATGCTTGTTCTAAAAGTTCAGTAGTATGCGCAATCCAAATTACAAGTCCAGTCTTATTTAGATTAAATTCTATAAAACTAGTAATTATGTGCATTGCTGTTTTTGTTTTTCCAGTTCCTGTAGGCATATGAACAAGAACTTTTCCAAGCGGTATTGCTGAATTAAAAATATTTAAAACACGTTGCTTTATACAAAACTGATAATCCAAAAGTTCATAAAATCTTTCATCAGACCTGATCTTAAAAACAACGTCTATACTATTTCTATCAGTATTTTCAAAAATATTTTCATCTACTCCCCATATTTTTAAAAGTTCTAAAGATATGGAATTGTTTCCCCACGTTTTTTCAGAAAGCAGCCTGCAATTTTCAAGCAAATTTTCACTTTGCCCTTCTAAAAGATATTTCTTTGAAAGCTCCATTATTTGTTCTTTTTGCATTGCAAGAAGAAGTTTTTCTCTAACAAATTGTTTTTTTAGGATATTTATTCCATAAAGAGTATCAATCATTGAAACAAGTTTTGTTTTTGACCATTTATCTTCTTGTTCATAATTCCATTCATTTAAATTCTCAATGATTTCTTTTCCTAGGATTTTTTGCAAATCAGAAACACTAAAATTATTCATTAAATCTAAATAACTCATCTTTCCTCCCCTCTCACCTATTCTCCGCAATGTACCCCAGCGCCTCTTCCAGCGCGCAAAAATCTTCTTCGCTGGTAAAGTAGCCGACGCTGAAGCGGACGGTTCCGGCGGGGAATGTGCCTAAAAATTTGTGGGCGAGCGGCGAGCATTGAAGGCCTGTGCGGACGGCGATTTCCTGCTCGTCAAAAACGTTTCCGATGTCTTCCGCGGAGTAGCCTTCAAATAAAGTTGAAACAACGCCTATGCATTTTGTGCTTTCCGCAAATCTATCTGCCGGCCCGACAATTTTCACAAAGTCATACAGCTTTAAAATTTCTAAAAGCCGCTGGTGATTTTTTTCTTCCGTTGTCCTTATTTCTTCCATATTTTGCAAGAACCATTGGGATGCGGCGTGAAGACCTGCAAGCGCGCAGATGTTCTGGCTTCCCATTTCGTAGCGGCTCGGAATATTTTCCGGCATATCCTGGTTTGCAGACTCAACGCCGGTTCCGCCAAACAAAATCGGTTCAAGATTTACAAGTTTCGATTTCACGAATCCGCCTGTTCCAAAAGGTCCGTACAAAGTCTTGTGGCCGGTAAAAACTGCAAAATCCACAAGCTCGCTCGCCGTGTCCAAAGGAACAAGTCCTGCCGTCTGCGCCATGTCCGTTACGGTGGCCGCGCCGAATTTTTTCGCAGCCGCAAAAATCTTCAGAACCGGAGCAACAAGCCCGATTACGTTGCTTGCGTGGCTTACAATCACGATGTCCGGAGGATTTTGCTCAAACTGGGCGTTTATCTTTTCAATTTCATATTCAAATTTGGGAGAAACAAAAAGCTGATGAACGTTGATTTTTCCAAGCTTTTCAAAATGATGAAGAACGCGCGTAACCGAGTTGTGCTCAAACGGCGAAATGTAAACATTCTTCGTTTTTTCAAAATCCGAAAGAAGCCCCTGAATCACCATATTCAGCGCAAAAGTCGCGCCCGGTGCAAAAATCACGTCCTTGTTCGGGCAAGATAGAATCTTCTGGAGAAAAGTTCGTGTTTCAGCCGCCATTTTTGACGCTTCAGCTGAAATCTTGTACTGCCCACGGCCGGCATTTCCGCCGTGCTTTCTGTAAAACGAATCCATAAAGCTGTAAACACATTCCGGTTTTGGAAAAGTCGTGGCCGCGTTGTCAAAATAAAAACTCATTTACACTCCTAAAATCAGCACAGTTTTTCAAGCAGATTCACAAGAACCTGGCGTTTTTCCGCGTCTGTAATAGACTGCCCCATTTCTTCAATTGTCCTGCCGATTTCATCTTCAAGCAGAGCCGCCCGACGTGAACATTCAGTTTTTCTGAACGACTTCTGAACGCTTCCGCCGTTTCCCGCGAACTGAACAACATAGTTTTCACCGCCAATTCCCGCAGAAATTTTAGAAGATTGCGCCGCGTCCAGAACTTTCTTTTCTTCAGCAGAAACCTTGAAATCAAGAAGAGTTTTGTTCAGCTCGGAGAGCCGCTCAAAAAACAGATTCTGCGTGCTTTCGCTCCAGTCGTCAGTTGAAAGACCGGCAAGAAATCTGGCCATTTTGCGGACGGTTTCAATTTCATCGTTTCCGGCGGATTTGTAAATTTTCAGAAGCGTGTGCGCTCCGTTTTCAAAAACCTGGCTTTCAATTTCCAGCGGAAGTTTTTCACAGAAATCCAAAATGATATTTTTGAGCGAGTTTCCATTTTCTTTGCAGCCAAACGCCTCTTTTGTTTTCTGAACAAGCGTCTCTTCAAAATCTGAAAGCGCACAATCAAAAAAAGTTTTCGCCTTTTTCACGCAAGCTGAAATATCCAGGCTTCCCTGCTCCGCCTGAGTTTTTTCAAAGGCTTGCGGAATTTTTTCAAAAAGAATTTCATGCGCGCCAAGCCCGGCTTGTTTCAAAACATTCATAAAGCCGGAATATTTTTTCAGCTGTTTTGTGTACTTCGGAAGCGAGCGGTACCAGCGCGCCATTGCGTTCACTAGATATGAATAGCCGTTCGCATTTTTTTCATCTTCAAACACAAAGTCGCGGAAAATATTTTCAAGCGCGCTGATATACTCCGCCTTTTCGTCGCTCCATTTCTGAATGCGCAAAGTGAACGCGCCAGGATTTTCTGAAATTTCACAAAGCGCCGCTGAGTTCACCGGAATTTCCACGCCATTCTTTTTAATCACCGCGTTTTTTACAAAAGGGCAAATCGCCGCCGCAAGATAAACCGGAACAAGAGCGCGCCGGATTGCAATTCCGTTTTCAGGCTTCAAAAGCGAATCAATAAGCGCGGAAAAACTGTTCTCGTTTTCTTCCGACTGCTCAAGGAATTTTTTTATTACTTCAAAAAGATTCTTAAAGTTTGCGTCATTTTTCTTGTTTCCTGTTTCCGGCGCAAAGTTGAAAGATTTCTTTTCGGCATTTTCTGAAAGGATTCCCGGACGCAAAAGCGCGCTCCTCATAAACGAAACTTCCTGGCCGCTTCCCTGCAGCCCAAGCCCACCGGCAGAAGAAGTGAGTATTGCGTCAATAAGTTTCGCCCGGCTCTTTGCCGCCGCTCCAGTAAGATTGTTCTTGTTCAGCATTTCGTTGTTCACAACTGGAGTGCGCCAGAAAATTTCAGCGCAAATTTTTGAGACAAGCGAAGTCAGCGCGGATTTTCTGTAAAGCTTCTGCTCCTCGCCGCCTGCAAAATACCGCGCAAGATTCCTTTCAGGCTGAATGTAGGAATGAACAATCTGCTTCACAACTTCCAGCAAATCGCGGTAAACAACATCGTATTCTTCAAAAAGAACAGAATCTGCGCCGGAGGATACGCCGGAAGATTCAGACAAAATCTGATTCCGCAAAAAAGCCGCGGCATCAAAACGGCGGAGTTTTTCAGAAAAATCTTCATTCTGCCTAGAAATTATAAAAACCACCGAATTATTTCTGCCGGAAATTTCACGCGCATTTTTGGCAAGCGTTTCAATTTCAATATTTTCATCCGCGCTTTCGTGTCCGTCAAAAACCGCAAAAATGCATCCGTCGGCGCTGAATGAATCCGCAAAATCCTTCCAGTTTTTCCGCGCAAGAAAATCAGCCTTTGAAATAAACGCAAAACGGAAATAGCGCGTCATCTTGTTTTCAATGTTGTACGAAACCGGATAAATAAATTTCTGCGTGTTGAACGTGTTCAGAATGTCGCAAATTTGAACGGAACGCCGGCGCTTTTCAACACAATCGGCAATAAGCGAAGGAATATCTGCGCCGGAATTGGATTTTAACTGAAGATAATTGTTGTGCACGTTCAAGTAAACCGAGCCGGAATTTTCTGAAAGCATTTTTACCGCGCCACGGATTTCTTCACGCGAAAATCCTGCGTCCTCGTAAAGCGCGAAAATAAAATTCAAGTCCGGGGAAAGCCGCTCAAACTGGTTCAGGCAGTAAACCAAAGCAAGAGTTTTTACAATTTTTGATTCAAGCGAATTTTGTTCAAGCCGCCTTAAAATTCCTGAGGCAACAAGATAATATTTTTTAATCTCGCTCGTGTACGGTTCGTTTTGAAGCTGGCTTTCAAAGTAATCAAAAAGCACATCGGGCGTAAAAAGAACAATTTTTCCGTTTTCTTCTATATAATTGCCAGTTTTTTTAATCAAAGAGGAAAATCCGTTTTTCTCGTTTCCCGAAAGAAACGTAAAAAGCGTGCGCTCGTTCTGCGCGATTTTTTCTGAAAGGCGCGGAAGAATATAGCTTGCAACAGGATGAAGCGGATAGCAGCCGTAAAGAATTTTTTCCGCAGTTTCGCCGTCAACATTTGAAAAAAGGCGTGAACTGTTTCCAAACCAGATTTTTTTCAGATTTTCAAACTGAGCTTTGTTCTGAGCGCAGAATTTTTCCCATTCAGGGCGGTTCTTTAAAATCGCGGCTTCCATCAGGCTGTAGACTTCTGAAAAATTATTGTAAAGATGAATGTGCCGGAACCGCTCGGAAACGCCTTTCCAGCCGTCAACTTTTTGCTTCGGAAGAATGTCAATGTAGTTTTCAATTTCCTTGTGGCAAATCAAAAGCAAGTGAAGCTGATTTTTTCCGCTCCGGTCGCAGCGTTCGGCAAAATCCTGAAGAAGCTTCGTGTCTTTCACCGTTGCGTGCGCAATGCTCGACTCAAGATATTTTCCAAATTCATCGTAGACAACAAAAATTCCGTCATATTTTCCTGTTTCGCAGATTTTTTTGCAGGCCTGCTCGTAAACGTCAACCACGTCAAAACCGCTGAACGGATTGAATTCGCTTCCAGAAGTAAGCGACGGATAAAGATTTTCAAATTCCTCAAAAAACGCAGAGTCAAAATTCCGAAGATTTCTTTTGAATTCTTCAGATTTTACGCTCGCAAGCGAATTGAATTTTTTGAGCGTTTCAGGATATTCATTTTCCCATTTCTCAATCATTTTCGCCGCGGCTTCAAAATGCGTTTCCGGCATAAAATTTTCAAATTCTTTTTTCTTCAATGTAAGATTCAGTGCATACAAAAACGACTGCGAAAGGCTCTGCGAATTTCCGTTTATCACAATTGGCAAAAGCCGCTTTCCGCTGTTCACGTAGCTTCTGATATTTTCTGCCGCCGCAAAGTTTTTCACGCGGATTTTTTCAGCCAAACCGTAAAAGATTCCCTTCAAATCCGGATTATTATATAGAAGAGAAATCGCTTCCAGCACAATGTACGATTTTCCTTTTCCGTACGGACCAATAAGAATTCCGGCTCGGTCGGTCGTACCGGAATTCTCATTCACCGCGCTCAAAACAGTTTCATCAATAAACTTCACGGCTTCAGAATTCGGAATAAATTCTTCCAGCTTTTTTGCGTTGTCAAAGTCGAAGGCAATGTTCACAGAAGCCTGAAAATTTTTTGAAGCCTCTATCATTCTTTTCTTTGTTGAATTCATTTTTAGTTCAGTTCCTTGTAATAGAGTCTTACGCACTCTTCATAAGTTACGCCAACTTCAAGGCGCACAACGTCAAGGCCAGCCGTTCGGATAACCTTCACCATGGCGCGGGTTTCCAGCTCGCTCAAAATATCCATCAGCGTAATCACATCAAGATTCAAAAGTTTTCCAGCTCCGCATTTTTTGTTCTGAATATCCGAGAGCGGAATTTCAAGATTTTTGTATTCAGTTTCAGAAGTTTCAGCCTTTTCCGCGTCTTCAGTTTTTCCAGCCATTTTGTAAAGCAGCGCCAAAAACACAAGCGGCGGAATATTCTGCTTCGGCGGAATTACTTTTCTGAACAGCTTGCGGCCGCCGCCAACTGAATCAACAAGCCCAAGCTCGGCGAACGGCGACTCGATATTGTCCTCCGGGTCAGTTTCCGCAGCGTTTTTAAAGCGGGAAACATAAGTGTTCACAATACATTCAAAATCGCTTTCAAAAGAACTCAGCGCAGTTTCCTTTCCGCCGTCCGTTTTTTCGCTGTTCATCTGGTCAAAACTTTTCAGCGCAGAAACAAAATCTTCCTTTGTAAATTCCGTAAGATTGAACTCGTTGAAAAAGAAATACCACGAAGTCGCAAAATCCCTTTCCGAGGCAAGTTCCGCCTGCAGAAGCCACAAAGTTCCAGCCTCTTCAACATATTTGTCGTTTTCTTTTATAATTTTCCCAAGTTTCGTAAATTCCGACACAGTTTTTTTCGTTTCCAGATTTTTTCTTTCTTTCACAAGGTGCAAAGCCCGCATCCAATAGCGAAGCGACACAACCATATTGCGCCCAATACCCAGCTCGTCCATCGGCTCAAACGATTTGTCCATAAAAATTCCAGGATTTCTGCTGACCGCCTCAATTCCCTTGGCGAGCCAGTTTTTACGTATCGAAAAAGTTTCATGTCCTCTGTATTTCATTTTTTTTCCTTTTTTATTTTGGGCGTTTCCCTCACTCACGTTCGGGCCGGGCTTTCCGGGGTTCCACACTTTCGTGTTCCATTGCTCCGCAACAAGCCTCCGGCTTGCCCCTACAATCCCTAACGCGTTTACAAATCCTTTGTGCGCAAATATTTTTCCATCATGCATCCGCCTGTCAGATATTTTTCTGTAACGCATTTCTTGCAATGAACGCATTTTTCCGGATTTATGTAGTACTCGTTTCCAGCAAGACTTATTGCTCCAGCTTTGCAGACCGACTCGCATTTCAGGCATTTTCTGCACGCATTGAATTTCCTTACCTGATATCCAATCTGCCGCTGCAAGTCGTCGTGCTTCGCAACGTTCATCGTTCGTATTTTCACGGCATGCTCAAATCCTTCCTGGCTGAACGGCTGCACGGAAATCACCGGAACTTTCGTTTTTGAATCCAGAACCAGCGTTTCATGAATCAGCTTGCGGCCAAGCTCCGGAGCCAGAATCCCGAACGGAACCAGCATATTCAAAAAACTTTCATCGAACGGACGCACAAGCTGGTAAATCTTTGAATGTTCCTCGCTCGTGCAGTTTGTAAATTTCAGCTTTACATCTTCCGCCGCTCGCACGCCGTTTCCGCCTTGCCTGGCTTTCCATGCGCCGGAATCAACATATTCCTCCGCATCCGGCTTTCCAATTCCGCGGGCAAAATCAATCAAAAAACTTCGCCATTTTTCAAAACGCTCAGCCATATAAATTTTGCTCAAAAACTGCGCGCGCAAGTTTCCGTTCGGACACAACCAGCATCCAACTCGGTCGTAGCCAAGTCGGTACGCATCGTTGAAATCAACTTTTTCCGCCAGAAGATAAAGCCACACATCAAGGTCTTTCCAATAAAAAATCGGGCTTGCAACTGTCTGCTTCTGAATTTTCACGCTTTCCGTGTTTTCTGTAACGCGGCTGTACTTTGAGCGGCTCACGCTTTCATTTTTTCTGATTCCGTAGAACGTAAGAATCTGCTTGCTGCCGAACTTGCGGTTCAGAACGCGCGTAATCGGCCCGGTTTTAAACATTGAGCAGCACCAGCGCATCATTCTTGCCGGCGGTCCTATTTCCTTGCAGACCTCGTAAAAATTCTGGTCAGTGTTCTGAGCCACACGGAATTCCGCCAACGGATGAGCCTTCCTGTAGCGTTCGGCATATTCAGTTGTGGAAGGAAATTCAAGCGTCGTGTTTCCAAAAAGATGAGTTATGTACGGATTTGAAAGCGCCTTTACAACAATGTCCGCGGTCGCCGTAGAATCCTTACCTCCCGAAAACGAAACAATCATGCGGTTTTCAGCGTCCGCTCCGTTTTTCTGAATAAATTTTTCCGCCGCACTCTGAACAAAACTAAAAGCCTCGTCCTTTATAAAATCAAGCCTGGTCTTGTTCGCCTGAATAAATTTCTGGATTGTTGAATCAAAATGCGACGCCGAAATCTCAAGATTTTTTTCAGAATGTCCATTCAGTTTCTTACGGAGAGTTTCACAGTCGGCAATTCTAAAAACTGAAGAAGAAATTGCCACGGATTTTCCGTCGATATAGTAGCGGTTCGCGCAGTTCCAAACAGAACAGGAAGAAAGGCTGAACAACTTCTTTCCAAGCAGCAGCTCAAGCAAAAGCCTCTCCTCAGGGAAAACCGGCCGCAAGTCAGCAGCAAGATATTCAGTCTGTCCACCGCACAACGGACATTTCACCCGGCTCCCCTCCTCCGCAAAAACAGGAATCCCGCACACGCCGCACCAATTCACCTGCGCTAAAAAACGGTCGATTTTTGGGACACTAAATTTTGTTTACAATGACTATTTTTTGGTATATATTTAAAAAATGAACATAGAATTATTTCAGCACGGTTAGCAGATGCGGAGGAAAGGAGGCTTTATTATGGCAACAGTAAAAAAAGAAATCCTGATTGGAGTCCAGCCGGCATTTGACGCATTAGAAGAGGTAAGGGCTGCTAAAACTTATGAAATAAACTATGAGGATGCGCCTAAACTTTCCGAAAAAGAGCTTTCTGAGTTCATTCCAGCAAATTCTGAATATTATAAACCTAAGAAGCAGCAAATAACACTAAAACTTGATGCTGATGTAATCGAAGCCTTTAAAAGTCTTGGAAAAGGCTATCAAACTAAAATAAATGCAGTTCTTCGGAAAGCTATTTTCAACTGAATTTTTTTTGCACCAACGATATGAAAAACAGAGTAAACACTGAATCTGAACAAACAAATTCTGTCCCAAAAATCGACCGTTTTTTAGGACACTAAAATGTCTTGGAATTCAAAAAGCGGTATCTTAGAAACAGAAATTCTCAGCGATGATGAATACTGGAGTCTGTTCAATTTTGTTTTTTCTGAGCAGAGCAAAAAGACTTCAACATATAAATTTGCGCTTGTAAAATCGATTCTGGACAACCTTTTCAACAATGTTCCGCAGGAAGATTTTCAGCTGATTTCATATAAAGATATTTTTTCAAAATTTGCAGAAAGCTTTTGGAATCTTGTTGTAAAGTATCATCTGCACCAGCAGAAACCTACAATAGAAGGAAAAACTTCAAAAATCGAGCAGATTTTCAATTCTGCAACTGAAAAAAATCCGGTTCTTGAAAATATTGAGTTTGCTTCAATTGAAGAAAAAACAAAAGAGTCTTTAATCAAAAAAGTTCAAGCCGAATGTAAAAGATATGTGCTTGGAGCGCTTTACGGCGATTTCGGCGGAAAAATCTATGAATTCAGCGAAAATGGCAGTTCTATAAAAGTTTCAAACGGCGCATATCAGTTCATGATAAAATACAAAAGTGAAATTGAAAAGCTGAACTACTATTCCTGGGCAAAGTTTCTTGAAAAAGCCAACGAGGAAAATGTTCTTTACGGACTTCTTTCAAAGCTGGAACTTTCGCTGCCTAAACGCTCGCCGCTCGATATTTTCAGAAAAATTCTTTTCACAGAGTTTGAAGAAAACAACTGCTTCTACTGCGGCAAAAAACTTTCAGCTGCAAACGGAAAAATTCACGTTGACCATTTTATTCCGTGGAGTTTTATAAAGGAAGATAAACTGTGGAATTTCGTACTGAGCTGCCCTGAATGCAACACCAAGAAGAGCAACTGTCTTCCGCCAAGGGACACAGTCGCCCGCATTCAAAATCGAAACAGAATCATTCTTTTATCCAGCCAAGAAAAAGCCGCAAATCTCAATATTTCAGCAGACGACACTGATTTTATAAAAAGTCAGTTCAAGAACTATGAGCAGAACCTGATTCCACGCCTATGGCAATACGCAAAATACGCAGGCCTGCGCACAATGCAGACAACTTATTATATTCCGCCGGATTTCGGCAGCCTAAAAGTCGCAGAGCCGTAAAAGAATCTGTCTTACTTCCATAAAATAGAAAAAGGCTGCCAGTCCACGCAGATTTTACAGCCGGCATCAGGCTCGGTTTTTACCTTGGCATTGAAAAATCGTATTGAAACTTTGCTCATTTTTTTCCTTGAGTTTGTAGCGTCTTCCTTTTTTTTCGCCGAATCCTGCAATAATCCCCAGTGATTCAAGTTTGTTGAAAATCTTGCGGACGCCAGCAGCCGAAAGCCCCGTTATTTCTCGCCCTTTCAAATTGTCAATTGAATCATTTTGTCGGAGATAATCGAGAATTATATCGCTACTTTTTCGTTTTATCGCTACTTTATCGCTACTTTTTTCTGAATTTATCGCTACCTGCTCAGTGTAACGGATATGACAGTATCGATTCTTTAGTTCATTATGCTCACCCATCAAGAGATTACGGAAGAATCGTTCAAGAAACTCTGGATTTTCCTGTATACCTTTCTGCAAGTTGTTGTAATTTGCACGAACCAACGCATTTCTAAAATACCAGGAATTTTCAGCAAATATATCGTTGTTTACATTAAACCCAAGTGAGCGAAGATATTTGATAGAGAATACAGCCGTTGTTCTGGTGTTTCCATACGTCGGGCTTTGCCCGCCGTTTGCATGAGTGGAAATTATTGACGTTTGCGCCTTTGGCTCAGGCGTGCCGTAGACCAAGCATAGCTTTTTTCTTTTTTTGCAGGTTCTGTGTTGCGGATATATTGTTCAAAATCTAGTTCGTATGGGTGTTTATTTGGCATTTTCGTTTTCTCCTAACTTCTCACAAAGCGGTAAAAGCTTTTCGATTGCAGCGACTATGCGTTTTTGCTCGGCAAGCGGCGGAAGAGGAATGACAAAATCAGCTAAAAAAGCAGGCTTAAGTTCTGTTTGATTTGTTGAGCCAGTTCCGCTTTTTTCTAATATTGGCTGATTAAGTTTCAAAACATAATAAAGATAGTGTTGACTTATTCCTCCAATTGAACGAATAACGGTAACATGGCTATCTGGATAAACGCCTTTTATTCCGTCTGGAACTTTTGTTTCGTATAAACCAACACGTCCCATAGTTCCACCGCCAGTTGAATTAATAACGACATCACCTTGAATAAGGTTGTCGGCTTCTGAATATCGTCCAATTGAGTTTTCATCAAGATACAAAGCAAGGCTTAAATCTATTCCTCCTGTTTTAACATTGCATTTTTGAGCAAATGCTAAATAAGAACTGCGGTCAACATATTTAGGCGATTTACCTCGCTTTATCTCATTACAAATTTCCCCCA
>JBNMJH010000014.1:0-75577 GCA_050873685.1 Treponema sp.
TCCGTCAAAATCAACATCTTTTGTTCCAATAAAATTCAAGCCTGTTGTTTGCCCTGTATATTTTTCTGCTTTAACTTTTTCGTTTATACTGTTTCCTGTATAAATATCAGCAATATCACCAGCAGTTTTCCACTTCCACCCCTCCGGCAGGTCGTAAGGTGTTTCTATTTCAGAAGCATTGCCGGGGGCGTTGGTCGTTTGCTTACGCTCAGCATCGGTTTTTGTTTCACAAAACTCACGGAACATTGCTGGGGTTTTAGGGGCTTTGCCCTTAGGAGAAGGGGTAGCGGAAGAGCGTTTGCGCTCTGGAGCGAGGGGAAGGCTTTCCCCTCCTTTCTGTTCTATTTCTACTTTCTTTGCCATAATTCAATTCGCCTTCAATTTTTTTCGAAAAATTACAAAAACATCGCCATAAAATGCGGCAGCACAAGTTTGTTTTCTGAAGTTCCAAGGTTGCCGTCAATCAGTTTGATTGCGTAGATGGAATGAAATTTTTCAAGGAAACTGTTAAGAGACGGAGTGTCTGCATTACCGGCTTTTACTTCAACAGGAATTATGGTTCCATTTTTTTCAATAATAAATTCAATTTCCATGCTGCTGTTTTCCGTCTTGTAATAATGCAATGTATAGCCGAGTTTTATAAGCATTTCTGAAATCAGGTTTTCATAAATACCGCCTTTTGCGTTCCCCATAAGAGTTCCATTTAAAACTGCAAGCTTTGTCTGAAAACCATAACGCGCAAGCAAAAGCCCTGTATCATTGTAATAGAGTTTAAATTCATTTTCTTTTGAATTAGCCGCAAGCGGAAGATACGGCTCATAAACATTCCTGCAGACATGCACAAGATTTGAATCTTCAAGCCATGTTACGCTGTCTGAATATTTTCTGGCTGTTGAACCTTTTTCTACTTCAGAGTACTTGAACTTTTTGTTTTCACGGGCAAGCTGTCGGGGAACACTGTCATAACATTTCCGTACCTTTACTTTTTCCACACCTTTTGCATGATTTGCAATATCATCGTCATAAGAAGAAAGAATTTTATCCTGAATGTTCTGAACTCTCGTGAAATCTTTATAATTTACAAAGTCATTTACAACTTCAGGCATACCGCCGACCACAATATATTCTTTAAGAACCGACTGATATTTCTGTAATATGTCCACAGGGATTTTTTTTCGTTCATCATAAAAACTTTTTAAATAAGCGATATCTTCATCACTGTAACCGTAAGCCCATAAAAATTCCCTAAAGTCCATGGAATACATTATAAGCTGCCGCTCAAATCCAACCGGTATAGATTCAACTTCTTCAACTTCTTTGTCATCGTCTTGTCCGTAGTGCAAACCTAAAAGTGAACCAGAACAGATAATATCATAACGATCATCTTCGGCGAGAAATTTTAGGGAAGTACGCGCCTTTGAGCATTTCTGAATTTCATCAAGAAAAATCAGTGTTTCCCCTTTTATAAGTTTTACGGAAGGAATATGTGCAGAAATTCTCTTATAGATTTCTTCAGCGGTAAGTTCGTCATCAAAAATTGCTTTTAAGCCTGGATTTTTAAGGAAATTAATTTCAATAAAGCTTTTGTATTCATTTTTACCGAACTCACGTACAAGAAAAGTTTTACCAATCTGCCGGGCACCTTTTATCAATAAAGTTTCATGTACCTTTGTTTTTTTCCATTCAAGCAGATTTTCGTAAGCTTTTCTTCTGAGCATAAGCACCTCTACTTATAATATACCCTTAATTATGCTTTCCTTCAATAAATATGCATATTTTTGGACGGTTATATTTGTAAATTTTGCATATTTTTAGACAATTATACTTGTAAACTTTGCATATTTTTAGACAGGTTTAAATATGAAAAATGCATATTTTGGGATAGTCATTTTATTTTAATGTACTAGTCAATAAAAGTGGACAATTCTTGAGTTATTTCTTTGCCATTCTGTTTCTCCATCTTCTTCAATTCCTTCACAACATCCAGAATCAAATCTGGCGGCAGGTTGTTCGCTTTTGCCACTATCGAGTTTTGTTTTGTACACTTCCCTAAAACTTAGACTGCTTTATCTTCATAAAGATATGTGTTTAATTCTTTAATAATAGAATTCAATTGATTATTGAAAATCTTGTTTACTTTGTTGAAACCTCCCTGATTTCTCCATGCAAGGTATTCATCAAAAGTTTCTGCATTAAGAACTGATTCATTTATAAGGTATTTCTCGATTCTTTCAATCCATTTATTTTCACCGGCTGTAAAGTCATGTGCTTTACAAAGTTTCTTTACAGCATTGTGAATTCTCTCTTCGTGAGATACGAGAGGGCTTCCAATTGCATAACGACGAACAAGAGAAATAATATCTGCGGCACAGTCTTCTTTTGTAACTTGAGTTACGGCTGTATTTAATTTAATTGAATTATATCCATTTGAATCAAGAGTTTTACTAATGCTTCGTAAATCTGCAAGAGTAAGATCAGCAGGCCTAGCGCAAACAATATCAAGTGCTGCAATTTTATTTCTGTTAGTTCTTAAATAATTTGCAAAGCTTTCTAGATAATCTTCAGGTTCCTGACCTTTTCCATATCCTCTGGCAACCTCTTCTACAGAATCAGGCTTATTGCTAATAGGCACATAGTGCTCAAGACTTTTTTCCAACTTAAAAGCGCCAAATGCACCCTTCTTTCTTAAAAGTAATTCTTTACAAGCGGCTTCGCTTTCATCTCTACATTTTTTTACAGCCTTTATGAAATCTTCCACAGACTCATAGTTAGAATTAATTGTAAAATAATTAATCTGTGTTTCATCCATGTGTCGTTTTACTCTTTGGAGCTTGGCAATAATCTGGTCATTAATAAATTTGATATGTTCTTCATCTTCAACTTTTTCATAGCCTTTGAAAAGTTCATCAAAAGTAACAGAAGGATTTGATACTACAGGTTTCATTGAAGAGAACTCATCAAGGTATGAATACAAATCAACAGCATCGTAAATATCAAAGTGTGTTTTATTTATCTTAGGACAAAGACGTGTTGCACGGCCAAGCATCTGCTCATAAAGAATACGGGATTTTATTCGCCGCATAAATACAATCTTTGTAATTTCAGGAACATCAATACCTGTTGAAAGCAAGTCTACAGTAACTGCAATTGTAGGATAGTGTTCATTCTTAAAGCGTTTAATTGCATCTTGAACACGTTTTCGGTCGCCAATAGAACAAGTAATTTTTTCTATTGCATTTGCTGGAACATCCTGGTCTTCATAAATCTTTCTTAATATACGGACAATTTCATCTGCGTGCCTGTCATTAACCGCAAAAACAACAGCTTTTTCCTCGCTTTCAGGATCAATGTGTTTAGCAATTTCTGCAAGAGTCACTTCATTGAATGATGGAGCAAGAACATTTTTGTTGAACTCTTCTACATCAAAATCAAGCTCATCTTCCAGTTCTTCAGGATTCAAAAGTTCTTTAGTCACCGGATTATAACGTGCAAGACTTTCACCTTTTTCGTGATGTATTCCATGCTGATTAAGTTCAGTCTTAATAATATGAGGCGCGTCGTAATCCACAAGATATCCGTCAATTACAGCATCACGGTAAGAATAACTATAGACAGGATTTCCAAAAATCTGTGTTGTGTGCAAAGCTGGAGTTGCAGTTAATCCGATTCTTACAGCATCAAAATATTCAATTACTTTCTTATATTTACTTATAAAGTCATTCTGGTCTCTGAATAAAAGTTCTGCTTCTGAAAGTTCTCGGTCAAGAGTATAACCTCTATGAGCTTCATCTATAATGATACAGTCAAAATCACCAGCTGAAGGAATTCGTTCCTTATCATCACTCATGATTCTAGCTGCCATTCCCTGAACAGTAGCAACTTGAATTCTTGTTTCAGATGCTAAATCAATATCATCAAGTGTATTGATGCTGTAGATTTTATTAAGCGGCTGCAAGTCTTCTAGCTTAACATCATTGAAAACATCTTGCGCTTGTTCTCCTAAAGCAGTACGGTCCACCAGAAATAAAATTCGTCGGAAACGATTTGTTTTTAAGAAGCGATAAACCATTCCCAAAATGGTACGTGTTTTTCCAGTTCCTGTAGCCATTGCAAGAAGTATATGTTTTGCTCCGTTAATTACAGCCTTTTCTACAGCTTCCACAGCCTCAAGCTGGTAGTATCGGAAGTTCAAACCATCTGGGTCACGCAAAAAGTCATAAGGCAAGTTATAAAGTTTTTGGTCAGCTTCATCAACATTCTGTTTGTACTTTGCAAGCAAATCTTCCGGGCTATACCATCCTTGCAAAGCTAAAGGAATATTGGAATCCTTTCTTAAATCCTGAAACCATATTCCAGATTCTGTTTCAATCTGTTTAAGATAAGGTCTGCCGTTAGTTGCAAAAACAAATGGCACTTTAAAGCTTTGCTTTGCTAAGCCATTCTGCCATTTACCCATGCAATATTTTTCATCTTCGTCTTTAATATTTCTGGCATACTCATGGCACTGATTATCAATTATTGCATAAACATTTTTTTCATAGGCTTTTGCTTCAATAATTCCAATCAATTGCTCATCTATGAATAAAGCATAATCAGCTCTGTCATCAGCCGTTTTTGTTGGTTTCACCGGCCACTCAGCAATAGCTATTTTCTTTCCTTTCTGAGGTCGTGTTCCTTTAGAATACCGAAGATTTTCTGTATCTGCTTCCCATCCAACTTTTCTAAGCTGTTCATCTATAATTGCACGAGTCTGCGCTTCTGTAAGTTTAGCTTTAGAAATTGCAGCGGCAGATGTATTTTGTCTCTGCTGCTTTGTAAGCGCACTCTGCGGAGTAAGATTCTGTATAGATTCGCGTTCTTTACGAGCCTTTTCAATTTCTGCCTCAAGCTCAGAAAGTCTTTTATCACGTTCAGCAATTGCAGCTTCTTTTTCTGCAATAGCAACAGCTGCATTTTCAAGCTCTGTTTTCTGTTCTTCAATCTTCTTTTCCTGATTCTTTACAAGAGGCATCAGATTGATTTTCTTTTTAGGTGGCTCAGGTTTTACAAATGGTTCCGGTTTAAAAGCAGAATCGCCATAAGTCTGCATAAACCATATTGCAATTTGATATGCAAATTCTAAAACGGCCAAAGCTTCCTGTTCTGTAGCAATATTCTCATGAGCAGAATCGTTACGTTTTATACGAACTTGATTAATCCATTGGTTTACATCATAAGGAAGAAGTCCTTGTGATTTGAGAATTTTGATTCTGGTGTAATGATTATTATCTTTTGCATCTTCCGGCTCAGGAATGTTTTCAATTCGCATTATTTCACGAACCATAAGCTCAACAAAAAGTCCTGACTTGTTCTTGCTTGAAGCAGCATCCGAATAAACATATTTTTCTGCAAAATCCAGAGTATTAGCAAAGTCTGGCCAATAGGCTTGTAAAAATGCAAAATTGCTCATAACTATCTTCTCATAACAAAAAACTATAGAAATATGATAACACATATTTTTAAATCTTTATAGATAAGTGTCCGTTACAATGCGCATAGGAACACTCTGTTTTCATTTCCAGCCTCTGCAATAAGGATTTGATTTTTTTATTTTTTATCTGATATGCAGGATTTGACCATAAATCAACAAACAATCCATTGGAAAGCGAGCCGTTGTACACAAATGGCAAGATTTTTCCGAATTTTGTAGAAGTTCCTGGTTCATAAAGACGGGCAATTCCTTTTAGATGAATATTTTTTCCGTCAAAAGTGCATTCCAAAGGACTGTCAAGTTTAAATGCAATTTCAGTTCCATGATTTATTATTGCGCCTTCGAACGAACCATTTTCAGAAGTTAGATTTGTTACGCCAGGCTTTAACACAGCATTTGAAAGTGAAAAAAATATGCAGAATGAATTTGCGGCTTCTTTGTGAAGTTTGTCAGATTTTGGAGAAAAACTTTCATCTCCTAAAACAAATGAATGTCCTGTACCTCCAGAAACGTAATTTTCAGTTGTGTAGATACAGTTTGAAAATACAAAAATCTGGTCATCTGTTTTTTCCTGAGAAAAACAAGTTACGCAGAAAATAAAGCTAAGTTCAGAAATTGCAGGGGCAAGCCGTATGTTACACAAAAGCCTTTTTTACTCATACAAATCGTTGTTCAGCTTCTCCCCTTTCACCACGCTTTCGATGATTTCCGTCATATTCTGCCTTGAATTCTGAGAACTGTAATACACATCAGGCAGCTCATCTTTCAGTTTTTCAAACAGTTTATGCGCAGCTGAAAATTTTCGTTTTTCTGCCGGATCTATATGGTCTTTTGTTTAAACAACAAGATTAACAATCGTTCAAATTATAAAATCACTGTTTTATTATTTATAATCATCTCAATTTATCTATAATTATTTGATTATTATAATCTTCTGTTGTATGTAATATTTTTGCATTCTCCCAATCTATATTCAAATCAGATAAATACGACATTACTGGTTCATAGCGCAAATCGCTGATGGCAAAAGATTTTTTTCCATTTAATTCAAAAAATGTAGAAATCCAGGCTTCCTTTGAAAATGAAGTTTTTTGGCAAGGCTCACATATGCTAAATAAACCGGGCTTTTCCCTTTTTATAAATCCACAGTTTATTGAAATTGTTAAAGCTGCCTCTATGCCATGCACAAGGCTTAAGTTTGAGCCATAAAGAGAAGCCATTCTCTCATTGATATACTGTTTGTTTACCATATCTTGAACATTAAAAATTTTCGCCAAGGAAAGCACAAAATAAAAAGTAAATGGAAATCTTAAACAAATAAGTGAAATTGCAATTGTATTTTTATCAGCTTTATTTAATTTATAATAGCTTTCCGGAGTATAATTATTTAAAATAGCTTTATTCAAAGCGCTCTTTTTTGTAACAACAGAATAAATAGCATTTGCCGCTTTTCTTGCTCTGTTATCTCCATGGTACTGCGCTTTTACTTTTAGCAATAAAACCTCTTTGTCTAAGTCCTTAGTTTCAAGATATTCAATAATTGAGTCATTTATAATATCAATAGGAAGAGGCTGTTCATTTCCTACGCTTTTCTTTCTTTCTGCCATTTATTTTACCACTCCTACAGGTATAATCAGCTCCAAAATATGACTGCCGCCATGAGTTATAACTTTCTCTCCAGAATTTCCAAAGCCGTTGGTATCTTTGAAATATACAGATTTATCTTTTTTACCTAACTGATATTCCGGATGATTTTCAATATATGAAGCAGCTTGTTCTTCCGTATCGAACTGAATAAATCTCTTGCTTCTTGAATGCATCAAAGACTTTTGTCCAGCAGACAGTTTTAGGTTCAATTCAGACTCAACATTTCCATGGTCAGTTGATATATAAATCTCAAATCCAGCATTTCTGAGTTCTTTTATTGATTTGCAAAAACCAGATTTTTTAATCCAAAGCTTTGTATTAGAATAGAGCTGTTCATAACCAAGAATATTTCCATGCATCATCTCATCAAGAGCATTAATCACAAATCCCGCGACTGAAACATCAGAAGAAGGCACGGAAAGTTTCTGTTCTGTTTTGATTTTCTCATACGAAACCTGATAGTACATTTTCTGATGTTTTTCCATCCAGTATTTCTTGAATAAATCGCCTTCTGTCGCATTATCAATTAGAGGATTTGGTTTCTTGCCGGCAAAAATTGATTGTCTTGCCCATGCCGTGATACTAGGCAGCCATGAAAGAGTTGCCTTTTCTTCAACTGCAAAGCCTTCTTTCTCAATGCAAAGTTTTAACAAAGCCCACTGCCAGAAATTCATACCATCAATCACGATAAATGCAACTCTGCTATTTTTGCTGTTTGCAGCAATATAATCCAGAACCTTATCAATTGTATATGGATATTTTATTCCAGTACGCGTAAAGAGCAGTGTATATTTTGATTCAACAAACAACTGAAATTTCTGGTTTAAATTATTCACGGCTCCAAGAAATTTGTCTATCAAATCAGATTTTTTTAATCTATAAGAAAGCTCTCCTGCCTTACCAATAGCAGGAGCAAGTTTGAACCAGAGTTTTTCATCAAGAAAATCAAAATCAGTATTTTCTAAACCTTGCAACAAGGATTTCGCTTCTTTTAATTCATCTTCTACAGTTATATTTTTGATATTCTCGTCTATAATTTTCTTTGTTTCTTCAAAAGATAAATCTCTAAAAACTTGTATATTATCCAGCCTGCAAAGTTCTTTATAATTGAGGTCTTTAATCGCATTTTCATCAAAATTTCTAAATATTTCCTTGGGCTTCAACTCAACAACAAAGCTTGAAGCCTTCATATCATCAACTAAAGAATATTTGCCTTTGATTGCAAGAATTGTCTTTGCCTGGTTCTTTACTTCCAGTTCATATTTCATTCGAACTTGAATATTTGGCTCTGCAAAAATAAGTTTATAATTTTCCTGCGCTAATTTTTCCTGAAGTTCCGCTATTTCAAGAAATTTTTGAGAATCAATTACAATAATTGGTTTATCAGTCGAAGGTGTAACTTTCTGAATTATTATATCAAACCATCTGCTCATATAGCCACCTTAACCATCATCAGACATTCAAGCTCAGGCATTACCTTTCTGGCTGTTTCATAATTAGAAATCCAGCTTTCATAGTCAGATTTATATTTACGTACACGATAATTTTTAATCTGTTCAATACCAATTTTTTCCGCCTGCTGAAGCTGAAATTTAAAAGCTTTTTCTTTATTTTCACGCAGTGCAACAGAATGTGCATTTATGACATTTTCCATTGAAGCATAAACAGCCTGCAAATACTCTTCTGCTGTTCGCTGCATTTTTTTAAACAAGGCTTTTGAATCAGATTCTTGCCCTTCTATTTTTACACAAAGCTCTCCCATGCTAAGCTTTGACCATAGACTTTGAGAGTATGAGGCAAAATATTGATTTTTATCAGAAATAAAAACTGGAACAATTTTTGTCTGTTTTTCATAAGCATTACATGCATTTATATTCCAAAGCATAAAAATTCCGGCGGAATTTCCTTCCTGCGGAACTTTTATAACAGGAATAGGAACATCTTCATTTACAGGAACAGCCTCGCTTAATATTTTCTGAATCAAATCGCTTTGAATAGTCAGCAGTTCCGGCACAGGATTCTCCAGGCTTACTTTTGTATCAAACGTATAATATTTTTCAGGCTCATCTTTATGAAGCTTTACGGCAAAACCATCAAACGTAAGGTCAAATTTAATATGATTATCAAAAAAATATGCTTCACACATTTTTTTTAGCCATACAGGAATAGGGCTATGCTTTATCTTGTCTGTTGCCGCTAGATTTATGCTTCCGTCTTTTGTTGCTGGCAACTGTTTTTCAGTTGCCTTATAGTTAGCCAGTTTCTTTTTTATGTCACGAAGCCATTCAGAACTTTCATTTTCAAACTTGCCTGGATTTAAAAGCGAAGTTCTATAAAGCCTGTTTACAGAATTGATTTCAAGTGTACTGTCTAAAACGTCATTAGTTTTATCAATTCCCATTTCCAAAAGAATCTTATTTAGTTTTGTCTCTATAACTTCGTAAACACGGGAATCAATTGAATTGTTTATCATCATATTGACTGCCAGAACTTCATGGCTTTGGCCAATACGGTCAACGCGACCGATTCTCTGCTCAATCATCATAGGATTCCATGGTACGTCATAATTGATAACAATATGAGCAAACTGCATGTTCAAAGACTCACCTGCAGCGTCAGTGGAAACAAGAACTTGAACTTTATCCTTGAATTTCTTGAGGGCTTCGCCACGTTCATCGGCATCCATTGAACCGTTTATAAATGCACATGTATAACCGCCACGGTTAGAAAGTTCAGAGCACAACATCTGCTGTGTAGAAGTAAATTCAGTAAAAATAATGAACTTTAAATCCAAATTATTTTCTGCTCTTTTAAGTTCATCAAGTTTGTTTAAAAGATACTCAAATTTTACGTCAAATTCATTTGCCTTGCAGTGTTTTGCTTCTGTTAATAAATCTTTAAGTTCTGAAAGTTCCGTTTCATATGCCGCGACTGTATTTTGAATCTGTTCGTTCACTTTTTCCTCAAAATCCAAGCTTAGCGGGGCGTCCGCATCTTCCCCTAAAAGTTTCTGAACAACATTTTCATGGGTAAGGTTTTGATTCTTTTCTGTCTCAAGCCGGTTTGCCCTTTTCTCAATGGCATCAAGAATTGCCTGGGTAGAAGAAGACATCATTCTTTGAAACAAAACCATCACAAACACATAAGATGTGTTCTTAGTTTTTGTTGCAAGATCAAATCCTTTTTTTACATATTCGGTAACATCTTCATACAGCTGCCTCTGCAGTCTGTGCCTAGAATTATCATATTCTGCAATCAGTCTTTCAGTTCTTCGCTTGTTAAACAAAGGATTTCCTGAATAATCTATTGCCTGCCGCTTTTCCGTTCTAACTACATAAGGCTCAAGCTCTTCAAGCGTTGGAGCAGCTTCGCCGCTAAAAGCGTCATTATCCAATAATTTCATAATACGGCGGAAATGGTCCGATTTCCCCCGGTGAGGTGTCGCAGAAAGAAGAAGCACATTCGGGATTGCAGAACATAACTCTTTTGCCATCTGAAATCGACCAACATTTTCATCGCTTCCGCCAACTTTATGACATTCATCTATTATCAATAAATCAAAATCTGCATTTATGACACTTTCAATCCTGTATTTATTATAAGCATCAATTTTTTCTTTGCTCCAGCCACGCCGTGATTCAAGAGGACGCAGAGAATCCATAGATACAATAATCTGATTGTTCTGCTGCCAGATGTTTATTTCATTGTCTGCTTCTAAGCGTCCAAAAGTTTTTGACATAGAGGCAATGAACTCAGAATCATAAATATGAAATCTTTCGTTAAAATGCTTTTTCAATTCCGACTGCCACTGTGTCATAGCAGAAAGAGGAACAACAATTAATGTCCGTTTTACAATTCCACGCAGCTTTAATTCTTTTAGACAAAGGCCTGCTTCAATTGTTTTTCCCATGCCAACTTCATCAGCAATCAAAAAACGGCAATAAGCGCCGTTCATCACTTTTTCAAGCGCAAGAATCTGATGCGGCAAAGGTATTATATTGCTCTCATAAGGTGAAAGAATGCTCTGGCTGCCAATCTCATTTTTGATTCGCGCAGCCATAGCACGAAATTGTAAATTCTGAAAGGAAATTTCCGGTGTATTATCTGCTATTTCTTCACTGCGGACATCAAGAGTTTGTCCTGTAGCCAAAATACGGATTTTGCTCACAGATTTACCGAAAACTGTTTTTGAGGAAATAACTTCTATGGGCTGGTTATTGTATAGCATTTTATTCTCCGATTATTTCCCAACGACCGCCTTTATTCGGACCCGTATGCAAAACCTTGCCTTTTAGTTTTTTTAACTGCCATTTTATGCCGTCTACAGATATTTTACACGCAGATGCAAGTTCCTCTCTTGTTATTTTAGGGTTTTCCCTAATTAACAAAATAATCTTTTCTGAGGTAGTTTCTGGGGTAGTCGTATCATTTTCTAGGGTAGTTTGTAAGGTAGCTTTCTCCATTTCAACAGTTTGAGGAATATTTTCTATGGCAGTTTTTTCAATCACATCTTTTGTATAATATTCTGCGTATTCATCAAAACTATCTGTACGTTCAAGTTCTTCAATCTTTTCAGGAGGAACGCGCTTATTGGTCTGAATTCCGCCAATGGTAAGTTTTACATACATATTGTCAAAATTGTACTGAGGAAGAGAGAAGCCTCGTCTCATTTGCAAAATATGAAGTTTTTTTATACCTCCGCCCTGAGTCTCTATCATGCCAAAATTACGCATAGCTTCTACTAAAAATGGATTTCTGTAAACAGACTCCGGACTGTCACTTGCAAGAACTTCGTTTATCGAGTTTGGAATAAATGTTCCTGCGTTTTTAAAAACCAATTTTTCATTTTCAAATTCAACAACTTCAATACGCGCTCCCATAGTATAATCTTGGTGTGCAATACAATTGTTGATGGATTCGCGGATTGTAAAAGAATCATATCGCATAAACTCGTCCGGGAACATTGACTGTGGCTCTTGCTCGCCAATCCTCATGTATGCCTTTGTGTGTGCAATTACAGGCTTACGTGGATGATGTTTCGGAACATGAATAATCCAAACAGTTTTATTTGTATCTTCTGTCTTATACTCATCAACATAAAAGTTTTCTGACGGAAGATTCGTGCATAAGTCAAGAACACGGAATTTAAGATTCTCGGGTGTGTAATTATAAAAATCCTGAATACCTATAATGTCCAATTTTTGATCTTTTATGCCGACAACAAGAGTACCACCGTTCATATTTGAAAGAGCAGAAACATAGGAAATAATATCATCCATTTCCTTGCCGGAAACAGCATGTTTTAATTCTTTGAATTCTTTCCATTCGCAACTTTCATTTTCGCGAGAATAATATTTGGCTATGAATTCTTTTAGGGCTTGCTCTTTCATATAATTTTCCTTATTAGATTTCCTATCCTTTTACGGCAGGCTCCTCTTTTATTTCTGGTACTTCAAAAATCATAGGTACTGTTGAACTAAATGCTTTTCCGGCTGCAATTGCTTGTCTAAATTTCAATGATGGTAATATATGAGCTATTGAATCGCCGTAGTAATTTGATAAGAAATCGATACTTGTATTATCATATTCTGTAAAAGATATAATACTATTACATTGTGTTAGGACTGTTTTTGAGACGTTTGCAGTTCTCTGTGCAATGACTAATAAACCAACATTATATTTACGTCCTTGTAGTGCAATCTGAGAAATTGCATTCATAGCTGCTTGGCTGTTTTTACTTGAATCACTTGCAAAATTCCATTCAGGTATAATTGTATGTGCTTCTTCTAATACAATACATAATTGCGAACTTTCTTTGTTATCCATATTTTTTTTTGCAATACTAAATATTTGTTTAAATAGAACTTTAGTAAAATCAAAAATATTTTGACTATTCTGAACATCGGGTAATTCAATTATTTTAAATAGTTCATCTGACTCTAAATAATTTTTGATTGCTGTTTCTATTATTTTAACAATTGCATTTTTCAAATTAGTGAGAGTTTCTTGATTACGTTGGTTTGGAAATTTATCCATTTCATTATTAATTACATCAAAATTTTTATATATTTCTTGTTCTTCACTAGGTGTGATAAATGGTGTTGTATCTGGTAATTTTTTTTTATGTTCACCAGTAAAATCAATAATAAAGATTTTTTTCTTTCCAAAAGTAACATATCGTTTTATTAAATCCCTTACAAAAACAGATTTTCCAGTTCCTGTTACACCTAAAACTGCCATATGATGAGTAATAGCTGTATTGATATCCATAAGCACAGGAAAATCTGTATTAGGAACTTTTCCGAGTTCAATTATACCTTTTTCGGTTTTTGATAATTTAGGTTTAGACGCTATATGTACTGGTGTATTAATTGATGGCACCCAACCATATTTTTCGAATCTATTGTTGTTTTCATCCCAAACACCAAGCTGTAATGCTGTTCCAATAATCATATCAGATTTATTCTTAGCTTCGAGTGATTCTTGTTGAGTTAATCCATTAAATATTTGATAAATTACTTTTTTATCTATCTGTTGTATTTCAACTAACATTCCAGCTTCAATTGGAATCTTTGAATCATAAATAAAGGTAATCTTATCTATATCGCTATTTTCATGAACAATACCGACAAACGTTTCAAGAAAAGGTATTTTTTGACCATCTTGGATTTCAATTTTATAAACTATATCTTCTGAAAGTTTTTTATTCGAATCTGTACCAAAGTCTTCCAGTCCTTTATCAATTTTTAATACTTTTATCCACTGCTGTTCATTTAACAGATAGGATTCAATAATTATTCCTTTACCAGTTTTTTTATTACTCTTTAATTTAAATATTACCGGTTCAAATAAAGATATTGTTTTTCTTTGTTCAAATGGAAATAATTTTATTAAAAGAATATCCCTTCCTTGAACTCCAAGTACATTTCCAATAGCGGAAGATATAGATTCTTCTTTTTTTCTCGTTAACATATCAGCTATGATTTTTGCTAATGATGAGGTATCTAACAAAATTACAATTAACCAATACCAGAATATTGGTATGTACTTTTTATTTGTTATACCAAATTGCAAGAATGCACCCCATAAAAAGAAAGCAGAAAAGAGTACCTGAGGAGAACCAATTATTCTATTAAGTCTAGAGAAGAATTGAACAGATTTTTTTTCTTCATTTAATTCATTTCGCCTAACCCACATCAAAATATATGAAGAAACTAATAAGTAAATTACAAACCCAAAAAAAGTCCAGAAGATCCAATCTCTTTTTGGCTGTTCTATTAATAATAAAGCAAGAAAACCTGTTACTCCATTTACAAATATGTTTGTATCTTTCGAGAAAAAAGGCTGATCAATAAGTGATAATAAGATTAGCATTAATAAACCGGATGAAAACCATAAATCTGATAATGCCAATAATACATTTCCAATACAAAAATGAGTAACAACAATTAAAGCAATTATCTCTAAACTGAATAATACTAATCGATATTTTTTATTCATCTTAAATCCTTACACCTTACTGCACGCAATATCATAATAGTTCAGCAGCGTTTCGTCCTCTGTGAGCAGGTTCTCTGGAATCTTGTCTCCCATTGTCACAATGCGCTTGAAGTCTTTTTTCTGGTAGCAGTCTTTGAATCCGGCTTTTACAGCTTCAAGGCGGATATCTTTGAGTTTCTTTGCTTTGCCGTTTTCTATCTGGTCAACGTAACACTGCCAGATTTTAAGGAGCTGCTTTGTGCGCATCGCATCGCGGTCTTTCTGTTCATTCAGGTCTGGGATTCGCCATGTGCCGTCAGATTCTTCGATGAAGTTTTCTGCCAAAACGTCTCTTAGCTCAACTTCAACTTCGCCCTTGCGGCTGATTGTATATGCCTTGCGGTAGTCCGGCTGAATATCCTGATATTTGAGAGGCTTCTCCTCAAGTTTCTCTTTGAGCCATTGGATTGCGTCGCTTTCGCTTTCGATAACCGAAATGAACAAATCCAGCTGCCCGGTAATATTATGCTTTTTCTTTAAGTCGTGATACAAGTTAAGCTGGGCAGAAGTGAACACCATGCCGTCTTCACTCACAAAGCGTGAGCGCAAACCTTCCTGAAAGTCTGCGGCATCAAGAGGAACCGGGAGCCCGCGCATAAAGAAATATGTGATAAGGCGGTCATAAAGAACTTTCGGGCTGCGCTCAATTACAGATGTTGTGCGCTCGTCTTTTACAGCAGGAATCGGGAGGTGCTCCAGCTGCTCATTTACAAAACTCCAAGTGTTCGCCCGGCTGTCCTGAATAAGAAAGTTTTTGGTAAATGTTTCTGACGGTTTGTAGCAGCTGATTACCAAATCCTGCTTTACGGCGGTTGGAGTGGTTACAGCTTTAAAGCTTCCCTGCTGTTTATCCAAAGATGAAACATTTGCAATTACAAATCCAACACGATTTAATGCAAGCTGGATAGAATTCCAAACACTTGCTGCGGTATTACTGAATTCAACAGTAAGCCATCGTCCTGGTTTTAATACTCGGAAATACTCAGCGAAACATTTCTGCATGATGTTCTGATATTCAAGCAAGCCTTTGTTCTGGACAGCATTTTCGATAGCTTCTTCCTTGTTGTTTGTTTTTACTTTGAGCCAGCTTTCCTGAATAAAGTTCAGCTCCGAATACATAATGTTTGCGCCGAATGGCGGGTCAGTAAAAATGTAGTCGATTGAATTGCCTGCAATTGATAATTTTTCAGCAGATGCAAGAGAAAGTATATTTCTACTTGTCAAAAGTTTTACTGCTTCTACTAGCCTTGAAATTTTATTTTCATATGCTTTAAAAACATTTGCCTCAGAAATTTGAGAACCGATATACATTGTACCGCTCAAAGGATTATATGGGAACGATATACCTGGTCTAAATCGATTCATTCTTGAGAGATTTATCAACTGACTATTAAACATCAAATGTTGTAATGGAATCGAACATTTATTCTTTATTGCTGCCAAAATCCAAAGGTTTCTCTTCGTATAAAACTGATGCACATTTGTAATTCCAGAAGAATCATTTCTGCGAGTTTCTTTTCCTTCACAAGTTCTTTCCGTCGGATACCAATATGGAATCTCTGCATTATCAATTTTCTTTATGAGCTCAAAATCAAAACCATCAGGTTTCTTTTCATGTTTTTTTCCATTTGCGTCAAAATAAGAAATCAAGACAGGCACAGTTTTTGCCTGCTGTATAGTCTTGCCCAAGGCTTTATCAAAAACAGTATGAATGCTTTTCTTTACTTCTTTCTTCGTATGAATAGCTCCACAAACAGGACATGCAAAGTTTTCTTTTACTTCACCTTTTTCCTTGTCAACCGCCGCGTCATAAAAAACAATCTCGCCGCCGCAGTCAGGACAAATAAAAACATCGCTCCAAACAACATAGTTTATCTTGCCAACAGTGCCGTCGGTGTGGTGTGTCTCGTACATCCAGCCACATTCTTTTTCAACTTCTGCAAGATTTTTTTTTGCTTGCAGTTCAAAAAGTTTTGCGTTTACCGGAGTGTTATAGTTGTAGGCAATAAAACTTGCAACCGGGCTCAAATCTCCCAATACCGCGTGTCGCGCTCCCCAAACAGGCTTTTTGTATCCAAGGGCAGAAAACTCGTTCTCAATCTTGTTTTTTAAGTCAATGTCCGGTTTTTCGCACATCTGAGCCGCAACGCCAGTCATTCCTGTTCCCGCAAATCCGTCCAGAATAATGTCGCCCGGCTGTGTATAATGCAGAATGTATCGCATAATTGCCGGATGAGGCACTTTTGTGTGGTAAGAATGAGCATTGTAAATAGGATTATTCTTTCCTTCGCTCACATCGCTTGCATACGGGTCTTTTACTTCAAACTCCGGCTTGCGTTTGCCTTTTTCCTCGAGAGCCGCTTTTTCTTTTTCCCATTCAGAAATAAAATCATTGAGCCAAGGATTCGGACAGGCAGTGTAATATGGCGGGTCAGAAAGATTTATAATGTCATCATCTTCACCAATAGGGTAACCTTCAAGTTTTTTAAGCTCAGGCAGTTTTTTGCGAAGTTCCTCGCGGAAATATTCACGACGTTCTGTGTCGTTAGGAAAGGTCTTACCGAGGACGGTAACTGGTTTATTTGAGGCAAAATTTGTTTCGTCTAAGTTCAAAAGTTCTTCATCGGTGAAAAGTGATGACATTGCGGGGTACTCCTTTAGGCTAATTTTTTTCTGAGTATTTTTGTATGCATTTCTTAAAATTATTAAAGCTTGGTGATTTGTTATTTTCAACATCCATATGGAAACAGATATTTTTTGCCCACTCAGTTTTTTTTAATCCAGTTTCAATAAATCCGGCTTTTTTCAATTTTTCACTTCCTCCCTTATAAATAGCATCAGCAAGCCATTCCCAAGTCCCACAAATAGAATCATTTATATATGAATTAAGGACTTTATCTTTTGCTTTTGGATAAGCAGCTTTTATTGCCTGAATATCTCCAAGCAACCAAGCTTCACCTTCTTCAATTGCAAGACAAAAACTAGTTTGCGGTGCAGGATTGCAATTTTGTAAAATAGAATTTAACTCATTCATAAAAGTAATTTCATTTTTATTATCCAGATCACAAACAACAATTACTACATTTTCTCCTTGAGTGTACTGATATGTTTTTCCATATCCAGAAAGCAATTTTGGAAGCTGATTGAGCAATGCTCTTTTAGATGCATCTTGTGAAGTTTTTAACCCTTTTGGAATAGAGCCAATTCCTTTATAAGAAATAATACGATAAGAATGTTTCGTTGTATCTATAATTTTAGGAACAAGCTCTTCAAGCATAGTTTTTCCAGACATATCTTCTATCAAAAATTCAAAATTCATCTAGTTGTCTCCATCAAGATAGTCGCTATACCATAAATTTCCAAGTTCAATGCCTTCTTCAACCATATTACGAACCAGTTCTTTTTTGCTTGCTCTTGTAATCTTTGAAAAACCATCCGCTTGCTTTTGCAAAACCCAAACTTCTTCTGGTTTTAATGCGTTTACAAAATATGGCTGATGAGTTGTTACAAATATCTGTGCCCCACCTTTTTTTGAAGAGGCATAATTTCTGAATTCTGTAGCCAAAATCTCCAAAAGTCTATGGTAAAGACCATTTTCAGGCTCTTCAATACAAATAAATGAATGTGGCTCTGGGTCTTCCATCAACAGCAAATATGTAAATATCTTTAATGTGCCATCAGACATTTGTTGTGCATAAAATGGCTCCTTAAATCCCTGTCCATAGAATTTCAACAATAATCTACCATCAGATGATGTTTCTGTATCTATATTCAAAAGTCCTGGAATCTTTTGTGAAATATCTTTTAAAATACTTTTAAATCGCAGTGGTTGTTCACGCTGCATAAATTGAACAACATTCGCAAGGTTATCACCATGTGTATCCAGATGTTTTTGTATACCGGCTAAAGGCAAAGAACGTGCAGAATCCGGAGAGAAGTAACTTAAGTACCAGCTTTCTATAAATTTTCTGAAAGCAGCAATTCTAGGGTGCTGTTTTAAGGCTCCTAGAATTGTAATTGCAAGATGTCTGTTATCTTCCAAACGAACGACTTCAGTTTCATTTGTTTCTTCTGTTAGATTTCCAGATTCAATATCAGAAATTAACTGTTTTGGATCGAATAGAGAATTTTCATCTTCTTCAATCTGTTTACCTACTGTTTCTCCTTTCCAAACAACGCCAGTTCCGTTATTAAGCACCAGAAAAGAAAATGGCTGTCCAAATTTATGCTGACCTTTTCTTCTTTGTCTTAACCTTTCTTTGTATACAAAAGGTCTGTTATTTTCATCAAGTTTAATGGAAAATTCATATGTAATTGGATTATCAGTTTTGCTTTCTCTGTAGTACAATTCAAAAGAAATGGATTCACTAGAATCTTGACCTTTTGAAAAAATCTTTTGAAATCCACCGCGTGCATCACAAGCATCTTCAACACTCATTTTTAGACAGTCCGCAATAAATCCAAAAGCATCAAAAATACTACTTTTTCCAGCTCCATTTTTCCCAATAACTGCTGTTAATTGTGTTAAAGGATCTTCCCCATTATTCCATAGTTTTCCAAGTGTAACATCACGCAGTGCTTTGTAATTTCTTATTCTAAATCCTTGAATTTGTGCCATTCCTATTTGCTCCTTTTTTTACTTTCCGCTTAAAATAATACGGATTTTTTCACGCTCTTTTCCAGCGCACTTACTTTCGATAAAGTGATTAAAGGCGTTTTTTGCCTCATCAACATTCATTGGTTTGCTGAATACAGCCGCAAAGTCAGCGTTAGCCAATTCAATCTTCTCAAATCCGTTTGAAAGATTATTGATAATATCACGCATCATTCTGCAGTTATTAATTGTGATTTTTGCAGAGCCGTTTTTAAAGTTTGCAGCTAAAGCTTTCTGTTCACCAGAAAGCATATTCAGATTCTGGTCAATTCCGGGATCACTGAACGTTGCCTTTATAGCATCTTCCCATTTTGCATAAATTGAATCCAACTGTTCTTCTAATTGCTTTACAGTATAAGAAGGCTTATCATAATTTTCCCTTGGATTGAAATCCTGATATGCATTCTCGCGGATTTTTTCCTTTGTAACATCCGCTTCAGCAGGCTTTAAACTTGTAATTGTATTTCGCCAGTTTTCAAAATCCGTCTTATTCAAAATTGTAATATCTTTCAGGACTTCGCAAATCAGGCGAGTATCGCTGTTCAAAATGCTGTCGCGTTTTTGAGAGTCTGTATAATTCAAGCGGTATTTTGTATACTGCGCAAGATAATAATCAGCATAAGAATCTATAAGGCTATTGAGCAATGCTTCATACTGCTTTTGACTTTTTTCATCTGCCTGCAGTTTATCTGCAAGCTCATTTATAGCATTTTCCATATTATCATAAAGCGGCTTCTCGCTTTCAACAACATAAGATTTTGCCTGGGTCATATATTTGATAAGTTTTTCAAACTTGTCCGCTTTTGCCTTAAGATTAGAAACTTTTCCGCAGATTGGATATGCTTTAAACGCTTCCTCCAATTCCTGTTCTGTATACTTAAAGCCTTTCAGCTTTCCAAATGTATCAAGATTTCGGACAGTATCTAAGACAGAAAGAAGACTATGGAGTTTTTCAATATAATCCGCCTTTTCAGCCTCTTCAATCAGGGCAATGCCATTACAGCGAACACCGTCATTCAAAGCAGAAATTGTTTTTGCAACACTGTCGCTGTATTCCATTATTTTTTTAGCAAGACTTGTAAAAGTTGAAGGCTCTTTTAGGCTTGCAGTTAAATCCGGAAGATTTAAATAGGCAAACAGTTTTTTAAGAGGTTGAATAGGGAGCTCGGAAGGAGTTCTGATTGTATTGAACAAATAGAACTTATCTTCTTCAAGATTCAAAAGTTTTTCTGCAATGTTACTTGCTGTAAGTGTTGTGTCGCCATTCCATGTAATTTCAATATCACCATTAAAAACAAGAGCCGCAAGAACAACAAATTCAAGCTGATATTCCAATTTATAATCAACAGAATAATACTGATTCGACGGCTGATAATATGTGTAAATAACATCTTCACGGTTCAAGACTTTGCCAGGACCACGTTCGGAAAGCATCTTTTTAATTGAAGCAGCGTATCTAGAATTCTGAATATCAATTGAAGTGCTTCCAGCTAAGCCTAGTCCTGCAAGAATCGCCTGGCCGTCCCGGTTCGGTGTGTTGTATTTTATTATCTTTGCAAGCGCATTCTTGACACGTCCGCTTAAATTGTCCGGGGTATTGGCGCTAAGCAAATCATTAAAATGAGGATAGCCAGGAAATTTATAATTAAATTTTTCATCAAGAACTGCAGAAGCAACTTCGCTAAAAACGCTCAGTTTGCTGCTACCTTCCGGCGGAAGCTGGTAACTTCTCAAAGGCACTGATTGTCCTTTATAAATAACATTCATCTTATCCGCAAAATTTTTATTGAACAAATCCTTTATTTTATTCCTGTGCTGGTCAGAAAGCTCCTGAAACAGCCTCTTTTTATCAGATGATGCGTCGTTCAGTTTTGCCATGCTCGAAGCATACAGACAGACTTCGTTCTTAAAGTTTTCATCAAAGTTGGAAAAGTCAAAATAAACTTCGTCATCAAAATCTGTTCTCTCCAGCTTTGAGAACAAAGGACAGAAGTACATATAGAATTCCTGAATAGGCTCTGTTGTGGAACGCTCATTAGGGTTTCCAAAGAAAATATATCCTAAGCGGAATGATTTTGTAGATTTCCATTCCAATGAATGGCTCCAAATATTGAAGCCTGTCCTATATGGATTATATTCAATTCCCAAAAGAAACTTCAGAAGATTGAAGAAGCTCTGGTCTACAAATGAGGAATCTTTCTTAATGTATTCAGCATAATCTTTTACAATCTGCTCAACGTTGATTCCGCCCTCAGTACGGATATAAAAATCTTCTGACTGGTCATCTTTTACAACATACTGTCCTTGTGTCGCCGTAATCAAGTTATTTGCAACAGAAGAAATCGTGTCCTGCAATAAGTCTGGCTCATCAATTCCCATTACTGTAAAACATAGGTCTTCTTTTAGAGTGAATGCGCTTGCCCCAATATGCTTGTCCAAATCATCGCACAAAGCTCTTATTGCCAATGCATCCGTTATCCGATGCGCAAGCGGAATCTTGCTTTTTAGAGCTGGCTTCGCTGAAAAATAGTTTTTTATCTTTTCTTCTACTATTTCCACCTTGTCATTAAGTGTTGCAATATCTGGAATAGAAAGCATAGAAGAATCTTTTCTTAAATCTTCAAAGTAACTGTCATAAGTAATAAGGCCAGGATTATCTTCCGGTACAGTCTGATTCGCCAAGTCTTCAAACCGGTAGCTCAATATCTTCAGGATTTCACGCTTGTCCTTTCCCTGTTTAATCTGCTGAAAAGTGGCAATATAGCTTGGGTGAACAGGAAACAGCTCTACATAGTCATTAAGACTTGTGTTTAGACCGTCAAAAAGATGAGAAAATTTGTTCAAGTGCTCGCGGATTCTCTGTTTCTGTTCTGGAGTTTTTCTTAAAAGCCGGTTCTTTACAACGAATGCAACATCTTCCTTTGTGATAAGAACCTCATCAAATCTGTCCTGCGCATGGTTGATTGCAGAAGCTGCGTGCGCTAGCTGAGGGTCACGGTAAAGCTGCTCCTGGATACCATAAATTACCTTAAAGCGGGAACCGTCACACATTTCTCCCATCTGGCGCAATGTCATAAGATCACCGTTTACTTCCATAGCATTACGGGCACGCAAGTATTCCAGAAGCTCATCAATCACAATCAAAAAATATTTATCAGGATATGCCTCTTCAAAAGCAGCCATCATCTGCTGAAGCTGCTCCTTATACGTGTCTTTTGAGTTTGGATTAAAATGAAAATCAACATCAATTGAATTAAGAAAATTCTCAATTCTATAGCAGACAAGCTCATAAAGAGGCTTAGTTGTTCCTACTTCAAAGCGAAGAACCTTATATTTTCCGGCAAAAGATTCAAACTCCTGCTTAATCTTACCGTTGTTTAAATACTGCAAAAGACCAGCATCTTCGGCAACAGAAGAAATCACAGACATAAGATGAGATTTACCAGTACCAAAACTGCCTACAACAGAAATTCCTTTTTGCTCAGCAACTTTTCCGCTTGTGTCCAGATTTGGAACAACAACTGCAGAAAGCATATTTTCCATTTTTTCTGAGAAAACATAAGTTTCTACATTGCGCTTTCTTTTTTCTGCCTGGTTATCATCAGCGAGTTTTATTACTGTTGTCAGCGGTTCAAAATTTATCAGCTCTGAATATTTCATCTTATTCCTCTTATTTACTATGTTAAGGCTTCAATAACACCTTGGGCAAATTCAATTTTATTTTCAGGATTATCAATATTCCAGACAATCTTGATTCCATCAACAATATTAAACGTCCCTTGCAATATAAAAACCTGATAATCCTTTGCATATTCCAAAAAGAATCTCGGAACATCAAGAGCAAAGTACTTTTCAAGCAGTATTCCAAAGTTTGAAAATACAATTCTTGTTTTGTCAGGAGTTATAGAACTGTCCAATATTTGCCGGAAATAACAGAAAGAATCAAACCGAGCCTCTCTCTTAAAGTCCTCAGGATTATTTCTATATGCACAAGCCAAAGCCTTGCCAACATCAATTAAACAGCATTGCTCCTGCTGAGAAAGAGGCATTTCATTTGTTACATAAATCTTATTCCTCATACAAATCCTGCTCTTTATTGTATTTTATCACACCACCGTGCCACAGAATGACATTATACTACATTTTTTTCTTCCTTATTAGTGAAAATATTATAGCCCATATCTGTTGATTTTATGCAGAAATTAACACGTTTTTGCAAGATTTTTCCTGAAATAAATAACTTGACATTTTTATGGAAGAAACTCACAAAATCTAATAAAGTGAAACTATGCCATCAGATAAATTGATTTTCATCGCAGAAAATATCAGATGCTCTTACAACCTTTTTAGGAATTCAAAAACGACATATTAAAATATTCCGCTCAAAAGGACTTTTAGCACATCTCCTAAAACGCAAGCATTTTAAAGCAGCGAAATACCTAGATTTTATTTCTGAAATTATAAACTCTCCTGATTACGCGGGACTTTATGACGGACAAATAGAACTTGCAAAAATCTTCAAAGACTACATTTTTTTGAGCCTTAAACTTGATAAATTAAAAGACATTTATTATGTTTCGACGCTTTTTGATGTGAGCATGTCAAAAATTGAGGCATATTGCAAATCCGGACGATTAAAGAAACTTGACAAAACCGCTCTTTCTCTGCAATAATAAGATAAAATTTGACGAGCAGGAAAGGCACCCTGCACTCCCATAAGGGAACCTGATATTATGGATACGCCGTGCGCAGAGCGCACTGTTTAATAATTTCATTGCAGTACGCGGCGCGAAGCGACGCATACGCCGCCCATCCAAATTTTCAATGCCACTTCATTGCGAGGTGGCTTTTTTGTTTTAACAACAATCAGAAGTTTAAGCTGCTGTGCTGAGCACTATAAAGACGAATAATCTTAATCTACACACTCTCCCCGTACTAACAGCCTCCCCATTACTACACTAATCGCCGTCCAGTTAGCGCAGTAACAGTCCGCCTTTTACAGTACGATTTACTTGACGATTAGAGCTATATTCTGTATCTTAACACTACATATAGGGTTGTTAAAAATAAAATGCAATCCTATCGTGCAATTTTATTTATTTTCAAAATTTACTTGACTTACGAAATATTCAATGCTATATTCAACCATGAATAGTAATGGAGGTCTTATTTATTTGTTCAAAAGTGCAATATATTTGCACAATACAACAAATAATTTTTCAATGGGGGATTAGATGGCAGAAGGAGTAAACTTTGGAAGGAGAGTTCAAAACCTACGGACTAACGCAGGCTTAAGCATGGAACAGCTTGCCACAAAGCTGAAAATTTCCAAGAGCCGCGTGAATATGTGGGAAAACGGCGGAATTATTCCGCGCAGAGACATGCTCGTGAAAGTCGCAGACTTTTTCGGAGTTTCCACAGATTTTCTTCTGGGGTCCGGGCTGGAAGGCAAAGAACCAGGAGCAGACAAGGAAGTGCAGATTATTCAAAGAGGGCTGAAAGACATGAACGCAGAGCAACATAAAAAAGCGTTGAAAATTCTTGCGGCAGCATTTGATGATATTTTTAATGATGAAGAGGAAGATTAGTTAATGGAACAGAAACCTGATTTTAAGAAAGCTTATATTCTTGCAAATGATATGCTTGTCGCTGCCCATTGTATTTTGAATTTTCCGTTTGATGCAGCGGAATTTGTAGAAGAACAAACTGATTTGAAATTTTATACTTACAAAAAAGCGTTGGAAAAGTTTGGACTGGATTGCCGAGATTTAGGCAGCGATTCGTCTGTACTGACAAAATGTGGAGGCCGGAATATTGTTTTTTACAATCAGGATGAATATGATGCAAGAGAGTCTTTTAACCGTCTTCATGAAACAGGACATTTTCTTATGGACCACGAAACAAACATAGACAAGAACAATCCATTGTATGGACTCCAGGAAGTTGAAACAAACTTCTTTGCGGCTCAAATGCTAATGCCGATGCAACTTCTAAAAGAAATACAAAAGCGCGGATACAAGATTGATAAATTTTTTCTGGCAAGAAACTTCGGTGTATCTGCTGCTGCCGCAGAATATAGAATCAAAAACTTAAACAGCAGATTCCATTTATCAGCAGATGAAAAAATCTTCGATGACATCATTATTGAAAAGTTCCGGAAATTTATTGACAAAATTGCCCCTAAAAAGCACGAGTACGAATATTCATGCTGGGACGACCCCATGCAGAAGGAGCGTGACTCATGGTAGAAAATAAAAAAGTCTGAAAACAGTTGCATGTCATGCGACAGGCTCCAGCTCCCAGACTTGACGGCATCAATATGATACCAAATGTGGTAGTTTGATATTATCATCATTGACACGCCGTATTCAAGAGCTGAAGTCATTATCTTAAAACGAAGGAGGCTACGCCTTATGGCAAGCTCAACTTCAAACTTGATGGATTCAATCGGGAATCCAAACGGCCGTGTGTCTGTAAAATTACAGCGCAACCATTTTTCAAAGGACTCTTCTGATAAATATGTCGGAAGAGCTATCCGCAACACCCACACTGTTGGAAATGTGCTCCAGCTTGTAGCAAACAAAGTTCCTCAGCTGGATATAGGAACAGTTTACTCAGTCTGTGACGCCCTGGAAAAAGTCATCACAGAATCGCTTGGAGGCGGAAATTCAGTAAGCTGCCTGAACCTTGGAGTTTTCTACATTGCCTGCAAAGGCTCAACAGACGGAAAATCAGCATCTCCAGAAATTACTGTAAAGTTCATTCCATCTGACCGTACAAAGTCCGCAATCTCAACCATCACAGTTGAACAGGAGGCGTATTCTGAGCCGGTTGCAACAATCAGCCAGATTGTTGATGTTGACACAGGCTCTTCAGACGGAGTTCTTTCTTTGAACGGCTCTGTTCAGATTACAGGAAAAAAGCTTCTTGTCGGCGGAGAGGACAGCGGAATCTGGTTCGCGCCGGCAGCAGAAAACACCAGCACGATTGACGAGACAGGAGCCGGCTGGACGAAAGTAACAGCAAAACTTTCAGTAAACAAGCCCGGAACTCTGCTTTTTCCCTTGCCAAAATCGCTTGCGGCTGGAAACTACCGCATTGTGCTGAAAACAAGATGTCCTTCAAGCCTGAAATATATAAGAAAGGATCTTGTAACAACAATTTCCGATGCGCTTGAAATAAAGTAAAGACACCTAAGACAGTTCATCCGCTGAATGAACTGTCTTTTTCTCCACTCGTTTACGAATGCACCAAATTTTTTCCTCTAAAACAAAAATTTTTCTAAAGTCGCGCGGAGCATTCCCGATAATATAAGTACAACAAGTTACAGACGTGTTCAGACATCCAGACGCCTGTAATCTATGTGTCCTTCAAAATGGAAAATTCCATTGAAAACTTGAAAAACGTGTGAGGTTTTTCAAGTTTTTTTTTGCAGTTTTGAATTTTCCAGCCGCTTCCTGAAATCCGCGGCATTCATTCCGGCGCAACAAAAAACTAAAGATTCCGCATTTTCTTCCGATATTCAAAGTGGAGTATTGTCTATGAGTACAAAAGTAAATATTAATGCCTTGAAACCTGATTTAACTTTTAAAAGCGATCTTATGCTTGATGACAATTTTTTACTCCTTCCGGTTGCCGTTCCGGTTACAGAATCGCTCACAAAAGCTCTGGCTGAATGGAATTTTTCTGAATTTTCATGCGATGCGGACATGAGCCTTGGCGGCGACATCGGTCTTCCTGTTCAAAAAACTGACAAGTCAAAGCAGGAAATCGCAAAAATTCAGGCTGAAGAAAAAGCTAAGAATTCCTTGAAACATGCGCTTGAGCAGGCAAATTCCGGGAAATTTGCAAACACAGAGCGTTCCCGCCTTGAATCTGTGCAGACTGTTTACAACGAATACATGAATTATATAAATTCAGTCTACACAGACTACGCAACAAGAAAAAAAATAAATTACCAGGAACTTTCCGACACAGTGAAAGACTTGTGCATTTTTATAAAAGACAACAAACGCTATGTGCTTCGGATTACGCCTTCCGCGGAACAACGAAGCAAGAATTTTCTGGTAATACATTCAATGCGGTCAACAGTTCTTGCAATCACGCTCGGACTTGAACTTCATATTCCAATTTCAAAGCTGATTGAGCTTGGAATCACGAGCATTCTTCACGAAATCGGAATGCTCCGCCTTCCGCCGCAGCTTTATATGTCGAACCGAAAGCTTACGAACAGCGAACGCACGCAAATTTCAACGCATCCGTTGCTTGGATGCGCAATTCTGAAGGAACTTAATTTTCCGCTCAGCATTCAGCTTGGAGTTCTTGAGCACCACGAAAAGGAAAACGGCAAAGGCTATCCGCAGCATCTGACCGGCGAAAAGATTTCAAACTATGCAAAAATAATCGCGGTTGCCTGCTCTTTCGAGGCAATCACAGCGCCGCGCCTTTACAAAACTGAACGCACAACTTTTGACGCAATGATTGAAATGCTCAAGAACGAAAACCAGCAGTACGACCCGACGGTAATCAAGGCGCTTCTTTACAGCCTTTCATTGTTCCCGATTGGCGCTTTTGTATATCTTCAGAATGGAAAGATTGCAATTGTTTCAGATGTTTCCCCGAACAATCCGAAAAACCCGATTGTACAGCTTGTCAATGAAACAGAGGCGGACGGTTCGCCGAAAACGCTCCAGACCGACAACAATCTGAACAAAATCGTCCGGGTTCTTACAAAAGAAGAGCAGGCCGATGTCCAGAAAACGCTTGATATGCAGCGCAAAATAACGAGCCAGACTGCGGAACTTACAAACGCCCTTGAAACAGCAAAAGAAAGCGAAAAAAAGGATGAACAGGGATTCAGTTCTGTTGATTTAAGCGAGTTCAACTAAAAAAGGCGCGTATTTTTTCAACATCCTCGTTGAATTTTTCATCAACAACAGGCGGATGGTCATTGAAATAAAGAATTTGCTCAAGTTCCTGCAGCGACTGAACGCCCCAAAGCGGCACAACATTTTCATATTCATGCAGAAAACCATAAGCCAGCGGAATTGAAGTAAGAATTCCTCCGCACAACGGCTGCATCGCAATGAAGCCAATGTCATTTTCACGGCAAAGCTCTACAAGCTGGCGTGTTCGGTCGGAACTTATCATACTGAACGGAAACTGAATTGTGTCATAAAGACCGCATGAAATAGCTTTTTCAGCAATATCAAAATCTGTTGTAGCAAGACCGAAACTTTTTATTTTTCCAGAAGCTTTCAATGTTTTTAATGCCGCATAAATTCCGTCAATTCCGTTTTCCTCTGGAATAAATGAATCAGACTCATACTGGTACAAGTCGATTGAATCAGTGTGCATAATGTTCAGACTTGTCTCCAAATCGCTTAAAACTTCAGCCCCGCTCTGAGCGCTTGTCTTTGTGGCAATCACCACAGAAGAGCGGATGTCACCCAGCGAATCGCCCAAAAGCTTCTCGCAGTCAGGAGTATTCCGGGAAGTATCAAAAAAATTGATTCCCTGGTTATAAGCGCTCCGCACAAGCTCGGCCGCTTTTTCATCATTTCCGGCCTTTGTCAATGACATTGCGCCAAAAGCAACACGGGAAATCATAAGATTTGATTTTCCAAGTCGAACATATTCCATTAAAAAAACCTCCATGCGGCTCCGGTTTCAGCTGCTTTATCAAAAACAGCCGGTTCCAGAGCCGCATTTCAACTCTTTCCGCCGCAATATTTTATCTGTCTTTTCTTTCTACAGGCTTGTATTCACGGATTGCCTTCTGAATGAACGGAATCAAATCGTCAAGGCTTACGCGCTCCTGCTTCATTGAATCGCGGAAACGAACTGTAACGGTGTTGAAGAATTCGTTCTTTGAGCCGTCGTCTTTTGTTTCCTGGATTGTATCGTAGTCAACAGTCACGCAGAAAGGAGTTCCAACTTCATCCTGGCGGCGGTAACGTTTTCCAACAGTTCCTGAAACATCAAAATCTGTTACAAAATCTTCCTTCAAGTGGTGCTGAATTTCCTTCGCTTTTTCCGCAAGTCCGTCTTTTTTCATCAGCGGAAGAACTGCAACTGTAATCGGCGCAAGACGAGGATCAAGATGCAGAACAGTTCTGTAGTCTTCCTTGCCTTCTTCTGTTGAAACATTCTCCTCTTCGTAGGCTTCGCAAAGGAACATCAGGAAATTTCTGTTCAAGCCGGCAGATGTTTCTACAACATAAGGAATATATTTCTTGTTTCCATCTTCCTGGTCGATATACGACATATCTTTCTTTGAATAAAGCTGGTGCTGTGAAAGGTCGAAATCTGTGCGGGAATGAATTCCTTCAACTTCCTCAAATCCAATCGGGAAATTATAAGTAATATCGTAGGCATCTTTCGCGTAGTGAGCAAGCTTGTCATGATGGTGCCATTTCAGCTGTTTTTCAGGGATTCCGTACTTCAGGTAGAAAGCCCAGCGTTCTTTTCGCCATCGCTCAAAAGTTTCATCCTCAGTTCCCGGCTTGCAGAAATATTCCATTTCCATCTGCTCAAATTCGCATGTTCGGAAAATAAAATTCTTGAAAATAATTTCATTTCGGAAAGACTTTCCAACCTGGGCAACGCCGAAAGGAATCTTCATCCGGTTTGACTGAACGATATTCTTGAAATCCGTAAAAATTCCCTGGCAAGTTTCAGGACGAAGATAAATAAGATGAGAATCATCGGCAATAGGTCCCTGGTATGTTTTGAACATAAGGTTGAATTCCCGTACAGCTGTGTATTTTCTGTTTTTAGAGCCGCAGGTCGGGCAGTTTATATTCGCGTCGATATAAGCCTTCATCTCGTCATGAGTCATTGTGTCAACCGGTTTGCCTGGATCCTTGTCCGGATTTGCCGCAACAAAATCTTCTATAAGCTTGTCAGCGCGGTGGCGCGCATTGCATTCAAGACAGTCAACCATTGGATCTGAAAAATGGTCAACGTGGCCGGAAGCCTTCCATGTTGTATGATGCTGGAAAATCGCAGAATCAAGGCCAACAACATCATCATGAAGCTGAATCATATAATGCCACCAGGCATTCTGAATATTTCTTTTAAAATCCACACCGAGCGGACCATAATCCCAGGCGCCTGCCTGTCCGCCGTAAATTTCAGAAGCCTGATATACAAAGCCTCTTCTCTTACAAAGACTGATAATTTTGTCCAAAGTACATGCGTGTGTATCTTTTGTATTTGCCATTTAGAACTCCTTTCGACTCTGGCGTGGGCCGTTTTAGTTTTTTCGCTTCATGCAGAACCAAGGAACGGTTGCCTTGAATGCGTTTTTATAGCCTACCATAAAAAAAGATATTAAGAAAGTTCAAAAGCGCAAAAAAAAGACGCCAAGCATAAAACAACTTGACGTCTTCACAAAACTCTCGTAAAATTTTCTAAACTCTCAAAATCTATATCAATCTCTCGGGATAAATATTACTTTGTTTTTGAAATAAAAAGAATACATTAAAATACGAAATAACCGAAGTTACTAACAATAACCACGGTTACCCCCCCCATATGAAAAAAAAGTAACCGCGGTTACCAAAAGTAACCATGGTTACCCCCAAAAATAACCGCGATTACTTTTTTATTTGCAATTTTCTTAAATATACATACAATAGTTATTTATGAATGCAAATATAAAACAGAAATTTTCGGCGGCGAGAGTTATGTGCTTTTTTGCATTTCTTGTTCTTCTATGTGCAGCAGTGATGAGTTTTAAACATCCTCGGGAAAAAACTACTGTAATTCCAAAACAAGATATCACAGTTTTTTGTATAAATGCTTTGTCTGCGGCAACAGCGCTTTTTCTTATAATCAAACCTTCAATCTGGCAGGCGCAAGTTTCTCTTCTATTTGTACAGGCTGTTTCAACAACTTTAACAGGCTACAACACGCTGGGAACATTCTTGTATTCAGCTTTTATAATTCTATGCTTTGCAAACGGCTTCTTCAAAACAAGAGTAAGGCTGAAAATCACCTGCATACTGCTTGCATGGATTGCAGTTCTTGTTGGCTACGGCTACTACGCGCTTCAGTGGGGCACACGCGGAATAATGTATATCCATATTTCTGTGGCCACATCGCTTTTCTTCTTCGCTTTTTATTTCTATGTTTACAAAAAGCTTGAAATTTTGCTCATTCCGCTTACCACCGTTATTCAGACCCCAGATATCGACCTGCCTCCAAAAGGAACTTTCCTGTACCTTTCAAAATACAAACTCTCAGAACGGCAGATTGACCTTGTGCTGGAATATATTAAGTCGCAAAAAAGCTATACTCAAATGGCAAACCAGTTCCATATAAGCACATCAGCAATCAAAAAAGATATGTCCGCTGTCTTTGAAAAATTTCATGTAAAGAATGTAAAAGAGCTGCACATTCTTCTGCTTCAATATGTTGTAAAACGATAAAATCCTAAACGTTTTTTTTTATTTTCCGATACTCTACGTAGAAAATTATTTTTTTTACGTTAGAGGGGAAATATGACAAAAAAAATCATTTTTGCAGTTTTAACACCTTGCCTTATTTTTTCTATTTTTGGATGCGCTTCAACTGAAAAAGAAGTTTCCGTGCAGGAACTAATACGAAATAACAAAATCGAAGAAGCGAAATCAAAATTTATTTCAAAATACGACATAAATGCTGTGGACGAAGACGGGAACACCGCGCTTCACACCGCCGCAGAAATAAACGACGCAAGCCTTGTGCTTTTCCTGCTTTGCTACGGCGCAGATCCGGATTTAAAAAACTACAGCAGCCAGACTCCTCTTCACGTTGCAATAGAACACAACGCAAAAGAATCGGCCCAGCAGCTTGTAAACTACGGATGCAACATTTTTGCCCGCGACTCCGACGGAAAAACGGCGATGGAATCAGCATTTCAGAAAGATTCCGGCTACTATGACATTTTTATAACAGAAAAAACAGCCGCAATGCGCGATCCAACCACAGGAAAATCAATTCTTCACTATTTTGTTGAAGAAAAAGATGAAATGGCGATTTTTACCTGCGCAAGAAAACAAATTCCGCTTTCCCCAAAAGACAATGAAGGCAAAACTCCTCTCGACTACGCCTTCAGAAACATAGAAAACGACGAAATGCCGGAAATCGCGGCAATTCTAATTACAAACGGAGCCGAGCAAGTTTCATCAGACTTCGACTATTTCCAGACAGCCGTTGCAAACCGCAACATAAACTACCGGTTTGAAGACGGACAAACACCTCTGCACTACGCCGCAATCGGAGGCCACAAATCCATTGCAAAATATCTTATTGAAAACAACGCCGCAACAAATGTTCAGGACAGCTCAGGCGCAACACCTCTGCATGAGGCAGTTCGCTACGGCCGCACAGAAATCGCAAAAATGCTTCTTGACGCAGGCGCTTCTGTTGACGCAAAGGACAATCTTGACAAAACTCCGATTCTTCTTATAATTCCAGAAAAACAGTCAAAGGAACTCTACAGCCTTCTGGTTTCATACAAATCCGACATAACCGGAAAAGATATGTACGGCGACACAGTTCTTCACACAGCCACAATGACAAATGTTCCGGAAGAAATTCTTTCTCTTCTTGTGGATGCAGGAGCAGATGTGAACGGAAGAAACAAAGACGGCGTAACACCGCTTGAGCTTGCGATTGAAAACAAAATTATTCCGCACATAAAATTCTACGCAGAGCACGGCGCCGACATAAATTCAAAGGACAAAAAAGAAAACACGCCGCTTAAAATGGCTCTGGCCGCGCAAGACTCTTCAGACAAAACGCTTGAGACAATCCTGAACAAACAAAATATCGACAGCGTAGACTCGGACGGAAACACGCCGCTTATCACGGCAATTTCAACAGACGCAAACCAGGAAAGAATCCAGTACATTCTGAGCCTTTCCGATGAAGTGAACGCCCGCAACTCCGCAGGCAACACAGCGCTCTACATTTCAGTCCTGAAAAACAGAAAATCCATCGGCGAAAAGCTTCTTGCAAAAAACGCGGACATTTTCTCAACAAACAACAAGAACAACTCTCCGCTAAGCCAGGCTTTAAAAAATCCGCAGATAATGGAATGGCTTATAACTTCAAAAACCATAAAAGACACAGACGGAATCGGAAACACAGCCCTTCACTACGCCGCTGAATGGGGCATGGAAAACGCCGCAGAAACGCTCATAACAAAAGGCGCAAACAAGGAAGCAAAAAACGCAAACGGCGAAACACCAGTTTTCAGCGCCTGCAAGAATGAAAACCCGGAAATAATCGCGCTTCTCGCAAAAAAAGGCTGCAAAATCAACGCGCGGGACAACCTTGGAAGCACACCGCTGCACGTTGCAGTCCGCTGGGGAAACATCAGCGATGCCGAGCAGCTTATAAAACTTGGAACAAATATTGACGCCCAGAACGTTTCCGGAAAAACTCCGCTTGCCGAAGCAGTTCTAGGCGGAAAACCAGAAATCGCAAAAATGCTGCTGGAAAAAGGCGCAAATCCAAACACAAGCGACACAAACGGCCGCACAATCCTTATGGACGCCGTAAAAGCAAGAAACACAAGCACAATCGCAATGCTCCTTGAGCACAACGCAAATCTGCACACACAAGACCTGAACGGAAGAAATTCCTACCACGAAGCGGCTCTGACCGCAGACGAAAACGTAATCGCCCTGATTAGAAATGCCGGCGGAAATCCTCTCAGCCGCGACAAAAACGGAAACACACCGTTCAGCCTCTGTCTGGACCAGCCGGATTCCGTAATCAAGGCAATTCTCGGAAAAGACACAGGAATTTCCGACAGCGACGGAAACACGCCGCTCCACATCGCAGTTCAAAACAAGAAAAACGTGAAGCTTCTCAAAATGCTGATTTCCGCAGGCTATCCGCTCGACACACGAAATTCCAGCGGCTACACGCCAGTTGCAATCGCCATAGAAAAAAACTACGACCAGCTTGCGCTCGCGCTTCTTGAAAGCGGCTCAAATCCGTTCATCCAGATTGACAGCACAGGAAACAACGCCGCTCTGATTGCGCTCAAAAACAACAGCGCCCAGGTTCTTGCAGGAATCGTAAAATACTCCGGCTCGCTGGCCGACATCCAGGGAAACACAATTCTTCACTACGCCGCAAAAGTCAGCAGCGCCGAAACAATAAAAAACCTGATTTCATACGGTCTTGATAAAAACGTAAAAAATATCTACGGAGAAACACCATACACCGTTGCAGTCCGCTGGAAAAAAAGCGAAGCCGCAAACATTCTAAAACCGTCCGAAGCAAAATAAAAAGCAGGGCGTTTCCGCAGCTTCACTCACTCCGTTCATTCAGCAGCGGCCGGTTGTTCCGCCATTCCGCTTGCGCTCAGCCTCCTCGCTGCGCTTGCGGTGGCCGCCTCCGGCGTGGCTCCATAACCTAACGCATCCGCAAAAAACTATTTTTCCAGCAAAGCCAGCAGCTTCAAAAAACCGCTGTCCGCCTTCTGAAGCTCCTTTGAACCGCGGGTAATCTTGCAAAGCGACATATTGTAGGTTCTGGCAATTTCACGCTGCGTTGTTCCAGCCTTAAGCTCCTTCACAACCTGCCAGCGTTCCGCAAAATCGCGGCGTTCATTCGGCGTAAAAAGACAGCTGAACACAGACTTCAGTTCATCTTTGTCCTTGATTTTTAAAAGAAGTCCGCAAAGCTCGTCATAGCTTTCCAAAAGCGCCGGATTTTCTTCAGAAGTGTTCTTATTCATAGAAACATTATATCACAACAATTTTTAAATGCACAGTACAGAACAAAAATGCTCCGGTCAATTTTGCGCAATTGCTCCGCACTGCTCGCAATTTTCAAAGCGCTCGCTCCGCAGTTCGATTCCGCTTCTTCTGTTAAATAAAAAAAACAGCGCCGAACTAGCGCTGTCATCAAAAATTAATCTAGCCCCTAGGAGAATCGAAGCGCGCCGGTCAAAAACCTCCTGTTTTTTCCCTCTGCGCCGTCTACGCTTGCTTTTTCCGCCGTCCTTGGCGGAAAATTTAAAAATTGCTCCGCACTGCTCGCAATTTTTAAAACGCCCGCTCCGCAGTTCGATTCTAGCTCTTCTGTTAAATAAAAAACAGCGCCGAACTAGCGCTGCCATCAAAAATTAATCTAGCCCCTAGGAGAATCGAACTCCTGTTGACGGAATGAGAATCCGCTGTACTAGCCGTTATACGAAGGGGCCATAAAAAAACAAAGCTGTTCGGAAAGAAACACAACTGCCGAATTAAATCCATCAACAGTAATAGTTCTTTCCGGACAGCCTTGTTAGTTCCCCAAGGAGGATTCGAACCCCCACAGTCAGAACCAGAATCTGAAGTGCTACCATTACACAATCGGGGAATGCAATGTTCAATAATAATACAAACTTCAATAAATTATGTCAAGTGCAATCAGCTAGAATTTCAATAAAAACAGACATTTGGTGATTTTCCATTTTTTTCTTTCGTGCTACACTGTTCGCATGACAGACGACGAACTTCTTGTTGATTCATATAAAAAAATTCTTCAGCAGATTAAGGAAAATTCAGAATATCTTTCAAAAGACAAGCACGAATACACAAGCGAGCTTACTGACGAATGTGCTGATTTGACCGCAATTCTGGAGGACATTCTTCCCGAAATCACCGGACTTGAATCTTTGAACGCCCTTGACGAAGAAGATTACGCATTTATGTACGAAATGCTGAATTCATATGCGGAAAATTTTATTGTAGACGGCCGCTCGCCGGAATCGCTGGAACATGACAAAAAAATCTACGACCAGCTGATGGATATTCTTTCTGTTCTGGAAAAAAACTATGTTCCTCAGGATTATGACTACGATGAAGAAAACGAAAATGAGGAAAACGAGGAATAAAAAATGCCAAAAATATTAGCCGGAACTCAGCAGAAAAAAGAAAACAAGAAAGATTTCGGGCATGAAAAAATCGAAATTCTTTACGAAGATGAATATATCGCCGTTATTTTCAAGCCAAGCGGAATGCTGAGCGTTCCGTATCCGGGAAGCAACAACAAAACCGCGGAATCCGCGCTGGAACAGATTATGCGGAAAAAAGGAACTTACAATTCAAATCACAGGCCTTTTGTTGTCCACCGGCTTGACCGCGACACTTCCGGAGTTATGATGTTTGCGCTTACCCAGGATGCCCAGAAAAAAATCATGGAAAACTGGCAGAAAATGGTAAAAGAACGCCTTTACCGGGCAGTCGCAGAAAACCCGAAAACAGGAATTCTTCCGGAAAGCGGCACAATTGATGCGGAAATCGCATACAACGCCCACAACATCGGTTTTGTTCCAAAAAAAGACGACCATCCGGCAGTCAGCAGCGCAACAAAAAAGGCAATTCTTTCGGAAAAAAATTCAAGCCATGCCGAAAAATCAATCTACGAAAAGAATCTTCTTATTAAAAATGGAAAACCCGAGTTCAAGACAATTTCCGCAAGAACCCACTTCAAGGTGGTTGCACGCGGAAAATACCACACGCTTTTTGAGCTGAGCCTTGACACCGGCCGCAAAAACCAGATCCGGGCGCATCTTGCAAGCAAAGGACATCCGCTTGCCGGCGACGAAAACTACCGCGCACAGACCGATCCTTTCGGCAGACTTGCGCTTCACGCCAGAACGCTGGAATTCACGCATCCGTACACAAACGAGCTGATGAAATTTGAAATTCCCGAGCCGGACGAATGGCAGAAAACCGTCCAGCAGAACACAGGAAACATTCCGGCCGTCTGGTCGCAAAAATCACAGAAAACACAAAGACACGAAAAACAAAAAGACATCTACAGTGAATTTTCCAAAAAAGAAATTCCAAGTCGCAAAAAGCTTTCAAAAATGGATTTCATCTCGCGCGGAAAATTTCACAGATAATAAAGAAGGATTTTATGAACGAAAAAAAATTAATCATTGCAATGGCAGCTTTCATAATCGCAGGAATCGTTTTTCTTGCCGCAGGATTCTATTTTTCCTCAAAAAACTACCAGAAAGCGCTTGCCGACAGCCACGAAAACCCGGAAGAAAAACGCAAAGCCGTAATCACAGGAAAACTCTGCGGAATCATCGCGCTTGCCCTCGGAGGCCTTACAATCGCCTCAGGAATCATAATCAAAGTTATGCCTCAAATGTTCCGTTATCTTTCGTTCGTTTACGTTCTTGCACTGATTGCCTGTTTCGCAGCCCTTACTTTTTCTTTCGGGCGCAAAAAATAACCGCAAACCGGCGTTTCAGGGTTCCGCTAACGCTCATTTGCAAGCGGCAGCCAATACGGCCGCCGCTTGCAAACGCTCCGCGCCCTTCCATGCCGGCGCAAGCTACATTTTATAAACCAAAATTTTGTCCGCCGCCAGCAGAATTTCCTTGTTCTTTGCAAAAACAGAAATATCTTTTCCGCTGGAACCGCAGTCAGCAACCACACCGATTTTTTCAGTTCCGTCTTCAGAAATCTTCACAATATGAACAATTCTGTCATCGCCGTTCCTGTCTGAATCAGAATAAACAAATTCATATTCAGGGCTTCGCATTGCCGCATGAGATTTCCGCAAGGCAATAAGTTTTTTTGTAAAAGCCAGTTCCTCAGAAAATTTTCCATCTTCAATTTCTTTCCATGGCATACAGCGCCGGTTGTCAGGATCAAAGCTTCCAGGAAGCAGAATTTCCGTTCCATAATAAATGCACACGGAACCAGTCATTGCAAAAAGCAAAACCAGCGACTGAAGAGCCGCAGTCTTGTTTCCGCCGCACCGGTTCAAAATTCTGATTGTGTCATGGCTGTCCATCTGATTAAAAAGAACCCGGTTCGTCTGCTTGAAATACATTGAATAACATCGGTTCAGCGCATACTCGAACTTTTTCACATTCCACTGGTTTCCGCAGCAAAAATCAGCAATTCCGTTCTGCAGCGGATAATTCATCACGGAATCATATTCATCACCGCGAAGCCACGGCAGGGAATTATGCCAGATTTCACCAATAATATAAAAATCCGGCTTAAGCTCGCACATCGCGGCTTTCAGCTCCTTGCAAAAAACGTGGGAAACTTCGTTGGCAACATCAAGCCTAAGCGCGTCAATGTCATAATTCTTCACCCAGTTCCTGCACACATCAATTATATATTTTCTGCACTCAGGATTATTTGTGTTCAGCTTTGGCATAAAATCAACAAACGCAAACGAATAGAATTTTCCAACGCCGGCATTTCCTTTTCCGTAGCCAAATCCAGGCTCCACAAAATCAAAATCGTTCACCATGAACCAGTCTTTGAACTTTGATTTTTCCCTTTTTTCCCAGACATCCTGCCATTTTTCAAAAAGCCAGCCTGAATGGTTAAAAACGCCGTCAAACATAATCTTGATTCCGCGCTTATGAGCTTCCTGAACATATTTTTTCACAGTTTCAGCGGAACCGAATTCCTCGTCAATCAAATTATAGTCATCTGTGTTGTATTTATGCTGGCTGCTCGATTTATTTATCGGCGTTGTGTAAATTCCTGTAACGCCCAGCTCCTTCAGATAATCAAGCTTGTCTATTATTCCCTGGATATTTCCACCATAAACAGGCTCCGGCGCGTCGTGCTCCCTGGAAATCTCTTCCCCGAACTTCGGCCAAGGCAAAAGATTTTCTGGCGTAAAATCGCTTTTCCCGCGGCAGAACCGCGCCGGAAAAATCTGGTACCAGACTGTATTTTCAGCCCATTTTGGAGTTCTGTTTATATCGGCAGGATTCATCCAAGGAAAAATAAAGAAACCATGCCTGTTTCCGCCGTTCTCAAATTCAGCTTTTGTAAAAAATCCATCATAAGAATAAAAATATTCCTCTCCGGCGCTTAAAATACGGAAATAATACGAAAGTCGCTTGAATTCCGGCTTTATTTCAACCGTCCATCTGAAATGCTCCTGAAGTTCCTTGCGCTTCAAGATTTCAGTTTCCTTGCCTTTCCAGCTCCAGTCGCCGCCCAGAATTCCGCCGGCAAACGGATCACCGTAAACAATAAAAATATGCTCAACATCTTTTCCTGTAAGAATGTTGATTTCAAGAGTGTCCTCATCCAAAGGATAACAAAAATTATCAAATGCGTAATGTTGTATTGCTGCCAAATTCATATTTTGATTCTATTCTAAAGATTTACATTGTGCTATACTAAAATAGATGAAAATAAGAGAATTTAAAGGTTCAATAGAATTTACAAACAACGGACAGCTTTCACTTTTCTTTCTGGGAACCGGCGGCGCTTTTTCAAAAAAATACTTTCAAAACAATGTTCTTCTGGTAAAGGGAAAATCACACATTCTTATAGACTGCGGAACTTTATGCTCCTTGTCTTTCTCGCAGTTCAACACAAAAATAACGCAAGTCCGGAATTTTCTTCTTACGCACAACCATGCTGACCATATCGGCGGAATAGAGGAAGTTGCCCTTTCAAATATGTACGGAACAAAAGAAGCTCCGAATATTGTAATAACTGATGAATTCAAGAAAATTCTCTGGAACGAATCCCTGAAAGGCGGTTTAAGCCACAGTGGCGAAAATTTATCAAAACCGAAAATGAAATTCAATGATTACTTCAACCAGATAAAACCTGCAGAAATAAAAAATTCGCCGCGTCCGTTCTACGAAGCAAATGTCGGCGGAATAAATTTAAAAATATTCAGGACGAAGCACGTTTTCACAAAAAGCAACAGCTGGAAAAACAGCTATTATTCAGTTGGAATCCTTATTGACAACAGAATAATCTACACCGGCGACTCCCAGGCAGACAAAAGCCTTATTGAATGGCTTGTTTCATCTTTTAAAATTGACTACATTTTTCATGACTGCCAGTTTGGCCGCAATGCCGTTCACGCAGGCTACAACGAACTTCTAGCAATGCTGCCTGCTGAGCTGCGCAGAAAAACATACCTTTGCCATTACAGCGATGACGCGGATAAAAATATTTCAAGAATTGAACAGGACGGATTTGCCGGCTGTGTAGAACGCGGCGTTTACTACGACTGCGAATAGAATTTCTGAACAGATAAAAAAAGAGCGTGCTTTTTCAAGCACGCTCTTTTAGTGTCCCGAGCGCGAATCGAACGCGCGACCTTCCGCTTAGGAGGCGGACGCTCTATCCAGCTGAGCTACTGGGACTAAAGCATAGCCGCTGAAAACAACGGCATTTTCACAAATTAAAACAGGCCGGAAATCACTCCGTCATCGTCAACATCGATATTCAACGCGGCTGGAGCTTTTGGAAGCCCTGGCATTGTCATAATATCACCGGCAAGCGCAACAACAAATCCTGCGCCAGCGTAAAGCTGAACATCGCGCACAGGGAAAACATATCCGCTTGGCGCGCCGATAAGTTTCGGATCATGGCTTATAGAATTCTGAGTTTTCGCAATGCAAACCGGAAGTTTTCCATAGCCCTGGGCTTCAAATTCCTTCAGCTTCTTCAATGCTTTGCTTTCAAATTCCACTGACTTAGCATGATATATTTCTTTTGCAATTTTTTCAATCTTTTTATCCAGAGAAAGCTCATCTTCATAAAGATAGTGAAAATCAGCCTTTCCGCTTTCTGCAATTTCACAGACAGCTTTAGCAAGCTCAGCCGCGCCGTCGCCGCCTTTGCCCCAGCCTTCGCACAAAACTGCGCGGGAACCGTTTTCCTTGCAAAGTTTTTCAAGAAGCGCAATTTCCTCGTCTGTGTCAGTGATAAATTTATTCACCGCAACAACGCTAGGAACTCCGAACTTTGAAATATTTTCAATATGCGCCTTCAGATTTTCAAAACCTTTTTCCAAAGCGGCAACATTCGGCTTTGAAAGCTCAGGTTTTGCAACACCGCCATGCATTTTCAACGCGCGGATTGTAGCTACAATCACAACTGCGCTAGGCGCAAGGCCTGCAGCACGGCACTTGATATCCATAAATTTTTCAGCGCCAAGATCCGCCGCAAAGCCAGCTTCAGTAACAACATAATCACCGCAAGCCAGCGCGCTCAAAGTTGCGTTCACAGAATTGCATCCATGCGCAATGTTTGCAAAAGGTCCGCCATGAACAAAAGCAGGATTTTTCTCCAATGTCTGAACAAGGTTCGGGCGAATCGCATCTTTCAGCAAGGAAGCCACCGCTCCTGTGCATTTCAAGTCGCCGAATTTTACATTTTCCTTGTTATAGTTCTTTCCAATAATTATATTTGAAATTCTTTCCTTCAGCTCAGAAATTGAACGGCTCAAACATATAATCGCCATAATTTCAGAGGCAACTGTAATCTGGAAATGGTCCTCACGCGGAGTTCCATCAGTTCTGTTTCCAAGTCCGTCAACAATGTTCCTAAGCTGGCGGTCATTCAAATCAACACAGCGTTTCCAAGAAATTGTGCGCGGATCGATTCCAAGCTCATTTCCCTGCTGAATATGATTGTCTATCAAAGCCGCAATCAAATTGTTCGCAATAGAAATAGCGTGAATATCGCCTGTAAAATGCAAGTTGATGTCTTCCATAGGAACAATCTGCGCATATCCGCCACCGCAAGCTCCGCCTTTTACGCCAAAGCAAGGTCCAAGAGAAGGCTCTCGCAATGCAACCACAGATTTTTTGCCGATTTTTCTAAGACCGTCGTTAAGCCCGATTGAAACAGTAGATTTTCCTTCTCCGGCAGGAGTTGGAGTAATTGCCGTAACAAGAACAAGTTTTCCGCGTTTTGCAGGGTCAGAAGCCTTGCTCTGAAGTTCCCGCAGCTTTTTCATTGTAAGCTTTGCCTTGTAAGGACCGTAAAGCTCAAGCTCGTCCGCTTTTATTCCAATTTTTTCAGCAACTTCCGAAATCGGAACCATCTTGTTTTTCTGGGCAATTTCAATATCTGTCATTTTTTCAACCTAATTAAAAAGTTTTTCTATTCTACAAAAAAAATAATCAATTTTCAATCTAAATCAACGGTTTGCAAACGGTTCCGAAAGACTTTCTATTTCTTCAGCCGTTAAATCGCGGTATTCTCCTGGTTCAAGAGTTTCATCAAGTTTCAGCGAACCAATCGAAATTCTTTTCAAATACACAACTTCATTTCCTTCAGCAAGAAACATTCTCTTTACCTGATGGAATTTTCCTTCGCTTATTGTAAGAACACATTCCGTTTCGTTTTTCCAGAGAATTTCCGCCGGCTTCAAAAGCGCGCCTTTTTCATTTCCTTCCGGAGGAATTTCTATTCCGTTCTTAAAATCTTCCGCAATTTTCTGCTGGCGCTCCAAACTTTCAGGATTTTTCAGCCGCACAAAATATGATTTTGGAAAATGCGTTTTCGGGCTGGTTATGCGATGAGTAAGCGCGCCGTCCGTTGTGAAAAGCAAAAGCCCCTCGGTGTCAATGTCTAGCCTGCCTACAAGATGCAAATTTTCTTCAAGATATGGAGTATGAAAGCGTTCATCCAAAAATTCAAAGACAGTCTGGTGAAGCCCGTCCTTGTTTGCGCTCACAACATTCTGCGGCTTGTTCATCATAAGGTAAAAATTCTTGCGGAGATTGAAAATTTCACCGTCGATTTTTATTTCATCCTTGTCCGGATCAACAGAAAATCCTGTGTCGAAAACACGTTCGCCGTTCACTAAAACTTCTGAGGAATACAAAAATTTGCGGATTGCCTTGCGGCTTCCAAATCCTTCATGCGAAAGAATTTTGTCAAGTCTTGAAAAACCCATTTTTCAGCCCAGCCTTGCAGAAAATCAACGCTTGTCGATAGGAATGTACTTTCGTTCCTCGCATACGTTTTTGTAAGCAGGACGATAAATTCTTCCGCCGGCAACAAGCTCTTCAATTCTATGGGCAGACCAGCCGGCAATTCGGCTTATTGCAAAAATCGGCGTGTAAAGCTCGCGCGGAATATTCAGCATTGTATATACAAATCCAGAATACAAGTCAACGTTTGCGCAAATCTGCTTGTCGGAATGGTGAACTTCCATTATTATCTGCGGCGCAATTTCTTCAATCATTCTGTAAAGATTGAATTCTTCCAGACAGTTTTTTTCTTTTGCAAGTTTTTTTGCTTTTTCACGAAGAAGCAACGCTCTTGGATCGCTGATTGTATAAACGGCGTGTCCCATTCCGTAAATTTTTCCGCTGTGGTCAAAAGCTTCTTTTCTGGCAATTTTATAAAGATATTCGCGGACTTCTTTTTCACTCGACCAGTCTTTCACATTCGCTTTTATTTCATCCATCATTTCAACAACGCGGATGTTTGCGCCTCCATGACGACGGCCTTTCAATGAGCCGACCGCCGCAGCAATCGCTGAATATGTATCTGTGTCAGCAGAAGAAACTACATGAACTGTAAGAGAAGAATTGTTTCCGCCGCCGTGCTCCGCGTGAAGAATCAGCGCAAGGTCAAGAATTTCAGCCTCAAGCTTTGTGTACTGGCAGTCCGGGCGAATCAAGTGCAGGAAATTTTCAGCAGTTGAAAGCTCTGGCAGCGGATTGTGAATATACATTGACTTGTTTTCATAATAACGGCGGCGCGCCTGATAACCGTAGGCGGCAAGCGTAGAAAAACGCGAGATAAGCTCGATGCACTGACGAAGATTGTTCGCAACGGAACGGTCTTCTGGATTTTCATCATACGAATACGAGGCGAGCACTCCGCGCGCAAGCTTGTTCATAATGTCCTGGGAAGGAGCTTTCATAATCATATCTTCTGTAAAATTCGGCGGAAGAGTTCTGCTTTCACCAATAAAAGCACGGAATTCATCCAGCTCAGACTTTTTTGGAAGTTCGCCGAACAAAAGAAGATACGCGCACTGCTCATAGCAATAATCGTCATTGGCTTCCGCATCCCGGATCAAATCAACAACATCGTATCCGCGGTAAAGAAGACGCCCCGGAACTGGAATTTTTTCCTTGTTCGCGCCAACTTCATATCCCACAACATCGCCGATTCTTGTAAGACCGACAAGAACTCCAGTGCCGTTAGCATTGCGGAGTCCGCGCTTAACATCATATTTCTGATAAAGGTCAGGATTTATCGGGTCATTACGTTCGGCAAGTATTGAAAGTTTTTCTATAAAATTTTTGTGTTTCAAATCTGCCATACTTGCTTGCCCCCATAAAAAATTGCATAAAAATTGTATATTTATTCAATGCATTTTTGCATATTTTCATAATTATACAATTTTCTTGAATTGTATACAAGCGTTGCAAAAAAATATCCAGAAAAGACAAAAATTTCAGCGCAACTTCAAGGTTCAGGCCAAAGAATCTCCGCTGTTTTGCGAAACTGTAAAAAATCCTGTTTCTGTCTGCCAGCTGAAAATTTGGTTTTGCACCGCATTTTCAAGCAAATCTATCAGTTTCTGCAAATCCGGGACGCCCAGAACTTTCACCATCGCCCTTCCATAAGCCGAAGATTCTGTGTTGAACCAGCGTTGTATTTCTTTTTGGGAAATTCGCCGCTTTTCATTGATTATCTGGCTCGCGCTTAAAACTTTAAAGCCGAATTTTCTAAAAGTTTCGGCGATGTGCTGCGTGTTCCAGCAAAAAAACGGATTTGTCTTGTCGCCAAAAAATTCAGATTCAGCTTTTTCCATTTTTTCAAGAATATTCAGATACGGCTCGCACGTTGATTCAGTTAAAATCTGGTTTTTCACAAGCTGGCTTATATGCTGGCCGCCTGAAGGAATTTTCTGGGAAATCACGATGCTCCAGCCCGCCGCGAAGGGGCTTTCAATTCCTGAAATATTTTCCGCCGCTTCGTTTTCTTTTTCAATATTTTCATTGAAATCTGAATCGTAGTTCGTTCCGTCAAAAATTTCTTTTTCAAGATGAAGTTCAGATTCCTTCTGGTCCGTGAAAATTTTCCCCTGCTTTTTCTGCGGATTCAGAATTTCAAAAACGGCTTTTGCAAGCGCATCAATAGATTCAACACTCACAAACGGGTCGCGGAAAAAAATTCTATCAAAAAGAGTTCCATTGTACTGAAATTTCAAAATCAGATTCCTGAAATTTTCAGATGACATAAAATCCGGCGCGCTTGTTTCCGGCCTGAACTGAAGCAACGGCTTATCCAAATCGCCAAGAGTCCGCGAATACTGCTCCAGAACCTGGCAGCCTTTTTCTGTTCTGCACAAGCCGCACGTAACGCCTTCCGGAGTTTTTCTTGCAACTTCCCAAAGCAAAAGCCCGTCATCCGCATTCCAGACAAGACATCTGTGATGACGCAAAAGGTTCGCCATTTTTATCATTGTGTCCCGGACATTCAGAAGAACTTCCGCCCGGTTTGAATCAATCCTGTTTTTCCACTGGCGGTCGGCCTTGTCAAGAGCGGACTCGCGGATATTGTCAACAGGACTGAAAGTAAGATTTTCTCCTTCGCCGGAATTCTTAAAATGCTCGGCAATCCACCATTCACTTACTGGATTCACGCCGAATTCAGATTTTTGCTCGTCTTTTTTGCCGTTTTTGCTAATTTCTTCTATTATATTCTTGCTTCCAGTCTGAGCCGGCGCATCCAGAGGCTGCTGCTTTTCAAGAATTGCCGCAATCTGAAGCTCCCGGCGGCTAAGGACTTCTTCCCGGATTTGTTTTTCGTAGCCTTGCGAGCTTGGAGTATAAAAAACACGCCCCATAAGGGAATCTGGAAGATACTGCTGCGCAACCCAATGGTCCCGGTAAGCATGAGGATACAAATATCCTGAGCCGTGGCCAAATCCTTCCGCATCCCGGCTTGAATCCTTCAGATGGTTCGGAACTTCCGCATTTTCTTTTTCAACTGAAGAAAGAGCATCAAAAAACGCCATGCTTGAATTTGACTTTGGAGCGGTCGCCAGATACAACGCGGCGTGTGCCAAAAAATATCTTCCTTCAGGAAGTCCAACTCTGTCAAACGCGGCGGCGCAGCTTTCAACAATTCCAACGGCTTTCGGGTCGGCAAGTCCGGTGTCCTCGCAGGCTGAAATCAACATTCTTCTAAAAATGAAATGCGGATCTTCCCCCGCGCTCACCATTCTTGCAAGCCAGTAGCAGGCGGCATCAGGGTCGCGTCCGCGAAGAGATTTAATAAAGGCGCTGATTATGTCGTAATGATAATCTCCGTCACGGTCGTAAAGAACAACTTTTTTCTGAATTGATTCTTCCGCGGCTTCTTTTGAAACATAAATTGTCGAGCCGTAGGCAGGAACCGGAACATCCGCATCCGGCTCCCATTTTTCAGGAGTCGTTTCAACCGCAAGCTCCAGCGCATTCAGAAGGGAACGGCAGTCTCCGCCGGCTGTTTCAACAAGATGCTCAAGCGCGCCTTTTTCAAACACAACATTCCAATGGCCATAGCCACGCTCCTTGTCAGAAAGCGCCATCTTCGCAGCTTTCATCAGGTCGTCATAGGCAAGCGGCTTAAGCTGAAAAACCCTTGAACGGCTCACAAGCGCGCGGTTTACTTCAAAAAACGGATTTTCAGTTGTCGCGCCGATAAGAATAATAGTTCCGTTTTCAACCCAAGGCAGAAGCGCATCCTGCTGGCTTTTGTTCCACCGGTGAACTTCATCAACAAAAAGAATTGTACGCCGGCTGTAAAGATTGAAATAATCCTCCGCCTGCTTTATTGAATCGCGGATATCCGCAACGCCGGTAAGAACCGCATTCAGCGTAATAAAATTTGACTTCGTATGATTCGCAATGACTCTTGCCAAAGTAGTTTTTCCAGTTCCTGGCGGACCGTAAAAAATCACAGAAGTAAGCTGATCCGCGGCAATGGCGCGGCGCAAAAGGCGGCCCTTTCCAACTATATGGTCCTGCCCTATATATTCATCCAGATTTCTAGGCCGCATCCGAGAAGCAAGAGGCTCCCGCAAGCTCCGTGCCATGCTAAAAAGAGATTCATTTTTCATCGCGAATAATTATATCACATTGTTGTTTTTATGATACAATTAGATTATGAATAAAAAATGGTTTGAAATTATCGATTTTTACAGGCTCACAGGAATAGTTTTCATCTGGATTTCATCGTGGATTTTCATGATTCCCTGGAAAGCTGACATAACTTCGCCTTTCTTTGACAACGTATGGGGCGTTTTCTTTGCATTTTTCGGCGCCGTTGCAGAAAAAACTGTGGCGACTCAGCAGATGCCGGATTTTTTGAGCGGACTTTTCGCGCTCGCATTCATTTTTATTCTTCAGCTGAAAGGAATTCTTAGCATTGCGGACAACAAAAATCTTTCTGAAAACGACTTCCGGGAACACAAGCCTCTGATTGTATCCATGAATATTCTGAGCATAATTGTGCACACGCTTTTTTTTGCGATTCTTATAAAAATTTTTCTTTTTCCAGACAAAGGAAATTCCGCAGTTTCAGCGCGGCTTCAGCAGAATCTTGTTGTTACAGTGCTTTTTGCGGTCAGCATAACGGGAATGCTTCTAGGCGGCTCGGCGATTTCAAAAATTCTTATGATTATTTTTTCGCTTGCGGCAATGTTTTTCAATGTGAATTTTGTAAGCAGCACAATGGGAATCTGGGGATTTATCGCAATTCTTTTTGCGGCGGCCGGATTTTACCTTGAATTCTGCATCGACGGTTTTCAGAAAGAAAATCTGCTGATTGATTTCGCGTACATTTCCGGAAAATACGAAAAACTTGAACTGAAGTCGAAAGACGAGCTTTCAGAAATAACCGCAAAATTCAAAAAAGGAAAAAACAATGACAAAATCAAAAGCGATAACCATTAGCATTGTCCTGGGAATTCTGTTTCTTGCAATGCCGGCGTTCGTAATCACAAAAGCGGCACGGATTAAAAGCGGCTACAAAGGACTCGTCTGGGGAGAAACTGAATTTCAGGTGAAAGAATGGATGAAAAAAAACAACAACAAAATCATCTGGACAAAGTGCCCTTTCAGCCACTACGGAGTTTCATGCATAAAGCTCACATGGAAGCAGAATGAGCAGTCGCCGTTTGAATACATAGAATTTCAGTTCAAGAATGAAAAACTTGTGGCGGTAATTGAAACTGGCCACGAAAAACCTTTTTCACCGGAAGTTCTTTATTCTTACGGACGTTCGGAAAACGGAACTGACCTGGCTGTGGAAATTTACAAGAACAAAGGAGAAAAATTCCAGCTCCGGGACTACGTGAACTATTACTCGCCGCTGCAGAAATTCAACGGAACAAAAAAAAGGTTCGCGGTTGAAATTCTTTTCAAGAAAAATCTTTCCGACACAAGCGTTCCAGAAGAAAAACTTTTTTATCTGCTGACTTCAGGTTACTACGCGCCGGATTATTACGAAGAAGCAAAAATGCACAACGAGAATTTCCCGTCGCACAGATTTTTGGCAAACTAATTTCAAAAACAGAAGGAATTTCCAGAGGACAAAATGAAAAAAATCCCAGTTTTTATTTTTGCAGGATTTTTTGTTTCAGCGCTGTTTTTTTCATGCGCAACAACGAAGCAAATTTCAAATTCAAGCTGCGAAGAAAAATTTTACCTTGAAAAAAACTATTTTCTTGCGGAAATCGACATTTCTTCCCCGGAAGTAAAAATTGTTTCCTACCCAAAAAAAGAAGGATTCCACAAGCCGGTTTCTGTAAAGGAATTCGCCAGAAAAAACGGATGCTTCGCCGCAATCAACGCAAATCCATTTACAGAAAAATCCCGCCTGAATCCATTTTTCAGCGGGCGGAAGCCAATAGGAATTTACACCGACGGTTTCAAGGAATATTCCGCCCCGGAAGAAAAATACGCGGCAATCGCTTTTTTTAAGGAAGAAACAGGATATTCGGCAAGAATTTATGATTCGCAGGCTGAACTTTCCGGCAAAAACCCGGAATTTGCCGCGGGCGGATTCTGGACAATTCTGCGCGGGGAAGAAATACGCAAATTCAAGGATATAAAAGATTACAGGAGCGCAATCGGAATTTCAGAAGACGGCAGGAAAATTTATCTTTTCTGCGGAAAAAAACTTTCCTACAATGACTGCGCGCAAATTCTAAAATCAAAAAATGTTTTCTGCGCAATGCAGCTTGACGGCGGCTCCTCCAGCCAGCTTTATTTCTGCGGAAAAAACCGGCAGAAATCAGCAGCGAACAGGCTTCCTTCAGTTATTCTTGGATTTTCAAATATTTCCAGCCGCAAGAATAAAATTGACGAATAAATTGATATAATCTAAAATTACTTCTATGAGTTTTTCCATCACGACTAATCAGCAAATAAATGAATATTATAACAAATACCGTGAAAACGAAATAATATTCAACAAAGATATAATGAGATTCCTGCGCCTTGATCCGCGCCAGATATACGTAAAATGCGCAGGCGCGCAATGGCCTTGCATTATAAATTCAACTTCATTTCAGCAGGCGAAAATTATAATAGGAACAAACGGAGGCGCATTTCAGCAGATAACAAAAAAAGACGCGCCGCCGGTAAATCTTCGCTACTGCTTCATAGAGCCTGACAACCAGCCGCTTGTTTTCTTTGTAACTTGCCGTGTAACAGATGTAACTCCATACATGAATTCGCACGAGCTTGCGATTGTAACTTTATCTTTTACGCAGCGTCCGCCGGATGACTTGATTTACAAGCTCGGCTCGCTCATAGACGCAAACCAGGGATTTATATACAGAAAAGAAGAACGAATTGTCCTGAACGAAGACTCGAAACGGCTTCTTGGAATAAACAAGAAGGAATCCATCGTCTACATTCAGTCTGTTCCGCGCCGCTGCATTCTTTGGAACCTTTCATTCACCGGAGCAAAAATTATTGTTCTTGGCGTTCCAAAATTTCTTGCGAACAAGGACTGCATTATCCGGCTTCTTTTTTCAGATCCGGCAGAAATTATCGATGTGAAAGGAACTATTGTTTCCGTAAATTCTGTTGAAGGGCGGAAAGACCTTGTTGAAGCAGGAATAAAATTCGACGAGAACCAAGTTCCTCTTGCATACAAAATAAGAATCAATGAATATCTTTCAAACCGAAGGAAAAAATTCCTTGATCTTGCCACAAAAGTTTCTGACCAGAAAAAACAGGAAGAGCAAAAAGAAAAACTGAAGGAATCCCAGGCTGAAGCAAAAGACTTGAACGCCTCAAAAGATTCAAACCAAGAAAAAAAAATAGGAAAAACAAATGAGCAATAAAAATCCGCTTGAAACCATCTATTTCGTAAATTTGCCGGAAAATTACAATTTTTCCAGCGCGGCAATGAAAATCGACGCAACAATTCCGCTTCCGGTGCAGAAAAAAATGAAGGGCGACCCGGACGACTACGACATGAACGACATTTCACCGGAACAAGTTCTTTCAGGAATTCTTACCGTTCTTGCCTACGACCATAAAAACGAGCACAAGGATTACTACCGCTCGATTATCCTGAAAGCGCGCCCGAACATAAAGAAAGAGCTTTCAGAGGCGGCGATTTTAAAAGCAAAGAACGAAGACTGGGATTTAGCAGAGGAACTTTTTCTTTCGCTGAAGGGAATTGACCCGGACGACAAGGCAATCACGCTGAATTTCGCGCTTTTCCTAGACCAGCGCGCAGAAAGCTACCGCCGCCTTGAGCTGAACGAAGACGCAGACGCATACGACAACGATGCGGAAAGCTACTACAAGGATTCAATGGACGCAGATCCGCCGATTCCAGACGCTTTTTTCAATGCAGGATTTTTTTATCTGAAATCGCACGACTTCAAGAATGCAAAAGAATGTTTTGAAAACTACATCGCTCTTGTCTGCGACACATCCGATGAAGAGCTTGGCGAAAACGGACTTTACAAAAAGGAACGGGCGCAGGAAATTCTGAACAGAATCAACAGCGAGAATATGGACAACGACGCTTTTTCCCAGGCTTACAAACTTATTCAGTCTGGTCAGGAAGAAAAAGGCCTTGAAAAAATCAGAAAATTCATCGAATCAAATCCAAAAGTCTGGAACGCCTGGTTTCTGCTTGGATGGGGCTTAAGAAAACTCGGCCGATATGAAGACGCGCTCGTGGCATTCAACCAGGCGATTTCCTGCGGTGGCGACAAAAATTCCGACACCTACAACGAAATTGCAATTTGCCAGCTGGAACTGAACAACACAAAAGAAGCAAAAGACGCGCTGATGAAAGCCTTCAGGATTTCTCCTGAGGACACAAAAATAATTTCAAACCTTGGGTATGTCTGCTTAAAAGAAGGAAACAAGCCTGAGGCACAGAAATATTTCACTGCCGTCCTTGAATTTGACCCGAACGACAGAATTGCGGCGAGCGAACTGGCGAAACTGGAGCGTTCAGACGACTAAAAATCGATTTTTACAACATCGCCTACCGCAATGCCGTTCTTCTTGAACCACCCCTGCGGAACTTCGAGCGCATAGCGGACATAGCTTGAGCTTGAAACATCCGCAAGGCTGAACGGCTGCATATCAAGAATATCTTTTATTTTTCCATCTTTTGAAATGTAGGCAATTGAAAGCGGCGTTGGAGTATTTTTCATCCAGAAATTAAGAATCTGGTCGTTTTCAAAGACAAAAAGCATTCCTGTTCCCTGCGGAATATTTTTCCGCTCCATAAAACCATGGTTCCGGTCTTCAGGCTTAACGGCAATTTCTGCAAGAACTGAAATTTCTGTTCCATCAGCTTTTAAAATTTCAAGGCTGCGTTTTTCAAGCCTTGACTGGCAGCCTGCATTCACCGCAAACGCAAAAAACATTCCGGCAAAAAAAACAATATTCCTAAAAAAAGCGTTTTTCTTCATATTATGTCCTTTTATGTCCTTATAAAAATATTAAAGTCCTTCCAGAAACATTTCACGGGTAATTTCCGTGCCGTCCGGGCCAACCATAGATTTTTTTTGAAGCGACTCGAACGTTGCCTTGTCAACGTATTTCAAGGTCAAAGGACGCTCCAGGCTCATTGTTACGCCTTCACCGTTCCAGACAGATTTCTCCGGGCTCACAGAATCCGGCATTCCGTATTTTTTGCAGAGCGAGTCAAAAACACTGAAATGATCCATTTTCTCGCGGTTTATATTTATTGTGATTATATAAAGTTTGTCGTTGTAAAACTGAAACCAGCAGCGCTCCAAGAATGAATCCCCGCCAAAAACAGAAGCATCAGTTTCAATAAGAATTCTGTTTTCACCTGGAAGAAGTGAAACATCGCGGTCGCCGTGATAGCCAAAATCAGGATTTCCCTTCAGAGCCTTTTTCACCTGGTCAACAGACATTCCAAGCTCAACGCCGCCATAACCTTCGGCAACTTTTTTTTCCGCAAAAGCAGAAGAAATGAAAAGCAAGCAAAAAATACAAAAAAAACTTTTCTTCATACGCGCCTTATTTTTTCTGGGAAGCCAGCTGCTTGTCCTCTAGTTTTCTGTAAAAAGACGCAACTTTCAGAAGCTCGGCGCAATCTGGAACAACGATTTTATTTTCAACAAAACGGACGCATTTTTCCTGGCAAAGCTGAAAATTCGCCTTGCTGTGCTGTTCCAGCGGAATCGAGCACATATTCGCAAGGTCGTCGGAAGTAATATCAGGTTCAAAAAATCCGGAAAATTTTCTATTCTTTTCAGCCTGAAGGGCAAGCATATCTATCATTTTGTGAAGCGGCTTCACAAGGCACGCATTGTCAAGCTGACGGTAAGAAGTCCAGAGCCGCTCCGCCAAAGTTGTTGTTAGCCTGGAAATAAGCTGCGGCTGCGTTGAAACCATCATATCAAAGTTGTTTTTGTTAAGAACAATCAGCTTGCAAGTTTCGTGGGCAATTGCGCTCGCGGAACGAGGCTTGTTTTCAAGAAGCGCCATCTCGCCGAACATATCGCCGGGCTTCAGAACAGCAAGAACAACTTCATTTCCATTTATAACCTTGGAAATTCTTACCTGTCCGCTTTGAATTACAAACATATCGGAACCAGACTGGCTTTCAGAGAAAATCATTCTGTCCTTCTCGTAAATTCTTGTTCCTTCTGCAGGCGGCTCAAAATCCCGGAGCGCCGACCTTGCGCCAAGAGCCTTGAATGAAGCGCGGGCCTCTGAAATATGCGCGCCGTTCCTGTTTTCCTTCAGATACTGGTAATAAGCGAAAATCGCAATATCGTACGCATGGATTTTTTCATAATACTTTGCGACTTCATAAATATGTTCGGCGGAATCGACATTCACAGATTTTGTTGAAAAATTCGTAAGCTGCTCGTTCATTGCACGCATCCGGTTTGCAAATGTCCGGATTATTTTCAGGGCAATCGGCGTGTTTTTTTCAATAAGCTCAGGATACTGATCCTTCCGCACGGAAATACATTTTACATCTGTTACGGCAACTGCGTTTTCAATTTGACTATGGCCGGACATGCACGGAATTACGCCGACAAAATCTCCAGGGCCAAGATTTTTTATGGAAAACCCTTTTATATCATTTTGCTTGAAACAACGGACATTTCCGCTCTGAATGATATAAAAATGGTCGTTATTTTCTGTTCCTTCAACTAAAAGATATGAATTCGGTCTGAAATTCACAAATGACAACTGCAGCATTTTATATCACCTCTCGCACATCCATAAAGTATAATGACTAGTTTTTTTATTTGTCAACGAAGATTATTTCCGGCTGCAAACAAAATCCAGTTTTCGCCTTAACTTCTTTAACGGTGAATTCCACTAGCTCCTTTACGTCTTTTTGAGTAGCTCCGCCCAAATTTATAATAAAATTTCCGTGGAATGGAGCAATCTGCGCCGCCCCGATTTTTTTTCCGCGCAAGCCGCACTCATCGATTATCTTGCCGCTCGGCGCGCCGAACTCACGGTTGTTCCTGAAAACGCTGCCTGCGCTCGGAAAATCAAAATGGCCTTTCAGCTTTCTTTCTTCGATATATTTTTTGTTTTCAGCCTTGATTTCTTCCTTCGTCCTTGCATTTTTTTTAAGCCGGAAAGTTGCGGAAAGAATCAACGCGCCTGAATTCTGAAAAGGCGAAACTTTGTAATCCCATTCCGAAGAAGAAAAAATCTTGTGCTGTTCAGTGTAGTCGTTCAAGTCAATGTAATAAGCTTCCACAAAAAGCTCGCTGATTGAAAGGTCAAAACATCTTGCGTTCATAAAAAGGGCTCCGCCAACAGTTCCTGGAAGACCCGCAAACTGTTCCGCCCCGGAAAAACCGTTTTCCGTGCAGAAATTCACAAAGGAAGCCATGGTCGCTCCAGCTTCGGCAGAAACAAGAACATCATCATCCGTTGTCTGCGCGTTCTCAACAAGTGAAATTCTGCTGATTTTTAAAAGCGAAAGAACCACGCCGTCAAATTCGCCGTCGCAAAAAACAATGTTCGAGCCTCCGCCAAGAATAAAAAACTTCACACTCTCAGATTTCAAGGCGGCAAGAAGAACAAGAAGCGAATCCAAGTTTTCCGGCTCAAAGAAAACCGGAGCATTTCCGCCGATTTTAAAAGTTGTGTGCCGCGCCATCGGCTCGTTAAACAGAACAGAACCGCAAAAATCCCCGCAGGAAACAATTTTTTGCGCAAAAGATTTATAATCGCCCATGCAAATTATTATATAGAAAAAAACAATTGATTTACAGTGTGAAAATTATCTATTCCGATTCCGCTTAATTGAAAAGCAATGTTTTTTTCACTAGAATTATCTAAACAGCCTGAATGTTGAATTTTGCTGATTTTTGCGCATTGAAATGTTTACGTCTGCGAAATCCCGCTTAGAAGTCAATATTCACGCTAACCAAAGGAGCGCAAGAAAAATGCCGTTAAAATTTTTTAATACAATGGGACACAAAATTGAAGAATTCAAGCCAGTTCACGAAGGATTTGTAGGATTTTACGGCTGCGGACCGACTGTCTACAATTATGCGCATATCGGAAATCTCCGCGCATACGTTTTTCTGGACATTCTGGACAAAACCCTGACTTTTTTGGGCTACGACATAAAACACGTTATGAACATAACCGATGTAGGCCACTTGACCGGCGACAATGACGATGGCGATGATAAAATGGTAAAAACGGCGGAAGAGCGCCATCAGTCAGTTCTTGAAGTTGCAAAATTCTACACAGATGCTTTTATGCACGATATTGACGACCTGAACATCCGTCATCCAGATGTAATCTGCAAGGCGACCGACCACATTCCAGAAATGATTGAGCTTATAAAAAAGATTGTAGCCAACGGACACACATATATGGCAGGCGGAAATCTTTACTATGATATTTCAACCTACCCTGATTACGGAAAGCTTGCAAACTTGAATCTTGACGAGCTGAAGGAAGGCGCAGGCCGCCGCAAGGAAGTTGTAATCGACGGAAACAAGCGCAATCCTGGCGACTTTGTCCTTTGGTTCACAAAATCGAAATTTGAAAACCAGGCGATGACTTGGGATTCTCCTTGGGGACGGGGCTATCCTGGCTGGCACATCGAATGTTCAGCGATGAGCATGAAATATCTTGGAAAGCACATAGACATTCATACCGGCGGAATCGACCACGTTCCAGTTCATCACACAAACGAAATCGCGCAGTCGGAAGGCTCGTTCACTCCGGAAGAAAAAGCTGAAGGTCCTTGGGTAAAATACTGGCTTCACAATGAATTTCTGGTTGTTGAAGGCGGAAACAAAATGTCAAAGTCAAAAGGCAATTTTCTTAGGCTCCAGACTTTGAAAGACAAAGGATACGATGCGCTCGACTACAGATTTTTTCTTCTTGGCGGCCACTACAGAAAGCAGATTTTCTTCAGCTGGGACGCAATGGATTCTGCAAAAAACGGAAGAGCCAGCCTTGTTCAGAAAATTGCAAAGCTTGCCCAAAAAGCCGGCGTGAAGCTTGAAAAAGGAAAATCATATAAAAAAGGCGAAGCAGACAGCCGCGCAGGACTTTCTGAAAAAGCCTCGCAGTATCTTGATGCATTCAAGGCAGCGCTGGAAAACGATCTTCTGGTTCCAGTTGCGCTCAGCCAGGTAAACAAAGTTCTAAAAGACAATTCGCTTGACGCAAAGGAAGCCCTTGAGCTTATCGACAGAATGGACAGCGTTCTTGGATTAAAAATGATTGAAACTGCTGGAAATGCCCAGAAAGAAGCTGAAAAGAATGCGGCTGCAAACGTCATTGACCACACAGGAGATCCGGAAGCCGCAGAAATCGACGCTCTTGTTGCAGAAAGAACAGCCGCAAAGAAAAACAAGGATTTTGCAAAAGCCGATGAAATCCGAGCAAAGCTCACAGAACGCGGAATCACAATAATCGATACGCCGGCCGGCCCAGCATGGAAAAGAAACTAGCAGAATTTTTGTAACCACAGGCAAGGAGCGTTGTTTGTTGAATATGGACGGTCAGACAGGAAATTCAAAGCCTCTAAATGCAGCAGATTCTGTTGACTTTAAAACGATTTATAACGCGACAATGCAAATGCTGTTCAAAATCTCCTACAGAATTGTAAATGAAGAGGAAGCGGCAGAAGATTTGGCGCATGACTCGCTTATTAAGGCCAACGAAAAGCAGCTGACATTTCCTACGATGAACGACGCAAAATTCTGGCTGATTCGTGTTGTAAAAAACGCATCACTGAATTATGTAAAAAGAAAAGCGCGGGAAAAACGGGCTTACGAAAAAGCTCTTTATGAGGAAACCCGCATCATTCATTCCGGGGAAACAGAGCTTTTAAAGGAAGAAGCGATAAAATCTGCCCAGGACGCTTTGAACAAACTGCCTCCAAAACTGAAAGAAGTTGTTGTGCTTGCCGAGTACAGCGACTTGAACTACAAAGAGATTGGTAAAGTTGTGGGAATTACGGAAGGAAATGTAAAAGTTCGTATTTTCCGCGCCCGCAAATTACTTGCAGAAATGCTAGGAGCTGAAAATGTATTCTTGCCCAACTGATGATATTCATTCAATTTACCTTGACAATGAGCTTCCTTTGGTTTACGTAAAGGAATACGAATCCCATATTGCAAATTGCCCGGCTTGCAAGGCAAAACTTGAGTCTTTAAGAAGAATCAAGAACGCTTTCCAGACGGACAGCAAAAATATTCAGCTTGACAAGCAGTTTATGGACCAAAGCTTTGAACGCCTGAAAACAAAACTGCGCTATTCAAAAAATGCGGCGCCGCGCGATAAATTCCTGTTCACGGAAAAAACTGTACGCTGGGGAATGGCAGCCGCAGCAGCTGTTATTATTGCCGCAGTTCTGCCAGTTTCACTTTCAAACTCGATGAAGGCAAGTTATTCTGAAAAATCAAATATAGCATCTATAACTCCTGTCACACGTCCGCAAAACGCGCCGATTGCAAATCAAAATGTTGTAATCAACGGAAATTTGAACCACAGTCTGGCGCAAACAGTAGGCGCACGAAGCATTTCAAATTCTGCGCTTACAAATGTTGATGTCCTTAGGCCGGAATTTGACGATGCAAAAAAAATTCATGTGAACATTACAGTTCCAGGTCTTGAGGACAAGCAGGAAACAATTGAAATCAAGCTGCCCGTGAACTCTAATGAAGGTCAGCTAGAGTGGACTCGACATCAGCAATAAATTATTTTTTTAGAAAATCTCCTGTAATCCGTACATTGTGCTGGATCTTTCTGGCGCTGCTTTTTGCGCTGGGCTCGCTTCTTTTGGGGCTTCACGTAAACCAGCGGCCTGTAATCACCTCAGTGAATCCGCCGGTCGGCTCGCCAGGAGACCTTATAATAATAACCGGAAAAGGCTTTGGAAACACGCGGGAAACAAACTACGTTGAATTTGGCGGCTCAAAGCTCACCTCCTCATCATATATTTCTTGGTCAGACTCTGAAATAAAAGTCGTTCTGCCGGCAAATGTAAAAGACGGACTTGTTGTAGTTGAAACAAAGAACAACCGCTCAAAACCTGCATTCTTCGCAAACGCAACTGCGGCGCCTGTAGCAGTGACTCAAAATCCGCAGGCGACAATTCCAATCATCACAAGCCTTTCTCCTGAAAAAATTTCTGTTGGAACTTTGATTTCTATTTATGGAGTGAATTTTGGAAATTCAAGGGACAATTCAAAAGTGTTTTTTTCTGTAAACCGGGAAAAACCTGCAAACGACGAATCTTTGCCTTCAAAAGCAGCGGAAGACCTTTCATTCACGGAAGCCAACGAAGATGATTTTGACTACGAATACTGGTCGGACAGCGAAATAAGGCTTTACGTTCCAGACGGCGCGGTTTCCGGCGATATTTTTGTTTCAACGGCAAAAGGCCAGTCGCCAATGCGCCACATTGATATAAACAGAAAACCTGGAACAAAAAGTTTTATTTCTCCAAAAACATATGTTATTCAGGTTGCGGTTGACATTGATGACACAGCCGGCGACAAAGATTCCCAGATAATTCTGCGTTGCCCGCGACCGTTTACTTCACCGGCACAGCCAGTCGTTGTTGTTTCAGAATGTGCGCCTGAACCGATTATCTACGATTTCCAGCACACAATAATCCATCAGACAAGCGGCGCGCGAAGTTCTGGAAAATCAAAATTCAAGCAGAATTTTGCGGTCACAACATACGACACAAGAACAGAAATTTTTCCGTCAGCGATAAATTCCTCGGCGGCGCTCAACAAGAATTTAAAGGCTGCGGCAACAAAAGCTGACAACTGCATTCCTTCGGATGATGAGGAACTGGTTAAAACAGCGCGCTCAATCGCCAAAAATGAAAAAAATCCGTATATAATCGCGGCTCTTACATACAATTACATGCTTAGGGAATTCACAATTCTTCAGGACGTGCGGAAAGGAAATATTTCTCCGCTCGACCTTCTGAAAACAAAACGTGGAGACGCATACGACTTCGCAGTGATTTTCACGGCACTTCTAAGGGCGAACGGAATTGCGGCTCTGCCGGACAGCGGAATTCTTGTGGAAACAGACTTGAAAACCCGGCCGCACTGGTGGAGCGAATTTTATGTTCCGGGATTCGGATGGATTCCAGTTGACATTGCGCTTGCCGCGGGGCTGGATTATCATCCATGGCAAAAAGATATTGTGCCGCACGAGTTTTATTTTGGAAATCTTGACGGCCAGCACATTCTTTTTAACCGCGGATGGAATGAATTCAAGCCAAGCGCGCCGAACAACAAAACAGTTTCAAGACCGCGAAGCTATTCCCTGCAGTCAATCTGGGAAGAAGCCAGCGGAAAAACAATAAAATACAGTTCATATTGGTCAAACCCGACCGTAATAGGAGTATATTGATGACTAAAGTATTATCAGTTGGAGGCTCAATTGTTGTGCCGAACCAGCCAGACACAGAATTCCTTACAAAATTTGTTTCAATGGTGAAAGAATGGCTTGAAGAAGACGCAAGCCGGAAACTGATTCTTGTAGTTGGCGGAGGCGCGCCTGCGCGTGTTTACCAGAATGCCTATTCTGAAATTTCAAAGAATGTGAACACAAATTCAACTGGCGACGCGGCTGATTGGATTGGAATCATGGCGACAAGACTTAATGCGCAGCTTGTAAAAGCTTGTTTCGGCGAGCTTTGCCAGAATGATGTAGTATACGACCCGACCGCGCCTGTTGATTTCAAGGGAAGAGTTCTTCTTGCCGCCGGATGGCATCCTGGATTTTCAACAGACAACGATGCAGTTCTTCTTGCAGAAAAGCACGATGCAAAAACTGTTGTGAACCTTTCAAACATTGAAAAAGTATACACTGACGATCCTAGAAAAAATCCGGACGCAAAGCCAATTGACGAAATTTCATGGAAAGATTTCCGAAAAATGGTTGGAGATGAATGGACTCCGGGAAAAAACTGTCCGTTCGACCCGATTGCTTCAAAAAAAGCGGATGAATGCAAAATGACTGTAATCTGCGCAAGCGGAAAAGACATTGAAAACATCCGGGCAATTCTTAACGACCAGAAATTCATTGGAACAAAAATAGGCTGATTTCAATAAGAAATCCCCGCCGCATGAACAGCGCTACGGGGATTTTTTTCCGCGGAAAATTTGGCAAGAAATGGAACATTAGAAATATTCCATTTTATCCAGAATTGCATCTATTTTCTTTCCGTAAAGCTTGTCTGTGGCCCACACGCCTGCCAGATCAAAAATTGTTTCAGCATATTTTGCCTTATGAACCCAGCTGTAGCGCGGATCAACAAGCTCCTGTTTCAGCTGAACGTCCTGAGTTGTTACATACGCCTGAAGATGCTGAATGTGCGCACGAACGCCAATCCGCTCTGATTCAAACCATTCACCGGGATGTTCCGCATCCATTGCGCCGAGTCCGCAGTAATTGTGCATTTCTGGAACAACCAGATTTCCAAATGAAAGATAGCCGGTTTCAAGGCACATCTGGGCAAACGCGCAGTCAGAATTTATTCCTTCAACAGAAGCTTCCTCAACATAATATTCAGAAAGCCGCCTGACCAAAGCACGGTCGCAGTCTGGTTTTACTGAAACAAAAAATCTGTACAAATCTTCAGAAGACAAAACCGGCGCTCCCGTTAAATTCCTTGAAATGGAAACTTTTTTCCCTGGAACAGAAACGCACGAAAACAAAAAAAGCGAAGCCAGAAAGATGACTGCGCCAGCAAAAACCGAAATTAATTTCTTCATAAATAAATTTTCGTATTTTTTTTGTGATTCATTACAGAATTCGCATTTTTTTTGCATTAATATAGTATGTGTGAAAACAATTCTACACCAGACATACGTGAACTCACTTTAAAACATGGAATCGAATATCCTTCAGACGTTGAGCTGATTATGATGATTCTTGGCTCAGGAATAAAAGGAATTCCTGTTGAAAAACTCGCTGAGCAAGTTGCAAAAATTCTGCTAAGGACAAACCGTGAATCACTGGTTACAAATTTGCTTCAGATAAAAGGAATGGGAGCTGGAAAAGCCCTTGCAATCGCCTCCGCAATCGAGCTTGGACGAAGACGCAACAACCACAAGAACGTTCTTCTGAAAAAGCCAAAAGATGTGATTCCGTTTATCCAGAACTATTCAATGCAGAATCAGGAGCATTTCCTGTGCATAACCTTGAACGGCGGTCATGAAATTCTGCAGATACGAGTTGTAAGCGTCGGCACGATAAACCAGACAATCGTTCATCCGCGCGAAGTTTTTTCTGAAGCCCTGATTGAAAATGCGGCGGCAATAATTGTTGCGCACAATCATCCTTCAGGGAACTGCGAGCCTTCTGACCAGGACATAAAAACAACGCGGACTTTAGCTGAATGCTCAGATTTTCTTGGAATTTCGCTCCTTGACCATATAATTTTCAGCAGAACGTCTTACTACAGTTTTCTTGAGCACGAAATGCTTTGAAATGCAGGCGGATTTTGATTTTTTTATATAGAAATATAGTTAATTAAAAATTAGTAGTATATAATTTTGTTATGAAGCTAAAAAAAATACTTTTCTGCATTGCGCTTGCCTTCTCTTTTTTCGCTTACGCAGATGAAAATGAATTTTTCTCAGAGGAAGATATTCCCGCCGACGAATCATTGAACGAACTCAGCATGAAAAAATTTCCATCTTCTGGCTTTATAGAAACTTTAGCTCCTGAAAAAATACACGAAAGCGGCTCGAAAAATTCCGTTACAATAAGAACAAATGTCCGCGGCGCAAAAGTTTTTCTGAACGGAGTCTACAAAGGACTGACGCCGGTTTCAATTTCCAATCTTGAGCCGGGAATTTTTCTTCTCAGGCTGGAAAAAGACGGCTGCCTTCCTGTTGAAAAATATATTTCGGTTTCAAAAGGAACTGTTTGCAATTACTATTACGAAATGACAGAAACCACCGGTTTTGTTGAAATCCGCGGAATTCCAGAGCCTGAAAATTGCCAGATTTTTGCGGATGGAAACAGAATTTACGCGCCTTTTTTTGAGCTTCCAGAAGGATTCCACAGAATTCAAGTTAGAAATTTCGGATACGAAGATTTTTTCGCCTCGGTTTATGTGAAACGCCGAAGAATCAAGAGAATTTCAATCAAAATGAAAGAAGCGGAATTCAAAATCACGGATTTTTATTCATCCAGAAAAACAATAAATCCTGAATACGGCGGCTCAATAGGCAACTGCCTGCTCACGGCAAAAGTTTCAGCGAAAGGAACTGGTTTTCTTTCTATAAAAAATACGCTTGGAAATGAAGTTTTCTTATACAGTTTCAGGGAATTTTCAACCTGGGAACAGAGCGTAAGCTGGAACGGAAAAGATTCTTCCGGGAACGAGCTTCCTTCAGGAACTTACACAGCAAATTTTTCCGCGGAAGGGCAATCTTCCAGCCTTGAAATAATTATCGACAGAACAATGGTTTTTCCGCTGAAAGACTTGACTTCCGGCGGAACAGGAATCGGCGCAGTACAAACAGCGGGAACATTTCCAAAAGGCACAAGTCTTTTCACATTCTCGGTTGCTCCGGCAGCAAGCTCAAACGAAGGTTTTTACGCAAGCCCGGTTTTCATTGGATTCGCATCTTCGGTTTTGAAGCAGCTTGAAATTTCTGCAAAACTTGGAATCATGGCAGGAATAGAAGAAACGCCTCTGCAATTTTCGGCGGCCGCAAAATTTTCAGAAAAAACAAAAAATGAAAATTCGCCATTCCAGTTTCAGTTCGGAACTTCTGTACGCTACGGATTTTGCGAAAAAAAACTTTTTCCGGAATATGGCGCGGATTTCGGTGCAGGTCTTGGGCTTTCGGGATTCATAGGAATTTGCAACGCTGAATTTTCCGCAGACTTTTTGTCAGAATTCATTTTCGGCGCAAAAACATCGAATCCATTCAACGGAGATAATTCATGGAAAAACGGACTTGCATTCAGCTTTTCACCGTTTCCAGAATTTTCAGCGAACATTTCCTGCGCGTTAATCAGCAACGCAAACTATTTTGATGCGGTTCAACCGAAAGCCGGATTCAGCTATCTTATTCCGGGAACTTCGTTTGTTTTCAGCGCGGATTTTTACGGAATAATTTATTTTGACTCGCCGTATTATCTTGGCGGTTCGGCAGGATTTGGATATTTATTTTAGAAAAATTCGTTTTCAAAGTGATACTAAATCACTATGATTAAAGAATGAAACTTTATTCACGAAATCAGTTAATTAAGATTACCGCAATCGGAATGATTTCTGCAGCGGTTGTCGCCGCGGCCATAACATCCGCAGCTTTCAGAAAAACAGGAAATTCAAAACCTGAGCCAGCAGCGGAAAGCGCAAAAGCTGAAAAAACAGATTCCAGCAGCGAAAAAGAATTCACGCTTCTTCAGTCTGAAAATTCCGGCGGAAAAAACACTGCAATCACAGTTTCTTCACCGGAAGCAAATTACACCCAGGATGAAATCCAGAACATAAATGTCTATCAAAAATGCGCGCCAGGCGTTGTGAACATAAACACTCAGGTCGCCGGAGTAAACTGGTTTTTGGAACCTGTTGTGCAGGACGGCGGCTCCGGCTCCGGCTCGATAATCGACAAACGCGGCTACGTTTTAACAAACGGACATGTTGTAAAAGGCGCGTCAAAAATTTACGTTTCGCTTTCAGATGGAACCCAGTACGAGGCGAAAATTGTCGGCCAGGACAGGGATTCCGACCTTACTGTAATAAAATTTGATCCGCCGGAAGGGCTTGTTCTTCAGACGATTTCTTTCGGCGACTCAACCAAGCTGAACGTAGGCCAGAAAGTAATCGCGATTGGAAATCCGTACGGCTTCAACAGAACTATGACAACAGGAATCGTTTCCGCGCTTGGCCGGCCGGTAAAAAATCCGAACACACAGCGGATTATTCGGAACATGATTCAAACCGACACAGCGATAAACCCCGGCAATTCGGGCGGACCGCTCCTTGACACTTCTGGAAAAATGATTGGCGTCAACACAATGATTTACTCTTCATCAGGCTCGTCTGCGGGAATCGGGTTTTCTGTTCCTGCGGAAACTGCTGTCCGGGTTGTGAGCGACCTTCTGAAATATGGAAAAGTTCGGCGCGGCCAGATGGACGTAACGCTCGTGCAGCTGAACAACACAATCGCGACTTATGCAAATCTTGACATTTCTTCCGGGCTTCTTGTTTCTCGCACCCAGAAAGGCGGAAATGCGGAAAAGGCAGGAATCATCCAGGGAACCCAGGCAGTGCGATACGGCTACAACCAGAACATAATTTATCTTGGCGGCGACATAATCACAAACATTGACGGAATAAATATTTCTTCATACACAGACTATTATTCAGCGCTGGAAAGCAAAAAACCTGGCGACACAGTGAATGTTACAGTCCACAGAAACGGAAAAGACAGAACCGTAACCGTAACTCTTTCTGAAGAAGCGGAAGTTTTTTAAAAAAATGAGAAAATTTGTAGTAGAATCGCCCTTCAAGCCAAGCGGCGACCAAGGGCAGGCAATTGAAAAACTGAGCGAAGGATTTTTGCGCGGAGACAAATTCCAGACGCTGAAAGGCGTTACCGGCTCCGGAAAAACTTTCACAATGGCAAAAATAATTGAAAAAGTCCAGCGCCCAACATTAATCATAAGCCACAACAAAACTCTTTCAGCCCAGCTTTTCCGGGAATTCAAGTCATTTTTTCCGCACAACGCCGTTGAATATTTCGTTTCCTACTACGATTACTACCAGCCGGAAGCCTATGTTCCTGCGCGCGACCTTTACATTGAAAAAGACGCCGCAATCAACAAGGAAATCGACCAGATGAAAATGGCGGCCACCTACTCGCTTATGGAACGCCGCGATGTTATTGTAATCGCCACAGTTTCGTGCATTTACGGCCTTGGAATGCCTGAGCTTTACAAAAGCATGAGAATCCACATTGAAAAAGGAAAGCCTCTCGACATTCACAAGCTGGCTGTTGAGCTGGCGAATATTCAATACGCGCGGAACGATATGGTTCTTGACCGCGGAAATTTCAGAATACGCGGGGATGTGATTGAAATTTATCCGCCTTACATGGAATTTGATGAAGCGTACAGAATCGAACTTGACTGGGACACCGTTTCCAGAATCAGAAGGTTCAACGCAATTTCCGGGCAGACAACAGAAGAACTTGATGAAACTGTTATTTATCCTGCAAAGAACTTTGTTGTGCCGCATGACCAGCTTGAAACCGCGACAGAACGAATTCAAAAGGAGCTTGAGCTTCGGCTGGAGGAACTCAACGCCCAGCATAAACTTCTGGAAGCAGAAAGACTGAAAACCCGCGTAACATACGACATTGAAATGATGAAAGAAATGGGCTACTGCTCAGGAATCGAAAATTATTCAGCGCCAATCGCAGGGCGAGCACCTGGAGAACCGCCGGCGACCTTGCTTCATTATTTTCCATCGGATTTTCTATGCATGATTGACGAGGCTCACATCACAGTGCCGCAAATCGGCGCAATGTACGAAGGCGACCGCAGCCGCAAGCAGAATCTTGTTGATTTCGGATTCAGGCTTCCGAGCGCGCTCGACAACCGTCCGTTAAAGTACGATGAATTTTCAAAAATGCTGAACCAGGTTATCTATGTAACCGCAACGCCACGAAAAGAAGAAATAAAGCAGTCAACGCAAATCGTTGAGCAGCTGATACGCCCGACCGGCCTGCTGGATCCGATTGTGGAAGTCCGCCCAAGCGAAGGCCAGATGGAAGATATTTACAAGGAAATAAAAGAACGAATCGCAAAACATGAGCGAAGCCTTGTGCTCACACTCACAAAAAAGATGGCGGAAGACCTTACAGCATACCTTACCGACCTTGACCTGAAAGTAAAATATATCCACTCAGAAATCGACACTTTTGAACGGGTTGAAATTTTAAAATCTCTCCGGCTCGGTGAAATCGATGTGCTGATTGGAATCAATCTTCTTCGGGAAGGAATAGACCTGCCCGAAGTTTCGTTCATTGCCCTTCTTGACGCGGACAAAATCGGATTTCTGCGCTCGACAACTTCGCTCATTCAGATTATAGGAAGAGCCGCACGCAACGCAGAAGGAAAAGTTGTTATGTACGCGGACCGGATGAGCGACGCAATGAAAGAAGCCATCGATGAAACAAAGCACCGCCGCCAGATTCAGGAAGCATACAATAAAGAGCACGGAATAACGCCGCAGACAATCAAAAAGGAAATCACAGATATTCTTGAGCACCAGAAAGAAGAAGCTGAGCAGAACGCAAAGACAACAGTTGAAACGCTCAAGAAAACCGCAAATCTTTTTGACAAGAAGCAGCGAGCAAAACTGATAAACGCTCTTAAGCAGGAAATGTCGGAATGTGCGGAACGCCTTGAATATGAGCAGGCCGCCGCCTTGCGCGATCAAATCAAGGAAATTGAAAACCAGTATGGAAAATAGAATCTTCACGGAAAGTTTTGTTATTGACATACAAGATAAAATCTTATAATCTGTTAAAACTCACGTGAAAAACATAAGGTAGGTATAGATATGTCTAGAGCTTGTGACATTTGTGGAAAAGGTGTTATGCACGGAAACCATGTTTCCAAGTCTTTCAATCACCTTCGCAGAACTTGGAAACCAAATCTTCTTTCTGTAAGGGCTGTTTTTGACAACGGCCAGGTAAGAACTATTAAAGTTTGCACACGTTGCTACCGCAGTGATTTCCTTATCAAAAAGGTAAAGACACCAAAAGCTGCTGTTGAGACAAAATAAACAAACTTTTCCAAAAAAACCGCTTTTGACGAAAAGCGGTTTTTTTTATGCAGTTTTAAATTTCAGATTAGGCTTCAAGCACAAGACCGTCGTAGCCAGGCTCAACAGAGCCGCCGTTTTTTACAATTTCACAAAGATTCGGAAAATCAGGAAGCTGGGCTTTTGCACACTCCTGAATTTCAACGTGTGTCATAAGATGGCAGATGTGAACAAACCAAGTGTGCCGCGGTTTTATCTGCTCCGCAACTTCCATAGCCTGCCTGAACCCAAAATGCGTTGAATGAGGCTTCACGCGGAGCCCGTCGATTACACAGTGCTCAATTATTCCGCCCTTTTCCTTTAGAAGCTGAATGCTTTCAGGAGGAACAAAACTTGTGTCAGTTAAATACGCAATCGAATGAATTTTTCCGTCCTCTTCATTTCTGCATGAAATAAGCCAGCCTGAATCGTCCAGCGCGCCATGCTTCAAAGGAACTGGAACAACAGTCAAATCGCCAAATTCCGCCGGATGATTTTTTTCAATTTCCGCGCAGTCAACCAGAGTGAGCTTAGGCTTTCCTCCGCCAACCTGCGTGTTCTGCTTAAAAATATAAGAAAACCGGCTTTTTACATCTTCAATTGTCTGGCTGTTGGCGTAAAGGCAAATTCCCTTGCCGTTCACAGAATTTTCCAGCATTTTCGGCGGAATTCCAGCATTCTCAGGATTTTTCTTCAGCTCCTCGATTTTATCGCTTCCAAGAGTGTGGCTGAACACACGGATATCATCAAGTCCATGCAGATGGTCGGCATGCGAATGAGTCAAAAGCACCGCGTCAATATTTTCAATTCCGTACTTTATGCACTGAAGCCTGAATTCCGGTCCTGTATCAATCTGAAGATGGGAAACCGTTCCGTTTTTATTCTGATTTGTTACGTATGCGCTGCACCGAAAACGCTTGTCCCGGGAATCCTTTGAAGTACAGACATGGCAATGGCAGGCAATACAGGGAATTCCATGGCTCGTGCCGGTTCCCAGAAGAATCATTTTCATCAGATTATGCCTTCATAAACAAGCCCCTGCTCGCCGTCCAGCGTAACAGAAAGGTCATTTTCAAGAATTTTAAGGGCATCGCGCACATCCTGAATCCAAACCATATCAGGATTTAAAAGAGCAAGCTGCTCCGGCGGAATATCACTTCCAGACTCAGAAACAACGCCGTTCACAACCCGCAGCGCAGGAATCAAATCTTCTGTAATCCGCCAGCAGACAAGCACCGCCTTGCTGTTCATCCGCACCTGATTGCGAATTTCATTCAGGTCGTTCTCGTGGACAATTCTTCCAGAAGCCTTAGTGCTTTCCTTGTTTGCAAAACCGAATACAGTTCCGCGGGCAAGAATATTTCCAACAACAAGAACTTTTATTGTGTTCACCATCATCGGGCTTGAAATAGGAATTCCAGCGCACATAAGAACTTTGTCGCCCTGCTTTATCGCGCCGCAGCGAACGCACTGGGTAATCGCGCTCTGAACCATCATCTCGGAGTCATCCGCAACCTGGCACAAAACCGGAAGAACGCCCCACTGAATCATAAGCTGCCGCGCAACTTTTTTATCCGGCGTTACGGCAAGAACAACTTGCTCCGGCCGGTAGCTTCCAATAATTCTGGCAGTATTTCCGTGAAGAGTCGGAACAAGAACCGCCTTCGCATTTATATTTCTTGCAAGTTTATACGCGCTGTGGGCAACCATGTGGCCAACTTCAACGCCCGGCTTGTATTCAGAGTCAAATTTCCGCATCTGATAAAGATATTCCTGGCTCTGCTCGGTAGTTCTTGTTATCAGAACCATCGCTTTCACAGATTCAACAGGATATTTTCCGCCAGCAGTTTCGCCACTAAGCATAACTGCATCAGTTCCGTCAAAAACCGCATTTGAAACATCTGTAAGCTCCGCCCTTGTAGGACGTGGATTCACAATCATTGAATCAAGCATCTGAGTTGCGGTTATAACCGGCTTTCCTGCGGCCCGGCAAACGCGGATAATCGCTTTTTGCGCCAGAGGAATTCTTTCCGGCGGAATCTGAACGCCAAGATCGCCCCGGGCAACCATGATTCCATCCGCCTCTTTTACAATTTCTTCTATATTATCAAGGCCTTCCTCATTTTCAATTTTTGCAATCACACGGGCATTCGCGCCGATTTCCTTTAGAAAAGCTTTTATCTGAACAACTTCTTCCGGAAAACTAACAAAACTCGCGGCAACAAAATCAATATCCTCAGACGCGCCAAAACGAAGGTCTTCCTTGTCTTTTTCAGACATTATCGGAAGCCCCGCGTGAAGTCCTATCAGGTTCACATTTTTTCTGCTTCCAAAAGAGCCGGAATTTTTCGCCACACAGATTATTTTTTCACCTTGAATTTCCTCAACATCAAATTCAACAAGACCGTCAGCAATCAAAATACGGATCCCAGGCTTCATTTTTTGAGGCGCTTCCTTCCAGGAAATACTTATGTGGCAGGGATTTTCGCCATCCGCCGCAGTGCAAAGACTGTCATCGGCTGTAAGCTCAATTTTATCGCCAGTGGCAACAGATATTTTTCCGTCATCCTTAACAAGTCCAGTTCTGATTTCAGGGCCTTTTGTATCAAGCAGAATCGCAACAGGAATTCTCAGTGCGGAAGAAATTCTTCTGACCCGCTCCATAGCCTGTTTGTGCCATTCATAGGTTCCGTGGCTAAAATTGAAGCGGGCAATATTCATTCCTGCAAGCATCATTTTTTTTATAGTTTCATCATTGTCGCATGCAGGACCAATTGAACATACGATTTTTGTTTTTCTTGAATACATACTTCTATTATACAAATATTAATTTGATTTGTGAATTTTTTTTCAGGCAAAAGCCCAGGTTTTTACAGAAAACAGCATATCTTCCGCATAAATTATTTTCTCGTTTATAACATGATTTTTTTGCATGAACAGATTTTTCATTGAACTTAAACTTAAAAAATAGTATATTTTATGGCGAAGGATTTTTGGGGAAATCCCAGATTTCACAAAAACAGGAGTTATAAATGACACTTGATGAAATTAAAAATTCCAAGATTAAAAATTGGATCGAAGAATGCGTTAAGATGTGTGAACCTGACAACGTAGTTGTATGCGATGGTTCAAAAGCTGAATATGACCGTCTTATGCAGAAATGCGTTGACGCCGGACTAGCTACAAAACTTGCGAAAAAAGAGAACTCTTTCTTGTTCCGCTCGCTTCCAAGTGATGTTGCACGAGTTGAGTCACGCACATTTATTTCTTCTGTAAAGGAAGAAGATGCTGGTCCTACAAACCACTGGATTGCACCAGCAGAACTTAAAGCAACAATGAAAGGTCTTTACACAGGCTGTATGCACGGAAGAACAATGTACGTAATTCCTTTCTGCATGGGACCGCTCGGCTCACCAATCGCAAAATACGGAATTGAACTTACAGATTCAGAATACGTTGTTTTGAACATGGATATCATGACACGTGCCGGTGAAAAAGTATGGGCTTACCTTGGAGACGATTTTGTTCCTTGTCTTCATTCAGTTGGAAAACCGCTCAACAACGGTGAAAAAGACAACGGCGTATGGCCTTGCGCAGACGTTGAGCACAAATATATCAGCCAGTTCCCGGAAGAACGCCTTATCTGGTCTTACGGTTCTGGATACGGCGGAAACGCTCTTCTTGGAAAGAAATGTTTCGCTCTCCGCATTGCAACTGTAATCGCACGCGAAGAAGGCTGGCTTGCTGAGCATATGCTTATCCTTAAGCTCACAAATCCAAAGGGCGAAGTTAAATACGTTACTGGCGCATTCCCTTCTGCCTGCGGAAAAACAAACCTCGCAATGCTTATTCCTACAATCCCTGGCTGGAAAGTTGAAACAGTCGGCGATGATATTGCATGGATGAAATTCGGAAAAGACGGTCGTCTTTACGCAATCAACCCAGAGGCAGGATTCTTCGGAGTTGCTCCAGGAACATCTGCTGAATCAAACAAGAACGCTCTCGAAGCTGCTTCAAAGAACACAATTTTCACAAACTGCGCTCTTACAGAAGACGGAGATGTTTGGTGGGAAGGAATCGGATATCCTGCAAAAGGCAAGCTTGTTGACTGGAAAGGCAACACACGCGACGCTCTTCCAAAAGACAAGTCTCCTAAAGGCGAAGAATTCGCTCACCCGAACGCACGTTTCACAGCACCTGCAAAGCAGTGTCCATGCATCGCATCTGACTGGGAAAGCCCGGAAGGTGTACCAATCAGCGCTATTTTGTTCGGCGGTCGCCGTCCTTCAACAGTTCCGCTCGTACACCAGAGCCGCAACTGGAACCACGGTGTATTCCTTGGATCTATCGTAGGTTCAGAAATCACAGCCGCTTCTACAATCGACGCTTCTCAGGTTGGAAAAATCCGACGCGACCCGTTCGCTATTCTTCCTTTCTGCGGATACAACATGGGCGACTACTTCCAGCACTGGATTGACGTTGGAGCTGCTGCAGCAAAACGCGGTGAAGAAGACAAACTTCCTAAGATTTTCTATGTTAACTGGTTCCGCAAGGACGACAGCAACAAGGATCTTCCAGGCGGATTCATGTGGCCAGGATACGGCGACAACAGCCGCGTTCTTGCATGGATTTTTGACCGCTGCGACGGAAAAGACAACTACGTTGACACACCAATCGGATATATGCCAAAAGAAGGTGCTCTTAATCTTGACGGTCTTGCAGACGTTTACAAGGCTCAGATTCCTGCTATCACAGCAGTTGACAAGGAAGGCTGGCTCAAAGAATGCAAAGACATCCGCGAGAACCACTATCCTAAGTTCGGAAAACATCTTCCAAAAGAACTTTCTGACTGCCTGAACGACTTGGAAGCTCGTCTTTCTAAATAATTCTAAATAAACAGAATAGAATTTAGAAAAAAGCAAAACAGCCTGCAAGAAATTGCGGGCTGTTTTTTTTGGCGCGACAATGTTTCTAAAAACATTCAGACAGGCTATTTTAGTTCCACCAGAAGGCTTTTAGAGCGTTCGTCAAAGCGTGGCAGCAAAACGCCGCAAGGCTTTTATCATAATGCTGAAAAGCTTCCGGCAAAGCAATAAAAGTGTGTCAGAGTTTTTGTAAAAGTGTGCCGGAGCTCTTATAATAGTTCTATCAGGAATACAATATAACACTATATTGTATTGCGCTGTTTGCCCTTTGCAATGGTTGAGCATGATTATGCTACACTAATCTTTGAGAATGCCCTTACAGGCGACCGTCTCTCGAACTCAATCAGCAACCGCTGAAACTTGATTATGGGAGGCTTGCTTATGACTTGTGAATGTGTTATTGCACTGGTAACTTATGTTGCCACAATAATTACTACAGTTATAGCAGTACTCTCTTTCTTTTTAAGATACAATCAACACGCTTTACACCTGTTCACTTTTGCTGAAGAATACCGTTTTTTTATTTTTTATGCCCGGCTTTCGATCATATCTTTGCTTTCACAAATTCTTTCAGGAAGAATGCTACAGCCAAGCCGCTTCGCGCTGCCGCTGCTCTGCTTGCATGGCTTATGCCTTCTTCCTGTTCCCTCTCCATATAGGACTACTGCGCGGAGCGAACAAGGCGGAAGCCGCCGTAGTTGCCCCGATTGACCGGAATGCTGCGGCTCCGGTAAGCAACCCCGCAGTAGCTGCCGTCGCCGCTCCAGCTGCCACCACGTAGGACGCGGCTAGAACCGGAAGACGCGCCTGATTCAGGCGTGCTGCTTGATATGCTACCATACCAGTCCCAGCACCATTCCCTTACGTTTCCGCTCATATCGTAAAGTCCGTAGCCGTTCGGATTCTTTGTTTTTACTTCATGTGTCTTGCTATCTTAATTAGTAGTATACCACGCAACATAATCTATTGTGTCACTTCCGGCATATTTATAGTTTTCTCCACCGCGTGCAGCCCATTCCCATTCAGCTTCTGTAGGCAGACGGTAGCCGTCTGCTGTAAAGTCGCAGGTTGCTGCATTCCAGCTATTACTGCCTGAAGTAGGCACATCACCCCAATCGTCCGGGTTTGTAGAATCTTTTTTATCAGAGTCTTTTATTGTATAGCAAGGAGTCAAGCCTTCTTTTATAGAACGCTTGTTGCAGTAGACAAGTGCATCATACCAGTTTACATCATTTACAGGGTTGTTGTCCGCAGTTCCGTCAGTATCTGCCATGTCTTCAGGAAGGTTCCCATCCATTACATCTTTCCATTCCGCCTGCGTTACTTCGTGGTCGCTCATCAAAAAGGCTTTTATCTCAAGTCTACGTCCACTTACAAATACTTCTGAAGCTGGTGTCCAAGTTTCAATTTCTTCAATAGATACAGCCGGAACTTTTACAAAGCCTTCCGGGATATTGCTTACAGTTCCAGTTACTGAAACCTTATATTCGTATTCCTTGCCCTTGTTTCCAAGTTTATCATAAGTTACGAAAGTAAAGGTGTAGTATGCTTTTGCACCTTCTATGCCGCTGAACGTCTTGTCTACAGTTCCTTTCTTTACGCTCACGGCTTCGCTTGGTTCGCTGTTGGCAGTTCCGTCGTTGCTTGTAAACGTTATGTCCACATGGTCGTAGTCTGCGTCGTCAGGTTCAGTCCAGTTGATTATTATAGAAGACAGGTCGCTTGAATAGACTGCGTTTGTTACCTTTACTGTTGCCGGTGCGGTAAAGTCAAAATTACCTATTGTAACCTGTTCGGTTTCTTCCCGTCCTGCTTCGTCTATAGCGGCTACGGTGTATGTGCCGTTTGCACTTTCGTCGGCTGCAGTTATGTCAAATGTCCATACGGCATTGTCTTTGGTTGCCGCTGCAGCCTTTGCCTTTTCGTCTGCAAGAAGCTGTTTTGCAATGAGAGAACCGTTCTTTTTCCAGACTACTTTCTTTACATTGCTTGCCGTTTTTATTTTTGCAGTTACAGTTACTTTTGAGTTACTTTTGAGTTACTTTTGTTTCCTGTGTAGCCGTTTTCCTGTGGCACTTCTGATGTAAGTTCAATTTTTAATGTTTCGCCTGCTACTGGTGCTACTGGCGTTGCCTTTACGTTTACGCCTTCGCTTTTGTTTCCACTTGTGTCTACGGTTTTTACAGTAAAGGTGTATTCCGTGCCGTTTTCAAGTCCGCTTACATAACAACCGCCGGCACCTTTTCCTGCCATCATTGTTTTTGAGTCAAGAGCAGGAAGCACTACGCGGTTTATCGTTTTTGTTTCGCTGTAGGTTACTTCATAGCCGTAAACATCCTCATCTTCGGCATCAATCCAGGTAAGGAGAACGCGACTGTCTTTTGGTGCAGCGGCAAGGTTCGTAACGCAGGCAGGGGCTGTTTCATCTGCCTTTTTGTCTACGTATTCCGTTTTAGTTTCAACAATTGTTTTTTCTTTGATAGAAACCGCTGCGACGCTCACAGGGCTGTTTTCTATTCCAGCTTTTACTGCGATTGCCTTTAGCGTTGCGTCTTTCTTGAACTCCACAGGCTCCGTGTATCCGGTGCTTTCTGCAGTCGGCGCTGTGCCGTCTGTAGTGTAGTAGATTTTTGCTCCTTCCGTTGCAGTCGCCATTGTTACTTTTACGCCGCCATCTGTTGCTTCCGATGTAAATGTTACAGCTGAGCAGTAGTTTTTGTCTTTCCACTCCGTTTCTGTTTCTGTCTTACAGCCGAACGCTGCAAGCGCCACAATCATTGTCGAAAGTGCTACAAAAAATCTTGTTTTTCTCATAAAAACTCCTTTTTTATTTTTATTCATTTATTTTTTCAGAAACTACAGAATTTGCAGGACAATTCCGGCAAGATTAATCCAGTTTTCTTTTGTGAATGTTATGACGGCAGAAAGCGAAAGCTTGAATCCTTTTGCCCGTATCATATTTTCTATTTCCTCAACATTTTTCTCTGTGCCGTCATCGCCTTTATTTTCAGCAATGTAACAAACAATCGTATCCAAAAATGCCTGTTTTTTTACCACCACTATTTCACTGTTGAACGAATGGTCAGACGTTTCTTTTGCATACTGCTTCATCATATACGCAAGAACATTGCGTTCGTTCTTGTCCTCAATCGTCAGCTTTATTACCTCGTTGCCATTTTTCCTGTCAGGGTCGATATTCAGGACAATTTTTTCGGAAGTTATCTTTTCCAAAAGTTTTTTGAACAGCGACTTATATTCATCATCGCTGTAGAATTTCTGGGCGATATTCCGCTTTGTCGCCTTGATTTTGCTTTCCGTTGTATGCAAAATCCTGGAAAGCGTGTAGTTGTCATTGTCCATAAACGGCTTTTCGCAATACTTGTTTACCAAGTACAAAAGCTCCTCAATCAAGTCTGTCTTTGCAATGCTAAAAAGGTTCTTTTCAAAAAAAATCTTTTCAAGCCTGTTTGTAAAAGCGGAAAAATTTTCTTCCTTAATTTTAATTTTCAAATTCTATCCTCCTGAAAATTTATTTAAAATAAAAAAGGCACAGCTACCCCGCTGGCAAAAGCAGAGTTCTGTGCCTTTAAAAATTTTTCTAAATGTATGTGCAGTTTTAGCGGATAATCCGCCTAAAGAAACGAGAAACGAGAAACGAGAAACGAGAAACGAGAAACGAGAAACGAGAAACGAGAAACGAGAAACGAGAAACGAGAAACGAGAAACGAGAAACGAGAAACGAGAAACGAGAAACGAGAAACGA
>JBNMJH010000015.1:0-58621 GCA_050873685.1 Treponema sp.
GGATCAGGAGTATAAACCACAGAAGTTTATTACTCCTGAAATAAGGATTTCAAAATTAGCAGAAGAAGCTCTTGAATATAGTTAATTAGAGGGCTGGAGAGCCCAAAAACTTAGTGTTGTAATTGACACTAATCATAGGAGTTTTTTATGAAGAAGTTTTTGTTTTTTGCGTTTGGCGCAGTTATTCTTTCATCAGCGGTTTTTGCAAAAGAAACAGTTCACAATCTTGACGTAAGTGTTCCGGTTGACAAGCGGGAACTTGATATTGACAGCGATTACAGCAAAAGAAATGTTGATGAGAATTCAGTATCAGTTGGTTTTGATTATTCCATGATGACAATAAATGAAAGCGGTTTTTCTTTTATTTTTGGAGCGAACATAGGTTATGCTTCAACAAAACTTGAAAAGCTGGATAATCGCCTGGAAGGTCTTGATTCGGGTCTGAAACTTGGCTGGGGCGGAATTCCTGTGAACTTGAATAATTTTGTTCTTGGCCTTCATGGTTTCTTCGGCTTTGGTTTTAGAACGCAGAAGTTCAGCGAGGATTCTGTTGATTTCAAATGGACTTTGTTCAACACAAAGGTTGGCGCGGATATTGTTGCAATTTACCGCTTCAATGACCGGGTCGGAATAAATGCTTCTGTGGATTTGTTCACCAATTTGCCTGTTATTGGTTCTCTTGATATTGACGGCGATTCCAAAAATACTTTTTATTTCTTTGATGGCGTCGGCGGAATTGGTGTTGTTCCAAAAATCGGCGTAAGTCTTTTCTTCTAGGCAGGAAATTTGAAATATGAGGAAGTTGACGTTTATCGCGGTCATGGCCGCATTCTGTTCATTTTGTTACGCTGAATCGGGCCGGATTCTGGATGATGGAAGCGTTTTTGTTGTAAGAAATAAAGGCGACTTTGAAGATGATATAAAAATCATCAACAAGACAAATTCTGTTCTGACTGTAAGCGTAAAAGGCACAAGAAAACGAAGCGGAAAGCCGGAATTTATTGGCTCTCAGCGGATTAATATCGGCTCGGCGGAAAAACTTCACGGCGATTTCAGCGGGCGGATGGACTTGTTCTCTGATTTTACTTTCACTTTTTTTGAAGGAAATGTAAAAAACTTTGAAACGTCGCTTTCAGGCGATGATTTGTATATTTCCATAAACAGAATTGATGATAGAACTGATGAGAAGGAATCTGCCGCGCCGGTTTCTGATTCAGCTTTGAATTTGGAAAAATCGGATGACGATATTGCCGGCAAGATTTTGAAATATAAAAAACTTCTGGATATGGGCGCAATTACCCAGCAGGAATTTGATTTGCTGAAAAAAAAGTTGCTGGATTTCTGAAGCGTTGAAAAAAGTTGAATTCTCTTTTTTTTGTTCGTATTTTTTAGTATCATTATAAAAAATTTGGAGTTTTTATGCAGGGATATATTCATCAGTTGGAAAGTTTTGGCTGCGCGGACGGTCCTGGCTCAAGATTTATTATATTTTTCAGCGGTTGTCCTATGCGCTGCAAATTTTGCCATAATCCAGATACTTGGGATATGAAAAAAAATGGAACTTTGTGGAGCGCGGAGGATTTGCTGAAGGAAGCCCTTTCCTGCCGTGCGTACTGGGGCAAAAAAGGCGGAATAACTGTGAGCGGCGGGGAGCCTCTTTCCCAGATTGATTTCCTGCTTGAACTTTTTACGCTCGCAAAGGAAAAGAATGTGAACACTTGCATTGATACTTCTGGCGCTCCTTTTACGCGGGAAGGCAAGTGGTTTGAAACATTTGAAAAACTTATGGATGTTACAGATCTTCTTCTGATGGATATAAAGCATATAAACGAAGAGGAGCATGCGAAGCTTACCGGGCATACTGGCAAGAATATAAAAGATATGTTCTATTATCTTGATGAAATAAAAAAGCCTATCTGGATTCGCCATGTGTTGACACCTGGAATTACCGACAATGATGAATATCTTACAGAAACCCGTGATTTTATCAGGACTTTGCACAATGTTCAGCGTGTTGAAATTTTGCCTTACCATGGTTTGGGCGCAATAAAATACAAGGATCTGGGAATCGACTACGTTCTGAAAGACACTCAGAGTCCTTCAGAAGAAAGAGTTAGAAATGCCCAGAAAATTCTTGAATGCGAAAAATATGACGGCTGGCGGAAATAGTTTTTTCAGTGTTTTAGGCGCGGAAAATTACAGCTTGTAGAAATTTTCCGCGTTTTTCCACATTATATTTTCAAATGAAGAAGAAGGAATTCTTTTTTCAAGCTCATGGAAATAATCCTGGTACATTGACCGTTGGCCAGCCTTGTTTTTTGCGTAGGTGTCAACGCCGTCAATCGGCATGTCCGAGCCGAACATAAGTTTTTCGCTTCCAGCTTTTTTTACAAATTTTATAGCTTTTTCGTATGGAACCCAGGCTGTGTCGCCGAAAAGATTTGGAAGTTTCGTGCAAAGTTCGATTGCTTCCTCGTTGTCAGTGCCTAGCTCCAGGTGCGCCATTACAAATTTTGTGTACGGATGTCTTTTTGCCATATTGTAGACTTTTTTGCATTCTGAAAAACCGTCGTTTGCGGTGTGCACGATTATTGGAAGCTCAAGAAGTTCCGCGAGTTCAACGTAGCTTTCAACTTGCGGGCTGTCAAAAGAAAGTGCGGAATAAAACGGATGAATTTTCAGTGCTTTTACATACTGCGGATAAATTTTTAAAAGATATTCAAGTTCTGCGGAAGGACTTTCAAGGTGCGGTTTTACCCAGATTGCCGCAAAAATTCTTTCAGGATTCGCCTTTGCAAAATCGATTGTTTCTTCAGCGGCCTGAAGTGTTGAAATTTGCTCTTTTTCAGGAAGAGGCTTGTGCTCGGTGTCGAATTCCACTGCGCCTGCATTTGAAACAACCGCCTTGCTTATGTTGTAGCGCTCCATTGCAGTTAAAACATCTTTCTGGGGCATGGAAAAACCAAGGCTGTTTCCAAAGTGAACGTGCGAATCTATAATCATTTTGAGTCCTTTTTGTTTATTATAGCATTGTTTTTGAGTTTTCAATATAATAATCAGTAATTTTTATGACTTATCTTTTCAAGGAGTTTTTTATGGCAGATAATAAAGTTGAAATTCTGGACAGCACATTGAGAGATGGAGCCCAGGGCGAAGGCATTAGTTTTTCGGTTCAGGATAAAATTCATATTTGCCAGGCTCTTGATGAACTTGGAGTCGCTTTGATTGAAGCGGGAAATCCTGGCTCGAATCCGAAGGACATGGAATTCTTCCAGGAAATGAAGAAAATTCAGCTGAAAACGTCAAAGCTTGCGGCGTTTGGCTCTACGCGCCGTAAAGACATAAAGTGCGCGGAAGATGTTAATCTTCAAAGTCTGCTTGCCGCCGGAACTGAATATGTGGTTATTTTTGGAAAAAGCTGGACATTTCAGGTTACAGATATTATAAAGACAACTCTTGAGGAAAATCTTGCGATGATTCGTGACACTTGCGCTTTTTTGAAGGAGCAGGGAAAGCACGTTGTCTACGATGCGGAGCATTTTTTTACCGGATTTCAGGATAATCCGGAGTATGCGCTGAAATCTTTGGAGGCCGCTGTTGAAGGCGGTGCTGAAACTTTGGCTTTGTGTGAAACAAAGGGCGGCTGTATGCTGAATGACTGCGAAAAAGCCGTAAAAGCTGCTGTTGAAAGATTTGGAAGCCGCGCTAAAATCGGAATTCATACGCACAATGACTGCGGGCTTGCGGTTGCGAACAGTTTGATTGCTGTTGAAGCTGGCGCCCGGCACGTTCAGGGAACTTTTCTTGGTTTCGGCGAACGTACCGGAAACGCAAATTTAAGCTGCATTATTCCGGATTTGCAGCTGAAGCTTGGCTACAAATGTATTGAAGAGGAAAAAATGAAGAATCTTACTTCAATAGCGAAGCGCGTTGCGGAAATTACAAATATTGCGTTGAATCCGCAGCTTCCGTTTGTTGGCGGCGCGGCGTTCAGCCACAAGGCGGGAATGCATATTGATGCGGTTCTGAAAAATCCTGAGGCGTACGAGCATATTTCTCCGGATTCTGTTGGAAATGAACGTGTTTTCCTGATGAGCGAAGTTGCCGGCCGTTCCACAATCATTGAAAAAATTCAGAAAATTGATCCTACGATTACAAAGTCTTCTCCGCAGGTTGCGGAACTGGTTGCAAAAATGAAGGAGCTTGAATTTGAAGGCTATCAGTTTGAGGGCGCGGACGGTTCTTTTGAACTGCTTGCCAGAAAAGTTATTGGCCGCTATAAGCCGTTTTTTACTTTGCACTATTATCAGACAAACGGCGTGAATCCAAGGCCGGAGGAAGGCGTTTGCGCTTGTGCCCAGATAAAGGTTGAAGTTGAAGGCCAGATTGAAGTTACTGCCGGCGAAGGTGATGGTCCGGTAAATGCGCTGGATATTGCATTGCGAAAAGCGTTGAGCCGTTTTTATCCGGCGGTGAACCAGATAAGGCTTACCGACTACAAAGTTCGTGTTCTTGATGGAAAAAGCGCTACGGCTTCAAAAGTCCGTGTTCTGATTGAGTCAAGCGATGGAAAAAACACTTGGACAACAGTTGGCGTAAGCTGCGACGTTATGGAAGCCAGCTGGCTTGCGCTTTGCGATTCTTTTGAGTACAAGCTCATAAATGATATTGAAAAACATTTGGGCCGCTAAAAAGACTGCGGGGCGTTACGGGGTGTCCCCGTTAGAAAGGGTAGGGTGCAACGAAGTGCACCCGAGGGAAAGACTTTTCCCTTTGAATTTTGTCTTTTATTGATTTTATTGAACAATAGAGATGAATTCATTAATATTTTAGGTGCTAGAATAATAATTGAGTGATTTCGGTGGTTTTCGCCGCTGAAAAAAGAGGATAAAAATGGAAAAGACAATTGCTTTGATTCCTGGTGATGGAATTGGTCCGGATGTTGTGGCTGAAGCTGTGAATGTGCTTGATGCTGTTGCAAAAAAATATGGCCACAAGTGGAATTACACGAATGTAATTGCCGGCGGATGCGCTATTGATAAATTTGGAAAACCGCTTCCGCAGGATCAGCTTGATATTTGCTTGAAATCTGATGCGGCTTTGCTTGGCGCGGTTGGCGGTCCGAAATGGGACAATCTGCCTTCTGAAATCCGTCCTGAAAAGGCTTTGCTTGGTCTTCGCGGCGGAATGAAAGTTTTTGCAAATCTTCGTCCTGCTGTAATGTGGAAACAGCTGAAGGATGCTTGTCCTTTGAAGGATGAGATTGTTGGCGATGGTCTTGATATTCTTATTGTCCGCGAGCTGACTGGCGGTATTTATTTTGGCGAGCGTGGAACTTCTGCGGATGGAAACACTGCTTGGGATACTGAAAAATATACTCGTCCTGAAATTGAGCGCATTGTTAGAATGGGCTTTGAATACGCGATGAGCCGCCGCAAGAAGCTTTGTGTTGTTGACAAGGCTAACATCTTGAATTCTTCTCAGCTGTGGCGCCGTGTTACAGAAGATGTAAAGAAAGATTATCCTGAGGTTGAGCTTTCTTATTTGTACATTGACAATGCTTCAATGCAGCTTGTTAGAAATCCGAAACAGTTTGATGTAATTGCTACAAGCAATATGTTCGGCGACATTATGTCTGACGAGGCTTCGCAGATTACTGGTTCAATCGGAATGCTGGCTTCTGCTTCCCTTGGTGATGGAACTGGCCCTGGATTGTACGAGCCTATTCACGGTTCGGCTCCGGATATTGCCGGAAAAGACTTGGCGAATCCTTTGGCAACAATTCTTTCTGCTGCTATGCTTTTGCGCTACAGCTTTAAGCTTGAAACAGAGGCTAAGGCAATTGAAAACGCTGTAAACGCTGTGCTTGATGATGGATGGCGCACAGGCGATATTGCCGGCTCTCACATTGCAGAAGTAAAAGCAGCCGGAAAACTTGTTGGCACAAAGAAAATGGGCGAACTGGTAGTTGAATATTTGAAGTAAGAGCGAGCAAATCCGAGCAGTTGCGCAGGATTTGGGAGCGTGTAAATAGGAAAAAATGCGGAAGCATTTTTGACTGGAAAGAGCAAATCCGAGCAGTTGCGCAGGATTTGCGAGCATGTGAATTGAACGAAATCCGAGGTTTGAAAGATTTTTCGGCCTCGGATTTTTTTTAAAGATTTTTTGTTTCTTTTTTGTACGTTATTGCAAAATAGATTATTTCAAGGACTGCTGTTATAAACCAGCTTGCCGGATACAGCAGGAATAAGCTTTCAATTGTGCGGAAATGCGCAAAAACCGTGTAAATCCAGAGAACCCGGAAAAAACACGAACCTATAAATACAAAGATTGAAGGAATAAATGTTTTTCCAAGCCCTCGGCTTGCGGCGATTGTTCCGTCCATGAACGCAGAAAGCCCGAAACTGAAAGTCATTATTTTGAATTTTTTCATTGCGTAGTCAACAACTGTGCTGTCTGTTGTGAAAAGCCCAAGAAACTGATGCCCGAAGATATAAAGCACTGCGCCTAGAAGAATTCCCACGATTGCGGCATATCCGGCGCTTACAAAATACGATTTTAAAATTCTTGATTTTTTCCGCGCGCCGTAGTTTTGCCCGATGAATGTTGCTCCGGCTGTGTAAAATGCCGCCATTATATTGTAGACAAGATTATCTCCGTTCATTGTTGCGGCGTTTCCTGCCACCATCAGCGCGTCAAATGAATTTACACCGGCCTGGATAAAAAGATTTGCAACCGCGAAAACAACATTTTGAAGCCCCGCAGGAATTCCGATTTTTATCAGCTGAATGGTTTTATGCGGATTTAGCTTGAAAAGTCTTCTGTCAAAATGAAAATTATCCGGCCTTTTAAAAGTTGCCCGGACTGTAAGAACGCATGAAATATATTGAGCGGCAACTGTGGCAATTGCAACGCCGGCGACACTCATTTTAAATGCAATTACCAGAAGCAAATCCAGAAAAACATTTACAATTCCAGCCAAAGCTAAAAAAATCAGCGGAAGTTTTGTGTTCCCCTGCGCGCTTAACACGGCGTTTCCGAAATTGTACAAAGCCATTGCCGGCATTGAAAGAAGATATATCCTGAAATAAAGCAGCGCATTCTGCAGAAGCTCCGGCTTTGTATTCATTGCTTTTAAAATCAGAGGAGCGGAAATCCAGCCTAGAATCATTATTGCGAACCCTGAAATCAGGCAGAAAACAGCCGCCGTGTGAATCATGTCGTTCAGCTCTTTTTTGTTGTTCTGGCCGATATAAAAGGCAACCAGAACATTTACGCCGCCGCCGATTCCAATCAGAAGTCCTGAGCAGAGAAAACACAGCTGTCCGTCTGAACCGACCGCGCCAAGCGCAAGAGCGCCAGCAAATCTTCCTACAACAGAAGAATCCGCCATGTTGAAAAGAATTTGCAGAATATTCGTGAAAACCAGCGGGATGCTGAACAAAAAAATATTTTTTAAAAGCGAGCCGTTTGTAATTTGAATCTCTGTTTTCATAAAAAACTTCTTTCCCTGAAATATTTTTTGGATAGCTTGTTTTCCGGGTTTTGTTAATTCTTCCTCATTGAAAGATTTTCGGCTTTCCGCCGGCAAAACTCGAATTTCAAACTAGATAATATAGTTAAACAAAAAAATGCACAATAAATAAAAAAAATGTATAATGAATTTTATGAAAAAAAATTTTCTGTTTTTGTGTTGTTTAGTTTTTTTGTCTGTAAATTTCTTGTTTTCGGAAACAGTTTCTTCTATAAAATTCACTGGGCTGAAAAAAACAAAGGAATCTTATATGCAGAATCTTCTGAAGGATTTTGTTGGAAAAGACAGCGGTGAAATAAATTTGAATGAAATAGAAACAATTCTGCAGGCTGAAGGGCTTTTTTCAGAAATCAGCTTGAATTTTGAAAATGCTTGCGGCGCAGACGAATCTGAAAATTCTGGTGATGGTGAAAATGCTGAAAATTCCACAGCGATTTTGAACGTTAATCTTAAGGAAAAAATTACTTTTTTGCCGCTTCCGTTTGCTTCGTATTCAAGCGATGGACTTATGGGCGGTTTCATGCTGATGAACATGAATGCTTTCGGCAGGAAAAACAACTTGATTTTTGGCGGTGTTTTTTCAAAAAAAATGCAGATGGGACTTCTGATGTTTTCAAAACCGGCTGGCGATTTGAAACATCCTGGATTTGGAACTTTCGCTAATTTTTCGCACAAAGAAAACAAGATTACCAGTTTTGATGATGACACGCTTTTTGAATTTGACTCGATAAATTTCCGTGAACGGCTGAATCTGACTGAAAAATTCAGCAAATATTTTTCAGCTTCAATTGGCGCAGAATATTTTTACGGTCATTTTTTCAAGAATGAAATGAACGATTACCATCAGTGGATTGCCTCGACAGGATTTAATTTTCAGAAACTGAACTGGAATGGCTGGTATCTTGTGGGAAACGGATTTTCTGCGGAATGCTCGGCGGGTTATTCAACAGACTGGAAAATTATTGAAGGAATTTCATTCCGGGCGAACTGTCAAATTCCTATTGCGGCGCGGAACCGGCTGATTTTCAGCGCAGGCGGAACAATTGAAGCGAATAAAAATGCAATGCTTCAGGCGGACAGGGGAAATATCGGCTGTTCAATTATGAATTCAAATTTCAAGACGGAACGGATTGCCGGCGCAATGATTTCAATGGAAGAAGCTCTTTTTCGGCACAAAATTGCCACTGTAACGCTTTATGAAACTTATGAAGGCGCAATTGCGGAAGATTCCGATGAAAGCTTTGTTTATTGCCACGGGCCTGGCGCAGGCTTGAAAGTTTATATGAAGCAAATTGCTTTTCCGGCGATGAACATGGGATTTTCATACAACGTGAACCAGAATTTCTTTAAATTTGTTATTTCAATTGGAATGAGCATGTAAAAAATACAAAAAATTTCATTTTTTTTTGTGATTGACTTCATTTTTCGATTTTTATTTGCGTTAAATATGCAGAGGTTGAAAAATGAGAGTCCTGTTTGTAACTTCCGAACATCCCTGCTGCCTTTTCGGCGGGCTTGGAACGTTTACCCGGGAATATGTCCGGGAACTTAGAAAATATTGCGATGTAAAATGTGTTTATTTTCATCTTTCTGACGGAAGAATTCCACTTCCTGATGAAACTGTTGACTATGTTTTTGCGCCTGAACAGATTTTTGAGGCGTTTTCTCCGGAAGCAAGAATTTTAGAATCTGCGGCAAGCTTAAGAAAGCAGCTTGAACCGCTTATGCAGTCTTTTCATCCAGATGTGATTCATTGCAACGACCGGCAGACTTTTATGCCATTTAGGTTTGAAAAAAATATTTTTTATTCTTCACATTTGATTTTTACCGATTTGATTGCATCCAGCTATCTTGACGATTTTTATTTTCAAGAAGTGAAAGTTGAGCGGTGCGCAATTGAAAACAGCGCTGTTGTTGCCGCGTATTCGGAATTTTCTGCGAAATGTGTTGAAAAACATGCGGGAAATTTGAAATCTGCGGTTGTGCTTCCGCTTGGGCTTCGAACTGAAAAATTCCATAGAAACTTCAGGAATGATGGGAAAATCCGGGTTTGTTTTTTCGGGCGGTTTGAAAACGTTCAGAAAGGCGTGAATGATTTTATTTATGCGGTGAACCAGCTCGGCCCTCAGTTTAAAAAACGGAATTCTGTTGAATATTTTCTTTACGGTCGTGGTGAAATTGATATCGGAATGGATATTTCTTTGTTTAACAAACCGGAATTTCTTGAAGGAAATGAGCTTTTTGAAGCTTATGCGAATGCGGATATTGTTGTTATGCCTAGCCATTACGAGCCTTTCGGGCTTACAGGCCTTGAGGCGATGGCTTCGGGCGCGCTTCTGCTGGTTACAACCGGCCTTGGAATGGATGAATACGCAGAGCCTGGGCGGAATTGCATTGGTTTGCCAGGAAATGCGCATGAAATGGTTTCTATTCTTAGAAATGCGATTTTGGACTTGCCGAGGCTTGGGCTTCTTCGGGACAATGCTTTTAGAACGGCACGAAACTGGACTTGGACCCGGTGTGTAAAATCCCATCTTTATTTTTACAGACTTATTTCGCAGGAAAGAATTCCTTTTGCAAATATTGCTTATGAAAAAAATTGCAGAAAAATTATTTCTTCATACAAAAAATCTAGCGATGTGGAAAAAATCTATGCGGCGGAAGAGGAAAGAATCGCTTTTGGCTGCGTTTATGATTCATTGCCGGATTTTGAAAAGCGGAAGAAAATTCTTGTTCTTACAGGAAATTTTTTGCCGGAGGAAAATCTTTTTCCAGAAAATTTTAAATTTGTTTCTGTTTTGGAAGAATCTGAAGACGGCGTTGTTGTGCGCCCTGAATGCATTCCATTTGCGGACGATAGTTTTGACTTTGTTATTGTTTGCGGCGCATGGGAATCAGTTTTGAATCCTTGCAGTTTTTTAATGGAAGTTGAACGAATTTCCAAAGAATCTGTGCAAATCTTGTATAAAACAGGAAAACCTCGCGCCTGGCAGACTTTTCAGATGGAAAGCGAAAAAGATTGGAAAGAAATCAATCAGTCAAGCTGGAAGTTCAATGCAAATTCTGGTGCTGGCGTAGAAAAATTGAAACAGACTGTTTCGTATGATTCAGTTGTTTATAGAAATCATTCTTACATTAAGGAGGTTTTGAATGAAATCATTGCTTAAAAAGCACGGGGAGCTCACAATGGACGATCTCTTGAAAATCAATGGAGGTTACGGCGGTTCAAGCGGCGGCGGTTCGGGCAGAGGTTACAGCGGCTCTTTTTCTGGTGGAGGCTCGTCTTCAAAAGGAGGTAGCTGCGTTTCTGGAAGAGGTTATGTTTCTGTTGGTTACAGTTCTTCGAGCGGTTCTGGTTCTAATCATTTTAGTTACAGTTCTTCCAGCAGCGGCAGTTCGGGAAAGAATTTTCTTGGTTACATTGAATTTTCAGGTGGATGTTGCAGGGCTCCGGTAGCTTCACCTGTGCTAGGTCATGTATCTAAGCTTGAAAATCTTAACAAATCACTTCTGTAGCAGGTTTTAACAAATGAAAAAATATGTTTTGGTGAAACAGCACGATGAAACGGATTGCGGCGCGGCTTGTCTTGCGAGCATAGCTAAATACTATGGAAAGAGAATTTCGATAAGCAGAATTCGTTATTTTGCGGGGACGGATTGTTTCGGAACAAGCGGATTTGGACTTGTAAAAGGTGCTTCTGCGCTTGGAATGTCTTGCCGTGGAATTATAAGCAGTGAAAAAACGCTGGAGAAAGCTCCGTTTCCTGTGATATGTCATGTGAAAAAAAACGTTATTGATCATTATGTGGTTGTTTACGAAAGAAAAGGCTCCAAGGTTATTGTGGCTGACCCTGATGAGGGAATAAACTGCGTTGAATGGTCAAAGTTCTGTGAAAAATGGAGCGGCGTTTATTTTATTGTTGAGCCAGAACAAAAATTTCAGCGGACCAAGGAAACTAAAGGGCTGCTTGCAAGATTTTCATATCTGCTGAAGCCATATAAAAAAAGCATTACAGAATGTTTTATTGCCGGTTTGCTTTTAAGTTTTCTTGGCGCCGCGTCCGCTTTTTATTTCAGGTTTTTAATTGATGATGTTCTGTATTCAGGCTTGAAAAATACGCTTGCATTAAGTTCGCTTGCATATCTGCTTGTGATTTTGTTTCAGGTTCTTACAGAATTTTCAAGAAACCAACTGATGAATTTTCTTAGCAATAAGATTGATTTGGTTCTTGTGAATGAATATTTCAGTCATATTCTTCATCTTCCTATGAATTTTTTCACGAGCCGTAAAACTGGAGAAATTATTTCGCGGATTGGAGATACTGTTACAGTTAGGCAGACTGTTTCAAGCATGACTTTATCGGTTGTCATTGATTCGTGCATGCTGCTTGTTGGAGGAATTTTTCTTTTTGTGTTTGGCGCCGGACTTCTTTGGGTTTCTATGATTCCTGTTGTTGTTTCTGCGTTTATTGTGTGGCTTTTTATAAAACCGTTCAGAAAAAAACTGAAGCTGCAGTCCGTTCTGGAGGCTGAAAAACAGGCAATTCTTGTTGAAAGCGTTAATGGAATTGGAACTATAAAGGCTCTGGCGGCGGAAAAAGAGGCTTCAAGAAAACTAGAGGAAAAACTTTCAACTTGTGTCAGAAAAAGTATTTCTTTGGGAACTATGGCGAATTGTGAAAGTGCGCTGCAGAATCTTGTTTCAAGTGTTGGAACTTTGGCTGTTTATTGGATTGGAAGCCTGCTGATTTTTAAAGGTTCTATGTCTTTGGGGCAGCTTATATCTTTTGTGACTTTGTCTGGTTATTTTCTTGGTCCGCTGGCGCGTCTTCTGACTTTGCAGGAAAGCATTCAGCAGGCGGTTATTTCTTCTGACAGACTAAGCGAAGTTCTTGATATGCCTGAGGAAGGTGAAGAGGAACTTGACCTGGCAAAAATCGAATCTGTGAAGGGCGATATTTGCGTTGATAATATTTCTTTTTCCTATGGAACACGCGGAACTGCGCTGAAAGATGTCAGCCTGAATATCAAAGCTGGAGAGCATGTTGCTTTTGTTGGACCTAGCGGTTCTGGAAAATCAACAATGACAAAGCTGCTTATGAAATTTTATCAAGTTGATTCTGGAAACATTTTTGTTGACGGTTTTGATTTGGCGGATATTGATACTGTTTCGTACAGGAATTGTATTGGATATGTGCCGCAGGAGTCTCTTTTGTTCAGTGGTTCTGTTGCGGAAAATATTCAATGGGGAAATGGCGGGTATTCTATGGGTGAAATCATCAATGCGGCTAAGGAAGCGCAGGCTCATGAGTTTATTTCAAGGCTTGATTACAGATACAAGACAACAATTGGAGAACGAGGTGCGTCGTTGTCTGGCGGAGAACGTCAAAGAATTGCGCTTGCACGAGTTCTTTTAAGAAGGCCAAATTTGATGGTTTTGGATGAAGCGACGGCTAGCTTGGATAGCATTTCTGAACATGGAATTATGGAAACAATTGATAAATGTTGTTCGTCTTGCACAATGATTATTGTAGCTCACAGGCTTTCGACTATAAAAAATTGTGACAGAATTTATGTTTTTGACAATGGTTCTGTAGTTGAATCAGGAAAGCATGAAGAGCTGCTTATGCGTAAAGGCAAATATCATCAGATGTGGACTGCGCAAAATAATTTTTAGGTTTGAGGTTTTTCGTTTATGAGAAGATTTGTGGTTTATCCAGATAATATGCTGGATGATATGAGTCAAGTTCTTTGCAGGGAAGAGCCGTGTTATCTTCATTCAATAATATGGATTGTATGTGGGATTTTCATTGGAATTGCTTTTTTTGTCTGTTTTGGAAAAGTTGATGATGTTGTAAAGGCAGATGGAATTGTAAGGCCTGTTATGAATGTTTCTACAGTCAGCAATATTACTTCAGGAGAAATCGAATTTCTTTTTTATAAACCAGGAGATTTTGTAAAGTCAGGTGATAAGCTTTTTTCGATAAAGAATGAAAGTCTTGTGGCTCAGAAAAAATCTATAGAACTTCAGCTTAAAGAAAATTGCGGAAAGTTGATGGGATTGAGCGTTCTTTTGAAAAGTTATGAGAATAATTCAGAGGAAATAGAAACAGATAACAGCACTGTTCGTGCCAGATTTGATTCTTTTGTTGCAGAAAAGAAACTTTTGGGCGCGAGGATTTCTAGAACTGGAGATTTGCTTGCGGAAGAAATGAAATTGCCGGAAAGTTCAACAACTGTAAGTGAAATTGAAAAAAAACGTTATGACTATTCTATTTCAGTTATGGAATATGAGCAGTTTTGCGCTGATTTTTATAGTTCATTAAAACAGGAAATGGATGCTTTAAAGCTTGAAGACGGGGAATTGAAAAAACAAGTTGTTCAAGTTAATGAATCACTGAAAAATCTTGTGCTGGTTTCTCCGGTGGATGGTTTTGTCCAGGAAAAATCGTCATTGAATGTAGGTGACTATATTTTTGCTGATCAGCAGGTTTTGAATATTATTCCTTCTTCTGATACGAACTGTAGAATTGAACTTCATGTTCCTGCAGAAAATATGGGAAAACTTGAAAAAGGCCAGAAGGTTAAGCTAAGGTTTCCAGCTTTTCCGTTTTCGGAGTTTAAAGGAATTGACGGTGAACTGACAGTTATTCAGCCGGATTCTGAAGTTTCTGATTCGGGATTTCTTTATTTTACTGTTTATGCTTCGGCGGATTCAATGGAATTGAAGAATAAAAAGGGTTTGTGTTATCAGATAAAGCCAGGTTTTGAAGTTAATGCGCGGATTGTTCTGGAAAATCAAACATTATTTTATTTTTTATTAAAAAAATTGGATTTTACAGTATGAAAAAACTTTTTTGTGTGTTTTTATTTATTTTTGCGGCATTTAAGGTTTGCGGACTTTCTTTGCAGGATTTTTCTTTTTATACTTTGGATTTTTTTGACATAGCTAGGCTTAATCAATGTATTGTGTCGCTTGAAACGAAAAAATATAAGAATTTTTTCTTTCCAAAAATATGCTTGGCTGCAGATGGAAATATTTCTGGCGATATGACTGATGGATGGAAAAATATTTTTGTTTCTCCATCTGTCAGTTTTTCTCAGGAATTGCCGGGCTTTGCTTCAGTTTCTTATGACACGGGATGTAATTTCATTTTTAATGAGAGCGACAGCAGTTTTTCAAATTCATTGTCGCAGTCAGTTTATGTAAATTTGCCGCTTGGATTTAATAGTTCTGTTTTTAAAACATTCAATGAATTTGGAAAAGATTATTACCGCCAAAAAAATTATCTGGCTGCGTTAAATTATTTCAACGCAGTTTCTGCCGGCAAAAAAGATTTTATTTCAGCTGTTGGAAATTTTCTTTATTACCGGCAGATGATTTTCTTGAATGAGAATCGTCTTGAATTTTTGAAAAAACTTAATGAAGATTATGAAAAACTTTTTTCGTTGGGAAAAATTACAAGCATAGAACTGAACGAGCAGTATTCAAAATTCAGGGATTTGTCTAATTCCCAGCAGAACTGTAGGCTTTCCTTGGTTTCTTATGAACAGAAAATTTATGAGCTTGGCGGAGTTGTTCCTGAAAAAAATATTTCATTTTCAGAATTCGTTGTTTTTTGTGAGGAATTATTTGCGGAGCATAAAGAAACGTTTTCCGCAGAGGAGGCGGAATTTATTCAGATTGAAACGGAACGTCTCAAAAATGCAAGTTTATGCAAATCTTCATTAAGTTTTTTGACAGGAGGATTTTCGGTTTCCACAGGATATGCAAAAAATGATTGGCCTTCGCTTGATGAACTGGAATGGTCATTCAATTTGTCGGTGAAAATTCCTATTTTTTCAGATGCGTTGGGTATTTCTGAAATGAATAAATATTCATTAAGCAATAATTTGTATCAGATTGAAAAATCAAAAATTTTGAGGCGGCGAGAATATTCAAGGAAGAGCAGAGTCGCTTCATTGAAGCTTTACGAGGATTCCGTTGCCTGCAGCCGGAAAACTTTTGAGCTTGAGCAAAGGCGTTTGGAATCCTATGAGCAGCTTTTGTCGGCAGGAAGATTGTCGGAGTCAGATTTTTTGTATCAAAAAAGCGAAGTTGACTATTCAAAATTGAATTTTTTTTATTCCAGATTTAATCTAGCCGTGCTAAAGGCTGGTTTTTATTGATTCATTCATTGCGCTAATATGAATATTTATTTATAATATTGTATAAATATACGCTGATATAAAAGAGGCAACTGTGAAAGAGCGTCTTAGCCGGTTGAAAACAATTAGAAAACTTATAAAAAATTACCGAATTGAAAGCCAGGATTCTCTTCTTGCTTATCTTGAAAAAGAAGGTTTTGAAGTTACTCAGGCAACTCTTTCAAGGGATTTGAAGCTTCTGAAAGTTGGAAAAATTGCTGACGGAAATACTGGCTATGTTTATACTTTGCCGGGAGATGACGAGCGTCAGGAATCAGAGATGATTTATGTCCAGGATTTCTTGCGCGGATATGTCAGCATTGACTGGAGCGGAAATATTGTTGTCATAAAAACTTTTCCAGGCCATGCCAATACAGTTTCCAACGCGCTTGACAATATGAATATGGACGAAATTCTTGGAACTGTCGCTGGAGACAACTGTCTTTTTGCTTGTCTTAGGGAAGGCGTTTCCGGAGATCAGTTTATGGCTGAATTGAAGAGAAGAATTCCTGAAATAGAAGAGTAGAATATGTACGAAGTAAGAGTGACGGCCGATTTTGCGGCGGCGCATTTTTTGCGTGATTATAATGGAAAATGTGAAAATCTGCATGGACACAATTACAAGGTTTATGCACATGTCCGCGGTGAAAAACTGAATGAAGGCGGAATGCTGATGGATTTTTCAGCATTGAAAAAAGCCCTTCGTGAAGTTTGCAAGAAACTTGATCATACAAATTTGAATGACATGGCGGTTTTTGAGCAGAATCCAAGCGCTGAAAGAATTGCAACGTATATTTACGCTCAGATTATTGAGCTTTTAAAAAACGATAATCTGGATTTGTCGTATGAGCCTGGAAAAAAAGAGCCGTGGCTTTGGGCGGTTGATGTTTTTGAAACTGAAACAAGCCGCGCCCGCTACACAATTTGCTGAGTTATTTCCAGAAAAGTTCTGCTTCAAAGCAAGTTGAACCAGATTGCTTTCCGACAATAGTTATTTTCTTTTCCTGGCTGCAGAAATTTCCAAAAAGCTCAATCTTTTCACCTTGAACGGCTTCCTTGCTGTAGTTGATTCTGAAGTCGGAAAATTCTTTTTCCTGGTATTCTGGCGGCAAACAGTCAATAACAAAGGCTCCGTAGCGTGCATTGTTCATGTGGCCATTTCCGTCAATATCGCTGTACCAAATTGGTCTTTCCAAAATTCTTGTCATTTCAGCTGGAATGGCAATTTTTCCGGCTGAAAAGCAGTTGTGCTCAGTTTTGATTGTAGGTTCTGCGCGCAATGTAAAATCCTTGATTTTCATAAGGCGGCGTGTATTTAAATCGACTAAAAGCCATGTTGAAATTCCGCTCACAAGGCTTTCTTTTGTTTCTGTGTCAAAAATTTCGTATGCCCTAACAAACTGAAGAGGCTCCGGCTTTTCTTCCCAGGTTTTTACCGTAATTTTCTGGTTTCCAGCAGGCATTTTGTGAAACCTGAAAGCTTGCCTTGAAACTAGAATTCCCACGCCCTTTTCTGTAAGAATATCATAGCTCATGACGCGCTGGTTGAAATCTTCAACAGCGGCATCTGTTACAATTCTTAAAAGTTCAAAAAGACTAAGCTTGTGATGCAAGTCGCACTGGCAAAAATAAACTTGGTTTTCGCTGAAAAATTGAAAATTTGAGCCGTCAACTTCATGCCATTGTCTGTATTCTGTCATTTTTTCTCCAAGAAATTCCATGCTGTTACAGACGCACAGGAATTTTCTGCTTTTCAAGCTCGTTTTTTATAGAATTTACTGTATATTTTCCTGAATGAACCATCGTTGCAATCAGCGCGGCATCAGCTTTGCCGTTTGTAAGAACTTCCGCCAGATGCTCAGGTTTTCCAGCGCCGCCAGAAGCAATTACCGGCACCGGAACTGCTTCTGAAATCATTTTTGTAAGCTGGATATCGTATCCGTCTTTCGTGCCGTCTGCGTCCATCGAATTCAAGACAATTTCTCCAGCGCCGAGTTCTACAGCTTTTATTGCCCATTCCCTTGCATCAAGTCCTGTTTCAACGCGTCCGCCGTGGATTGTTGTTCCATATCCGCTAGGTTTTGACGGATCTTTTTTTACATCCATTCCAAGAACAATGCACTGTGAGCCGAAAATCTTTGCGCCTTCCCTTATTAATTCTGGATTTTTTACAGCCGGACTGTTCAAGCTTACTTTTTCCGCGCCAGCAAGAATTGTCTGCCTTATATCATCGATTGTATTTATTCCTCCGCCTACGCAAAAAGGAATGAAAACTTGGCTTGCCACTTTTGAAATAAGATCGAGAATTGGACCGCGGCCACGCGCCGATGCGATGATATCATAAAAAACAAGTTCATCTACGCCCTGCCTGTAGTATTCCGCTGCCATTTCAACTGGATCGCCGATATCAACGTTGTTCAGAAATTTTACGCCTTTTGTGGTGCGTCCATCTTTTACGTCCAGGCAAACTATAATTCTTTTTTTCAGCATAATTCTTCTCCCGCAAAGTTTCTTAAAATCTGAAGTCCTTTTTCGCCTGATTTTTCCGGATGAAACTGAAAAACAGTTATGTTGTCTTTTTCAATGCACGAAGGAACTTTGATTCCATAGTCGCAAGTTGCCTTGATTACCGATTTGTCTTCCGGGCAAATTACATAAGAATGAACAAAATAAAAGTCAGAATGTTCAGGAATTTTTTCAAAAAGTGAAGAGCCGCCGTTTGTGTATGTCAAATCGTTCCAGCCCATATGCGGGCATTTTAAATTCATTTCGTGGGCTGCGCCGGCTTCTTTCCATAATTCCTTGAAATGTCTTATTCTTCCTGGAATTAAACCGAGGCAGTCCACATTTCCTTCTTCTGAAAAATCAAAAATTATTTGCGCTCCAAGACAAAATCCTGCAAGCTTTTTTCCGCTTTTTACAAAATCCTTTATAAAAATGTCAAATCCTGTTTTTTTCAGCTGCGACATTGCATAGGCTGCATCTCCAACACCTGGAAAAATTATTTTGTCGCAATTTTCCAAATCCGCCGGATTTTTTGAAAGCACAAATTCCGCGTTCAAAAATTTCAAGGCTCGTTCTACGCTTGTAATGTTTCCTGCGTTGTAATCAATAATTCCAATCATGATTACATTATAAAAATTACAGTGAAATAATTCAATTAATCGAGGAATTTTCTTTTTGTAAAAACTGGCATTGAAACCGCCGATAAAAAAATATGAAAATTTCAGATTTATTGCCAATCCTGAAGCAAGTTTTTACAAATACCTACGTAATCGGAACTGCTGTAGTTGTTATTTTTTTCATGAATTTCTGCTGTTTTGTCTGCAACTATAAAAAAAAGCCGCCTAAATCAAAGAAAAAGAAATCTCCGAAAACAGCGGCTACGGTTTCCGCGCCAAAAGAGCAGGGCGACGCTTCCGAAAATTCTTCCCAATCTTCCGAGCCTGAAGAAAAAGCTTCCTCCTGAAAACAAAAATTTTCAGCTTTGCATAACGAAGAAATTTATTTCCGTATTTTTTATTTTTTCCCTTGATTTTCAACATTCCTCGCCACGGCCATCTGCAAATTTCAATTTTTTTTCTGGAAAGAAGACTTTCAAACACAGCGCAAAAACTTTCATGGTTCCAGATATTTACCGAAGTAAAAGGAATTGTCAGCTGATTGATATATTTTATGTAAAATTTTTCAAATTTTTCCCTTGTAAAATATTTTCTGCAAAGTTCAATCAACCTGAAGGCAATTTCCTCATCATTTGGAATGTTTCCTCCAGGCATTTTTTGTTCCTGCAGATGTGCGCCCGAAATTTCCTGAAATTCTATGATTTTTTCCGCCGTTTCTGCAATTTTTTTTCCAAACGGAACTTTCTTCATTGCATAAAAATATTTTTTCTTCCGCTCAAAAATTTTGTTTTCAAGTTCTTTTTTCCGGCAGTTGTCGCATCCGCTGCAAACTGCCTTTTCCGCGCCAAGCGCATCCAGCAGAACCTGCCGCCTGCAGTCATTTGTTTCCGCAAAATCTTTCAGCGCCGCTTTCCGTGTTCCCGGCTGAAACTCTGAAAATTTCAGGGAATCTTCAAAATTCCACAAAAGAATCGCATTCGCAACGCTTCCATCGCGTCCGCCCCGTCCGGCTTCCTGAATATATGCTTCTGCCGTTTGCGGAGAATCAAGATGCACCACCGTATGGATATCTTTTTTGTCAACTCCCATTCCGTAGGCGCAAGTCGCGCATAGAACCGCGTCTTTCTGGTTGAAAAACCATTCCTCAATTTTCGTTTTTTCTTCGCGCTCCATTCCTGCATGGTAAAATTTTGCCGTTTCAGCGCCAAACGCCGTGTTCAGTTCCTGCGCCATATCTTCTGTTCGGCTCCGTGTTCCGCAAAAAATAATCATCGGGCGCGCTTCCGTTTTTGCAAGAACTAAAGCCGCAGCTTTTTTCGATGCGACTTTTTTCACATAGTAATGAATGTTCGGGCGGTCGCTTTCGCTTCTTACAATATGTGCCTTGCCTTCAAAAAGAACATCAGAAATCCTCGCAAGAACTTCCGGCGAAGCTGTCGCTGTAAAAGCCGTTGTCACCGGAACATCCAGTTTTTTCAGAATTTTTCCCAGCTCAAGGTACGCCGGCCTGAATGAATCTCCCCATTCGCTCACGCAATGCGCCTCGTCAATTGCAATATGCGAAATTTTGTATTTTTTCAGCCTTTCCGTAAGATTTTCATTCATAAGAATTTCCGGATTCGCAATTATGATTTTTGCCCCTTCATCCAGAAGCTTGAAATTTTTCTCGCGCTCCTCGTTGCTCTGTCCGCCCCTGAAAAACGCAGCTTTGATTCCGCCGGCTTCCATCCGTCTTTGCTGGTCGCTCATCAGCGCAAGAAGCGGATAAATCACAAGCGTCGGACCGTCCATTAAAATTGCCGGAATCTGAAAACACAAAGATTTTCCAGCTCCAGTCGGCAAAAGTACAATCTGCTTTCCCGCGCAGTCCAAAATTTCGCTGTTTTCGTCCCGATTTTTCACCGAATAATACGAATCCATAATGTTTGCAACAACCAGCCTTTGCCACGGAAAAAGATATTTTATCCCGAAATTTTCCAAAGCCGCCAGGCTCGCCGGATCCTCGCAAACCGAACTCAAAAAATCATCCGCATCAAATTTTTCCAAATCATCTATCATAGCCGCTGAATTTATATCGCAAAAAAAAATCAAAAACGGAAATGAATGAGCACTTTTTTTTCTTTTTGGACGCAAATTTTTTACGCAACGGGCTTTCCGGGGTTCCGGCTTCCGCCTCATTGCTCCGCAAAACGCTCCGCGTTCCCCTCCAATCCCGCGTAAGATTTTTTTTCAGCATTTTGTTTTTCTGCCGATAATAAAGCGAGGTTTTATGAAAAAATCAGTTTTATTCGCTTTTTTCTGTGTTTCGGCCGTTTCTGCATTTTGCCAGGCTGGAACGCAAAATTCAAAATTGTTGAAATTTCAGTTCCATAAAAATGACAAAAGCCGGATTCTTTCAACAGTGAACGAAGATGTTTATCTGAACGGAGTTTTAAATCACAAGTCTGTTATTTTAAATCGAATTTCAAGCGAAGTTACAGATGTTTCCGAGGATGGCTCGGGAACTTGCAGCGCAATTTTTATGACTTCAGAAAGCGCAACCGCAGGAAACGGCCGTTTTGCGGAAAATTATACTTGGGGCGAAGAATATAAAAGCGTTTTTACACGGTCCACGAGCGGAAAATACGAAATTGATGATATTTATTTTATGCCGACCGTCCGCGATGTTCCAGTTTTTCCGGAATACGCTGTGAAGCCGGGCGATACCTGGCAGGCAGAAGGGCATGAAGCCCACGATTTGCGCCGGACTTTTAATCTTCAGAAACCTTTTAAAGTTCCGTTTACCGCCGATTATGAATATCTTGGCGATGTAACTGATGGAAACGGAAAAACGCTCAGCAAAATCAGCATTTTCTACAAGCTTTATTTTGAAAGCCCCTCGCAGAATTCCTACCGCCAGGATTATGGAAATCTTCCGCATATTACAAAAGGCTATTCAAACCAGACAGTTTTCTGGGACAATGAGCGCGGTTCAATTGAACGTTATTCCGAAGAATTCCGGATTATGATTGAAACTTATTTTGGCGACCAAATTCTTTTTACTGGAACAGCGCATGCGGAAGTTACAGAATTTGAACGTGTGAACACAAAGGAAAACCGGGAAAAAATCTCTGAAAGTTTGAACAGCCTCGGCCTTGAAAACGTTGGCTTGAAGGAAAACGAAAAAGGCCTGACCATTTCAATTGAAAACATTCAGTTTCTTCCCGATTCCGCGGAGCTTATTCCCGCTGAAAAGGAAAAACTTTCCCGGATTGCAGAAATTTTGAAGGAATTCAACAATGACCTTCTTGTAACAGGGCATTGCGCAAACCGCGGAACTGCCAGAAACCAGCAGATTATTTCAGAAGAGAGGGCGGCTTCTGTTGCGCGTTATCTTTCTGAACTGAAAGTCAGAAATCCAAAATGTATTTTTACGCAAGGCAAAGGCGCTTCCGAACCGGTTGCATCCAACGCAACTGAAGCGGGCCGAGCCAGAAACCGCCGCGTGGAAATTACAATCATGGATGAATAATTTGTTTCCGCCAATTAAATTTTATTCAACAAGCGATGTTTCCATATTCAGCAGGACGGCTTTGTTTCCTGCAATATATTCCTCGCAACGTTCCTGCGACATTGGTTTTCCAAGCAAATATCCCTGTATAATGCTGCAGTTGAATTTCCGCAGAAGATCCAGCTGAGAATTTTGCTCAACGCCTTCCGCAATTGTTGTCAGCCCCATGCTTGAAACCATTGAAATTATCGAGTTTGTGATATTCGCCTGTATTCCATTTTTTGAAGTAATATCGTTTATAAAAGATTTGTCAATTTTAAGCGTGTCAAGCGGAAGAATCTGCAGGTAACTCAGCGAAGAATAGCCGGTTCCAAAGTCATCAAGCGAAATTCTGAAGCCCATGTCCTTCAGCATTTTCAGCTTTGAAACCGCGTCGTCCATATTATCAATCATTACGCCTTCAGTAATTTCAATTTCAATGAAATTCGGGTTCAAATCGTAAGTTGTAAGAAGATTTTTCAGTTCAATAAGAATGTCCGGCTGCTTCAGCTGAATCGGCGAAAGGTTTACAGAAATAACTCCGGTAAAATTGTAATTTGTCTGCCATTTTTTCAATGTTGAAAAAGCCTTGTTCAAAACCCAGGTTCCTATTGGCAGAATAAGTCCACATTCTTCTGCAAGCGGAATAAAAACTGAAGGAGGAATCTGGCCGAACTGCTCGTCATGCCAGCGGATAAGCGCTTCAAAACCACGCAGGTTTCCGGTTTTTACATCAAACTGAGGCTGGTAGGAAAGCTTGAACTGGCTTGAAAGAACGGCTTGTGTCATTCTGTTTTGGATATTCAGTTTTTGAATAAGCACGCGCTGCATGTCCGGCTTGAAAAACTGGAACTGGTTCTTTCCGTCTTTCTTGGCGGAATGCATCGCGATGTCGGCAAAACGCAGAAGCTCCTCTTTGTTGCATGAATTGTCTGGATAAACGGAAATTCCTCCAGAAATATTTATTTCCTGCAGCATGAAAGCTTCAAGAATTGTGTCAGTAATGTTTCCGATTGAATCTGTTGAAATTGAATTCTGAATTACCGCAAGAAATTCATCTCCGCCAAAACGGTATGAACTGATAATTCGCTTTGAAAACTGCTTAAGAATTTCCGCCGCCTTTTTGATAATTTCGTCGCCGGCCTGGTGCCCCTTGGCGTCGTTTATATTTTTTATGTTGTCAATATTTATAAGAAGAAGTCCGAGCTTGTTTCCTTCAAATTCAGCGCATTCCATCATGTGCGGAAATTCTTCGTCGAACTGGTTTCGGTTCGGAAGGGAAGTCAGCGAGTCATGAAAAGCTGTGTCCCTGAGCTTTTGCTCATTGTTTTTCTTTTCTGTGATGTTTGCAAGGTTCACGACAATCATTCCGTCTTTTGTGCCTTGAAGCTGAACTTCAAACCATGACTTGCTCAGCTCTGAGTAATAATCAATCGGCGAAACTATGATTCCGTTCAAAGCCTTGTCGCCTAAGTCAATCCACGGAACACTTTTGTTCAATAAATCCTTGAATTCTGAAAATTTATGACATTCTGAAATTTTAGGATTTACAGAATTGAAAAAACTTTTGTTTGCAAATACAAGCTCAAAATCAATGGTTCTAGAACCGTCGCGGATTGGTTTTGCAATCAGAATCGGTGAAGAAAATGCGTTTAATATCGAAGAAAAATCCGGTTCATTCATAAAGTAATTTTAAGAGCAAATATTTCTTTTGTCAAAAAAAATAGCCGGAAATTTTGAACTTTCCGGCCGTTTTAGCGCATCTATCTAAAATTTCAGTTTGTTGAAATTCTTAGCGATTCCCAGTATGAATAATATTTGTCCAGCCAGTCGCCAATATCGTTTTTCAGCTCGCATTTTTCCATTATTTCCGCAGGATAAAGCGGAGTTGTGGTTCTGTATTTTTCAGCTTCAAGGTTCACGTAGTCAGGAAAACGGAAAAAATCAAGGAATTTCGCATAGTTTTCCGGTTTGTGGATGAAATTTATAAATTCCGAGGCAAGCTCAGCATTCTTTGAGTCTTTTAGAATGCACATGCTGTCCAAGTATGAAGGACCGCCGTCTTCCGGAATAAAAAAGTCGATGGTGTCAGCCCATTCTTCCTCTGGAATTTCTCCGTAGACACATTCGGCGTATCCCTGGCAGAGCCACAGGTCGCCGCGTGCAAAGTCTTTGCCAAAGCCTTCCGCATCGAATTTTACAATGTTTGGAAGCCATTTTGTTTTTATCAGGCTGACTGCTGATTTCAGCTCATCTTCATTTTTTGTGCAGACACTGTTTCCCTGGTATTTCAAAGCGTCGCCAATAACTTCCCGGTAGTCGTCCATCATAGAGGCATGGCCTGCGAACTGCGGATCCGCAAAAATATTCCATGTCCGCTCATAATTTCCGCCTGGAACTTTTTTCTTGTTCACAGAAATTCCTGCCGCGCCAAAATAATATGGAACAGCATAAGTCATTTCCGGGTCATAAGGAATTTTTTCAAGAATTTTTGGATTTATTTTGCTTCTGTTCGTGAATTTTTCCTGGTCAATCGGCTGGAGCATTTCTTTTTTCAGCATAATTGAAACAAAATCCTGTGAAGGAACAACAATGTCAAAACTTCTTGCGCCGCCGTTCACAATTTTATTGTACATTGTTTCATTTGAGTCATATTCGGTAACTACAACTTTGCAGTCGAATTCTTTTTCAAAATCGGCAACAACGTCAGTCGGAGTGTAATATGTCCAGCTGTAGAGCTTTAAAACTTGTTTTTTTTCACAAGAAACAAGACCAAGAGCCGCAGAAAGAATTGAAGCTGCGGCAATAATTTTAGAAGTGATTTTCATAAATCGGCCTCCAAAAATGAATATTAAAAGTCATCGCTTGATGGCTTAATGACTTGCGGCAAAAGTTTTTAATCCTTTGCGCAGTGCAATTGCAATAAGACAGATAATTATTATAAGGACAAAACTCAGCGCGTTTATAACAGGACTTACTCCGTGCCGAATCATATTGTAGACATAAATCGGCAAAGTTTCGACATTTCCGTTCACAAGAGAAGTTATTACAAAATCTTCAATAGACATTGTTATGCTCATCATGAATCCGCTTAGAATTCCAGGAAGAATCGCCGGCACAATAACAAGCCATAGCGTCTGGCTTTCTGAAGCGCCTAAATCGTGGCTTGCTTCAATAATTGAATAGTCAAATTCATCAACGCGCGCGCTTACCATAAGGTATACAAACGGAAGACAGAATGTTGTATGCGCGATAATTATTGTCAGAAGTCCAAGATTCATATGAATTCCGCTCAAGAAAATCAGCAGGGAAACGCCCATGATTACTTCTGGAAGAACCATCGGCAGAAAACTTACAGACTGAATGTAGTTCTTTCCGAAAAATTTGTACCAGCTTACACCGATTGCGGCGAGCGAACCCAGAACTGTTGCAAGAAGCGCGGAAACAATGGCGACAATTGCGCTGTACAGCAAGCTCATCCAAAGACGTCCGGAACTGAAAATCAGCTCCTCGTACCAGCGGAAAGAAGCTCCGGTAAAATTCGTTCCCTTTGACTCATTGAACGAATAAAAAATAATCACGAACAGAGGAATAAAAAGAAAAAGAAGCGAAATGAACAGAACAGTCTTTGAAAAACTGAACACAGGCGCATGTTTTTTCCAGAATCTTTTCGCATGCTTGTGGTTTTCCGATTTTGGATGGCTTGCCTTTTCAAAAATAGATAAAATTACAGAAACCAAAAAATCCATAGAACTTCCTTACTTAGATTTGCTTTCAGAAATGCCTGTCTCTTCACGCGCGGCAGATTTCTTCATTTTTGCATCCTGACGTTCGCTTATAAGCATCGCCAAAATCGCAAGCATGCTCACAAGCGTAAGCAGCACGCTGAACGCAGAGGCCAGCGGAAGATTCCGCGCTTTGTTGATTTGATCCATAATGATATTTCCAAGCATATAGCTTTCTGTTGAGCCAATCAGCTGCGGAACAGTGTAGTTTCCAAAAATCGGAATGAAAGTGAAAATCAGCGCGCTTATTATTCCGCTTTTTATTCCAGGAATAAGAATTTTTATCATTGACTGAGGTTTTGTTGCTCCCAAATCCCTTGCGGCTTCCAGAAGAGAAAAATCAAATCTGTCAACAGAAGTGAATATCGGCAGAATCGCATAAGGAAGATACATATAGATGCTCACAAGAATAACAGCGCCCTTTGTGTACATGAATTTATGCGGAACAAAAACAGCGCCGTCATTTTTTATAGAATGAAAAATATTGAAGAAAGCCCTGCAAATCCAGTTCAAAAGACCGTCCTGGCCAAGAATTGTCATCCAGGCAAAAACTCGTATAAGAGAATTTGTAAGGAACGGAATTATCACAAGAATCAGGAAGAAAGTCTGGTGCTTGCTTCTTGCAATGGCATATCCGCATGGAAGCGCGACCAAAATGGAAATCAATGTTGAAACAACAGACATCCATAAAGTTCTTAGAAAAATGAATGCGTACGCTCTGCTGAACATCTGCTTGTATGCGGTGAAACTGAATTCTGGAATAACTCCGCCGAACATATCACGTTTCATGAACGAGTAGCATAGAATTATTGCGAGCGGAATTACAAAGAAAACTGAAAACCATGCACCCATCGGCCATGAGTAAGCCGCGCCAGGATTTGATTTTCTGTATTTTGAACTGCGCGCATTTTCCGCAAGGCGCAGCAAAAATTTCTTTTTTTGAGCCGGAAAAGTTTGTTTTCCAGTCGGTGGCTGTTCTTCTTTTGTTTCTTTCATGTCTCTGCCTTTTACTTATTGATATTTTCTACAATATATCCGTCTTCTGCGGACCATGAAATATATACGGTGTCCTTCCATTGAATTTCCGGACCGTCATCAAGGTAATTTGTATGCTGCTTGAATACTTTTACAATTGTTCCATTTTCCAGCCTTACATAGAATTTCGACTGAAATCCTGTGTAAATCGGCTCCTCAACAATTCCCTTGAACACATTTATGTCTTTTCGGCCTGCGAACGCAGGTTCTTCCAGTGTGATTCGTATTTTTTCCGGGCGCACTGTGAACGCAACCTTCTGACCTTCATCTGTGTGCTCAAAATCTGTGACAAGAATATTTTTGTCTTCTTCCCTGGTTGCCGCTGTTTCCCCTGTAAGCTGAGCCTGCATTCCAAGCGCCGGCGTGTTCAGCGTAACCATATGCTCAATGTCAGGCTTTCCAGGAACTTTGTATGCCTCGCATTTTACAACGGTGCTCTCAAAAAGGTTTGTTTCTCCAATAAACTGCGCAACAAACTGGGTCGCCGGGCTTTCGTAGATTTCAAAAGGCGTTCCAACTTGAAGGACGTTCCCCGCGTTCATTACGGCAATCCTGTCGCTTACCGCAAGCGCTTCGCTCTGGTCGTGCGTTACATAAATAAATGTGATTCCAATTTTATCGTGCAGATTGTCAAGGTCAATCAGCAGGCTTGAGCGCAGTTTCGCGTCCAGGGCAGAAAGCGGTTCGTCCAGAAGAAGGACTTTCGGCTCGTTTATAAGCGCCCTTGCGATTGCAACACGCTGCTTCTGTCCCCCGGAAAGCTGGTTCGGCTTTTTGTAGATGTGCTGGTCCAGCTGAACAAGGTGAACATATTTTCTTACTTTTTCGTCAATTTCATTTTTAGGCAGTTTTCGCAATCTAAGAGGAAAAGCTATGTTGTCGTAAACGGACATATGCGGGAAAAGCGCGTAAGTCTGAAAAACTGTGTTTGAATGTCTTTTGTTGGCAGGAAGCCCCACCACATTCTTGTCGTCAAAAAGAACTGCGCCCTCATCAGGAAATTCAAAACCTGCTATAATACGAAGAAGCGTGGTTTTTCCGCATCCTGAAGGACCGAGCAAAGAAAAGAATTCTCCTGGTTTTATTGTAAAATTTACGTCATTAAGCGCGACAAAATCTCCGAAAGTTTTGTTCACGTGGTCAATTTTTACCTGGCTGCCGTTCAAATCCATTTCCTCTTAGTCATAATTTATTTTTGTTACAATGTAACTAATATTTAGAATAGTCAATAATATTTTGCCAAATATTTTATTTTTTTTGAAACTTTTTTCAAAACTTGCAGAGAGCTGAAATCTGCATTATAGTAAAATATATTTTTTGAGATGAGGTAATACAATGGTATCTCTTGTTATTGGTCTTGTTTTTATTGCTTTTACAGTTTTTTCGGTGCTTCCGAATATGCCGCTTGCCTGGGGCAGCGATGTTGTCCAGTTTCTGAAAGGATGCGCGCCTGTTCTTGCCGCGTTTCTCGGACTGATTCTTCTTTTTATTGGCGCCGCAGATATAAAGGATAAAAAAGAAGCTAAGAAAGAAGAAAAGGAAGCCAGGGCCAGAGCTGAAGAAAACAAGCAGTGATTTTCTTTTATCTATTGACTTGTTGATTTAATTTGTAGTACATTTAAATCCCCGTATATAGGAATGACGACTGCTCATCGTTGTTCTGCAGTTTATTTTGTCAGATGCAAAGACATTTAAACGGCGTAAAACTTTAACTATTAAGGTATATACATGAAAACTATTTTCGTAAATGAAAAAGCTCAGAAGCGTGATTGGTATATCATCGACGCTGCTGGCAAACCACTTGGACGCGTAGCTGCTAAGGCTGCTGCAATTGCTCGCGGTAAGAACAAAGCTACTTATACACCAAACCAGGAAATGGGTGACTATGTTGTAATCATCAATGCTGACAAAGTTGCTGTAACTGGTGGCAAGGAAACAAAGAAGATTTACTACAAATATACAACTGGTTTTGTAGGAAGTCTTCGTGCTCATACATTTGAAAAATTGATTGAAAAACATCCTGAGGAACCAATTGAGCTTGCTGTAAAAGGTATGCTTCCTTCTGGACGTCTTGGACGAGTTCTTCTTTCTAACGTAAAAGTTTACGCTGGATCAGAACATCCGCATGCTGCTCAGAACCCAAAGGTTATTGAACTTTAATTAGGAGTCTAAGATGGTAAAAAATATTGCTATTGGAACAGGTAGAAGAAAGACAGCTGTTGCACGTGTGTTCGTACGTGATGGCTCAGGAAAAATCGTTGTAAACGGAAAAGATATAAAAGATTATTTTGCTACAGAAGAGCAGGTAAAAGTTGTTCAGCAGCCATTGCTTGTAACTTCAAGCGACAGCAAATATGATATTCTTATCAATGTGTTCGGCGGTGGATTGAACGGACAGGCTGCGGCTTGCCTTCATGGAATTTCCCGCGCTTTGACACAGCTTGATCCTGACAACAGAACTTCTTTGAAGTCAAATGGATTCCTTACACGAGATTCTCGTATGGTTGAACGCAAGAAGTACGGTCAGAAAGGCGCCCGACGACGCTTCCAGTTCTCTAAACGTTAGGGCGTTTTTAACGCTAGTGCGTTTAACGTTAAGTCGTTTACTTTTCAGGAAAGTCTGTTGATAGTGCTTTCAAAAGAGCAAGTTTCGCCAGAAGTTGTGAAAATAACTTCTGATTCGGGGCTTGCTTTTTTTATTCGCTTTTTTTATTTAAAAATTGTAAAGCCGGATTCTATTGTTGAGAACGCTGAATTTTTTGATGAAGAAGAAAAAGATATTTTGGATGCTGCGCTTGATTTTGCCGCGGAATCTAAGGCGGTTGATTATCTTTCAAGATGTGAGCAGTCCCGCTGCGGACTTGAAAGGAAGCTTCTGAACAAAAACTTCGACAAAAAAAACATAGAAAATGCCTTGGATTATCTTGAGGCAAAAAATTATCTTTCAGATGAGCGTTTTGCCCGCGCCTGGCTTAATTCGCGCCGTATGAACCATTCAGAAGGCCGTGTGCGGCTTGCTTCAGAGCTTGCTTCCCGTGGAATCGGAAAAGAAACTGCAAAAAAAACACTGGATGAGTATTTTTCTGAAAATTCAGAGCTTGAGCTTTGCAGAAAAGCTTTCTTGAAAATTTCAAGGAATTGTGCGGATGCGGAAAAAATAATCCGCAGGCTGATTGCCCGCGGATTCTCTTATTCAATGGTGAAAATGGTTATGCTTGAAAAAAGCGAATAACTTTTTATCTTGTATAAAGATATGCAGGATATTGTATTGTTGCTTCCCGGGAAATTCCTTCAAAAATCTTGGTGGCCGGAACTGCGGAAGAAACTTTTCCCATTATAAAATCGTAAATATTCAACGGTTTTTCGTATTTGAATTCAACGGTTTTGTATTCTTTTCCTTCAAATTCTGTTTCCGACATTGTTTTAAGCATGTTATCCCACGAGTCAACGGCATCTATGAGTCCGTTTTTCAGCGCCTGTGAAGCTGTGTAAATTCTTCCGTCCGCAAGTTCCTTCACATCGTTTATAGGGATGTTCCGGCTCATTGCAACAATGCTTGTAAACTGCTCGTAGCATTCATCTGAAATTGACTGCATTATTTTCCGCTGCTCGTCTGTTACCGGCTCGTTTGAGCTGAACATATTTTTATTTCTGCCGGAATGTATTGTTTCTGACTTTATTCCGATTTTTTCAAAAAGCCCTGTAAGGTCGTATGAGCTTCCTGTTATGACTCCGATTGAGCCCGTCAGTGTGTTTCTGTTTGCGTAGATTTTTTTTGCCGCGCAGGAAATATAGTATCCTCCTGAAGCAGCGAGCTTTCCCTGGTAAACATAAACTGGTTTCCCGGATGTCTTGTAGTCCTGAAAGGCAAGGTATGCTTCATCCGCCTCGTACACAGTTCCGCCTGGCGAATCGATGTAAACTGCGATTCCCATGTTCCTTTTGTCATTTTTCAATGTTTTTATTGTTTCCAAAAGCCATTTCTGGTTGTACGACTGGTTTTCGTCCTGAATTACGCCTTCTATGTAAAGCTCCGCGATATAATCTTTTGCAGGTTTTTCAAAGAATTTTATTTTCTGCTCCGAATCTGTTTTTTCTTCGGCTTTTGCAGAAACAAGCCTGAAAATTCCGCATATTGCTGCGAATGCGATTATGACTATAAAAACAATCAGCCCGGTGTTCTGTTTCTTATTTTTCATCTAATCCTCTGTAAGATCTTCTGGCTTCAGCCGCTTTGTTTCAATTGCTTCTGTTAAAAGCGCGTGGTATACATTTGTCATTGTCATGATGTAATACGGCTGAATCCACAGAAGTCCGATTCCCGCTGTGATGGTGCCAAGAATGAACCAGCCGATGAAACTTAGGTCCGTAACAAAAATATCCATTTTGTGGCCGCGTGTAATTTCCATGCTTATGCGCAGCGCCTTGAAAACTGAAATGTTCGGGTATTCCAGCGCAATGAATTTTGTCATGCAGTATGAGTAATGCTTTACGAAGCCAGGAATAATGAAAAGGCAGAACCACAGGAACGTCCAAAGCATTTCCCAGAGCCCGCAGAGGATTGCGCGTCCGAATTTGCTGAATCCTTCCAGAAAATCAGCGAAAGAAACTTTTTCAGGGCCGCGCGACATTTTCAGGTGAAGATTTATCTGCGCATATGTTATTATCAAGGTAATGCAGATTTCCACAATGGAAATAAAATCCATCACAAATTCTGCGCCGTCATTTATGAACGAAGAGGAAGTCGCCATGCTGTAAACTTCCGGAACATTTATCAGCGCGCAGACCGCATAGTAGATAATTGCAGCCAGAACCGGAACTGTCCATCTTTTCTTCAGCTGCACACAAGCATATTTTTTATATTTTTTTCTATTAAACATACTTGAAATTTACTCCTGAAATATATGTGCTGTCAAGAATGAGTTTCAAATAATTGAAATTCAAATTTTCTTTTTGGCTTCAAGCTCTTTCAGCATTTCGCTGTAGTAACGCTTTTCAATGTCTTTTTCCGGAATTCCGCATTTTGAAAGAAGTTTCTTCAGCTCCGCCTGAATTCCTTCAACAGATTTTTTGTCGCTTTTTTCCGAAAGGATTTCGATTTCAATGAAATCTCCAAGTTTCTGAACGTTGCAAAGCTCAAGCGTCGCTTTTCCGCGCGGAGTTTCCGCAGAAAAAATAATTGTTTCCTTGTGTTTTTTTAGCGCAGGCACAAAACCTATGTCCGCCAGAAGAATTTCCAGGGCTTCAGGATTTGAAATTTCGGTTTCCTTTTCATCGTTTACTTCTATTGAAACGCCGTCTGAATCTGTTTTAAGCTCTTTTTTCTTGTACGTCAGGAAATTTTCTGTTTTGGAGCCGTTTTCTGTTTTTTCAGTCTGCTTTCTTATTCTTGCGGAGATTGATTTTTCTTCTGTTTGCAAATTGAAATATGTGTCGTTTTTCGCGGCCGTTTTTTCATATTTTGCAAAAGAATTCAGTTTTTCAATAAGTTTTTCCCGGTCGAAAACGCGGGCTTTCAGTTCAATTTCAGTCATATTTTCAGTATACAGGATTTTCAAAAAAAATGAATAAATGCTAATATTCTTGAATGAAATTGATTTGCGCGCCTATGGCAACGTTGAGCCATCCTGCTTTCAGAATGTTAATAGAAGAATTCGGCGGATGTGACGAATACTACACAGAAATGATAAATGCGCCTTCCTTGCTGAACAAAGGCCAGTTTGAAAAATTTTATATAAATCCGGCTCCGGTTCCGGAAAAAATTGTCTGGCAGCTTACCGGAAAAACTGCCGCTCCTATTGTTGAGGCTGCTTCTGTTGTTGCGGCGTTGGGCGGAATCGGCGTTGACCTGAATATGGGCTGCTCGGCTCCGGAAATTGTGAACAGCGGCGCAGGAATTGCCTGGATGCTTAAGCCGCGGGCTGAAACGCTGGAGCTTGTGCGCGGAGTAAAAAATGCGCTGGAAAAATACGAGTCGGAAACGGGAATCCATAGAAGGTTCAGCGTGAAATTTCGTCTTGGCGATGAAAATTTTACCGATGAAAGTTTTTTTTCATTTGCGGATATGCTTGTTGAAAACGGAGTTGAAAGGCTTGCCCTTCATCCGCGCACAAAAAAAGAAAAATACAGGGATTTACCGCGCTGGAAATATGCGGAGCTTCTTGCCGAGCGTTATTCTGGAAAAATTTCGGTTGTTGTGAACGGAGATATAAAAGATTCGGATTCTGCTGAAAACGCGGAAAAAATCTGCGGAAAATGCGACGGTCTTATGATTGGAAGAATGGCTGTTCAGAAGCCGTGGATTTTTGCGGAAATCTCAAGAAAAAATCTGGAGCCGCGCCCTGAGCCGAAGTCAGTTGACTTGCTGAAATGCGCGCTTGACTTTATTGATTTTGTGGAAAAATTCCAGCCGCCTGAATTTTATAAAACAAGGCTCCAGCGTTTTTTCACGTATTTCTGCATGAATTTTTCTTTTGCCCATTATGCTCAGACCCAGATGCTGAACGCAAAAAACATTGAAGACTCAAGGGCTAGAATCTGCGGATATTTTGAAAAAGTTCCTGAAGATCGTTTTAAATTCAGCGTGTAGGAAACATAAAACTTGACGATAAAATACGCCCTATGTTATTCTATAAGAACTGAATTTTTCAGAAATTTACATATTTAAAAAGGAAAATGACATGTCGTTTATTTCACTTCTTCAGGAAGCTGCGGGCGCGGCTCCAAGCGCTTCTAGCACAGCAGGATTGCTTTCTACAATCGTTCCATTTTTATTGATTATCGTAATCTTTTATTTCTTCTTGATTCGTCCTCAGAACAAGAAGCAGAAAGAAACAGAAAAAATGATTGCCGCTCTGAAAAAAGGCGACAAGGTTGTTACAATCGGCGGAATTCACGGAGTTGTTTCTTCAACAAAGGAAAAGACAATCATTGTAAAAGTCGATGATAACTGCAAGATTGAATTCAGCCGTTCTGCAATTGCCGGCGTTGAATCAGAAAAAAATGAGAAAGCTGAAAAGGCAGAAACAAAAGCAGAATCAAAAAAAGAGAATGAAGCGGCTTCCGTAGAAGCTGAGAAAAAATAAAAAACGGGGTAAACAAGATGAATAAACGCGCGCGTTTAGTTATTCTTCTGGCTGTTTTAGCAATCTGTTATGCCTTTCTTTATCCATCTGTAAAATGGTATTGGGGTACTCCAAAAGAAGTGCAGGCTCTGGCTTTGGGCTCATTGGAAAATATCAGGGATTATGCTACAGCTCAGGGAGCAAAGGATGTTAATGCGGTAAAAGATGCTGCAAAAACTGATTTGAATGCAAAAATTGATGAGAAATATGCGTGGCTTGAAAAAGCTGCCGCAAAGAAATACAAGGCTGCCAAGCAGAAAGTTCCTTCAGAAATGACAGTTGGCGCTATTCTTGATGCGTATTCAAGCGAAGCTGAATTTCTTGATGAATTTACAAGCCGCTACCGCGACCAGATTCTTAAGGCAAAAAAGAATTACCAGAATTCTGTAAAGCTCGGTCTGGATCTTTCTGGCGGTATGAATATTATTGTAAAGGCTGATCTTGACGCGGCTCTTGCGGCTCAGCAGGAATCTGGTGTGGTTACAGATGCGGAGGCTTTCAAGAAGAATGCAATGGCAAATGCCATAGAAAATCTTTCAAGCCGTATTGACCGCTTTGGACTTACAGAACCGGTTATCCGTCAGCAGGGTGAAGACAGAATTTATATCGAAATGCCTGGCGCGGCGGAAGCTGATTCAATCAATGCGCTCATAATGGGAAAAGGAATTTTGAATTTCCGTCTTGTTGATGATGATGCTACAAGCAAATTTCTTTCATATTATCAGCAGCACCTTACAACAACTTTCAATGCTTCTGGTGAGCTTGTTGATTCTTCTATTATTCCTTCTGACTGTGAAATTATCGGACATTACACAAAAGATGAGTACGGTCTTGATGAAAGAATCGGATATCTTGTTGTAAAGAAAGAAATTGCACTTGAAGGTTCTCACATAAAGAGCGCGGATGTCGGTTCTGACCAGTATACAAACCGGCCGGAAGTTGACTTCGTGCTTGATTCTGAAGGCGCGGAAATTTTCGCGAAATTCACAGCGGCAAACAAAGGAAAGAATCTTGCAATTGTAAGCGATAATAAAATCAAGTCTTATGCCCGCATTAATGATGCGATTACAGGCGGTCGTGTTGCGATTTCTGGATTCGGGCTTGAAGAGGCGCAGAACCTTCAGAAAGTTCTTCAGTCTGCATGGCTGAATGTTCCGCTTTCTGTTGAGTCTCAGCAGGTAATCGGCGCTTCCCTTGGAGAGCAGGCGATTGCCCAGGGAATCAAGGCGATTGCGGTTGGTCTTGCTCTTATTATGATTTTCATGCTTATCTGGTATAAAGGCGCTGGTGTGAACGCAATTGTTGCCCAGGTTTTGAACCTTTACATAATGTTCTCAGTTCTTTCAGCGTTCAATTTGACTTTGTCGCTTTCTTCAATTGCCGGTATGATTTTGACAATCGGTATGGCGGTTGATGCGAACGTAATCATTTTTGAAAGAATCAAAGAGGAGCTTCTGGCAGGAAAAAGCCGTGTCGCGGCGATTTCCGCAGGTTTTGAAAATGCTTTCTGGGCGATTATGGACTCAAACATAACAACATTCATCGCGGCAATCTTCCTTTCTCAGCTTGGAAGCGGTTCAATCCAGGGATTTGCTGTCAGCCTTGCAATCGGTGTTGTTTCTTCTGTATTCACAGCGCTGTTCGTATCTCGCTTGATGTTCGACTTTGAAACAGATGTTCTTAAGTCAACAAAGGTAAGCATCGGCTGGAGGATAAAATAATGGAAAAGAAACTTATACATTTCAGCAAATTCTTTTTGCCGGCAGGAATTATTAGCGGTGCGCTTATTCTTTTTGGCATTGTGGGTTTTGTTACCCGCGGAATAAATCTGGGAATTGATTTTAAGCCAGGTTTTGTTGAGGAAGTCAGAATCGCGCCTGTTGCGTTCGAGCTTACATATTCTGGCTCTGCAAAAGTTACGGCGGATCTTTCAAAAGACAGCTTTGATCTTATTATCACTGGTTCTGATGTTGAAAATGAGACAAAGGTTTATCCGTACAGCGAATATCCAAAAGTAAGCGACATTGTAAAGGCGTTGAATGAAGTTCCAGGCGTTTCTGCTTCTGCAAAAACAGACGGCTCGGAAGATTCTTCTTTGCTTTTTGTGAATTCAGCGGTTTCTACACAGCTTACAGGAAATCCTTTGTTCCTGTACGCGGCTCAGAAAGATGTTTCTGTTGATGAAGTTCGCGACGCGCTTTCTGAATTCGGCGGTTTTTCTGTAAAGGCTCTGGGCGGAAATAACGGCGCAAGCTATCAGGTTCGTATGCCGGAATCTTTCGGCGACAAGTCTGGCGCGGAGCTTCAGAGTGCAGTTCTTGCGGCTCTTGATGCGAAATTCGGTGAAAACACAGTAACAATCGTGAAAACAGATTTTATCGGCTCAAGTTTTTCTAAGACTCTTGCTACTAAATCTATAATTCTTCTGATTGCAACTTTCGTTTTGATCTGGCTGTACGCGGCAATCCGCTTCCACTGGGATTTTGCGCTTGGCTCAATCATTGCGTTGATTCACGACTCGCTGATTATGCTTACGTTCATTGTATGGACTCAGATGGAATTTTCAGCGACTGTTCTGGCTGCGATTTTGACAATTGTAGGTTATTCTATCAATGCGACTGTTGTAATTCTTGACCGTGTGCGTTCAAACCTTCGCCTTGCAAAATTCACTAAATTCAATGACATTTTGGACCGCGCGCTTTCTGACACATTGGGACGTTCAATTATTACAACTGTAACTACATTGTTCGCGGTTGTTTCTTTGTACTTGTTCACAACAGGAAGCATCAAGGATTTTGCGCTCGCGTTGATTGTTGGTCTCTTGAGCGGCTGTTATTCTTCTATCTTTATTTCAAGCGGCTTTATTTCAATTCTAAGAAGAAACTGGAAGCCTGAATTTGGCGTTCATCATTCTTTGAAGACTGAAAAAGGCGTTCTTCAGATGGATGGAATTCAGATTTAATTATAGTTAATTCTGCAGCAAGAAAAGGCTCGGATTTATTCCGGGTCTTTTTTTTGTTTATTTTAAATGCTATAACTTTTGTAATGAAAATAATTCTTGCTGATGTTCTTGGCTATTGCATGGGCGTCCGCCGTGCTGTTGAAATTGCCGCGGATTCACTGAAAAACTGTGGTTCAAAAAAAGTTTATTCTTTCGGGCCGTTGATTCATAACCGGATTGCACTGGAAAATCTTGCGGAAAAAGGACTTTCGGTTCTGGATGAAGACGGAATTTCATCTGTGGAAAAAGGAAGTCTTGTTGTAATCCGTGCGCATGGCGTTCCTCCAATGGTTCTGGAAAAACTTTCCTGTTGCGGCTGCCAAATTCTGAATGCAACCTGCCCAAAGGTGATGGCAAGCCAGAAAAACGCTGAAAAATACGCAAAGCTTGGCTACACAGTTATTCTTGCCGGCGATTCAAATCATGGGGAAGTGGCAGGAATTTCCGGATATGCCGGAGAAAAATTTGTTCTTGTTCAGAACAAGGATGAGGCTGAAAAAATGCCGCCTTTCCCCGATGATGAGAATGCGGTTCTTTTGTGCCAGACGACTTTCAGCAAGGAAGAATTTTCCCAGATTGTAGAAAATCTTTCTAAAAAAATAAAAAACCTGAAAGTCTTGAATACAATTTGCTCTGCGACAAAGGAACGCCAGGACGCGCTGAAAAAACTTTGTCCGCAAGTTCAGGGCGTGCTTGTTGTGGGCGGAAAAAATTCTGCGAACACAAAGCGTCTTCTTCAGATTGCCGCGGAAAACTGCGGAAAAACTGCGCTGATTGAAACCGCAGATGAAATTCCTGATGATTTTTTCAGTCTGGATTCTGTTGGAATAACTGCCGGCGCGAGCACTCCGAATTCTGTGATTGAAAAAGTTGTTGCCGCGTTGGAGAAACGAAGCTCTTAAAACTTTTATTGAAAGATACTTCTTATTGATATATAATAGTACGTATGACACGATGTTTTGCTATGTTGAAGCCTGGCGTGCTTAATCGCCGAATTGTTGGTCAAGTTATCAGCCGCCTTGAAAGCAAGGGCTTGAAGCTTGTCGGCCTTAAAATGATGCAGATTAGCGAGGATCTTGCGCATAAGCATTATGCCGAGCACAAGGATAAGCCGTTTTTTAATGATTTGTGCGGATATATAACTTCTGCGCCGGTTGTTGCCATGGTCTGGCAAGGTGATGATTGTGTTTCTCTTGTTAGAAAAGTTGTAGGCGCAACAAAGCCATCAGAGGCTGCACTAGGCACAATCCGCGGAGATTTCTGCGCGCACACGAACTACAATGTGATTCATGCTTCAGACAGCGATGAAAGCGCGCTCCGTGAAATTGGACTTTTCTTCAGTGAAAACGAAATTTTTGACTGGAAGGACAATCTTTCTGAATGGATTTAACTTGCGTTTTCAGCAGGATAAAAATTAAATCGATTGAGTCGTAAGAATAAAATTAAGAAGGTTTTTAGTATGCAATCAAAATCAATTGGAATTCTTGGCGGCGGTGCCTGGGGAACTGGTCTTGCTCAAGCTTTGGCGAATGGCGGACACAAAGTTCAGATGTGGGCTCTTGAACCGGAAGTAAAGGATTCTGTAAATAACGAGCACGAAAATAAAAGATATTTGCCTGGGTATAAGCTTTCTTCAAATCTCACAGTTTCTAATGATATTATTGAAGTTGCAACTGACAAGGAATTTCTGATTGTTGCATCGCCTTCTTTGTATCTTGCAAGCACAATTCGGAAAATAACAAGTGTTCCTAATGTTGCAGACGGAACAACGATTTTTGCTGCGCTTACAAAGGGTTTTGTTCCTGGAAAAGACGGTCCGAAGCTTGTTCTTGAAACAATTGAAAACACTCTTCCTGGAATTTACAAAGGAAATACAGTCTATGTGGCAGGTCCTTCCCATGCAGAAGAGGTTGCTTCCGGAAAAATCACAGGTCTTGTAGCGGCTTCTGAAAATCCTAAGAATTCTATTAGAGTCCGGGAGCTTCTTCGTGTTCCTGGAATTTTGTGCTATTCAAGTTTCGATGTTATCGGCGTTCAGATTTGTTCCGCCGCAAAAAACGTTGTTGCAGTTGTTTACGGCGCATTGGACGCAGTTGCCCAGCATTCTCAGATTTTCGGCGATAATACGGAGTCTTTGCTGATGGCGGCCGGATTGAATGAAATTCAGACTCTCGGAATGGCGATGGGCGCTACTCATGCTGAAACATTCACTTCGATTGCTGGTGTTGGCGACCTTGATGTTACTTGCAAAAGTAAATATGGACGGAACAGAAGATTCGGGCAGGATCTTATCAATACAGATATGCTTGATAAATTCAAGGATTTGGATGACTTGATAGCAAATATTTCAAAAGTTGGCTATTTGCCGGAAGGCGCTGTTGCCTGCAAGTATATCCACGAGATTGCGCAGAAAAAAGGCTTGAAACTTACTATTTCTGACGGTCTTTACAGAATTCTTAACAAGGAAATCAGACCGCTTGAATTTCTTGATGAACTTTTAAATTTTGGAAAAAGTATAAATGCTTGAGAAAATAACAGATACATTCAGTGGAATTGTCCGCGCTATAAGCGGAAAGTCCACAATTACAGAAAAAAATATTGAAGATTCAGTTGAACAGATTAAAATGGCTTTGCTTGAGGCCGATGTAAATCTTCGTGTTGTCCGCAGGTTTGTAAATTCAACGATAGAAGAAGCCAAGGGTGAAAAAGTTTTGAAGGCCGTTGATCCGGGCCAGCAGTTTGTAAAAATCATCTATGATAAAATTGTGGCGATGCTCGGCGACGACTCAAAAAAGGAGCTTTCGCTTCGCGGACCGGATGTTACAACTGTAATTTTAATGCTCGGACTTCAGGGCGCGGGAAAAACTACTGCCGCCCATAAACTGGCTTACAGGCTGAAAAAACAAGGCCGCCGTCCGTTGCTTGCCGCTTGCGATCTTGTTCGTCCTGCCGCAGTGGAGCAGCTTTCCGTTCTTGGTGAAAAAATCGGTGTTCCGGTATTCAAGGAAAATTCAAAGGATGCTGTAAAAAATGCCGAAGAGGCGCTTAAGTTTGCAAAGAAGAATCAGTATGACACATTGATTATTGATACTGCCGGCCGGCTTCAAATCGATGAAAATATGATGGAGGAGCTTTCAAAAATCAAGAAAGCTGTTTCTCCGGATGAAGTTCTTCTTGTTGCTGATGCGATGACCGGTCAGAATGCTGTTGATATTGCCAAAACTTTTGACGAGAAGCTTGGACTTTCAGGAGTAATTCTTACAAAGTTCGATTCTGATGCACGTGGCGGCGCGGCGTTGTCTTTGAAAACTATAACTGGAAAGCCGATTTTGTTTATTGGTACCGGTGAAAAGACAGAGGATTTTGAGCCTTTCCATCCTGAGCGAATTGCTAGCCGAATTCTTGGCATGGGCGATGTTGTTTCTCTTGTTGAAAAAGCTCAGGAAACTGTTGATGCGGAAGAAGCTGCGCGCCTTCAGAAGCGCATGATGAAGAATGAATTCACGCTTGATGATATGCTTTCCCAGTTTCAGCAGGTAAAGAAAATGGGTTCTATGCAGTCCCTTCTTGATATGATTCCTGGAATGGCAAACCAGAATGTTGATTTGAGCGGAATGAAGAAGCAGGAAGCGATTATCCAGTCGATGACAAAGAAAGAACGCGCCAACCACTTGATTATCGGGCCTAGCCGCCGGAAAAGAATTGCCGCTGGCTCTGGAACAACTGTGGCTGAAGTGAACAAATTGCTGAAGCAGTTTGAAAAAACAAAGCTTACAATGAAAAAACTTACCCGCAACAAGGGAATGCAAAGCAGAATGATGAGCCAGCTTGGAATGGATTCAAGTTCCCTTGCCGGAATGGATATGTCTAAGCTTCAGGACTTGGCAAAAAGATTCGGAAGATAGGCTTGTGCATATTTTTTGCAGACTGGTTTATTTTATTGCACAACGATTACAGAACTTGTTCTTCCGTCGGCGGTGTATGCCCTGTTCGGGTTTGATTTGTCTACAATCGGGGTCATTCCAAGATAGTAATTGTAGTAATATTTCCCGATTGGAAGCGGAAGGCTTAGTTCGTAGAATCCAGGTCTTGTTTCTTTCAGTTCGTAAATCCAGCTGTCCCAGTTTGTGAAGTTTCCGCTTAACCGGACAGTCTGGCCTGGTTCACCGCTGTATATGAATTTTGTGCCTTTTTCTTTTGTTGTTCTTGTAATTTCAGGTTTTGTTTCGTTTATATAAACTTTTGAAATTGTGATTCCAGTCTCGCTGTCGTACTGGGAGTTGCTGTTGTTCGGATCGAAAGTCCAGAGACCGTCAATTACAAGCCTGTAGGAAATTTCCGTAAGAAATTCTGGCCTTTCAAGAATAAAAAACATAAGGGAATTTGTTACGTTTCCTTCAGAATCTGTGTTTTTATGCAGCATGAACGGATGAATTTTCTGATAGTTTTCAAAGTCGAATGCGATTCCAATGAATCTTGGACCTGTTTTTTCTGTGAAGACAATATAATTTTCTGTTATTGCCGGCTCTTTCGGCTCTTCCAGCTTTGCGATTATATTGTTGTATTCATACAAGTCTTTTTCAGGCGGAACATCGCTGTTTTCTGCATAGGCGAAAAAAGAAACCAGCATAAAGCCTGAGGCTATCAAGCTAAAAAATCTTTTCATACTAGAAATATCGGAAAAATCTTGGTTCTGTTAAGCGAAAAATCTTATTTTATGGTAAAATATTCTATAAAGTAGCGCGATTGCATTTCCGTAAATAAAAACAAGTGGGTTTCCATTTTTAGTTTTGCACTGTTCTAAAAATCGCAGATGGAGTAAAATTACAAAGATATGCCTGGTTTAAGTCAACTAAAAAAATTCAATGCGGATATTCTTTCTCTTGGTAATGAACCGGCATTGCGTGCCTCCCGTGGTGAAAAACCTGTTACAGTTCCAATTCCTAAGGATGTGAAGGAATTCAACGATTCTGATGATTTTCTGATGGGAATGCCTGAGCCTGTTGAAAGTTTGGTTTCAGAGGACAAGGCAGAAAATGTTGCGGAAGATTTTTCAGATATTATGGGAACTGAATCTTCTGCGCAAAACAGCCAGAAAAATGAAGAAGAATCTTCTGCGCCGAATATAAATCTTTCTGTTCCTGATATTTCTTCAATCGCATCAGGCGGAGCCGGCGATTCTGAGCCAGACCTTTCAATGTTCGAGGAGCCTGTGCAGAATTCTTCGCCGGTTGAGCAAACTGAGCCTGAGCCGGAAAAAGAGCCTGAAATTGCGGATCTGAGCCTTGAAGATCTTTTGGGCGGCCAGGGGTTTGACGGAACTCAGGGAAAAGATGATTCTGCTGGTTCGGAAGAGCCGGCTGGAACTTCCGGCGAAAATGACGCTGACGGGCTTGAAACTTTGCAGGATGCTGAAAATATTCCGGATGCCGAGCCGCTTCCTGATTTGGAGCCTGAAAACGAGGCTGAAAACCCGATTTCTGAGGAAAATTCTAGTCCAGATAATATTTCAGAGGAAAAACCTGAGCCGGAGCCTGAAGAAACTTTCGCCGCTGAAAAAACTGACAATTCAGATTCGGAAAAAAATAGCGAAAATAGCGGTGCTGGAAAAACTGAAAATTCTGAAGTCCAGCCTGAAGCCGAAGATGTTGAAGAAAATTTCAAGGATTCGGACTTTCAGGATATTGCCGGGCTTGATATTGATTCGCCGGATTTTTTTGCTGAGCCGGAAAGTTCTGGCGGCGCTGGCGAGGCAGAAAAATCTGCTGCGGCGGAAGATTTTTCTTTGCCGGAAAATGCCGACGAGGCGGTTGATTTTTCTGAACCTGAAAAATCTGATGAATTTGAAAAACCTGCTGAATCAGCGGAAGCAACAGAACCGGCTGAACCAGAAACTTCTGATAATTCTGAAAAATTTGATGATTTCAATTTGCCGGATGAAGATTTTTCGTTTGGCGATGAGAACAATGATTCTTCAGAAAAAGTTTCTGATGCTGAAAAACTGGCGGATGACTTTGACTCGGATTTTTCTTTTGATGGAAAGCCTATCGAGATGGGCGGAGAAACGCCGGATTCAGTTTCAGAAGATAATTCTGCCCACGAAAACGATGATTTTCCGTCGGATTTTAATTTTGACTTGAACGATACAGATTCTGATTCGGAAAATTCGGATGATGGATTTCAGGAGAAAGCACCGGCTGAAAAATTTGACACTTCTGAGATGGAAGGGCTTGATTTTGGCATTCCGGACACAGACAGCGCGCTTGAAAAAGGAAATTTTGAGCTAGGAAATTCAAATGATTTTTCAGAAGAAAACAGCGATTTTGAAATTCCTGGATTTTCAGATGTTCAGACTGTTGAAGTAAATAAAAACGGCAAATTCAAGGCTTCAAATGCTGAAAAAGCTGGTCCTCAGCAGAATGTTGATGGTGGCGAGCTTCCGCCTAACACTTTGTCTGACGAGCAGTATAAAAAGTTCATAAAAAATCTTTCATCATATCCTTTGAATGTCCGCATGGCAGTTGAAGAGCTTATTGTGAAGAATGAATTTACTGACGAGGCGGAATTTGAAATCATTCAGAAAGTTCTGAAGAAAATTTCGGCGCGCCAGCTTGCTTCCGAACTTGAAAAAATGCTTGATATTGCTATTCCTGTTCCGCGTGATTTTGAACGCAGAACGGCGGAGGAATACGAAGCCTACAAAGCTTCATTTCAATACCAGCTTAGCAATAAAATTATTCCGGGAGCAATTATTTCATTTGCGGCTCTTATTGTCTGTTTCTTCATGTTTCAGTTTGCGAAATTCTTTGTTTATCAGCCGGCAAGGGCTTCTTCTCTGTACCGCCAGGGCTACAAGCTGCTTGAATCTGAAAATTTTCCGCAGTCGGAAACAAAATTTTCCGAGGCGACAAAATATCAGCTTATAAAAAAGTGGTTTTTCAAGTATGCGCACGGATATAGGAATCATAAGCAGTTCATCCGGGCAGAGCAGATGTATAAAAATATTCTTTACAGCTTTAAATTTGACAAGACTGCTGGGCTTGAATATGCCGAAATGGAATACAAAGATCTTGCAAATTATGAAAAAGCCGAGGAAATTCTTCTGCGCGATGTTCTTGACCATCATATAAATGATGCTGATGGAATTTTGATGCTTGGGGATAATTATCTTGAATGGGCGGATGAAAAAGATTCTTCTAAGTATAGCGAAGCCCTGAAAAGGTATGCGGAGCTTGTGCAGCTTTACGGTCCTACAGATAAATATATGTCCCGGATGATGCGTTATTACATTAGAACAGACAACTTGAAGGAAGTTCTGGCTTTGAAGGAGCATTTTTATTCAAGGCCGAAGTCCCTTGAAGGGCAGGATTGGACTGAACTCAGCGGTTATTGCCTTGACAAGCTTTACGGTCCGCTAGCTCCTTCGGATGAATATCTGCGCACAAGAATTGAGGATGTGAAAAAGCTTCTTGTGCGGGCTGTTCAGTCGGACGGCGCAAATCCTTCAGCGTATTATAATCTTGGAAGATATTACATAAACACAAATGATTCTGGAAATGCGGAAAGGGCGCTGCAGCAGTCGATTTCTTTCTTCAACAAAACAAATGTTGCAAAGAAAAAGGATTATTATAAGAATATTGATTCTTACCGGCTTCTTGGTGAAATTTATACAAGTGAAAAAGAATATTTAAAAGCGATGGAGTCTTTTGCGGACGGAATAACGCTTTTTTCAAATGCAAATGTTTCCAGCGGGCTTGAAGGCAACAGCAAGATTGGAAATCTTTATTCAGATATGGGCGATATTGAGTATTTCATTTCTGGAAACTATGAAAACGCTCTTCAAAATTATAAAGATTCTGTGGACAACGATTATGACAACGGAAAAATCCGCTACAAAATAGGTTTTATTCAGTATTCAAGAAAAAATTATCTTGAAGCGGCAGGCTCGTTTATGAAGGCTGCGGAGGATTTTGCTGATGACCAGAATCTTTTGCTTGCGATGGGAAACACTCTTTCGCTGCGCAATGACAATTTTGCGGCGGAAGGATATTATGAAAGGCTTCTTGACCAGATTGACAGTTACCGCGAGCAGCATGGCGTTATTTTTCCGCAGTCAAGAAAGGATGAGAATGAACTTGTTGAAACATATCTTAAGGCTTCAAACAATTTGGGAGTTACTTTGTACAGGCTCGCGAAGCGGACTGGAAGCAGCGCGATGAACGCAAAATCAATGGTAAAGTTTCAGGATTCAATGCGCGCCTGGGATGCTTTGACTAGAAACCAGAAAACAATGGTTCGGCTTGGCGGAAGCAATCTTGCCGAGCAGAATTTAAAATACGTAACAAATCCAATGCCGGATTTTGAGCCTGCAATTTATACAGAATTGCCGCGGACATTGACTGTAGAAAAAGGATTGAGCCAATGAGCGATAATGACTTTCAGAAAGGAATTTTAGTAAAACAGTATAGAATCAGCATTTTTAAAGAGGTTTTCAGAAAATCAATTCATTTGTGCAGCGCTTTTGTGCCGACTTTGCTGGCTCTTGCGTACAAGCCGGTTCTTGCGCTGTTGTTTGCGGCGTTGATTTTTTATTCGTTCACAGAATTTATCCGGCTGAAAGGAATAGACGTTCCTGTTGTTTCAAAAATAACTTCAATTGCGGCTAGAAAAAGGGATGAAAATAAATTTGTTCTTGGTCCGGTAACTCTTGTTGCAGGAATTATTGCCGCCGCGCTTCTATGGAATCCAGATTCTGCCAGAATTGGAATTTACGCGCTTGCATTCGGCGATGGATTCGCCAGCCTTGTGGGAAAACTTTTCGGAAGAATTTATATTCCGTTCACAAAGGGAAAAACTGCGGCTGGAAGCCTTGCGTGTTTTTTTGCCGTTTTTGTCTCGTCGTTTTGTGTTGGCGGAAATGCTTCAGTTTCCTTTGTTCTTGCGTTTGTTGCAATGATTGTTGAAGTTATTCCGATGACAGATTTTGACAATATTGTGATTCCTGTTGTAATCGGCGGACTTGCGCAGTTTCTTCTTTAGTTTTCCGGCCTGCTAGTTCCACAGGTACTGGCTGTGCAGCGCTTTTAGATAATTATGCGTGCCAAGATAAAGCGGCAGTGTTCCTAAAACTGTTGTAAGAATGCTGTAGGACTGAATCAGAATAAAATATCCTGCTACAAGAAATATGAATCCGATAAAAAGTCTTGGGCTGCTGTGGCTTAGAACTTTTTTTATGAACTGAGAAAATATCGCCACAAGAAAGATAATCAGAAGCATAAAATAAATCATTTTTCCAAATCCGATTCTTAGGGCGCCGATTGGAAGAACCAAATTCGTGTTGGCTGGAACAAGTTTTGCTATGAAAAGCGAAAAAACAATAATTCCAAGAAGAGTTTGTTCCGTGTACTGCCGGCTTTCCGAATTGCTGAAAATTACAGAAAACAGCAGGCTCAGCGGCGCGGCTGTGCGGCCAAAAATCAGTGTGTTTGTAACAAAAATCTCAATGCCGTTCGCATTTTCCCATAAATTGAAAAATATTGTCAGAAGCCTGTGGTGCTCCATAAAAACTGCAAGCAGGAACATTACAAAATAAATTATTTCTGATGACTGTGTCTTTTCAAATTCAACGTTGATAAAAACAAGAAAGGCAAAATCATAAATTAATAGAAGAAAAATGCTTGAAATCACTGCGTAGATATTGCATTCAGTAAGGAAAAATCCCTTTGGATATGAATCTGGAATATTTGCCGGAAGCGAAATCCCTGAAGTGTAAAGTTTTATGCCGAAAAAAATGCCGTAGCCAACAATTGAAAGCAGCGAAATGAACATCAGGATTGTAAAAATTATGTTTCGTGTTTTTATTTTCATTGAAAAAATATTAACCTTTAAGCAAATATTAGTAAAGACTAGATTTTTAATGCCGAAAATGAATGTGAAGGAAATTTAGAAATTCTGTTTGGAACAGATTTCTTGGGGGAACTATGAAAAAGCTGATAGTTTGCGGGGTGCTTGGATTTTTTGCGGCGTTTGCGTCTTTTGCAGGTGATTCTGCGGTTCTTGTTGACAATGGTTTTTCCGCAGATGGAAATTATTATATTTTTGGACAGTATGGAAAAATCGACAAGAAATTTCAGGGATGGGCTGAAATTTACACGGTTGATGTTCTAAAAAATGATTATGTAGACAATGAAGTTTATAAAATCAAGCCTTCTGCTGTTACTTTTGACAAAACTGGAAAAGAAGTTTACGAATCTTTGGCAGGAAAAAATTATCTTTCAATCAAGAAATATAACTGCGCTCAAAATTCACCGGATCAGATTCTGTACATCCGGGAAGAAGAAAAAAAATCGGGAACAGATGAAATTGAATTCAAGGATTTTATAAGTTCTGTGAGCAGCGACCAGGCTTTCTACAAAGTTCAGCTTGTGCCTTCTGTTTTTGGTTCAGGAACTGATGTGAAATCTTCTTTCTATATAAATCTTGAAAAACTTGATTCAAAGGGAAATTGTCTTGCCAGGCAGAAAATTGGGAATCCTGAAATATCGCGCAAAGGCGTGAAAAACTATAAAATTGAGCGGATTGCCTGCGACAAATCTGGAAGAAATATTGTTTTCATTGTTGAAAAGACAATGGAAGACAAAACTGGAATCAATATCAGATACATGGTTGAAGCCGCAAGATTAAATGATGATTTTTTTACAAATCTTGCTGAGCCGGAAAAAGTTTCTGATTCCGCTGATGGCGCAGAAAATATTTCAGATGAAGCAGATGCTTCGTCTGAAAGCGCCGGATTTTATTCTGATGCAAAATAGTCAATAAAAACATTTTTTATTGACTATTTTTGTAATATTTTACCTCCGTCCACTGGTTTCGTTGATTCCAGTGGATTTTTTTTTCAAAAAATTTGTGATTCATTTCTGAAAACAGTTTTTTTTTGCGATAAATATTTTGAGAAGAAATTCTGCGCTGAAAATTTGGCTGCGGATTCTTTTTCTGGAGGTTTTATGTTCAAAAAAATAGGAAAAATTCCAAATTCTGTCTGGATTTTGATTAAAACTTTGCTGGTTTCCGGGATTGTGCTTGCGGTATGCGGTCCGCTTTCATGCAAGGCTACGGAAGAGGGCATAATTCTTGTTGATGACAGCTATTCTTGTCCGAAAATTGAGGATTTTTTTGTTACCGGTGAAAATTCAGCGCGTATTGTCTTTGATCAGAAAATTGATTTTAAAGGTTTTAGCCTGAATCCTGCTGTTTCAGTTGAAAATGTCAAAGTTGAGTGTTCGGAGGCTGAGAAAAGCTTGTGTCTTGTTGATGTTATTTTTTCTGAGAATTTAAGAATCGGCGAAAAATATAATTTTTACGGCGAGGTTTACGATAATATCGGAAATTCATTGACATTCAGCTTGCCTTTGCTTGGTTTTAACGGAAGAACTCCCGATGTTGAGATTACAGAAATTCATCCGAAATATTCGAGCGGAACAAATTCTGCTGGAAAATATTTTAAATGCGAATATGTTGAGCTAAGAGTTTTGAGCGATGGAAATCTTTCTGGAATGGAACTTTACAGCGCAAGCGACGGCGCGGCGAAAAATTTTGTTTTTCCTGCAGTGGAAGTTTCTCGTGGCGAAATAGTGATTGTCCATTTAAGGAAAAAAGAAGATTCCGCGGTGAATGAGCTTGGCGGCGATTTGGCTTTGTCAAAAACAAAATATTCAAGCGACAATGCAAGGGATTTGTGGGCGGAAAATGAGAGCGCAAGGCTAGGCGATGAGATGGATGTTGTTTTGCTTAGGAAGTCTGTTGGCGGTGATATTGCCGACAGTGTCTGCTATGCTCCGGAAGATGCGGCGGAATGGAAAACTGAAGAAATGAAAAATGCCGCGAGAATGGCTTTTGAAGCAGGCAAGTGGGATAACCCGGAAATTGCCGGTGCTGTGAAAATTGCAAAAATGACTGCGAGCAAATCAATTGAACGTATTGCGGATGAAAGTTTTGCGGCTAGCTGGAGAGTGTCTGCAACGAGCGGAGAAACTCCTGGAAAAGTTGCTTACTAAGTTCATCGTGTAATTTTTTTGAGCAAAAACCTTCATTTTAATCGGCTTCCAGTGATTTCTGTAATATGGACTAGATAGCATTTATGTGTTAAATTATTCGTTATGTGTGAATTATTAGCACCTGCGGGTAATATTGAGTCATTGGATGCCGCTATTGGCGAAGGCGCTGATGCTGTATATCTTGGATTAAAATCTTTCAATGCAAGGCTTAGAACTTCAAATTTTGCGTGGAATCAGTTTGAGGCTGCTATTGGAGCCGTTCATCGTCTTGGGAAAAAAATTTATGTTACTGTAAATACTGTTTGTGAAGAAAAGGAAACTGAACGGCTTTATAGGTTCTTGGCGTATCTTGACCGTATCCATCCAGACGGACTTATTGTTCAGGATCTGGGAATTGTCCGCATGTGTCAGGAATTTTTCCCAAATCTTGAGCTTCATGCCTCAACTCAGATGAATGTTGAAAGCGCAGCCGCCGCGAATCTTTTGTACAATGAAGGCTTGAAGCGGGTTGTTGTTGCCCGTGAGCTTGGTTTTGAAGAAATAAAATATATAAAAGAGCATACAAAAGCTGAAATTGAAATGTTTGTTCATGGCGCGCTTTGCGTAAGCGAGTCAGGGCTTTGTCTTTTTTCAAGTTTCCTGGGCGGAAAATCTGCAAACCGCGGAATGTGCGCGCAGGCTTGCCGCCGTTATTATACTGCTGAATATCCAGAAGGAATAAAGCAGGGCTATTATTTTTCTCCTTGCGATCTGCAGCTTATTGAGCAGATTCCAGCGCTTTGTGATTTAGGAATAAATTCTTTCAAGATTGAAGGCCGGATGAAAAGCGCGGAATATGTAGGAAGCGTTGTTGCTGCTTACCGCTATGTAATTGACCATTACAAGGAAGACCGGAAAGGCGCCGTGGCAACCGGCAAGCGAATGCTGGCTTCTGATTTTGCACGTTCAAAGACAACATATTGGTACGGATTCAAAGATGAAAAAGAAGGTATTGAAAATGCTGGTTCAAAAATTTTGAATCCAAATCAAGCCGGAGGAACCGGAATTTACTTGGGAACTGTTTCCCGCGTTAGAAAAGCGCCGGACTGGCTTATTGAAGAAGTAAAGAAAAATGCCGCTCCCGATGCTGATCCTGCCAGCCTTAAAATTCAGATGGCGATGCTTACTGGCGGAAACTATGATCCTGATCCAGGAGATTCAATCCGCTTGCATAAAAAAGATGATTCCGGCAGAACAAGCCATAAAGTCCGCAGCGTTGAAATTGATGATGACGGACACCGCTGGATAGACATTCCTCTTAGCCATAGAATTGGCGACAGTGTTTATCTTCTTCAGATAAAATCTATGTCTAAACGCTATTCAAGAGTTCTGCCTGGAGATTTGAGCAAATTCAGAAAGCAGCCTGCTGACGAAAAACTTCCTTTGCTGGATGTAACTCCAGTTGAAGGCAGGGAGCTTTCCTATTTCCCAGAAGGAATTTATGCGCAGGTTTCTACTATAGAAGATGTGTTTTTGGCGCAGGCTTTTCATCCTGTGCGTATCATTATTGAATTCACTTGCGACACAAGATATGACTTGCTGAACGGAAAAACTGTTTTGCCATTCACAAAAAAAGCGATTTATATTTCTCTTGATCCTTATTGTCCTGCTGCAAAAGAAGAAGAGCTTAAGGCGGACTTGGAAAAATTGATAGAAAAAGGCTATTCAAATTTTGTTGTGAACAACATTGCCCAAATTCAAATGCTGAAGGGAAAGAAGGTTCATTTGATAGCCGGTCCTTATCTTTATACATTCAACAGATGGGCGGTTTCATTTTTTGAAAATCAAGATATTGGCGCGTTTATAATGCCTTATGAAGATTCCAGAAAAAATCTTGAGGCCACTTATGACTTGAATGTTCGTTCAAGAGTTCTTGTTCCGGTTTTTGCTTATCCGGCGCTTTTTAGAATAAGATTCAAGCTTCCGGAAGATTACGGATTTACTTATTTTTCAGACAAGGAAGAAGAAAAGTTCAAGGTTGTTTCCTCTGAAGACGGTTCGTTTGTTATGCCGGAGCTTCCTTTTTCTTTGCTTGATAAAACAGAGCTTCTTTCGCAGTCGGGCTTCAAGAAAATTCTGATTGATTTTTCAAAAACAAAACTCTCCAAAGGGCAGATTAAAAATATAAGCAGCTCGTTGTTCAAAAAGCAGCCTTTTCCAGAAGTTAATCGTTTTAACTGGAAAGACGGATTTTATGATCCATTGCAGATGGAAGAATATAAAGCCAGCAACGAACGGGCTGCAGCCGCGAGATTGGCTCTTGCTAAGGGAGGAAATCGCAAGCCAAAAAGTCATGGCGGAGCCGTTCGTGCCGGCAAGAAAAAAAACGGAAAATTCTAGAAATAAATTTCAGGAATTCTTAAAAAACTAAAAAGCAATTGCTTCTTCCGGAATCTGTTCTTGAATTTCTTCGCCTGCGGAAGCCTGGTTTGCTTCTTTCATCGCTTCAAGGTTTTCCGCGGATGAAGCTTGTGTTTCAGAAGCAGTTTCTGTTGAAAGGCGTTTTTTAAATTCAACATGTTCTGCAATAATCGAAACTCTGCTGGCAGTCTTGCCGTCGCTGTTTGTCCAGCGGCTTTGCTTCAGGCGGCCTACAACTCGTATTCCTCGGCCTTTCTCGCAGTTTTTCTGGCACGATTCAGCCATTTTTCCAAAAGTTTCAATGTTGAAGAAAGAAACTTCATTAACGCCTTCTCCGTCTGTATTCTTGTAAAAGCGGTTTACCGCAACAGGAATATTGCAGATTTTGTGGCCGTTCGCAGTTTCCTTGAATTCTGGATCGCGAGTTACGTTTCCTTCAATAATTAAAGAGTTCAGTTGATTCATAAAAATACCTCATTTTGAATGCAATTTGCTTTTTGCCGGCTATAAAAAGCAACGGCTTGTTTTTCACCGTCATTTATTTATAGCGATTTTTTTTCAAAATAAGAAATGAATCACAAAAAAAATTATCCGTTTGAAAGAAGCCGAAGCATATAAAGCTCAACATAGATTGTCAGCGCTTCTTCTTCCTTGATTTTCTGCATGTTCGGAGTTTTCACAAGTCCTTCTGCAAGCGAGCGAAGCCTGTTTTCATCGAATGTCTGGGCTGAAATTGTCCGCATTACTTTTCTTGTGTAGTCGCGGATAAGGCAGTTCACATCTTCTGCAAGACTGTTGTGAGCTTCCTTTGTAATCATCTTGTTCCAGATTTTTCCATACGAATCAAGTTCCCTGTCGATTGTTGAGCCGGCAGGAACAAGATCCTCGGCGATATTTTTTGCCGCCGCCTGGATTGCATCTTTTTTGCTAGAGAATTTCGCCGGCTTCTGAGTTTCCTCGTCATCTGGAATATCGTCCGCCGTAAATTCCTTCTGTGAAATTCTGGACTGCGCCGGTTTCCGTTTTTTCTTGGAAAACAAGCTTGCAAGCCATGAAATTACTGGAATTGTGTACCAGAACGGAAGCATCATTTTTGCATTTGCAAGAATCGCGGAATTCTTCAGCATAAGAAGCTCTGAGTACGGAAGAAGTTTCCCGCCGGAAAAAATGTGGAATGCCGGCTCCGAACTTGCGTGGCTCGACTCGTAGTTCAGCATTGTAAGAAAATTCGCGTTCAGCAAAGCGTACAGAACAGGCGAAAGATCATGAATTTCCTTTTTCAGGCAGTTTTCAAAATCTTTCTCGCTTTTCATTTCTGGAAGTTTTTCATAGTTGCTTAGAATTTTGAACCATTTGTCGGTAAGATGTTTTTCAATTGTGTCGTGCGCTTCGTTGGCCAGCCGGATTACAAGCTGGAAGACTTTGGTTTTATAGATAAAATATCTTGCGCCGGTTTCAATTTTGAATACAAGAACTTGCGGAAGCTCGTTGTTTTCGCATTCAGTTGTTATTTTCTGAAGGAATTCCTTTAAATCTTCCTCGTCGTACTGGCCGTAAAGCAAAGCGCCCTTTGAATCTTTCAGTTTCAGAATGCTTTCCATTGAAAAGAAATACGGCGGACGCGCAAGCGCGGCTCTGAGCTCATTCAGCGCGTTTTCCTTGTTCTGTTGTTTTGAGGCTTTTTCTTTCAGCGTCATCATCCAGACTTCAGAAACGGCTACAGCCTGAAGAACATTTGTGTCCTCAGTTGTTCTGTCCTTTATTTTTTCAAAATCAAGCCGGATGAAATAGCAGAGCTGGTTCCAGAAATAGAACGCATCGCCGGAAAAATCAAAAGTCTGGTCGGAAGAATCCGGATGCTGAAGAAATTTTGTAAAAAAAGCCTGGGCGGCGATTTCCTTGCTTGGATTTGCCACGCGGACTTTTTTCTGAAAATAATCATGGAACTCATCTTTTTTCAGCATATTGCGGATTTTTGCCATTGCGTCGCGTGTTACAAAATTTATTGGAACACATTCAGGAATAATCAGCGAAGGAATATCCCGCGGCATAAGAACGCAGTAAAGTTTCGGAGATTTTGTATTCTGCTTTGCCTGCCATTCTTTTACAACATCCTCCAGGGATTTTTTTTCAAGCGCGTCGGCAGGAAGCTGTTTCGGCAAATCGTTCGCGCACGGAAACGGAATTTGCGGATTCGAAATTATTTCCTTGTATTTGTTTGCGTAATAAACTGAATAGGCGGTTATGCAGGCAATTGTGATTTTTCCATTGTTTTGCTGGATGAGATAAACCTCATGCTTGTTCTGGTAATCTTCTAGTTCTTTTAAAAGCGCAGAATCTGGAATTTCCAAATATTGAACTAAGTCAGGCTGTTCTTCCAGATGATGTGAAGCATATTTTTTTACATAATCACAAAACTCTCTAAAATTGATGAAAGCAGATTCCTGTTTTTTTGCGTAATTCCTTAGAATCGCTCCCAAATTTACAGATATAGCCATAAAATAATTATAAACAGAAAATATGTTATTCACAAGAAGGTTTTCAGTTCTTTTTTGCGGAAAAGAAAAATTATAACGCCAATTGAATTGCAAATGAATTGTAAAATTTGAAAAATACCATTAAACTTTCAGAAGGACGTGCAGGTTGCGTACAAGATGCTTGAGGTAGCCTCGAAAAAATCCTTATTTTCCATTTTATGAGGTTTTTATGAAAAATTATTTCAGCGGCAATGCGCTTTTTACGGATTTTTACGAGCTTACAATGGCTCAGGGTTACTGGAAAGAAGGAATGAACCAGGAAGTTGTGTTCGATATGTTCTTCAGAAGAAATCCTTTCAACGGCGGATTTTCTGTTCTTGCCGGAAACGAGCCGCTTCTTGATGCAATCACGGAATTCTGCTTCGGCGAGGATGATATTGAATATCTGCGGAGTCAGAAAATTTTTGATGAAGGATTCCTGGAATATCTTAAGACATGGAAATTTACAGGCGATCTTTACACAATGGATGAAGGAACTGTGATTTTTCCGCAGGAGCCGCTTGTAAGAATCCATGCGAATCTTATAGAGGCGCAGATTCTTGAAGGCTTGATTTTGAATCTTGTTAATTTCCAGAGCTTGATTGCAACAAAAACAGCGCGCGTTTATCTTGCTTCAAAAGGCGCTCCGATTATGGAGTTTGGACTCAGGCGCGCACAGGGACCGGACGGAGCTATGGGCGCAACAAGAGCGGCTTTTATTGGCGGCGCGGCTGGAACCAGCAATACTTTGGCGGCGAAACTTTACGGAATTCCTGCAATGGGAACAATGGCGCACTCATGGATTATGAGCCATTCCTCTGAGCTTGAAGCATTCCGCGAATACGCGAAAATTTATCCGGGCAACGCTGTTTTTCTTATTGATACTTATGATACATTGAAATCTGGAATAAAGAACGCAATAATTGCCGGCGGCGAGCTTGTTGAAAAAGGCTACAATTTCGGAGTCAGGCTTGATTCCGGCGATATTTCTTATCTTACAAGAGAGGTAAGGAAGGAACTTGACCGGGCAGGATTTCCGCAGGCAAAAATTTCTGTTTCAAATGAACTTACGGAAGAAATTATTTCAACGTTGGTTGCAAACGGCGCGCCGATAAACAGCTGGGGCGTTGGTACTCACATGGTTACAGGCGGAAATGAATCTTCGTTCACTGGAGTTTACAAACTTGCGGCAAGGCACGACAAGGCTTCTGACAAAATGATTCCTGCCATGAAATTCAGCGACAATCCGGCGAAAACAACAAATCCTGGAATCAAGAATGTGTACCGTCTTTACGATGAAAATGGAATGGCGCTGGCGGATATTCTTTCGCTTGAACCGGAAAAAATCGAGCCGGGAAAAGAATACCGTTTCTATCATCCGATGGTTGATTACAGGCAGTTTTCTTGCAAGGCTGCAAAAGTCGAGGCGCTTCTGAAACTTAAGCTTAGCAAGGGAAAAAGAACTGAAGCCCGCCTTTCTGATGTTGAGCAGCTTCGGCTTGCCCGCGAAAATATGCAGAAACAGCTTGCAAGCCTAGACGAAAGCTACAAGAGAATTCTGAATCCGCATATTTACAAAGTTTCGCTTACAGAGGAGCTAAAAAACTTGAAGGCTGATTTTATTGCAAAAAATATAAAGTAGTTTATTTGCAAAGGTAAGAGCCGCTCAAAGCCGCGACATTCTTCAGATTTTTGTATTCATTGCAGTTTTCCGCGTTGATTCCGCCGGAAACTATAAAGCAAATGTCTGGGTACGGTCCGGCAAGGGCGGAAAGATATTTTGTTCCACCGAGAATTTCAACTGGAAAAATTTTAACCACTGAAAGCCTGAATGAAATTGCCTGTTCTATTTCTCCTGGTGTTGCCACGCCCGGATAAATCGGAATGTTGTGTTTTACGCAGTATTTTACAGTTTCTCTGTTGAACCCGGCGCTCAGCAGAAACTGTGCGCCAGCTTTTGCCGCTCTTTTTGCCAGTTTCGGCGAAGTGATTGTGGCTGCGCCGACTAGAATTTCCGGCGCTTGTTCTCTTACCGCGCGTATGCATTCGTCTGAGCCTTCAAGGTTTTCTAGGTCGCGGTAGGCGATTTCCATGGCAGTTACGCCTTTTTCAAGAAGCTTTTTTGCAATGGCAACTGCTTCCGCCGGCAAGGTTGTCTGCACAACCGCAATTTTTCCTGCTTTCCTTACAAGTTCATCCATAAAATACTGCTTTTTCATCGTTGTATTCTTCCTGTTCCGTTGCCGTTCATCAAAGATTCAATTTCATCTTTTGTTGCAAGATTGAAGTCTCCTGGAATTGAATGTTTCAGGCAGCTTGCGGCTGTTGCAAAATCCAGGGCCTTTGCTTCTCCGGCTGAATCCTCTGAAAATTCTGAAAGTCCGTAAATCAGTCCGGCTGAAAAGCTGTCGCCCGCGCCGACCCGCTCCACAATGTTTTCAATATCATACTGCTGGCTTTCGTAGAAACCGTGTTTTCCGCTTAAAACCGCTGACCATCCGTTTCTGTCCGCGCTGTAGCTGTGGCGCAATGTTACGGCGGCTATTTTTATGTTCGGAAATTCCTGTTTCAGGTCGTCGCAAAGATGATGGTATGATTCTGCCGGAGTTGTGAAATTTTTCAATGAAAGCCCAAGGCATTTTTGAATATCCTCTTCGTTTGCAATCAGAACATCTGCGGAAGAGGCGATTTCTCTCATTACATCGGAAGCCTTTCTGCCGTACTGCCAAAGTTTTTTCCGGTAGTTCAAGTCAACAGAAACTGTGCAGCCAAATTTTTTCGCTTCGGAAACGGCGGCCAGAACTGAATTCATTGCCTGCTCTGAAACCGCCGGGGAAACGCCGGAAACATGAAACCATTCCGCATCCGAAAAATATTTTTTCCAGTCATATTCTTCCGGCTTTGCAAGAAAAAAACAGCTTCCGCTCCGGTCATAGATAACTTGGCTCGGCCGCTGGCAGGCTCCGTCTTCAAGAAAATAAATTCCAAGCCTTCCATCTTTTTCCGGGCCTTCAACCTGAACCCCGTAATGGTTCAGCGCGTTTTTTGCGCCTCTTCCAACTGCGTTTTTCGGCAGCGCGGTAATAAATTTTGCGGATTTTCCTAGAATTGAAAGGCTTACCGCAACATTCGCCTCGCTTCCGCCAAAAACAGCTTCCATATTCGGATTTTGAAAAAATCTTTCTTTTCCGGCTGGCTTCAGCCTGAGCATGATTTCTCCAAAAAGCACGATTTTCTTATTGTTTTCGTTCATATTCAAATTCTCTTGATAAAATTTACAAGCCAAGTTTCTTGTTGATTTTTCCGCGGTTTTCAGGATATTCAAAATAGCAATATCCATTCTCGTTCAAAAATTTGTAGAATTTCACAGTCCTTGAGCCTGGAAGAAGCTCTTCTGCCTGGTCAAGAAGCTCCGTGGCTTTCTGCTTGTTTCCGTCTTCAAAAAAACTTTGCGAAAGAAACAGTTTTGCGTAGTAAAGCTCCGCGTCTGTTTTTGCCGCTTTTTCCGCCGCCAGAAAGGCTTTCATCGCTTTGCCTTTTCCGCCGCCGCTTATTGCCGGAGCATGGAAGTACCACTGCGCAATATTTATAAGGCAGAAAACAAAATCCGGATCATTTTCCAGCGCCTTGTCATAGTATTTTTTTATTGTAAGCCCTTCGTTCATCGCTGTTGAAAGCGGAAGGTACTGTAGGCTGCTGCTTAGAATATCTCCGGCTGTAACATAAAGCCATTTGTTGTGCGTTTCTTTTTTGTGCTCTTTGAAATATGAGCGGATTTTTCTGTATTGAGCGGTTAGAAATTCTTCAAGTTCCTTGTCTTTTGGATTAAGCTCGTAAAGCGCGTTGTATTTTTCCCAGGTCAGAATGTTGTTCGCGGAAAGCAAAATTTCTTCGCTCAGATTTTCGGCGTTTTCAGGACTGTTTATATATGCGCTGAATTTGTCGCAGGCGTTGGCGGCTTCCTTAAAATCTTCAAGAAGAGCAAGTTTCCATCTGAAATCAGTTATTTCAGCCATGATTTTTGATTCAAAATCTGTAAGGCTTGCATTTGCAAAACAAAACACGCTTACCCAAAAAAATATCAAGCCAAAAATAATTTTTTTCATTAGGCAATTATACAGCAGTTTAAAACACTTGACTATACGCAATCTGAAGTTTTTATTGAACAAAAGCCTTTATCGCAATAGAATAACAGAAAGGAGTCGTTACGATTAAGTAATTAGAAAAAACGAGAAAAGCGTAGTACTCTAGATTGACGGATCTGGAGAGCCGGTGGAAGGCAGAATAAATTGCGAGAAGCAAAATCTCGGTAAGGAGTCGCTGTCTAAGCCAGCC
>JBNMJH010000016.1:0-48429 GCA_050873685.1 Treponema sp.
GATTCAGGTTATGAAGAATTTAAAATCGGAATGATGATAAAAGAAATGCGCCTTGAAAATGGAATGACACAAGAGCAGCTTGCCGAAAAACTTAATACAAAGAAAAGTGTAATTTCCAGAATGGAAAACCATTCTGAAGATGTAAGATTGTCTACTTTGCAGAAAGTGGCAGCTGTATTTGGAAAGCAGCTTAGAGTTGCAATGTTGTAATATCGTCTAACATTATTTTAGGTAGGAGACAAAATGGATTACAAAAAAGCTTGGAATTATTTAGTTTCGGAGTATAAAAAAAATTTTGATGCTCAAGAGGATAAAATTCAAACTTTATGGGAATCATATTTTGCAATGCCGTTTATATTTAATTATTCTGACTCAGATGATATAGATTCAAAACGTTCTTTACATATAGGTTCAAAAGATAGGGAAATTCCCGATATAATATTACGTAAAAATCATGAAGATTTATGTATCGTTGAATTAAAAAGATATTCATTGCCAAAAAATACCGATTATGAAAAGCAACTGTTGAACTATATGTCTCATACAGATATGCGGTTATCTGTAGGTGTGCTCATTTGTAAAACAATAAGTATTTATTTTTACAATCAAGCATCAAATGAAAAAGAATGTTTTGAAATTCCCTTTGAAGAAGAATCACTTGACGGTGAAAAATTTGTAGAATTATTTTTTAAAGATAATTTTTCAGAAGAAAAAATCAAACTTTTTATTAGAAACAAAAATAGAGCCAGATGGGCAGAAAAAAAGATGCAATCAGAAATAAGTGTTGAATTAATAAAACAGCTTTTGAAAGAGCATTTTAGTAAAAAATTCAATGAAAGAAATGTTTCAAAAGTTATTTCAGAATTGAATATTTCTTTGAATGAAAATGTAACTAGTATTTCACCAATAATAAAAAATTTTGATAGTTCAGTAAAGAAAAATGTAATCGAGTCAGGAAAAATAACTGTAAATTTAAACGGCACTACTCTTCCTATTTATAGAAGCGATTCTCAAAAGGTTCAAGATTTTATAAAACAAACTTTAAAAATTTTATTTGACAGAAAAATTCTGACAAGCAATGAGATTTTGTTGCTTCAAGATAAACAGTATTCTAAAGATGTTTTTTTATTGGACTTTCCTTTGCTTGAAAAAAATCATGTAAATACAATAGATAAAACTGGTCATTCAAGATATTGGGAAAACTTTAGAGTTGACGGCTTCTATGTTTGCAGTCAATGGTGGAAACAGAGATTTGATACATATGATGAAAAGATAGCAACTTGGTTAATTAGTTTGGAAAACAGTAGAAATAAACAATAATGAATATTTAAAAAGCAAGTCAATTTTGGATTTTAAAATGAATAATGAATAAAAATCGTAACGTTACATTGTAACCTGCTATTTACTGAATCTGAAAATAGATAGAAAAGAGGTTTATCTTAATTGAATATATATGAAAATATTGCAACTCAATCAATAACCAGTTTTTTTTATAATGAGTCTCTATGGAAAAAAGAAATTTTATTCAATTTCTTATTGAAACCTTTCAATCTGCAATTATCAGATATTATTGAAATAAAAGCACAAGATAATTTAAAAGAAACAATTCCAGATTTTACTATTGTTACTAGCAAATCAACTTTGCGTTATGAGGTGAAGACAAATAATTCTGGATTAACATATTCCGAGCATAAAACTAATTCCAGGGATGCTTATCTGATTAGAAAAAATTACTGCTATCTAAAAGATATTCCAGTAAATAATGATAAAATTCTATTTTGGGAGGATTTGTTTAAGATTATAGACAAAAAAGGTGCAGCAAGTGATTTTGCCCGTTTAAATTTGATTCGTGAATATATGCACGAAGATATAAATACTTTGTTATTAACACCACACGAGGTTGCCATGTTATATTCCCCTGAAACAATTGTTGCAATTTATAGAATGAAAGAAAAAATAAAAACACTCTGTGAAAATTTTTTAAATTCCAAAGAATCCAAATTCAAAATTGGACACTTTCAAGACGACGCATATGGAATAGGCTATTATTTTGATGAGAAAGTCGGTAAAAAACGAAGTTTCTTTGTTGGCTTGTCGCCGAGCGAGAAAGAATATTTTTCTGTAGCCAAACTCATAGACGGAGCTAATGACAGCTGGGATTTTTATGAATTGGATAAAGAAATTCTGGCAAAATGCAATTCCGATGAAGAGATTCAAGAAGAATTCAATAAAAATGTAGAAGATGTAATGAAAGCTATAGAATAAAGAATGATTTTGTTTTCAAATGTATAACTGCTTGCATAAAATTAATTTGGTGGTTTTATTTGAATTTGAAAGTTGATTATTTTTCGGAAGTGTTTTCTCCGCTGTCTGCAAAACTTTTGAACCTACAGGCATATTGTTCCGATTCCAAGACCGTCAAGATGGCCAATGCAGAAGAACGTTAACGCGGCTGTTACGGCAAGGCAGGCTGCATCAAAGGCGATTTTGATTTTTGCATAGCTTGCTTTTGTGATGTCTTAAAGTTCCCGCGGAAAAAGATCGGGCGGTGTAATTGTCGTGCAAAGCAACCTATGATATTTACTAGTCGTTTTATAGTAAAACCAGACTTTTTATGGTATGCTGTTATAATAAAATGAACACTAAGGGCGGTCTTTCTGAACGAGACATCATTACAAAATATATTATTCCCGCAATTGAAGCTTCTGGCTGGGATAAGAAGACTCAAATCAGAGAAGAAGTATCCTTTACTGCCGGCCGTATTTTTGTAAAAGGCAAACTTACTAAACGCGGTGAAAAGAAACGTGCTGATATTATCATCTATTATAAATCAAACATTCCTGTTGCTGTTGTAGAAGCAAAAGATAATAAGCATGCTGTTGGAGCCGGTATGCAGCAGGCTTTGGAATATGCAAGTACGCTTGATATCCCGGTTGCAATTTCAAGCAATGGTGATGGTTTTGTAATCCAGTATCGCAAAAATTGCGGAGGTACAGATGCTTCTGGCAATGCGGTGATTTCTGAAAATGCAGATTTAGACCACTTTCCAAGTCCATCAGAACTTTGGGAATGTTACAAACGCTATAATAATCTGGAATCAAAAGAAGCAGAGAAAATCTCACTTTGTTCTTATTTTTTTGATGCGGAAGGACGAACTCCGCGCTACTATCAGCGGATTGCAATTAACCGCACTGTAGAAGCAATTGCACGGGGGCAGAACAGAATCCTTCTTGTTATGGCTACAGGAACAGGAAAGACTTACACAGCTTTTCAAATCATCTACCGTCTTTGGAAATCTGGCTGTAAAAAAAGAATTCTATATCTTGCAGACCGTAACAATCTTATTACTCAAACAAAGAAAGGTGACTTCAAACATTTTAAAGATAAATGCCATATCATCAAGCATAAGAAAATCGATAAGTCTTATGAAATCTATCTGGCTTTGTATCAGGGACTTACAAATTATGATGAAGAAACTGACGCTTACAAAGAATTCAGCCCGGACTTTTTTGACCTGATTATTGTAGATGAGTGTCACCGAGGTTCAGTTGATGAAGACAAAGCCTGGCACAAAATCCTCAGCTATTTCAGTTCTGCAACACAGATTGGTATGACCGCAACGCCAAAAGAAACAAAAGCTCTTTCAAATATAGAATACTTTGGCGAACCAATTTACACATACTCTCTCAAACAGGGAATTGATGACGGCTTTCTTGCTCCATACAAAGTTCTGCGCGTAGGAATGAACATTGACCTTGAAGGTTATCGTCCTGAACATGGCAAGACGGATATAAACGGCGAGCTTGTGGAAGACCGGCTTTACAACACAAAAGACTTTGACCGCAATATCGTAATTGATGAGCGAACAAATCTGGTTGCCAAAAAGATTATGGAATATCTTAAAAATTCTGACCCGATGTCAAAGACAATAGTTTTCTGCGTTGATATTGAACATGCGGAAAGAATGCGTCAGGCTCTTTTGCAGTATGCTCCCCGTGAAATAACTGAAAAATCAGATAAATACATAGTCCGCATTACTGGCGATGAGCCTGTTGCAAAAGGATATCTTGAAGACTTTATAAACCCGGAAGAACGATTCCCTGTGATTGCGACGACTTCAAAACTGATGAGCACAGGAACAGATGCTCAGACCTGCAAGCTGATTTGCCTTGATGAAAATATCGGTTCAATGACAGAGTTCAAGCAGATAATTGGTCGTGGAACCCGTATCAACGAAGATTACGGAAAGCGGTATTTTACGATTATTGATTTCAGAAACGTAACAGACAAATTCGCAGACAAGGACTTTGACGGCGCTCCAGTAAAAATCAAAGAATCAAAACAGGACGACCCGCTTTCAGAAGAAATAATCGATGACGGAACTGGAGAAGAACAGATTGACCCGGTGACAGGTGAACAAGTTGTTTTTGCCGAATACAAAACTGATGAGAATTGCGGATTGCAGAATGTTGCAGAGCCTGTTGAAACCAAAAAAGAAAAAGTCTACATTTCCGGAGTTGATGTAAGCATCTTAAGTGAACGCCGCCAGTTCCTTGATTCAAACGGAAAACTAATTACCACAAGCCTCAAGGAATACACAAAAAACGGAATCCTAACATCATACCGAAGCCTCGATAAATTCCTGCAGGCCTGGAACGATGCCGAAAAAAAACAGGCTATTATAGATGAACTAGAAAACCAGGGCCTTATTTTTGAAGAACTGAAAGAAGAAATAAAATCTGACCTAGATATTTTTGACTTAGTCTGCCATATCGCATGGGATGCGCCAGCCCTTACCCGCCGCGAAAGAGCCGAAAATGTCCGCAAACGAAATTACTGGACAAAATACGGAGACAAAGCGCGCACAGTTTTGGAGGCGCTGCTCGATAAATACGCAGAAAACGGAATTGAAAACATAGAAAGCATGAAGATTCTGACTGTAGACCCGCTAAAAGAACTCGGAACCCCAACAGAACTTGTAAACGCATTCGGCGGAAAACCGCAGTATCTTGCCGCAATCCGGGAACTGGAAGCGGAGATTTACCGGGCGGCATAAACATGTACTAAAAATCAGAAAAATGGTACATGAGTCTGTTTATATGTACCAAGATTGCAGAAATAAGGACATAAAAATGAGCCAATGGAAAAAACAATGACTAATTTAAACAAGGAGAACAGGTAAATGCATGATTTAGAAATACAAGCTTCTGTTGATTTACGAAATAAAATATATTTTATACGTGGTGTTCATGTAATGCTTGATGCTGATTTAGCACAAATTTATGGATATGAAGTTAGAAGTTTGAACCAGCAGGTAAAACGAAATATAAACAGATTCCCGGAAGATTTTATGTTTCAGCTTACCAAAGAAGAATTAAATGTCGTGAAATCACAAGTTGTGATTTCACCAAAAAATAATTTTTTTACAGGACAAGAAGGCGGCACAAGAAAACTTCCGTACGCATTTACAGAACAAGGCATATATATGCTGGCAACAGTCTTGAGAGGAGAAATGGCTGAACAACAGAGCATTTTTATAATGCGTGCATTTAGGGAAATGAAAAACTATATTCAGGAAAATTCTCTATTTGTTGCAAATGATGAAATAAAACTTCTTAAACAATCAATATTATCACTTGCTGAAAAACAAAAGCAAAATGATAAAGAGTTTAAGAAGATATATGAACAAATTGATAAACTGAACGAAAACTTCATTAATCAGGAAGATATAAAAGATTTTGTAATCTATAAGGGGCAAAAATTTGAAGCAGATGTAGCTTATTCAGATATTTATAAATCTGCAAAAAATACAATTTATGTCATTGATGATTATGTAAATATAAAAACTTTAGATTTACTCAAACACAAAAAAACAGATGTAAAAGTTATTCTGTTTACCGAGAACAAACGTGGAGTGAACGGATTTCTTACTGCAACAGAAGTAACAGATTTTAATAATCAGTTTCCAACTTTAAATATAAAGCCAAATCCAGACAGCCATGATAGATTTATTATAATAGACTATAAAACACCAACAGAAAAAGTTTATCATTGTGGTGCATCTAGCAAAGATGCTGGCAATAAAGTGTGTGCTATCAATAGAATCGAAAAAGCTAATTTGGTTTATCCATTTATAGATCCTTATTTACTGCAATCAGATAAAATCCTTTAGGAAATAACAAATGAGCCAATGGAAAAAAGTAAAAATAGGTGACATCTGCCGCATCATAAAAGGCACAACTGGAATTGCAAGTGCAGAACCAGGCGAATATCCGCTGGTCGTTACCGCAGAAGAAAGAAAAACCTGTTCAACTTATCAGTTTGACCAGGAAGCTGTCTGCATTCCTCTTGTAAGCTCAAGCGGACACGGCAAGAAGTCGCTCAAAAATGTTCATTATCAAAGCGGAAAGTTTGCCCTTGGAACAATTCTTTGCGCCGTAATTCCAAACAATCCCGAACAGCTCGACACCCGATTTCTTCATCAGTATTTGCAGTTTTATAAAGACACAATCCTCGTTCCCCTGATGAAAGGCGCCGCCAATGTTTCACTTTCAATGAAGGACATCGCCACCGTAGAAATTCCGCTTCCTCCGATAGAAAAGCAGAGGAAACTTTCTGACCTGTTTATCACGCTGCAGGAAAATCAGAAAAAAATCGACGCCGAATCCGAACAGCAGCTAGAATACACAAAACTTCTCCGCCAGAACATTTTGCAGGATGCTGTAGAAGGAAAACTCACCGCCGACTGGCGAAAATCTCACCCCGTAATCAAAGGCAATCCCGACTACGATGCAGAAGCATTGTTTGAAAAGATACAGAAGGGGGAAGTCTCCCCCTCGCTCCAGCCCGCAAAGCGGTCTTACGCTACCCTCTCTGCGGTGGACACCCCCGCAACGCCCCCGTTTGAGATTCCAGAAGGATGGAAATGGGTACGGTTAGGAGAAATAATAAATCTATTGTCAGGAAGAGATTTTGAACCAGATGGCTACAACGATAAACACATTGGTATTCCGTATATAACAGGAGCAAGTAATTTTGGAGAAAATGGTATTATCATAAATCGATGGACTCCAGCTCCAAAATGTATTGCAAAGAATGGTGATTTGTTGCTTGTTTGTAAAGGTTCTGGATATGGAACGCTAGCTTATGCTGATTTTGAAGAAGCACACATAGCTCGGCAAGTAATGTCGATTACAACAATTTCAAATCTCATAGTTCTAGAATTTATTGAATATATTTTACGAGCAAACTTTCAATATCTAAAATCTCAAGGAAAAGGTCTAATTCCTGGAATTGATAGAGAAACTGTTTTAAATATATGTATTGGTATTCCACCATACATAGAACAAAATGAAATTATTCAGTTGGTAAAGAAATATCTAACAAGTATAGATTTATTGGACTCAGAAATCCAAGAGCGAAAAACATATACAAAACAATTAATGCAAAGCATATTAAAAAATGCCTTTGAGGAGAAATAATTGAACTGTTTCCATTTTGGAAATAATTCACATGATACCAACTACCGAGAAATCCTCGGTAGTTCAAATAAAGTATCAACTATTCGAAAATATTGGATAGTTAAAAAAATGTTAGGAGACAAACAAAAATGCCAAACATATCAGGAATCATAAAAACACTACAGAATATCATGCGGAAAGACCAGGGCGTTTCTGGCGACGCTCAGCGCATTGAGCAGCTGGGCTGGATGATTACGCTCAAAATCTTAGATGACAAAGATGCCGAAATGGAGCTTTTGAACGATGATTATGTTTCTGTTATTCCTGAAAAGCTGCGGTGGCGGTCATGGGCAGAAAACAGCGAGGGTATTACCGGCGATGCTATGAAGGAGTTCGTGGACGGCGAGCTTTTTCCGGGCTTGCAGAATCTTGATGTTTCTGATGGCAACGACCTGTCTGCTGACAGTCATGGCGGCGTAAACAGGCGTGCTGTTCTTGTTCGCGATATTTTTGCTGGCACTAACAACTACATGAAAAACGGTACGATTATCCGCCAGGTTGTGAACAAGCTGAATGAGATTGATTTTAATGCCAGCGAAGACCGTCACACATTCGGCGATATTTACGAAAGTCTTTTGCGTGATTTGCAGAGCGCCGGAAACTATGGAGAGTTTTATACTCCGCGAGCTGTTACAGAAATTATGACGGAGATTATTAATCCTCGTCTTGGAGAAAAAATTCTTGACCCTGCCTGTGGTACCGGCGGATTTTTGACGAGCGCAATTGAAAATATCAGGGCGAAGGATGTTCATTCTGTTGAAGATTTGAAAACTCTTGAAAGTACGATTCGCGGTCAGGAATTAAAGCCTCTTCCTTTTATGCTTTGCGTTACAAATCTGATTCTGCATGATATTGAAGTTCCGAATGTTATAAACGGCGACAGCTTGAACCGTGAGTACACAAGCATTGGTGCAAAAGACAGAGTTGATGTAATTCTTGCTAATCCGCCTTTTGGCGCAAGTGTAAGCGATGGCGTTGAAACTAATTATCCGGCTCAGTTCCGTACTACAGAAAGTGCCGATTTGTTTTTGCTTTTGATGATTCGTTATCTTCGTGAGGGCGGACGGGCGGCAATCGTTTTGCCTGATGGTTCTTTGACAGGCGACGGTGTAAAGCAGAGAATCCGCGAAGAGTTTTTGAAGCAGTGTAATGTTCATACGATTGTGCGTTTGCCAAACTCAGTCTTCCAGCCTTATGCTTCAGTTGCCACAAATCTTCTGTTTTTTACAAAAGGCGAACCTACCCGCGAAATCTGGTATTGGGAACATAAACTGCCGGAAGGCCAAAAATCTTATTCAAAAACCAGGCCGATTCAGAAAAGTGAATTTGCTTCGCTTAAAGAATGGTGGAATAAACGTACTGAAAACGAGCAGGCATGGAAAGTTCCTGTTGAGCGCATTGCAGAAAGCGGCTTGAATCTTGATATAAAGAATCCTTTTGTTAAGGAAGAAGAAGTAACGCACTCTACAGCGGAACTGCTTGATATGCTTAGCGCGTCGTTCAAAAAGAGTGATGAACTGATTGAAGAATTAAAGAAAGAGTTGAAGTGATTTTATCAAAGAATATTACTCCGCCGAGGAGCTTTCAATGGAAAATATATCTGGAATTCTTCTGTTTAACGTGCAGAAGTTGTTTCCGCTGGAACTTACAGGCTCGCAGTGCGCCCCCCCCTACGCTTCGACCGGCCGAACAAACAAGACCGTGCGCGAGGGCATTTTTGAAAAAGTTGTGACAGTAGCATAAACTTGCCACATTCCGCCGCCGCAATCAGCGAATTGACTTGCGGCGGTGTTTTTTATGCGATGAGCAGTGTCAGGCTGTTAAGGAGGACATTATTTGCATAATAATTGCCAGTAAGAAAAAATACAGAAATAGTGATATAATATTTAGAGGAGTGTATTTTAATGTCAGAGAAAAAATCTAATGCGGAATTTTTGAAATGGTTTAAGCCTGTTATTGAAGCCCTGAAAGAACTAGGTGGTTCAGCAAAACCTGATGAAGTTAGAAAACAGATTGTTAAAGATTTGTCTCTTTCAGATGAAATTGTAAATGAGACTTATGGAAAAAAAAATACAAATAAATTTGCAAATCAAGTTGCATTTGCCAGAAATTATCTTGTGTACAGCGGATATGTTGATAAAAGCATTCCTGGTATTTGGTCATTGACTGAAAAAGGTAAAGATATAGAAATGACGGATAAACTGGCTTCTGATATTTTTGTTGAAAATGCATCAAAGCATAAGAGCAGAACTGCAGAAGATTATTCGATAAAAATTGCTAAATTCTTGGCTTTTTATAAATCAAGTTTTCCAAAACATTGGAAAGATGAAAAATATAAGTGGGTAGCAATAAAGCATTTTCAAAATAATTTTGATATTAATGCAGAAGATTTTTCAGCAATGTTCAAAAAGGCTGTAAAAAAAGCAAATAATTTACTTGGTTCAGTTGGTTCTTATCCAGCAGGTCAGATTCAAGATTTTGCAAAAGAGTTTCCAAAAGATACAAGAGAAGTGTTCAGTTTTTTGTTTGATGAATCAGAGGATTTAAGCAAAAGAGTCGAACACTTCAAAATAAAATCAGATGAGTTGATTAAAAGACATAATGATTCAAATCCTGAGAGTATCTGGAAATCAAGCTATCAAAATGAAAATTCAATCAGTACTTATCTATGGTTAAAATATCCAGACAAGTATTACATATATAAGTTTGGCGAAATTGTTAAAGTTGAACGATTCTTATATGAAAATCCTTTAATAAAAAAGGGTTCTGGAATTCAGAATTTTATTCGTGGAAAAGAAATTTACGATGAAATATGTGAGTATTTGAAGAATGATTCTGAAATTATAAATATGTTTAAATCAGAACTTACGGATGATTGCTATCCCGACCCGGAATATAGGACTTTGACAATAGACGCAGGTTTTCAATTCAGCAGATATTATGAAGTTCTTCAAAATATAGAACCTGCGAGTGAAAAGGCTGTTCATTATTGGATTTATTCACCTGGTGAAAATGCATTCAAATGGGAAGAATTCCATAAAAAAGGAATTATGGCTCTTGGCTGGGAAGAACTTGGTGACTTAAGAGAATATGATAGCAGAGACGAAATAAAAGAAAAATTGCAGGAACAATATGCTGATTCTTCCTGCATAAATTCTTCTCTTGCAACATGGCAATTTGCAAACGAAATGAAAATCGGCGATGTAGTTTTTGTCAAGAAAGGAATGTATAAACTAATTGGTCGTGGTGTAGTATCTGGCGATTATGAATTTGATGAAAACAGAAATGATTATAACCATATTAGAAAAGTAAATTGGACTCATGACGGGGAATGGAAGCATCCAGGTCAAGCTGTAATGAAGACGCTTACAGACATAACGGATTACACTGATTATGTCGAAAAACTTAACGCTCTGTTTGAAATTGAAGAAGAACAGACTGATGAAATCAGAACTTTTGAACCTTATGATAAATCAGATTTCTTGTCAGAAGTTTTTATTTCTCCAGAGAAATATGAAATTATCGTAGGACTTCTTGAACGAAAGAAGAATATAATTCTGCAAGGAGCTCCTGGTGTAGGTAAATCGTTTGCAGCTAAAAGGCTGGCATATTCAATTCTTGAAGAAAAGAATATAAATCAGGTAAAGGTAATACAATTTCATCAGAGTTATAGTTATGAGGATTTTATTGTTGGATTCAGACCTTCTGAAGAAGAGGGAAAACAGTTTGAAAAGCGATATGGTGTTTTCTATGATTTCTGCAAGAAGGCTGCTGACGATAGTGATAATAAATACTTTTTCATAATCGATGAAATCAATCGTGGTAATTTGAGCAAAATATTTGGTGAATTATTGCTTCTAATAGAAGATGATAAGCGAGGAAAAGAATATAAAATACAGCTTTTGTATTCTAAAGAAGATTTTTACATTCCAGAAAATGTTTACATAATCGGTATGATGAATACTGCGGACAGAAGTCTTGCAATGATTGACTATGCACTTCGCAGGCGTTTTTCTTTTGTTGAATTTGAACCAGCATTTGAGAGCGAAGGATTTAGACAAAAACAAGATGAAATTTCAAACGAAAAGTATAATCGTCTTATTGAAAAAATCATTGACTTGAACAAAGAAATTGCAGAAGATGTTTCACTCGGAAAAGGATTTAGAATCGGACACAGTTATTTTATTCCTAAAAATCCTAGTGATGTAGATGACCAGTGGCTTTCAGATGTTGTGAATTATGAGATTATACCGCTTTTGGAAGAGTATTGGTTTGATGAAACAGAAAAAATTGAAAGCTGGACGCGTAAACTGCAGGAAGCGATTAAGTGAGTAATTCCATTCTCATAAAAAACATTTACTATATGCTCTCGTATGCGTTTCAGGTTTTGAATCAGCAAAGTTATAAAAAAATTGCTACAGAATCTTTTAAAAATACTGCTGATATGTTTGCCGCTATTTTATGCAAAGGAATAGAAACCCAGTTGAAGCGATATTTAAATCGTGATTATGTAATTGAGACAAAAACGCTTTCATCGTTAAGGGGAAGAATTCGTGTTACAGAATCTATAAACCAAATGTCTTTTTTGAATAAAAAACTAGTCTGCTCATTTGATGAGTTTTCAAATGATTCATACATGAATCAAATTCTAAAATCAACGATGCATTTGCTTCTTGAAGCTGATGTTTCAATAGAGCGTAAGAAATCATTGAAATCGTTATTGCTATATTTTAATGAAGTTAGTGAAATCGATATTTATCGAATAAACTGGAAATTTCATTTTAATCAGAATAATCAGACATATAGAATGTTGATGGGAATCTGTTATCTTACAGTAAAAGGACTTTTGCACACCCAATCAAATGGAAAAAACAAATTGATGGATTTTATAGATGATCAAAGAATGAGCCATTTGTATGAAAAATTTGTACTTGGATATTATCAAAAGCATTTTTCACATCTTAATCCAAGTGCAAATCATATTGAATGGGATGCACAAGGAGAGATTGAATACCTGCCAGCTATGAAAACAGATATTACTTTGACTGATAACGAGCAAAAGAAAGTATTAATTATTGATACGAAATATTATGGCAGAACAATGCAAAGTCAATTTGGGAAAAATTCTTATCATAGCGGGAATCTGTACCAGATTCTTTCGTATGTAAATAATAAAAAAGCAAAGTACAATGGAGAAGTTGGAGGAATGTTACTTTATGCAAAAACTGACGAAGTAGTAACACCGAATCAGAAAGATTTAAAAATTTTAGGAAGCAAATTCTCAATTCAAACATTAGATTTAAATCTTGAGTTTGATAAAATTGAAGGGCAATTAAAAAATAATGTAAAAGAATTCTTTAATTTTTAAAGTTCAGAAGGAAATTGTAAAAAAATCACTCTGAAATGTAAAATTATATCGAGTCTTAAGCCTTTTGTTCATTTTTAATTTTACAGAACCGATAATTTTCCCCAAAAAACGCTGAATATGTGTTATAATCTTCCATATTTAGTACATATTTGCCAGACGTAAAAATAAATATGAATGTTTTTGATTCTATTCCAGATGGGTTTTTCAACTGCCTCGCAAGTTCTTCAAATCACAGGGCGTATGCCGGATGCCTTGGTTCAATTTATGAACAGTATAACAGCGCAGTTTCATTTCGATTGCCTAGAGCGGATATTCGTGATTCTTTATCAATTTATCTTTTGCAGAATCACATAGAATTAAACGAAGATGGAACAGAAGATTTATCTGCCGGAAATGATCAGGCAAATTTTATAATCAGAAAATTTATCAACGCCGAATATATTGAAGAAGAAACAGATGACACGACTTTTGAAAAATACATTGTAATGACAGATAATGGTATTGCTCTTGCTGAATTCTTAGAAAAGCTTTCAAAGCCTCGTCGTCCTGAATATTCTAACTACATTTTGAACATTTATAATCGTCTGAAATATCAAACAAATGAGCAGAAAAGCGAGCCGTATAGCCTGATTTTACGGCCAGCATTTGAAGATGCAAAAGCTCTTTCATCTTCTCTAAAAAAGCTTTCAACATCTATTAAAAAAATTATAGAAACAATGCTGCACGAAGGAAGTCTTGCAAGCCTTGCTGAAAATATTATCAGTTACTGTGATGGTGATTTTATCCGAGAGTATTCACGTCTTGTTAAACAGCAGAATATTCATCTTTACAGGAATTTTATTACACAGGAGCTAGAGCATTTAAGGTCAGAGTCTTTTGATTTAATTGTTAAAAATCTTATAAATGAAGAAAAAATTAAAATTGATGAAGCTGAAGCGAAAATTTCAGAAATGATAGATTCAACAAAAATTTTTTTGCATGATGATTACAACAAAATAATGGAAGATATAAAGCAAAAAATCAACACTTATATAAGGATTGCAATTGCCAGGGAAAGAATGCTGCGCAATAAAGGTTTTGATTTAAAAGGATGTGTTGAGCAAGCAGTTCGGTTTTTGGTTCAAAATGCTGACATAAGCGATGAGGATTTTCAAACATTGTTCCGCATTCAGAAAAATGAATTTATAGACACAAGCTCTTTGTATATTCCAAGAAAAACCAGTTCTTTAAATCAAAATACAGAAAACGAATATTATGAATTGACTGATGAGGCAAAAGAAAAGCAGGCGGCTTTGTTGCAAAAAGAAGCTGACAATCCGTTCTCCAAAGACAAAATGAAAAATTATTTTGAAGAATTCCCTGAAGGTTCAAAAGATTCTCTGGAAAGCAAAAACAATATGCTTTCTGCGCTTGCGGCTCTTACTTATGCGAAGGAAAACGGCTGGGATATTACTTCTTATGATGAGTATATCCATAATAATGATTTTAAAATGCGAAAATGGGAGGCAACAAGGAAATGACAGCAGATGAATATTGGTCTACAACATTTACTTCTCAAGAAAAACTCTTGTTTCAGCGTGTATGCCGTACACTCCTAAAAAAAACATTTATTGTCCGTGACAAAGACGAAGATAACCGCAAAATGTATTTTTTTGCATCTAAATATTCAGATTTTTTGACAAAGTATTTTTCTTATATGGGTTTTGATATTGCTGTTTCTAAAGATGCAGGCGTCGTTATGCTTCAAAATTATACTGGTGCAGGTGAAAGTGCAAAAATTACTGTAAATAAATATCTTTTTAAGAAAACGGAAACTATAGTTTTATGCTGTTTATGGTCTTTATATTCTGAGAAAATAAGAAGCGGCTCATTGGCAAAGCAAATTACAGTTTCGATTGCAGATGTTAATATAGAACTTGATAAATACGACTTTAGAGACACTATTGATAAAGGTCGCTGGAATGATATATTGGGGCTTTTTTCAAAATTCAATCTGATTGCTACAAAAGGGGAAATAGGCTCAAGTGATTTCTGCATAGTTCTCTTTCCATCCCTGCAATTCGCGCTTGATGAAAAAGAATTTGCTGAATTTGTAAAAAATACAGAAGCAAAATTTAAAAATCAAGATGCACAAACAAATTTTGAAGACAATGATTATGAAGTATCTGAATCAGAAGTAGATTCTTTTGATATTGAATTTGATGAGACGGAAGGAGACGAATAATGGCAGAAATTCTAAACCGAAAGACAGCAAAGCGTCTTCTTTTAATAAACTGGTCGTGTTTTCAAAATGAAACAATAGAACTTGGTTCTTCAACGCTTTTTACAGGTGTAAATGGTACTGGAAAAACTACAATTCTTGACGCAATGCTTTATCTTCTTACTGCGAACAGGCAATTCAACAAAGCGGCTGATGATAAAGACCGCAATGTTACAGCTTACATTCACGGAGATAGAAAAACAAACGGTTCAGACAGGTATCTTCGCCAGGGAAATGTTACAAGTTATATCGCAATGGAATTTTTTGATCCATCTGCAAAAAAATATTTTGTAACGGCGGTCTGTATGGAGTCAAAAAATCCGCAGGATACAGCTGAAAGCAAATGGATTATTTTTGACAACTGCAAGCTCGAGGATATAAATTTTTATGATAGGAATGCACTAAAAGAAAAGCGTTTTATTACAACTGCAAAAAACAATTTAACAGTTAAAGGTGTTCCTGTAAAAGCAGTCGAATTTTTGGGACGCGACAAAGCTGTTGATCAAGTAAAGAGGGTCCTTGGAATCCGAGGAGATGCAAAAAAGTTCAGAGAAAAGCTTTTAAAAATGACAGCATTTGATCCAGAGCGTAACGTTGATAAATTTCTTCAGGATTCTGTTCTAGCGGATATACCTGTTCATTCACTTGAACTTTTGCGCGAACAAAAAAAACTTTACGAAGAAGCAAGAGAAATGTTTGAAATTAACAAGACAAGAAAAACAGTTCTTGAGCATATTGAAGAAACAACTAAAGAATACGAAAAACAGCTCAAAACAAAAACGCTCCGTTCAATGATGTTCGAATATCAGTTCATCAACAAGAATAAAATTGGAATTGATAATAAAAAAATTGAACTAGAAAATCTTAAAATTGAAAAAACAAAGCTTATAGAAAAGCGCGCAGAAAGTTCGGAGAATCTCGAAAAAGCAAGAAAATTGCTTTCTGATGCCGAAAGTAAAAATGCAAATGCAAAATCGAGCCTAAAAAGCCTTGATGATGAAAAAGAAATTTGTTCCAAAAAAATCATTGAATATGAAAACTCATTGGCACAATTAAAGCAGTTGCAAATTGCCTTAAAGCCGCTTATTTTTATGCTCAAAGATTTTATCAGTGTTGAAGAGATGGAGAAAAACATTCTTGAAAATCTTGCGGAAAGTGATTTTAATGCAACAGATAAACGGCGGGCTTTTTTATCTTATGGGGAAAAGGCAAAAAATCAAAATGAACTTTTAATAAAAGATATTGGACGAAAAGAAGACAGGCTAGAAGAATTAAAAGAAAAACTTTCAAAAACTGAAAAGCGGATAAAAGAACTTGAATCAAGCATTGTGTCATTTCCAGAGGAAGCAGAAGAGTCAAAGCATATTATTAAGGCAGAATTCGAAAAACGTGGCATTCAAAGCCAGGTGAGATTTTTTGCGGAACTTGTAGAATCTTTCACTGATGAAAAATGGCGTCCAGCAATAGAAACATTCCTTGGCAGAAAGCGTTTTTTTATTATAGTTGATGATGAATATTGCTCAGCGGCTTTGAATGTGCTGCGTGAAAAACGACTGTTTACAACAAATGTTGTCCTTTCTGATAAAATTCCTGAAAGTGAAATAACAGAGTCTTCTGCAGCATCCGTTTTGAATATAAAAAATAAGTCCGCACGGAAATATGCAAATTATCTTCTGAATGGAATTCATCTTTGCAAAACCGAAGAAGAACTTCATGAACATCCTAAAGGTGCAATTATGATGGATGGCACACTTGCAAAAAGTTATTCTGCAAGCCTTATGGAAATCTGTAAAACAAAATTCTGCATGGGCAATGATGTTGTAAAAATTCAGCTAAGACAGTTTCGTAAAGATAAAGATGAATTGCTTTGCTATATTAATGCTGTAAAAGAGGATAAATCTAAAACTGAACAATTAAAACGTCTGATAGAAAACATAAACTGGGATGCTTCTGATTACGATTTTGATTCTCTAGAATATTTAAAGATTCTAACTAAACGAAAAAATGAGCTTGTTTCGCAAATTGAAGAATTAAAAAATAGTCCGGATATGCTCGCAGCTATGAAAGAAATTGAATTTGCTCAAAAGAACTACGATTCGGCAAAAGTAGAAAATGACACTGCAATTGAAGACTGTACAACAAACACAAATAAAATAGACTCGATTCAAAAAGAAATTGAAAATCTTGAATCAGATTCTGCCTCACGCAAGTCTACATACTCTGAACTTGTTAAAGAAACTCCGGAACTTGAAGACGAGATGCTTTCTGAATATGAAAGACAAACTTCACTTAGAAAGAGTCCAATTGTAATTGGTGAAAAACACATGAAGCAATTAAATGCAGATGTGGAAAATGCAAAGAAGAATCTTGAGAATATTCAACTTGAATATAATAAGCTTTCAGATTTGCCGCTTGATAACCGTGGTGTTAAATTTATTTCTCTTTACCGTGAGCAGTACAGAAATATTGCAAATGTAAAAATCGATGAAGCAAAGGATAAACTGGAAGAACAGTCTGTAAAACTGCGAGATGTTTTTCTGCATGATTTTGTTTCTGAATTAACAGAGAATATTGATAAAGCAAAAGAAGAAATTGACAAAATTAATTCTGAACTAAAACGTATTCCATTCGGAAGGGATATTTATCAATTTAAAATGATTCCAAAAGGCGACAGGCAAATTTTCTTCACAATTCTGAACAATCTTTCTACTTTGCAAGGAAACCCAGATTTATTCAGCTCAAATTCTGATAATGATGAAAAATTGAATTCAGATGTTCAGGACTTCTTGGAGAAAATTCTTTCGAGCGAAGATGAAAATGACTACTCTGATTACAGGAATTATTTTAATTATGATATGCTCATAAAAAGCTGTTCAGGAAACGAAGTTACAGAAACGGATTTATCAAAAAAGCAGGGCTCTGCAAGTGGCGGCGAAAAGCAGACTCCGTATTTTATTGTGCTTGCAGCAAGCCTTATGCAGTTCTATCCAAAAAGTGTATGCTGTGCCCGCATTGCTTTCATAGATGAAGCTTTTTCCGCGCTTTCAAAAGAACGCATCGAACAGATGGTAAAATTTTTGGAAGAGAACAATTTTCAGGTTTTCTATGCGGCTCCTCCTGAAAAAATAGATTCTATAGGCCGTTACATCGACAATACAGTAGCTCTTTATACAGACGGCCGTTATACAAAACCAATAGAAGGTTTCAAGCAATAAAATGACATATTCAAAAGTGCAGAAAAAAATATTAGAACTGCTTCTCAAAAAATATGAATCAAGTAAAACTTATGATGGTCAAAATGAGGTTTCGCAGTCATTTTCAATATTACCTGAAAAAGTTTTTCCAGATTATAGTAATGATTTTACAGATATTGATAGAATTAAAGATTTTGAAACTAATATTGATTTTTTACAAAATAATTCCCTTGTTGTTGTTTCAAGAAAGCACGATAGAATCTCAAAAATTACAGCGATTTCTACAGATGAAAACTGGACTAAAATCCGCGCAATTCTTGGTGTAAAGGATAAAAAAACAAGGCTAAACGAAGAAATTTCTTTCTATTCAAACTTTTATAAAGATTCAGCTTCGCATGAAATTGTAAAAGATTTTTGCAAGGTACAGATAGAAAGGCTTGAAGCTGGAAAAGAGGCTGAATTCAGCCATAAAGACGCAGAAAATATTATTGCTTTATTGAATTTTATTCTTAAAAATAAAAATGAAATTCTAGAGCGTGAACTTTCAATTTCAGTTTTATCTAATTCAAAAACATGGGAAGAAAAATACAGAAACAAGGTCTTGAAAATTTTAAAAAAAAGCGGATGGTTTGACTCTTTAACTGAAAACTGCTCTGATGAAAAGGAGATAGGCAAAGTCATTCTTGAAGAATGTTGCGTTTTTTCAAATCCATCCTACGTGTATTTTAAAGGAAACGGCGCAATCTCTTTTGAAAACGGAAAAATCATCAAAATTTATTCTGATATTCCGCTTGCGCTTTCCTCTGATTCGGTAAGCAAAATAAAGTCTTTTGAAGTTTTTGATTCAAAGGTTATGACGGTTGAAAATCTGACTTCATTTAATGGAATAAAGGATTTAAATACATTTTTTATTTTCTTGTCAGGTTATCACAACAGCGCAAAACAGGCATTTCTAAAGAAAATCTTTTGCCAAAATTCAAACAAAAATTATTATCATTTCGGGGACATTGATCCCGATGGATTTTTTATCTTGGAAAATTTGCGGGCAAAAACAAATATAGACTTCAATCCCTATAAAATGAGAATTTCAGAGCTTGAAAAATATTCCGCCTTTACAAAGCCTCTTGAAGAAAATGATTTGAAAAAAGCCAGATCATTGATTGAAAGCGGGCGTTATACAGAGATTTTGAACTATATGCTGAAACACAATCAAAAACTTGAGCAGGAAATAATCTGCTTGAAAGAAGAAAACTTGCAGAGGCAGAATTCCTTGCAATAAGGATTCCTGCCTCTGCAAAAAAACAACATTCCTTACCGCAAGGATTTGTAATTTTACAAAAATGCACAGTTCCTTACAGTAAGGATTTTCACTTGAACAAAATGGTGCATTTCTTACTGTAAGGATTCCTGCTTTTACGGAAAACAGTTTTTCTTATCATAAGGATTAATGTTGTTGTAAAATATGGCTTTCCTTATTATAAGGAACTATTCCAATTTGCCTGGAAGTTTTATCACGTAGATTACATCGTCGTCTATGCTGTTTGCGCCGGGAAGTTTTTTCTGCACAAGCTGGTTGTTTTCAACGTTGATTGCAAAGTCGTTGTCGTTGGCAACGGCGATTGTGTCTTTTCCGGCGAGCCACAAGCCTTCAAGCTTGTCATGCGGATATTTGTTCGGAAGCAAGTCCACAAGGTCGGCAAGGAAGTCTTTTTTGACTGGCTTTATGCCGGCTTTTTCAAGTTCTTCCGTTGAACACTGTTCAAGCGTTTTTCCGTTTATCAAAAGCCCTGCTTCTGCCGCCGGGTCGCTTCCTGTTATGTCTGTAGCATCTTTCAGGTCGATTTTGAACAGATATTTGTGAGCCTCTTTTTCTCCGGAGAATTTTCCGTCGCGCTCAATTGCAACGAATTCTGTGGCAGAAAGAGCTGTGAGTCCGCAAGTTGAATCAGTTTCCTTGTTCTGAATGTAGGCGTACTGCTTTGTTTTTCCGCTTGCAATGTCAAAGGTTACGATTCTTACAAGCTGATTGTTTTTAATTTCTTTTTTTGAAGGATTTAAAAGCGTTGACTGCATGATTCCGACAAGAGTTTTTCCGTCTGGAGTTACGGCAAGTCCTTCCATTCCGCGGTTTGCGCGCCGGCGGGCAAGAACTGCCAGAAGATGGCGTTTTCCAGTGTCCATTCCGTACGGGCTGACTCTTTCAATCTGTTTTCCTTCCGCGTCAAAGTGAACAATGTGCGGGCCGTATTCATCGGAAATCCAGAATGTTCCGTCCTTCATTGCTGCAATTCCTTCGCTGTCAAGTCCGAATTCGTCTGTGCCAAGAATATTTCCTTCAAGGTCGTAGGCGATTTCCCCGGTCGCTCCCTTTCCGGCTGGGTTTGGAAGTCCTGTTATGTCTTTTCCGTCCGGATTTTTCAGCGTGATTTCCTTTACAAGGGAAACTTTGCCGTCTTCATTCATTTTGAAAAGCCCGATTCTTGGGGCATAGTCCGGCACTGGAAACATTTTTCCCTTTCCTTTGCTTCCTGTGAAGTCGATGTTCGGGCCGCGGTCTGTTATCAAGTAGAACAGAGATGAATCTTCCGGGTGAGCGCAGGCATCTGAGCCGTATCCGCCGTTTTGAATTTCAACTCCGTCTTTTGTTGTCATAAGAACTGTGTAAGGAACTTTGCTTCCGTTTGCGCCAACACTGTCGAACGGTGTTTTTGCCGCTGCTGATTTTTTTGTGGTTGCGCATGAAATCGGCAGAAAAAGTGCCATTGCCGTAAGCGCGTAAAACAATTGTCTTTTCATAAAAACCTCTTTTCTTTTTTTTGAAGCAGAATACCGCTGTTCTGTAAAATTTCTGTTAGGAAACTGTGAAATTAATGACAATTTGTTTTATGAAATATTTTGAAACAAGATTTTTAGTTTTTTATATTTGCCCTTTCAGTAAAACAGCCCGATTCCGGAATTGCCGTGGCGGAGCTTTTCACTCTTCCAAAAGCCATTCTCTTATGTTCTTCCTTACGATTCCGTTTTCATTTGAGGGCGGAAGCTCGTCCATAGTGAGAATCAGTTTGGGGAAGTTGTCGCCAAGCGCAAGGAGCGATTTTAGCGGACGAAGTTCTCTTTCTTTTGTTTCTTCCGAATTGATTAGGTATGCGACCTGAACATAAAGTTTTTCACCGTTTTTTTCCGCAACAAAGTCAATCTCCATGTCCCCGGTTTTTCCTATAAAAACTTTCCAGCTGCGCCGCTGAAGTTCTATGAACACAATGTTTTCCAAAATGCCGTTTATGTATGTGTCCTTGTAGCCGTGCAGGAAAGTTAAAAGCCCCTGGTCTGCAAGATAATATTTTTCCATCGTCTCAAGAATTTTTTTGCCGCGCACGTCGTACCGCGGAACTTTGTACAGAACGAGCGCGTTTTCAAGATATTTTATGTCGTTATAGATTGTCTCCACTGAAAGCGAGCGGCCGCCGGATTTCATGAAGTCTGAAATACGTTTTGCAGAAAAAATGTTTCCAGCGTTGTCAGCGATATACAGAATGATTTTTTCAAGAACCGCAGTGTCTCTTATTCTGTTCCGGGCAATCACGTCTTTCAAAAGAACCGTCGAATAGATTCCTTCTAGGTACGAGCGAATTTGAATCGGATTTTCCATCATGTCCTTCAGCCCCGGAAATCCTCCGAATTCAATGAATTTTCTGAACATTGCCGCAGAGTCGTTTTCAGAGTTGAAGTATAAAAATTCCTTATATGAAAGCGGCCAAACGTGAATAAGAACGTAGCGTCCGCTCAGGTACGTGGCAAGCTCGGAGGAAAGAAGATTTGCGTTCGAACCGGTTATGTAGATGTCTGCGTCAATCGTGGCGGAAGAGTAAAGTGAATTCACAAGTTTTTCCCAGCCGCTGACTTCCTGAATTTCATCCAAAAAAAGATAAAGTTTTTTTTCTCTATTTGCCTCGCTTTTTGATTTTATAAAGTTGTAGAGTTTTTTTGAATCCAAAAATTCTGCGTTTTCAAAATCTTCCATATTTAACAGAAGAATCTGGTTTTCCGTTGCGCCGTTTTCCACAATTCGCTGGGAAAGAAGCTTAAGCATGAATGATTTTCCGGAGCGTCTTATGCCCTGAAGCACTTTTATAACGGGCTTGTCCTTGTAAAGAGAAATTATTTCGTCAATTCCAAAACGGTTAAGTGCAATTTGATTCATTTGTTTATACTATAACCGAAAAACTTTTAGTTTTCAAGAAAAGTTTCAGGTATAGTGGAAAGTTTTTTGTTAAAATTATATGCTTGTCCGCTGTTTTATATTGCCCTTTCAATAAAACAGCCCGATTCCGACTGTCAGCTCGTAGCCGCTTCCCGGGCGGCCGGAGGCGGAAAATATTGTGCTGGAAAAGTCCTTGCCGAAACTTGCGCGAAGCTGGATGCTTCTGAACGAAAGCGGCCAGCAGATTAGCTCCAGTCCTGCCGTGCAGATTCCGTCCGCGCTTTTTTTGTTTTCTGCGCCGAACCTTGCGTACGCAAAATCAATGAACGGACTTGCGTGGATTTCAAAGTCGAAAAGCCGCTCTTTTCTGCCCTCGCCGTTTTTTCCGCTTTTTTTGCTGATTGTTGAAAAAATCCGCACTGGAAAATCCATGTTCAAAACAAACGCAAAATCCGTGTCGTAGAAAGTTTCTTTTTCCTGCGCCCCGATTCCGCGCACAAAGTCTGTTAAATCCGCATTTTCCATGCGCCCTATTTTCTGCTCCGTTCTGCCGGCAATAAAATTTCCTCTTGCGCTGATTCCGCTCCAGCCGAAAGCCTTGTGAAACTGCGCCTGGACCGAAGAATAAAAATCCTGCGAGCACTGCGAGAAATCATAAAAGCAGTTCTGCACGAAAGCCGCCGCGGTAACAGAAAATCCGTCCCTGAAATTTTCTTTCCAGTGCACGGCTCCAAGCGAAAGTTCCGCGCCAAGCTCAACGGAAGGGCTTTTTAAATATTCATATTCCGGAAGAGAAAAATTTCCGCCTGCGCTGTGGAAAGCCGCGTTCTGCGTAAAGGCGATTTTCGGAGTGAATGTGATTTTTCCAGCCGCCTCGTTTTCCGCCAGAAGAAGGGGCGTTGCCGCAGAAGCTGAAAAACTCATGTACGGAAAATCTTCCGGCACTTCGTAGTCGTACACAAGCCCGGCGGAAAGCCCTGTCTTCACCGAGAAAATGCTGTTCACCGGAAAAAGAAATTCTGTTCCGGCGGAAGCGAATCCTGAATTTTTTTCGTATCGGTCGTCCGTGCTTTTTGAAGTGTACTGGCCGGAAAACCACGGGCTTAAAAATCCTCTTTTGAGCGGAAAAACGTAGCCGCCTGAAAGCGCCGTGCTGAAAGTCTGCGGCTCACAGCTTCCAGAAGACGGAAAAAGATACGAAACTTCACCTTCAAGTGGAAAAAGCGAGCCAAGAAAGTTTGAGTCCTTCATCTTTAGCTTTGCCTCGAAGCCTTTTGACGAGCTGTATTTCGGGTAAGGCGCGGCGATGAATGTCTTTGAGTTTTCAACACGGACAGTTACAGCCGCCGGAACAACTCCGTTTTCCTCCGCAAGAAGCGAATACAGAATCTGCGCGCTTTCCTTTATGCTACGGTTGTCGCGCAAATTCTGCTCCTTCATTTTCAGATAGCCGGCAAGCTCGCTTTCATCTTTGAAATTTTTCCTTGTGTCAATCAAAAGCTCTTTTTCCAGAGCGGCTTTTTTCAGCTTCCAGAACGAGCCTGAAATTTCATACTCAACGCTCGCGATTCTTAAAGGCATCTCCGCGCTTTGGCAGTGGATTTTTCCAAAACTGAATATGGCGGCGCAAACAAAAACCGCGCCCCTGATTATTTTTAATGCTGTTTTCATACGTGAACTGTAGCAAATTTTTTCCGTGGAAATTTTAATAAAACTTAAACAGAATGAAAAACTTAAGATTGGATTTTTTTAGCCGGATATTTTCCGTACTGAACTGAAATTATATTCGGGCGTTTCCCTCGCTTCGCTCGGGCCGGGCTATCCGTGGTTCCGTACGCACTTCGTGCTATCTCCATTCCTACGCTACGCTCTTGACCGCAAGCGGTCTGGAACGGCTTCGCCGCCACGCCAAACAACGAAGTTGTGACGCATCCCTAACGCATTTTATGAGATTGGCAAATCTATTCCAAAATATGGAGCATTTACATGAATCTCTAGAATTTCTTTCAACGGCTTGTCTGAATATTTCAAGATTTTTTCACGGTAAGCATTGCGAATCTTCGGATTTTCGATTTCTGTGCGACGCGCCTTGGAAATCTCCAGAAATTCTGTTTTCTGTTCAATTCCAAGAAAACGGCGGTTTAAAAGAGAGGCTGCAATTCCTGTAGTTGAACTGCCTGCAAATGGGTCTAAAATCCAGTCATTTTCCTTTGTGCTTGCTAAAATAATTCGTGCCAGCAAAGGAAGCGGCTTTTGAGTCGGATGTTTTCCGCACGATTTTTCCCATTTTGCGATTGACGGCAAGCTCCATAAATCCCGCATTTGAGTTCCGCCGTTTATTTCTTTCATCAGTTCGTAATTGAAATAATGAGGAACTTTTTTGTTTTTTCTTGCCCATAAAATAAATTCTGTTGAATGAGTGAAAAACCTGCAAGAAAGATTTGGCGGCGGATTTGATTTTGCCCAGGTAATGCAGTTTAAAATGCGGAAGTCCAGTTCATTCAGCATTTGAGCGACAGAGAAAATATTGTGGTAAGTTCCGCTAATCCAGATTGTGCCGTTCTCTTTTAATTTTTCCCGGCAGAGTTTTAACCATTTATAATTGAATTCATTGTCTGCGTCAAACCCATGAGATTTGTCCCAGTCGCCCTTGTTAACGCTGACTTGCTTTCCCGACTGGACAGAAATTCCTCCGTTAGAAAGAAAATAAGGCGGGTCGGCGAAAATCATATTGAAGTGAAAATCAAATTTACTCAAAAGTTCGATGCAGTCGCCTTGGAGAAGAGTAAAATCATGGTTTAGAGATTTGTAGAACGATTGGAGCATTTATCGATGATGAGTTGCTGTAGATACAACTTCAAAAATATCTGGACAATTTTTTAACTGCCTCAATAATTTTTTGAACATATAAGCATTTGTTTTGTTTGTTTTTTCTTGAACCATCAGAAGTTTGGCAAGCAACAATAAAAATTTTACACTATATTCTCCGCTGTTTGCTAAATCTTCATAGAGTTTTGCTTCTTTATTGACTTCAGCCTTTAAGCTGTCAATATTTAATAGATATTCTCTTTCCTCATCATTTTTTATGGGCTGAACATTCTCCCAATAGTCCAAAAGAAACTGTATGAGTTTATTGGTTTCTTCAGGTTTTTCATTTTGTTTTATTAATATATCAACAGCCCAGTGAATATGCTTAGGAGTTCTTGCTCGCGTCCATTCTTCATTAATTAACTGGCGGTATTTTATAATCATATCAAATTTTGAAATCGTTCCTTGATAAATTCCAATTACAAAATGATCATTTACAGGAAATTGGATTAAAAGAGGAAGTTCTTTTCCTCTCACTGTTATTGAATTTGCCATTTTAGGTGTCATAAACTTTCCCCTCTTATCTAAAAACTTTTCCAATCACGCCATCTTCTAAATCTTTTATGCAGTAGATATTTTCCATTACATCAAAAGTTTCTTCAAGGTTATGCCGTGCGCTTTGCCAGCCGTTTCCATCCGTAAACCATATAAAAGTTACACCGTCAATCGTATCAATCTCGCCTGATAAAGTTTTGTAGCTTCTTGCGGTTTCATTCAGTTTTGAGCCGCCGCTTCCGTAGAAATTTGTTTCAACAACATAAATTTGGTTTTCAGTTTTTACAACAAAATCGAATCGTTTTTCCATTTTTCCCTGATTGGAGATTGCGGATAAATCAATATTCCATTTTTCAGTGATTTCGTGAATGTACATTTCCTTAAAATAGTTTTTGCCTTTTTCAAATCCGGCTTTCTTTATGTAGCTTTCAACTAAATCTTCCATTAAATGACCGCCACGATTTTTTCTGCCGTTTGAATCAAGACCTGTTTCCACACCTGTAACATAATCAACAAGGTTGTTTACAATATGATTCTGTAAAAGGTTAAAAAGTCCAGATTTTTTCATGAAATCAGAATATTCAGAAACTGTTTGTTTTGAAGTTGAAAAATCAAAAGCGAAGCTTCCATTTTCATCAGAAACTGAAATTTCGGAATTGCGGACTGCTAGAAGAATCGGAATGCATTTCAAAGTTTCTGGATATTTTAAAATGATTTTTTCAAAATCTTTTTCTATTGAGTTTGAACCAATCAGGGAATTCAAGATATTCAGTTCAATTTTTATATTGTCAACATTTCCGTAAACTTTTTCAAAATCTATATAATAGGAATAAGTTGCAATGCTGTCACGAAAAGTTGAAAGCCACTCTGTGAAATTTCGTTTCATAAAACTCCTTTTTTTTAATCAAAAAAATTTAATAAATCCTCTTTTTTCCGCTTTTTCTTTGAAATTATTTTCACTTTATCTAAATTAAATAAAACAAATTCTTCGCCTGTTGCGCATGGATCAAAATAGCGTATTCCGTCAAAACCAAGGCTTAATGTATTTTTTTTCAAAAAACTTTTATCTGATGATTTGCCATATTTTGCAATAGATTCTTTTTCAAACTCTTCAAATTTATTTGGTTCTGTTAAATCAATGAAATTTGGATTTCCTTGATAAATTTCAACTTCATCTCCAAATTCTCCTTCTCCATTATAAAAGTTATGGACTGCATTTTTATCTTTTCCAAGATATAAACCTTTGCCAACTCCGATTTCTGAAGTTCCTCCTGTGGCATGATAAAAAATATCATCTTTGTAGTTCATTGTTTTTGCGATGTCTTTTTTGAGTTTACTATTTGCATAATCATCAGTATCAGGATTACCGATTTCTGAAATAAAAATCTGTTTGTATTCTGGAAGATTAAAAAGTTCTTCTGCAGTAAATCTGTATTTCATTTTTTCTCCTAAAAAAGTGCTGCGATATTGCTTATTAAAAGCTCGCTGATTGCTCCGCGTTTTTTTGCATTTGAATTTATCATTCTTGAAGCTGAGATTCTTTCAATTTCAAAGTTTGAATACAAGTTGTCGAAAAAATTATCTTCTGCATTTACGTTTTTTGGATCCGAATTGCTTGCAAGAACATTTGCTCCGATTTCTGAAATTTCTTTTATAAAATTTCCAAGTTCAACTTGTTCCTTGTCTGAAAATCCTTTTTCTGAATATGAAGTAAAAGCCGAAGTTTTGGTAAGAGGGCGATATGGCGGATCTATATAGACAAAAGTTTTTTCATCAATAAAATTTCTGCAATTCTTATATTCGCCATCTAGCATTTCTACATTCTGTAAAAGTTTTGAACAGGCGGTCAGATTTTCAGCATCACATAAGAGCGGATTTTTCGCATTGTTGAATGGAACATTGAAAAGTCCGTTTGAATTTACTCTATACAAACCGTTGAAACAAGTTTTGTTTAAAAATATGAATAAAACAGCTTTTTCAAGATTTTCCGCAGCATTTCCATTGAGCTTTAGCTCATTAAATCTAGCGCGTTTTTCGTAAAAAAACTCTTTGTTTTTTTCTAAAGGCTGATTCCTGTAAATATTTTGAAGTTCTGCTAATTGAGAAATTAGCAGTTCAAGGTTATCTCTTATTTGCTTGTAAGTGTTTATAAGTTCCTTGTTTATATCGTTGATTAAAACTTTTTCCGGATGAAAGTTATTTAAAATGTCAAACAGCACTGCGCCTCCGCCGACAAAAGGTTCGCAGTATTTTTCTATTTTTTGGGGATATTTTTCTCTAATTTTGTCAAGCAGCTGGCTTTTTCCGCCAACCCATTTTATAAAAGGTTTTGCCTGCATATCGAAAAATAATACTCCATTTTTATGAATTTTTCCACAGTTTATTGAGTGTTCCGTAGAATATGCAAGCGGCAAAATTGGATTTTCCGCAAAAAGATTTTCTTGTTTTGAAACGCACCCAGTCTGTTGGATAAATATAGTTACTATATTTTAAAATAAAGTAACTATATTTGGAAATTTAGTAACTATATTCGGGCGACAAAGTAACTATTTTTGAAGATTTAAAAACTTTGCTCTTGCGATAGAAAATTAAAACCGCGCCATTGTTTTTAAACAGAATTTAAACCGCCGGCCTGGTTTGTGGCATTTGGAAAGAAAATCTTCTATATTATATTTATGACAATAAAAAAACAGATGTACATTTCTAATATCCTGATGGTGCTTTTTCCGCTGCTTGTTATGGTTCTGCTTTTCTGCGGAACTTATCTGCGGGTGGATTCTCTTTTGGAAAGCGACGAGGGCGGAATTCTTTCTGAAATTTTTCACGAGCTTGTGGAAATCCGCGAGTGGCTTCTTCCTGTGCACGATATTTTTATGAAATGCGTTGTCGCTCTTGCGCTCGTGTTCGGAACGCTGATTTTTCTTTCTGTGTTCCTTTCAAACTATTTTTTGAGCCGAGCGCTTTTCAAGAGAATTCTTGAGCCGCTCAGCCTGCTTGAAAATTCTGTGCAGAGAATTCAGAAGGGCGACCTGGAGCATCCGCTGAACTACGCTCGCGAGGACGAGTTCAAGGACATCTGTTCTGCGGTTGACCTGCTTTCCAGAAAGCTGAAGGAGGCGATGATTGCCCGGCAGAACGACGAGCAGAGCCGGAAGGAGCTTGTCGCGGGAATTTCACACGACCTGCGAACTCCGCTTACTGCAATCCGCGCCTGCTGCGAAAGCCTTGCCGAAGGAATTCCTTCTTCGCCAGAGCAGCGGAAGTTGTATCTTGGAATTATTCTTGAAAAAGAGCTTGTGATTGAACGGATGATAAGCCAGCTTTTTCTTTTTTCAAAAATGGAGCTGGATAATTTTCCGCTCAAGCTTGAAATTTTCAGCCCGGAAAAACTCATTGAAAAAACAGCGCAAAGTTTCGCCGCCGGAAAAAAGTTCAGCTTCAAGATTGAATGTGAAAGCGGTCCTGACTGCCACATAAATGCCGACAAGGAGCAGTTCGCCCGGATTGTCCAGAACTGCCTTGACAACAGCCTGAAGTACAGCGACAGGGAAACTCCTTCCATTCAGGCGGAAATAAAATCCTGCGGCGGCAAAGTCCACATTTTTTTCAAGGACGACGGGCCGGGCGCGGAAGGCGATCTTGAAAAACTTTTCACGCTTTTCTACAGAAAGGACAAGGCGCGAAAAAACTCAGCGGACGGAAGCGGACTTGGCCTTGCGATTGTAAAAAAATCGATGGAGCAGATGGGCGGAACTGCCGCGGCGGAAAGAAACGAGCCTCGCGGACTTTGCATTCACCTCACGTTTCCAGAACCGCCGGAACTGGAGATGGAAGCAAAATCAGAGCCGGAGAAATAAATTCCAGAAACTGAAAAAATAAAAAAAACGGAGCAACAAAAATGAGCGCAGAAAACGGACAGAATTTGAACCAGAACCAGAATAAAATTCAGGGCAAAACTGAAAAAAAGCACATTCTCATAGTTGAAGATGACAGCGTGATTTCAAAAGTTGAAAGCGACTATCTTTGCGCGAGCGGATTTTTGTGCGAAACCGCGCCGGACGGAGACACGGCGCTTAAAAAATTCCTTTCCGCAAAATACGACCTTGTGCTTCTTGACCTTATGCTTCCGGGAACAGACGGATTAACTCTTTGCCGCCGGTTCCGCGAAAAAAGCGACATTCCGATTCTGATTATCTCCGCGCGCCTTGACGATTCCGACAAAATCCGCGGGCTTGGCTACGGAGCGGACGACTACATTGAAAAGCCGTTTTCGCCCGCCGTTCTTCTTGCGCGCATAAAAGCCCATCTTGCAGTCCGGGAGCGTATCAGCCGCGCCGCAAAATCTCAAGATGAAGAAATCCACGCCGGAAAAATCACCGTGAACACAGTTTCCCGCCGCGTCTACGTTTCCGGAAAAGAAACCATCCTGAAAAACAAGGAGTACGAGCTTCTTCTGTTCCTGATAAACCACCGCGACATGGTTTTCGACCGCGAAACCCTTTACGAAGAAGTCTGGGGGCTTGAAACAATGGGCGACAACGCCACAGTCGCCGTCCACATCAACCGAATCCGCGAAAAAATCGAATCCGACCCGTCCGACCCAGAATACATCGAAACCGTCTGGGGCGCAGGCTACAGGTTTTGCGTTCCAGAAGAATAATTTTTTTCTGGGCGTTCCGGCAGCAAGCTGCCGTCGGGCTTTGCGCGGTTCCGCACGCACTCCGTGCTAGCTCCATTGCTCCGCAACGCACCTTCGGCGCGCCGCTCCAATCCCTAACGCATCCGCATAATTTCAGTTTCTCGCTTTATTCGTAAAACGCTAGGCTAGAAATTTAAATTCTGTTTAAAATCTTGTAAATCTTAGTTTAAAAAGCCCTGCTAGAATGTTTTTGTTTAAGAGGAAAAATCATGAGAAAATTTATTACTGCATTTCACGGATTTTGCATGGCGGTGGCGGACAGCGTTCCGGGGATTTCGGGCGGAACTGTCGCGTTCATCATGGGATTTTACGAAAAACTTGTCGGGTCAATCGGCGCGCTTTTGAAAAACGGCGGAGGGGAGCGGAAGCCGGCGTTTTTGTACCTGTGCGTTTTCTGCTCAGGGTGGCTTCCAGGAATGGTGCTTTGCATTCTTGTTCTTTCGCGGATTTTCAGCACGCACATTTATGCGCTTTCGTCCGCGTTCATCGGGCTTAGCCTTGCCGCATTTTTCTGCATTCTGAACGAGGAGAAGTCTGTTCTTAAAAACAATTTGCGCTACTGCGTTTTTGCTTTTGCCGGCGCGTTTCTTGTGGTCGCGCTCACCATGCTCAAAAATTTCTTTCCTGAAAACAGCGCCGTTGACTTTTCCGCGCTTAATTTCTGGCAGTACCTGTTTGTTTTTGTATCTGGAGTTGCCGCTGTTACCGCAATGATTCTTCCGGGGATTTCCGGCTCGACGGTTCTTTTAATCTGCGGAATTTATGTGCCTGCCGTGAATGCGTTCAAGGAAGTTATGGCAGGAAACTTTGAGTTTGCCGGAGGATGCGCCTGCCTTGTGCTTGGGCTTGTCGCCGGGCTTTTTTCCGCGGCAAGGGGAATCAGCATTCTGCTCAAGAAATTCCGGCCGCAGATGATTTTTCTGGTCGCGGGGCTTGTACTTGGCTCATTGTACGCGATTGCCTACGGGCCATCTTCCCTGAAAGTTCCGCAGCCGCCGCTTTCGATTTCAACATTCAGCGTTCCAGCTTTTTTCGCCGGAATTGCTCTTCTTGCCGCTCTGGAGCTTGCAAAGAAAAAAATGGGAAAAACGGAGTAATGGGAAAACTCTCATCCATTACTTTTTGCTTTTTTCCGTCTGGCTGGAACCGGCGTGATTTTTTCAAGCAGCGGAATAACTTTGTCTAGAAGCCCGCGGTTTTCTATGTCCAGAATAAAGTGCTCCTTTGAGCCTTCATACGGAAAACCGCTTTCCGCACTGAATTCGTTCATGAGCGACTCAATTTCCGCAAGTTTCTTCACAAAAACTGTGTTGTCGCACACAAGAAGAACCGGCTTGCCGCCAAGATAAACCATATACTCACCGAACATTTTCCGCTCGGCCGGCTCGCCGTACGGCTCAATCTGGCCGCACACAAAATCAATGTATTCTTTTGAAGTCGCCATATTATTTTCCGAACAAGTCTGCGTGTGTTCCTGTGCGCGAAAGCTCCAGGACAAGAACATCGCCCTTTATCTGGTAAATCAAAAGCCAGTCACTTTTTATGTGGCACTCTCTTTGGTTCGCCCAGTTTCCTTCCAGCGCATGGTCGTGGTATTTTTCATCTAGCGGAAGTCCGTTCGCGAGCTGAAAAACAACTTCCTGCAGCTCCTCAATCTTGTAGTGCCGCTTTTTAGCAATTTTTATGTCTTTTTTGTATTGCTTTGTCCATTTGATTTGAAATTTTGGCTCTACCACTTTTTCATCTCCTCAACAAACTGATTGTATGAATATCCCTTCACATTCGGATTGTCCGCAATCTTGTCGCCTTCCTTCATTGCCTTTATCGTCTTGCGGTTTGGACGGTCAACGCCGATTTCAAACGGAATCCGACCTTCGCGCAGAACCTGCTTCGTAAAAACATTGTAAAGTCCCGAAACTGTCATTCCAACCTGCTCGCAGAAAGCCGAAATGTCCTTTTTGTCCTGGTCATCAAGAGTGATTGTAAGATTTGCCATATTTTCCTCCAAAAACAAGTGTTTACGCACTGAATATAAGTGAAATTTATGTGTTTTTCAAGTGTAAAATCTATGTTTTTTTATTTGGGCGGCTTTTTGCTCTGCTTCGCTGTGCAAAAACCGGGCTTTCCAGGGTTCCGTACGCACTTCGTGCTATCTCCATTCTTCCGCTTCGCTCCAGAACCGCTCCGCGGCCCTTCCAATCCCTGCCGCAGTCAGGGCGTACGCAGGAAGCGCACACGTTTGTAAAATTACAGAAAAATTTTCTCCGCGGAATATTTCTTCTGTTTTCAAGATTTTGCAGATATGCAATAATATGGAATCTATGGAATCTTTTGTTTTAGGAAAGTCTATGAAGAAATTAAATTTTGCGGCGTTTGCTGTGGTTTCAGTTCTTGCGCTTGCCGGCTGTTCAAAAAAGAATCCGGCAGAAAAGCAGGTGATTATTTATTCAAATGCGGATGACGAGGCTGCTGTTTCAGTAAAAAAGGCTCTCGATGAGAACGGTTATGCTGGAAAGTATATTTTTCAGTCGTTCGGAACAAGCGAGCTTGGCGGAAAACTTTTTGCCGAAGGCTCTGACATTGAGGCTGACCTTGTTACAATGAGTTCTTTCTATATTGAAAGCGCCCAGAAAATGAACAATATGTTCAAGGATTTGGAGTTTGAAACAACGTCAACGGTTTCTCATCCGTCGTTCTACACTCCGCTTATTGCCTTGCAGGGCGCTGTGATTGTGAACACAAAGCTTCTGAAGGAAGATAAAATTCCTTGTCCGAAAAGCATAAAAGATTTGGGAAATCCTGAGTATAAAAATCTTGTGAGCGTTGTTGACCCGATGGGAAGCACAACTGCGTGGCTTATGGTTCAGGCGCTTATTTCTGAATACGGCGAGGACGGCGCGAAGCAGGCGCTTGCGGCAATTTATAAAAATGCCGGCCCTCATCTTGAGCTTTCAGGTTCCGGTCCGATAAAAAAGATTCGTTCCGGTGAAGTTGCCGTTGGTTTCGGTCTAAGACATCAGGCTGTCCGCGACAAGAAAGCCGGTCTTCCAGTTGATTTTGTAGATCCAGTTGAAGGAAATTTTTCTCTTACTGAATCTATTGCGGTTATCAACAAGAAAAAATACAACCCGCTTGCAATGGAAATGGCGGAATGTATCGTGGAAAAAGCGCGCGCCGATATTCTTAAGGATTATCCAGTTGTGCTGTATGAAGGCGAAACTGTAAGCGCAGAAAACCAGGCATCCAACAGCAAAGTTTTCCCGGAAACTCTTACAACAGAACTTTTAAGAAAACACCAGGAGCTAAGCGAAAGCTGCAAATAAAAAAAATCCGGCGAACTTTTGTCCGCCGGATTTTTTTTGAGCCAATTTTTAATATTCGATTTTTTCCCAGCCAGAAAAATCATTGAAACCGTTTTTTACAAGAAAATTTGGTTTTTCAAGCAGAATGTATTTGTTGAAAGTTTTCTTGTTCTTAGCTAAATGAACTTTGAAATTTCTGTGTTTTTCTTGCTGCATCTTATGGTTCAGAAACGGATTTTCAAGATTTTCAATAATTCCGTCAGCTGCTAAAAATATTGTGTCAGCGTTTGTCATAATGGAAGTGTCGGTTTTTATTTCCGAATTGGAATTAAAATCCTTGAGCATAAGAAGCGGATGGTAATGGTTTTCCTTGTAAAAAGTCTGAAGAATCATAAAACGCTCGTCGCCAAAGAAAACCGCTTTTATCCGCTGGATTCCAGGTTTCAGTTTTTCCTGGATTTTTCTTTCCTTGTCCTGCAGGGTGTCTGAAATATTGTAAATTGGCAGGGCAAGAAAATTTATTGCAAGGCTTACACCGACAATAGCTCCTAATATTCCAAGAAATGGAAGTTCCCTTACAAAAAAATTGAAAACCCAGTCTATTATGAGCTCTATCGGTGAAATAAAAATATTGTAAAAAATCATTTTCTCTCTCAAATTTATTTGTTAGAAGTTTCCACCTTGCTGATCATGAAATCAGCGATATTTTTTCCGGCTTCGCCTTCGTGCATCCAGGCTTCTGCTTTTGCGGCGTGGCGCGCTTCTTCAAGCTGTTTTGAATCGCTTACAGACTGGATTACTTCCTTTATGTTTGCGAACTGCTCTTCCTTCAGTTCTGTTCCGAATTTTTTCAATACTGAATACTGCCACAGTTCTTTTCCGTCAAGGTCATAGGCATCGTACGGGCGCAAGTCCATTCCGGCGTTCACGTACATAACAGGCTTGTCGCAAAGGAATGTGTAGTCAAAAATAATTCCTGAAAAATCGGAAATCATTATGTCTGCTTTTTTCAGAGAGAAAATATTCTGCCGCTCATAGTCCCACACAACATTCGGATTGTCCTTGTAGCGCGCGGCAAGCCGGTCGAGCATTTCAGCCTCTGATTTTTTTGACTGCGGATGAGGGCGCACGATAATCCGCCAGCCAGTTTTTGAAAGCGGATCAAGAAGCTTTTCTCCGTATTTCTTTAGAATTCCAACATCGCCCCAGCTTGGAGAAACTAGAACTGTGAACGGATGGTTTTCTTCATCTGAAATTCCTGCGATATTCTGCTTGTATACATCAAGGTACGGACAGCCGACTGTAACAAGCTCTTTCTTGTTGATTCCGCGTTTTTCTTCAAGATAGCGGATATCTGCCGCCTGGTAGTCGCCAGTAAGAAGAACTGAATCAAAGAAATCAAGCCCGAAAAGCCTGTATGTTGTGGCGTCGTTAGGCATATGCAGAACATGCGAGTAATGCTTTACATTTTTGCTGCGTTTAAGCTGGTAAACCTGAAGTCCAGGTGTCGTCATCAGCACAACTCCGGCGCTGATCATATTGAGCTTTGCAAAAGCCGCGTTTCCTTCGCCGATGAATTCTGCCTTCACATAGTTGTATTTCTGCTCAAAAACCGGGTCTGTCTTTGAGGAAGTAAGATATTCAAGAGGAATTTTTCGCGCCTCGAATTCTTCTACAACCGGCTTGAACGTGTTCCAGTACTGGTTTCCTTCGTTGTAGATTACATACGGCTTGTATGAGGAATCCAGCTGTGCGCTTCCGTCTTTTTTCCCGGAAAAGAAGAATTTAAGTTTCAGCAGAAGGGCGCGGAATAAAAAGAAAACTGTTGCGGCTGCTCCAATCAGTATGCTGAAAAGCATTGAGCCCGTGCCAGGATCAATGTAAAGTGGTAAAAAAGTTGTTGAAATCATAATGTCTCCAAAGATGGTTTATTTTATTCCTTTCTGCCAGTTTTTGGCTTCAAAGATATTTTCTGAAATTGTGTACCAGTCGTCTTCTGGAACTGTGAATGTGTTCAAGCCGTTTCCGCCCGGACGCCAGTTATGCGTAAGAACTACGCCGGAAGCTTTTTTCTCTGCCGGCGGAATTTCTTTTATTTCTTTTCCGCTCACTGGATTTTTCGGGTTTTCGATTATTCCTTTTGTCGCAATCGCCGGAACATCCGCGTTTGTCATAAAGTCTTTGCTCACAGAAAGCTTTCCTTTCGCGTTGAAGTCTTTTACTAAAAGCAGCGGATGGTTGTGGTCCGGATTGTATCCCTGCGGAAATTCTGTCTGCTCGAAATCCAGCTTGAATCCTTCAGTTGTTCCGATTCCGTGATCGGCTACAAAAATAATCCGCGAGTTGTCGTAGCAGTCATTTTCCTTTAAGTACTGAATCCAATCGCCGAAACGCTTCAGTGCTGCAATGTTTCCTGAAACGCTGCGGTATTTTTCAACTTTTGAATGGGTTTTGTCTTCAACGTCAATTGCCGGAACGTAGTCTGGAGCTTGAAGAACTTGTCCTGAGTGAGTTGTGTCGTTTACAATCGCGAAGAATTTGTTTCCTTCAGCCGTAAAGTCGGTGAGCTCCGGCATATAGTCAAGCGCTGAATAGTAGTCGATGAATTCCATTATGTCTGAAGTCTGCTCGTCGGAAGACCACCATGAGCCGTCGTCGTAAATGCTGTCGCGCGCAAAAAGCGGAACCGCCTTGAAAAGACTGAACCAAACAAGATTTCGTTTCAGGCAGGTGCTTGTGATGTTCGGGCGCACTTTGTCCGGATTCTGTTTTACCCAGAGGTCTGTGTATTTTCGCTCAACGTTGAATCCTTCGATTTTTTCGTACGGCGCGCAGATTGACATATCTGGAATCCAGCTGTAGTTCGCCCAGCTCAAGTCCGAAACCTGTGCTGTAAAATCTGCCTGCTCGGTGAAGATGCGTGGGAGCATTAGAAGCGCTTCATTCTGTTTGTCCACAAGCTTTTCGTTTTTCCGCTTGTTGATTTCTGAAGGAATATATTCGTATCCGCCGAAAAGAGGCGGCGTGGCAAGCAAAGTTCCCTGGTTCCATGATGCAGTGTTTTTGTAAAGCGTGAATCCGTCGTAAATGTCGTACAGTTCCGGGAAGGCTTCGAAAATCGGCTCAACATATGAATTTTCCGCTCGGTCAAGCATGATTACAAATACATTTTTTCCAGTTTTTGAAACGTGGTACAAAGGCGAAATCGTTGTAACTTCCTGGATATTCTCTGCGACAGTGTTTTTGTATTCCACATAGCCTTTTTGAATCTGCGCAATATGAACAACAGAAATTCCTGCTTCGGCAATAAGAATTACGGCAAGAATTCCGTTCAGAATTTTTTCTTTTTTCAGTTTAAGAAGAGCTGCTGGAACGCAGGCCGCGATGATGATGCAGATTAAATTCAAGACTGACTGCCATACGGACGCTGAGTCAATGTTTTCAGCAAAAGTTATGAGCCTTGAAAGAGTTCCGTAGTCGCCAGAGAAAACAAATGCATCAATCAGCGCGATAAAAAGAAGAACCGGCATAACAACAGCGAATCCAGCCTGGACTCTTGCGCTGAACAAGAAGTAGACGCAGCTCATCCAGAACACAAAAAGTCCGAACGTCTGTATTGTTGAGTTGTATATGAAGTAAAGCGGCGAGCCGTAGCCGTCGATGTTTGAAAATTCAACAGGAGAAGAGCTTATGATAAATGAAGGAATTACGCTTCCGGCAAAAAGGCAGAGCGCAACGCATGAAATGAAGAAAATTCCGAACCGGCTTTTTTTGTTTTCCGCAAGGGATTTCAAAGTTGTGTCCAGAAGCCGGGAAACATATTTTGCAAGGAAAGGAATTCCAAGCAGCGCAGTCGCGATTATTGCGAGCAGAACTCTTTTGTGCAAAAATCCGTTGTGCACAAAAAGAACATAAAAATCAAGCCCGAAAATCGCGGCGGCAAATACAATGTACAGAACTTTCGCCGGATTTTTTATTTTGTAGAAAATATTTTTTACAAGGGAAAAGACATTGTTCATCGTCCAGTAAAGCACAAGCCCGGCCGGAGAAGAATAAAGAATTACAAGGAAAATCAGTGCCATTCCGTAAATTGTGATTTTATCCTTGAATTTGAAGCCTTTTGTGTAGATTGCGCCGGCGATTATATTGATGAGCGTCATTGCTATTGGAAGCACATTTACCGGAAATCCGCCGATTGAAAAAAACGCGTCCTGGGCGCCCATGTCCCTGATGAAAAGAAATGAATATCCGCGCAGCGATTCAAGGTTTGAAAGAAATGAATAAGCCGCCATGAAAAACGGAATCTGAATAAGAAGCCCGAACGATGAGCGCAGCGCCATAAGCGGGTGGTAGTGGTTTTCCTTGTAGAAAGTTGAAAGAATCATGTACTGCTCGTCGCCCTTGAAAACAGATTTTATTCTCTGAATTCCCGGTTCGAGTTTTTTTTCTGTGTCGCGCTGGATTTGCTGCCAGTGCTCCGCTACAATATAAAGCGGAAGACAAAGGATTGAAACCGCAAGGCTTACACCGATAACCGCAATTCCCTGGTTTTTAAAGACGCTGTCAAAAAGAACAAAAGAAAATTCGATAATCTGAATAAGCGGATAAATTATTACCGTGTAAAGAAAATTTAACATTTGTTGTATTCCTTGAAAAAATGTTCTCAATTATATCATTTTCAAAAAGCAATAGCAAATAAAAGAAGAGAAGCAGGTTTCTGCAAACAGTAAAATATTACCATTCATCTTGCCGCAAACTTGAATGCTGAGTTTTTGTTGAAGAAATAAAAGCGTAGGCAGATTTACAATTTGTGAAGATTTTGGGCGATTGAACCAGTAAAAGTGCGAAGCACCCAATTTTTACAAGCGAAGCGCGAGCCCAATCCATCTGGAGCAAATTGTAAATCTGACGAGAGCGGCTTTTCAGAATTTGCAAAAAACTCAGCATTCACGTGGTGCAATATATTCAGTTTTCATTTGAATTTTAATCGTTGTCTTGCTATCTTTATAGTATGAAAATACTAGCAGAAACTTTGGTGCATAAATTCATTCGCACATATACAGATCCTTTCAGCGCAAGAATTTTTTCAGAATTTTTATCTAAGTGCGGAGTAAAGGCTACAGAAGAAGAATGTGTAAGCTATCTTGAAACAGACCCGAATGTTTTCAGTCTGGCGAATGGATTGTATGCCACAAGGGCGTGTATGTTTACAGAGCGTTATTTCAGCATAAAGCCGGAGCGGAAAGAACTTGACAAAGGCGTTTTTATTGCGGGGCACCGCTGCATGCCGTTTGCGGATCCGGATGTTCTGCCTTGCAGCATAACTTTCGTGTATAAGAAGCATGTTCTGTCTCACAAGGTTGTTGAAATGGACAGCTCGTTCCTGCTGGATTTGTTCACGCTCTACGGCGATGAATATTCTCCTCAGTATATTGCCCAGGATCCTGCGAATGCCGGAATGGATCTTGCCGCATTGGATTATACGCTTCCGCCTGTTGTAAAAGTTACAGGAGTTTCAACAGATTTGCTTGTGAAGAACGGATTCAAGACCGGCGACAGGCTTATCTGTCGTGTTGTGGACTGGGACAACTGCATTGTTGATATTGATTTTGTTCCGCGCTCGGAAAATCATTTTCAGATGACAAACGATGACATTGAGCGTGAAAGATGGTATTCCCTGCTGGAAAAATATCTTCTGGAAAGCTTTAAGATTATCGGGCCGGTCGGCTCAATTGAAGAGCAGCTTTCCATGGTTTTTGCGGAAAACCGCAATGAGCTTTGCGTGAAGAACTGCGGCTCTATAGAAGAATTTTTCATCAGGACAAAGAAAATCGGTTTTGAGCTTTTTGGCGTTGAAACAAGACTTTGGTTCAAGGGCGAGGATGTTCCTGCAATTGGCAGCTGGAATGAAACAGAGTACGCGCCTTCCACGGAAAAGTCAGAGTTGAAGCCTTCCGCTGAAAAATTTGAGAAAATTCCTGAATACATTGTTGATTCAGCGGTAAAAGACCAGCTTTACAACAAAGTTTGCGACATGGAGCTTCTTCTTCAGCAGTTGTATCCGAATTCATATAGAATTTCTGCCGTCCAGCGCAAGATGATGTTATTGCACTTGAAAAACCGGCATGATATAATCTCCGCAAACTATAACCGTTTTGCAGATTCTGAGATAAGCGGGCTGCGCCACAGAATTCTGGAGCTGTTTTGCCAGGTGAATGCGCTTGTCTATGCAATTGACTTGGCTTGTGCGGATCTTTCAGTTTTTCCGCAGCAGTCGCTTGTTGTTCTGTCCCAGATTTATGCTCATATAAATCATGTGCTTGAAGCCTGCGAGTCGGATTCAGCTTCCGTGGTTCAGGATATGAATGAAATTTCGATTTCTGTTGACGGAATGCAGCTGAATTTTGAATGTATCGAGGAAGACTTGCGCGCGGTTATTGCCCGGGAATCCAAGAATGGATTTGTAGTTATAAAATAAATTTTGTCGGAGTAAAAAATGGCAGTAAATCTTGCGGAGCTTATTCACAAAGGCGGTGTTTTCAAGGATGTTGAAGGTTCTTCACCGGAAGAAATCTATAAAAAAATCACAGGAATGATAAGTATTCCGGCTGGAATTTCTGCTGGCTCCGTGCTGAATGCCTTGTGCGAGCGGGAAAAAATCATGAGCACTGCTGTTGGAAACGGAATAGCTTTGCCTCATGCCAGAATTCCAATTGTGAAGGACGAAAGCGAGCAGAGAATTTACATTGTGTATCTGAAAAATCCGATTGATATGCAGGCGCCGGATGAAAGAAAAGTTTTCGTGATGTTTGTCATTCTTACCGCAAATCAGCATACGCATTTACAAGTCCTTTCGGAGCTTGTGCAGCTTTTTCAGAACAAGGAATTCAAGAAGCTGCTTGAAAAAAATGCAGGTGAGGCTGAATTGCTCAATGAGATAAGAAAATTATCCTGAGGAGCGTCAGTTTTACATAAATTAAAAGGTTCTTCAAAAATGCACAGAAATGCAGATTTTTGCAGTTCCACATAACACTTTAGAGGTTTAAGATGAACGAGAAAGCGATTAAGGCTGTAGCAACTTCTATCCGAAGTTTGTCGATGGATGCAATTCAGAAAGCGAATTCTGGACATCCGGGAACTCCTCTTGGTGCGGCGGAAGTGGCCGCAGTCCTTTACGGAGAAATCCTGAAGCACAATCCTGCTGATTCTAAATGGGCGGACAGAGACCGTTTTGTCTTGTCTGCTGGACATGGTTCAATGCTTTTGTATTCGATTCTCCATTTGAGCGGATACAAGATTACTCTTGAAGATATAAAATCATTCCGCCAGGTTGGAAGCGTATGCTGCGGACATCCTGAATACGGAGTTACAGACGGAGTTGAATGTACAGCCGGCCCGCTTGGCCAGGGCGTTTCAATGGCTGTTGGAATGGCTGTGGCGGAAAGCATGCTTGCGGCCCGGTTCAATACTCCTTCACATAAAATTGTTGATCATTACACTTATTCCCTTGTTGGCGAAGGCTGCCTTGAGGAAGGCGTTTCTTCTGAAGCTTCGTCGCTTGCTGGAACATTGAAGCTCGGAAAACTCATTGTTTTCTACGATATGAACAAAATTTCAATTGACGGCTCAACGGACATCACTTTCAATGAGGATATTGCGAAGCGTTACGAAGCGTACGGCTGGCAAGTTCTTCGCGGAGATATGTACAATCCGGCGCAGATTGCTGAGCTTGTTGAAGAAGCGAAAAAATGCGCTGACAAACCGAGCCTTATCATTTTGAAATCAATAATCGGATTTTCTTCCCCGAAACAGGGAACTGCCGACACTCACGGCGCTCCTCTTGGAGAAGAAGGAATCAGGCACGCAAAAAAAGTTCTTGGAATTCCAGAAGACAAGGAATTCTATGTTGTTCCTGAAGCCTATGAATATTTCAACGCAAAAAAAGCTGAATGGGCGGCAAAGGAAAATGCATGGAACGCAGAATTCGAGGCTTGGTCAAAAGAAAATCCTGACTTGCGTAAAAAATGGGATGAATATTTCAGCGACCAGCCTACAGGCCAGGTTGAGGAACTTGAATTTTCAGACACAGACAAAATGGCTACCCGCGATGCAAGCGGAAAAGCCTTGAACTATATGGCTCAGAAGTATGAAAATCTTGTGGGCGGCTCGGCGGACCTTGCGGGGCCTAACAAAACAGTTCTTAAGGATTGCGGCGGAATTTTTACTTCACAGAACAGAACTGGAAGAACAATTGAATTCGGAATCCGTGAATTTGCAATGAGCGCGGTTGTCTCAGGAATGAATTTGCACGGCGGACTTCGTCCTTTCTGCGCGACTTTCCTTGTTTTCGCTGATTATCTAAGGGCTCAGCTTCGTGTTGCGGCTCTTATGAATTTGCCGAACATTTACGTTCTTACACACGATTCAATCTATGTCGGCGAGGACGGTCCTACACATCAGCCTGTGGAAACGCTGGCTTCCTTGCGGGCAATTCCGAATGTTCAGGTTTTGCGTCCGGCGGATGCCCAGGAAACTCTTGAGGCTTGGAAAATGGCCTATGAGTCAAAAGACCATCCAGTCTGCATTGCGCTTACAAGACAGGCGATTCAGGGTTTTGCAAAATCCGACAAAAACTGGAAGGAAAATATCCGCAGAAACGGCGCTTATGTTGCGCTTGACTGCGATGGAACTCCGGAAATCACTATTCTTGCCACAGGTTCGGAAGTTTCAACATCGATTGAAGCGGCTTCAATTTCTGGAAACAAGAAAATCCGTGTCGTTTCAGTTATTGACTACAACAAATTCGATGAGCTTGATGAAGGCGTGCAGGCTGAAATTATTGGCGGCGCAAAACGCGTTGTGTGCGCGGAAGCCGGAATCAGCGCGAACTGGAAGCATTATGCCACAAGCCGTAAGGATTTGTTCTGCATAAATCGTTTCGGCGAGTCAGGTCCGGCTGCGAAAGTTGCGGAAGATTTGCATTTCACGGCGAAAGATCTTGCGGCTTTGCTGAATGCTTAAGTAATTTAAAAATAAATAGAGGTAAAATAAAATGTCTAAAAAGCTAGTTCCTATTACTTTGCTCTGCGGTTATCTTGGCGCAGGAAAAACAACTTTGCTGAATAAAGTTCTTACAAACCAGAAAGGTTATAAAGTTGCGGTAATTGTAAACGATATCGGTGAAATAAATGTTGACCAGACTCTTATTTCAAAAGAGGCGAATATTACTGATACTTCAAGCATTATCGGTCTTCAGAACGGCTGTATTTGCTGCACTTTGAAGTCTGATCTTGTTCAGCAGATTGAAAATCTTATTTCTTCCGGAAGGTTTGACTACATTTTGATTGAGGCTTCCGGCGTTTGCGAGCCTATGCCTATTGCCCAGGCAATCATGCAGATTGAAAACGGCCGCCTGGACAACGTTGTTTCTGTTGTTGACGCAAAACGGCTTGTGGACGAATTTTCTGCCGGCGACAAGCTTCTTAAAAAAGACATGGACGAAGAGGATTTGGAGTCGCTCCTTGTTCAGCAGATTGAATTCTGCTCGACATTGATTGTGAACAAGAAAGACCTGGTTACTCCGGAAGAAATGAAGAAAGTCCGTGCTGTTGTAAAGGCTCTTCAGCCGCATGTAAAAGTAATTGAAGCTGAGCGCGGAAATGTTGATGTTGAGGATATTCTTTCAACAGACCGCTTTGATTTCGACGCTGTTTTTGAAAGCGCGGCATGGGTTCAGCATCTTGAGTCTGCGGAAGAAGACGGGCATGACGAACATGACCATGAGCATGACGGACACGATGAGCATGAGCATCATCACCACGAGCACAAGCATGAAGGCGATTCTGGAAGCGACGAAGACGAGTATGGAATCGGAAATTTTGTTTACTACAGAAGACGTCCTTTCAACCGCGAGAAGCTTGAGGAATATGCAGGAAGATGGCCAAGAAATATCATCCGCTCAAAAGGAGTTGTCTGGTTCAGCGATGAGCAGAATATGGCCTATGTTTTTGAAACTTCAGGAAGACAGATTTCTGCCGGCGCTTCTGGAACTTGGCTTGCGGCTGCGCCAAAAGCTGAGCAGGAGGAAGTTCTTGCCCAGGAGCCGAAGATGCGCGAGGAATGGGACGAGAAAGTTGGCGACCGTATGATAAAGCTCTGCATAATTGGCCAGAAAATGGATAAAGCCAAGATTACTGCGGAACTTGACGCGCTGCTCGACTAGATTTTTTCCGGAATATTTTATGTCTACAGAAAACAAGATGGGCTCAATGCCCGTCATGAAGCTTATTTTTAATATGTCATTGCCAATAATGTTCTCTATGCTCATTATGGCTTTGTATAATATTGTTGACTCTGTTTTTGTCGGAATGATTGGCGAGGAAGCCTTGACAGCTGTTTCCCTTGCGTTTCCGATTCAGAATCTTATGGTTGCGTTCGGTGTTGGAACTTCCGTCGGCGTGAACGCCTTGCTTTCTCTTCGGCTTGGCCAGAAAAACCAGGATGATGTGAACAAGTCTGCAATGAATGGAATTGTTCTTTCTATTATAACATGGATTGTGTTTGCCGTTGCCGGAACTCTTGTAACGGAGCCTTATCTGCGTTCCCAGACTCAAAACCAGGCTATTATTGAATACGGAAAGGAATATCTTGACATTATTCTTATTCTTGGGCTTGGTCCGATTGTTGGAACTATGTTTGACAGGTTGCTTCAGGCGACTGGAAGGACATTTCTTTCAATGATTTCGCAGATTGTCGGTGCTGTTTTCAACTGTGTCTTCGATCCGCTGTTCATTTTCGGAATAGGACCTTTCCCTGCGATGGGAATAAAAGGCGCGGCGCTTGCGACTGTTCTTGGCCAGATTATTGGCGGCTGTGTTTCTCTTTGCCTTAACATAAAGAAGAATCATGATATTCAGCTGAAATTCAAGAACATTCTTCTTGAAGGCCGTATTGTCGCGCAGATTTACAAAGTTGCGGTTCCTTCAATATTGATGACTTCAATCACTTCGGTGATAACTTATTTTATGAACCTGATTCTTGGCGGAACTCCGAACGGAGGCGACACGGCGATTGCTGTCTACGGCGTTTACTTCAAGCTGAACAGTTTTGTGTTTATGCCGGTTTTCGGGCTCTGCAACGGAATTATTCCTATAATCGCATACAATTTCGGCGCGATGCACCACAGAAGAATTACAAATGCAATCCGCGGGGCTTTGCTTCTTGCGCTGTGCATAATGACTGTCGGCGTGGTTCTTTTTGAATCTATTCCGGGGCAGCTGTTTTCTATGTTCAGCGCGACTCCGGAAATGAAGCGCATGGGAATTGTTGCGCTCAGGCTGATTGCCCCAAGTTTTTTTGGAGCCGCCATTGCGATAACGCTTTCCTCTGTTTTTCAGGCGTTTGGAAACGCTGTCTACAGCATGATTGTTTCATTTGCCCGCCAGATTGTTGTTTTTCTTCCCGCCGCGTATTTTCTTTCTAAGACAGGAAATGTTGACAATGTGTGGTGGTGCTTCATAATTGCGGAATTTATGTCCGTGGGAATGTCCCTTGTTTTTATGCGCAGAATTTATGTGAAGAAAATCCGCGGCATTCCTATGGATGAAGCTCGCTGACTTTCAGCCGGAAGAAACTTCTGAAGTTTTTTGTATATTTACGCAAAAAAAATGCATAAATATAAACAAAAGTGGATAAATATTTAAAATCGAATCAGGTTAAAAAATCTCTAGTGTTTTTTTGCCTGATTTTTTGTTAAAGTACACTAAATATAGTTTTTTTTAAAGAATTTTAATTGAGTTTTGAGATTCTTTATATTATTATTATAACAGAACGGATTAAAGCTTGAAAAAGTTTTCTGTTTCTAAAAAGTAAACTAATCATTTTTTTGAGAGGTATAAAAGATATGATCCAGAAAGAAGAATGGAATGGTTTTGCAGGTCGTTTATGGAAAGAAGAAGTTAACGTTCGTGACTTCATCCAGAACAACTACACTCCTTATGACGGAGATAATAAATTCCTTGCAGGTCCTACAGCGGCTACAAAAAAGCTGTTTGATGAGCTTCAGAAACTTCAGAAAGAAGAACACAACAAGAAATCTATCGGTTTGGATGGAAAAGAAAGATCTGGTGTTCTTGACATGGATACTGACATTGTTACAGGTCTTACATCTCACAAGCCTGGATATATCTGCCCGGAAGGAAAAGAACTTGAGCAAGTTGTAGGTCTTCAGACTGACAAGCCTTTGAAAAGAGCTTTCATGCCTTATGGCGGAATCAAGATGGCTGAGCAGTCTTGCGAAATGTACGGCTACAAAGTAAATCCTGAGCTTCACAAGATTTTTACTGAATATCATAAAACACACAACCAGGGCGTATTTGATGTTTATACACCTGAGCACAGAGCTGTTCGTTCTGCTCATATCTTGACAGGTTTGCCGGATACTTACGGACGCGGACGAATTGTAGGTGACTACCGCCGTGTTGCTCTTTACGGTATCGACTATCTTATCAAGGAAAAGCAGAATGACTTCGCAAATATCGGCGATGGAACAATGACAGAAGAAGTTGTTCGTCTCCGCGAGGAAGTTTCTGACCAGATCAAAGCATTGAAAGGCTTGAAAGAAATGGCTGCAAGCTATGGCTTCGATATTTCAAAGCCGGCAAAAACTGCTAAAGAAGCTTTCCAGTGGTTGTATTTTGGTTATCTTGGAGCTGTAAAGACTCAGAACGGCGCTGCTATGTCTGTAGGCCGAGTTTCTACATTCCTTGACATTTATATTGAACGCGATATTAAGAACGGAACTCTTACAGAAGAGCAGGCTCAGGAACTTGTTGACCACATGGTTATGAAGTTCCGCATGGTTCGTTTTGCCCGCATCGAATCTTACAACCAGCTTTTCTCTGGCGATCCAATCTGGGCTACTCTTGAAGTTGGCGGACTTGGCCAGGATGGTCGCTCAATGGTTACAAAGAATGACTTCCGCTTCCTTCATACATTGGAAAACATGGGACCTTCTCCAGAGCCGAACATGACAGTTTTGTACTCTAAGAGACTTCCTGAGAATTTCCGCAGATATGCTGCAAAGATTTCTATCGATACTTCTTCTATTCAGTATGAGAATGATGATGTTATGCGTCCAATCTGGGGCGATGATTATTCAATCTGCTGCTGCGTTTCTGCAACTCAGACTGGAAAAGAAATGCAGTTCTTCGGTGCCCGCGCAAACCTTGCGAAGGCTTTGCTTTACGCATTCAACGGCGGTATCGATGAAGGCTTGAAGAAGGGAATGCAGGTTGGTCCAGAATATGCTCCAATCACAGCTGACGTAATTGATGCTTCAAACTATGACGAAGTTCTCCGCAAGTACAAGGCTATGCTTGAATGGCTTGCTGGCGTATATGTAAATGTTTTGAATGCAATTCACTATATGCACGATAAATATTACTACGAAGCTGAAGAGCTTGCTCTTGAAGATACAGACATTAAGAGAACATTTGCAACTGGTATTGCTGGATTCTCTCACGTTGTAGATTCACTTTCTGCAATGAAATATGCGAAAGTTCACGTAAACCGCGAAAAGGTTGAAGTAAAGGACAAGGCTGGAAACGTTATAAACACTGTAACTTTGGTAAAAGACTTTACAGTTGAAGGCGACTTCCCTCGTTACGGACAGGATGATGACCGCGCAGACGACATCGCTGTTGATTTGCTGAAGACATTTATGGCTATGATTAAGAAGCACCCGACATACCGCAACGCAGAGCCTACAACTTCAATTCTTACAATTACTTCAAACGTTGTATACGGAAAGGCAACTGGCGCTCTTCCAAACGGTCGTCCAGCTGGCGCTCCATTCTCTCCTGGAGCAAACCCTTCTTATGGCGCAGAAACAAAAGGTCTTATCAAGTCTTTGAACTCAGTTGCAAAACTTCCTTATGAATACGCTTTGGATGGTATTTCTAACACTCAGACAATCAATCCTAGCGCTCTTGGACATAACGAGGATGAAAGAATTGAAAACCTTGTAAATGTTCTTGACGGATACTTTGATATCGGACCTGAATCAGGACACGCTGGCGCTCATCACTTGAACGTAAACGTATTCGGTGTTGAAAAGCTCAAGGATTGTCAGGCTCATCCAGAAAAACCTGAATATGCAAACTTCACAGTTCGTGTATCTGGTTATGCTGTACGCTTTATCAATCTTACAAAAGAGCAGCAGGACGATGTTATTGCCCGAACTTGCCACGCTTCACTTTAGTCTAGGACTTTAAGTTGAGTGATTATGCCTCTTGCGCAAAAAGCAGGAGGCATTTTTTTTGTTAAATTTTATAATTGTATTATTCCGCTTTTATTATATAATAGTAGGAAGTTTTTAAACCGAAAGGAGTCGTTACGATTAAGTAATTAGAAAAAACGAGAAAAGCGTAGTACTCTAGATTGACGGATCTGGAGAGCCGGTGGAAGGCAGAATAAATTGCGAGAAGCAAAATCTCGGTAAGGAGTCGCTGTCTAAGCCAGCC
>JBNMJH010000017.1:0-41649 GCA_050873685.1 Treponema sp.
ACTTTTCTTTGTATTAAGTTTTTCGGCAAGCTGCTCTTGTGTCATTCCATTTTCAAGGCGCATTTCTTTTATCATCATTCCGATTTTAAATTCTTCATAACCTGAATCAAATCCATTTGCAAAATCAGAATCCTTTTCTTTCCTTTGAGAAATATAATCATCTAAATCGAAAGTATCATTATTCATTATCTTTTTCCTCTATTAATATAGTCTTTCATCCGTTTTTCGCAAATATCAAGTTCATTTTCAGGAGTTTTCTGCGTCTTCTTCTGAAACCCATTTGTAAGAATTACAATATTTCCATTGTGGAAAAATCCCAGCAATCTATAAATATTTCCACTAAGTTCTATCCTTACTTCGTAGAAATCCGTATCTGAAATCTTCTTAAAGTAAGTTTTTGGAACTTTTTTAATTTCCTGAACAGCTTTAAGAACCCATGCAATCTTCTGAGCAACTTTTGCCGGCTGAGAATCAATAAATTCTGCAACAGGACATTTTCCATCGGCAGTTGTATAGAATGATACTTTTCTGTACATATCTATATGTTAGCACATTTGCTAACATATCGTCAAATAAAAAAATAATTGATTTTCGGGTAACTTTTTCAAATCGAAACCCTTTCCTTCATCAGAAACAATGATTCTGCACACAACAGATTTGCCGTCATTCATTTTTTGTGAATACTTTTAATTGATTTTTTTAGGAACACTAAAATGGCAGAAATTATGCTCTGAATATGAAGTTTTGTTGCAGCAAAGGCAGAAGAAACTGTTGTTGTTTTCTTTTACTTCCCGAATTTCCATGCCAGTTCCTGCCTGCAAAACATAAATTCTTTTTGACAGTACATTTAAATGTTTCGGACAATACATCCGAATCTTTTGAACAGTACATCAGAAACTTTTAGACAGTACATACAAATCTTTCTGACAGTACATATGAATTATTCGAATACATTTGTATAAACTTTATTTCTGCCTGTGGTTTTGAACGCCGCTTACTTTTTGTGTTTATAAGCATAGCCAAAATTAATTGGCGGTGCTGTTACAGATATATACACGAACCCTTCATCTCCATCATTTAACAGTCCATGAATTTATTTGTCAGAAAATCTTGCAACATCACCAGCCGCAAATTCTTTTTCCGCATTGCCTGCAAGCAGCAATTTGCCAGTTCCTTTTGTTGCATACCATATCTGCTCAGAAGCATCATGTATATGCCTGGGCTGGCATACCCCCGGCTCAAGATGAACTTCTGTGATTGTTACTCTTTCGCTTGAAGAATTATCCGGATTCAGTAGCTGTCTTGAAACAACACCTGGATTAAATAATTCAACAATGCTCGCACTGCTAATAAATTCCACTTTGTTTTCCTTTTCAAAGCTCTAAAACTCAACGTCCTTCAAATATCGCTTAAGCAAGAACGCACTGAAATATGGGAATGTATGAATGTTATTCTCAAACCCAACATTTCCGTGAATCAGTTTTATTCCTGTTGTGATATCTGGATAACAATCGCTTTTTATAAGTGTCGAAAGTGATTTTGCTGAACCAACATAGCACACTTCGCCTAAAATATGAGCGAATTTTAAAAGAAAATTACTATTTTATGAGCGAGTTTTATTATCTTGCAACTATTTTATGAGGGAGATTTCTGCATTTTACACTATTTTATGAGCGAGTTGCCTAAACGGAGTCGTAATATCCCCAATCTCATGCTCAAGTGCAACGCAGATTTTTTCCAGGCTTTCCATCCAAAGTGTTTTTCTTTTTAAGTGCCTTTTTCAAATCGAAACCATTTTCTTCATCAGGAATAATGATTCTGCACCATCGCCTATCCACTGCCTGTGGATAAGCCATTTCACAGTGTGCAGAACCGCCGTTCCACACACAACAGATTTGCCGTCTTTCAGTTTTACTTTTTTTTACAGTCTACAGCTGTTTCCGCAAATAAACCATATCCACCAGCTGAATGCCGCATTCGTAGATTGGATGGTCATAATTTTCGGTGAAAAAACCAGGGGTTTTGTGGGAGCGGACAAAGCCGCATTTTTCATAGAACGGAACTGTCAAAGGGCTGTCGCCAGTTCCTGCCTGCAAAACCGAATATTTAGCGGCGTATTTTTTTACAAGAAAGTCAATCCTGGTTTTGCCGTAGCCCATTCTTTGGCTTTTCGGCTCAACTGCAATGTTCTTAATTTCAAGAATTCCGTTGCCTTCATCGGTCACAACACATTCTGCCTTTGCGCCGTTGTCGTAAAGAACGTACATCGTGCCTTTTTCAAGATATCGGTCAACCATATCTTCCTGCTCATCTGCCAAAAGCAAAAGCGGGAGAAACTGTTTTTTGTTTTCTTTTACTTCACGAATTTCCATGCCTGCCATACAATTACTTATTTGGGCAGGTAAAGTCAATAGCCTGCGTTCGGGACTATCCCAATCTCCATCTTATAAGAAAAATAGCATTCGGGAAAAATCCGAACGCCGCCTTTTACATGAAACAAGATTCGGGATTATCCTGAAAGGCGTTTTTGGCAAAATTATTTCTTCGGGGTCATCCCGATTGCAGTTTTTATCATAGCTGCATTTCGGGAACTTCCCGATTGAGTTCCAAGGAGTTTCCTTTCGGGAAAAATTGGAAAAATGCAAAACGGTTTGCTCATTTTGTTTTCCTTTTTCAAAATTCAATTTTTTTAGTTCAATAAATGTCTGCAAGCAAGCGTCCATTGTCATTCCATTCGCCATACATAATTCCTGCCTTTGTGTTGTCCAAAAGTTTTTGCAAGCGGCTCTGGAATAATTCCGGCTGTTTTTTCTTAATTTGGATTGTATCAATTCTTACACGCTGATAGAGTGGTGGAAATTTTTGAAAATTCTTCCAAATTTCAGAATCTTCCTGCAATGTGTCTAAAATTGTCTTGTCAATTACAAATCCTTTTTCAGACATATCCAGCAAAACCGCTCTGCCGGCATCAGTCATTCGGCCTAACCGCTCCATTCTCCTGCAGCGTTCCTTATTTAATTCAGACCACAAACTGTTTTTTCTTCTGGGCGCTAATCTTTGCGCAGTTATTCCGTTGTACATTTTCTTCGTAGTGCTATCAATCCAGCCAAAACACATTGCTTCTTCGACTGCATCTATATACCAAAAAGTTCCATTGTCTACCGGGCGTCCGCGCTTTACAACCACCCAACATTCACCTTCTTTGTTATAATTTTCCGAAAGCCATTGCCGCAATTCATCACGATTTTGAGCTGGCAGCAAATTCTTAAATTTCATTTTTCATATCCTCACAAACAAGAAGCGATCAGTTTCCGCCGTCTATGATTCCTTTCCATTTCCGGTATTCCGGCGTTTCATTCCATTCCAGCGCCCGATCAATATAAAACTCCGCCAGTTCAAAAGATGCAGGAGGAGTCAATGCAACAAAAAAGTAATATGCCATTAAAAATGCGCAACGAGCAGCAGTCTGCAAGTTTCCCTCATCTTGTAACCGATGCAGCGACGCCTCCAGGACGAAAAACAGGTTAAGCCGATTTACTTCATTTGCATCTGCATAAAAACAATTCAGGTCATCAAGCGTGAGTTCCAATATTTCGTTTCCATCAAAATAAGGACGTTCAAAATCAATTTGTATCTTCATTGATGTTCACCACTTTCTGTTACACAAACTGGAAGTTGTCATTCAGAGTATCTCCGAAATATCATCCATTGCCCGGAACACATCATGCCAAGGGCGATAAGGTGCTGCATCTTTACTTGGATATCCAACTGGCAACAGACAATGAGGAACTATATTCTTCGGAAGGTTAAAAACCTTTCTGACTTTTTCCAGATCAAATAACAATACCCAGACAGAACCAAGCCCTAAATCTTCTGCTTCTAACATCATATGCGTACATACAATAGATGCATCCATTTCTCCACTATTGTAATTTCGTACAAATGGACTGTGCCAGCTACGTTCTGTATCAGAACAAATCAGAAATACCACCGGAGCCTTATAGGTACTTTTTGTAACAGTTCTTATCTTGTCCAGTGCTTCACGACTCTTTAAAACATAGATTTTCTCTGGCTGATAGTTTACCGCCGTAGGAGCAATCATTGCTGCCTGTAAAATTTTATTTATTTTTTCATCTTCCACAGGCTGATCAGAGTACGATCTTACTGACCAGCGTTTTCTTGCAAATTCCAAGAAATCCATTTTCATCCACCTTTCCACTAATGATTTCATTTATAACTTTATTAAAAAACGGATTGTCCTCTTTTATTTGAACAACCCGCTTTTCCGTTAATAATATAATGATTCAATTAGAACTGGTGAAACACCTTTGCTACAATCTTCCATTCGCCATTGATTTTAAGTAAACTGTGGTAGTCTGTAAATGCGAGTCCATGCCAGTTCTCCAGTGTCACACGAACAGTTGCTACGCTGCCTTCCACATTTAAAATATCAATGTGTGTGATAGTATTTTCATCAGCACCCATAGCATCTACCGCTGCATAAAGATTTTCAATAGAGCCATCGTAAAGCTGTCCATTCAGATATCCATACATAACAGCACCTTTGTCAAATGCTTTACGCATCATAGATGTATCACCCTTTTTGCATCCTTCCGTATAGTTGCTTACCACTCCTATAATTTCATTTAATTCTGAGTTTTTAATTTGTTCCATAATCATGTACCTCCTGTTATTCGTGGGGATTGATTTTATCCCTTGTTTCAATTATAACAATAATTATTCTAATAACAAGTACGCACTTTTTTGTAGCATACTATACTTTTGGTAAGTAAGGAGACTTTTTTATGGATATCGAAGAATTAAAAAAACTCAACTGTCCGCTTGAGGCGACACTTAATCTCATCGGTGGTAAATACAAAATTCTGATTATTTACTTTCTTATCAATCAAACACTACGCTATTCTGAACTTCAGAGATTGATACCTCAGGCTTCGCCTAAAATGCTGGCTCAGCAGCTAAAAGAACTGGAAAGGGATAATTTGATTAGCCGAAAACTTTATCCTGTCGTTCCGCCTAAAACAGAATATAGTCTGACCATACTTGGCAAATCTCTCACACCCCTCATTCTTTCAATCTATCAGTGGGGCGAAAAACTTTTTACCCAGGCCGGATTAGAAAATCCATGTGATGAAAAAGATATTATCCGAATGAAGGACCTGATAGAAAATAATCCGACCGATTAACCTTCGGTCGGATCTTTGTATTTCTAAAACACTTTTAGCTTAAAAACTGGAAATTATCAGTTCAACACATATTCATATAATTCATAATCCGTCCATCCAGTATCTTCATAGTACATTTGCAATGTATCCATATACTGAAATCCCATCTGAGTATAAAGCCTTTCTGCTGGCACATTGCCGCCAAGCACATCTAACCGAATTGCTTTCTGCTGATTATCCCTTGCGATGTCCATTGCTTTTTTTACCATTATTTTAGCGATTCCTTTTCCGCTATGGACAGGATGAACGCCAAGTGCATGTATCAGCGTAACTTCATTTTCCTTGACTTCGGTTTTTCAATGGAATTTCTTATATCCATCATTACACTGGTGATTCAGCACCATTGCTGATATGATTTCATCATGCTCTATTCCAACATATAACTCACCATCAGCAATAGATTTTTGCAGAAATTCAGGTGATGGATATATGTCCTTTTTCCATCCAATATCATACGGATATCCCTGCATTCCATCAATCAGCGAATGATAAAAACATCTGACATCAGCATATTGATTTTCTTGTGCCTTAACTATATTCATGTTCATTTCTCCAAATACTGAGTTGTTAACCTCTTTCTTTGTTCCATCTTCTTGCCCTTCGGACAAGAAGCGTCCCTCGCTCTAAAGAGCTCAGTCAATTCCGATTTATCGCTCTACAACAACTGTCAATAAAACCAAGTCTTCATCACCGGTATTCACAATGCTATGTTCAGAGCCTTTCTTACAGATGTGGCAAGTCCCAGCAGATAGAATTTCTTCCTGACCATCACAAACTGCTTTCCCTTTTCCTGATAACACATAATTTATATCATCACTGGTTTCATGTCTGTGCAGACCAATAGACCATCCTGTATGAATAGAGCATGGAATAATCTTTTCCTGTTCATTCATATACATCTTTGCAGTCATTGTTCCAGTTTCATTATTCATTCCTGGTATAGTAATTTCTTCTTTCTGATTAAAATCTATTAACATTGTTATTCCTCCAAAATTAAGATTTTACACTTCCTTAATAGGATGTCTAATTACAGTCCTTTCCTTCCCCTAAACGCCTGCCAGTGCCAGAAACTTTTTGTCGGACTGAATGCCCTGCGTTTGGAACTGTCCCGATGTCCATCTTATAAGAAAAATAGCATTCGGGAAAAATCCGAACGCCGTCTTTTACATGAAACAAGATTCGGGGCCATCCCGAAAGGTGTTTTTAGCAAAATTCTTTCTTCGGGAAGATCCAGAAAGGCGTTTTTGGCAAACTTCTTTCTTCGGGGTCATCCTGATTGCAGTTTTTACCATAGCTGCATTTCGGGAACTTCCCGATTGAGTTCCAAGGAGTTTTCTTTCGGGAAAAGTAACTCAAAATGATTTAATCATTTTGAGTTACTTTTCAAAATTCGATTTTTGCAGATTTACAATTTGTCTGCAAGCAAGCGTCCATTGTCATTCCAAAAAGTTCCATTGTCTACCGGGCGTCCACGCTTTACAACCACCCAACATTCAGCCTCTTTGTTATAATTTTCCGAAAGCCATTGCCGCAATTCATCACGATTTTGAGCCGGCAACAAATTCTTGAATTCCATTTTGTTTTATAATTTTATCAATACATATCCACCAGTGCAACCAACACACAGCCTTTTGCATTTTCGACAACATAATCTTTAAGACCATATACAATTCCTTTTAAGTTTTGGCGGATTTACTAGAGTATATTCTACTAGAATACACTCTAGTAATATTATATTTAAAGAGATTTGCACGTCATCTATTACTTTTACAATATCGCCAATCATCTCGACATTCTCCCGCATCTGATTTTTTGATTGCTATCAAAAAAAATATATGCTATATTTTAGTTAGCTACAACTAACACCAAAGGATAACTTATATGTCTTTTTTTCAAAATACTTGCAAACCAACAGGCATTGGTGGAAAAATAATGGTAAATATGATGAATGCCGGCCATTCTTCTATGGCTGAATGGGGATTCTCGCACATAAAAATCAATAGTAACGATATATACCTGGATATTGGCTGCGGAGGTGGCGCAAATGTTAAACGACTACTAGAAAGAAGTGAAAAAGGCAATGTAACTGGTATTGATTATTCAGATATCAGTGTTGAAAAATCCCAGAAACTCAATAAGAAAGAAATAGAAGACAACCGCTGCCAGATTCTGCAAGGAAACGTAATGGAACTTCCTTTCAAAGATGAAAGTTTCAATGCGATTACTGCATTTGAAACAATATATTTTTGGCCAGATATTGTTCAAGCTTTCAAACAAGTGTATAGGATTTTAAAAAACAATGGAATTTTTATGATCTGCAATGAGCTGGATGGAGAAAATTCAAAAGACGAAAAATGGACAAAAATAGTACAAGATATGAAAATTTATAATTCTGAGCAAATAAAAATGTCTTTACAGGCAGTTGGCTTTACAGATATAAAAATTGATAAAAACGAAAAAGGGTGGCTTTGTGCAGTCTGCAGAAAAAACAATCTACTGCTATAAGAGATAATTTTTCATAGCAATTATCCGTAATTTCCTACAGAATTAGACAGCGGGTTTCAATAAACATAACTTCCTTTCCCTAAACGCCTGCCAGTGCCAGAAACTTTTTGTCGGACTGAATGCCCTGCGTTACAAACTTTCCGTCCTTGAAGAGCGCATAGGTTGTAACTGGGGCTGGAACATTCTGCGCGGCTTCCCGGGTTGTTATATGAATTGTTTTTAGCGGAATGTTATGAGCCTTTGCGGTTTCCTCAACTTTCGGCACCCAGTAGAAAGTAAACGGACACTGGTCTGTATAATATAGAAGAAAACCGTTGCAATCCGCCTTTGGATGTTTTGCGCATTCCTTGAATTTTGGCGGCTCTGCGTTATCTGCAAGCTGAAGGTACATCAGCGTAATTCCGCAGTCTGAAACGTCTGCAACAGAAAATCCCTTGTGCGCCATATATTTCGGGTCTGAAAGAAACTCGCGCTTTCTTCCTTCCGCGGAAAGAATGCAAAGCCCTTTTTTGCCCTGAGCCTTGGCATCTCTTATGCATTCGTCGAGCAAGTCGCTTGAATATCCGTGTCCTTTCATGGAGCCGGAAACCCACAGGCAGTTGATGTAAATATAACCTTCCGCCTGAATTGGAATCCATGCGTTTTCGGCGGGAATGTATTCGATAAAGCATTTTCCGCGCTCTTCGCTCCGGTAGAAAACAAGGCCTTCGTTGAACCGCGCTTTCAGCCATTCTTTTTTAGCAAGGCTCTGCTTGCCCGATATTGCGCAGCAGATATGTTCTTTTTCAATGTTGTCTTTTGTAATTCTGATATAGTTCATTTTCCCTCCATAAAAGAGCCAGCAAGCTGTTTCTTGAATTTATTCAGGCGGAAGCACTTTTGTCAATAGAGAAAAAACTGGCGCAAATATGAAAGGTTTGTCTGGCGGCTGTTCAAAAATCTGAAAAATAATTCTATACTTTCCGTTGGAGAAAAAAAATGAAAATCATTGAATATTTTACATCGGAAAACAAAGAGCATTGGCTTTCTGAAATTAAAAAAGCCGATTGGGATGCTGCAAAATTTTTAGCACATCTTCTGTCTGAAGGAACACTGAAAGAAACACTTGGACAAACCGCTCTTGTTCCACTTTTGACAGACGGCGAAAAACTTGTATCATTCTGCACATTAGCACCGCTTGATGATGTTCAGCCAACAGAACTTTCCCCTTGGATTGGATTTGTTTACACTGCACCCGATTTTCGCGGCAACCGTTACGCCGGAAAACTTTTGAATTGGGCAGAAAGCGTAGCCACAGTCATGGGAAAAGATTTTATTTACATTTCCACGAACCACACCGGACTTTACGAAAAATACGGCTATGAGTTTTTTCAGAAAGCAAAAGACATAAACGGAGAAGAAACGAAAATCTACCGAAAAAATCTTTCAGCTGAATGTAAAGAAAACAAGCACGCATAGAAGCCGGCAAAAAATGGAAATCTGAAAAATAATTCTATACTTTCCTCTGGAGAAAAAAATGAAAAAAAACGAATTGATTTCACAGTTTCAAAAAGAAGTGAATGCGTATTACATACAGAAAAACGACTTGAACCGCCTTGGCGAAATGATAAGCGGAACTTTTACAACTGATCCTTCGCTGAACCATCTGCTTGGAAATGTTTCCGAAAAAGTTCGCACTGAATATTGCCGTACGGTTTACCGGGCGATGTTCGGCGATGCGGTTATGATTTCCTCGGATGAAAGTATCGACAATCTGCTTGTGCTTTGTCCGCCTGGCTACCGCGGAATTCCAACTCTGCGTTTCTTGCTAAGCGGAGGGCTTGGAGTTGCCTTCAGCTTAGGTTTTGACGCAATAAAAAGATCCATTGCTTTTGAAAGCAACGCCGTAAAAATCAGGAACCGTTTTTCCAGCGAAAGAACATGGTATCTTATGACTTTCGCAGCCAGAGCGGGAAAAACAAACCAGGGGCTCGGCTCAAAAATAATGCGCCCGGCTCTGGAATGGCTGGAAAAGAACAATTATTCCGTGTACCTCGAAACGCATAAAACCGTAAATGTAGAAATATACGAGCATTTCGGATTCAAAGTAATGGACACCTGCATGATTCCGGGCACCCAGACAAAGCAGTACGGACTTCTGCGATGAAACTAGATTCTACTGTTTTCTGTTCACAATTCCTTTTATGCTCTTCATCAGAAGGTTTACGGCCAGAATCAGCAGAGAAAGAATGAAAATCTCGTTGAATTTTGCGAAATGCTGAAGCTCCTGAATTTTCGTGGTGATTACCATTGTTCTAGCTCCGGCAAGAAAAACCACGGCGCTGACCGTAACCATTCCGTTTATAAAAAGGTAGCAGAAAATTTCAAGGTGAGTGCGCATAACGTTCGGCGTAATAATCCGGGCAACAGTTTTTATCCAGTTGTCGCCAAGAATGCGCGCGGTTGTTTCCCAGGAAATATTCATCTTGTCTAGCGACGCTTTCATCATCAGGTACGGAGTGGCGAAAAAATGAACCAAGTTGCAGCATACAAGAATCGCAAGCGTGTTGTGGAGCGGAGTTTTTCTGAACGCAAGCAGAAAACTAATTCCAAGAACCATTCCCGGAATTGTGTTGGAAATCTGGGCAATCGCCTCGATTATTTTTGTTCCGTGAATCAGACCTTTGTTCCTTGAAGAAACCAGCGCGCTCACGTAAACAAGCAAAGTTCCAAAAACCGCGGTAAGAAAGCTCATCACAAGCGAATTTGTGAACACGTGCAGAAGCGACTTGTCATTGAAAACAGAAACAAAATGCTTCAGCGTGAATGAATTGTTGTACGGCCATTCTGTTACAAACGGAGCCACAAAAACAACCACGAAAGACGAAATTATCAGAACGCAGATAACAACAGAAGCGAAAGTCCACAGAATATCGCGCGGAATATCTGTCTGGTTGTCAAAAAGCGCAATTTTATTGTAGCGCACATTGAATTTCTGAAGATAGTTCAAAAGCAGAATGCTTATAATTGAAGGAAAAAGCATGCAGAGCGCAATCACCGAGCCCTGGTGGAAATCAGGCAGGCTGCCGAGCATTGTGTTGTACAAAAGCCCCGCAACAACCGTGTATCTTCCTCCGATTGAAGCCGGAATACCAAAATCCGTGAACGCAAGGAAAAAACTCTGCACAACAGAAACGGCGATTGTGCCAAGAAGCGGCTGAATAACAGCGGTGCAGAAACTTCTGAGCCTTCCGTCGCCCATAAGCCGGCAGACAACAATATATCTTCTGTCTATGTAGGCCATTGTGTTTGTAAGAAGTGTAAAAGAAATCGGGAAAGTATAAATAACGTAGCCGAAAATCAAGCCCTTGAATCCGTAGAAATCAAAAAGCTGCTTTCCAATCAGCCTTGTAATAAGCCCGTTTTTTCCGAATGAATAAATTATCGCGAATCCGTATGTGATTGTAGGAATCAGCATTGGAAAAACCGCGAGCGTGCGCAGAGTTTTCTTTGCCCAGAGCGGAATATTTGTAAAATTAACGGTGTAAGCAAGAACAAAAGCAAGAACGGTTGTAATCAGCGCGCTCAGAAAAGAAACATTCACGCTGTGCGCAAAAGCCGTGCGGAGCTTTCCGCCTGAAAAAACAGAAGCGATATTCTGAAAGCTGAAAGCCCCCGAGTTCAGCGTGAGCGCATTCTTCAAAAGCACAAAACCCGGCGCAAGTATAAACAGCAAAAAGAACAGAAGCACAACGTAAAAAGCCGCGCGCATCTGCTTGTTTCTTATTTCCTTGAACATATCCTTAATTTTTGTCATCAAAAATTCCTTGTGTTTCCGCGTAATTTAAAGATTGAAAAGCTTGTAAATGTTGTTCTTTTTAACTTCAAGCTGCTTCAGGATAAAGTCATTGACAAACTGGCTTTTCGGATTTTTTATTATTTCAGCAGGCGCGGCGTACTGCTCGATTTTTCCCTTGTTCAGAATAAGCACTTTGTCGCTGATTGTGAGCGCCTCTTCCGGGTCGTGGGTTACAATAATCGTTGTAAGGTTGAATTCCTTGGCGATTGTAACAATTTTTTCCTTTATCGATTCCTTGATTACTCCGTCCAGAGCGGAAAGCGGCTCGTCAAGAAGAAGAATCTTCGGCTTCATGACCATTGTTCTTGCAAGAGCCACACGCTGCTTCTGTCCGCCGGAAAGCTGGTCGATTTTCTTGTCCAGATGGCCGCGCAAATCCAGAAGGTCAATCAGCGAGTCTATCTCTTCTTTTGAGGAACGGTCCGGATAGTTTCTGAGCCCGTACACAATATTCTTGTATGCACTCAGGTTCGGAAAAAGCGCGTAGTCCTGAAAAACAATATTGAAGCCGCGACGTTCCATCGGAGTGTTTGTGATGTCGTTTCCGTTGAAAACAATTTTTCCCTCGTCTGGCTGAAGAAGCCCAAGGATTATATTCAAAAGAGTTGTCTTTCCGCCGCCGGAAGAACCAAGAATTGAAACAATCTGGGAATCGCCTATTTCAAGGGAGATGCCATCAAGGACAGTTGTTCCGTCAAAAGATTTCTTTATTCCGCTGATTTCTAACATTTTTTTTCCTTTCGTATGGTTTTCTATATGTTGTATGCGCCGTCAACTGCCCTTAGCTCATTGTAGGTGTCGATTTCTGTAAAATCATCAAATGAGCAGCTGCGCACAACCAGATTAAAATCCTTGTTGCAATATGTTAATGGAACCGAGTCCCAGTAACGTTCTTTTCCGCCCGGCATCTTGTAGACTTCCTCAAGACATTCGTCAAGCTTTTTTCCGTCTTCCTGCGTCCAGTATGAAATTCCGACCATCCTGAAACCGTCTGTTCCGCCAACGCTTACGCCGCTGACCCTTCCCTTTTCAACAGAAAGGCACCAGTCGTCGGTGCGCTCGCATGGAACTCCGCAATAGTTCGACTGGTACTGGTACTTTGAAATAAGGCGAGGATTCTTCAGAATTATATCCGATTCAATGATGTATGCGTTTTCCAGATAGTCTTTTGCCGCAAGAAGCGAAGAAATGTTGTTTCCTTCATTGTAGGCCGGGTTTTCCACGAATTTTATGTTCGGATACTTGTATTTCAGCTGGTCAAACTGAGCGGAAAGATAACCGCGGACAATCACAATTTCCTGAATTCCGGCGACGGCAACCGCATCAAGAAGGGATTCAATTATCATTCTGCCGTGAACGCGGATAAGCGGCTTAGGCGTATTAAGCGTTATTGGAACAAGCCGCGAGCCGAATCCCGCCGCAAGAAAAACCGCCCGCTGAACTTTGTAAGGCTCCAGCGCGCGCAAGCCTTCCGCGGAAATTTTATCGTCCTGGATAAAATGCTTTTCCACAAGCTCCGAGAACGCAGTGTTTATAGTTCCAACGGAATATCCGGTGAGCTTTGCGATTTGACGCTGAGAAAGTTTCTTTTTTTCCGCCTCCACGAGGCTCAGAATGTCGAATTCCTTTTTTGAAAGCACAAGAACCGCCAGTTTTTTAAATTATGTTCAAAAAATCTTGTTTTTTTGCCATTTTTAGCACATTTTTGCAAAGATTTTTTGTTTTTATGTTCAAATAATATATATTTTTTTTCATTTTTGAACAAGATTACTTGACAGATTTTTATTAAAAAACTATTTTGAAAATGCGTTAGCGCTGGGAAGGGAAAGCCGGAGGCTTTTTCCGAAACGAAGTTGAGGAATGAGCGTAGCGGAACCCTGGACATAGCGACCGGAAATTGAGCGGAGCGAGATTTTCGGGAACGCCGGAATTCTTACTGATTTTAAATTAAATCGGATTTTAAAGAGGCTCAGATGGCAAAAACAGTTTATTTAGGAATCACAGGCGACATAATTCATCCTGGAATTATTAATATTATCAAGGAAGGCGCAAAGCTGGGCGAACTTACAATCGGGCTTTTGACTGACAGCGCAATCGCGAGCCACAAGCGGCTTCCGTACCTGACTTACGAGCAGCGCAAAGAAGTGATTGAAGACATAAAGGGTGTTTCAAAGGTTGTTCCGCAGGAAGACTGGAGCTACGTTCCGAACCTGAAAAAATACAGGCCGGATTTTATGATTCACGGCGACGACTGGAAAACGAACTATCTTTCAAAAATCCGCGAGGAATGTTTTGAGATTATGAAGGAATGGAACGGCCAGATTGTGGAAATTCCGTACACGAAGGGAATCAATTCCACCGCGCTGGCTGAAAACGCGAAAGACATCGGGACTACGCCGGATATCCGCAGGGCGACTTTGAGGCGGCTGATTGCGGCCAAGCCGGTTGTGCGGATTCTGGAGGCTCATTCCGGGCTTTCGGGGCTGATTGCAGAGCACGCAAGCGTTACAAAGGATGACGGAGTCCACCAGTTTGACGGAATGTGGTCTTCTTCGCTTACGGATTCAACTTCAAAGGGAAAGCCGGACATTGAGGCGGTTGACCTTACAACGCGAATGCAGAGCCTGACCGATATTCTTGAATGCACAACAAAGCCGATTATTTACGACGGCGACACGGGCGGAATTCCGGAGCATTTTGTTTTCACCGTGCGGACTTTGGAAAGAAACGGAGTGAGCGCAGTCATAATTGAAGACAAGAAAGGCCTGAAGAAGAATTCGCTTTTCGGAACTGAAGCAAAGCAGGTTCTTGCAACGGAAGAAGAATTCTGCGAGAAAATTTCAGCGGGAAAGCGCGCGCAGGTTACAAAGGATTTTATGATTATTGCGCGAATTGAAGAAATAATCGCGGGCTACAGCGTTGACGAGGCGCTGAAAAAAGCGTTTGCCGCAGTTCGGGCAGGCGCGGACGGAATAATGATTCACTCAAAGGACAAGTCCGGCGCGGACATAAAGGAATTCTGCCAGCGTTTCCGCAAGGAATACGAAAAAATTCCGCTTGTGCTTGTTCCAACAACCTACAACCAGTTCAAGGAAAGAGAGCTTGCGGAATGGGGCGCAAACATAATAATCTACGCGAACCATATGCTCCGCTCCTCTTATCCGGCAATGAAAAAATGCGCCGAGACAATTCTAGAGGCTGAGCGTTCGCTCGAAACAGACAGCATGTGCATGCCAATCAAGGAAATTCTTGAGCTGATTCCAGGAACAAAATAAACGCCTGGCTCCGAACAAACAGATTTTGAAAAAAGGAAACAAAAATGATAAGACCTTCAGTTTTTTATAATGAACTTTTGAAAAACGGAACAGATTTTTTTGCAGGCGTTCCGGATTCTCTTCTGAAATTTTTCTGCGCATACGTTACAGACAACGCGCCGGCGGAAAAACATATAATTTCCGCAAATGAAGGAAGCGCAACCGCCCTTGCAGCAGGCTACCATTTTGCAACAGGAAAAATTCCGCTCATTTATATGCAGAATTCCGGCGAGGGAAACATGATAAATCCGCTTCTTTCGCTTGTTGACCCGGATGTTTATTCAGTTCCGCTTCTTATTCTTATTGGATGGCGCGGCGAGCCAGGCGTTCACGATGAGCCTCAGCACGTGAAGCAGGGAAAAGTAACTTGCGCGCTTCTGGACGCAATGCAGATTCCTTACGAAATTCTAACTGAAGACGAGGCAAATCTTTCCGCGCAGCTGGAAAAAGCCTACAACTACATGAAAACCAACAGCGCGCCTTATGCGCTTGTAATCAGGAAAGGAACTTTTGAAGAATACACGCTCAAAAATAATATTCCTGTGAACGCAGAAATGAAGCGCGAGAAAGCAATTGAAAAAATCATGCTTTCCGCGCCGGAAAACGCGGCTTTTGTTTCAACAACGGGAATGGCAAGCCGCGAGCTTTACGAGCTCCGGGAAAAGCACGGAATGGGCCACGAAAAAGATTTTCTTACAGTCGGCTCAATGGGGCACGCGTCCCAGATTGCGCTTTCAATTGCGCTGCAGAAAAAAGAGCGTCCGGTTTTCTGCATAGACGGAGACGGCGCTGCAATAATGCAGATGGGCGGAATGGCTACGGTCGGAACAAGAAGCCCTAAAAACATGGTTCATTTTGTTATGAACAACGGCGCGCACGATTCTGTTGGCGGGCAGCCTACAGTCGGTCTTGAAATAAATCTGCCGGAAATCGCAAAAGCCTGCGGCTACAAGAGAATTTATTCAGCAAAAACCGCGGCGGAACTGGACAATGTCCTTGCACAAATCAGAAAATCATTTGAAAATAACACAAACGAGCTTGCCTTCGTTGAAGTTAAAGTAAGCAAGGGCGCGCGCAAAGACTTGGGACGACCTAAGTCAACGCCTCAGGAAAACAAAAAAGCATTTATGGAGTTTTTGAAATAATGATAAAACAAGCAGTTATAATGGCAGGCGGCCTCGGCTCAAGATTCGGCGGACGCACAAAAGCCATGCCGAAAGGATTCATTGAAATTGACGGAACCGCGATGGTGGAACGCTCGGTTCAGAAACTGATTGCCGCTGGCGTTGAGGAAATTATAATCGGCACTGGGCATTGCTACGAATACTACGACGAGCTTGCGAAAAAATACCACTGCATCCGGACTGTAAGAAACGTAAACTACCAGAACACAAGCAGCATGGGAACTCTTGAAGTCTGCGCGCCTTTTGTAAATGGCACTGCCCTTCTTCTTGAAAGCGACCTTCTGTACGATTCAATCGGGCTTTTTGTGCTAGACAACGACAGACGGAAAAATGTAATTCTTGCCTCTGGAAAAACAAACAGCGAGGACGAAGTTTATCTTGAAACAGATGAAAACGGCGTTCTTAGCGGAGTAAGCAAAAACAAGGCTGAAATAAAAAATGTGGCGGGCGAACTTGTTGGAATTTCAAAAGTTTCAAAAGAATTTCTGAACAAAATGGTGAAATTCTACGATGAAACACGCGCGGAAAACGCAAAAATTGACTACGAGACAGTTTTCAAGAAAATCGCCGTCCAAGATCCGATTTACGTTCACAAAATTGAATACTACGCGTGGACAGAAATCGATGACGAGGCGATGCTTGAACGCGCGAACACGCTGATTTATCCAAGAATCAAGGAAAACGAGTCGCTCCGCAACGTGCGCCGCGAAGTTCTTCTGAATCCAGGCCCTTCAACCACAACCGACAGCGTAAAATATGCCCAGGTTGTTCCGGATATCTGCCCACGTGAGCTTGAATTCGGAAAACTGATGGAAAAAGTTTCCGAGGATTTGACTTCATTTGTAGCTTCACCTGAAAAATACACAACCGTAATGTTCGGATGCTCAGGAACGGGCGCGGACGAAGCAATGATTTCAAGCTGCGTTCCTCCAGACGGAAAACTTCTTGTTGTTGACAACGGCTCGTACGGCGCGCGCCTTGCAAAAATCGCAAGCGTCTACGGAATCGACATGGACGTTTTCAAGTCTTCAACCTATGAGCCTATTGACCTTGAAGCTCTTGAAAACCAGATGAAGTCAAAAAAATACACAACATTCGCTGTTGTTTACCACGAAACAACCACAGGACTTTTGAATCCGCTTGAAAAAATCTGCCCGATGGCAAAAAAATATGGAATGACAACGGTCTGCGACATTGTAAGCGCATACGCCGGAATGCCGATTGACCTTGAAAAGCTCCAGATTGACTTCGCTTCCGCAACATCGAACAAGCACATCGGCGGAATGGCTGGAATCGGTTTTGTAACCTGCAGAAAATCCGAGCTTCTAAAGCAGAAAGACTGGCCGATGAGAAATTTCTACCTGAACCTTTACGACCAGCACAAATATTTCCAGGAAACAAAGCAGACAAGATTCACGCCGCCAGTGCAGACATTCTACGCGCTGCGCCAGGCAATACTTGAAACAAAGCAGGAAACAATTGAAAAAAGATTCAGCCGGTTCACTGAATGCTGGAAAATTTTGGTGGAAGCACTGAATGAAATCGGATTGAAAATGCTTGTAAAAGAAGAAAACCAGTCGCATTTCATAACAGCGGTCTTGATTCCAGAAACGCCGGAATACGACTTCAACAAAATGCATGATTTTGCGCGGGCGCGCGGATTTACAATTTATCCGGGAAAACTCGGCAACATCGACACATTCAGAATAGCAAACATGGGCGACATAAAGCCGCAGGAAATGCAGAAGTTCACAGAAATCCTGAAAGAATACATGAAATCAATCGGGGTTTGCTGAAAAACTTAAGTTTTCTGCCAAATTTCAGCTGCACGCTGAAATTTGGCAGAGCGGAGCTTTTTGAGGCTCCGCCCTCCGCCTTAAATATTCCTACTGAAGAATTGCTCCTTTGTCCGCGCTGGAAACGAGCTTTGCATAGCGCGCAAGATATCCAGTTTTTACTTTTGGCTCCGGGGCAACCCACTTCGCCTTGCGGGCGGCAAGCTCCTCATCGCTTACTTCAAGATGAATTTTATAGTTGTTTATATCCAAGGTGATTTTGTCGCCTTCCTCAACAAGCGCAATCGGACCGCCAACAGCAGCTTCCGGAGAACAATGTCCAAGAGAAGCGCCTCGTGTAGCACCGCTGAAACGTCCGTCGGTAATCAGCGCAACCTGCTTGTCGAGCCCCTGGCCGGCAAGAGCCGCTGTTACGGCTAGCATTTCGCGCATTCCAGGGCCTCCCTTAGGACCTTCATAACGGATTACAACAACATCGCCCGGCTTGATTTTTGAATTCTGAACGGCTTCCATGGCTTCGCTTTCATCGTTGAAAACTCTTGCTGGCCCTGTGTGGTGCATAAGCTCCGGCGCGCAGGCTGAACGTTTTACAACTGTTCCGTTCGGCGCAAGATTTCCGAAGAGAATTGCGATTCCGCCGTTGTCGCTGAACGGATTTTCTATAGGACGAAGAATTTCAGGATTTCTGTTCTTTACGCCTTTGATATTTTCAGCAATTGTTTTTCCTGTAGCAGTAATCAAAGATGTGTTTATAAGATTTTTCTTTGCAAGCTCAGCCAGAACAGCCTGAACGCCGCCAGCGTCATCAAGCTCGCACATAAAAGTATGTCCGGCCGGCGCAAGATGGCAGAGATTCGGAGTTCTTTCTGAAATCTTGTTTACTTCGTGCAGGTCAATGTCAATTCCAGCCTCATGCGCAATTGCAGGAACGTGAAGCATTGTGTTTGATGAGCAGCCAAGAGCCATATCCGCTGTGAGCGCATTCCTGAAATTTTCCGCTGTCATCATCTGGCGCGCTGTGATTCCTTTTCTGTACAAATTCATTACAGCCATTCCAGCGTGTTTTGCAAGCGCAATTCGCTCGCCTGTAACAGCAGGAATTGTTCCGTTGCCAGGAAGGCCGAGCCCCAGAACTTCGGTAAGGCAGTTCATTGAGTTCGCAGTGAACATTCCTGAGCAGGCGCCGCAGCCTGGACAAGCCCTGTGCTCCATTTCCTTGAGCTGCTCCTCGTTGATTTTTCCAACAGCAAGACCGCCTACCGCTTCAAACATATCTGTCAAAGAAAGATTTTTTCCGCTGTACGGATTTGACTTGTCATTTCCTGGAAGATGTCCCGGCATCATCGGGCCGCCGGAAACAAAAACAGTCGGAAGGTCAAGGCGGGCAGCCGCCATCAACATTCCTGGAACAATTTTGTCGCAGTTCGGAATCATTACAAGCGCGTCAAACTGATGGGCTTTCGCAACACATTCAACGCTGTCAGCAATAAGCTCTCGTGTTACAAGAGAATATTTCATTCCTTCGTGGCCCATTGCAATTCCATCGCATACACCGATTGCAGGAAATTCTATAGGAGTTCCGCCTGCCATTCTGACACCGGCTTTAACAGCTTCCGCAATGCGGTCAAGCTCAATATGCCCCGGAATAAGCTCGTTTTTTGCGCAAATAACACCAACCAAAGGCTGGTTCAGCTCTTCATCTGTATAACCAGAAGCGTAAAACAAAGAACGGTGAGGCGCGCGGGCAACACCTTTACAAGCATTATCTGACTTTTTCATTTTTGACCTCTAAAAAAATATTTCCAAGCATAAAGTTTCATTCAGAAACCAATAAAAAAAGAATAATGCAAAAATCCTGTTTTGAGTAGTGAAACCTTTTCAATCTTCAGTTTCTTAAAACGCAACATAGAAATTCAATTCGTGAGTTTTTTGCAATGAATAAACTTTTATAACGAACAAAAACACCGCAAGAATGAAGAAATTTATCTTAATTCAACATAAGTTTTTCCGAAGCCGCCATCCTCTGGATGCGCAAAACTGAAATTCAGAACAGCCGGACAGTTTGAAAGATAATCCTGAACTGCCTGGCGAAGAACACCGTTTCCGTTTCCATGGATAATGCTGAAATTTTTCAGATTGCTCAGAGTGCAAAGGTCAATCTGACGTTCAAGCGCCTTCAACGCCTCCTCCGCACGCATTCCAAGCAGGCGAAGCTCGTACGCAGGGCGGTTTTCCTTGCCGCTGGAAGCTAAATCCACTGTGTATGACGGAGTCCGTACTTTCGGCGAAGATGTGAGCGTTAAATCTTTCTGCTTCATCTTCATTTTTATGGAGCCGAACTGAACTTCCCAGATTCCTTTTCCGCAGTCCTTTGTGATTGTTCCCGGCTGCCGGCTTTTTCCGGCAATAACATTCGCGCCCACGGCAAACTGCAGAATTTCCAGGGAAACTTCCTTCGTTTTTTTCTTGTCTTTTTCTTCCGCAGGAACAGCCATGCTTACGGCGGTTTTCAGCGCATCGGCCAGCTTCGTCTTTTTTTTCTTGGTTTTGTGGCTGACCCGATTTTTTTCTTTTTTCTGAAGTTCCGCTTCTTTTTCCGCAAGAATTTCCTCTTCTTTCAAGAGTGACTCTTCGTTTTCATTGATTTTTTCAGTTATGTCTTTTATAAAACCTTTTACAGAAAGAGTTTTTTCGCGTGTAAGCTCGCCTTCTTTTACAATCCGCACAAGATTTTCAAGTTTTTTCCGGCTTTCCTCCAGAAATATCTGGCTTTCGCGCTGAATTCCCTGCTTCAGCTCAAATTCTTTCTGCGCGAGCGCCAGGGATTTTTCTTCCTGGGCGAACGCTTTTTCTTCAAATTCAGCCTGCTTTTCCTCAAGCTCTGAACGGAGCAAATCAAGTTCCGCGTGCTTTTTTGAAAGACCTTTTATAAGGCTTGAAACATCGGCTTTTTCATTCAGAATGTATTCCCGCGCGCTTTTTACAATTTCAGCAGGAAGCCCGGAGCGTTTCGCAATGTCAAGAGCGTGGCTTTCGCCCGGAATTCCCATCAGAAGCTTGTAGGTCGGGCTTAAAGTTTCATTGTTGAAATCAACGCTGGCGTTTATACATTCAGGATGCGTGTAGCCGTAGTTTTTTATTACGCCCTGGTGAGTTGTAATCAGAACAAACGCTTTTTTCTCAATCAGCCGGTCAAGAACCGCCATCGAAATAGCCGCGCCTTCCTGAGGATCGGTGCCGCTTCCAAGCTCGTCCAGCAGAACCAGCGAATTTTCATTCACATTGCGCACCGCTTTTGCAATATTTTTCATGTGCCCGCTGAATGTTGAAAGACTTTCGTCCATGCTCTGCTCGTCGCCGATATCCGCAAAAACATTTGAAAAAACAGGAAGAACTGTTCCTTCAGCCGCAGGCACGGGAAATCCAGCCTGATTCAAAAGCGCAAACAGCGCGATTGTTTTAAGAGTTACAGTTTTACCGCCTGTGTTCGGTCCTGTGATAATCAGAATTCTTTTCCCCGGCAGGAAACGCACGTCAATCGGAATCGCCTTTTCACCAAGAAGCGGATGACGTGCCTTCAGAATGCAAAGTGACTCCGACTGGGAATTTTTTGCAAAAACGCATGAATTCTGCCTTCCCCAGAGCGCCGCCGCATGGGCAATATCCAGCTTTTCCATTGCCTTCAGCGCCTCTTTTAAATCTTCTGAATACGGACTGATTTTTTCCGCAAGCTCCACAAGAATTTTCCGGATTTCCGCCTGAAGCTCAAATTCCGCCTCAACAAGCTCGTTCGACGCAATCACAGCTTCGTCCGGCTCAATATAAACGGTAAGCCCGGTCTGGCTGACTTCGTGGATAATTCCCGGAATGCTGTTTCTTCGGTTTGATTTTACTGCAAGAACCTGGCGGCCGCCGCGAAGAACCGGAACATTCGACTCAAGAACTTCAGAATATTTTGAATTCGAGGTGAAAGAATGCATAACGCCTTTTATCTTTGCGTTCAAGTTTGAAATTTTTGAGCGTATTTCACGCAGCGCAGGCAAATCGCGCATTTCTCCGTCATTTGTAATAACGCGGAAAATTTCATCGTGGACAAAACTTATTTCTGGAATTGAAGAAGCGCATTCAGCAAGGCTTTTCAGCCCAAGTTCCTTCTGCGCAGAAAAAACCGCCTGCCGAAGCTTTTCAACGCATCCGCAAAAAACGCCCAAATCGTAAAAAGACTGGAGCGGAACTGAAATTCCACGAATTTTCAAAGATTTTATGATGTTGAACACAGGATTCCAGCCGTTCAGCGCAGGCGCGCGGGTCGTGGAAAGATATTTCATCCATTCGCGGCTAATTTCCTTTGATTTTTCAATTTCTTCCGGGTCTGAAAGCGGTTCAAGCCTTGCCATAACAAAACGCGACTCTTCCGCAACGCAAAAGCCCGAAATAATTTCCCGGATTCTGTAATAATCAAGTTCAGTTAAAGTTTTTCTGTCCATTTTCAATTCAGCAAGAATCAGTCCGCCCAGGAACCATTTTTTATCTGGTCGCGAATTCTTTTCCAGCTTTCGTAGCGTTTTTCAGAAATAATGCCGTCCTCAACAGCCTGCTTTATTGCGCAGCCAGGCTCGCTTGTGTGGGTGCAGTCCAGGCCGAATTTGCACTTTCCCACAAACGGCTTGAATTCCCTGAAATACAAATGCAGATCGTCCGCCTCAATTCCATGAAGCATAAACCGCCGGATTCCAGGAGTATCTATAATCGAAGCAACTTCGCCGTGAATTCCGCCTGTATACGCCGTGTTGAGCGTAAGCCTGTTCAAAGTTCCCTTCGTGGTTGTATGGTTTCCCCTGCCGTATTTTTTTGAAAGGCTTCCTGTCTTTAAAACGCAAGTGTCGTCCAGAACATTCACAAGGCTTGACTTTCCGACCCCGGACTGCCCTACAAACGCGCTGAGTTTTCCGCGGATAAGCTCTGTGAATTCAGCAATTCCCTCGCCAGTCTTTGCAGAAATACGCATTACCTTGTATCCAAGCTCTTCCCAAATTTTCAGCTGCTCCTCGGCATCCGGATTTTTTTCTATTAAATCATATTTATTGCAGACAATAACCGGGTTAAGCCTGAGCATTTCCGCCTGGCAAAGCTCGCGGTCAATAAAACGCGGCCTGAACGGAGGCTCATCCGGCGTTGTTACAAGAATCATATAGTCAACGTTTGCCGCCAGAAGCTGCGGGCACCGGCCTTTCACATTCCAGCGCACGAATTCATTTTTTCTGGGAACAAGCGAAATAACCTGCCCTTTTTCCTCATCCATCTCGTCCGGCTCAATCTGCACAACATCGCCCGGCGCAAGAGGATTGTAATACTGCGTTTCGGACTTTAAAATTTTTCCCTTTATCGCGCACGAACGGACAATTCCGTCGTCACATTCTACTTCAAAAACATTGTTAGTTCCCGCAAGAACAGTTCCATTCATATTTTTATTATGAATGAGAATCCGCGCTTTTTCAAGACGCTTTTTGCACAGGCGGAAGAAATCATTTTTCTTGCTAATAGGACTTATTACTATTTACAATTTAAAATCTTTTGCTATAATTACAGTCAGTATTAAGGTTGAGTTTTTTGCAAATTCTGAAAGAACGCTTTCGGCATATTTCCAATTTGCTCCAGATGGATTTGGCTCGCGCTTCGCTTGAATTAATTCGGGTGCTCCGCACTTTAATTAGTTCAATCGCCAAAAATCTTCGCAAACTGTAAATCTGCCTGCGCTTTTATTCTTTTCACAAAAAAACTCAACATTAATTCTAATGATGGAGGACAAATTATGAAATTCTTGAAATGCAAAAAATGCGGTAAAATCCTGCAGGTTCTGAAAAATTCTGCGTGCGGTACAATGTGCTGCGGTGAGGAAATGGCTGAGCTTAAGGCGAACACAACAGACGCAGCTGTTGAAAAGCACGTTCCTGTTATCACAAAAAATGGAAATTCAGTTGAAGTAAAAGTCGGCTCAGTTTTGCATCCTATGGAAGAAAAGCATTATATTGAATGGATTGCGCTTGAAACAAAAAATTCAAGCCAGCTGAAAATGCTGAATCCTGGCGAAGAGCCTAAAGCTGTGTTCGCACTGACGGATTCAGATGAAATTCTTTCCGCATACACTTACTGCAATCTGCACGGACTTTGGGCTTCTAATCAATAATATCGTTCTGAAACCTGGAAAGATGCTCGTACGGCAAAATAAGTCTGCCGCGGAAAAGCCCGCAGCAGTCATTTATGAGCGTATTGTTCACTGCGGAAAACATATTCACATCAATTTTTGAAAGATCCAGATTCTGCAGAAGAATGCCGCGCTCATAAGCCTCATCAAAATACAGGCATTTTCCAGGTGGAATTGTGTCGCGGCGAGCCCTTTCTGATTCCTGCCGGTGCTCGTAGCCGGAATGGTTCGCCGGACCGATTTCAGCAAAATCATCCATTTCCTTTGTGCGCAGCTGAACTTCAATGTACGACCGCGCGGTATTGTCATAAAAAGTTATATGTAGCGAGCGGTAGCCGTAAGGACTTTTGTTTGAAATGTAATCCTTGTAATACGGACGCACATCGTCGCTTAAAAGCGGTGAAGAAACTGGCATTGGCTTGCGGAGCACTTCGGCGCTGAAACCGCGTTCCTCCAGAAAAGACGGAAGAATATTTGCGATTTCATAAAGATACTTCAGCTCAACTTCCTCGCGCTCATCTTCATTCCTCAAATGGCAACGCGGCATGCTTATTACAATTCTGTACGCAATCAGGTCGCGGAATCTTTCAAGCCTGGTTTTTATTTCTGGAACTGAAGGAAAATTTCCGTGCGCAACATAATATTCATATATAAAAGAAACAATTTTTCCGTTGAATTTTTCTTCAGCACGGATAAGGCTTTTTATTCTGCCTTTAAAAGTGAACGCAAGCTCAGGATATTTTTCCGCCATAAATTTGTAGAATTCCCTAAGCTGCTGCGACTGCGCCGTAAGAAAGTCGTTATGCTCCAAAAGCTCGGTAAGCTGAATCAAAAAGTTGCAGTGAACCATATCTATGGGATTCTTGCTTTTCATTGAAGAATTTTTCAAATCGCCTGAATATTTCTTCAGAATTTTTAAAACCGTGTCGCCGCTGTAAAGATAATCATTCAATGTAATCATAAGAAAACCCTGGATAATTTTAAACATTGAAAGTTTTTTATTCAATAGAATTTATTTCAATTATTCTTTACACTTGAAACATGAACGAAGTGACTATTTACACAGACGGCGGCTGCTCCGGAAATCCTGGTCCTGGCGGCTGGGGAGTTGTTGTTCTTTTCAACGGAGAAGCAAGGCAGCTTTCCGGCGGAGAAAAAAACACAACAAACAACCGGATGGAACTTACCGCGGCGATAAACGCGCTTTCAATAGCAAAAAATACTCCAGAATTCAAAAATCTTCAAATAATACTGAATATTGACAGCCAGTACGTGAAAAACGGAATAACTGTCTGGATAAAAAACTGGAAACTGAAAGGATGGAAAACAGCAGACAAGAAGCCTGTTAAAAACCAGGATTTATGGATTCAGCTGGATGAACTGAATTCCGGCCTGAACGTAAAATGGAACTGGGTAAAAGGACACGCAGGAATTCAATACAATGAAATCTGCGACCAGCTCTGCCAGAAGGAAATTGCAAAAAACCGTTAAAAAAATTTGCCTTTTATTTCCGTTTTTGAATTTTTTGCGCGATATAAAGTTATGCAAATAACAAAAAAAATTCAGAACGCGTTTTTTATTCTTTTCAGCGCAACGGCATTTGCCGCAGCGGTTTCATGCAGCCAGGAAATTTCTTCAGAAATAGAAATTCCTTTGCCGCAATGGCCGCCGGAAAATTCTTCCGGGCTTCCGGAAATCTCAGCCTGGAAAGTAACTGCAACCACGGCGGACGGCTCAAAAACTTTCAGAATTGGCGCGAATGAAAAAATTCTAACGCTGGAAACTTCTGGCGGCGCGCCTGTTTCAGTTCTTGCAGAGCCGGTATTTTCTGATTTTCAGTTTTTCTGCCCTGCCGGAATGATTCTTCCATTTGAAAATGAATTTTCATGGGAAGGCGGATTTTCCGCTGACTGCCTTAAAAAATTTTATCTCTCGTCCGTGCAAAGAAATTCAAAATCCGCAGTGGAAAATTATGCTTCAAAATTTAACTGGGCAAAAATTACGCAGTCAATAAAAGAAAAGGCTGAAAAAAGTTCTGTTTTCTTCAATCCGTGGCTTCTGGAGCAGGAAAAAATTCTTGTTTCAATTGAAAATGGAACTTTCACCGCGGCAAAACTTTCCCTGAAAAAAATATGCACGTTCAACGCAGCTGAAATTTTCAGGGATTTTCCAGAAAACAAGATTTTTTCTGATTATGTTCCCCAGAATTTTCCGCAGGCAAAAAATTCCTTCACTTTTTCAAAAGAAAAAAACAGCAAATTTCTTTTTTATGAAAATTCAAAAATAATCACCGTGGATGTCCAGAGCAATTCAAGTTTTTCTCTTGCGATAAATTCGTTGCCGATATAAACTTTAAATATGAAAATAAATGCTAAAAAAATTGCTGCGGCAATTGCATTTTCTGTGATCTTTTTTTCATGCAGAAAGAATTCCCAGCAATTCATTGAACAGGAAAAAATTGGAACAAACGCAAAGCACGCATGGTATTATTTTTCAGACGGAAATTTAAAAAAAGCGGAAGGAATTTCTTCAGTTCCGGAAATTCCTTTCAAGCCGTGGACAGAAGCCGCCAGAATTTCCGATATTTCCGTGCAGGATTCAAAAGACGATTCTGTTCCAAAAGGATTTGCCGTTGTGAACAGAACAGGAATTCTGGTTTTCAATGACGGCGAGGCGAATCTTTTTCAGGATTCAGAAATTTTTTCAAATTCAACACAGGGAAATCTTGTTTTTTACAACGGAACGCCAGTTTTTTCAGTCTATAGAAATTCTTTTTTCAACCAGAAAATTCCTGCGGAAAATTCGATGCACGTTTTTCTTGCGCAGTTCAACACGGAGCAAAATGTATGCTACCCGGTTCTTGATGTGGAAAATTTCGGGCTTCCGCAAAGCGCGGAAATAACGGATTTTATCTGGGACGGACAGTTTTGGACTTGCAGCGTAAAAGATTCTGGAAACGGAAACGAAAAAATAAATTTCTCATATTTTACGTTCCAGCCGAAAACTGAACTGACTTCGATTTCTCCGCAAACTGCTGAAAATTCAATTTTTGTAACGGCAGCAACTGAAAAAGAATTCAGGAATGCAAAGTCGCCTGAAGATTTTTCAAAGGCACCTGAAAGAATAAAAAAACTTGTGTCTTCCATTCCGGCAGATTTTTCTTATTCCGTAAAAGTAAAAACCGCGTCAGGACATTCTCCAAGAATTTTTGTGAACAATAGAAAACGCGCGGAAACAGAAAACCTTGAAGCTTCCGCAATTCTTAGCGGCACGTGGGCAGCCTGTCTTTTTCCTGATGGAACATTCTTCTTGAACGGAGCGCTTTTTGAAAACCGGATTTTGAATCACGGAAAAAATGTTGCGCTAAAACTTCCGAAACTTCCGTCCGGATTTTTCTACAAGGAATTTGCAGTTTCCGGCTCGCATCTTTACGCTTCCTGGGAAGAAAATTCTTTCTACAAAATCGCAAGAAGCGGATTTATTTGTGTAGACTTAAACGAAATTTTATATAAAAATGAATTCAACTGGTAAAATATGAAGAAATATTTCCTTATTTGCTTTTTGCACCTGGCTCTGGTTTTAGCTGTTTCAGCAGAAAAACGCGTGGATTTCACAGTATCCTTTGAGCCGACTTTGATTGTAAACACTGACAATCCAAAAAACAGCGCGCCTGCGCCAGTCGTTTATCCATTGTCTTTTGGAGTTGTATTTCCAAAGGACACACAAATTTCTTTCCAGCCGAGAATTTCTTTTTTCACGAATTATTATCTTTGGAACAAGAACGGCGCTTATCCGGCAGAAATTGAAAACAGAACAGCGACTGCATTTTCATTTCTCTTTGATTTTCCAGCCGCATTCACATTCAAGCCGGCGGAAAAACATTTTATCAACGCAGGAATCGGGCCTTCAGTTTTAGCTAGATTTGCGCTGCTTTCGCATTCAGTGAACGGAAGCGACGCAGGATACAACGGAAACACAGCTTCTGACGATGTTGCTGAAATCAACAAGTATTTCTGGAAAGACGCGAATTTTCTGTTCATTGGAATTTTCTGCGACTATCTTTACGCATTCACAGAAAGGCTAAAAGCCGGCCCAGAAATAAAATTCTATCTTCCATGCAGAGTTTTTGCCGGAAACGACTTGAATTCAGCAATGATTTCCATTGGAATAAAAGCGCGCTTCTGATTTTTTTAATAGAATAATGTAGATTTTTCTGCAAAATCAACGATAATATTAGTATATGGCAGATTCCCAAAAATTTACTGACAGACTAAAAGATGCGATAAAAGCAAAAGCGGACTGGCTGAACTCCGATTCATTGCCGAAAATGCTTGAACAATACAGACTTCTTCATATTTGTGTAAAAAATATTTATGAAACATTGATAAAGCGAAGCCTCATAACTCCTGATCCGTACAAGCTTGAAATAAAAATTTCAGAAATCGCAAGTCCTGACGACTCGCATTTTATTGACAGCGAACGTTCTGTTATAATGGGTTCGCGATTTTCAAACTATGAAAGCATGCTGGACTACATCTGCACCTATGTTAAATTTTCAACTGACTACATAAATATTTCACGCATAAAAAAGCTCCTTGACCTGAACAACGCTTTTCAGTGGAGCAATATGACTTTGAACAATTCCCGCACGAATTCACGCGCGCTGGCAATTCTTATCCAGGAAATACGGCACAACGCGCCGCAGCTTACAGTAAGCCTGATAAATGATTCAATTTCAAAAAGCGCAAAAGCAATCAGCGAAATCAATGAAATTCTAAAAGACTTGATGACTTTTCAGCGCGAATCATACAAAATTCAAATCCGCCACGATGTAATTGAGCATCCAAAATTCGACAAGGAAAAAGCCGGAAAATCGCAGGCTGATGAAATTGCGGAAATCAAGAAGAATCTTTCTTCAATTCCTGGAAAAATTCCTTACTACACGGAGCTTGTTCAGGAAATTGCGGCGGAAGATCTTGCGCCGAACTGCCAGAAACTTCAGGAACAGACACTTTCGCGGCTTGCGATTGCCGTAAAAACCGAAAAAAGCAAAAAAGTTTCCGTTGACTACAAGCAGTATCTTCTGGAATGTCTGCATATTCTTTCCGGGCTGGGCGAACTTTATTCAAATATCGCAGACAAAATCCAGTCGAATGTAAATATAATCGAAAACCAGAAAAATACATTTTTCCATAAACTTGTAAAAGCCTTAAGAAAGATTTTCAACATTTCAGAGCCGCCGATTGTCTATGATTTTATAATAGTTGACCAGAAAAAAGACACAAAAAGCCACAGAAATGTTGATATGAACATTTTTATTTCAAACCTGGAAAGAAAAGCTGCTTTTTTCACACCGCTTTCAAATCTTTACGGTCCGGAATTCACGAAAATAAAAAATTATCCGGAGCAGAATATTCTTGATTACTTGAACAAGAGCATTTCGGAAAACCAGGAAATTCTTACGCTTCTTTCCGCCGCCGATGAATTTTTCAAGCAGAACGCGGAATCCCACGACAGAAATAAAATCAAAGGCTTGAAAATCGATCTTATTTCCATAAAAAATATAATTGTAAAAGCTGTTCAAAAACGTTCAGAATATGTCGGATACATTGAAGAACAGGAACAAATGAAAAAACTTGGAATCAGCAATGAAATATAGTTTCTTTAAATCAAAAAAAATCATTTTGGCGGCATTTCTGCTTGGAGCATCTTTTTTGTTTGCGGAAGAAAATCTTTCTGAGCAGAATTTTGTAATCATTGAAGCGAAACACAACTACAACCTGAATCCAAAAACCGCAAACTATTCCGCGGAAGCGCAGATTTTAACAGGACTTTACGAAGGACTTTTTTCTTACGATCCAATAACACTTGAGCCGGTTTACGCAATGGCAAAAAACTACAGAATTTCACGCGATAAAAAAAGATGGACTTTTGAGCTTCGCGAAGGATTGAAATTCAGCAACGGAGAAGATATTACCGCGGAAAAAATACGCAGCAGCTTCATTTCGCTTCTTGCAACGCCGGACGCGCCTTACTCTTCGCTTCTGGATATTGTGCAGGGCGCCGAGGAATTCCGCACAAACAAAGGCAGCGCGGAAAATGTTGAAATTTACGCAACCGACGAAAACACAATTTCATTCCATTTAAAAACTCCGGCTTCGCATCTTCCAAAAATTTTGTGCATGCCGAGTTTCGCTGTAACTGCGGAAAATCCATCTGTTTTCAGCGGACCTTTCTGCCTTGCAGAGCGGGATGAAGACAAAATTATCCTTGAAAAAAACAAAAATTACTACGACTCGGAAAACACAAAGCTGGACAAAATAACAATTCTTCTTTCAAATGACGGCGCAGAAAATGTTTTTGCATTCAACACTGGCTCCGCCGACTGGATTGCAAGCTCGTTCGATGAAAAAACCTTGATTTCAAAAGATTCAATCCACCTGAGCGCAGAATTCGCAACCCAGTATTTCTTCTTCAAATTTTCAGAAGATTCGGTTTTTAACAACCTGAATTTGCGGCGGGCTCTGCTTGAAGCGGCTCCGTGGGATGAACTGCGGGCGAACACATACGTGCAGGCGCAAAGCCTGGTTTATGCGCTGAACGGATATCCAAAAGTTGAAGGCTACTCGTTCACCGATATCCGCGAGGCAAAAATTCTTATGAATGAAGCGCGAAACGAGCTTTCTCTTCCAGAAGAAGAAATTATAAAAATCCGGTTCGCAATTACTGACACAGATTACATGAAAAAAAAGGCTGAGCTTCTAAAAAACGCATGGGAGCCGCTGGGAATTCAGCTTGAAACAGTTCTTTTTCCTGAATACGAATATTTAAACAAAATCACTGAAACAGCCGCCGACCTTTTCAGCTACAACTGGATTGGAGATTTTGCAGATCCGCTCGCATTTCTGGAACTGTTCCGGGGAAATTCCACAATGAATGTAACCGGCTGGAACAGCAAGGAATTCAATGATTTGCTTGATGAAGCCGCGCTTTACACAGACGAAAGGCACAACGAGATTCTTGCAAAAGCGGAGCAGCTGCTTCTTGACAACGCTGTGATTCTTCCAGTTCAGCATCCTGTAAGCGTGAATGTAATAAATTTGGAGGAAACTGGCGGCTGGGCAATAAACGCATTCGATATTCATCCGCTAAAATATCTTTTCAAGCGGGAAAACACAAGCTCGGATATTCCGAACATTGCATTACTGCGCTGATTCCACAAGAATTCCGCCGTTTGAAATATCCTTGATTTTCTGGAAAAACAAGCCGAATTCATCAGCTTTTATTTTTCCAGAAACTTTTACGTCCGCGCCGAACTCTTCTGCCAGATTTGAAATATTGAAAGCCTGCATAATTCTTTTTATCGCTTGATACGAAGAATAATCCGCCGCAAACAGAAATTTTTTCTTTTCAACATATTCCTCAAACGCTGAAGAATTTTCCGCCGCAAGCAGGGCAAGTTTCGCGCCGTCGCCGTAGGCTTTCACAAGCCCGCCTGTTCCCAGCAAAGTTCCGCCGAACCATCTTGTTATTGTAAGAACAACATTTGTGCAGCCAAAGCCTTTCAGAACATCAAGAGCCGGCCGCCCCGCAGTTCCAGAAGGCTCGCCGTCATCGCTCATTCCCAAAATTTCAGCAGAAAGCCCAAGCACAAAAGCGTGAACAACATGAGTCGCGTCAGAATATTTTGTTTTCTGCAGCTTAACAATATTTCTTGCATCCGCCTGGCTTTCACAAGGAAAAAGTTCAGAAAGAAATTTTGAGCCTTTCACTGTAAATTCCGCTTCAACATGCGCCGTTAGAATTTTCACTTTTTTTCCATCACAACAGACTGAACTTCCTTTGCGGCGACACGGACTCCCTGAGCCTTTATGCCTTTTTCCGCAAAATCAGAAGCCTTGAATGATTCCTTCAAAACTTTCATCTTTGGCTTTTTCACATAATTTAATGTGAACTTGAAATCTTTCTTTGTTTCAACAAAAAGAACTTCCATTCCATCCGGAGCAAAGAAATAATCCCTGTTCATTATATATCCGCCAACTTTGCAGCGTTTTACATAAACAAACTGAGTTTCAGGATCACGGTAAATTACAGTGAACAAGATTTTTCCAAGATTTTCTTTGTCTGCAAAACCGCAATAGCGAAGCTCCGGACCGACAAAAACTTTGGAAGGAGCTTCCGTAACTGTGTAAATTCCGCTTTTCCGCACATAGATTATTCGGTCAAACGGCGTGATTTTCATAATTTCCTCGCCGCCGGAAACTGCCGTTCCCAGATAACCGGAATCCGCATTGTATTTCAGCGGTGTATCCCTGCGCACAACAGATTTTACATCAACAGTTTTTATGTTTGTAACAGTTGTCCGCCGTTTTATACTTTCAGCGTCAAGTTTCGCCTCGATTCCGTCCAAATAGCTGACAGCATAATCAACAATATGCTTCAGAAGCTTGTTGATTTCCTTGATCCGCGCATTGATTGCCTGAACTTCCTTCCTGTTTTTGTTTATATCGTACAAAGAAATACGGCGGATAGGAATTTTCAGAAGATGATCAACATCCTCGTCTGTAACATCCCGGAGAAGTTCCTCCTTGAACGGAACAAAGCCTTTCTTCACTGCCTTGAAAACCGCATCCTCAGTTTTCATCTGCTCAATTTCCTTGTAAATCCGTTCCTCAATAAAAATCCGCTCAAGCGTTCTAAGATGAAGTTTTTCCAGAAGCTGCTGTTTTTCGTATTCAAGCTCTTCCTTCAAAACCCTTACAAGCTGCTTCGCATGAAATTTTATCACCTCAGTAACAGTCATTTGAACCGGCATATTGTCTTTTATAACAAGAAGGTTGCAGTAAACCGTTTTTTCGCAGTCGGTGAACGCATAGAGCGAATCCACAACATCTTTGGCGTACACGCCGCGCGGAAGTTTTATTTCAATGTTTACTGACTGCGCTGTAAAATCATTTATCGAGGCAATCTTAACTTTTCCGTTTTTCGCGGCTTTTTCAATGGATTCTATCAGAGATTCTGTTGTTGAACCGTAAGGAAGCTCCGTAATCACAATTTTTTTCTCATCTGAAGCATCAATTTTTGCGCGCGTTATAAGTTTTCCAAGGCCGTCTTTGTATTCTGTGCAGTCAATAAGCCCGCCGGTCTGAAAATCCGGAAAAAGCTGAAATTCCTCGCCGCGAAGACATTTTTTTTCAGCCTCAATAACCTCATGAATATTGTGGCTCATTATCTGCGTGCTCATTCCAACAGCAATTCCTTCCGCGCCTGTAATAAGAACAACAGGAAGCTTTGCCTGGAACATCACCGGCTCTTTGTTGCGCCCGTCATAGCTGTCAACATATTCAGTAATAGCAGGATTTGTAACAAGAACATCTTTAGTAATCTGACGGATTCTACATTCAATATAACGAGGAGCCGCAGCCGGATGCCCTGTGAAAATATTTCCGTAATTTCCCTGCTTGTCAATAAAAAGCTCTTTGTTCGCCAGGTTGACCAATGCCGTGTAAATCGAAGCATCTCCATGCGGATGAAATTTCATGCAGTCGCCGACAACTCCTGCAACCTTGTGAAATCTTCCGTCATCTGTAACCAGAAGCGTATGCAGAATTCTGCGCTGAACCGGCTTCAGTCCGTCAACCAGCTCAGGAATTGCCCTGTCCCGGATAACATAGCTTGCGTATTGAATGAAATTTTGATCAAAAAGATTTTTTACGTATGCCATTTTCCCACCAAGAAACCAAAACTAATTTCCGTTTTCCATTATTGAATTAACAAAAATATCCGGAGTTATTATTTCGCCGCCGTTTTTAATCCGCAGCTTGTTCAAATAAATATCAAAATGAATATGTTCCGCCATCAAATTAACAAGAAGGCGGTTGTCGCTGCGCACACCAAGAAAATCCTTGTCCTCCGCGGAAAGCAGGGAACGCAAATTCATATCGTTTTTTACAATTTCCTTGTAAGTAAAAAATTCATTTCTGTCATTGCTGCAAAGAATGCAGGAATTATTGTCGACAACCATTATAAAACGTTTTTCAGACGAATTTGAAGAATTCACATCGTTGCTGTAAAATTCAACATCCAGATTATAAAGCTCAAGATTCAGCCAGCTGAAAACAATAATCCTTACGCCACGTTTTTTTGCATCATTCAAATTTTCAACAAGCGGCTTCAAATCCATTGAAGAATTAATCAGAATTTCTTTTGAAGCAACATCTATCATCGATTTCATTTCATCAACAAGATTCTGAAGCCCCTGGATATTGCAAAAGAAATTTGAAGCCCGCCTTTTCATCGAAAGCTTCGCCAGCATATTTTTAGCGGCTTCAGCATTTCGTTTATATTTTGAAGTAATTTTGTCAATCAGATGAATCGGCTCAACAACCGCATATTCGCTAGTCTGCCCCGGAATAGAAACGATTGCGCCTTTGTCAAGAAGATTTTCAAGCGCGGCGTAAACCGACGAGCGCGAAGTTCCAAGAGCCTTCGCAATCTGGTAGCCATTCATTTTTTCTTCCGAAACCATCGTGCAATAAACTTTAGCTTCAGTCTGAGAAAATCCCAACTGAACAAGGCATTCTACTGTAGCGATATCCATAAATTAAATCAAACCTTTTATCTTTACAAAATTATAGCATTTCTTTTATTATTTCTCAAGATTATCCTGAATAATAAGTTTCAAAGGCTTAAAATCAGGATTTCTAGAATTTTTTATTTCCTGAAGAATATCTTCCTTTGCAAGAGAAATTCCAACAAATCCGCAGAAAGCAACAGTCCGGTCAGAAATATCGTAAAGATTCGCCCCGTCGCAAGCCACAACAACATCTTTGTCCGCAATAAAATCCATGAACTGAGTCCTGAATTTCTCGTTGTCAAGGCGCGTATTGAAAAAATAGTAAATGCAGGTGAATTTATGAATTTTTGCCAGCCGTGAACAACATTCCTGAAGCTTTAAAGAAAATTTTTCACCAAGCGGAGTTGAAACCAAATTTTCCGCAAACACAAAAAGAGTCCGTGGCTCGCCTTCAATGCCAGTATTCTGCTGAAGAATTTTCTGGGTTTCAAAAACAAGATTCTGCATGAAAGCCGCTTCCCCTTGCGTTTCTGTTGATTTTTCAGCAGATTCCGCCGGCTCATCATTTTTTTCTGGCAAAACTGAATTTTCTTCCGCAATCGAAGCCGGTTCAGCCACAGAACCCATCGTTTCTTCCGCTGAAACAACATTTTCTTCCGCTGGAACTGAATCCGCTTGAACTGGCGGCACTTCTTCCTGCGGCGCAACTTCTTCTGCTTTTTCAGCAGTTTTTTCTGTTTGTTCAGTTTCTTCTGAATCTGCAAAGCCCGCGTCCAAAAGGGAATCCAAAGAAGGCTCGGAATCTTCCTCCGTGGCATTAGATTCTGCAGCAGCAGGCGATTCAAAATCCGCCGCTGGAATTTCAGATTTTTCTTCTTCCGGCTCAATAATTTTGTTTGCGGCAATTTCTTCATCCGTTGCGACCGGAATATCATTAATAGAAAAATCCCCGACATTCTGCGCAAGAATTTCTTTCAGCTTCGATTCCATGTCATTTTCAGACGGTTCCTGATTTTCTTCTTCCGGTTCTGAAGATTTCAGGCAGCCCGAGTCAATTTCTTCTTCAGAAGCCTGGGGAATATCCGCTATAGAAAAATCTCCCTCTTCATACATTTTGTTCTGCCCAAGAATTTCCGAAAGCCGGCTGTCCACGGCAGCGTTTTCATTTGATTTTTCATTCTCGGAATTAAAAATATTTGTATCATCCATAGTTTCGTCTTCGTTCTCATCAAAAGTAATAATTGAATTTTCAATGTCCGGCTCTTTGAATCCAGGCAAACTGTCAGAAGATTTGTTTTCAAGAGCAAGAATCTGTTTCTTTTCGCCATCAACAATCTTGTAAAGCACAGAATTTTCCTCGTCCGTTTTGAACAAAGAATTCTCATCGCTTATGCGGATGTGCTTCAGATTCGGGCAGTTTGAAATCCAGTCTTTTTCAAGAATTTCAAGTTTTGCAGGAAGCACAATTGTTTCCAGTTTTTCGCAGTTTGAAATTGCACCGGAACAGATTTTCGTAACGCTTTCTGGAATCACCAGAGATTTTATTGAAGCGCATGAATCAAAAACGCTTTCCGGCAAAGTTTTTACTCCCGGACAAAACGGAATTTCTTCAAGCGCGGCGCATCCGGCAAAAAGTCCTTCTGAAAAATCCTGAACTTCAAGCGGCATTTCCACTTTTTTCAAAGACTTGCATCCGCAGAAAAGAAACGGCGGAAGAATTTTCAAATGCGCAGGAAGCCTTGCCGACACAAGCTCTGTGCTGTTGCAAAAAAGATTCGCTCCCAAATAAGTTACTGAATCTGGAATAAAAATTTCTTTCAAGTCGCAGCATGAAAAAGCTTCCTCTTCAACTGAAGCCGCTCCGTTTGGAACTGTTCCTGTAAATTCCTTTGAATCAGAATCTATTCCTACAACAACTTTAAAGTCGTCTGTATAAATCAATCCATTTTTTTTGAAAGTCAATTTTTCCATACGATAATTCTATTCCAGAAATCAAGTGTTTGCAACTTTACAGTTATTTTATTTCAGCGAAAGCCCGACTTTAAATGCATCGGCAACAGCTTCGCCAAGGCGGATATATTTATGGTTCACGCCGTCATATGTAATCGGGTCAAGTTTCTTCACATCGATTTTTCCGTCTGAAAGAATGGATTCGTCAGCCGCGACATTAACAATTTCACCAAGCAGGCGACATTCTTCCGCGTCAAAGCTGATTGTTTTGCATTCAAGAACCATCGGAAGCTCTTCTACAACAGGCGCATTGACTTTCTGGCTTTTTACAAAATGAAATCCAGATTTCTTTATTTTTTCCGGCTCGCTGTTTGCAGAAACAAGACCAACATAATCGCAGGCAGCAACAGTTTTTGCAGTCGCCATGCTCACAGTAAAATCGCTTCCGGCCTGAATGTTTTTCACAGTTTTGTGCTCCGGGCTAAGACAGATATTTATTTTTGTGTCATCTGCAATTCCGCCCCAGGCAGCATTCATTATATCTGGACTGCCGTTTTCATCATAAGTAGCAATCATAAGAACCGGCATAGGATAAAGCATAGGTTTTGCGCCAAAATCTTTTCTCATATAAAACTCCTTTTTTCTTTTTGTTATTTTACGCCATTATATCACAAATATGGTATAATTTTCTCATGAAAAAAATCGCAATTGTAACCGGCGCATCAAGCGGAATGGGAAAAGACTTCGCGCTTCAAATTTCAAAAGACTACCAGTATCTTTGCATAGATGAAACCTGGCTTGTAGCGCGAAGAATAGAAAAGCTGAACGAACTTTCCGAGGAAATAAAAAAAATTGAAGGAGCGCCAAAACCTCGCGCAGTAAAACTGGATATTTCAGGAGCAGACGGGGCAAAAAGTTTCAGTTCGCTTCTTGAGCAGGAAAAACTGAACGGCGACTTTGAAATAACTGTGCTCGTAAACAACGCGGGCTTTGGAACATACGGGCCTTTTGAGGAAACTCCTGTTGAAAAAGAAATGCAAATGATAGAAACAAACTGTACCGCCCTTGCAGGAATAACCGGATATTCACTTCCATATATGAATGAAAATTCCTATATAATCAACACAGCGAGCATGGCAGCTTTTGCGCCTCTGGGAAATTTTGCAGTTTACGGCGCAACAAAATCTTTTGTCCTGAGCTTCAGTCTTGCGATTGCAGCAGAGCTGAAACCCCGCGGAATACATATATGCGCGCTCTGCCCAGGCTCTGTAAGCACGGAATTCGCGGATGTCGCTTCAAACGGAGCAAGAAAAGAAGTTCTGCATGGAATTTCCTCTGAAAAAACTGTCCGCCACTGCCTGAAAAAAGCATTTTCCGGAAAAAGAACTGCTATAATGCGCTTCAAATGGAAATTTCAGGCGCTGGGAAGCAAATTTGCGGATTCATATGCGGTCGCAAGCTTTACATTCAAGCATTCAAAACGGCCGTACAAAAAGGACGGAAACTAAATCCGAGGCAATTTTTTACTTCATTGTAACAAGCAAAAGAATTTATTATAATAGAAAATAATTCACTTGCAGACAAAATGCGGATTTACCGCTCTAAAGAGGTCATAGAATGTCAAAATATCCTTTCAGCGAAATTGAGCCAAAATGGCAGAAATTTTGGGACGAAAACAAAACTTTCAAAGTAACAGAAGACGAAAAATATCCAAAAGAAAAAAGAATGTATGTTCTTGATATGTTTCCGTATCCTTCAGCAGCCGGCCTGCACGTTGGCCACCCAGAAGGCTACACAGCAACCGATATTTACTGCCGTTATCTCCGCATGAACGGATACAATGTTCTTCACCCAATGGGATACGACGCATTCGGGCTTCCTGCTGAAAATTATGCCATAAAAACAGGAACTCACCCGAAAATCACAACAAATGAAAACATCAAGCATTTTACGCAGCAGATAAAATCGCTCGGATTCAGCTACGACTGGGACCGATGCGTTTCAACATGCGAGCCGGAATATTACAAATGGACCCAGTGGATTTTCCTTCAGCTTTACAAAAAAGGCCTGGCTTATGAAGCGCAGACTCCAATCAACTGGTGTCCTAGCTGCCTTACAGGACTTGCAAACGAAGAAGTAAAAGAAGGCCGTTGCGAACGATGCGGCTCGCAGGTAACACACAAGACAATCCGCCAGTGGATTCTGAAAATCACTGACTATGCAGACCGCCTTGACAAGGATTTGGATTCACTTGACTGGCCGGAAAGCGTAAAACTCATGCAGCACAACTGGATTGGAAAATCAACAGGCGCGGAAGTAACTTTCACAGTTGCAGACAAAGACGGAAAACCAACAGAAAAGAATCTTACAGTCTACACAACAAGATGCGACACATTGTTCGGCGCAACATACATGGTTGTTTCCCCGGAACACAAAATTGTTTCAGAAATAACAACACCGGAACAGAAACAGGCCGTAGAAGCATATATTGAAGCCGCTGCAAAGAAATCAGATCTTGAGCGAACAGACCTTAACAAAGACAAAACCGGCGTATTTTCCGGAAGCTACGCAATCAATCCAGTAAACGGAAAGCTGATTCCAATATGGATTGCCGACTACGTACTGATTTCCTACGGAACAGGCGCAATCATGGCAGTTCCAGCGCACGACACCCGCGACTGGGACTTTGCAAAAAAATTCAACCTTCCAATTATTGAAGTCCTGAAATCTGAAGTTGATGTTCAAAAACAGGCTTGGACAGAAGACGGAATTCATGTTAATTCAGAATTTTTGAACGGATTGAACAAAAAAGACGCAATCGAAAAAATGCTGGAATTCCTTGAAGAAAGGAAAATTGGAAAAAAAGCGGTGAACTACAAGCTCCGCGACTGGGTTTTCAGCCGCCAGCGTTACTGGGGCGAACCAATTCCGCTGATTCACTGCCCTTCATGCGGAACTGTTCCTGTGCCGGAAGAAGAGCTTCCGCTCCGCCTTCCAGATGTAAAATCTTACCAGCCGACAGGCACTGGAGAATCTCCGCTTGCCGCGATTGACTCATGGGTAAACTGCAAATGCCCGAAATGCGGCGGAAACGCAAAGCGCGAAACAAACACAATGCCTCAGTGGGGCGGTTCATGCTGGTATTACCTTAGATACCTTGATCCGCACAATGATAAAAAATTCTGTTCCCCGGAAGCTGAAAAATACTGGATGCCGGTAAACTTGTATATCGGCGGCGCTGAACACGCAGTTCTTCACTTGCTGTACGCGCGCTTCTGGCACAAAGTTCTTTACGATTTGGGAGTTGTCTCAACAAAAGAGCCGTTCCAGCGCCTTGTAAACCAGGGAATGATTACATCATTTGCGTTCCAGCGGGCAAACAAAACTCTTGTTCCGGTGGACGAAGTTGAAAAACGTGACGACGGCAATTTCTACGAAAAGAAAACCGGCGAGAAGCTTGAGCAGATTGTCGCAAAAATGTCAAAATCGCTCAAAAATGTTGTAAACCCAGATGACGAAGTAAGGGAATACGGCGCAGATTCTGTACGAATGTACGAAATGTTCATGGGTCCGCTCACAATGTCAAAGCCATGGTCAACCCAGGGAATTGTAGGAATTCACCGTTTCCTTGAAAAAGTCTGGGCAATCAGCGAAAAACCGCTTTCCGACATTGATATTTCCGGAAAACTTTCTGATGAAAAACTTGTTTCCGCAAGAAAAACTTTTGCGCAGACAATAAAAAAGGTTACAGCAGACACAGCAACATTGAATTTTAACACAGCGATAAGCCAGATGATGATTTTCATCAACGAAATTTCAAAGCTGGATTCAGTTCCAAAAGCAATGTGGCAGGATTTTGTGAAAATTCTCAGCCCGTACGCGCCGCACCTTGGCGAGGAACTGTGGCAGAAGCTCGGAAACAAAGGCTCGATTGCCTACGTTCAGTGGCCGGCCGTAAACGAAGATTTCGCAAAAGATGAAGAAAAAACAATTGTCGTAATGATAAACGGAAAACTCCGCGGAAAATTCAAGGCAGAGCCAGGCGCTTCTGATGAAACCCTGCGCAAAGAAGCCGAAAGCAATGAGGACGCAAAGAAATTCCTTGAAGGAAAAACTATTGTGAAATGCGTCATTGTAAAAGACAAGCTTGTAAACTTTGTTGTAAAATAATAAACGAAAAATCCGGGAACTTTTGCTCCCGGATTTTTTTATGACTTTTGATTTTTAATTCATGCCTGATTCTATACAGCTTATGCAACTTCCGTAACAGAAGAAATTATATTGAATTCCTCCTTGAAGCCAGTGGCAAGAATCTGGCGGTCAACCTCATTTGAAATTGAAAGCAAATACAATTTCTTTCCAGTTTCCTCCGCATCATTATGGGCAGCCATAATAACACCTATCGCGGCCGCATCAAGCTCAGTAACATTCGCCATATCAAGAACAACATTTGTCTTTTTGATTGAGTCATAAATTTTGCCGGCAACATTCACAAGCGTGTAGGCATTGAATCCGCCGCTAAGTTCATAAAGCTTATAATCTGTACCGTCTTTTTCAGTAACTGTAAGTAACTCCATAATTTCCCCTATGATTAGTGTCAATTACAACACTAAGTTTTTGGGCTCTCCAGCCCTCTAATTAACTATATTCAAGAGCTTCTTCTGCTAATTTTGAAATCCTTATTTCAGGAGTAATAAACTTCTGTGGTTTATACTCCTGATCCGTTTTCAAAATCAAATAAAGAAGTTCACCCAATTTTCTGGCAATCGTTACTATAGATTTTCCTTTTCCAATGCAACGGGTTTCAGCCATATATTTATATTTATCCCTTAAAGCTCCGCCGTTCTTAGACTTTACGGTCGCCCATGCAGCCTGAACCAGCAAAGACCTTAAAAGAGGATTCCCCTGTTTAGTTGTATGACCAGACCTGCATATCGTACAGGAGTTATCAACTTTAGGTACAAATCCAATAAAATTGCTTACCTGATGTGCATTATCAAAACGTTTCACATCACCAACATAAGCTACATAAGCAAGG
>JBNMJH010000018.1:0-39480 GCA_050873685.1 Treponema sp.
AAAGGCCTTTCAAGGGCCTGCGGGTGACAAGCTGCAATAGGCTTGAACGTAAGTGAAAGCATGGGACTTAAGTCTCGGCTTGAGACCCTAGCCTTATAGGCTAAGAGCAAACCACCCGTTTGACGGGTGGTTGTGATTTTTAAATGAATTTCTAGTTTGAATTTATCTTGACAATAGCAGAAGTTAATGTTATATATTTTATATAAACCTATTGAAAAAGTGGGAAATATATAGGAGTTGTTATGTCTAAGATTTATACGTCAGCAGATTTATTGATAGGTCATACACCTTTGTTGGAACTTTCTCATATTGAAAAAGAATTTAATCTTGAAGCAAAAATTATTGCAAAGCTGGAATATTTTAATCCTGCAGGCAGTGTAAAAGATCGAGTTGCAAAAGCCATGCTGGATGATGCTGAAAAGGCTGGAAAAATTACTGCTGGTGCTACAATTATTGAGCCGACTTCAGGAAATACTGGAATCGGACTTGCGTCTGTAGGTGTGGCACGTGGCTATAAAGTTATTATTGTAATGCCTGAAACCATGTCGGTTGAGCGCAGGCAGATTATAAAAGCTTATGGAGCGGAAATTGTTCTTACCGAAGGTGCAAAAGGCATGAAAGGTGCAATTGCGAAAGCAGAAGAACTTCAGAAGGCGACACCGAACAGTTTCATTCCGGGACAGTTTGTAAATCCTGCAAATCCTAAGGCTCATTATGAATCAACTGGTCCTGAGATTTGGGAAGACACTGATGGTCATGTTGACTGGTTTGTTGCAGGTGTGGGAACTGGTGGTACAGTTTCTGGTGTTGGAAAGTATCTTAAGGAAAAAAATAGTTCTGTAAAAATTGCGGCGGTTGAGCCTGCTTCTTCAGCGGTTCTTTCAACTGGTGTTGCTGGACCTCATAAGATTCAGGGGATTGGTGCTGGTTTTGTTCCAGAGGTTCTTGATACAAAAATTTATGATGAAGTTATCCGGGTTGAAAATGATGATGCATTTTCTTATGGCAAGCTGGTTGGACACAAGGAAGGAATTTTGGTAGGAATTTCTTCAGGTGCGGCTTTGCGTGCTGCGGTTGAAATTGCAAAAAGACCTGAAAACAAGGGAAAGAATATAGTTGTGCTTTTCCCTGATACAGGAGATAGATATCTTTCAACACCATTGTTTGCTGACTAATTTTTTGCAGTGCTGATAACGAATGAGATAACCTGAGCAATTTTTTTGCCAGGTTATTTTTTTTGTATTCTTATTTTGATATAATCATTTTATGAATATTCTTTCTGTAAATAATTTGAAGAAGATTGGCCGCGAAGAGCCTTTGTTTTCAAACGTGACTTTTGGCTTGAACGATGGCGACAAAGCGGCTCTTATTGGGCGTAATGGAACAGGAAAATCAACTTTGCTGAATACAATTGCCGGGCTTCTGGCTCCTGATGAAGGAACTGTTGTTATAAATAAAAACGCTGGAATTTCTTTTTTGCCGCAGAATCCTTCTTTTTCAGAAAGTGATACGATTCGCGAGCATATTTTTAAAAGCAGCTCAGAAAAACTGAAAATTATACAAAAATATCTTGATGTATGTGAAAAACTTGGAAGCACCGGCGCGGAATCTTCATTGCAGAAGACTTTTGACGAGTTGAATGTTCTGATGGAGCAAAAAGACTTGTGGAATTATGAATCGCAGGTCAGTTCGGTTCTTTCAACGCTTGGAATAACCGATATGTCTAGGAAAATGGGTTCTCTTTCCGGCGGAATGTTGAAGAAAGTTGCTTTGGCTCAGGTTCTTGTGGAAGACACAAAACTTCTTCTTTTGGATGAGCCGACAAACCATCTTGATATAAAAACAATTTCCTGGCTGCAGAATTATCTTTGCAATACGGACAGGACTGTTCTTATGGTTACTCATGACCGTTATTTTTTGGACGCGGTCTGCAACAATATTTTTGAGCTTTTTAGGCACAAAATCAAGCTTTACCAGGGAAATTATTCAACATATCTTGAAAAGAAAGAGATTGAGTCAGAAATTGAGCAAAACACGGACAGAAGAATAGAGTCTGTTCTGCGGTTTGAGCGTGACTGGCTTCGCCGCGGACCTTGCGCGCGCGGAACAAAGGCGAAGGCAAGAATTCAGCGTGATATGCAGCTTATAAACCGCGAGAAATTCAAGGCGGACAAAGGTTTTTCATTTGAAGTTCAAGGAAGAAGGCTTGGCGGCAAGGTTCTGGAGCTTCATTCAATAAGCAAAAATTATCCGAAAGGTTATGTTTCTGAAAATGCGGAAAAAATTGTGCCGGTTATTTCCGATTTTTCATACACGTTCACAAAAGGGCAGCGGATTGGAATTTTTGGGGACAACGGTTCCGGCAAGTCAACATTCTTGAACATTGTTACAGGAAATTTAAAGCCGGATACAGGCTCGGTTGTTGTGGGCGAGAATACTGTTTTTGGTTATTACAATCAAAATCCGGTTTTTAAGGACAAAAGTATTTCTGTTTTGGAATATTTAAAGGAATCGGCTGAGTACATTACAAAAAATGATGGAAAAACGCTGAGCGCGGGGCAGTTTCTTTCTGAATTCGGGTTTGAAGGAAAAATTCAAGGTTCTGCTGTTGAAAATTTAAGCGGCGGAGAATGCAAGCGTCTTTTTCTTGTCCGGCTGCTTATGTCGAATCCGAATTTTCTGATTTTGGACGAGCCGACAAACGATTTCGATATTTTTACGATGAATGTGCTTGAGCAGTTTCTTGAAAATTACCAGGGCTGCCTGCTTGTTGTGAGCCACGACCGCTATTTTATGGATAAAGTCTGCGATTCGCTTTTTATTCTTGAGGATGACGGAAATATAAGCGGTTTTGTTGGAAAATGCTCGGAGTATATTCAGTATAGGGAAGAAAAACTGAGGGAGGCGGAACTTTCTGCCCGTTCACAGAAAGCAGAAAAGGAAAAGAAATCTGCTGAAGATGAAAAAATAAACGTTTCGGAAGCTGCTTCTGCAAAAAGGAAAAGAACTTTTAAGCAGCAGAAGGAATTTGAGGCGGTTGAGCAGGAAATTTTGGTTTTGGAAGAAAAGAAAACTGCTCTTGAAAATCAGATGTCCAGCGGAGAAAAAGTTGATTTTGAGGCGTTGAACCGCGAATATTCGGAAGTAAACGCAAGGCTTGAGGAGAAATACGGGAGATGGGAGATTCTTGCTTCATTGTCATGAATCAAGAATCTGCGATTTATCAAGAAACTGCGCCACTGCTCGTTTCACTCAGGGAGATTCTTGCTTCATTGTCATGAATCAAGAATCCGCGGTTTATCAGGAAACTGCGCTATTGTTCGGTTCGTTCTGGGAAGAGGTTTCGTTATTGAGTTGAAGCGAAATTTCTTGCTATGGCGGTGCAGACGTTTTCGCCGTCTAGCGCGGAAGAAACGATGCCTCCGGCATAGCCAGCGCCTTCGCCTGCCGGATAAAGATTTTTAATTTCTGTGCATTCGCAAGTTTCCTTGTTTCTTGTGATTCTTACAGGTGTGCTGGTTCTTGTTTCTATTGCAATCATTGTTGCATCTTTGCACAGGAATCCTTTCATGTTTGAGCCGAACACCTTGAAAGCGTCTGCCAGCCTGCCGGAAATTGATTCAGGAAGCCATTGGTCGAGCCTGGATGTGATTATTCCCGGCGTGTAGCTTGTGGGCGGAAAATCTTTTGATTCCGTTTTTGCAAGAAAGTCGGTCATCCGTTGCGCTGGAGCGGCTTGACCCTTTCCGTGCCGTTTAGCTTCTTTTTCGAGCCATGTTCTGTAGTAAAGTCCTGCGAGCGCTTTGCATCCGCTGTTTGAGGCTTTTTCCACGAAGTTTTCGGGAATATCTTCAGGGCGTGTTTCCACAACAAAAGCTGCGTTTGACCACTGGGAATTTCTTCCGGCCGCGCTCATTCCGTTCACAACAATCTCTTCCGGGCCGGAACTTGAAGGAACTACAAATCCGCCTGGGCACATGCAGAAAGAATAAACTCCCCGCCCCAGGATTTGCGTTGTGAGCCTGTATTCAGCGGCTCCCATTCCTTCAGTTTTTCCGTGGTATTGAATTTTGTCGATAAGCGCGCGCGGATGTTCAAGCCTGACTCCGACAGCAAATGTTTTTGCTTCCAGAGCCGCCGGCGCATTTTTCGCAATCATTTCGTAAATGTCAGAAGCGGAATGTCCGGTTGCAAGAAGAACTGCATCGCCGGAAAATTCTTTTTCTTCGTTTGTTTTTACATTTAGCGTTTTAATTCCTGTGATTTTTTTTCCGCAGAGAATCAGGTCGACGCATTTGCAGTTGAAGTGAATTTCCCCGCCCTGCTCAATGATGAAATCCTTGATGTTGTTCACAACGCCTGGCAATTTGTCTGTTCCAATGTGCGGATGCGCGTCTGTAAGAATTTTTTCGCTCGCTCCAAAATGATTGAAAATGCGAAGAATTTTAGAAATATCGCCGCGTTTGTTGCTCCGCGTGTAGAGTTTTCCGTCTGAAAAAGTTCCTGCGCCGCCTTCGCCGAAGCAGTAGTTTGAATTTGAATCTACAGAATCCTGAGTGCTTATTTTTGCAATTGATTTTTTACGAGAGGAAGTTTCTTCGCCGCGTTCAATTATTACCGGCTTTATGCCGTATTCAAGAAGTTTCAGCGCGCCGAAAAGTCCTGCCGGACCAGAACCGACTATTACAACCGTTTTTGCGTTGGCTGCCTTTTTCCATTGCGGAAGCTGCGTTTCTGCGGAAGAAACATCTTCGTCTTTGTAGAAAACCGAATAGCGCATATGAAATTTCAGCTGCCCGTGCCGTGCGTCGATTGATTTTTTTTCAAGCGTGAATTTTAAAAAGTCAGAAGGAAGGCGTTTGTTTGAAAGCTCTGTTTTTATCAGCTTTTCGATAAGTTTTGAATTTGATTCTTGCGATGGAAGAATTGTGATTGAAACTTGATTCATAGCCGAATTTTATCAGATTCAGCTATGAATTGCGAGAGGTTTAGTTTAAGCTTTCATCTCTTGTGTACCAGTTTTTGTTTATCCAGCCTGAATTTTCATGCTCGGAGCAGAATTTTGTGTATGAATCTGAAAAACCTTTGTCCCATTCAACATGCCATATGTAGTAGTTTATGTCGGTTATGGAAATGTTCAAATCTATTGTTCCAAGGTTTACAACTGAATTTGCAAGCGGCATAAAGTGGAAATTCGTTGTCTTGTTCTTGTTGAATTTCGCTTCGTACTCATATTCGTAGCCGTTTTCGTAGGTCACTTTCGTTTTAAGGCTGTAGATTATGTAAGTTCCGCTTGGAATGTTCTTTCGCATAAATTCGCCTTTGTAGTTTGTTGTCATTGTTATCAGGCGTTTTGTCTTGATGTTCTGGAATTTTACTTCAATTCCGTCTTTTTTTGTGCTTGATTCTGGAATTCCGTAGTTGTTCGGAATGCAGCTGAAGTTGAAATATACATTTCCATACAAAAGACTGTCTTCTGTATTTTTTGGCTCAGGCACAGATGTGCATCCTGAAAAAATAAAGCTTGCGCATAAGCATAGTGCTGCAATTATTATTGCAGTAGTTGACTTTTTCACTTGATTCTCCTTGTTGTGAAAACTTTTTTATTTTGCCGCCTTTTGTTACGGTAGCAAAGCGACAGGTTTTATTGTAAAGGAAAAAGAAGTTTTAGAATAGGGTGGAAAAAAAGGGGCGTTGCGGGGAAAAATTGGTTTTGTCCCCGCTGGAAAGGGTAGGCACAAACGGCTTAATGCCGGTTGTGCCGAGGGGAAGTCTTTCCCCTTCCTATTAAATAAGCCGCGAGTTTATGCGTGGCATAAACTCGTTACGATACTTTAAGCTGTGCTTAAATTACTGGCTTCATTGCTGTCATGTATTCACGCAGCTTGCGGCCAACAACTTCAATAGGATGGTTGCGGATTTCAGCGTTTACAGCAACAAGTTCTGTGTTGTTTACGCTTGTGTCCTTCAGTTCAAGGCCTTTTCCGATTACATCTGTGTGGATGTTAGGCATGAATTCCTTTGCCATGAGCGGAGCGGCAACGCGGCTGAACAAGTAGCATCCGTATTCTGCAGTGTCGGAAATTACGCGGTTCATTTCATAAAGACGTTTGCGGTCAATAAGGTTCGCAATAAGCGGAACTTCATGGAGCGATTCATAGTATGCGCTTTCCGGCTTGATTCCTGCGTCAACCATTGTTTCAAACGCAAGCTCGCAGCCGGCTTTTATCATTGCAACAAGAAGAATTCCCTTGTCGAAATATTCCTGCTCAGAAATTTCTTCTTTTGATTCTGGAGTTGATTCAAACGGAAGTTTTCCTGTTTCTTCTCGCCAAGTGAGCAAGTCGTGGTCTTTGTTCGCCCAGTCCTTCATCATTGTTGAAGAGAATTTTCCAGAAATAATGTCGTCCATGTGCTTCTGATAAAGCGGAGTAAGAAGCTTTTTAATCTGCTTAGAAAGCTCGTTCGCCTTGATTTTTGCAGGGTTAGAAAGACGGTCCATCATATTTGTGATTCCGCCCCATTTCAATGCTTCTGAAATTACGTTCCATCCGTGCATCAAAAGTTTTGTAGCATATTCAGGAGCAATTCCTTCGCTTACCATTTTGTCATAGCAAACAATTGTTCCAGCCTGAAGCATTCCGCACAAAATTGTCTGCTCGCCCATAAGGTCAGATTTAACTTCCGCAACGAAAGATGATTCAAGAACGCCGGCTTTGCTTCCGCCCATTCCAACTGCAAGAGCCTTTGCATAAGCCCAGCCTTTTCCTTCAGGGTCGTTTACAGGGTGAACTGCGATAAGATCCGGAACTCCGAATCCACGCTGGAATTCATGGTAAACTTCTGTTCCCGGACCTTTTGGAGCGCACATTACAACAGTAATATCCGGGCGAATCTGCATTCCTTCCTCAACCATGTTGAATCCGTGGCTGTACCACAATGCAGAGCCGTGCTTCATTCTTTTCATAACTTCTGTGATTACAGGAGTGTGCTGCTTGTCCGGAGTAAGGTTTCCAACAAGGTCAGCAGTTGGAATCATTTCATCGTAAGTTCCAACTTTGAATCCGTTTTCTGTAGCGTTTTTCCAAGACTGGCGTTTTTCTGTGATTGCAGATTCGCGCAATGCGTAGCTAACATCAAGTCCTGAGTCGCGGAGACAAAGTCCCTGGTTCAATCCCTGCGCGCCGCATCCGACGATTACAATTTTCTTGCCTTTAAGAGCTTTTACTCCGTCTGCAAATTCTTCTTTAGCCATTGAGCGGCAGTGTCCAAGCTGAAGACGAGCTTCTCGCCATGGAATCGAATTAAAATAATTGTTGCCCATTTTATACCTCTAAAATTATTTTTTGATTTGTTTCGGGCGTTCCCAAAAATCTCGCGCTGCTCAATTTTTGGTCGCTATGTCCGGGGTTTCATTGCTTCACTTCACAAAACTTCGTTCTGTTCCGTTCCGCAACAAGCCTGCGGCTTGCCCCTTCCAGCGCTAACGCTTTTTATGCCTTTATTCTAAACATTTATTTATATTGCGTAAACTGAAATAATTTCAATTTATTGTTGATTTTTTTGCAATCGGCTGAATACACGAATTTTTATAAATTCTGCAAAACCGCTCCCGGCAGATTTCCATATCATTATTTTCTGAAAATTTAGAAAACGACAAGCGTAATAATAGTAAGAATTTTCTTTTCATTTTACATCTCGAACTATCAGCACTATATCTTCTATTGTTTGTAAAGATTTGAGAATAGCTGAATATTGAGCATTTTTCTTTAGTGCGAATTCTATTTCTTCCTGTGTTGCAGCTCTCCATCCATTTTGATTTGAATCACATATTATTTTATCATAATTCTCTAAGAAAGATTCTGCAGACATTTGTTCATTGCTGGTTTTTAGAGAATAGCATGGAGAAAGGTTTTCATATTTGCTTTTTTCATTGCAAGCATAACAAAGAAAAATATTATCAAGGCATTTTTCCGAATATTTTTCTTTAAGTATCTTGTGTAGTTGCGATTCATAATTCGGAGCATGATACGGATCATAATCCGGATGTTTGTATTCAAGGTATATGCAGCTTATGACAAATGGTTTAATCTTCTTATTACCTTTTATAAGAATGTTGCTGTTGCCGCCCAGAAATCTTTTGGAGCTATTTATAGCTAAAGAAATCTTTTTCTCAAAATAAGCAAGAGCTTCATTATATTCTTGCTCTCTTTTTTTGTTTTCCTTCTCAATCTGCTTCTTATCAAATTGAACTTTCTCTTTATCTCCATTACGAATAATGTAATTACCGTCTAGTATTTTCATGCTTTCCGTTTCTGTACTCAAGTCATACCATAAATAAGTTTTTCTCAGGGCAGAAGCTTCTGACTCGGTTGGTAAACGCCAACCACTTGCCGATGTATCACAAATTAAATTTTCAAAATTCTCTAAAAATAGAACATCTTCAGATTCATAGTTTTTATCTGTTTCATTTTGATTTTGAAGTTTATAAACTGGTTCTAAGTTCTCTAGTTCAGATAGTTTATTACAAAATAGATAATAATATACAGTTCTAGCATCTTCTGAACCGTATTTTTTGCTTAATTTATTCCAATAAGCTTCATGAAAATATATTGAAGGCATACTTTTTAGTACACAATTCATTTCCATTTGAAAATAGCCTTTTTTCTCTAAGCCTTCATGTATTAATGCATCCCTATTCCAAAAATGTTCTGCAAGTGATTCTTCAAATTCTTTTTTATTCCGTTCATACTCCCGTATATTTTGTCTCAAATTTGGAATTATGGATTCATCATTTTTCTGGGTTAACCATGAGTTCAATGTATAATTATCAATCTTTAATTCTGGAAGATTTTTCAAATACGAACGATTCCCACTAATGGCATAGCTATCGAGCTTTCCATATTCAAGATATGCTCCATCGATTATAATATCAATTTCACCATTTTCAATTATTTCCATTGTTTTTTGTGGAACATCTTTAAACTCATAGCGCAAATCTTTACTTGTTTCATAAAGAATATTATATCTAGTGCTTTGTAACAAAACATTACCCGCCTTATCAGCTATATGGAATTTTATATCATAGAGTGAAGCAGAACCATCTTTTGTCCAATAATCCGTATTTTCAATATGCTTCCATGTTGAAACTGAGCAAGAAAAAGCAGGAGCCTTTTTTGAATGTTGAAATTCATTAGTTACAGTATAGCCTACCCCATAACCGAATAAATGATGTTCACCCGAGTCCTTTTTCACAGGGGAATAGTTTCTTTCTTCATCAAAAGGAGAATAGTTTCTGTTATTGAGTCTTGCAAGTTTTACAGAAGCTAAGGCTGTATCTTCTATTAAATATTTATCGCCATATTTTTTATCATTATAAATCGATTCTTGCGGCCAGTTTTTTAGAAGATCCATATTCCAATCTTCTTTGTATGCTTTTTTTTAATCCTTTCTGAACTATAGCATCAATTTCCTTGAATTTAGCGGTTTCAATAAGTTTTATTCCAAATTTATAGGTTGCAGTTCTTTTCTCGCGATTTAATTCAATACGTTCTGGCTTTTCAAAATAAAATGTCTTTGGAGCTGTGTGAGTCCAATATTTTTCATATTCCTGTAATAAAAAAATCCAATTATCAACAGAATCAAAATCATTAAATTTTCCGTAACCAGGATTCCCACTTTTAATAGTTTCAGCAAGATTTTCCCAGCATTGAAATACATCTTTAGCATTATCAATTGGTACTACTTCCATTGCATCATAATACTCACCTAAAGCATGAATCCAAAGTTTTTCTGTTTCATATTGTTTAGCTTTTTCTAGATGCTCTCTAAAAGAAGGTGATTGTGAAAACATACTCATAGAAATTGAAAATGTCATAAATAGCGTGATGATTAATTTTTTTTGTTATTCTCATTTTATCTACTCCTTTTGGTTTATTTTATACTTCTTGTTTCTTCAAAATATAAATCGAAAAAATAATTCAAATCATCAGCAATTTTTTTGTAACTGATTCGTGACGGATGATGCATCGGACAGAAAAGCACTCCGTCATACCATTTTGCCTGCATTTCATCTGCCCATACCAAATTCAGTTCAGGATAGATTTGATTCAGAATATTCACACCGGACTCTCCTGTTACAATCAACATTTTTAATTCAGCAGCTTTTATAAAATTCCTGAAGTAGTCTGCATAAAACGGATCCTTATAGAATTCTACAATACCTTTTGTATCTTCATTTGCTTGACTGCCGATTGTAAGCCGTAAGTTGAAATATAAGCCGCAGCCCATTTCATCTATTGCAGTTTCCCAATTCTTATTGTTAAACTGTTTTATCTGTTCTTCTGTGATATAGCTTTTATTTTCCAGTTTTCGGTTAATAGCTTGGAATATTTTCAGAGATTTTTGAATCGTCGGGGCATTGCTCCAATAATCAAGAATTCTTTCAGTGGAAATTTTATTTATTCCTTGTATTTCTTTGTCGTAAGACTCTAAATTGCAAAGTCCGATTTTATCTTTCTGAACCCAATAATAATCAAACAATGGGGCATAATATAACGCATTTTTTATGCCTGTTTCTTTAAAATGCTGTACAAGCTTTTCATTTAATTCTTTAAGTTCTTTTTTGCTCATGATTTTACTACCCTAAATTGCTTGTTATTGATTCGATTTTGGATTCAATGTTTTTGACATATTTTCGAACAAAGGCTTTTTTTCCATTGTCAGAAAGTCGTGCAAATGATTTGTAGCTGTCATTTGAAATATCGATAAAATTCATAGGTACATCCTTTGAGAACAGAGTATTGTATTTGTTCAAAAGTGTAATATTTTCTTCCTTCAGTGCGATATCAACATAAAATTTCGTATTCAACCAGCCTGCTTTATCAAAAATAAAACACCATTTTAGATGTTCACCTGCTAAATCCATAACTTTAAACTGTATCCATTGATGTGAAAGATATGCCCGACTTATTGATTTTATATCATCATTCTTCTTTAAATTGAATAAAATGACAGTTTTATACTTTTTTTTCTCAAGTTCTTCCTTTATATATGATAAAAATTTGAAAAGCGTTTCAGCACGACTGCCCTCTGAAATCAATTCATCATCAAAAGCACCCGTTGCACGAAGAGTTGAATTAAAACATTCTTTTGATACAGCTTCAAAATCAAAGTTATATAAATCATTTCTAAGTAAGGACACAATGTTAAAAACATTTTCTGCCAAGTCAGAATATATCTCATTTTTCTTTTGAGACTCGCCGTTGTTCATTTGGGAAACTGTGCTTATCAAATCTCCAACAGATTCTGTAATTTTTTCTGCAAGGTCATGATTTGCATGCATCTGAACATAACCAAGCTGGTAAATCAAATGCTGCAATTCATCATTTTTATCCGAATTATCCTTACTTGGAATATTTACTTTTCCATCCTGTGTTATATTTTCCAGTGTTTCAATGAATTTGTGATATGTTTTTTGTTTCTCTTCGAAAATTCCAACATCTCTATCATGACTTATTTCTTTATCAGTCTGAACATTAAGCAAAGATACCGTAACTATTGCTGTAATGATTGTTCCAAGCAATGTTCCTGTTATCTGAGACCAGATGTTCGTAATTCCAAAAACTTTGAACAGCACGGATGTTACAAGGAAAACAAAAGCAAAAAACACAATAAGAATGATATAGGTTGTATTCTTATTTAATTTCATATAGCAATTACCATAAATCATAATTTACTTGGAGCTGCTAGAAAAAAAACAGTAGCCCCAGTTACTTTTAGTACTATAAAGCAGGGTGATGCCGTTTTGTCGGGCTTTTAGAACAGCTGCCACCTACCATGGAACGTATGGATGAATACTGGCTTCCACAATACTTGCAAGTATACCTTGATTTTTCAGTTCCTTCGTATAAGATATGTTTTTTTGTCGGACTACGGGAACAAGAGCCGCCTGTCAAAGAACGAACAGAAGAATAGTCAGCTCCACAGCACTCACAATAAAATTTTTCCATAAGAAACCTCCGCAATTTTTTCTTAGTCTTTGTGCTAACTAATAGCGTTATTATTATACGCTAAAAATTATTATTTTGCAACGCTAAGCACAAGTATTATTAACGTAATAGCGTATCAATATGGATATATTAGAAAAGATCAGAAAATTTAGAGTTGAACGGAATTGGACTGAATACCAACTGGCAGAAAAATCTGAACTTCCGCAATCAACAATTTCTTCCTGGTACAGAAAAAATCATATTCCCTCGATACCATCGCTTGAAAAAATCTGCAAGGCTTTTGGCATTACTCTTGCTCAGTTTTTTACAGAAGATTACACAGAAATTGTGCCTTTGACAAAACAACAGAGTGAATTATTACACAAATGGAATAAACTTACAGAAAAACAGCAAAAAATTCTTTTTCAATTATTTGAAGAAATGTAATCAGCCTGAATGTCGAGTTTTTTTTGTGAAAAAATAAAAGCGCAGGCAGATTTACAGTTTGTGAAGATTTTTGGCGATTGAAACACTTAAACTGCGAAGTGCCTGAATTAATACAAGCGCAGCGCGAGCCAAATCTATCTGAGGCAAATTGGAAATATGCCGAAAGCGTTCTTTCATAATCTGCAAAAAACTCGACATTCAGGCTAATTAAATTATTTATGAAAAAATCTTGTCTTTCAATTAATCGCTCTCTTAATTGATTCCGGCTTAATTGGTTGAATCTTAATTAAGAAATTCTTTGCTTTATTTTAAAAACGGGTGGAAAATATAAGGTAGCATAAAAAGTTACGGAGCGGTTCAATGTCTAAATTTTTTAAAAAATCCTTTTTTTCTTCTATTATTATAGTTTCTGCGTTCTTGCTTTTGTTTTCTTGTTCGGTTGGTCTGGGCGAATCTGTTGATACAGAGGTTCCAAAAGTTGAAATAACTTATCCGCCAGCTTCGCGCGCTGTCCGCGACTGGTTTTATCTTGCGGGAACTTGCTCCGATGACAAGGGCGTTGATTCCATTTCTGTTTCCGCGGAAAATATTTCCACAAACGAAACTATTGTGATTGGCACGGTTTCTCCGGCAAAAGACGGTTCGTGGTCTATAAAAATCAATGAAAAAGATTCAGACGGAAGCTACAAGCTGAAGGACGGAACTTATACTTTCAGCGCAGTTGCAAAGGATTCTTCAAAGCAGAATTCTGCTCCGAACTACAGAACAATCGAAATTGACAATACTGCTCCGGTTTTTGTTATAAAAAATCCGGGAACAACAAACTCTTCTGCTCCGGCTTCATTCGGTTCAATTTTAAAAGTTGTGGGCGCGGCTGCCGATGACCATGAAATTTACGAGCTTAGCCTTTCAGTTTATTCTTCCGCTGATATGAGCGGCGAGCCGAAGGCGGTTCTTTCTGAAAACAATGTTGACAAAACAGATGGAATAAATGTTACGCTTGCGCGCTATAATCCTGATGTTGAGCAGGGACTGGCAACGGCGGACGAGCTTCATAATAATTATGTGAAAATTTACAATGTTGAAGGCGGCGGCGACCAGCAGTTCTGTGCTTCGGTTACGCTTAAAGATTCTGCGGAAGTATGGCAGAATCCTGGAAAATCCCAGGCTGATTCAATTGGAAATTCAACGGAAGGCGCTCTTTATCTGAATGATTCCATTTACGACACGCTCATGGGGAAAAATTCCAAGTACAAGCTTACTGCCGCGGATTTCATGAGGCTTTTGAACGGAACATTTAAAAATTCTTCTTCGGATTCTTCTGAAAACAGAACAGCTTCTTCTTCGGGCAGCGTTATAGATGAAAACACCCAGACTGAAATTTTAAAGATTCTTTCAGAAAATCTTACGGAAACGCAGGAAAAGCCGGTTGCGTTCAAGCTGAATAAAAATGCGAATCCTTCGTATGAAATAATGGGCTTTGCGTTCAAAAGCGACGCTATTTCTACATTTGGCTCGCACAAGGCGGCAAAGCAAAGCTCGCTCACTTTCAAGGCTTCTGCTGGGCGCGACGGAACTTCTGTAAAACCAACTTCGCTGAAGGTTTATTTGTTCGGCCCGTACGATTCATGCACTGCGGAAACTCTTGAAAAAATTCGCACAGAGCCGGAATCTTTCTACGAATCTTCTATGAAAGAAGCGGAAGAGGCTGCAAAAAAACTGATGGGGGGGGGAGAGCCTTCGGAAGAGCTTGTGGCTGGTCTTTCAACTGCCAGAATTATTAAGGATTATTCAGAAAGCGGCGAAAGTTCCACGGAAACTTTTACGGAATCAATTGAGCTTCCGAATACAATTACAAAAGGTAAATTTTATGCAGTTGCAGCCAGCGGCGAAGACATTGACGGACTTCCGCTTGCAACCCAGAATTACTACGGATTTATCGGCGAATCGGCAGGAACTCCGCCTTCTGTTTCTATAACAGGCTTTGAAGACGGAGCAATGTTGAACGCGCTTGAAAAAGTTGTGATTTCGGGAACTGTTGTTTCTGAAGAAACAGAGATTGCTGGAGTAACTTATACAATTTCTGTTTGGGACGGAATAAAGTCTAAGTCCGTTGGAAAAATTGCGGGCGACGCTGCGCTTTCTTTTGGTGGAAGCAAGCTTTCTGCAGGCTGGAAAATTGCGGATATTCAAAAAGGTTCTGTTTCCTTGGAGGAAGGCTATTCTTCTTGCGTGCCGGAAAACGGCGAACGATTTAAATATACGGTTACAGTTTCTGGAAAGGATTCAACAGGGCTGGAGTTAAAAGACACAAAATCGTTTGAAATAGATAAAAAAGTTCCGGAAATCAAAATAAATGACATAACTCCAGTTGCGAAAAAAGAAACGGATTCGGCTGGAAACGTTTCGTACGTTGTGAATGGAAAAATTAAATTTTCTGCGGTTGTAACAGACACGAATTTGAGCAGCGTTGTGGCTTCTGTTTCGGATTCGGCTGGCAATACAAAGGAACTGTACAGCGGCGGAAATTCCACGATAGATGAAGAAGTTGACACAACTGAATTTGCGGATGAAGGAAAGCTTGTTTTTTCTGTTACGGCGAAAGATTCTGCGGGAAATACTGCGGTTTCGGAAAGAAATGATGTTTTTGTAAGCCAAAAAACAGATGTTCCTGCTGTGAATTTTACGAACGGAACGCTTGCTTCGGATGGAATTTCAGATTGGAGTGGAATTGCAAACGGAAAAAATGTGTTCGGAATTGAAAACAATAACTCCGCGAATTTTTCGTTGACGGATGATGACGGAATTGATTCTGTGGTTGTTTCTGTTTACGACGAAAAAGGAAATCTGATTGGTTCGGAAGGCGCGGTTTCAATCGAGAGCGCGCAGCTTCAGAAACAGGAAAATTCAGAGAATGCAAAAGAGGACGCGGCAAATCCGGTTACATACAAGGCGAACGGAGCTACATCTTATTCAGTTTCGTATATGCTTCCAAAACTGGCTGGAAAATACAAAATTCAAATTGAAGTTTCTGACACGGAATATTCCGGGGCAGGCGACGCAAACAAAAAATGGCACAAAGCTGATTCAGAAGGCTACATTCTTGTTAGCGAAGGAAATATTTCAATTTCGTTTGTGGATATAACAAACAATACATGCAAAGTGATGGCTGGCAAAAATCACATGGTTGAAGGAACTGTAAGCCTTTCTAGCATTGAAAAACTTAAGAGCCTTGAGCGTTTTGCCAGCGTAAAGAAAACATCTGGTGATGGTTGGGAAAAAGATCCGGCTGCCTCTGCAAGTTATCAGTCTGCGGATAAAGAAACCGATGAAACGAAAGAAATAAAGGTTTGGGCAGACAAAGGAAAACTAAAATGGAAGGACACTCTTTCTGGCGCAAGCATTGCGGACGGTGAGCAGCATTTCTTCTATAAAGCAACAGGCGTTGATGGAAATTCCGCGGAAATTGAGCTTATCTGCAATGGCGATGGATATGCTCCAAAAATCATATCTAAGACGGATTTTGAAAAATGGTACAATTCTACTTCGGTGAAACTTTCTGTGCTTGCAGCGGATGTAGAAGGATCTGACCCAAGCGGAATTTCTAAAGTAACATATTCATATAAAAAAGGAGAAACGGATTTTTCAGGTGAACTTGCACGTGGAAACAAAACATACTCTGCGGACGGAAAAGAGGATAAGGAGTCTGGAAAGTATTATGAATATTCAACAACTGTGGATTTTTCAGAAGAAGGCGAAACAAGCGGTGTTGTGATTGAAGCTGAAGACAACGTAGGCAATCCTGGCAAAGCTGGACCGTTTAAAGTGAAAGTTGATACAGCTGCGCCGGCAAAAACTGCGCTTTCAATTGATTCAGGGCTTTGCAAGAAAAACACGGAATCTGTTCAGGTTTCTTATGCGTTCAGCGATGCTACGAGCGGACTTTCAAAAATTGAATTCTGCACGAACAGGAATTTTAACTCAGATGATAAAACTTATAAATCTTTTAAATGTTCTGGGGCAAAAGACTATGGAACCGCGGAAACTCCGGCGACTATAGAAATTCCGCTTACTGGTTTGAGCGACGGCGAATATAAAATTTATGCAAGGGCAACTGATGATGCAGGAAATGTTTCTGGTATAGAAGAAACCGGCACATTCACGGTTGACAGCACTTCGCCTGTTGTAAAAATAACTTCGCATACAAAAGCTGGAACAGAAAAAAACGACCAGTCTGCGCTTAATAACGTTGTAACGTTCAGCGGAACGATTAGCGACGCTAATGTTGATACTTCAAAAGTACCTGAGCTGAAATATTATGGCGGTGAATGGAAAAATATAGACATCATCAGCGACAGTTTTTCTTGCGATGGACAGAACTGGTCTTTCAAATTTGATACTTCAAAAGCACCTCTTGATACTGTATCTAGAACTGTGGCATTCCAAGTTGCGTTTACGGACAAGGCTGGAAACACAAATCTTCTTACAGAAGAGCCAGCTGTGGATTACGAATACCGTTTCAAGGTTGACCAGGATGCTGACCGCCCTGTGATTACATTCAGCGATATTTCTAATTTTGAAGGTTCTGTTGTTAGCCGCAGCAGTTTCAAAGGCTTTGTGAGCGATGATGACGGCGATGTAAAGGGCTTGTGGTATATTGATTCAAGCGAATATGACGGCTCGAAACTGCCTTCAGCAAGCGATTCTGGAAAAGAAGTTAATGGCTGGAAACCGATAACAGTTGCCGCAACAACTGGCGACTGGGAGATTACGCTTGAAAAGGAAGGTGAAAATTCTTTTGAATTCTGCGTGATTGACAGTGTGGGAACTGTTTTTGATACACATGGAGATTCAAGAGGATATTTGAAAATCGGAAACAGTCTGCAAGGCGCGCCGCAAAGCATAAAATTCACTTATGATAAAACTGCGCCTGTTGTAAAAATTTCTTATGCGCACGGAACGAAATCTTCTGTTCCAAACGAATTTTCTAATGCAAGCAGCGTTTTTGGCGTGAACGAATATCTTTATGTGCAGGCGGAAATTACAGAAAACGTAGGGCTTGCGGAAAAAAATCCGCTTGTGCTTGAGCTGGGCGGCGTAAAGCAGGATTTTACGCTTCTTTCGGAAGAAAAGAAAGATGAAAAGTACATTTATAAATTTTCTGGAATTCCAATAAAAGGAATGGCTAGCGGCAGCATTCAGATTGCTGTTACGGCAAAAGACAAGGCCGGGCTTGAAGGCAAAGGCATTGAGCAAATCACAATTGATACAGAAGCTCCTACAATAAAAATTGTGTCGCCAACAACGGCTGTGAGCGATGCTGTTACAAGTTCTGTTACAATAAAGGGCATTGCACAGGACAATGCTTCTTCTGTAAGCCGAATTCAGTATTTGATTCCGACTGTTGACCAAGCTAATTTGTATAAGTCAACTGGAAAGATTTCATCAGGCTGGAAGGAAGTTGGAAATTCAGGCTCGTGGGAAATTCAGTTTGCGAGCGGTGCGGCGGAAAGCTCTGACAGTCTTTTGTACTATGTGAACGCAGAAGAAAGCGGAAGCAAACTCTACGCGGTTGAATCTTACGGTTCGGATTCTGAAAATATCTGGAAAGTTCCGATTTATTTCAAGGTTTCAGATTCTTGCGGAAACGAGGCGATTCGCACTACGACCGGCACAACAGATAAAGATGGAAATCCGCTTTACGTTCTTGTTGACCCTGACGGCGGAAAACCTAAGGTCTGGGTAAATTCCCCGGAAGAGAATTATACAACAAGCGGAATTGTTACCGTTTACGGCGGCGCTAGCGACGATGTTTCTGTTAAAAGTGTTCAGCTTCAGTTTGATGCAAATGGCGACGGAAAAATTGATTCTGACGATTACGAGTTGATAAATAAATCTGATTCAGTCTGGGCTGGAACGGCTGTGAAGGAAAACTTGCAAGGAAGCGGCGATGACTGGTATGTTCTTGCGAACGGCACTAACAGCTGGAAAGTTCCTGTAGATACAGATAAAATCATTGCATCTTCTGACGGCAAAAAATTCATATTCAGGGTGCGCGCTTATGACGATGATGGAAATACCCGTGGCTGGTCAAAAGAAATAACGGTAAAAATTGACAATGAAGTTCCTGTTATAAAAGACTTGAAAGTTGTTCAGTTCGGCAAGAATGAAACTGCGGATTCTTCTACGGTAAGCGGCAAAACTCCAGTTACTGAGCGTGAATATCTTTCTGGAATGTACATAAGCCATATAATGGAAAAAGCGAACGGCAAATTCTATCTTGTTGGAAAAATTACTGACAATTCTTGTGTAGAATCCGTAAACTTTGAAAAACAGACAACAGCTTCTTCTGTGAACAACATTGATTTGGAGCTTGAAAATGTTTCAAACAATTCAGGAGCTGAATATAATCTTTGTGTTCCGCTGAAAACAGATGAAAGCGGTCAGATAAACTATATTATAAAAGCGAATGACAATAACAAGGGCGAAGCAACGCAGTCGGTTGTTATAAATATTGACTCAACGAAACCTGGAATGTACACAATTAGCGGTGCGGAGTCTGAAAATATCGGCGAAAATCTGAGGCTGAAATCGCTTGGCCAAAATCTTGGAAAAGATTCTAAAAATTCTACGGTTAAGAACAGCGACGGTTACTTTACTTTTGGCGATACCGTTAGCGAGGCAGGCAGCGGACTTGCGTTCGTTGTTGCGGTTTTTGAACGTTCCGGCACAACAGGCGGCAAGCGAATTTACAACCCGATGAAAAAAGATACGAAACTTGCACTTGCTGGAAATGAATCAGAATCTTCTTCAAGCGGAAAGCCGTATATTTCGGCTGAAGGCTTTGCTGTTCAGAGTTTTGATGTTTCAAGGGATACGGAAGATTCAATTAAGTCTGAAAAATTCAAAGAATCGGCGAACGCTGCGTTCATTCAGAAAGGCGGGCTTGTGCGGATTGCAGGAACTTACTGCCTTATAACAGATTTTGATTCTTCGGAAGGAAAAATAACGATTTCAAAATCCGTTTCTACATCATTCAAAAAAGCGGATCTTATTTTTGGTCAGGTTATAGACCACCAGATTGTAGAAACTTTTAAACCTGACGGCAAAGTTGAAAACGATGACGGCGACGGAATGTGCGAAACTATCAGGCAGATTGGCGCAAGCTACACGTGGACGGCAAGCGTTGATTCAACAAACATTCCAGATGGACCGGTTACAATTCATGTTGTGGCAATTGACAACGCTGGAAACACAAACGGCGGCTCGATAGCCACAAAAGTTGAAAACAACCGCCCGCGAATTGCAAAAGTTATGCTTGCAACCGACCTGAACGGAAACGGCAAATTTGACTATGATGCCAAAGCCGCGCCTGTAACCGGCGACACCACTGACACTGTGAATGAGCGCACTGCAGACGGAGCTGCGTTCGGAGAATTCAGTTTCTATTCAGGAATGGCGGAAAAAAGCGTGAATTTGTCTTCTGAAGTTGAATTGAAATCTTCAGCTTTCAAGGTTATAGACGGTCTTGCTGTTCTTCCAGAATTTGTTGGCGGAAACGGAGATATTGGCTATATCTTGAAAACTTCCGGTTCTTCTGGCAGTTCAGATTATTCTTCAGCGGCTGGTGGCTCGGTTACACATTTAACGGAGAAGACTGATCTTGAAAGCGGCGGTAAATTTGCGGACAAGGAAACAAATCTTTCCGGCGTAACATACAAAGATTTGATTTCTGAAAAAGGCGGAATTGTGCTTGGTTCAGAAAGTCTTAAAAATGGTGGATATCTGAGCTTTACGTTCTGGGATTCAACAGAGGAAACAACGCCTGGAACAGACAGCCAGTGGGCGCATTTGAAGATTCCAGTAACAATTTTGAGCGAAGAAACAGAGACACCTGTGCCGGAGATTTCTCCGTTCTATTGGAAGAGCAAAACAGAAAGCAGCGTTGCCACGGATTCAAGCGGCAATGTTCTTGGCCACATTGAATTGGAAAACGACTTGACTTCTGAAATTATTTCAGCTTACGGCGATTCTGATTCAATGAAAAAGCCAAAAGTTTCCGGAAAAATCAAGATTGAAGGAACTGTAAAAGACAACGTAAGGCTCGGCTCTATTTCAGCAGGATTTGAAGGCTTGTTTACAAGCTCACAAATTGCAAGCTATGAAAAGGGCGCCTGGACGAAGTCGTCATCATTGCCGAATGGTGTGGAATCAGTTGTGGTTGAAGACGTTTATATAAGCCAGGAAGGCCACGAGGCTAAATTCACGCTTGTAGTAGACACAGAAAAACTTTCAGGCGTTGCCGGAAAAGACAAGAAAATTATAATTTCCGCAACCGACTGGAAAAATAATGCTAGCGTAGCAGGTAAAGCCCAAACAACAGCCAGTTCTAAAACCGCTCTGTACACGGTGGATGTTGTGCCGTATGTAACTGGGGTTGGAACGGAGCTGAGCGCATTCTACAGGAGCGCATCTAGTGTTTATGCTAGAACTTCTACAGGGCGTTATCCGTTGCATGAAGATGAAAAGATAACATTCTATGGATTCAATCTTGGAACAAATCCTTCTATCTATTTGGCAGGAAAAATTCTTTATGTAGATTCTAATGAAGTTTCATTGAGCGATATTGTTGGCGGTGCAAACAAAGCGACTAGGTCAATTGGAACAGCTGCGGTTTCTGGAGAATTTAAACTAACTGTAAATTCTTTGGAAGCAATAAACAATATGACCAACAACAAAAAGGAGTACAATCAGCAGCCGAACGGCGTTAATAACAACATTCTTACAGATGACTTGTATGCGGATGTCTGGCAATTTAAGAATGCGGCGGAACCTGTGAATGGCGGTGCAAATTATGTTACAATGAAAATAAATCCAAAAACAGGACTTCCTGGATTCAGTTATGCGAACAGCATTTTGTATTTCAATATGCCGGGTTATAATGCTGATAATAAAGCAGATTCTTGGGGTGCAGACAATAAGACTGTTTCTGGAAATCAATATTCACAAATTCCGTTTGGAATGAATTACGGCGGATTTAGTCATAATTCATTTACATTTGATAATTATGGATATTCTTATGGTGCAGCTATGTGTACGGATACACAAAGCGCAAAGGCCAGCGCGTTCTTCCAGTTTTTCAGCAGGGAAACTCCAATTCCATATGATACAATGGACCAGAATATGAACTATGTAAACTGTGCGAATGCTAGCCGCCTTGATTCTTCGACAGTTCAAATTTCAGATGGAGAAAATGGCTGGGTAACGGATATTGATAGAATTCAGTCCATTTCTATGGAAACAACTCATGCTTCTTCTGAGGCGCCAAGCTCATCTACACCTACTTATGTATATATGGCTTACTATGACAAGAGTGCAAGACAAGTTCGTTTCAGATGGGGAACTGTTGGAGCTGCCTCTGATAATATAGACGGAAAGGCTAATTCCACAAATAATAATAATTTTAATCGTGTAGGAAATTCATACGGTTTGGATGATATTGTGGATTCAAAGTATACTGGTTTTGCGCAGTCTAACAAAAGTGATGGCGCAACAAGACCTAGCAGTTTGTCTGATTCGTTTGTGGAATACAGCAATACCAACAATTCTGGACTTCCAATTCAGGTTGTGGCTGCAAGCGGTGTAGCAGGGGCAAAATCTGCTTATAAAACTTCAACAGCTTATGGTGCTGGGCAGTATGTTTCTCTTGCGATTGTGAATAAAGATAAGATAAACCCGGTTGCTGTTGTTGCTTGGTATGATAGCAAGAATATGCAGCTTTGCATGGCATATAATGAAAATCCAACCAGTGGCAAAAATTGGAATTATAAAGTTGTTGATTCAAATGGCGGTATAAATGTAAAAATTGCTGCTGATTATGATGGCGGAATTCATTTTGCTTATTATGATAATAAGGGTGGAAGCGATTTGAAGTATGCTTATATGTCTTCGTATAACGATGAACCGCAAATTGTTTCTGTAGATTCATATGGTTCTGTCGGTGCAAAATGTACGATTGACCTTTCTAAAAATGAAGCAGGAAAATGGGTTCCTTATATTGGCTATCAGATGAATGCTTATTTGGGAACTCCGCTTGCGGCAAAAATTGCATATCTTCCGGATGGAATAAATGGAATTGTTCCTTCTGGAGTAGATAATAAGGATTGTTATACTGGTGACTGGGAAATAAGTATTGTTCCGACAAGCAATATTCCTAATGATGACCTTATTAACGTTGGTGTCTGGAGAGATTCAGATGGAAGCGCAAGGATTTTTGGAAGCAATGCTAATTGGGCGACAGGAGATACAGCTCCGGGACAAACTGTTTCAAACAGTGTCCTTAATGTTGGCAATCCGACTATTGTTCATGGCAACAATACTGCGAATCCGATTATTGGATACGGAATTGATACAGGAGCAATAGAAATGGCTCAGAAGAAATAATCCGTTCTGGGAAAAAGCGTGGCATCCGGCGGGTTTATGCTGGATGCTGCGCTTGTTTTTAGGGGCGTGGTTTTGTTTGGGCTGGGAGCGGATTTTGGAAATTATTTATACTGATGAAGAACTATGTTTTCTGCTGTTTCGGCGTATTCGGGCAGGATTCGGTTTTTGTGTTCTGCAATAAATCCGGGGAAAAGCAGCTCGCCGCTAACTAAAACTCTTGTGGCGCGCAGTTTTCGTTCCGCGTTTCTGGGGCTTTCCGGTTCTTTTTCGCACATAAGAAGATATGCGTTGTACGCTTCCAAAACGGATTTTTCCACAAGAATTTTCTTTTGAGCCTGGCTTTCGGGCAGTTCTGGAATTTTTATGTCTTTGTATTTTGCCACAAAATCTGGATCCGGGCTTGATTTTTTGTTTGCTGAAAAAATCACCGGCCACAAATGGCGGTTTCCGTATTTTTTTTCTGCAATTGAATGATAGCTGCTGCCTTCTGGAACAGCAAAATTTTCAAAAGAAAGTTCTTTTTCGCTGGCGCTGCTTGTTTCCGGCGGCTCTGTAAATTTTTCAGATCTTTTTGCAGGGGCGGAGCATTTTTTCAGCAGAATTGAAACTGCAAGAATAAAAAGCAGCAGGAAAATTCCTGTAAAAGCAAGAATTTTTAGTTTTCGTTTTGAAAGATTTGTTTCTTCTGTTTTTTCCAGGTTTTCAGCCACGCTTCCGTTTTCTTCAAGTTCCAGCTCCTCGTTGAAAAAGTCATCTTCCGGCTCGTCTGCTGTTTCTGGAATTATCGTGTCGTCTGGAAGTTCCCTGGCCTTCAAGTTTTCGTACGGTTTGTTAAGCCGCCGTGCAACCGCCGCGCATGGCACGAATTTTATTCTCCAGTGCGCCGGAATTCTGATTTTTTTTCCGTTTCCAGGATTGATTCCTGTTGTCGCTTCAATCCAAGTTTTTTTGAAAGTTCCAAAATTGTACACAGAAAAACTTTCTCTGTTTTTGAGGCCTTTTTTTACGATTGTGAAAAATACGCTTGAAAACTGTTTCGCTGTTTCAGGATTTATGCCGGTTCTTTGAACAAGTTTTTCCGCCAGCTGGGATTGTGTTAAAAACTCATTCATTTATTTCATCCTTTAATTTTTCAGATGCCTTGAATTTCAGCTTTATTTTTTTTGGATAAAGCATTTTTTTTCCGGTTGCAGGATTTCGGCCGGTGCGTTCCCTTGTTTCCTCCGCCTTGAAAGCTCCGAATCCCGCCTGGGTGAATCTTTTGCCGGATTCAAGCGCGGACACAATTTCTTCAATCATTGCATTGAGCGTTTCATTGCATTTTTTCTTCGAGATTCCAAGTTCAGCAGCCATTTTGGCAACGAGTTCCTGTTTTGTCATGCTTTTATTTTATCCTATTTTCTGTAAATTGAAAGAAAATTAGATAAATTCAAAATTATATGGTAAAATATTTCTGTTCTATGAAAAATGAAGTTTATCCAAAATTTTTATTGAACTCAGCCCAGATTTTAAAACTGATTTTCAGGATGGTTATGCAGATTAACCAGAGCCTTGGAAAAATAAGCTGCGAAACGGCTTTCATTGCGGCTTCAATTGCGGAAAATCTTCCGGCTGGAAAAAAAATCACTCAGAAAGATGCGGTGCTTTTGTCTTTGTTTCATCTTTTTGGATTTCTGCATTTTTTTGGTGAAAAACCTGTGCGCCTTTCGGAGCTTACCCAGGAAGAAATTTATAATTCATTTCTGTACGGATATTATTATTTGAAGGAAATGTCGCCGCTTGGCGAAACGGCAAAAACTTTGCTTTTCTACGATAGAAAATATGACGAAAAGCTTGCGCAGAAAATTCCGCAGATTGAGCAGGCGTCGCTGCTTTTTACGGCAAATTCCATCCAGAATCTTCTTGATTCAACAAAGGGAAATTATTTTTCCACGGATTTTTCAAAATATGGATTTTCAAAGTTCAACCAGCTTTATCTTTTGATTTTTAGAAAGCTTGATATTGACAAAGTTATTTCAAAAAAAATTATTTATAATTCCTACCAGCGGGATATGGAGCGCCTTTTTGAGTCAATTGAATTTTCTTCCGCCGAAACGGAGCAGCTTTTTAAAATGATGATTTATTTAATCGATTTTAAAAGCACGCAGACGGTTCAGCACATAATTCACACGGCTTGCTACGCGGTTTCTGCTGGAAAAATAAAAAATCTGCCGCAGGCTCAGATAGACGAGCTTTTTACGGCGGGAATTCTTCACGACCTGGGAAAAATTTCCATTCCGAACATGATTCTTGAGTCGCCGGGAAAACTTTCAGCGTTTGAGTACCGGGTTATGAAGATGCACGTTGAAGAAACAGAGGCGATTCTGCAGAATATAGTTCCGCAGAGAATTATGAATATTGCGCTGCATCACCATGAAAAGCTGAACGGCTCCGGCTATCCGGAAGGGCTTTCCGCGGCGCAGCTTTCTTTGCAGGATAGAATTTTAACGGTCGCGGATATTTTCAGCGCGCTTGTGGACAAGCGTTCCTACAAGGAAAAGTTTGACCGGCAGAATATTCTTCAGATTTTTCAGAAAATGGCGGATTCCGGGGAAATCTCTGCGGAAGCGCCGGTTTTTATTTCAGAAAACTACAGCCGTTTTGAGCAGGACAAGGAATTTTACGCTTCGATGTTTGCCGTTCCTCTTGGAATGGTTGAAATTCAGTATCAGGAAGAAATTTCTTCGGAATGTGAAGAATCTGAAATTCAGGAAGTCCATCAGTTTTAAAAAAAACGCCGCCCGTCAAAAACTGACAGGCGGCGCTTTCAAAACACTAGGTTTCTAGCTTGGTAAGATTATACCAATCCCTGGGCAATCATTGCGTTTGCAACTTTTACAAAGCCCGCGATGTTTGCGCCTGCAACGTAGTTAACCCAGTTGCCTTCTTTTGCACCGAATTTTACAGCTGTGTCGTAAGCGTTTGCATGGATGTTTACCATTATGCTGTGGAGTTTTTCGTCAACTTCTTCAGAAGACCAAGAAAGTCGTTCTGAGTTCTGGCTCATTTCGAGACCAGATGTTGCTACACCACCTGCGTTTGAAGCTTTTCCTGGCGCATACAAAATTTTTGCAGCAAGGAATTTATTTACAGCGTCGATGTTTGACGGCATGTTTGCGCCTTCTGCAACAAGTTTGCATCCGTTGTCAAGAAGTTTCTGTGCGTCTTCGCCAAGAAGCTCGTTCTGTGTTGCGCAAGGGAAAGCGCAGTCACATTTAACTTCCCAGACTTTCTTTCCTTCAAAGTATTTTGCAGAAGGGAACTGCTTTGCGTATTCAGCAATGCGTCCGCGGCGAACTGTTTTAAGTTCTTTTACCCAGTCAAGTTTTTCCTGAGTAATTCCGTCTGCATCATAAATGTAGCCGTTTGAGTCAGAAAGTGTTACAACTTTTGCTCCAAGCTGGATAAGTTTTTCAGCTGCATATTCTGCAACGTTTCCAGAACCTGAAACAACACAAGTCTTTCCCTTGAAGTCCTGTCCTACTTTCTTGAGCATTTCCTGGGCAAAATAAATAAGTCCGTAGCCAGTTGCTTCTGTGCGGATCAATGAACCGCCGAAAGTAAGTCCTTTTCCTGTTAAAACGCCAGTGTATTCGTCGCGGATTCTCTTGTACTGTCCGAAAAGATAGCCGATTTCGCGTCCGCCAACGTTTTTGTCGCCGGCTGGAACGTCTGTGTCCGCTCCGATGTGTCGGTAAAGTTCTGTCATGAATGACTGGCAGAATCTCATAACTTCTTTGTCTGATTTTCCGTGCGGATCAAAGTCTGAGCCGCCTTTTCCGCCTCCCATTGGGAGAGTTGTCAGAGAGTTCTTCAAAACCTGTTCAAATCCCAGGAATTTCAATACAGAAAGGTTTACTTCCTTAGAAAAACGCAAGCCTCCTTTGTAAGGACCGATTGCGCTGTTGTACTGAACACGGAAACCGCGGTTAACATGGTAATTTCCGTTGTCGTCCATCCACGGAACGCGGAACTGAATTACTCTTTCAGGTTCAACAAGTCGTTCAAGGATTGCGTTTGGTTCAAGTTCTGGCATCTGGTCAACAACAGGATCAAGAGTTGTCAAAACTTCCTCTACAGCCTGAAGGAATTCAGGTTCGTTTGGATTCTTAGCTTTTACTTCTTCCCATACACGGTTTACGTAAGCGTTTTTCATAAGATTTTAGCCCCTTAATTGCATCCTATATCAAAATGCAAGCAACTTATTATACACTATGTTTTTTTTATTAGTAAATAATTTTGCAAAAAAATGTTATTTTTTTATGTTTTATGCATATATATTCAAAAATCTTCTGTGTTGTTAAAATTCTTTTAAAGCAATATAATTTCACTCAAACTATAATATTTCCGCTTTTGCGGTTTTTGATTTTTAAGAGGATTTTTATGTCTTTAGACTGTGGTATCGTTGGATTGCCGAATGTTGGCAAATCCACAATTTTTTCTGCATTGACAGCGGCTCCTGCGGAAGCTGCGAATTTTCCATTTTGCACAATTGATCCGAATGTTGGAATAGTTGATCTTCCGGATGAACGCCTTGATTTTTTGGCTTCTGTAAACAATCCGAAAAAGAAAACTCCTGCGTCTGTAAAATTTGTTGATATTGCCGGACTTATCAAGGGCGCCAGCCAGGGCGAGGGGCTCGGCAACCAGTTTCTGGCAAATATCCGTGAATGTGCGTGCATTGCCCACGTTGTCCGATGTTTTGACAACCCGGATATTATGCACGTGCGCGAGGATTCAAAGGTTGAAGCGCCTGTTGACCCGGAAAGCGATGTTCTTACAATCAATTTTGAGCTTGCCCAGGCAGACTTGCAGACAATTTCAAAGCGCCAGGAGAAAAATATAAAATCAGTGCGGGCTTTGGGAAAAGAGGCTGAAAAGCAGCTTGCTCCGTTTAATTCCGCGGTTGAAAAAATTCTTCCTCTGCTTCAGGAAGGAAAATGCGCCCGCCTTGCTGAGCTTACCGACGATGAAAAAGCCGCTGTGAAAGATATGTTCCTTCTGACAATGAAACCGACTTTGTACGTTGCGAATGTTGATGAAGATTCTATTGCGTCTGGAACAAACAAATATGTTGAGGTTCTTAAAAAAATCGCTGACGCTGAAAAAAGCGAAGTTGTTGTAATCTGCGGAAAATTCGAGGCTGACCTTGCTGAAATTACAGAAGCGGAAGACCGCAAGGAATTTATGGAGTCTGTAGGCTTGAAGGAAAGCGGATTGGCTGTTCTTGCAAGAAAAGCTTATCATCTTATGGGGCTTGAAACATTCTTTACCGGCGGTTCTGATGAATGCCGCGCCTGGACGATTCATGCCGGCGACACAGCTCCGAAAGCGGCTGGAGTAATTCATACAGATTTTGAAAAAGGTTTTATCCGCGCTGAAGCGTATTCAATTGAAGATTTGCGAAAATATGGCTCCGAGCAGAAAATCAAGGAAGCCGGAAAATACCGCCAGGAAGGAAAGGATTATGTTGTTCAGGACGGCGATGTTCTTTTCTTCAAGTTCAATGTTTAGTTTTTTTCAGCACAAAAAGATATTCTGAAACGTGTATTTTGCGGTTGCGCAGATTGCGGCTTCCGCGGAATGCATTGTATTTTGATTCAAGCGTCTGGACTGTTCCGAATTCTTTCAGAATGGCTTCCATTTCATTTTTTTCAATAAAACCTTCCGAGTTGAATGAAACAATTATGTATTTTGCCTGAATATTTTGAATCAGGGCGCGGAAAGTTTCAGAGGCTTTCTTTTTCTTGTTGTAAAAACTTCTGTTCCAGTTTTTCGGGATTCCGCTTACTCGGCTTATTTTTTCCGTGTCGGGGCGGCTGTAGCCTGCTATCAGGTTCAGCATGAAGTAATTTGAGCCGTATGGATGCTGGTTGTACGGCGGATCCATGTACACAAGGTCGAAAGTTCCGTCTTCAAGGTTTTCGTAAAGAAAATCTGACTGCGCCAGAGTGTTCGCCTCGCTCTGAAAAACTTTCACCGGACATTCATTTTCGCTGAAAACCGGGAATGGAAGCTCGATTTTTCTGCAGATTCTTGAAAGCGCGTCTTTTCCGTTTCCGCCGAACTGGCCTAATCCTGTTTTTGAATTCTTGTAAAATCCCTTGAAGATTCCTGCCGTGTTTGCGTGAACCGAGGCCTGGCTCAAAAGCGGCGCAATGAAGAATTTTTTGTATTCGTCTGGCACTAGATTTTCAATGTTTTGTCTTGCGCAGTCAATGTATTTTGCATTGTACGGAGTGTAGAAGCAGCGTTCGCCTAGAAGTATTTCATTTTCATCTTTCGGGGCGTAAAGCTCGCTCAGAAATCCTGATTTTTCCGGGTTTTCAACGTCTTTTTCAGTCTGGGAAATAATGGTTCTGTGAAAATTTTCGAGCTTTTCAAAATTTATTTCTGATTTGTTTGAAAGGTAGCAGCTGTTTATTATTTTTGAGTAATCTTCCAGGTCGTTCGCGGCAAGATATGAGGAAAAACCTTTCAGGTAGCGAGAAACAATTCCGCTGCCCGAAAAAATATCGAGGCAAGTTAATTTTTCTTTTTTCAAGTCGTTCTGTACGATTTTTACCGCGTTTCCAATGAAATCAAGAAGGTGCCGTTTGTTTCCAATGTATGTAATAAGCTGCTCGGTTAAAAATAATGGATTTTCTGTCATATCAGTCCGCGATTTCGTAACGGTTCTTTCCGTTCTGCTTTGCCTTGTATGCGGCTTTGTCTGCGGAATTAAACCAATCCTTGCTGGTCCAGCCTTCTTTGTAAATTGAAATTCCTACGCTCATCGAACAGTTTTCTTCTTCCGGAATGTAGTCGAATTTCAAATTCTTGAATTTTTCCATTATTTTTTTCACAACATCTTCAATTTCAGAAAGTGTTTTTCCCCTGAAAAGTAGAACGAATTCATCGCCGCCGTATCTGAACGCATTTCTGTTTGTTTCAAGAATTTCGACTATTATTTCCGACAGGGAAATAAGAACTGCATCTCCTGTGGCGTGGCCGAATTTGTCGTTCACTTTTTTGAAGTCATCAAGATCCAGAAATGCAATTCCCAGCTGCTCATTTTTTTTGTCTGAGTGCATGAGCCGGTCTACGGTTTCGGCGAGCGCTCTTCTGTTGAAAAGCCTTGTGAGCGGTTCAAGCTGCAGCTCCTCGGCTAGTGCGACCTGTTTTTTGTAGTTGTGGTTTATAAAAGAAATTTGCGCGGTCTGGGAACGCATCAGTGCCCGGGAAATGTTGTAGGAAAGCATTATGACCAGCAAATCTATAGCGAGCATCAGAATTTTGTAGAAAAAAGTGTATTCATTGTAAAGGAATGCAAACGCGCAGTAGCCGGGGATGTACGATATAAGCGAGGCTGCGAAAATTCCTTTAAGAAGTTTTTTGTCTGCAATTGAAGATGCGGTCAGCATCGTTAACGCTGGAAGCACCAGGACAACTGAATAATGCGCATTGAAGAAAGAAATTATTGCAAGAATCCAAAATAATTGAAATACAACAAAACGGCAGCCTTTTTTCCAGCTTACAGTTTTATTGTTTATTGCGAACGCGACTGGAGTCATTACCGCAATCTGAAGCAGCGCGGGAATAAACGTTCTGAGTATAAGATGTCTTATGAAATTCGGTGTGTCCAGCTCCTTTGTGAAGTACATGAACAAAGCTGCAATCAAAGATAATATTGCTGAGGCGCCAAAAATAAACCAGCATTGGGTGTTCAGGCGTTTTTGCCAGCGTCTAAAATAAGTATCTTTGTACTCTTCCAAAGTCATAAAGCAAATTATATCAAACCCGATTCTAAATTACAATTCACGGAATCCGGCGTTTATTGTGTTCATTTTGTTGTAAAAATCCGGGAATGAAACTGCGCAGCATTCTGCATTGTTTATTATAACTTTTTCCCCGGAATTTAGTCCCAGGCCAAGAACTGCAAGGCTCATGGCGACTCTGTGGTCATCGTAGCTTTCAACATTTCCGCCGTGAATTTTCCATTCAGAATTTTTTGTTCCGTCTGAATTCAGCGGGCTGTGTCCGGTTATTTTCAGCCAGTCTGAACCTGTTTCAATTTCTGCGCCTAGTTTTTCCAGTTCCTTCTGCATTACTTCAATTCTGTCTGTTTCTTTTTTTCGGCAGACGCCAATGTCTTCGATGACAATTGTTCCTTCTGTAAAACACCCTGCGACTGCCAAAGCGCAGATTGCGTCCGGGTAGCCGGAAAGATTTACGTGCAGCTCCTTTCCCGGAAGTTTTTCAGTTGAAAGTCTTGAATGTTTTGCCGTAAGTGTATTTTTTTCTTTGTTTTCAGCAATGTCCGCGCCAAGCTGCTTCAGGACATCAACAATCGCCATGTCGCCCTGGCTTCCTGAATAGTCAATATTGTTGATTGTAATTTCACTTTCAGAAATCAAAGCGGCAACCAGCGGAAAAGCAACGGCTTCCCAGTCGCTAGGAATTTCCTTGTCGAATGCCTTCATCTGAACAGGTCCGTGAACCTGAATATGCTTGTAGTCGCCGCTTATTTCCAGCTTTACACCCATTTCTTTAAGCCAGAGCCTGGTCATGTTTAAAAACGGAGTTTCTTTTGGATCTGTAAGCTCGATTTTCGTAGTTCCGTTTATCCGGCTTGCGGCCATCATTATTCCGCTTATATACTGGCTCAGCCGACCGTCTGTGATAATTGTCTGGTTTTCTTTTACAGGACCCTTTATAATCAGCGGAGGCGCGTTTTTTTCCGGCCGTGAAATATATGCTTCCGCGCCAAGCTGTTTCAATGCGTCCGCAACATGAAGAACCGGCCTTGTTCTTATTGATTCGTCTCCCGTGAAAACCGTCCATCCTTCAAAAGTTGCGGCAACAGGGCTCATGAAATAAAGAAGCGAGCCGGAATTTCCTACATTCACAACGTCATCTGGAAGATGCGCGTTTTTTCCGGCTCCAACAACAACCCAGTCATCTGGATTTGAAATATCAACTTTCGCTCCAAACAAAGGAACTGCCTTGCTTGAAGAAATGCAGTCAGCGCCGCCCAATGGATTTCTGATGTGAGAAGTTCCTTCCGCCAACGATGAAAATAATAATGCCCGGATAGTGTGGCTTTTTGAGCCTGGAACTCTTATTGATCCAGAAAGTTTTGCTTTTTGCGATTCGATTTTCATATTTTCTGATTTTATCAAAATCCTGCTTTCAATGCTACAATTTTTGCCTTTAAAACCTTGCGCCGACCGTGCATTTTATCGGAAGATGATCTGAAAATCCTTCACCGGTGTAAATTCTGTACGGCTTTGGAATAAAATTCTCACCGCACCATTCGCCTTCCGTCAAAACTTCAAAATCTTTCAGCGCAGCTTTGCTGTTTGAAAAAAAATGGTCGATTCTTTCCCAGTTTTCGTTGTAGTAATAGCTTCCCGGTTCTTCCAGAAATCCGGATTCATCGAGCCAGGGCGAATGCACCGCAACGTTCATGTTTTCCGCGCTTGAATTTCCGGCAGTTGAACGCAGCTCTATGTTCTGTAGATTTTCGTGTTCCGGGGCGGATTTTCCGTTTCCATTTCCGCTTGCGCAATAATTCCTTTTGAATTCTGAAATGTCCCGGTTGAAATCTCCGCACGCGACCGAAGGAATTTCCTGCTGCTCAATGAATTTTTTTACAAGCAAAGTTTCTTGCCAGTTCCGCCAGATTTCGGATTCTTCCGCGCCTCCTGATTTTGATTTCCAGTGGTTTGCAAAAATGCAGAAAATTTTTCCTTCAAAAAGAATTTCAACTTTCATAAGCGGCCGCATCGAAGGCTGGGCTGAATTTTCTGTCCGCACATCAAGATTGTGGACTGTAACTTTTGAAATTGGAAATTTTGAAAGAACTGCGCAGCCGATTGAATCGCCCGGATTTTTTGAAAAAGCGCCGTAATTCCAGTTTTTTCTGCTGTTCCAGCTTTTTGAGGCAAGAAAATTCGAAATGTCGTAGAGAATCCCGGAATTTTCAATTTCTTCAAAGACAAATATATCCGCGTTGATTGAATTTATCGCGGCGCAAAGTTTTTCCAGGCGTTTTTTATAGGCTGCCTCGCCCCAGTCCTGCGATTTTTGAAAATTTGAATATTCAGTTCCGTCCTTGTTTCCGTCAAAAAAAGTCTGAACGTTCCAGCTTACGAGCGAAAAAGAATTTGCAGGAATTCCAGCTGAAAAACATCCTGAAAAAACAAAAACTAAAAGCGAATAGAAAATGCGTCTGATTTTTTCCATAAAAACCTCTGCATTTATATAGCAAATATTTTTCAAAAACTGAAATGTTTCACAAAAATATTTTTCAGATTGCGTTTACCGCTCGTAGCTTGACGCAATGTTCAGCTGCGCCCTGTATTTTGAAACAGTTCTGCGCGCGATTTTTATTCCTTTTTTCTCCAGAATGTCAGCGATTTTCTGGTCGGAAAGTTTTTTTTCGCCTGGCTTCTGCGATTTCAGAATATTTTCAATTTCAATTTTTACGTTGTCTGTTGAAATATTTTCCGCCGGCTGATTTTGCGCTTCTTTTTTTGCTGAAGGCAGCGCGTTTGTGAAAAAATACCTGACTGGAAAAGTTCCCCATTCGCATCTAAGGAATTTGCTTTCAGCCATTCTTGAAACAGTTGACTCGTGGACATTTATCATTTTTGCAAATTCCCGCTGGGTGAGCGGAGCTAAATTTCCCGGCCCTTTCAGAAAGAAATCTTTTTGAATCTCCGCAAGTTTTTTGAATGCTTTAAAAAGCGCCTGCTCGCGGAAATTCAGCGTGTCCAGAAAATTCTGCGCGTCCTTCAGCTCCATTTTTATTGTTTTTTTGTTTTGTTCAGAAAGATTTCCGGATTTTTCTTCATTTTTAAAATCTTCTGCAATTTTTACCGTTGGAATCGCCTGGTTTGAAAGAACAACTTTCAGCTCGTCGGAATTTTCGGATTTTGCAACATAAACATCGGGCTGAACAAAATGCTCCGCCGCCGGCTTGAATTCCTGCGCGGGAAAAGGCTGAAGCTGCTGGATGAATTTTACCGCGGCCGCAACATTTTCCAAGGTCAAGTCGCTTTTTTCAATCTGAATTTCATCCGGATTTTTAGTCCAGAACGAAAGTTTTTCGTTTTCTTCTATTATTTTCTCTATTTTTGAAAGAACTTTTTCCGCGGAAGGAGGCTTTAAAAGCTCAAGGCGGCCATGCAGAATGTAAAGCGCGATTTTCGGCGGATTTTTTTTAAGTTTCGCCTGAATTTCAAGGCTTTCGCCAACATTTTGGCAGCAAATTCCTTCAGGATCAAAATGCTGAACAATTGAAACGCATTTTTTCAGCAAATTTTCGTTGTCGCCCTTTTCCGGCTCCAGCAAAGTTACAGGCGCCAAAATGTGGAATCCGTTCTCGTCAAGATTTTCAATCAGTTTCCTGCAGAGCCTCTGCTCGTTCTTCGGCAAATTCGTCATGTTCAGCTGGTGAATCAGATGCTCCTGAAGCGTTTCTGTTTCGTCCGGGGCGCTTTCAAGCATATTTTGATATTTTTCAGAGGCTTCCTCGCCCGCGCGGCTCGCCTTTCCCGTGTGGACGGTCGGCACAAGCCCGGAATTCTTTTTTTCAAAAAAACTGTCGTCCTTCACTTCAAGAGCCGGATTCTCTTCCGCCTTTTTTAAAATTTCTTCCCTGAGCTCAAGGCTTCCCATGGCAATAAAATTCATCGCCATAATCTGCTGCTGGGAAAGTTTCATTGTCTGAACTTGAACATTTTTCTGCTCAATTGAAAGTCTTGGTTCCATCAAAATGATTATAGCACAAACTGAAAGATTCAGTTATATTTTGATTTATGAAAACTTTTGAACAAATGGGAGTAAAAATCCCTGAAATTTTATTGCCGAAAAATCTTGATGTTTCAACATGGTCAGTTGTTGCTTGCGACCAGTACACGCAGGACCGCGGATATTGGAATTCTGTGCAGGAAACAGTGAACGGAAAGCCTTCTGCCTTGAATATAATTTTGCCGGAAGTTTATCTGAATGACTCGGACAAGCCGGAAAGAATAAAAAAAATCCGCCGCACAATGAATGAATATCTTGAAAACGGAATTTTTGCGGCGCCTCAGAAGGAATTTGTGTATGTTGAGCGCACAACAGCTTATGGACGCGTACGCAAAGGTCTTGTTGCCGCAATTGACCTGGAAACTTACGAGTGGAAACCTTTCAGCAAGGCGCTCGTACGCGCTACGGAAGCAACGATTGTTGAGCGGATTCCGCCGAGAATGGAAATTCGCCGGGGCGCGCCGATAGAATCTCCGCATATAATGCTTCTTGTTGACGATTCTGAAAAAAAACTTGTTGAAGGAACTGGCTCGCGTGTTGAAAAAAACGCTCCGCTTTATTCCGGCAGTCTTATGCAGAATTCTGGAACCATAAAAGGATGGGCGGTTTCTTCCGCCGAGGATGTTGAATATGTAAGGGCCGCGCTGGAGTCGCTTGCAGAAAAACATACGGCTTCGGACGGCTCCGTGTTCCTTTTCGCAGTTGGAGATGGAAACCATTCTCTTGCGACCGCAAAAGCAGTCTGGGATGAATACAAGTCGGCTCATCCAGAAGAAACAGATTCTCCAGTCCGATATGCGCTTGTTGAAATTGTGAACATCTATGACTCCGGCTTGACTTTTGAGCCGATTCACCGCGTGGTTTTTGATGCCGACGCTGAAAAACTTGTTGAAAAAATCGCGCAGAAGCTGGACGGAACCGTAAAAAAAGTTTCCTCTTTCAATGAGCTTGAAAATTCTGTGAAAAATTCTTCCGCGGATTTTGGCTTCGTTTCCACAAAAAACGGCGTTCAGGAATTCTGCCTTGTTGAAACAAAAATCAAGGAGCTTGCCGTTGCTCATTTCCAGCCGGTTCTGGATGAAATTTTAAAAAACGATTTCCCTTCTGCGGAAATTGACTATATCCACGGCTCCCAGGAAATTCTAAGGCTCGGATCAAATGAAAATTCCACAGGAATTCTTCTTCCGCCGGTTGCAAAGGAAAGTTTTTTCGCCACAATCAACAGCCGCGGACCGCTTCCAAGAAAAAGCTTCTCAATGGGCGAGGCGGACGAAAAACGTTTTTATCTTGAGTGCCGGAAACTTTTTCCAATAAATTTTTGACATCTGAAAAAAAACGGAATATTATTGAATATCAAGAGCGAGTCATATTGTTGAATTAAACTTTGGAGGCGCAGCATGGCAATAATAGCAATTTCACGGCAGGTGGCAGCATTGGGGGACGAAATTTCAAAGGCGCTCTCTGAAAAGCTCGGCTATAGATTTATAAATAGAAAAGAACTTGAAAAACGTATCGTTGATTTGGGATTTTCCCCTGAAAAACTGAAGAAATACGATGAGCGGAAGCCAGGATTTTTTGCCTCGCTTGTAAAAGATCGCGATGAATATCTGAATTATCTTCAGACTGCTGTTCTTGATGCGGCAGCGGACGGCAACTGCATTCTGCTTGGAAGAGGCTCTTTCCTTATTTTGGAAAATCTTCCAAACCTGGTTTCTCTGCGTTTTGTCGCAAAAGATTCAGTCCGAATGGACCGCTTGATGAAGGAACACAACTGGAATGAAAAGCAGGCGCTCCAGCGAATTACGGAAAGCGATTCAAACAGAAAAGGCTTCCACAAAAGTTTCTTCAATGCCGATGTTGAAAATCCTCAGCAGTTCCTTATGGTAATGAACACAGGAATGTTTGATGTGGAAACAGCATCCGACGCGATTGTCGCTGTAACAAAATCCGTGATAACACCGGAAAAAGAAGCCGCTGGAAAAGCCAAGCTCCAGGAACTGATAAACTGCCAGCACCTTGTGAACAAGCTGATTTTTGAGTACAAGCTCAATATTGAATTCCTGCGCGCCGTCATAAACGGCAATACGCTTACTCTTCAGGGCGTCGCGGATTCTTCAGTTCTTGTTGAGCGCGCAATAAAAATCAGTTCCGTTGAGCTTCCGGGCTACAACATTACTTCTTCAATAAGCGTAGTCCAGGATTTTAAGACGCATCTTTAAAATTTCCAGCTGATTTCTTGAACTTTTATTGACTTTTTTTAGGAGAACGAAAATACTAAAATCATTATGAAAACGTCCAACAAATTTACATTAGCCAGGGTTTGCTTTGCGCCTGTATTCTTTCTGCTTTATTTTATTCCAATTTGGACTCAAAGCCAAATCCTTGCGAAAATTTCCGCTTGCATAATGATTCCGTTGCTTGCGCTCGCCCAGCTTACAGATTATTTTGACGGCCACTACGCAAGAAAAAACGGAGAAGTCAGCGACTTCGGAAAACTTTTTGATCCGTTTGCAGACGTTATGTTGAACCTTACGCTTTTTGTGTGCGCCCAGCATTCTTTCAGCATCCAGTTGAATCCATCCGGCTATATGCCGGCGGTTTGCTTCATTCTTATTCTTTTCCGTGAATTCACAATGAATTTTATACGCATGGTCGCAGTGAGCCGCGGAACAGCCATCGCCGCTAGAAAAGGCGGAAAATTGAAAACTGTTTTCTATATAGCTTCAGGTTTTTATATTCTCGCCGTAGAGTCCTTGATTCGCTTCGGTGTAAAAATCGAAATTTCTTCTATTTCAGTGCTTCATTGCGTTGGCTACACGATGTTTTCAATCTGCGTTCTTCTCAGCTACATCTCGTTTATCGACTACATCCGCGCTTTTTCCAGCCTTCTTAAACAGAAACAGTAAAATCTTCATATTGTAATTTTTCATTTTCATATTTGGGCGGCGCGTCCAGGCTTGCTCCGCACGCCAGTCCGCCGGGCTTTGCGGGGTTCCGCTCCGCTCCATAAAGTGCGCTCCGCCGGGTTGTTTCCCATAACTGCCGTTTTTCCAGCCGACTTGCGCGCCGTCCCTTATCTTTTCCGAAGGTTTCGCCTCCGCGCCCTTTACTAGCCCCTCCAATCCCTGCCGCGTGCAGGCTCGCAGGCGGGCATCTGTCCATTCCCTAATCTACGCCAAGAACAATCTGGAACCTTCCCGAAAAATTAAATTCTCTATAGAAAGAAAACTCTGGCTCGCCAAAAATTTTCCTGATTTTTCTGATAAACGCAGTAATAACGCAATCATTGAACAGAATTCATGCCTTGACAAAATGCGGAGGGGGGGGGCATCTAATAGTAGATTTTTTTTGAGAGGATTATTTGTGAAATTTAAGAAATTAAGCTCCTTGCTTTTTGTGTTTGTATTTACATTCGCTTTTCTTGTTGCAAGCTGCAGCAACAGTTCTGACGACAACAGCTCTACGGAAGAGCAATCATGTGCAATTACGCTTTCTGCCGAAGCGACGAGCGCAACTGTTGGCGATGAGGTTTCGCTTGCATTTTCATTCAGCGGCTGGTCAGCAAATCCTACGGCTGTCGATGTCTATGCGAAGGAATCAAACGATGCGTTAAAAACCGGAGCCGCAGTTTCAGCTGGAAAAATCACGCTGGACACATCGCATTTTTAATCGGGAACTTACAACTTGTATGTTGCAAGCGGAAAAGTTAAGTCGAACAGCATTAAAGTTACGCTGACGAAAAATGCATTGGAAAATGCTTTGAAAGCACCGACAGGACTTGCGGTTGCGGCTTCAACAAAGACGAACACAGTAAAAGTTACTTGGACAGATAACGGAGCGAAAAAATACTGGATTTACTACAACACATCTGACGACACGGCAACTGCCACCTGTGCATCAAGATTTGAAACATCTGGAGCTTACGGCTGTGAAATCACACTTTCCGCTCCCGGAACTTATTATTTCTGGGTAAAAGCAGCCGACACTGGCGATTCAACAAGCCCTGCAAGCGATTTCAGCACGGTCGCAACATACACTTATTCAAACTAATTTTTCAAATCTGGTTTTGTCTGCGAAAGTGCGGAACAAGTTTTCACGTTTTCGCAGTAGAAAATAGATTAAAGGAGGTTCAATTTATGGGCAGTACAACAGTAAAACATGGCAACCCTTACTACAGTGAAGGCGGAAAAAAGTAATTTAATTTTTGCTATTTCATAGACTTTGTCATGAGCTAAAAATAAAACAGAAGGCAGGAGCTGAAATCCGGCCTTTTGTTTTAGCGCATATCGTAGCACTCTGTTTTTGTTGCTGTAAAAAAAGTAAATAACCAGTTCTTTGCACCTGTTTTTCTCGCTTCCCATTTTCCGCCCCCCCCCACGTTTTTTTTGTCAGGAAACAGCGGAAAAACGGGTGAAATCAGGAAAAATAAAAAAAACGAAAAAAAAGTGAATTTTTTTTAAAAAAAAGCGGAAATGGTGTTGACACTTTTTCTGAAGGAGTATATATTCATATTCACCGTCGCACAGCACTGCTGAGGCACGGCGGAAGAGAAAGAAAGCTGTTTGACAATACAGGGAAGGAAAGAAAGACTAAATAAGGTTAGTGCCAAAGACCGGGAGACTGCGAAGTCTTCCGGCATAAACAAACATAAGACCTGAACGCAGTTTTTTAGAGAAAAATAAAGAACTGCCAGCAATTTCTATAGAAATAGAAGGGCTGGAAGGTCAGATTTTCAGTGGTGAATTCTTGCCCCTCCGGGGGCTAG
>JBNMJH010000019.1:0-37285 GCA_050873685.1 Treponema sp.
CGACGAGGTGAAATACGCGTTCATAAATTCGCTTGTGCCGGCCGTTCTTGACATTCAGAGCGCAAGCGCGCTTGACGTTGTTTCGTTCGCGCGCGACATAAAGAAGGGCGACATTGAAAGCGTGATGAGGCGGTTCAAGGCACTGTTTTCGATGCTTCCGTACACAACGTTCGGAAAAAGAAAGGAAGACAGCGTTGTTGAGCAGAACTTCCAGAATGTTTTCTATCTTGTTTTTACCTTGCTCGGCCAGTGGTCAAGGGTGGAGGAAACTTCCGCGCTGGGCAGGGCGGACTGCGTTCTTGAAAACGGCGGCAACGTGTTCATCTTTGAGTTCAAGCGCGACAAGAGCGCGGACGAGGCTCTTCGACAGATAGAAGAATCCGGCTACGCAAAACCATACGAAGCCAGCGGAAAACGCATCGTGAAAATCGGCGCGAGCTTTTCCACAAAAGACCGAAGCCTTGTGGAGTGGAAGATTGTGGAATAAAATTATAATGGTTGCCGCCTGAAGTTCAAAATGTTGCAAGACGAAAACTTCTTATGCGTCTTGCAAAAGAAATAAATGTCCCGGAAACCAGAATTTCAGAAATAATCCGCGGAAAAAGGGCGATAACCGCAGATACGGCAATCCGTTTTTCAAACGCTTTTGCCATTTTATCAGATAAAACAGTCTGTTTTTCCCAATAAAACACTTTGTTTTACCAACTAAAACAGTCTGTTTCTTTTGGTAAAACTTTTGTGATTTTAGTAGCTCCAGTCATAGTCTTCTGTGAATCTTTCGTATTTGATTTCTGTTTCGATTCCGTTTTTTTGGAAGATTTTTGTAAATATCTGCTGGTCGGACGGGAAAAGAGGTTTTTCACTTCTGTAGAACTGATAGTATTTTGTCCTTCCGTATTTCAGCAGAAGCTCTCTTTTTATTTCCGATGCTTTTTTGTTCGGAATGTCATCAAGAATATTTTTTGTTCCCCAGGCAAGTTTTATTTTCTTGTCTGACTTAAAATAAATACATTCCTCTTTTTCCTTTGGAAAAAGCAGCGGATTCAAAACATAGATGCCAATATCATTTTTTGTTACTTGCCTGTAGCAAAGCTGCCGAAGACAGTTTTCAGACTTTTTGCAGGCTGAGTTTGAGCATAATTTATATTGCTCTGGAGGTGTAAGGTTCATTGCGACTATTATACACAAAAAATGTATTAAAAGAAGCTATTCTTCCACAATTTTCCATATCAACAAGGTTTCTTTCTTTAATATCGGAGAATATTAGTGCCTTATAATAAACTGCCAGTAATATATGTGTGGGAAAAAATGCATGAATTTTTGTTTTATAGAAATGGGTTTTAGTCTTTTTGCATATTCACAGAATAAGTCAATTTTATGGAATTTCAAAGCTTTTCCGATTATCATAAAAGCGATTCTGTTGTTGTACTCATCCTGAGTTATTCCGTTAAGACCATATTTTTCTATTATGTATTTTTCTATCCCTATAATATTTAATATGAAATCAATATGCTTTTTAAAAAAAATATTGTTAGACAATGAAGTTGATGTGTGTCTATATGCTGCTAGAATTTTTGGAATTACCTTGCATTTTGAATGATACGAAATGCTAAGCCAAGTCGGGTGATCAAAAGTTTTGAACCCTAAATCTATATAATCATTTATGTTGCAGTATGAATTGAAAAGGTCTCTTCTGAACATGATAGCACAAGCACCTTCAAAGCCGCTAAGTCCAAGAAGCTTTGTATACCAAAAATCTGTTGACGCTTTGTCGTTGTAAAATCCTCCTTTTTTTATTTCATTTCCCTCATCATCAATTGTAATAATATCACCTGCGACAATTCCATAATCTGGATTATTTTCAAGAAAATCAATTTGTATTTGCAGCTTGTTTTTGTCCAGCCAATAATCATCGCTTTCCAAAATTGCCAAGTATTTTCCGTTTGACTGCTCTATAAGTCGTTTATAGCTTTTCATCAACCCCTGATTCTCTTTTTCTGTAAAAAGCTTAATTTTGTCAGGAAATTTTGTTGCATAATTTTGAGCGATAGCCAGTGTGCTGTCAGTTGAGTAATCGTCATGTATCAAAAGTTCATAAGGATAATTTGTTTTTTGTGCAAGAACGGACTCTATTGCCTGTGAAATGTATTTTTCATGGTTGTATGTTGGCATTATTACTGAAACTAATGGAATCATCATTTTTCCTTTGGTTAATGTTGTTTATTGTTTTTTATATATTCAAGAGCATCTTTTTTTGCTTTGAAAAATATCTTCAAACCAGAAATTGGATGGATGGTATTTATGCAGCTGTCAAAAAATATTTTTTTAATTTCTTTTTTATATGTTTTTGAATATTCTGGAAAACGAAAACACTCAATATAAATATTTCTGATTATATGATAAGTTCGGTATTTGTTGTAATTGCCATAATATTTAGGCAGAACAGAGAATACTTTTCTTCCAAGTCTGTGTTTTAAAATAACAGTATTAAACTGAATAATTTTATATCCAAGTCTTATGATTTTATGACACATATCAAAATCAACTTCATCAATAAATAAGAATTCGTCAAATTTTCCTGTCTGTTTCCAGATATTAAGACTTAAAATATTTCCACTTGCTATTATTTTATCAGGGTATTTTATGTCTGGTTCAAGTCTGGGATGCCATTTTTTTCCTAATAGTTTTCGTTTTATTGGACTTAAAATCTTTAGCCGGACTTTTTTTGTCCAATAAACAGATTCGTTTAGATTTTTTATCTTTGGACCAAATGAAACATTTTTCTTATCTATCAAAATATATTCTTCAACAAGTTGAATATATTTTTCTATTTCGTTTGAATCAAATGCTGAATCTTGATCCATTGTCATAATCCAGTCAAAACCATCTTTTACTGCTTGTTCACATGCCTTATTTTGTGCTCCTGCAATACCGTCTTTGTTTCCATTGTATATATAAAATGAGTTGTCTATTCTGTTGCAAATGATTTCTGTGTCAGTTGTTTTATAAGGCGTATTGTCAATTATGTATATTTTTTTACAATATGAAGACCAAGATTGTATATTTTTTATTACGCGCGAAATTCCAATTTCTTGGGGATTATACAGGATTACAGTTGCTGATAAATTCATTTTTATTTCCTTTTTTATTTTTTACTCTCAGTATTTCCCAAAATATATATGCAATATGGTCAAGACGCTTTTTTATAAGAAAAATGTATAATCTTACGAAAATAGACACATCTTTTGGAATGAAAATTGTTTGTTCTTTGTTTTTCAGTCTCCATTCTGAAAAATGAGGCTTTGATGACTGAATGATATTATTTTTATTAGGAAATATTAACAATCCGCAGGCATGAAAAAATTCTTTTTCCAGATATAATTTAATAGATTTATGTTTGCTAAAATCATTGCTCAGAAGATTTTGAACAACTAAAATATTTTCATATATACTCTTTTCTGTTCTGCTATGAACAAGCGAGCTAGAGTTGAAAACATAATGATAATATGCATCATTTACAAATATGGTGTTTCTTGAATATAAAAAAGAATTTATACATAAAAACAAATCTTCTGCAAATGTAACCGTTTTATAGAAATTTAAATCAAATCTTTGAAAAACTTCTTTTCTAAAAACTTTATGCCAAACGTGCGAAATTCTTTTGTCTGAATCAATAAAAAGGGTAGATATATCTTGCGCATCTCCAGAAATTCGTCTATCTATAGAATCTTTTTTTTCAAAATAATCAAAAATAAATAAATCTGCTTTTTGATTTTGGATTTGATGTTGTATTTTTTCTACAGAATTTCTGTCCAATTCATCATCCGGATCCATAAATGTTATATATTCTGTTTTTGCGTTTTCTATTCCTGTTGCTCTGCCGGCTCCCAATCCTTTGTTTGTTTTATGTTGAATTATTGAAAAACGTTTATCATTCTCTATTTCCTTAAAAGCAATATCTGCACTTTTATCTGTTGAACCATCGTCTACAAGAATACACAAGAAGTCGGAATACGTTTGTTTCTTTAAGTTTTTTATACAAGAGGCAATATATTTTTCTGCGTTGTAAAATGAAACTAAAAAAGTGAGAAGAGGCAATGTTATAACTCCGATTATTTTGAAATTAGTTATCAGTCCGGAAACCTACGCTTTTTCGGACAAGTATTTCTCTGTATGATTTTTTTGCGAGGTGAATTATGAAAACTTTTTACGGATATATGAGGGTTTCTACAAAGGAGCAGAACGAAGACCGCCAGAAAATAAAGCTTATTGAGGCTGGAATAGAAATTAAAAATATCTTTCTTGACAAACAGTCCGGCAAAGATTTTGATAGGTCTGAATACAAGAAAATGCTTTTTCATCTTGATTCGGAATCGGTTCTTTTTATAACATCGCTGGACAGGCTTGGGAGGAACTATTCAGAAATAATCCGTCAGTGGAAAATAATAACTCAGGAAAAATGCGCTGATATTGTGGTTCTTGACATGCCTCTGCTGGACACCCGAAGCAAAAAAGATCTTTTGGGAATATTGATAAGCGATCTTGTTCTTACAATTCTAAGCTATGTTGCAGAAACAGAGCGAAGTTTTATTAAGACAAGGCAGAAAGAAGGAATTGCGGCAGCCAAGCTTCGTGGCGCAAGATTCGGACGTCCAAAACAAATTTTGCCGGAAAACTTTGAAATTGAGAAGATGCTTTTTATAAACAAGCAGGAAACTCTAAGAGAGGCGGCTTCTAAATGCGGAATGAGCCGTTCAACTTTTTATGACAAAGTGAAAAACAATTCATGATTCAACTTGCGGCAAAAACTGTACAACAAGTGTTTTTTGTGGTATTATTAATATATATCAGTCCGAAAAAGTGTAGGTTTCCGGACTTTCTTCTTTTTTAAAGGAAAATATGAAGCAGCTTGATATAGATGAAATAAAAAAAATACAGCTTTCAATTCTTGACTATGTGCATGATTTTTGCATCAAGAATAATATCCGCTATTCATTAAGTGGTGGCACATTGATAGGTGCGGTGAGGCATAAAGGTTATATTCCCTGGGATGATGACATTGATATTATGATGCCTAGACCGGATTATGAAAAGTTTTGCAAAACGTTTAATTCCAATAAGAATTCGAGTTATAAAGTTTTGAATTCCTATAATGATGAGGATTTTTTTCAGCCGTTTTCGAAAGTTGTCGATGTAAATACTCTTCTGGTTGAATCTTATGATCGTCCTATTAAAAATCTTGGTGTTAATATTGACGTTTTTCCAATAGATGGATTACCTAATAATAGTTCTGACCGTGAAAAGTATTGGAAAAAAATCTTTAAAAGAAGAAATTTTGCAACTGTTATTTATACAAGAAATAACAAAAAAGAACATGGGCTGAAAAAACTTATCCGAGTGATCCTTTTTTATTTATTCAGGCCTTTCCCTGCGAATATTTTTGCGAAAAAACTTCATAAACTGGGAAAAAATAATGCTTTTGAAAATTCAAATATAATTGCAAATTCAATATTTGGATATGGAAAAAAAGAGGAGATGCCTGGAAATCTTTTTTCTTCATTTGTTGATGTTGAGTTTGAAAATAAAAAGTTTAAAGCAGTGAAAAATTATGATGTTTATTTGTCAAATCTATTTGGCGACTATATGCAGCTTCCGCCTGAAAATGAAAGAATTGCAAAGCATGATTTTAAGGCGTTTTTTAAATAATGAATAGTATGTTCCATTTTTGGATTGTATTAATAACTGTGAAGGAGTCTTGAAATGAATTCTGCATTGATTTTTGCTGGTGGTTCTGGAACAAGAATGAACTCTCGTTCTAAGCCTAAGCAGTTTTTGCAATTGTATGGAAAAGAAATAATTATATACACTCTTGAGAATTTTCAAAATCACAAGGAAATAGATAATATTGTTGTTGTATGCAAAGAAGACTGGATTCCATTTTTAAATCGGCTTCTTGAAAAATATGAAATTTCCAAGGTGAAATGGGTTGTCGCAGGAGGAAAGACTGGTCAGGAAAGCATATACAAAGGTTTATGCGCATTGGAAAATAATGTTCCTGCAGATTCGGTTGTCCTTGTTCATGATGGTGTGCGGCCTTTTGTGAATGATTCATTAATTTCTGAATGTATACTTTCTGTAAAAAAATATGGCTCTGGTGTTACTGTGGTGCCCGCAATAGAAACAGTGGTTACTTTAGATAATAACAAAATTCAGACAATAACAGACAGAAGCCATTGTTTTCTTGCAAAAGCTCCTCAAAGCTTTTTTTTAGGTGATTTACTTAGTGCGCATAGAAAAGCAATAAGCGATGGGAAGCTTTCGATGATAGATTCCGCTTCTTTGATGAAGTTTTATGGTCATGATATTTATACAGTAAATGGAAGTTTTGATAATATAAAAATCACTACTCCTGCGGATTTTTATACATTCAGGGCATTGTATGATGTCCGTGAAAACCAGCAAATTTTTGGGTTATAATATGGAAATTAGTAAAATTTTAAAAGAAGATTTTAATTTTCTGGCTAAAAAGTATGATTTTTCTTCATTGTTTCACTCTTCATTTTTTGTAACAGGTTCAACAGGATTGATAGGCAAACAGATTGTATTGTTCATTTTGTATTTGAATGAAAATTTCAATGCAGATATATCAATTTATGCTTTGGCAAGATCAAAGGAAAAAGTTTTACGAGTTTTTGGTGAAAATGCTAAAAATAATTCACTTAGTTTTATTTATGGCGATTTGGCAACATTTAAAATTCCTAATGAAAAAATTGATTATATAATTCATGGCGCTAGTATTACATCTTCCAAAGATTTTGTATGCAGGCCTGTTGAAACTATAAGAACAGCTGTTGACGGAACTTTGAAAATGCTTGAATTTGCTCAGGAAAAAAAAGTTCGGAGTTTTGTGTATCTTTCAAGTATGGAAGTTTTTGGAGTCACAGATGCTAAATTGTCATCTGTGAAGGAAGATGATTATGGATATATTGATATAATGAATCCAAGAAGCAGTTATTCAGAAAGCAAGCGTCTTTGCGAATGTCTTTGTTCTTCTTGGTATTCTGAGTATGGATTGCCTGTGAAGATTGCAAGGCTTGCTCAGGTGCTTGGTCCTGGAATTGATTATAATGATACAAGAGTTGCGGCTCAGTTTGCTCGTTCTGTAATTGAAACAAAAAATATAGTTCTGAAAACAGAAGGCAAAACAAAGCGCCCTGTTTTATACACAAGAGATGCTGTTTCTGGCATATTCACCATACTAATGAAAGGATGTAATGGGCAATCTTATACAATTGCGAATCCAGAAACATTTATAACAATTAGAGAAACAGCGGAGCTTATAATAAGGGAAATTGCGAATAATAGAATAAAACTTGTTTTTGATATAAATGCTCCAAAAGTGTATGCTCCCGATCTTAATCTCAATCTTAATGTTGATAAATTAAAATCTTTAGGGTGGCTGCCTTCTGTAGACTTGAAAAATTCTTATAGCAGAATGATTTCAGATTTAAGAAGTTGAGTTTTCGTGTGATTTTAATTCATTTTTTTGACATGCAAAAATAATCCCTAAAAATTATATTTCATCATAAGGGAAAAATAATAGTTTCCGAAATCCTTGGAGTCTTTTTTGTAGTTCTGGTTTATAATCCAAGAGCCGTTTATATTGCTTCCTATAATAAATGATTTGGTCAGATAAAAGTTTGTTGAACAGCCGAAAGTGCGTATTGCTTTGTAATATCCCCACTGTTCATGTTGTTTGTTGCCTTCTTTTTTCCAGTCTTCTTCTTTTGTGTCAATGCCCTTGTTGTTTAAATAGTTTGTGTCAGGTTTATTGAAATGAATGTAAAATGTTATTTCTCCTTTTGAAAAATATGTGCGCAAAGCAAGGTACTGGCTGTTTCCGAAATATCCGCTTCCAGCTCCAAGAATCTGTCCGTTTTGTGTGTAACCTTGCGAAATAAGTCCATGTGAATAATATCCCATGTAATGCCACTGTAGCTGGAAATCCTGTGACATTTCAAAGTTGTTCCATTCAAATATTATTTCAGGTCTTATGCTAAACTTTTTAAAGAAATCTATTTTCTGGAAGAATGAAAGTTCTTTTTTTGCACCAATTGTGTAAATGGCTGTATGAAATGGATTTGCGAAGCCTCTTGAGTTGTAGTCATCGATTCCTAATTCTCCATAAACTTCAAAACTGATTGAAGGAAACAAAAGGTCTATACCAAACGAGGCTTTCTGGTCTTCTACATTGTTGCTGTCATAAAATGGATTCAAGTATTTTATTGATTTTTCATCCCATCGTGCTAAGCTTATCTTGTTTATTGAAAATGTGAGTTCTGGGAAAAAAGCTGGTGAGAATGCTACAGAAAATCCTGTTAGCTGTCTGTAGTCATTTGAACTGTCATTGTCAAAATAGGCTGACTCAGAAAGTTTTCCGCACCATACGCGTCCTTCGATGTCGCCTATGTACCAGCCAAGCCACGGCAGATGAATTTTTGTTTTTCTTAAGCCTATGTCGAATTTTGGATAAGTTCCAGCGTTGTTGCTTCCTAGCATAGGGTTCAGCCAGGCCGGTCCAAGCCATGGTGACTGAAATCCGAAGCCTGCTGTTAATGTGTGCCATGACCATCGAATTTCTGTGTCGCCCCAGTCGAATGTCCAAAAAGAAGAATCGCCGTAACGCTGAACAAGATCGATGTTTCCTTTCCAAAAGTATGAGTATTCGCTTCCGTAGACACCTGGCATAAACTCAAACTCCAAATTCTGGCTGAAACTTACTTGCGGTTTTAAAGTAAGTTCAAATCCGTAGGCTTCCAGGCGGGCGCCGGCGGTTAGGCTTGTGTTGTAGCCTTTGCCTTGCCAGAGGGCGCCGTCGTTCTGGCCGTATGGGGCGGCGGTGTTGTAGGAGTTGAACCATTCCGGACCGTAGATTTTCAGGGCGACTGAGCGGTTCAGTCCGTTTGTGAACCAGTTTGTTTTTTCAGAATTTTGTTTCCAGAGATTTTTTTTTGTTCCAAGATTGTTGTTCTGCCAAGGATGCGCAGGTTTTCCGTCTTGTAAGTTTTTCTCTGTTTTCTGTTTTTTGCCTGCTGTTTCAGCTTCTTCCGGGCTTTCCGTGGTTTCGGCGTTTTCAGAGCTGGCTGATTCTGGAAAATTGGCCTCGACATCTTTTATTGTCCATGCAGAATCGCTCAAGGTTCGGTAATTAAGAGAAGGGCGTTCTGTAATTCCTATAAGCGAAAGAAAATCGTAGTATTCTTCTTCAGTTGATTTTAAAGCTTCCTGTGAAAATGCGCAAAAACAAAGCGCAAAAATGAGTGTAAATGCTGATAATTTTTTCATAATAATGAGCATTATAGAATTTATGGGAATCTTTGTCATTCCTAACTTTCTTTTTTTTATGTTTTGAATTATAATTTTTCAGTATTTTATAGGAGTTTATATGTCGTTTTATCCAGTGATTCTTTCTGGCGGCGCGGGAACCAGGCTTTGGCCGCTTTCCAGCGGAAATCATCCGAAGCAGTTTTTGCCGCTTGTGAGCAGCAGGACTATGATTCAGGAAACTTTGCTTCGCCTTGAAGGAATGGAGCATTCAGAGCCGGTCGTTGTCTGCAATGAAGCCCACCGTTTTATTGTGGCGGAGCAGATGAGCCAGCTTGGAATAAAAAATCAGAAAATTATGCTGGAGCCGGTTGCTCGCAATACTGCGCCTGCCATTGCCGCGGCGTGCTATGAAATCATGAAAAATGACAAGGATGCGGTTGTTATAATTCTTCCGAGCGACCACGTTATAAAAAACAAGGATGCTTTTCAGCAGGCTGTGAAGAAGGCCGTTCAGGAGGCGGAAAAAGGTTTCCTTGTAACTTTTGGAATTGTTCCGACTGAGCCGAACACTGGCTACGGATATATCAAGACAGGAAACGAGGAAAACGGTTCTTTTGAGCTTGAGCGTTTTGTTGAAAAACCGAATTTGGAGAAGGCGAAGGAATATCTTGCGGACGGAAACTACAGCTGGAACAGCGGAATGTTTGTGTTCAAGGCGTCTAAATTCTTGGATGAACTTAAGTTTTTTGAGCCTGAAATGTACAGTTTCGCCGTGAAGTCCTGCGATGATGCCGCGGTTGACAAGGATTTTATCCGCCTTGATAAAACTGATTTTGAGGCTATAAAAGGAAATTCCATTGACTATGCCGTTATGGAAAAAACAAAGCACGGAAGGGTTGTAAAGCTGGACGCTGGCTGGAATGATGTAGGCTCCTGGTCTGCGCTTTGGGAAATCAAGGAAAAAGATTCAGAAGGAAATGTTCTGAGCGGAAATGTCATGAATCTGGGCAGCAGAAACTGCTATGTGAATTCAAAGAATATGTTTGTTGCGGCGATTGGCCTTGAAGATATTGTTGTGGTTGCTTCGGACGACGGAATTCTTGTTTCCAGAAAAGACAAGGTTCAGGATGTAAAAATTGTTGCGGAAGAACTGAAGAAGAGAAAATAAAATGAAACCGATTTTTTTGAATCCAGAGGTGAAGAATCTTATCTGGGGCTCTGAGCAGTGGGGAATAAGCGCGCATCCGAACGGCGACGACCTGGTTTTGAACAAGGAATATGAAGGGCTTCATCTGAGCGACTTGTGGGCTCTGCACCCTGAGCTTTTTGGCAACGTGAAGGGAAGCCGCTTTCCGCTTCTTACAAAAATAATTGACGCAAAAAAAGACCTGAGCATTCAGGTTCATCCTGATGATGAATATGCTGCGAAAAATGAAAACGGTTCGCTTGGAAAAACTGAATGCTGGTACATTATGGACTGCGAGCCGGAAACAAATATTGTAATCGGGCACAACGCAAGGAATTCGGCTGAAGTCAAGTCGATGATTGAGAACAGCCAGTGGAATGATTTTATCCGGGAAGTTCCTGTCCATAAAGGTGATTTTTTCTTCATTGAGCCGGGCACAGTTCATGCCATAAAAGGCGGAACTGTAATTCTTGAAACCCAGCAGTCAAGCGATATTACTTACCGTGTATATGACTACGACAGGCTTCAGGATGGAAAAAAACGTCCTCTGCACGTTAAGCAGAGCATTGACGTGATAAAAGCGCCGTTTGTGCAGCAGGAGCTTCCGCTGAACAAGGAAAAAGTTCTTCATTCTTCTTTTAAGCAGCTGGTTTCATGCGGTTTGTTCACGGTATGGCACGCGAATATCTGCGGAAAGGTTTCATTTGAGCAGAAAATGCCTTTCCTTCTTTGCTCTGTTATTTCAGGAAGTGGAACTATAAATGGAATTCCTGTGAAAAAAGCTGAGCATTTCATTTTGCCGAACGGTTTCGGCACGGCGGTTTTTGAAGGAAACATGGAGCTGATTTTCAGTTCAATATAGTTCAATATAAAGAATGCAAATCAAAATTAGGAGATTTTTATGAAAGGAATAATTCTTGCTGGAGGAAGCGGAACCAGGCTTTATCCTATAACAAGGGCTGTTTCAAAGCAGATTCTTCCGCTTTATGACAAGCCGATGATTTATTATCCTTTGAGTGTGCTTATGCTTGCAGGTGTCCGCGAAGTTCTTGTTATTTCAACTCCGCGGGATATAAAACTGTTCGAGGAGCTTTTTGGCGACGGTTCTTGGCTTGGGATGCATTTTGAGTACGCTGTTCAGGAAAAGCCGCGCGGTCTTGCGGATGCTTTTATTGTTGGAAAAGATTTTATTGGAAACGATGACGTTGCGCTTGTTCTTGGTGACAATATTTTTTACGGACAGAGCTTTACCGGAACTCTGAAAAACGCCGCGGAGAAAATCAAAAAGGAAAGAGGCGCCGTTATTTTTGGATATTATGTAAAAGATCCAACGGCATACGGTGTTGTTGAATTCAATGAGGCAGGCAAGGTTCTTGGAATAGAGGAAAAGCCTGCTGTTCCTAAGTCGAACTATGCGGTTCCTGGACTTTATTTCTACGACAATTCTGTTGTTGAAATAGCGCAGCGCGTAAAGCCTTCTGCCCGCGGTGAAATTGAAATCACTTCAGTTAACAATGAATATTTGCGCCAAAATCTTCTGAAAGTTGAGCTTCTTGGCCGTGGAATGGCTTGGCTTGACACAGGAACTTACGACGGTCTTTTGGAAGCAAGCAATTTTATCGCCACAATTGAAAAGCGGCAGGGAATGTATGTTTCATGTATCGAAGAAATTGCGTACAGAAACGGCTGGATTTCCAAGGCTTCGCTTTTAAAGATGGCCGCAGAATACAAAACTGATTACGGCCGTTACTTGGAATTCATTGCGGAAAATTAAGAGAAAAAGAGGAAAGTATGTCATTTGAGTTTAAAAAATGCGGCATTGAAGGGCTTTTTGAGATTCAGCCGAAGATTTTTGGCGACAGCCGCGGATATTTTCTGGAAACTTACAGCGAGAAGGATTTTTTTGAGGCTGGCTTGAAAATGAAATTCGTTCAGGATAACCAGTCAAAGTCTTCAAGAAATGTTCTTCGCGGACTGCATTTTCAGAAAAAACATCCGCAGGGAAAACTTGTCCGCGCATTGGAAGGCAAGGTTTATGACGTGGCTGTTGACCTTAGGCTTGGTAGCGCGACTTTCGGAAAATATTACGGAGTTGTGCTCGACAGCGAAAAGCAGAATATGTTCTATATTCCGGAAGGATTTGCGCACGGATTCTGCGTTTTGTCAGAAACTGCTGTTTTTGCCTATAAATGCACGGATTTCTATCATCCTGAAGACGAAGGCGGTCTTATGTGGAACGACAAGAACATTGGAATCGACTGGGAAAAAGTTCTTCCAGGAATCACAGAAAATGCAAATTTGAGCGAGAAGGACAAAAATCATCCTGCATTTAACCTTGAAAACAGATATTTTGACCTTGAAGCCAAATGGATTGGAGAATGATATGCGAAAACTGAAGAATATTATGATAACTGGCGGCGCCGGTTTTATTGGATGCAATTTTATTCATTACTTGCTTGGAGAATCCACTGCAGGCGGCGCGGCGTTTACTGATGCGGCTTTTGACGGAACCATTGTGAATGTTGACTGCCTTACCTATGCTGGAAATGCGGAAAGTCTCAAGGATATTGAAAAAAAATACGGCGGAAAACGCTATTTCTTTGAAAAAGTTGATATTTGCGACAGACCTCAGATTGAGCGGATTCTGAAGCAGTACGATATTGACACAATCATTCATTTTGCCGCGGAAAGCCATGTTGACCGTTCAATTCTTGGCCCGGAAGCGTTTATGAAGACAAATGTGATGGGGACTTTCACGCTGCTTGACTGCGCCAGAAATTTCTGGAAGAAAGCGGACGGTTCAATCCGCGATGATGTTCTTTTCCATCATATTTCAACAGATGAAGTTTACGGTTCTCTTGGCGAAACAGGATATTTTACAGAAACAACTCCTTATGACCCGCGCTCGCCTTATTCTTCTTCAAAGGCAAGCTCAGACCATATTGCAATGGCTTATTTCCACACGTACGGGCTTCCAGTTACTCTTTCAAACTGCACGAACAACTACGGTCCGTTCCAGTTTCCTGAAAAGCTGCTTCCGCTGATGATTACAAATATAAAAGAAGGAAAAACTCTTCCTGTTTACGGAGACGGAAAGAATATCCGCGACTGGATTTATGTGGAAGATCACAACCGTGGAGTATGGCAGATTGTGAACAAATCTCCGGCCGGTGAAAAATGGAATCTTGGCGGTGAAAATGAATGGGAAAACATCCGGCTTCTTAATACGGTCATAGACTTGACTTCAAATGAGCTTGGCAAAAACCCTGATGAAGTGCGAAAGACAATTTCCTTTGTAAAAGATCGCCCGGGTCATGACAGACGGTATGCCATTGACTGCACAAAAGCCAAGACAAAGCTGGGCTGGGAAAGAAAAATGACTTTTGAAGAAGGGCTGCTTTCTACAATAAAATGGTATTTGTCGCATTCAGAATGGATTGAGCACATAAAATCCGGTGCGTACAAGGAATGGATCAAGAACAACTACGGCAACCGCTAGTTGTTGTGCGCTGTAGTTTTGCGTGAACTAGACTCCTGGTTTTCTTCAAATGAAAAAATGAGGAAAATCAGGAGTTTTTTATTTCAGGCTTTCGTAGACAGTGTTTTTTGTCATTGTCTGTTCTTCAACAAAATCCGCGTCGTATTTTTCAACAAGAGTTGGCTCTTCTGAATACAACGAGCGGCCAAGGTAAATTCCTTTTCCATCGATTTTGTTTCCAAGAGCTTCAAGCACGGTCGGCATAACGTCAAATGAACTGAATTTTCTGTTCTGCCCGGCGTTTTTTAGTTCCGGCGCAGGATTTATTATAATATCAAGAAAGCGTCTTCTGCTTTCAATTTCTTTTTTAGGCAGACTGGAATTTCTTGTTATAAAGTTATTCAGCGGCGCATCAAGATATGTATGGTCGCCTGTTATTATAATTGTTGTGTTCTCGTACCAAGGCTGTTCTTTTGCCCATTCAATAAATGAATAAAGCTGCTTGTCAGCGCAGGCGAACACATTTTCTATTCTTTCAGCATATTCTTCGCCGCAAAGTCCGCACTTGTATCCGTCTGGAAAATGCGTGTCAACCGTGAGCATCGAATAGAAAAACGGCTTTTCCTGGCCGGAAAGTTTTTCCAGCTCAATTTTTGCGAATTCATAGAGTTTCTGGTCTTCAAATCCCCAGAACACCTGATAGTTTTTGTCCAGAAGATTGTTTTCCTTGTACCAGTCTATATCGTGAATTTCAAAGTGCTGCTGCTCAAGCACAATGTCCCTGTCTTCAAACTGTTTTTTTGAGCCCATCGAGAACACAAGATTGTAATCCTGGTCGTAAAGGAAATCACCAAGCTTCTTCAGCTTTGGAAGGCACTTCTTTTTTCCATCTTTTGTTATGAACGGCGAAAAATAAGGCACGGCGGATGTTTTTGAAAGAAGCCCTGCCACAGTCCACGATGTTCCCTGAAGATTCATGCCGCCTCGCATAGTGCCGTTGTCTCCGAAATTTGTGTTCTGCGCCGCAAGATTCTGCATGTTAGGAGTAAGGTTTTCGTTCAGAAGCCCGCCGTTTTCCGCAGAAGTGAAGCCAGATTCCATTGATTCCATGAAAATGTAAATCAGGTTGCGCTTGTGTTCGGGCGGAATAATGCTGAAATTTTCTTCGGAAACAAGATTCTCCTCATAAAAACTTGATTCAACCGGCTTTCCAAGAATAATTCCGGCAATCTTGAAGTAAATCCACAGTTTTGCGGTTGCAAACAGAATTGAAACTGAAACAGCAAACGCGCTCAAAGTTGTGATTTTATGAGCCAGCATGAATTTCTTTTCATCTTTTACAAAAAAACACAAGACAAGCTTGAATATTGCAAAGACAATGAGCGCAGGAATTACAAAACCGAATAAAATTGATTTTCCAGTTCCGCTGTCCGCGCCGGAAGTGTCGGCCGCAAGCACAAAAAAAACGTTCCACTGGTGCTGGAGCGGATAATTTTTGAATCCCCAGGGAAGGGCAAAGAACAATGCGATTGCAAAAAGCAGCACGGCATCTAAAAAAATCAGCTGCACAATATTTTTTGTTTTAAGTTTCATTTTATCTAGGCTCGAAATTCTTGTTTTTTAGGAAAAGCTCCAGGCTTTGCTTCCAGTCTGGAATTCTTATCTTCAGTTCCTTCTGAATTTTTGTCTTGTCAAGCACAGAATATGCCGGACGTTTTGCAGGCGCTCCGTATTCTTCAGTGGTGCAAGGACTGATTTCACATTCGGCTGAAATTATGCCGAGTTTTTTTTCCATTTCATAAATTGTTTTCGCAAAACTGAACCAGTCGGTCTGACCTTCGTCTGTGAAATTGTATATTCCGAACGGCGGCAGGCTGTTCCTTCCGAAGAAGCTTTTTGACTTCATTGTCCGCTGTATTATTTTTACAGCCGCTTCCGCCAAATCACCGCAAAATGTTGGTGTCCCGGCCTGGTCGGCAACAACCTTTATTTTGTCGTGGGAATTGAACAGTTTTGTCATTGTGTAAACAAAATTTTTTCCGTCAAAACCGTAAAGCCACGCTGTTCTAAGAATGTAGTACTGCGTCATTGACTTCATTATTGCGTCTTCGCCGTCAGATTTTGTTTTTCCGTAGATTCCAGTTGGATTTTTTTGCGCAGTTTCTGGAATCGGGGCGGTCGCTTTTCCGTCAAAGACATAGTCAGTTGAAAAATGAATCAGTTTTGCGTTGTGTGCTCTTGCTAGCCTTGCCAAATTTTCAGGCCCTTTTGAATTCAGTTTTTCCGCGTTTTCAGCGTCCTCTTCTGCCTTGTCAACATTTGTGTACGCGGCGCAGTTTATAATCCACTTGATTTTTCCACCGTCGCAATCGAGCGAAGGCTGATTATGATATTTTGGATAAAGCTCAGTTTCTTTTGATGTGAAGAATTTTTCAAGGACATCATAGCTTGTTATGTCGGTTTCGCTGCCAGTTCCAATCCATGCGAGCTTGTTTTTTTCAAGCTGGCGGCAAAGTTCCGTTCCAAGCATTCCTTTGCATCCGGTGACCCAAATCATTTTTTTTCCCTTGATGTTAGATTTTTGTAAAAACGTAGCTGCAGAATGTCTTTATTCTGTTTATGAATGAAGTTTCAATTCTGCTTTCAAACATTGCAATTCTTGGCGCCTTGCAGCCTCCAATTCCGTACAGAATCCAGTTGTCGCCGTCTTTGAAAAGAAGAATGACAGATTTCATGTTTTTCGCTTTTACCGCTGTCATTCCTTTTACCTTCAGAGAATTGGAATTTGTGTTTGTGTAAATCAGATAATCTTCGCCTTTTTCAATTGAAATTGGCGTGTCGATATTTCCAAACGGCTCCATGTAAAGCTCTGTTTCGTATGTGAACCGGTTGTCTGAAATTTTTTCCTGCTTCAAAATTTTCGCGCTTGAATAAAGGTCGTAATAACGTTCGTGGCGCACAGACCAGTACTGAATTCCGGCGTAGTTTTCAATATCAGAAAGAACGTCGAAAAGTTTCTGCGGAAGGTTTTCATTTCCTTCGTAAGGCCGGATTTGAATCAGCTCCGCAAGATAGTTTGGAGACAAATCTTTTATCTGTTCCTTCATTCTTTCAACAAGAGGTGAGTCGCTTTCTATTCCTATGTTCTTGAATTTGTCAATGTTTCTGGCTACAACCTTGCCTTCTGAAAGTGCTTTCAAATCTTCTTCCGTTACTTTGCTGTTAAATGGAAGGGCGAAACTTGCCGCCGAAATTAAATAAATTGTAAAAACTGTAAAAATCTTTTTCATATATCCAATAATAAAGTTTATTTTATTTCTTTTCAATAAACATTTATGATATAATACAGTTGCTATGATTTCTAAAAATATTAAGTCAATTTTGGAAAGCCCGACTGCGGGCGTTATACGCAAGATGTTTGAAGAGGGCGCTGTTTTGAAAGAAAAATTCGGCGCTGACAATGTATATGATTTCAGCCTTGGAAATCCAGACCTTGATCCGCCGGAAGAAGTTATTGAGGCTATAAAAAATGTTTCGCTGGACACAAGCCATATGTGCCACGGCTATATGCCTAACGCCGGATATCCGGAGGCGCGCGCCGCAATGGCTGAAAAAACTGCGCTGGAGCAGGGCGTTCCTGTTTCCGCTGATTCGATTGTCATGTCTGTTGGCGCTGCCGGCGCAATGAATTCTGTTATAAAGGCAATTGTTAATCCCGGCGATGAAATTATTGTTCCGTGTCCGTATTTTGCCGAATATGACCACTATATTCATAATCATGGCGCGGAAATCCGCCGGGTGCCTGCGAAAGAAGATTTCAGCCTGGACATTGATGCTATAAAAAACGCGCTGAATGAAAAAACTGCTGCGATTATTATAAATTCACCGAACAATCCGACTGGAAAAATATATTCAGAAGATGAAATAAAGTCTTTGGCTTCAGCCCTTGAAAATTTCGGAAAGGAAAACGGTCGTTATCCTTATATTATTGCCGACGAGCCTTACCGTGCGATTGTTTACAACGGAAAGAAGGTTGCTCCTGTTTTTCCGTATTATAAAAATGTTGCTGTGGTTACTTCTTTTGCAAAGAATTTAAGTGTTCCTGGCGAAAGAATTGGCTATATCGCGGTGAATCCGGCTGCTTTTGACTTCAAGGAAATGGTTCAGGCTTGCATTGTTACAACCAGAATTCTGGGGTATGTGAATGCGCCGGCGTTTTTTCAGAAAGTTATCGCAAGAAGCTGGAGCGCAAAATGCGATTATTCTCTTTACGAGAAGCGTATGAAAGAAATCACGGAAGTTATGGATTATGCCGGGCTGAAATATGTTGTTCCGGAAGGAGCGTTCTATCTTTTTGTGAAAGTTCCTGACGGCTGGAACGGCGATGATCTGGCTTTTACAAACCATTTGAAGAAATTCAATATTCTTTGCGCGCCAGGAAGCGGTTTTTCCGGAAAAGGCTGGTTCCGCATTGCATATTGTGTTTCTGAGAAAACAATTTTAAATTCAAAGGAAGCTTTTAAAAAAGCTGTGGAAAGCAAATAGCCTTCAGATGAAAATTCTTATGGTAAGCGCGGAAGCCGCTCCGTTTGCAAAAACAGGCGGACTGGCGGATGCTGTTTCAGCCTTGTCAAAAGCACTTGCAGAAACAGGGCAGGACGTAAAAATTATAATTCCTCGTTATTATTTTATAGATCGCCAGAATCTTGTGCTTGAAAAAAAATCTGTTCTGGTAAACATCGGTTTTTCAGATATCATTGTGAATTTTTACAGCACGGATTATAAAAATCTTCATATATATTTCGTTGACTATGAAAAACTTTTCGGGCGTTCAGGAATTTACGGAGAAAACTCGCAGAGCGCATATGCGGATAATCCTCTTCGTTTCAATGTTCTTGCAAGGGCTGCATTTGCGCTTTGCCGTGAGCTGAACTGGATTCCGGATATAATTCATGCGCACGACTGGTCTGCCGGAATGGTTCCAGTTCTTCTTAAGTTTTTTGAAAAAGAAAGATTTCCGAACACAAAATCTGTTCTTACGATTCATAATCTTGCGTACCAGGGAACTTTTTCAGACAGGGCGTTTCCATTGCTGGGGCTTCCTCATGATTTCAAGTCGAAAGCCTGGTTTGACCAGTATGGCTCAATAAATTTCTTGAAGGCAGCTATTTTTTGCGCAGATAAAATCACAACGGTCAGCCCTTCATATGCAAAGGAAATTTCAGGGCCGGAATTTGGATGCGGGCTTGACGGACTGATTCGTCTTCGTGCAAGGAATTTTGAAGGAATTATAAACGGCGCTGACCTTTCCGAATGGAATCCTGAAAATGACCGCTACATTCCGTTTCAATATTCAAAAAACAGCCTTGAAAAAAAGGCGAAGAACAAGATAGAACTGCAGAAACGTTTCTCTCTGAAAGTTGATCCGGAAATTCCTGTTGTTGGAATTGTATGCCGGCTTGTTGAGCAGAAAGGAGTGAATGAGCTTTTTGCGCCTAATTTCGGAGCTATGTACCGGATGTGCAGGGATTTCAATGTTCAGTTTGTTGTTGCCGGCACAGGCGAGTCTTGGTGCGAGAATGAAATAGACAGTCTTCAGAAAAAACTGCCGAATCTTGCCAGGTTCAATGGCTATTCAGAAGAAATAAGCCATCTGATTGAAGCAGGCTCGGATTATTTTCTTATGCCTTCAAAATATGAGCCGTGCGGATTGAACCAGATTTATTCAATGATTTACGGAACTCTGCCAATTGTTCATGACACAGGCGGTCTAAGCGACACAGTTGTTCAGTTCAATGAAAAAAACGGGCAGGGAACTGGATTCAAATTTACAGATCTTACGCCGGACGCGATTTATGGAACTGTAAAATGGGCGCTTTCTTTCTACAGCAATAAAAAACTGATGGAAAAACTGCGCATTCAGGCAATGAGCCAGGATTTCAGCTGGAAAAAATCCGCCGGCGAGTACATCAATAAAATCTATAAAAATTAGAATTCAAACCAGTTTCCATCTCTTGTCAAGTACCAGTCGGCAAGAACCGAAGCTTTGTCGCTGTTGTACCAGCTTATGCTTCCGTCTTTGTTCAGAATTACAACGCGTGTTGCGTTCTGGCAGACTTTTATAGGAAGCGAGGCTGAACGTCTTAAGACAAAATTTGTGTTTGTAGAAAGATTGCATGAGCGCACAGAATCTTTTCCGATGTTTGTGTAAAGCAAAGGATATTTAAGATAAGTGAAAGCGCCGGAATCCTCGTCGTTAAGCCGCAGAATTGATGTTGTCATTTTTGAGACAATATTGAATTTGAACACAATTGTTTTCTGCATATTGTCCTGGCTTTGAATGCTTATTCCGTAGATATTGTTGTCCTGCACAGAAAGCGCGAAAGCCACGTTTCCTTTCAAATTCATCGGAACAGTTTCCCTTGTTGTAAGGTCAACGCATAAAAGTGATGAGCGTGGATTTGTCGCATACGATTTTGCCACATAAAGCTTGCCGTCCGGGCAAAGCACCGCATCTTGAAGTCCTGCGCCTGTGTAAACTTCCTTGAAAATTCCGCTTTCCATATCAAAAATATTTACTACAGAGTTGCTTTCGATTTCTACGAGCTGTGTTCCAAAAAGTCGCACAGACTGAAGGCTGTTCTTCGGCGTAAAAAGATTTTTCAGCTCCGGTTTTGAGTAATCATAAAGCTGCACGGTTTCGCGCGTGCCTTTTGACCAGAGAATCAGTTTGTCGCCGTAAGTAATCATCTGTGTCTGGCCAGGATTTTCTCCAAGCCGGTTTACAATTCCCGTGTCATAGGAAGATTTGTACACAGCTTTTCTTGTAAGAAAGTAAAAATCCTCGCCAATCGGAGACATGTCTAGAATTTTGTCGTAAGTGTTTTCTGTCAGAAGGGAAAAATTCTGGACGCTGGTTTCCACAGAAGATGTTGTTCTGTAGACATTTCCGCTGTTTGCGCCCAAAAGAATTTCCTGTCCGATTTTTGTTCCGCAGCTTATTGCTTCAGAATTTCCTCGCGGTCCTTTGTATGTTTTTACAATTCTTGGCGGAGTTACTCCATGGTTGCCGTCGTTTTCCAGCATTTTCAAAGTGTATGTGCCCTTCATGTCGTTTTCAAGGTAATAAAGGCTTGTGTCGGACTTGCTTTGAAGAATAATGGCATTCTCAGTTTTTTCTGTATGCAGAATATTTCCTGAAAGGGCATGGCACACATAGATTGTGTTGTCCTTTATTCCTGCCAGATAAAGATTGCTGTTGAAAAGAACTGCCTGCTCCAAGCCTTGCATAACAGGAAATTTCTGCTTCAATTTTCCTGTTGTCAAGTTGTAATAGGAAAGGCTTCCTGCCGGAGAATACATTACTGCTGTTTTTTCGGTGGAACTTGTTGTTGCGTAGCTTACAATTCCTGTTGTGTCGCGGATTTTGTCAATAACAGAACCGTCCGTTGACTTCAGGAAAACAGCTCCGTCTACAGTAGCCGTTCCAACTATTATATATGTTCCTTTTTCTGAATACGACAATGATGTGATTGAATCGGAGAATCTTCGCGCAAATTTTCTGCTCAAAGTGTCCCAGTTCCAGACTGAAATTCTGTTGGTTGAGCCGCCGTCTGTTTCGTAAACTGCAATTTCCTTTCCGTTCGGAGAAACCGCCGCCATCTTTATTTCCATGTCAGAAATCTGGTAATGCTCGCCCTGGTCGTCCGAAGTCCATTTTACAAGAAAACCGTCTTTTCCGATTGTAAAGAAAGACTTGTCAAAATCGCTTTCCTGGCTGGCTGGAACAACCATGTTTATAGCTTCCTGATGAGCCTGCGTTGAAATGTGCGACTGCGCTGAAATGGAATATCTTGCTCCTGAAAAAAATACTGCGCCTGCAAAAAATAAAAATTTTGAAATATTTTTCATTCTATTTATTCCCTTTTATTAAATTTATAAAATAATGGATGTCGCCGTTTATTCCGATTACAAACATCACCGCAATAAAGGCTATTCCAACAAACTGTATATAATATAAAATTTTAGGCGGCAGTTTTCTGCGGGAAACAAGCTCAATGAATGCAAACAGAATAAGCCCGCCGTCAAGAACTGGAACCGGCAGAAGATTCATTATTCCTAGAGAAATGCTTATAACTGCCATGAAGCTCAATGTGTTCACAATTCCGGTTTTTATTGAATCACCAAAAGATTCTTTTACGGCTTGTCCCATCATGTCGGCGATTCTGGCTGGCCCTGAAACAGTTTCTGAAAGGTCCACGCCTTTGAACAGCGTTAAAAATCCTTTTACTGTAAGATACGAATATCTGCAGGTTTCCAAAAATCCTTCCGCCGCGGCTGGAAAAATCCATTTCGGCTGTTTTGTCTTTTTTTCAAGGCTTTCAGTTCGGGCAATTATTCCAATTTTACCGCCGCCAGTTTTCTTGTCCATTTCAGTGTGCAGCTTGAATTCCAGCTCTTTTCCGTTTCTCAAGACTGTTACTGAAATATCCTGGTCTGGTTTCGCGCTGATTTGCTCGATTAAATCAGCAAAATCTTCTGTGTTTTTTCCGTCAATTTTTATTATTGAATCTCCGCTCTGAATGCCAGCGTCTTTAGCCACGCTTGTTATTTCCGCATGGTTGCTTTCATCGGGAACATCGATTTTGTTTGAGTAAGAATAATATGAATATCCAATCAGGCTTATGCAGGTGAGCGCGAAAAATGCAAAAAGCAGGTTGAAAAACGGACCTGCAAATGCTATCAGAAGCCTTTTGAACGGATGTACTCCGTACATAGAATCTTTTTCAGCTTCAATATGGTTCAGTCCTGCGTCAAGTGATTTTTGAAAATCTTTTTCACCTTTCATTGCGCAGTAGCCGCCAAAAGGAATCAATGAAAGCCTGTAGTCTGTGCCGCCTTTTTCACGGTGAAGCAGCACAGGACCAAATCCTATTGAAAACGCTTCAACTTTCACACCGAAAAGTTTCGCGGCGATAAAATGCCCCAGCTCATGAAAAAAAATCAGAAAAAAAAGAAAAATCAGCCCGATTATTATTCTCATTTCAAGATTTCTCCGGCAAGTTTCCGTGCTTTTGTGTCCGCTTCAAAAACATCGTCAAAAGTTTCCGGCGAACTTGACCAGTCTTTTTCCAGAACTCTTAGAACAATTTCTGGAATTTCAGTGAACTTTATTTTTCCCTGAATAAATTTTGCAACTGCAATTTCATTTGCGGCGTTGTAGGCAATTGTGTACGAGCCGTTTTTCTTGGCGGCGGTAAAAGCGTATTTCAGCATAGGAAAATCATCATAGCGCGGCTTGAAAAATGTCATTTCATGGCCGAACAAGTCAAAATCCGGCAAATAGTTTTTTTCATTGTTCGGATATGTCAGGGCAGAGTAGATTGGATGCTTCATGTCAGGATCGCTTATCTGCGCATAAAGCATTCCGTCGTTTGTCCGCACAAGGGAATGCACAAGGCTTTGCGGATGCACAACAACCTGCACTTTTTCAACAGGAAAATCGAACAGCCGGTTTGCCTCAATTACTTCCAGACCTTTGTTTGCAAGGCTTGCAGAATCAATTGTTATTTTTGTTCCCATGCTCCATGTCGGATGTTTCAGCGCGTCTTTTACAGTTACTGAAGAAAGCTCTTCTTTTTTCAAAGTTCTGAATGGTCCGCCGCTTGCAGTTATTACAATCTGGCTGACGTTTTCTTTGCCAACTTGATTTATAAGATTGAAAACCGCAGAATGTTCCGAGTCAACAGGAATAATTTTAGCATTTTTTTTATCCGCAAGTGATTTTATCAGCGGCCACGCCATGACAACAGTTTCTTTGTTTGCCAAAGCCAAGTCAACACCTGCGTCAAGAACCAGTTTTGAAGGAAGAAGTCCAGCCGAGCCGGCTATTCCGTTTACAACAATGTCCGGCCTGGATTCCTCGATTATTTTTTTTATTCCGTCAATGCCTTCCTCTGCAGTCAATGAGGCGGAGCAGCTGAATTCACCAGCAAGTTTTTCAAGCTGTTCTTTTTTTGTGTTGCAGGTTATTCCGCAGACAGAAAATTTTTCAGGAAAGGCGCGGCAAATATTCAATGTGCTGCTGCCTATTGAACCTGTACATCCTAAAACTAAAACTCTTTTCATTTGCCACCTGGAAATTCAATTTATTTTGAAATCATCTCTGGATGAAAAAGAAAATATGAGGCAACATAAAAAATCGGAGCGGAGAAAACTATCGAGTCTATGCAGTCCAAAATTCCGCCGCGGCCAGGAATAACATTTCCGCTGTCTTTTATTTCCGAAGAACGCTTGAAAACAGATTCTATAAGGTCGCCTGTAATCGCCGCAATTGAAGTAAGAAAACCTAGAATCACTGAATAATACAACGGACCTCTGAAAAGTTCCGGCCATATATATTTTGCAAGAATGCAAGAAGCAACCGCCCCAAGAATTCCTCCGGCAAAGCCAGCAATACTTTTGTTCGGGCTTGCCGCGAAAATATTCCTGTTGTTTTTTCCAAGGAGAACTCCAAAAAGCCATGCCAAAGAGTCGTTCATAAAAACAGTGAAAAGGAAAAGTCCAAGAAATATTGTTGCTTCTTTAAAAAGCGTTATCCGCGTTATGAAAGTGAAAAGAAATCCGCAGTAGAAAACTATAAAAACAGATGCCGGAAGCCTTTTGTTTGATTCCTCAAAAGAGGTGTGGCCAAAAGCTTCTGTTCCCATAAGAATCATGGCGGCAATTAAAAAAGCCCAGGTTGAATATTCCGTTCCAGCAGAAAATTTTCCAAATGAAATAAGAAGATACTCAATCAGCGGCATTATGCACGAAAGAATAATAAGAAGTTTCCTGTTCAGCAAAGGCGTCTTTTTTTGAAACATTCTGTAAAGCTCATCAGCCGCGGCTGCGGACACAATGCAGGCAAGAGCATTGATAGGAAGATGATTCCAGTAGTCAATAAAAACTATTCCAAGAACCATCGGTATTCCTATAAAAAATGTGAGCAATCTTTGTGTAAGCTTAGTCATATTCCACCCAATCTTTTAATTAGAGTTTACGCCGCCAAAACGCCTTGTTCGTTTTTGGAACTCCTCGATATCGGTATAAAACTCTTCTTTATTATAATCCGGCCATAGCGTTTTTGTAAAAACAAATTCTGCATAAGCGGCGTGCCATAAAAGAAAATTGCTGAGCCTAAGTTCTCCGCCAGTTCTTATAAGCAGGTCTACATCCGGCAAATCTTCAATATCAAATGATTTTGAAACAGATATTTCATCTATCTGTGAAATGTCAGGATTTTCTGAAATTATTTTTTTTATTCCGCGGACTATTTCATCGCGTCCGCCGTAATTTATTGCAAGAACAACTGTAAGTCCTGAAAAACCAGCTGTTTCTTTTTGAACATTTATTATTTCCTGCTGAATATCTTTTGGAAGTCCGGCAAGATCTCCGATGTGTTTTACCCGGATTTTGTTTTCCTTGTAAAACTGGAATTCAGCCCTAAGGTGTCCGCGGATTAGATTCATAAGAAATCCAACTTCTTCCTGGGCTCTTTTCCAGTTTTCAGTTGAGAAAGTGTAGAGCGTCACATACTTTACACCGATTTCAGCAGCAGCGCGCACAATATTCTTTGCAACTTCAAGACCTTCTTTGTGTCCGCTTGTACGAGGAAGATTGCGTTGTCTGGCCCAACGGCCGTTGCCGTCCATAATAATTCCTATATGAACAGGAACTGCTGCCTTGTCAATCATTATTCCAAGATTTCCTTTTCTTTTGATTCGTAAATCTTATTGATTTCACCGATGTATTTATCTGTAAGCTTCTGAAGAGCATCTTCCTCTTTTTTCAGCTCGTCTTCTGTGATTTCAGAGGCCTTCTGCTTTTTTTTCAGGTCATCATTTCCATCACGGCGTATGTTGCGAATTGAAGTTCTGGCTTCTTCCGCATAAGTTTTTGCCTGCTTTACAAGCTCCTTGCGTCTTTCAGCAGTAAGCGGCGGAATTGAAATTCTGATTACTTTTCCGTCATTCGATGGGTTCAGCCCAAGGTCAGCTGTAAGAATCGCTTTTTCTATTTCTACAATCAAAGACTTGTCAAACGGCTGGATTATAACAGAGCGTGCTTCTGGAATTGAAACTGTCGCAACCTGATTAAGCGGAGATTTTGTTCCATAGTAATCTACGCGGACTTTATCAAAAATAGCAGCAGATGCGCGTCCTGTGCGGATGCCATTGAATCTTTCTTTTAATGAGGAAACTGTTTTTTCCATTTTTTCTTCTGACATATAAAAATCTCCTGTTGTTTTGCTGATATTATAAAACAAAAAAGCGGCCAGCGCAAAACCGGCCGCTTTTTATTGCCTTAGTTATTTACCAAGAACGAAAAGAATGATTTTTTCAAAAGACAAAGTTGCGCCGGCTGCTTTTCCAGCTTCTGCAAGAGCCTGTTTTACAGTGATTTTCTCATTGTCAAGGTAAGGCTGATCCATAAAGCAGTTTGAAGCCAAAAGCTTGTTTACTTTTCCTTTAAGAATTCCTTCCTTTACATTCTCAGGCTTTTTAGCCATGGCAGGATCTTCCGCCATCTGCGCCTTGAAAATTTCAGTCTGCTCGTCAATGTATGACTGCGGAACATCTGACTGGTTGATGTAGTCAGGCTTGTTTGAAGCCAGGTGAAGGCAGCAAACGTGTGCGAATTCTTTTACAGATTCCGCTTCTGAGCCTTTGATAACAACAACAGCGCCAATCTTGTGGTCGTGGTGAACATAAGTAGAAGCAACGCATCCGGCTGGAACTTCAACATATTCAGCACGCTTTACAGACATATTCTCGCGGAACTTAACAAGAATTGAATCGATAAGTTCCTTGTGTTCTGGAAGAATTCCAGAAGCCTGCTTTGCAAGAGTAGCTTCAGCAGCTTTTTCAGCAACATTGATGAAATCAGCGTTGTTTGAAACAAAGTCTGTTTCGCAGAGAGTTTCTGCGATTGCAATTTTGTTTCCGTCCTGCTTTACAACAATGCGGCCTTCAGCGGCTGTTCGGTCAGTTCTCTTGGCCATTGCAGCCAAGCCTTTTTCTTTCAAAAGCTTTTCTGCTTCAGCAACATCACCGTTAGTTTCATTAAGAGCTTTCTTGCAATCCAGCAGTCCTGCGCCAGTAGCGTCGCGGAGAGCCTTTACATCATTAGCTGTATAATTCATTTTCAATCCTTATTTGTTTTCGTCGTAAATTTTATCTTCGTCTACGAGAGGATTCTCTTCTTCTGCAGGAGCTTCTTCTTTAGCTTCTGTAGGCTGATAGTTTGAATAGTCAGAGATTTCCTCGTCTTCTTTCTTGTTGGCAGCATCTGTCATAACTTCTTCATCGCTGTCAAGGTTTTCAAGAATCTTAAGACCGTTTTCGTTGTCTGATTCAATTACTGCGTTTGCAATGATTGAAGTGAACAAAGAAATCGCGCGGATAGCGTCATCGTTGCCAGGAATAGGGTATGTGATTCCTTCAGGGTTGCAGTTTGTATCTACGACAGCGATGATAGGAATTCCCATTCTGCGTGCTTCGGCAACAGCAATCTGTTCCTTGTGTGTGTCAATTACAAAGATGATTCCTGGAAGCTCTTTCATTTCCTTGATACCGCCAAGGTTTTTCTCAAGCTTTGCCTTTTCTTTAAGAAGGGCAGAAACTTCTTTCTTTGTGAGCTTTTCAATTGTGCCGTCAACTTCCATTTTTTCAATTTTCTTGAGGCGCAAAAGTGATTTCTTGATTGTAGAAAAGTTTGTGAGCATACCGCCAAGCCAGCGGTTGTTTACATAGAACATTCCGCAGCGTTCAGCTTCTTTCTGGATAGCCTGCTGAGCCTGCTTTTTTGTGCCTACAAAAAGCACAGTTTTTCCTGAAGCTACAGTTTTTCTAACTGCTTCGTAGCTGTCTTTGATTGCAGCGATTGTTTTCTGCAAGTCGATAATGTGGATTCCGTTTCTTTCTGCGAAGATATACTTCTTCATGCGCGGATCCCAGCGCTTTACCTGATGACCGAAGTGTACTCCAGATTCAAGCAGGTTTTTCATGGTTACAACTGCCATGATGTTCTCCTTCACTGGCAAGACTTTTCTTGCCCCGTACTCTTTTTCTCGCGGCTAAAAGCCCGGAAGATTTGATATAAAATATATCAAGCAGACTAGTTCAAAATAGAATAATTCTGCTCTTTTAAAATATCATAAAGTTCGTGGATTGGCAAGCCTGTTACGCAACTTTGCGAACCCTCGATTTTTTCTATAAATATGGAAGCAAGGCTCTGAATTCTGTAGCCTCCCGCAACGCCGTGCCATTCTCCGGTTTCAAGATACCACTGAATTTCCTGTTCCGACATCGGCGCAAAAGTAACTTTTGTTCTTGCGATTCTTGAAGTTGTTGACTTCTGCCTGCCGTTGTAAAGAACAATTGCAGTTATAACGGTGTGGGTGCTGCCCTGAAATTCCCTTAGAAATTCTGCGGCTTCCTCTGCGTTCTGCGGCTTTCCGTATATTTTTTTGTCTTTTATGATTGCCGTGTCCGCGCCCAGAACCCACTGGATTTCCTGCTGCGAGGGAAGTGAATGTATTACGGCGGAAACTTTTTCCCGCGCAAGAAGCTCCGGAATGTCTTCAATGTCAACGCTGCTGGTTAAGGTTTCATCAATGTTAGGAAGAATTACCTGAAAGGGAATATCCAGCATTTTTAAGATTTCCTGTCTTCTTGGCGAAGATGAGGCAAGAATGATTGGTTCCATTTTTCTCTCTATTTTTAAATTCGGATTTTGCAGTTCTAAAATAAAAATGCCGCTTTTTTAGCAGCATTTTTATTGTGTCTTTTTATTTCGCGTCTGATTCAGCCTTTGAGCTTTCTGAAGAAGAATCTGAGCTGCTCAGGCTTTTCAGAAGTTTCAGCGCCTTTGAACGCACCGGAGAAGCATAGTGGTAGTCCGCGGCGATTTTTGAAAGTGAATCAATTATGATTTTCTTGTTCTCTGTGCTTTCAGCAAGTTTTGAGTAAGCGTCAATTACTTCAAATGCAAGTGAAGAAGTTGGGTTCAGAATCTGGTTTCTTCTGTTTGCAAAAGAAATTGCGTCCACAACTTCGTCGTTTGAGTTGATTCCGATTTCTCCAAGCGAATTTACAGCTGCGGAAATAACCATCGGCTCGTTTTCTGCAAGAGTAACCTTTACAAGGTAGTTCTTTGATTCTTCTGTCTTGATTTTTCCAAGGGCAAGGCAGGCTCTGCGGCGGATATCCGGAAAATTGTTCATGAGCCGGCCGTTTGTTCTTGACTGGGAGTTGATTCCCTCGCCGGCAAGCTGGTTCAGCGCCTTCATTACATCAGGGCTTGTGTTTCCATTGTCCACAGCTTCCTCAAGAAACTGCATTGCAACCAGCTTGTTGTCATACTCGTCAGACTGGGCAAGGCTAAGGATAACAACACCGTCAACGTCGCTCATATATTCTTCTTCTACTGAAGTTTCTGATTTTGAAGCCGCGGAAGGCGCTCTCTGGACTTTCTGTTCCTGCGCAAAAACAAAAGAAGCCATTGCAAGGCATCCTGCCGCAAGAACAAGTTTTTTTGTCATTTTCATTAAAATTTCCTCCTGGAAAAGCACATTTTCTTCTGTGCACTTAATTATAAATTAACTATCTGATTAAATCAACAAATCTGTTTCATCCTGGCTAATTTTGAAGCTCAGGAATATTGACCATCCATTTTCCGTTTATTCTTACAAAATTGTAGTAGACAATATCGCGGTCGGCGAGCGGCTGCACGGCTTTTACAGAATCCCTGGAAAGGTAGCGGATTTCTTCCACGGAGCGGCCTTTTCGCGACGGCACAAAAACATATCGGAAATAATCGTTCAGGTTTGAAAGCCGCGTCTTTGAAGGAAGCCTTTTTGACGCATTCAGAAGATTTCTTGGGTTCGACCAGTATCTTAAAGATTCCGGATCTATGTATTTCATCCATGAGTTGAAGTCGTAGTCAGCCATTATTACGGAAAGTTCTCCGATTGTCTGGAGAATTTCGTTCTTGTCCGCGTTGAATTCCTCCCTGGAAATTTCAACGCCCTGGGTGGAACGTCCGAATTCATCGTCGGGCTTTACGGCGGATGTGTTTTTTTCTGCGGACATTTTTTCAGGCTGCTTGATTTCTGCCTTTGTGGAGCTGCAGCTGGAAATTGTAACTATAAATAGAAGAAATATTGAAACAGTGGCAAAAAATGATTTTCTTAACATATTTTGTATCTTACAACGCTTGTATCTTTTCGTCAAACAAAGTAATTTCTTTTTATATGACAAAAGCTATTTTTCCAGGATCTTTTGATCCTCCAACAAACGGGCATATAAATATAATCCAGCGGGCCTGCAGAATTTTTGACGAGCTCGATGTGGTCATTGCTGTGAACAGTTCAAAAAAATGTCTTTTTACAGCGGAAGAGCGCCTTTCAATGCTTGCGGAGCTTGTGAAGCCGTTTAAAAATGTTACGGTCCACACGTATTCCGGCCTTATTGTTCGTTACGCAGTTGAAAATGACGCGAAAGTTCTTATCCGTGGAATACGCAACGCAACGGATTTTGCATATGAATTCGACCTTTCACTTATGAACCATAATCTGAATCCGGAAATTGAAACCATGTTCATTCCGACGGACCAGAAATATATTCTTTTAAAAAGCAGTGCAATCAAGGAGCTGGCGCAGTTTAAAGGTGATATTTCCGGAATGGTTCCCGCAGTTGTGCAGAAAGCGCTTGAAGAAAAATATTAATTGGATTGACATTTTATCTTAATCTGCTATACTTTATTGACATACTGATTCGAACTGTTGTATTATAGACCGCAGTTAATCAGATAATAATCTTATTAGTGAGGTTTATAAATGGCAGTACCTAGATCGAAAACATCTAAAGCCGTTACAAAAAGACGCCAGTCAATCAATATGCGTTTGGCATCTCCTCAGCTTGTTGAATGCAGCAACTGTGGAAACTTGATCCAGTCGCATCGTGTTTGTCCTAAATGCGGATTTTACCGCGGACGCCAGGTTATCACACCTGAATCAAACGGCTAATAAAAGGGGAAAAATATGGACGAATTGTTCGAGAAAATCAAGAAGCTTATCGCTGAAAAGTTGGATATTGACGAGTCAAAAATCACTCTTGACTCATCATTCCGTGGTGATCTTGGCGCAGACAGCCTTGACACATACGAACTTGTTTATGCTATCGAGGAAGAACTTGGCGTAAGCATTCCTGATGAAAAAGCTAACGAATTTGAAACTGTTCGCGACGCTTACGATTTCATCAAGTCACAGCAGTAAACTATTTTATTGTTATGATTAAAAACACAGGCTATAGGCTTGTGTTTTTTTTTTGTTAAAATTATAGTTTCTTTAATGAAAAAAATAATTTCTTCTGAAAGAAAAAAGGCTCTTCTGGAATTCTGCCGGCCGCTTGGCTTAAAATTTAAAAATCTTGAGCTTTTGGATCTTGCGTTCCATCATTGCTCGTATTCAAATGAAAACCATTCTGAAAAACTTTATAACAACGAGCGTCTGGAGTTCCTTGGGGATTCCGTGCTGGGGCTTGCAACCGCTGATTATCTTTACAACGATATGAGCCGGACCCATGCGGAAGGCGATCTTGCTAAAATCAAGGCGGTTGTGGTTTCTGAAAAAAGCCTTGCACCGATTGGACTTCGCTTTGGAATTGACAAAATGCTTGTGCTCGGACATGGAGAAGAGCTCAGCGGAGGAAGAAAGAAACCTGCGATTATCGCCGACTGCATGGAAGCTATTATTGGCGCTTACTATCTGGATTCAGGCTATGAGCTTTGCGAAAAATACGTGCTTTCATTTATTGTTCCTGAAATAAAAAAAGTTCAGGAATTCGGCGGAAAAGACTTCAAGACGCTTCTGCAGGAGCTTTACCAGAAGAAATGCAAGCAGCCGCCTCATTATGAGCTGCTGGAAGTTTCCGGCCCTGACCACGACCAGGTTTTCAAAGTGAACGTGCGTCTTGGCGAGATTGTTTACGGTCCGGCGGAAGGAAAATCCAAAAAACAGGCGGAGCAAAAAGCCGCGGAAATGGCATATAATTGTTTAAAATAAATCAGAACTATGCTACAATCTTTTTATGAGAAAAAGTTTTTGCTTGTTTGCAGCGGTTGCTTTGTTTTTTGTTTGTAGTTGTGATTTCAATGAAAAATCTTCTATAAAAAATACAACGCTTGAAATAGATTCTTCGCATGGTAAAAAAGTCTATTTTATGGCAGCCAGCATGGATAGCGCGGATATTCCCGCCGGTTCTGTGCCGCAGTTTGATTTTAATACTGCAAGAAATGCCGTTGCGGAGAAAAACAACTTTTCCATGCCGAAGGCGGCAGTTCCGCGGAATTTGCAAAGGTATGCGGAAAATGTTTCAAAAATGAATTTGGAACTGGTGCGCAGCCTGAATTCTTCGGAAAGAGCGGCGGCAAATGTAGCCTACAAGACCAAAATCTTTAATCCTGAAAACAAAAACACTTGTGTGGAGCTTCTTGTTGATGAAAATTCATTTGAAACAAAAACAGAAGAAACTGAAAGAGTTTATTCTGGCGAGCACTGCAATGTTTTCTTTGTGAAGAACGGAGATTTTAATATAACAAAAAGCCAGCTTTCTTCTGTTTTAAAAACCCTGGGGAACTTGTTCGACGAAAAGATTTTTCCGAATATAACAGACATCCTTGGAAAATTCAGTTATCCAATAAAATACAGCAATGTAATAAAATGCCCGGAAAAAGTTAATATTGTTGTGGCTGACCTTTATTACGACTGGGAAAAGACAAAAGAGGATAATGGCGGAGTTTTCGGATATTACCGGGGCGTGGATTTTCTGAAGGATTATTCTTCCAATCAGGATGCCATTATTTATCTGGACAGCTATTTTTTAAGCAAAAGTCCGGAGTCTATTTATTCAACAATGGCGCACGAGTTCAATCATATGCTGAACTTTATGAACAAAGGTCTTGAAAACAATCTTAAATATTCAACCTGGTATACAGAAATGCTTTCCGCGCTGGCCGACGCAATGTTTGAAAATTATCTTGTTGAAAATCTTGCTGAAGAGCAGAGCATAACTTCTAGCAGAATTCCATATTTCAACACGTGGCACAACCTTGGATTTTCCACATGGCGGAGCGGCGCGGATTATTGTCCATACGGTGATGTTTATATTTCATATGGAAATGTGTTCGCGTTCGGAAATTTTCTTGCAAAAAACTACGGTGGCTTTGAGCTTATAAAAGAAATTGCCACGAACAGATTTGTTGACGAGGCCTCTGTCGTTCAGGCGGTAAGAGAAATCGCAGGAAAGTCCGACATAACATTTAAAGATATTCTGAAAAAATTTTCGTGTGTTCAAATTACAAACTGTCTGGATGAAGATTCTTTGCCGACTTTGAACAAAAAAGTAGCTTATTCAAAGAATGAATCTATTTATCTGCCTGCGATAAAATCGAGTTTGGCTTTTTTCAAGGATGATAATTATACTTTTTATCCGGACAGTGCGTTTTGTTCTAGTAATAAGCCTTACACCCCTGTAGTTTTGGGGCAGTATGGATTTTTGAGCTATGGATATTGTGATGGCGCGATTTCTTCAATAGAAACGTCTTATGATTCAGATTACAATGCTTTTCCGTACACTGTTATTGGAAAATAAATTTTTTAGCGGGGATTCAATGAAAAAATATCTGCTGGCTTTGATTTCTGTTTTTGCGTTTTTGCATGGCGTTTCTGCATTTTCAAGAAAGAGCAGCTTGTTTTCGGAAAGTGGATTCATAAAAAGCTATGGAAACGAGCCGTTCTGCTATCCTGTTTTTGTTGCCGGTGAAAAGAAATATTCAATTGAAGCTGATAATGAAACAAAAAAACAACTGCTTTCAACGCAGGGAAAAAAAATACTGCTTACAGGAAAACTTCTGGATGATGAAAAAATCCAGTTTGAAAAGTTTGAAATTGAAAAATAATGCACAGCACAAATAAAAAAAAAGCGGCGATTCATCTAGTGAAAAAGCCGCATTTTTTATGTTTCAGCGTTTTACAAAGCTATTACAATTATTTTTGCAGCAAGAACAATTGAAACAAGCGCAAATGGATAAGTTGCGGCATACGCGCTGGAAACTTCGTCTGTTCCGGCAGTTGCAATCAAAGTGCCGAGTGCCGGGGTAGAAGTCATTCCTCCAGTGATTGAGCCAAGATTGTTCAAAATGCTTAGCTTGAACACATAGCGCGCGATAATGTAGCCGATAATCATAGGCATAAGTGTGAGCGCAACGCCGTAAAGGAAGTATGAAACCCTGAAGTTCGCCACAAAGTTCACGCCGCCAGGAACGCCTGCGCCAATAAGGAACAGAACGAGTCCAAGCTCGCGCATGAAGTTCAAGGTTTCTTTCTTGATTCTAAGGTCAATGAATCCCAGATGGGCAAAGTGCGCAACAATAAGACCGCCAACAAGACATCCGCCTGAATTTCCAAGGTTGAAGTATGAAATATTTTTGATAGTTTCGCCGTCAACAATGCTTTCAGTAGTTCCAACAGGAATCTTGATTGCGCCGATCAGACAGCCGAATGCAACAGCAAGTACAAAAGGGAAGAAGTCAAACGGATCGAGCTTTAAAAGCTTTCCTTTCGGCTCTGGAACCTGAACTGCATTCGCAGCCTTGAAATTTTCAACTTCCTTCTGCATGTCAACTTTTAAAATCTTAGGAACAATCTGAACAAAAAGAACAACGCCCATTACTCCAAAAAGATAGGCGATTCCATATCCTGCCACAGTCTGGTCTGCGTTTTCCGCAACTTCCTTCGCCGCGCTCAATCCAGGAGTGCTGGTCAAAGCTCCGGTAAGAAGACCTACAGCCATTTCAGGAGAAAGATTCTTGTCGCATTTTACAAAAATAACCGCAGTGATTGTTCCGATTGCAATTACTATGACGCCAAGAATAATATATGAAAAAGTGCTTCTGTTGAAACTTCTGAAAAATTTAGGACCGGCAATAAGACCTACCGCTGTAACAAAGAGGGCAGTTCCAATATTTGAAACTGTGCTGAAATTTCCTTTGGCAACAGAATTCCAAAGAGTGATTGTTGTTCCATGAACGTCAAAACTTGGAACATAGCTTACAAGAACACCGTAAAGAAGCGCGATAAGCAGAACGCCCGCAGTTCCAAGTTCAATGCCCTTTATCTTGATACCGCCAACAAGGTATCCAAGCGCGCCTATCGCAAAAATGATAAACACGAACGAAAGTCCTGAGCTTAGGACTCCAGCTAGATAACTAGTCATTTTTAACCTCTAAAAAATATATAATATTTAATTATATATTCATATATATTTTTTATCAATAATAGTTTGAATCTCAGTTCCTGCAGGAGTGTTGACAGAGCAATTTGGGGAAGGTTAAAATTGTGTGCATTTAAAATAATGAATTTATACAGGAGAAAAATAATGGATATTAATTATCTTCTTTTATTACAGAACTTTCGCGAGGCAACAGGCAATATTTTTACGCCTTTTTTCTATGCGATTTCTGAATTTGCAATCAGTTTCTGGCCGCTTGCGTTTTTTGCGCTAGTGTACTGGGCTTACGACAAAAAAACTGGTTTCTGGTTCTTGCTGAATACTTCAGGCGCATTCTTTTTGAACGGAATTTTAAAGCTCACGGCATGTATTTACCGTCCATGGATCCGCGACTCCCGCATTGTTCCGGCAGGAAATTCTTTATATTCTGCAACCGGCTATTCTTTTCCGAGCGGTCATTCAACGTGTGCCGGCTCATTTTACGGTTCAATCGGTGTAAATCAGTGGAAAAAACGAAAGTGGGTCAGCGTAATTGCCTTTGTTTTTGCAGCTTTAACTCTTTTCAGCCGGAATTATCTTGGAGTGCACACTCCGCAGGATGTTCTTGTGGGATTTTTTTCGACCATGATTCTTGTATTCTTGAATATTTATGTTGCAGACAAAATGTTTGACGATGCCGGCGCTTCAAAATCAGAAGGCGGAGCAAAAAAAATCAGCGACATATATTTTCTTATCGCAGGAATTTTAATCTGTATTATTGCTGTTATTTATATCAATGTTAAGCCGTATCCGCTTGATTACAAGGACGGCGTTCTTGTTGTGGACCCTGTAAAAATGAAGCCTGATACTTATTCAGGAATCGGCTGGCTTTTAGGTTTTGTAGTCGGCTGGTTCATTGAAAAGAAATGCATTCATTTTGAAGTGAAGAAACAGAGCAAAAAGCAGCTTTCTGTTGCAATTGCAGCCCTTGCTTTTTTCTATTTCCTTTATTCGTTTAATTTCTTTCTGGGATTTCTTCCACGTTCAGCCTGGAAATTTCTTGCATCGTTGCTTTCTATGATATACATACAGGTTTTAGTTCCTCTTGTAATGAAGAAAATTGTAACAGAATAAAACAACTCCGTTGTTTTCACGCAGTATTTAAAACTCAATTTCCTCTTTCTTGTGCTTAGACTGAATGTCGAATTTTTTGTGAATTATGAAAAATCGCTTTCGGCATATTTCCAATTTGCTCAGATGGATTTGGCTCGCGCTACGCTTGTATTAATTTGGGTGCTTCGCACTTTTATTAATTTAATCGCCAAAAATCTTCACAAACTGAAAATCTGCCTACGCTTTTATTCTTTGCAAAAAAATCGACATTCTGGTTATTTAAAATAATAATTCAATTTAAGAAAAAAGAACTTCTAAAAAAGAATTGCAGAAAACCAGTCTTAGATTAATTTACAAGGAGGCATGATAAAAAAGTAAACGAACAAGCGGTATTGTGATACGCTGAAGTGATTCAGCGGAACCCAGGCAATAGTTCGTCATATTTCATAAGGACATAGATCCTTGTCAAGGAGAATGAAGAGCTTTTGCCGCATCATACTATAGTCATTTAAGACTGAATGGGAGATTGGAACACTATACCGATTAGACTTTCCGCAACAGAATCAAAACGGAGGTCATCATGGCATTTTTTATTGGCGTTGATTTGCACAAGACTCAGTTTACTGTTCATGTGCGAACTGAAGAAAAAGTTGAGTCCTTGGATCAGATTAAACAGTATCCGACAACAACAGCAGGCTACGCTGAGTTTCTTTCAAGAATTGAAACCTACAAGGCGACAGGAGCTGCGGTGAAAATCGGAGTTGAATCTACCGGAAACACAAGATTCTTCAAAAATCAAGTTGAGAAAGCTGGAGCAGAAGTGACTGTAATCAACACACTCAAATTCAAGGTTATCAACGAATCAACCAA
>JBNMJH010000020.1:0-11460 GCA_050873685.1 Treponema sp.
CTCCAGACGGATTGGGCTCGCGCTTCGCTTGTAAAGGTTCGGGTGCTTCGCACTTTAATTGGTTCAATCGCCCAAAGTCTTCACAAATTGCCCTCCGCCTCCGCTTTTATTCTTTTTCATAAAACTCAAATTTCTGCGGACGTTCCGGAAACTGCGGTTTATACTTGAACAAAAAACTGCTTTTGCATAAAATAATAATGTTCAAAGACGAACTCTTTTTTATGGGGTTCGTCTTTTTTTTTAACTTTTGGAGGTAAAAGCAAAATGAAACTGACTCCTAGGGAAAACGAAAAGCTGCTTCTGAGTTATGCGGGATTTCTGGCTCATCAGAGAAAAGACAAAGGGCTTAAGCTGAATTATGTTGAGTCGGTGGCGTATATTTCATACGAACTTATGGAAGCGGCACGCGCTGGAAAAACTGTTACAGAGCTTATGAGCGAAGGCGCGAAACTTCTTACTTCCGACGATGTGATGGACGGTGTTTGCGGAATGGTTCATGAAGTTCAGGTTGAATGCACTTTCCCGGACGGAACAAAACTTGTGACAATCCATAATCCAATAAAAGAAATTTAAAAGAGGCTTGAAATGGAAATTGGCGAAATTATTTCTTGCAACAAGGAAATCGAACTGAACAAAGGCAGAAAAATTCTATCCTTGGAAGTTATAAATGCTGGCGACCGCCCTATTCAGGTGGGGAGCCACTTTCATTTTTTTGAAGTAAACAAGCTTCTGAAATTTAACCGGAAAGCGGCTTTTGGTTTCAGGCTGGATATTCCAAGCGGAATGAGCGTGCGTTTTGAGCCGGGTGAAACAAAAACTGTGCAGCTCTGTTCTTTTGGCGGAAAGAAGCGGATTTTCGGACTGAATAATCTTACTTTGGGGCAAACTGACGAAACAAACAAAAATGTGGCGTTGGAACGTGCCCGCTTTTCACTTTTTAGAAAATGAGGTTTTTATGAGTTTCAAAATTGACGGAAAAAAATATGCGGCAATGTACGGTCCGACAACTGGAGACAAAATCCGGCTGGCTGACACGAATCTGATAATTGAGATTGAAAAAGATTTGACTCACTATGGTGATGAAATAAAATTCGGCGGCGGAAAGACAATCCGAGACGGAATGGGACAGTCTGTGAATACAACCAGCAAAACCGGCGACCTTGACCTTGTTGTTACAAACTGCGTAATTCTTGATTATACAGGGATTTACAAGGCAGATATTGGAATCAAGGACGGAAAAATCGCTGGAATCGGAAAGGCTGGAAATCCTGATACAATGGACGGAGTGACGCCAGGAATGACGGTCGGGGCTTCAACGGAGGCTCTGGCTGGCGAGGGGCTTATCGTTACGGCTGGCGGAATTGATACTCATATTCATTTTATTTCGCCGGAACAAGTTGACACTGCCCTTGCCTCTGGAATCACCACGATGATTGGCGGCGGAACTGGTCCTGCGGACGGGACAAACGCAACAACCTGCACTCCGGGACCGTGGAATTTGGCGATGATGCTGAAGGCTGCGGAAGCGTTTCCAATGAACATTGGATATCTGGGAAAAGGAAACTGCGGTTCGGTGGAATCTTTGGAGGAGCAAATAAAAGCTGGCGCTTGCGGTCTGAAAATTCATGAGGACTGGGGAGCAACTCCGGCGGTTATTGATGCGGCATTGCGCGCTGCAGATAAATACGATGTGCAGGTTTGTATTCATACAGACACATTGAATGAAGCTGGCTGTGTAGAAGACACGCTGGCTGCCATTGCCGGGCGGACAATCCACACTTATCATACAGAAGGAGCTGGCGGCGGGCATGCGCCTGACATTCTGAAAGTTGTTGAGGCGGAAAATGTTTTGCCGGCATCCACGAACCCGACAATGCCTTTCACCCAGAATACGCTGGACGAACATCTTGATATGCTGATGGTCTGCCATCATCTGGACAATAAAATTCCTGAGGATGTTGCTTTTGCGGACAGCAGAATCCGGCCGGAAACAATCGCCGCGGAAGATGTTCTGCACGATATGGGCGCGCTTAGCATAATGAGCTCAGACAGTCAGGCGATGGGGCGCGTTGGCGAAGTTATAACAAGAACCTGGCAGACAGCGCACAAAATGAAAGAAGAGCGCGGCGCATTGCCGGAAGATATTGAAGGAGGCGGAGGCACTGCCGGGAATGACAATTTCCGGGCGAAACGTTATGTTTCAAAATACACGATAAATCCGGCGGTTGCACAGGGAATCAGCGATTATGTTGGTTCAATTGAAAAAGGAAAAATTGCTGACCTTGTTCTGTGGAATCCGGCTTTCTTCGGCGCAAAACCTGACATCATTATAAAAGGCGGAGCAATAATAATGAGCAAAATGGGCGATTCAAACGCTTCTATCCCGACCTGTCAGCCTGTAACTTACAGACATATGTTCGGTTTTTATGGAAAAGCGTTGCCCTTCACCTGCGCAACATTTATGAGCCAGGCTTCAATTGACGAAAAAATTCCAGAAAAACTTGGGCTTGAAAGAATGTGCCTTGCTGTAAAAAACTGCCGCAACATCGGAAAGAAAAATATGAAATTCAACGATTCAACGCCAAAAATAACTGTCGATCCGGAAACTTACAAGGTTACTGCTGACGGAAAACTTATAACCAGCAAGCCGGCGAAAAAACTTCCGCTCGCCCAGCTGTACTATATGTTTTAACACAAGGAGCTGCTGTTATGTTATGTGAAAAAATTATCGGAAAACTTTCTGACCAGGAATTTTCAGGGAAGCCTGCTGATTTTGTTGAAATTGAATGGCACGAAACTTACAACAAGCTTTTGCGGAAAAAAAGCCGTGGCGGCCGGGATATTGCAATAAGGCTCGGCGATGAAATTCTAAAAACTGGAATGAAACCGGACGATGTTCTTGGCGTTGATTCAGACGGAACTGTTATTGCCGTTGACGTTCCGCCTGCAAAAGTGATTGTTGCTACGGTGGAACAGCCGACTCCTTTCAATTTTGCAAAAATTGGGTACGAAATTGGAAACTGCCACGCGCCTTTGTTCGCAGGAAAATCTGAAAATCAGTTTGTAACAATTTTCAACGAGCCGATGGAGCATTTGCTAAGTCATTTTGGCTTTGTAAAAATTGAAATAAAAACTGAAAAACTGGATTTTTCCAAGCAGATTTCAACAATTGTTGGACACGGACATTCCCACTGATGAATTTTCAGTATTTTGAACTTCTTCAGCTGAACGACGCGACTTTTCCCATAGGAAACTACGCTTTTTCCTGGGGGCTGGAAACTTTTGTTCAGCAGGAAATTATCCATGACGCGCAAACCGCGGAATCATATATTCGGAGCGAACTTGAAGGAAGTTTTCTGTACGGTGAATTATTAATCTCAAAATTTGCATTTTTCAATCATAAAAGTGCAGAAAAGTTAACATCTTTAGACAAAATCTATGAAGCCAGCAAAGTTCCTTTTGAAATTCGGGATGGAAGCCGCAAACTTGCTGCCAGATTTCTGAAAATCACAAAGAATTTTTCTGAAAATGCAGATAAAACCGGATATGTGCCGCGGTATTTTCCAGTTGCATACGGCTCGTACTGCGCAAAAAGAAATTTTGACTTGGAAGAAAGCCTTTCAGCGTTTGTATACAGCCAGATGAGCGCAAGAGTCACTACAGCCGTAAAGCTTGTGCCTTTGAGCCAGACTGACGGTCAGAAAATTCTTTTTGATTTGATGAAGGAATTTTCCAGAATTGTAAAAAAATGTCTGGAGCTTTCAGAAAACGAGCTTTGCCTGAGCGCGCCTGGAATTGACATCCGGGCAATGCAGCACGAATGGCTTTACACACGGCTTTACAGCAACTAATCAGATTGCTGGCTGAAAACAGAGGAAACTATGAAATTTACAAAAATTGGAGTTGCAGGTCCTGTTGGTTCAGGAAAAACCGCTTTGGTTGAAGCGTTAACGCGCAGGCTGGCGGAAAAATATTCAATCGGTGTAATTACGAATGACATTTATACAAAGGAGGACGCGGAATTTCTTACGGCACATTCGGTTCTTCCGCCTGAACGGATTATCGGCGTTGAAACTGGAGGCTGCCCCCACACTGCAATCCGGGAAGACGCATCTATGAATCTTGAAGCCGTTGATGAGCTGCGGGCACGTTTTCCAGATATTGAGCTGGTTTTTATTGAATCTGGCGGCGACAATCTTTCTGCAACTTTCAGTCCAGAACTTGTGGATGCCACGATTTTTGTAATCGATGTTGCAGAGGGTGATAAAATTCCGCGGAAAGGCGGCCCTGGAATCATGCGGAGCAATCTTCTTGTGATAAACAAAATTGATTTGGCTCCGCTGGTCGGCGCAAGCCTTGAAGTTATGGCAAGAGATTCAAAAAAAATGCGCGGCGAAAAGCCTTTCGTTTTTACAAACATACGAAGCGGCGAAGGAATTGATGAAGTTCTGGATTTTCTTGATCATAACGTATTTTTTTCAGATTTGGAAAATTAAAATGAATCAATTCGGAAGGATTTCTGAGCTTAAAATTGTTGCCTCTCAAAACAAAAAAGGCAAAACTTTCATAAAAGACAGTTTTTTTACGTCGCCTTTTAAGATTATGAAGCCTTTTTCTCGTACGGACGGCGGAATCACTGTTTTTCAGCAAACAGCGAGCGCAGGAATTATGGCTGGCGATGAACAGAAGCACACTTTTTTTGTTGAAAACGGCGCGATTCTTGAGCTTGTCAGCCAGTCTTTTGAAAAAATATTTAAAATGGAAGACAACGGTCCGGCGGAACGGAAAATAAATTCTTCAGTTGAACACGGCGGAACTTTGATTTACGCGCCGCTTCCCTGCATGCCGTTTGCCGGAAGCAATTTTTTCACCAGAACAAAAATCTGCCTGGAAGACAATTCTTCAAAACTTGTTTATCAGGACTGCATTTGCGCCGGAAGAAAAGCTAGCGGAGAACTTTTTGACTACAAAAAATATCACAATCTTATAGAAATTGAATGCGCCGGAAATCTTGTTTACCGGGACAACACTCTTTTTGAAGGAAGCGACTGCGGAAAATTTCCAGAAAAAAAAGATTTTCTAAAAACGGCGGCAATGTACGGAAATTATTCCCATCTTGGTTCAATGCTGATTTTTAATTATAACCTAAAGCCTTTGGATATTATGAATTTTCTGCATATTGAAAAGAAACTTCTGTACAATGCGGAAAATATCGGGGAAATAAAAAAATCCGCTCCTCTTGTGGGAATAACCAGCACAGAAGGAAACGGAATTGCCGTCCGGGTTCTTGCAAATTCAGCGGAACAAGTTCAGCAGATTTTTGAAAAAATTAAAATCAACTGAAAATCTGAACCGTCCCGCAAAAAAAACACCGCTCGCTAAGCATTGGCAAGATTTTCCAAAAGCGAAAATCAAAAATTTCTTTTTTATTTTCTGCCTACCTGTTTTTCTCTTGCAAAAAGGAATATGAAGACGCAAAGTCCGCAGGCAAGGACAATCGCTCCGAGAACTGTGTCCGAAATGCTGATGTCGAAAAAACTTTCTCCGCCAGCTAAAGACGCAATTCCGTCCACGCTCCACATAAGGGCTGCCCCCCCAGAACATAAGAAGCGTTGTCTTAAAGCTCTTTACATCTTTTCCATGTTTTTTTGACATTACCCATAAAACAGTAAACATAAGAGCCGCGAAAGCTGTCATAATAAGGCACATTAAGCAATTCCTCCCGCCGCAATATTCCCGGCTCTTTTAAATTTTCTGAAAATTGCGGAAAGTCCAAGCCCCGCCGCCCAGACCGCCGTTACAAGAAGAGCCATACCGACCCCAACTGTCGCCATCTCATGCAGCATCACAGGAATTTCTTCAGGAGTTTTCATCGCCGTCAGAAAAGGCGGAACAAATGAAACTTCGCCGTGATAGATGTGCTCGACTGCAAGAAGGAAGCTTCCTCCGTAAAGCATATTCTGAAGAATATCAACTTTTTTCAGGAAATTCTGAATTTTCAGTTTTTTTTCCGAAGATTTAATTATTCCGCGCGCTTCGTCTTTTTCCATTTTTTTTGAATAAATGCTTTTTGCCGCGCTGATTGCAACAGCTTCCGCAAGCGGAACTAAAAAACAAGCCATATTAAGCCTCCATATAATTTATAAATTTTTATCCGATTGACATTTTTGACTGAATCAAAGCCGCATCGGCATCTTTTGTGAGCCCATGCAGAACGATTTCGCCTTTGTCCATAACGTAATAACTTGTCGAAATTCCCAGAACAAAATCAAGATACTGTTCAACAATGAGAACTGTTATTCCAAGCTGTTTGTTGACTTTTTCAATTGCGGATGCAATGTCTTCAATTACGCTAGGCTGAATTCCTTCGGTTGGTTCATCAAGAATCAAAAGTTTTGGATGAGAAACAAGCGCGCGCGCAATCGCAAGCTGCTGCTGCTGGCCGCCGGAAAGATTTCCGCCTTTGCGGTGAAGAAATTCTTTTATAATCGGGAAAAGCTCGAAAATTTCATCGCCGATTTTTCCTTTTCCGTTGTTAAGCTGAAGTCCAAGCTCCAGATTTTCCTGAACTGTAAGCTGCGGAAAAATATCTCTTCCCTGCGGAACGTAGCCGATTCCCATTGCGGCGCGTTCATAAGTTTTTTTTCTGATGATTTCCTGCCCTTCAAGTTTTATGCTTCCAGACGGAGTTTTTACAAGTCCCATTATTGATTTCAAGGTTGTGCTTTTTCCTACGCCGTTTCGACCTACAAGGCACACAATTTCCTTATCTGGAACAGAAAGCGTAAGGTTTGGAATTATATTTGACTCGCCATAATAAGCAGATAAATTTTGTATTTCCAGCATTTTCCACCTCTTTGAATTTTGCGTTAAATTCCGCTTTTTCGGAATTTTCCTCTTCCAAGATAAACTGCCTTTACTTTTTCATCAGCAAGACATTCAGAAGGAGTTCCTTCAACAAGAATTTTTCCTTCGTGCATAACAGTTACTGTGTCCGCAAATTTACGCACAAATTCCATGTCGTGTTCAACTACGACAACCGCATATTTTTTCGCGATATTACGGATAATCTGGCCGGTCCGCTCGGTTTCAGGCTTTCCCATTCCAGCAACAGGCTCGTCAAGAAGAAGAACGGAAGGCTCCTGAACAAGCAGCATTGCAATTTCAAGCCACTGTTTCTGGCCGTGACTAAGTCCGCCGGCTTTTTCATCTTTTTTCTCAATCAAATCAACTGAAGAAAGAACTTCATCAATCAATTTTTTTTGCTTTTCGGTTGCCTTGAAAAACAGCGAGGCAAAAACGCCTTTGTTTCCTTTCAGGGAAAGCTCCATGTTTTCGTATACGGTCAGGCTTTTAAAAACACTCGGAGCCTGGAATTTTCTGCCGAATCCAAGATTTATAATTTCAAATTCGCGCATTTTTGTAAGATCGATATAAACGCCTTTGTCTGAAACGAGCGAATCTCCGTGGAAAATTACCGAACCTTCTGAAGGCTTGGTTTTTCCGCAGATAATATCGAGCATTGTGGTTTTGCCTGCGCCGTTCGGACCGATGAAGAAATGAACTTCGTGCGGAAAAATATCGGTCGTTACATCATTAACCGCTTTGAAGCCGTCAAATTCAACAGAAATATGGTTGATTGAAACTACAGGCGGAATTTTATATTCTTTTGGTTTTTCAATCACGTATCCTTTGTTGTGCATTGGAAGCTTGATTGGACCTTCGGGAGTAAATGCTTCAATAATTTTTTTCTTCAAAGTCATTTTATGCCTCCACCTTTTCTAGGAATTCTTCGTTTTTTCTTCTATTAATAAGTTTTTTCTGCAAGAAATTCTTCAAATCCATAAAAACGCCGGTAAGTCCGCGCGGAAGAAACATAACAACAATTACAAAAAGCAGACCGATGAAATAAGACCAGATTTCCGGGAAATTTTCGCTGACGAGCGTTTTGCACAAATTCACAAGGAACGCGCCGATTACAGCGCCGATTAAAGTTCCGCGGCCGCCAACTGCAACCCAGATTGCCATATCAATTGAATTGCTGATGCTCATTTCGCTTGGACTGATAATTCCGCTGAAAGGAACGAACAACGCGCCTGCAATTCCTGTGGCAAGAGCGCTAAGAGCGTAAACGAAAGTTTTATACTGCGCAACATAATAGCCTGAAAAGCGGGTTCTGTTTTCTCCGTCGCGGATTGCAACTAGAACTCTTCCGCATTTGCTTTTTAAAACCTGGCTGAACAGAATGTATGTTAAAACCATGAAAGCAAGCGCAACGTAATACCAGATATATTTTGTGGATTTTGCATAGAGCGGAAGCCCGAAAATCTTTGAAAAGTCTGTGAGGCCGTTTGTTCCGCCTGTATACTGCTGAAGTCCTACAAACAATGTTACAAAAACAAGCGCCAAAGCCTGGCTCAATATTGAAAAATAAACGCCTTTGATTCTGTTTGTAAAAGTCAGGAATCCAAGAATGAAAGCAAGAGCTGTTGGAACAAACAAAACCATTATTATTGCCGCCGGAGCGGACTTGTAAATTTCCCAGAACCACGGAAGCGTTGTGCGTCCGGACCAGCTCATAAAGTCAGGAAGATTTCCGCCGCTTGCAACCAGCTTAAGATACATTCCAAATGCGTAACCGCCCAGACCGAAGAATACGCCGTGGCCGAGGCTTAAAATTCCTGTGTAGCCCCAGATTAAGTCTAGAGCCATTGCAACAATTGCGTAAGTTATGTATTTTCCGACCAGACTTACTCGGAATGGGGAAAGAAACAGCGGTAGCAACGCGATTATAAAAACTACAAGCGCAAATGCGGAATTCTTGCCTTTCTGGGAAAGTCCGTCGATTGTGTTCAAAGAGCCAGCCGGAGAAGCTGTAAAAAGGTCTGAAATTTTAAATTTTAGTTTCATAAGGAACTCCTATTCGTCCAAAGCACGGCTGTGAATAACAAACAAGCCCTGCGGCTTCTTCTGAAGGAACAAAATAACCAGAAGAAGAACTACGGCTTTTGCAATGTTTGCGCTTGTTCCCGCCTGAATTATTGAGTTGCTCATTCCAATAAGAACCGCACCTGCAACGCTTCCTGCAAGACGACCGACTCCGCCCAGAACAACAACCATGAAAGTGTCAACAATATAATTCTGTCCAAGCGAAGGACCTACAGAACCAAGAAGGCAAAGCGCGCTTCCTGCAATTCCGGCAAGCCCTGAGCCAAGCGCAAAAGTATACGCATCAATTTTGTTTGTCTGAATTCCAAGGCATTGAGCCATGGCTCTGTTCTGCATTGTTGCACGGACTTTTTTTCCGTAACCAGTCTTGTACATAAGAATGTACATTCCAACCATGCATAAAATTACAAGGGCGATAATAAAAAGCCGTTTATATGTCATTACAAGGCCAGCGGAATTTTCACTGGCAAACAAAGTTATATTTCCATTTAAAAATGAAGGCGCAGAAACATTTACGTTTGGAGCGCCAAAAATTGTTCTGGCAAGCTGCTGCAAAACAAGGGAAACTCCCCAGGTGGCAAGCAAAGAATCTGTTTCACGACCGTAAAGCCGGCGGATTACAAGACGTTCCAGCAGAAGTCCGAAAAGAAATGCAACCGCAAAACTAAAGACAATTGCAACAGGAAAATAAATATCAAAAACTGATTTTGGAACAAATCTTAAGAAAAAATTTTGAACAAGAAATGTTGTGTATGCGCCAATCATAATAAATTCGCCGTGAGCCATATTTATTACGCGCATTAGTCCAAATGTTATGGAAAGCCCAAGAGCCGCAAGCAAAAGAATTGAGCTAAGACTGATTCCGTTGAATAAAATAGTAAGAATTGAACTCATATCTGAACCTTTTTGAAGGGCGGCTGCCCGCCCTTCTTGTGCTGATTAAAACTGATTAAAGTCCTTTTGCCCAGCTGTATGTGCTAAGGTATGGATCCGGTTTTACTGCGCTTTCTGTTGCGCTTACTTCATCAATCAAACCTTCAGAATTGATTTTTCCGATACGAACTGGCTTGTAAAGATGCTGGTTATCACCGTCAATTGTTACTTTTCCTTCCGGAGCGTCAAAAGTCATTCCCTTTGCAGCTTCGCGAACTTTTTCAACATCAAAAGAGCCTGCCTTCTGAACTGATTTTGCCCACAAGTAAACTCCAATATATCCGGCTTCAATTGGATCATCTGTAACTCGTTTTTCACCATAGCTTTTCTTGTAGTCTGATACAAATTTTTCATTTTCCGGAGTTTTTGTTGTCTGGTAATAGTTCCATGCAACGTAATGTCCTTTCAAATTGTCAATTCCTACACCGCCAACTTCTTCTTCTGCAATTGAAAAGCTCATTACCGGGCAATTTGAAGAAGTAAGACCAGCATCTGTAAGCTGCTTGAAGAAAGCAACATTTGAATCGCCGTTCAATGTGTTGATTACGCAGTCTGGTTTTGCAGCGGCGATTTTTGAAACTATTGTCGCATAGTCAGTATGTCCCATCGGAGTATATTCTTCACCAGCGCAAGTTCCGCCAAGATATGCAAGCTGAGCCTTTATGATTTTATTGGCTGTCCGTGGAAATACATAGTCTGAGCCAACAAGAAAAACTTTTTTTCCAAAATTCTTTACGCAGTATTCAACTGCTGGAACTGCCTGCTGGTTTGGAGCCGCGCCCATATACATAATATTTGGCGACATTTCCATTCCTTCATACTGAACCGGATACCAAAGAAGAGCGCCTGTTTCTTCAACAACTGGCTTTACCGCTTTGCGCGATGCTGAAGTCCAGCAGCCAAAAATTGTGGCAACTTTGTCATTCTGAATAAGTTTTCTTGCTTTTTCCGCAAAAATCTGAGGTTCAGACGCGCCGTCTTCCTGAACTGCAACAATTTGCTTTCCAAAAACGCCGCCTGCTGCATTGATTTCATTTATAGCAAGCATTTCTGCATCGCGGACAGAAGTTTCAGAAATAGCCATAGTTCCGCTCAAAGAATGAAGAATCCCGACTTTTACAGTTGCTCCAGAATCTTTTTTTGAACAACTAGCAAGGGAAATAGCAGCTGCCGCTGCGCAAATAAAAGGAAGAATTTTTTTCATACGCTGTACCTCGTTTTGTTAAAATAAAAAAGGCGTCAAAGATTCAAAATTAATGAATCTTCGACGCCTTCGTCTGAATACGAATATATAAGACTATATTTTAAAAATTGTCAATTAATTTTTTTGATTTTTTGTTGTTTTTGCCAACTGATTTTACAGGTCAATGCCAAAATTTTTCAATTTTGCATTTGAAGAATGAACGTCCGCAGAAATTTGAGTTTCCATAATAAATTCAGAAAAAACGCTTCCGGCGGATTTCAATTTGCTCCAGACGGATTGGGCTCGCGCTTCGCTTGTAAAGGTTCGGGTGCTTCGCACTTTAATTGGTTCAATCGCCCAAAGTCTTCACAAATTGCCCTCCGCCTCCGCTTTTA
>JBNMJH010000021.1:0-6803 GCA_050873685.1 Treponema sp.
TAATTGGTGGGGTTAGTGTAGGTACAATAAAACAAATCCATTTTCCTCTCCCGCCAACGCTCGCCGAGCAGCAGCGCATTGTAAACCGCATAGAAAACCTGTTTGCAAAACTGGACGAAGCAAAAGAAAAAGCCCAGAACGTAACAGACAGCTTTGAAACCCGCAAAGCCGCCATCCTGCACCAGGCATTCACCGGCAGCCTGACCGCAAAATGGCGCAAAGAAAATGGCGTGAGTGATGATTCGTGGAAAACTAAACGATTTGACGAAGTTGCAGAGATAAAGTCAAATCTTGTTGATGTTACAAATTATCAAGACTTTCCTCACATAGCCCCTGATAATATCGAAAAGAAAACAGGAGTTCTCCTTGATTACCATACAGTTGCAGAAGATAAAGTAATAAGTGGGAAGCATCGTTTCTACCCAGGTCAAATATTATATTCTAAAATTCGACCTTATCTTTCAAAAGTTGTTATGGTCGATTTTGATGGTGTTTGTAGTGCTGATATGTATCCTATTGAAGCAAAAGAAAATACAAAGTTTCTCTGGTATCAAATGCTTTCAAATGATTTCTTGGATAAAGCTTCAAATTCTGGTTCTCGTTCTGTACTTCCAAAAATAAATCAAAAGGAATTGTCTATTATACCGATGAAAACTTGCTCACTCCCCGAACAACAAGAAATCGTCCGCATCCTCGATACCGTGCTGGAAAAAGAACGCACCGCCAAATCCGCTGCCGAGCAAGTGCTGGAGCAAATCGCCCTGCTAAAAAAATCCATCCTAGCCAGAGCCTTCAGAGGGGAGCTGTAAAAAATGCCAGACGAAAATCCATTTAAAATAGGCTTTGATTTATCAATCTATACAATAATTGAAAAAAGTTATAGTATAAGTTGATGTTGATAAAAGACCTTGCAGACTCAAACAGCGGATATTTCTCTTCTAAAACAGCCCAGGAACAAGGTATTTCCCGCTGGCAGATACAGGAACTCTTAAAAAATGGCGAAATACAAAAAGTTCGCTATGGACTATATGCTTTAAAAGATGTAATTCCAGATGAGCTTTTTATAACACAGCTGCTTTGCCCAAAAGCGATATTTTCTCACGAAACAGCTCTTTTTCTAAACGGATATTCTGACCAGGTTCCTTTTTTATATACGCTTTCTGTTCCTCATGGATATATTTCAAAAACCCTTTCTGCAAACTATGATGTCAGACATGTTGCAAATGAAACTTCTGGACTGGGAATCACGGTAGTAAAATCTGAATTAGGAAATGATTTGAAAGTTTATAATATAGAACGAACTTTATGCGAACTTTTGCATAAGCCTTCGGAACTTAACAAAGAGCGCTTTATTCCCGCTCTTCAATCATATATGAAATCAAAAGAAAAAAATATCTTGCTCCTGATGGAATTTGCAAAAATGTTTCGTGTCGAAAAAAGAATTTTACCATATCTGGAGGCTATTCAATAAATGATAACCGAAAACGCAATGCAACTAAAGGCAAAATTAAACAACAAGGCGAAAGAATTAAACATAGCACCGCAAGTGATGCTTCAGAACTACATTATGGAATGTTTTTTGGCGAGATTAAGCAAATCTGAGTATGCAGATAAATTTATTATTAAAGGCGGAATCCTAATTGCGTCTCTTGTGGGGCTTTCAAATCGTTCTACGATGGATATTGATACAACGGTTAAAAATTTTCCGCTTAAAGAAGATGAGATTTCAAAGATAATTTCGTATGTTTGTGACGTTAAGAATGATGATGATTTTTCATTCCGTTTAGAAAGGATTGCACCTATTCGTGAAGACGATGAATATCAGGGCATCAGGGCATTTCTAATTGTGGATTATGAAAAAATTCACAATGCTCTGACAATTGATATTACAACAGGCGACAGTATTTTCCCTGAGGCGAAAGAACATAAGTTTTCAAAGATTTTTGATAATGAGCAGTTTTCTCTCTTTTCTTATCCGGTTGAAACAGTTCTTGCAGAAAAACTGGAAACAATTCTTTCCAGGAATGTGACGACAACCCGACCACGTGATTTTTATGATGTGTATGTACTGAGTGCGAAGCCTGTAAATTTCACAAATCTGAAAAATGCCCTTGAATTGACTTGTAAACATAGAAAAAGTGAAATTGTTTTAACACAAATTCCAGAAATTATTTCTGCAATTAAAAAATCAAAAAACTTGTCTGCTCAATGGAAATCCTATGCAAAAAAAATGCCGTATGCTTCTGAAATTTCCTTTGAGCAAACATTAGAAAAGGTTGAAAACCTGCTGAAGAAATCCATCCTGGTCAGGGCGTTCAGAGGAGAGCTGTAAAAAATGCCGGAGAAACTGTAAGAAGCAAGTTGAGGAGTTTGTAAAAACAAAATTCCCGGAACGAAGTATGGGTTTATGATTTGCTTTCAGTTAAACACAATTCAGTGCAAACTATCTTCTTTTAGGAATAAACTTTGCACTGGAGATTACATAATCTTTCAGAAAATGATATATTACATTCAGTGCAAAGTATCTTCTTTTAAGAATAAACTTTGCACTGGGAGCGGATATGATAAAAAGAGATTATTATCTGAACCGGCTTATTTCAAAAAAAGAAAACGGCTTGATTAAAATCATAACCGGCATACGCCGATGCGGAAAATCATATCTTCTTTTTGAACTGTACAAAAACTATCTTAATTCTATTGGAATTGATGACGCGCATATAATTCAGATTCAGCTTGATAAAAAGGCCTTTGAAGATTACAGAAATCCGAACAGGCTCTATGAATTTATTCTTGGAAAAATTAACGAAACGGAAAAATTTTATATCTTTATTGATGAAATTCAGCTCTGTTACAAAATAAAAAAAGAAAACATTGATGAATCTAAAGTAGCAGAAGAAGACAGAGCCCTTTTGTACACAACCTTTTACGACATCTTGAATGATTTGATGTCCCGTAAAAATCTTGATATATACGTTACCGGCAGCAATTCAAGGCTTTTGTCAAAGGATGTTGCGACTAACTTCCGCGACAGAGGCGTTGAAATTCAGCTTTATCCGCTTTCATTCAGCGAATATTATGAATATGCAGGCGGGGAAAAGGCAGATGCTTGGGAAGAATACATGGCTTATGGCGGAATGCCTCTTTGTGTCCTTGAAAATGATGAAAGGGAAAAAGAAAAGTATCTGAAAGAACTTTTTACGAAAATCTACATTGCCGACATAAAGGAACGTTACAAATTAAAAGACGAAGAGCCTTTAAGTGCGCTGATTGATGTAATTCTTTCTTCTGTTGGTTCCCTGACAAATCCTCATAAACTTAGCAATACGCTGGAATCTGTGCTTCATGCAAAGCTTTCGGATCATACAGTGAAAAAATATATGGATTATCTTGAGGATGCGTTTATAATAAAAAAAGCAGACCGCTATGATGTTAAAGGCAAAAAATATCTGGATTTTCCTTCAAAATATTATGTAAGTGATATTGGACTTAGGAATGCGCGGCTGAATTTCCGGCAGCAGGAAAGAACTCATATTATGGAAAATATTATTTTCAATGAACTTGTTAGCCGAGGATATTCTGTTGATGTTGGAGTGGTACAGGTGTCATCCACAAAAAACGGAGTTCAGAAAAAATCAAATCTGGAAATTGACTTTATAGTAAACCAGGGGTTCAATAAGATTTACATCCAGTCGGCTTTCAGCATTGATGATGATGGAAAAAAGGCTCAAGAAACGCGTCCGCTATTAAACTGCGGAGACTTTTTCAAAAAGATAGTGATTGTAAACGGCAGCCAGAAAAAAACAGCAGATGAAAACGGAATAATCTATATGGGGGTAATTCCCTTCCTGCTGGAAAAAAACAGTCTGGAAAAATAAAGGAGAATAAAAAAATGACTAATCAGGAAATTGTTTCTAAACTTTGGAATCTTTGTAATATTTTACGTGATGATGGAATCACATATCATCAGTATGTAACAGAACTTACATATATTCTTTTTTTGAAAATGGCAAAGGAAACAAAAACAGAAGATTCTATTCCAGCTGAATATAGATGGGATAAATTGACTAGCCATAGTGGAATTGAGCTCAAGAAATTCTACAAAGAACTTTTGAGTTATCTTGGTGAAAATTGTAAAGGCCGCGTAAGAGAAATCTATCAGGGCGCAAGTTCAAATATTGACGAGCCAAAGAACCTTGAAAAAATCATCAAGTCAATAGATGAGCTTGACTGGTACTCTGCAAAAGAAGAAGGACTTGGAAACCTTTACGAAGGCTTGCTTGAAAAAAACGCTAACGAAAAGAAAAGCGGTGCTGGACAATATTTTACTCCACGTGTCTTAATTGATGTAATGACAGAATTGACAGCTCCTCAGGTGGGAGAACGCTGCAACGACCCTGCCTGCGGAACATTCGGATTTATGATAAGCGCCGATCAGTATGTAAAAAATCTGACTGATGATTACTGTGACCTTACAGAAAAGCAGGTTGAGTTCCAGATAAAAGAAGCCTTTACCGGCGGAGAGCTTGTTCATGAAACACATCGTTTAGCTCTTATGAATGCAATGCTTCATAACATCGAAGGAAAAATTGTTCTTGGTGATACTTTAAGTGAAAGCGGCAAAGCCATGACAGGCTATGATGTAGTTCTTACAAATCCGCCATTCGGAACAAAGAAAGGCGGAGAACGTGCGACACGTGATGACTTTACATATACAACAAGCAACAAACAGTTGAACTTTTTGCAGCACATTTACCGCTCATTGCGTGCAACTGGAAAAGCTAGAGCTGCAGTAGTTCTTCCAGACAACGTTCTTTTTGCAGACGGGGACGGTGAAAAAATCCGCGTGGACTTAATGAACAAATGCAATCTTCATACAATCCTCAGGCTTCCTACAGGTATTTTCTATGCACAAGGCGTAAAAACAAACGTGCTTTTCTTTACCCGTGGAAAGACAGACGAAAACAATACAAAAGAAGTCTGGTTTTACGACCTGCGTACAAACATGCAGAGCTTTGGAAAAACAAACCAGCTTAAAAAAGAACATTTTGCAGATTTTATCAAAGCATACACTGCAGAAGACCGCCGCTCAATCAAAGACGAACGCTGGAACTGCTTTACCCGCGAACAGATTGCACAAAAAGGCAACAGCCTTGACTTAGGCCTTATCCGTGATGAAAGCATTCTCGACTATGAAGATTTGCCAGATCCTATTGAAAGTGCAGAAGATGCAATCGGGCAGCTTGAAATGGCGGCGGATTTGATTCGGGATGTTGTGAAGGAATTGAAGAAGACGAAAGAATAAACAGTTTTATCAGTTATACTAGCTAAAAATAGAAAAATACTTTACTTTGGCGACTATAACTGATAAAATATGCTTATGATTAAGCGCGAAATATATATGCAGAGAATCAGACCCTTTATGAATACGGAATTGATTAAGGTTTTTACGGGAATCAGGCGTTCCGGCAAATCCGTGATGCTCGAACTTGTAAAAGAGGAACTTAAAAATTCCGGAATAAGCGAAAAAAACTTTCTTTGCATCAATTTTGAACAGTTTTCTTATTCCGGCTTGCTGGATTCAAACAGTCTTTATGAGCGGATTATTGAATTTCAAAAAAACACGGAAGGCAGAATATATCTTTTTTTTGATGAAATTCAGGAAGTTGAAAATTGGGAAAAATGCATCAATTCATGCAGGGTAGATTTTGACTGCGACATTTACATAACAGGTTCAAACGCAAAACTTTTGTCTGGGGAACTTGCGACATATCTTGCTGGACGTTATGTGGAGTTTGTTATTTATCCTTTTTCTTTTGCAGAATTCCTTGAAATGAACAGACTTCACAATCCTGAGATTGACAAAACTTCATGCTTCATGCAGTTTTTGAAAACAGGCGGAATGCCATTTCTGTCAAATTTTAATGGCGACGATTCTGCAAAGAATCAGTATCTGATGGACATTTACAATTCCGTTGTCTTAAAAGATGTTGTGAAACGAAACAATGTCCGTGATGTTGATACACTGGAGCGAATTGTGGCCTATGCTTTTTCAAACATCGGGCATATTTTCAGTGCAACGTCGCTTTCAAAATATTTTAAGAGCGAAAACCGTAAAATCTCTCACGACACAATCCTGAATTATCTTAAATTCTGTGCAGATGCCTTTCTTTTCTACAAAATCAGCCGTTACGATCTGGAAGGCAAAAAGATTGTTACCGTGAATGAAAAATATTACTGCGCAGACCATGGATTGCGTGAAGCTGTTTTTGGAAGAAACTTTCAGAACATAGACCAAATTCTTGAAAACATTGTGTGTCTTGAACTTTTGCGGAGGAATTTCAAAGTTTATGTCGGCAAAAAAGGCGATACCGAAATAGATTTCATTGCAGAAAAACCGGACAAAAAGATTTATGTGCAGGTTGCATATCTTTTGGCAGGCGAAGAAACCATAAAACGCGAGTTTTCCGTTTACAACTCCATAAAAGACAGCTACCCGAAATACGTAGTTTCAATGGACGACCTTGATTTTTCCCAGAATGGAATAATCCATAAAAACATAAAAGACTTTTTGCTGATGGATTTTTAGGCAGGGGAGAAACAGAATGGCAAAGAAAATTGAGATAGAACAAAAAGAAATAGAAGCACCTTACAACCTGCCGGAAGGGTGGAAGTGGAAAACTGCTGGTGATATTGCTGATATTTATACAGGAAACAGTATAAACGAAAAAGTTAAAGCAGAAAAATATACAGGGCAAACAACAGGCTTGAATTTTATTGGAACAAAAGATGTTGATTTTGACGGA
>JBNMJH010000022.1:0-4487 GCA_050873685.1 Treponema sp.
CGGAAGAAACCGGAATTTTGGTAAACGCTTCTGAATGTCTGCTTGAAATAGATGAATATTACGAAAATTGGAAATTGATTAACAAATATTTTATCTGCAAGGTGAAAGGAACTACAAACACAAAACTGACAGAAAGAGAGCGAAACGTCGGAATGGAAGCAAGATGGCTTTCTGTTGATAACGCTAAAAACATATTTTCAAAGCACACTTCATATACTGAAACAGACGAAATGCGAAGAGGACTGTATTTAAGAGAGTACATGGCATTGTGTGAATTGGTTTGATTACCCTGAACGTTGCGTTATTACCGGGATAATCCTTGTAAGACTTTTTATAAAAGGAGACAATAAATGGTTCGGGAAATTTTTGAAAACGAGTTAAATCAGCTTTTAGAATTGTATCTGCACTTGCATGAGGATTCTGTTCCGGCAATGTCGGAGCATTTGAGAAGCACTTGGAAAACCATCATTCAAGACAAAAATCATCACATCATCGTAAATATTGTGGATGGAAAAATTGTTTCTTCTTGCGTGTGTGTCATAATTCCAAACCTAACAAGAAACGTACACCCATACGCCTTTGTCGAAAACGTCGTTACACACAAAGATTACCGCGAAAAAGGCTACGCAACCGAATGTCTCAACTTTGCAAAGCAAATCGCAAAAGCCGAAAACTGCTACAAAATGATGCTCCTCACCGGCTCAAAAAAGGAATCCACCAAAAAATTCTACGAGCGCGCTGGCTTCAACAGCAGCGACAAAACCGCATTTATCCAGTGGCTTGAATAGCGGGGAAAAGAATTTTCGACACCTTGCGTACTGTATACATTTTTCCCAAACGCACTAAACCTTCATCGTAAATTTGCAGTACGGATAGTTTGAGCAGCCGTAAAATTTCCCGTATTTTCCGCTTCTAAGTTTCAGTTCATTGCCGCATTTTGGGCAAATCTGATTTTTCGCTTTCAGGCGGTTTTCGGTTATGGTTTTGTGGATGTTTTCAACGTGTTGATTTTCAGTTTTTTTGTCTTCTCGGAATAAACTTTGCGTTTGGAAAATCGGCAATCAAATTTTTCAGCGCGTAAACGTGAGACCAGTTTTGCTTTAAGGGATTTCTGAACTGATTTTTTTCCTTGTATATGACTTGCAGCCAGTTTTCCGCGTTCTCATTTCCGAAAATCCAGCCTTTGTAGTTTTTCGTTTCAATCACGAAAATTCCATAAACCGAAACAATAATATGGTCAATCTGAACTGTTCCGCCGTTTTTAGTCTGGAGAACAACATTGTTCAGGATTTTATAGTCATTGTGATTCAGTAAATTCAAACGGCTTGCAACGCTGATTTCTCCGATTTTGCCTTTTATTTTTGCACGGTTTTTCGCAAGAAAAATAAAAAATGCAAGCAATGTAACAGAAAATAAGACTGACAAAAATTCCATAGCTTGAAAATATCACAGTTCTATGATTTTTACCATCAACTTATTCTTCTTTCCCTTTCTTAAAAACTTCCCGCTTGACAAGTTTCTGATTTCGGAATAATGTAAGTTTACGATTTCAGAAACTTATTAAACTTGGAGGAAAACTTGAACGACCCCCTACAACAGCAGTTGCAGATTTTAAACCGCCTGTACAAAGAAAGCGACCATATTTACAACGGACTTGCGGCGAAGCTTGGAATTACGGACACAACTTTTTGGGTTTTGTACGCAATCGCACATTCCGCAGAGCCGATGACGCAGAACGATTTGTGCAACGATTTCTTTTTTCCTGTACAGACAATCCATTCCGCAATCAACAATCTTCGGAAAGACGGAATTCTGGAGCTGCAGGTTATTCCCGGCACACGAAACCGCAAGGCAATTCTGCTGACGGAAAAGGGAAAGTCTTTTGTCGAAAATACAATCAACAAAGCTGATGAAATAGAAAGGAATGCGTTTCTGTGCTTCAACGAAGAAGAGCGTGAAGTGTATCTGTCTCTGTTCCGCCGTCATATCGAATATCTGAAAAATGAAGAAAAGCGTGTTCTGGATTCTATTTCGGAGTGAGGCAAAAAGATGTTTTCAAAACTGAAAGATAAATTTTTCAGCTTCTGCCGCTGGATTTGGAAAGAATGTAAAGACGTAAAGACATTTCTTCTGTTCCTGCTTGTGATTGCGGTGGTTTATTCACCGGTTTGGGGCGGACACCTTCTTTCTGCGATATTCGGCTGGAAATGGGCGACAGCTATGGCATCTGCCTGCCTTGTCTTTTGGGCTGGACCTTTCACGCCGTTCTTTCCAATATGTGTCGGAATCACGCTGTCAATTAAAAGGCTTATAAAGTGGAGGACAAAAAATCAGAATGAGATTGCTTTTTGCAAAACCGAAAAAACTATCACCTATACAAAGCTTTTCTGTCTGTTTTTGGCAGGAAGCGTTCTTGGCGTTCTAATCGAAGGGATTTTCTGCCTGATTTCAAAAGGCCACTGGGAAACTCACGTTGTTTCAGTTATTGCACCGTACAATATTCTTTACGGACTTGGCGCGGTTCTGTTTTATGTTGGAGCGGTCAAACTTCAGCACAAGCCGCTTGCCGTTCAAATTGCTATTATGACTTTTCTTGGTACGGTTCTGGAACTGGTATGCGGTCTGCTTTTGCGCTACGGTTTGGGAATGCGCGCCTGAAACTACAGCAACGACAAAACCGCGTTCATCCAGTGGCTTGAATAGTGGGGAAAAAATGGATTTTTTTGTTAAAAAGCAGTATACTAAATCAAAGGAGGCTTACTATGGCTAGAGCAATCAGAGAAACACCTATACTCTTTGGTGAAGACGGCAAGCGTTTTGAAGAGAAAATGCGTAATGCCAGATGCACTGTAACACCGGAACAGTATGCCGTTATGCATTCTCATTACAAGTCGGTTTTGGCAAGCCTTGAGAGAGGTGAAGCCGCAAGAAAGACCCGTTTGGCACAGAAAAATGGAGCAGCAGCGAGGTGAGCTTAGATTTTTTTGAGCAGTACGATATTCAAAAATTTGAAAGCGACATATCGGCAGAGAAATTTGACTGTGGCGATGAGGATTTGAATGACTTTATAAAAAATGAAGTTCAGTTTTACAAAGAGCAGTTGATTGCAATGCCGTATATCGTTGTTGAAAAAGGAAAGGGTGAAAATATCTTGGCGTATTTTACACTTTCCAATGATAAGATTTCAGTTACGGAGTTTGCGTCAAATAGTCAGTTCAATAAATTTAAAAAGAAAAACTTCAATAAGGAGAAATATCTAAGAAGTTATCCGTCCGTAAAAATAGGCAGGCTTGGAATTTCAAAAGAATTGCATGGGCTGGGGATTGGCACAAATATAATTGATTTTATAAAACTGTATTTCTTGGAAGACAACAAGACTGGTTGCCGTTTTATTACTGTTGATGCATACAACGCAGCTATCCCATTTTATGAAAAAAACGGATTTGAATTTCTTGTAAAAAAAGATGAAAATCCTACGCAACTTATGTATTTCGATTTAATGAATTTAATACAGGAAGGATAAATGACTGCCCTGATAGACACAGATTTTGATTTTACACAAGATACAGAAAGCTATTGGAAATACTGGTGGACTGCTGAAAAAGGCGATGAGCTAACCGGCTCAAGATGCGTCTCCGACCCGGACAGCCAGAGCAAAACTCTTAATGAATATCATAAAATTTTGTGGAACAAACAGCTTCCCGACGGAAGATTATGGGATTTGAAACCGAAAAAAGGCCGTGGTTATTATTTTGAATGGAATGACGGAATAAAACCAAGATATTATTCGTCTGATTCTTTACTGAACAGTTTTCGTTGGACTGACATGAAACCTGTTTTGAAACAAGTAAAGAATCATGTTGAACGCGAACTGAAATAAGAAACTGGAGCCGTCGATTTTACAATCAAGCCAGTCTGTGCATATTCCGTCAAAGGCAAAACAAGAGTAAACGAAAACGCAGATGACGAAACTTTTGGAATGTTGTTCGTCGCCGATATTTTTTCCTTTGAAGAAATCCACAGCGAAATAGAAAAAATAATTCTTACCGATGAACTGGTGGACAACTGGACATATCCGCTGATTCAGCCTAAATTAATCCAAGAAGCGCAAAAAAGAGGATTTGTATAATTCAAGTTCGCAAAAGGACATTCGATGAAAATTATTGATATTGTTGGTGATAATTATTTGGGCAAATGGAATAAAACCAGAACCGCCTGCAGAGGAATCGTAATTGAAAATTCAAAAATCCTGCTTTCATACGAAAATATAACCGACCAATGGATGATTCCCGGCGGCGGCTTGGAAGAAAACGAAAGTGAAACGGACTGCTGCATTCGCGAAGTTTCGGAAGAAACCGGAATTTTGGTAAACGCTTCTGAATGTCTGCTTGAAATAGATGAATATTACGAAAATTGGAAATTGATTAACAAATATTTTATCTGCAAGGTGAAAGGAACTACAAACACAAAACTGACAGAAAGAGAGC
>JBNMJH010000023.1:0-4291 GCA_050873685.1 Treponema sp.
ATGCGGAAACTGAAATGAATCACAAGAAAAAGTGAAAAAACTGCATATACGGGCACGCGCTGGAAGCCTGTGCGCCGCGGCGGAAGGGTGGCGGAGCCAGGCGAGCCGGGGCGAGACCGAGCGTGAGCGGGCCCTGGAGGTGCGGTTTTCTGGAGGAGCGGATGCGTGCGGGGGAACATGATGCGGGAAGGAATCCTAGCGCACGGAAAAAAGAGATTGGGGGTATTTTCAGGGCGGCGGCTCTGTTGATATAGATGAAATTTGAGAGTTTCAACAACACATAAATCTTTTCTGGAGGTTTTATGAAAAGAATGAGGTTTGCGCTGGGCTGTGCACTTGCGGCTCTGGCGCTTTTTGCGGCTGGTACTTTTGCGGGGTGCAGCTCGGACGGAGGAAGCGGATCGGGAGTGAACTATAATGCTGCGGGCAGCGCATCGCCTTTTTCTGCGGAAGAGGGAACGGTTATCAGAAATAAGGTTGTTTCTGTTGGTGATTCAGAGGATGTTTTCTATGAGTACCTGACTTTCTCGGATGCTTCCAGCGGAGCTTATGCTGTGTACATGGATTCTGACGGAAAAAAGGAAAAGGTTACGAAAATTTCGATAGGCGGCGTGGAAACTGAGCTTCCTTCCAGCTTTACGTATGACGCTGCGACGGGAAAGGTTTCTGCAGGCGGAAACACTGCGTATATGCTCAATGCAAAAAAATCGGGAAAGGATGTGTTTGTTACGGCTTCCGAAGTTCTTGAAACAGACGGAGATGACAAGGCGACCTTGCTGAACAAGTGGAAATCTGCCTCAGACGGAAAATATGAATTCCATGACGGCGGAACTGTTGTTACGGACAAGGGCACGTTTGAATTCAAAAACGACAGCGGCTGGATTATGGTCAGCGGAAATGTTCCGCTATACTGGGCTAAGCTGTCAGATGGATTTTCATTGTATTACATGGTTTTTGAGACTGAAAGGGAAAATGGAGAGGCGGAAGGCAGAGCGGCAGCCCTGGACGGCGAAGTCTGCCTTGTTTCAGAAAGATTCCTGCTTGTCAGATAGATTTCAAGGAGAAAACTGAATTATGAAAAAAATATTCACACTGATTTCCGCAGTTTTTCTTGCGGGAATGATTTTTTCAGGATGCGGAAATTCGCTTTCACTGGATGATGAAGGAACTGCGGAAAAAAGCGCGGCGCGTGCCGCTGTGCCTGATTCTGCCCGCACTTCTAATATAAAAGTTTATGTCTTCAATGCGGATTCTGAAAAAATATGGAATGTTTGGGCATGGCGTGAGGAAGTCGCTAATGATTCCAACTATAATGCACAAGCTTGGCCGGGCGGTGATATTGTTCTGACCCAGGATGCGGAGCTTGCGGCTCTTTCTGCATCATTCAAGGTTGACCCGAACTATGAAATGGGAATTCTGTTCGTTTCTTCTGATAGTAAAACACAGACAAAGGACATTTTGGTTCTAAAGGAATCTCTGGAAGACGGCGCGTCGCTTTATTTTGTATACGGAGAAACTAAATATTATACAAAGGCGGAGGACTGCACCGGGCTTAGAAGCGCGAAACTTGCGGACAAGGATTGCAAGGCTGTGTCTGCGCTGATTCTGGGCTACAAGGAAGAAAAGGTTACAGCGGATACAATTTCTGTAAAGGACAAGGATGGAAACGCCCTTTCTGTTGGAAAAGTTAACTTTGACGAGGCGACATCAACGGCGGAAATCACTATTTCTGACGGCTCAATAGAAAAAGTTCCGTACACTGTTTCTTTTAACGGCGTTGAAAAGACTGCGGGAATCACCTCGGATCTGATTGACACTTTGGGAAAAACCTATGACGGCGACGACCTGGGGCTTACCCTTGAAGGAAATACTGCGACATTCAAGGTCTGGGCTCCGCTGGCTGAAAAGGCAAGCCTTCTTCTGTATGAGGATGTTACGAAAGTCGGAAATTTCAAGGCTGCAACTGTTGCGGCAAAGTCTTCAGGTTCGGCAGACGAGTCTGAACTTAAAGGCTCTCCTGCTGAGACATTGGAAATGGCAAAAGATTCTGGAACCGGAGTTTGGAGCATTTCCGGAGTTGATGTTTCAAAATATAAATACTATAAATATCAGATTACAAACAGCGGTGTTGATTATTACGTTGCTGATATTTATGCAAAATCATGCAGCCCGGACTCAATCGCTTCCCAGATTGTTGATATAAACGCAGATTCCTCGGCGATTCCTGCTGGCTCTTCATACGGAACAAAGGAAAGCTACGTGAATCCGTTCGGAAATTCTGGCGCTGCGACAAAGTCTTATTCAGACGCTGTGATTTACGAAATGCACATCCGGGACTGGAGCCGCGCTGTTGTGGCGGATTCTACTGGAAAATTCATTGATATTGCAAACTCTGAAAAAATAATGGATCATCTGAAGGAGCTTGGAGTTACGCACGTGCAGATTCTTCCAATGTTCGACTACGCGCAGGTAAATTCTGACACCGGCTACAACTGGGGATACAATCCGTATCATTACAATGTGCCGGAAGGAAGATACACAGACTATTCTTCAAATTCGGACGGAACAGCTGCTGTTGAACAGATGCGTGAAATGATTAAAAAGTTCCATGAGAATGGAATTGCTGTGAACATGGATGTTGTCTACAATCACACAAGCGGAACTGTTGGCGGCTCTCTGTATGACTCAACCGTTCCAGAATATTTCTACCGTGTGTCTGACGGCTCCTATTCAAACGGCTCAGGCTGCGGCAATGAAACGGCCACAAACCATAAAATGGTAAAAAAATATGTGGTTGACTCTCTGAAACACTGGATGCTCGACTATCACATCAATGGATTCCGCTTTGACCTTATGGGCGTTCATGAAAAAGAAACCATGAAGGCAATCTATGACGAGCTTTCAAAAATTGACCCGAATGTAATGGTTTACGGTGAGCCTTGGACAGGCGGAACAGCGGCGGTGGAAGACAGCGCTAATCAGGCGGTCGCTTCAGGAAGAATGGGCGCCGGTGCATTTGACGATGACTTCCGCGACGCAATCAAGGGCGCTGAGTTCGGCGGCTTCCAGCAAGGGCAGGTTCAGGGAACATTCAATGATTCTGGAATCATAAACGGTCTTGTTGGAAAAAGCGGAAAGAACAAGCGCAACACAACAGAAAATCCGGCTCTTGCGCTCCATTATGTTGAGTGCCATGACAACTACACATTGTTCGATAAGCTGGCAATAAGCTATCTTGGAAAAACTTCATTCAGCGGCGATTTGTTCAATGCAATAGGAAAGAAAGGTCTTGAAGAAGTGAAAGCCCAGGACAAGCTGGCTGCGGCATACGTTTTCCTTTCACAGGGAACACCGTTCCTTAACGGCGGCCAGGAATTTCTTCGAACCAAGCAGGGCGACGAGAACAGCTATAAGTCGTCAGACAGCATCAATGCGATTGATCTGGGATTCAAGGAAAAATATTCAGATGTATTTAATGTTTACAGGGGACTGATTGCGCTTAGGAAAGATTTTTCTGCATTCCGTAACGCGGAAAAACCAACTGCGACTGCTATTGCAGACGGCGTGACTTTGTACAAGGTTTCTGCTTCTGACGGAAATTTTGCTGTTATTTTCAATGCGACCAGCAAAAACGCCTCTTTTGATTCCTTGACTGGAAAAATTGTCAATGTCAATGCCAGCCTGAAGACATCCGGCTCTTATCTTGGCCTTGGATTCAAAGATATTTCCACAGTTGCCGAAAAATACACAATTGCAACCACAGAAAGCACAGTTTCTTCTGTTCCGGCAAAATCGTTTGTGATTCTGAAGAAATAAGTATAGAAGATTTCTGAAAATCAAAGAGGAGCGTCCTGAAAACAAGGGCGTTCCTCTTTTTTTATTTTCCTGGGAAGCATTCTGGCTTTTAAAAATATAAGAAAAAAACTCCTCTTTTTTTGTGATTCATTTCCGTTTTTGTAATTTTTCACTTATTAACTATATATCCAGAATGATTAGTTTGTTTTGTGAAAAACAAAAGCGCAGGCAGATTTGCAGTTTGTGAAGATTTTTGGCGATTGAACCAGTAAAAGTGCGGAGCACCCGGATTGATACAAGCGGAGCGCGAGCCAAATCCATCTGGAGCAAACTGGAAATCGGCCGGAAGCGATTTTTCAGAATTTACAAGAAACCAGACATTCAGGCTGTAGAGGAGATTTTCATGCGAAATAAAAATGAACTTACACCCGCGGAAAAGTGGGAAAAACTCACTTTTGCAGATAATTACATTTTTTGTAAGGTTATGGAAAACAAT